>CAWCGF010000001.1:0-144077 GCA_963794955.1 uncultured Acidobacteriota bacterium
AATCGGGTGAATTTTGATTTGCCGGATAACTTTGTCGGCTCGCCAAGCTTTGGTCGCGTTCGTTCGGCGCAGCAACCACGACGCATTCAGTTTGGGTTGAAGCTGTTGTTCTGACGAGCCGCAAAGGAAAGCCGAGGCAATACCTCCTAGGGTAGTGCCTCGGCTTTAGAGAATACTGAAATAACCCTATCCTATTTGCCTTCTATAGCATCTAGTACATGTCTAGCAAATCGGCGCAGAGCATCTATACCTACCTTTGCAGCAGAGTCGGGAACAAGCGTAACGAAGTAAGAGCTTTTCACAAAGGCTATAGAACGAACTGTTCCCCCAGCACTCAATTCGTAGGCAGCATCTCCCAACCCTTGAATATCCTGCGGCGTTCCAGCCGCATGAGCAGTTTTTATATCTCTAATCATCTTCAATGCCTTTTCCGGCGAGTCGTACTTGTGAATTTGTATCACTATATGTCCGTTTGTGGATCCCCAAATATTTTTTGAATATGTCTCTTCCCACGTTTTTTCAGCTAGTCGCCATCCTTTTTCTTTCTCAAGAATTTTGCGTTCGTAATCCCGCGACATTTTCCTATGAGATGTTTGGGAAATGCTTTCGCTGGGAAATGTAGCCATTAGTAGGGTCAGTAGAATTAGCGATGTGATCTTTGACATGTATTACCTCCAAAATATTACGAGAGTCATTAGTTATGTGGACAAGTAGGCAGTGTGCCACTGGTACCATTACCAGTATATGCTGCTGTCCAGGCAATATGGTTAGCATCGAACATGCTGGTCGCGGGATTATAGGCTTCTTCTGCCTGAATGCTCACATCTTGCAGTCCATAAGAAGGATCATAATTCTTGTTGAGTACAGAAGTCAGTGCGTGAAATTTGAAATGAGGATTAGCCTCTACTACAAAGACAGACCTTTGATAAGCAGGCCGCGTTATTTTTATCGAGACGTTTTCTGGGGGGAGGCCAGATTTAACGTAGTTGTAATTGTGTCTTTCCGTAAGAACCCCACCCCATAAATATTTAGTTGTGGCATCTATCCCAATGCTTTTCAGAAGACCGGTAAGTAAACTCGCATGCGTCGTGCAGTTGCTACCTTCTGTTTCTGAATTAACATAGGCTTGAAGCGGATGTACAGTAATAGGGAAGACATTGGAATCATAAGTTGCGTTGGAAAAAACGCCTGTATTATTAGCTTGCACAATACCTTCAATCGTAGAAGCTCCATTCGCATTGCCACAAGCTATTTCCAATGCCCGGTCATAGATAGGAGCATAGGTATATTTAACGCTCGCTGTGAAATCAACAACAAAAGGATCCGTTTTAGGTGTATCCCACGTCCAGTAAATCTTATGCGGCCCGCTGTTGCCCAATGAGAGCCAGGTTTGCCCATCATAAGTTAGTTCCCAGGCAAGAGTATAATTCCCAATCAGCACTTTTGATGTATCGCTTTCAAGATTAGCGTTCATCTCAATGTCTGAAATTTTGGGGCCAGATCCTTGAATGGAGGTCGTTTTTGTAGCAACAGTAGTATTGTTATATTTGGCTCTGACTGTGACTGCTGTATTAGCAGGGACACTTTGATTAAATTGGATCCAAATATTCATCTTAGGCTTTGTTCCTCGCGTGTACGCAGCGGGCTTTGAGCCGGGTGGAGTTCTGTACCATATTGCCTCACCTTGATCTCCATCATCTATCGGTTGGGGAGTTGCTGGTGGTGTTGTGCCATTTCCATACTCATGTATTTGATGGTCGCCTTTGAAGCCAAGACTATCAATTTGTCCGGGAATATTCGTATAGACGAACAGCCATACAGAAGTGTCACCGAGATAAATTTGTCCGTATTGAGTAACTGTCTGCCCGGAAGGCAAGAAGGTGTAACCGCCAGGATAACTACCGCCGGGAAGGAAATCATACCCATAGGGGTCCCAATATCCATAGTACCCCCAAGTTGGTTCCCATACTTCAAAATAACCTTCCACATAATGATTGCTGACCAACAGATAGCCTTGGTTATATTGAGCAGTGGTCTGTAAATAAACTTCGGCTATCCGGTCTTCATTTGGGTCTCCTTCGCAACCCATCCCAAGCATGACATTGTTGTAAAGCGAGCCACAAACATAAGCGTCGTAATAATACGACGTGTTGAAATCAACTTCTGTTGCCGAATAGGTAAAAATCATCTGTGCAGATGGATCATAAGTGATGGCTGAAATTCCTTCTGCATACTGTGCCTGTGCGGTTTGGTTGGCACATAAGCAACATGCAAAAGCAAAGATCAGGCTAAGAAAAAAAGAACGCTTCATAAATCCTCCCGGTTAGGTTAACTGATTTTTCGTTGCTCAGAGAGCTATTTTTTCGATTTTTCTTTTTGGCTGGATGGCGGGACACGATCAACTTTCTTGTCAACCTTCACCTGCGGCCCCATAAAACGCCGTAGAAAACCATCGAATTTTGCAAAATCAGTTTCGCCAAATGCCTGCTTCAGTTTCTCGCGCCCTTGTTCAATGACGGCGTCGTGTTGTTCCTGTAAATCGGCCAAAGCGCCAGGCGGAGGCGGAGGCTTTTGTCCAATGGGAACTTTGCCGGTTGGGTACTGCGCTCTTGCAGCCTGAATGATATCTTGTGCTTGTGAAGTAATGCGAATCACTTCTTTGTCGGTTTCTTTTGCAACCCGATCCAAGTCCTTCGCTTGGGCATCTGTTAATTTGGCTTGGCGCTTGTAAAAATCCCGATATACTGCGCCATCTTTCCCCGTCTTTTCTTCATCATCGGCTTTCTTCGCCAGCTTTTCGTGGTGATGGAAGAGATGTTTGTAAAGCACTGTTTCCGGGAGCGGGCTGTATTCCGGTGTTGTGACTTTGGGATTTTGTGTTGGGGTTTGAGCTTTGCCTTTGACATAGCTGCTGAAAGCAAAAGAACCTGCCACCAAAACGGCTACGATAGAAAATACAGACAGAAATCTCCGTTTCATTTGGTCTCCTTGTGGATGTTGAATTGTTATTGGTTTGTGGGAATGCGAGCGAAGAAGTATCACAAGAAACAGGCGGCGTCTTGCGCGAATAGCGCGACTTGCGCGTGTGGCGCGAAATACGTGAATTACGCGAATGGCCTGGGGAGAACGAGGGCAAGCCTCTGCTGCAAAATAAAACGTTAGTTCTTGCGGCTAATGTACTCCTTCACCGAGTTCAAGTAGACCTGATATTTCTTACCGATGGTAATAGCGCGAATCCAGCCGCTTTCGATCCAAAACTGAATCGTGCGTTGCGACACGCCAAAGATTTCTGCCGTTCGCGCAGTATTGGCAAACAGCTTGCGCCGCTGCTCTTCTGGCATTTCAAAATAAAGAGGGAGTAATTCGTCTTTCGTAGATCGTTCCATGCAAAGCTTCCTCCAAGTTGGTACGCCGCTGTCGAAGAAATAGATTCCAACAAACGCCCTGCGGCATTCGCAAAATATTGGGGGCAAAGTGTTGGACGAAGAATGGTGTTCGCTGAGTGTGCTGAAGACCAAACTACTTTTCGTTTGGAGCGGCATGAACGACTCCAAACTTTTTTGTCCAAAAATCAAACTTTGTGGTTTGCAGTAGAAGTATGGCACAGTAGTTGAAGGGGGGGGGCAAAAGTCAAGACAGGTGCATAATATGGCGCTGGCTTCACACAAAGCCTGCAACATATTCAGTTTGGATTGAAGTTGTTCTTCTGAACTGCGTTGCATAAAAACAGCGGCTTACACCGCGTAAGCCGCTGCAATTTTGGGTCAGTCAGTAAAATCCTCTCCTACGCTTTGACAACTTGCTTACCCGTATTCTCGCCTTGCAGCAAGCCGATAAAGGCACGCGGCATGTTCTCAAAGCCTTCGATTACGTTTTCGCGGTATTGCAGCTTTCCTTCCTTGATCCACGCGGCCAGTTGCTGAATCCCTTCGTCAAACCGAGCGGCATAATCGGACACCAGAAAGCCTTCGATCTTGGCGCGGCTGACGATCAGCATACCAAGCAGGCGCGGCCCCATTTCCGGCTTTTCCAGATTGTATTGCGAAATCTGACCGCAGATGGAAATGCGCGCTTTCAAGTTGATTTGCCGTAGCACTGCATCCGTAATTTCGCCACCGACATTATCGAAATACACATCAATGCCCTGCGGGCAAAGCTCCCGCAATTTGCCGAAGTAGTTATCAACGGTCTTGTAATTGAACGCCGCATCAAAGCCCAGTTCATTGACCAAATAATCAATCTTGTCATCGGAACCCGCGATGCCAACGACGCGACAGCCTTTGATCTTGGCAATTTGGCCGACGTAAGAACCGACCGCGCCTGCTGCGCCGGAGACAACAACCGTTTCGCCGGGTTGCGGATTGCAAATATCGAGCAAGCCAAAATATGCGGTCAAGCCCGGGCATTCCCAGTACGCCTAGCGCCGTCGAAATCGGAGCCAGACTCGCATCCACTTTGCGCACGCCTTTGCCGTCCGAGAGCGCGTATTCCTGCCAACCGAAATTGCCGGACACAATATCGCCGACTTGGTAAGCGGGATGCTTCGATGCGACGACTTTGCTGACGACTCCACCGACCATCACTTCGCCGAGTCTGCACGGCAGGCGCGTAGGATTTCACATCGTTCATGCGACCACGCATATACGGATCAACCGAAAGATAGAGCGCCTGCGCCACGAATTGATTTTCTTGCGGCGTGGGGATAGGCGTTTCGATCAGATTGAAGTCGGATTCTTTGGGCAAGCCAACGGGTCTTGCGGCGAGAACGAATTGGCGATTAGTAGATGACATTGGTTGCTCCTCGAAAATGTAGAGCAAACTGGAAAGTTTGCTCCTGTCTTAGGTAATCACACTTGATGAAAACTTGAGCAAACTGGAAAGTTTGCCCTACATTACCAGCCGCGCATGAATTTCTTCCAGTACGGCTTCAGCCTTGGCTTCGATTTCTTGTTTAGTTTGATCTTGTATCGGATGCGCGACATAAATCGCATCATAATCGGCGCGCCCCAACGCACTCGCTTGGGCACGGGCAGCAGTCATAAATTCCGTGGTCGCCACGGCGACTGCTGGAATGCCTAAGTTTTCGAGTTTCGTCACATCGTGCAAACTGCACGTCGTACACGACCCTCAATCCGCCAGTGCTTCAATCACGCCGTCACAGCGTGCTTGTAATAAATGTTCGATCACCGCGTCGGGCGCAGGTTTGGTGAAGGTTGGCTTGGTAATGCGAACGACGTCTTTGACGGCAAAGCGATTTTTCAGCAGCCCTTCCAAATGATCCAGGAAAAGGTTTCCGCCAGGTTTGCTGATGTCAAGCAACCCGATGGTTTTGCCTGCCAGGCTATTGAGTTTCAGCGCGGATTTGCGTGGTTCGCGCGGTGATTCGTTGAAGGGGTTGATAAGAATTGTTGGCATGTTTGTGCTCCTTCGTGTACTGATTCGATGTACAGCAAACTTTCCAGTTTGCTGCTGTCTCCCGCAAGGGTCTCCCGCAGAAGTCATCAGCAAACTGGAAAGTTTGCTGTAGATTCGTTTGCTCAATCAAGCGGATAAGTCACGACCTGGGAACCGCGCGGCCCCGTCGCCCAGCTTCCCAGCACAGCAGAAAACTTGCCTGCGGTGCCGCCTGCGACGATGATGTTGAGTTGTTCAGGCTTAGCAAATTTGCGATAGCACGGCTCACCGTCAATCGTGACTTGTTCGTACATCTTCGTGTATTGCACGCCTTCGCCATCGTCATCGTCATAAGCGCGCAGCGGGATGCCTGTGTTCTCAAACAAAAACTCGCGCACGTTTTGCTTGGTGAAGCCATCCCGATGCAACGTCTTTACGTGTTCCGGGCAAAGCACCACAAAGGCTTCAAAGGCGAGACACATACGATACGTCCAAATCGTTGCCAACGCGCGGCTGAGGGCTTTCAGCACGCCTCTTCCGGTGCGCGCGTTATGCTCGCTGACACCACGCGGCGGTTCGGCAGCGAAGAGCGTGACCGTGCTTTGTTCAGGCTTGAAGCCAAGTTCGACGTGCAACGGTTCCCACGGATTTTCTTCTTCGTTTTCGGCAATGCACTGCGCGAATTTGCCAGCATTACCCAGCGCCGACATATCCATTTCGCCGGGGCGTGCGCCGCCGATATTTGTCAGGATCAATTGCCATGCGCGTCCGAGCGTACTGTTCGCACGGGCAACGTTGCTAAAGACATTGCTACCGGAAGCAAAGCCAAGTTCGCGCCGGATCGGGCCATTCACAATCACGAGCGGCGCGGCAAAATGCGTCGTCGCCTGTATGCCGTGAATGTTGTACCGCTCGTCGCACGTGGCGCGCACCAGCGGCAGCAAGACGCGCATCATTTCCGGCACGCAGCCCGCCATCACCGCGCTCGCTGCAATCTTTTCGACTGTTGCTTGCCCATAGTTCGGCGGCACCAACGCAATCACTTCTTCAGGCGCGAGTGAAGTGGCGCGTAACATTCTTTCGACGCGCGCGATGGTTGGCGGAACCACAGGCAACGGATCAAACCCCGCTTGCAGGCAATATTCCTCAGGGTCAACGCCATCGCCGAGTTCGATATGAGAAGCACGGTTGCCGCGCGGTGCATACAGATTGATGGCCGCCGCCGCCGCGTCCTCTGTTTGTGGTTCGAGATGGCGCGAGGTACAGCCGGGCTTGCTCGCGGGGTTCCCATCAAATGCTTCGGCCAAGACAAACGGCTCCATGCCAGCGGCTTCGCACATTAAGGCCGCGATGTCGTTCAGTTCCGCTTTATCGAAAGCGGTTTGCGTGCGGAGGATGTTGCCTTGCTGATCCAGCAGAAACAGCGTTGGCACTGCCGTGGGATTATAGTGCTGCGAAACCTGCCAGCCCGCATCAAGTCTGACCGGAAAGGCGACGTGCAACTGTGCCACAAATTCGCGCGTTGCCGCTTCGTCGTCCTGCGAAATGCCGAGGATCGTTGCCGCAGGCAGTCGCTGTGCCAGCCGATTCAGGTACGGCAATGTCAACTGGCAAGTTGGGCAATCTGTCTCGAAGAACATCAGCAACGATCCGTTCGTTGGCAGCGGATAATCCTTGCCATCCAAACCGCGCAAAGAAAATGAAGGCGCTTGTTGTGAGAGCATAAGGTGTTCTTTGTTTCCCTCATCCACGAAGCCACACAAAGTAGCACGAAGAAATACAGGCCGAAAATCTTCGTGAATCTTCGTGTTCCTTCGTGGATGAAAAATGATTTCCAGCTAGTTAATGCAAATGCCACCATCCACTGGAATCACGACGCCGTTGACATACGCCCCAGCGCGCGATGCCAGGTAAATTGCGACGCCGGCCATATCAGCAGGGTTGCCGATTCTCCCTAGTGGACAATGCGACTCGATACTGTCGCGGAAGTTGTCGAGCATCCATTCTGTCATCTTGCTTTCAAATGGCCCTGGCGCAATGGCGTTGACCGTGATGTTGCGTCGCCCCAGCTTCACAGCCAACACGCGCGTCAGGTGATGGACAGCGGCTTTGCTGGGCGAATACGAATAATTCTCCACGCTCGGCACCTTGAGGCCGTCAATCGAACCGGTGTTGATAACACGCGCCGGATCGCTGGGACTCGCAGCCTTTTCGAGCAGCGGCAATAAATGCTGTGTCAAAAAGAAAATGCCTTTGACGTTCGTGTCCATCACTTTGTCCCAGCCGACTTCCGGGAAGTCTTCGAGCGGCGCGCCCCATACTGCCCCAGCATTGTTCACAAGAATGTGCAATGCCTGCTCGCGCGCGTTGACTTCATCGGCGAGAAACTTACAGCCTTCAACAGTCGAAAGGTCGGCGGGGATAGAAAGACATTCGCCCACTTCGGAAAGCTGTTTCGCAGTCTCATCACACGCTTCTTTTTTGCGCGACGAAATGTAGACTTTCGCGCCCGCTTCCAAATAGCCACGCGCAATCATTAAGCCAATGCCACGCGAGCCGCCCGTGACGACGGCGATTTTGCCCTTGAGTGAAAACAAATCCTGTACGTTGATGGATTGTTCTGGGGTCATCATAAATTTTCCCTCTTCAGAAAGAGTACAGCAAACTTTCCAGTTTGCTGCGACTTTCCCTAACGATCCGCGCGGAAGTCATCAGCAAACTGGAAAGTTTGCTGTACAGTTGCTCAAATAACCTTCTCTTCGCGCAGTCTCGCCACTTCCGTCTCATCAAGCCCAAGCTCGCGCAATATCTCTGCGGTATGCTGCCCCAGCAATGGAGCCGGACGTTGAATCGCGCCCGGCGTGCGCTCGAAATGAACGGGAATGCCTGGCACGCGCATCTCGCCAATGACCGGATGCGTCAGCACAGGATTCATCTCCATCGCTGTGACTTGCGGGTCGTTCAGGAAATCAAAATAGCTATTTAGCGCGCCGCATGGCACCCCTTTTTCGACTAATAGATGTTCCCATTCGGCGGTTGTCTTTTGCTTGAAAAGCGGTTGCAGCAAAGCAGTCAATGCTGCCGCGCACGCGGTACGTTTGCCGTTTTGATCGTAGCGCGAATCGGTTCCGAGTTCCGCGACGCCCAGCACTTCGCACAGCATGCGCCAGAACTTGTCCGTGCCCGCTGCAATGAAAATGCGATCATCCTGCGTCTCAAACAAACGGTAAGGATAAATGCCCACCGCGCCTTCCTCTTCGCAATCCAGCGTTTCGATAAAGTAATGCGTGTGAACCGACAGTACCGCTTGCAGCAGAGACGTTTCGAGCCGTTGTCCTTCGCCCGTGCGTTCGCGGTGATAAAGCGCCGACAGCACGCCAGTGATCACTAACATCGAAGCCTGATAGTCCGACACCGCCACGGGCAGCAGCGCGGGAGTGCCGCTGAAGCGCGCGTTGTCACGAATGATGCCGCTCAGGGCTTGCAGCACGGGATCATAACCGGGGCGATGGCGCTGCGGCCCTTTTGATCCGAAGGCGGTGGAAGAGCAATAGATCAGCCGCGGATTGAGTTCGCGCAAGATTGCATAGTCAATGCCCAGCTTTTCGGTTACGCCGGAACGGAAGTTTTCAATCACCACATCCGCATCGCGCACCAGTTTATACACGATGTCGCGCCCCGCCTGCGCTGTCAGATCAAGCGCGATACAACGTTTGTTGCGATTCCAAGCCTGATAGAAGCGGCTTTCGCCCTTGAGAAACGGCCCCCACGCGCGCGCCAGATCACCCGTGAGCGGTTCGATTTTAATAACCTCTGCCCCCAGGTCGCCCATCATTGCGGCGCTGTAGGCACCGTTAATGAAGCTGCAAAAATCCAGAATTTTTACGCCTGTGAGAGGGCCTGCCAACTGGGCAGAATCGGAATTAGAATTCACACGAAAGCCTCTTAATTTTTCGCTACTGCTGCTGTGTAGTTACCCTTGCTTGATTGACACGTTATAACGCAAAGCCTAGACTGACCAACCGGTCGGTATGGTACCGTAGTCAGACTCAAATACAAATCAAACCACGAAGCTTTCGGAGGATAAAAAATGGAAGTAGCAGGCAAAGCGGCTGTCATCACAGGCGGCGGAACAGGCGTAGGTCGCGCAACAGCACTCGAACTCGCACGCCGAGGTTGTGCGGTACTTATCAACTACAGTCGCTCGAAAGAGGACGCTGAACAAACTGCCGCTGACATCGCTGCGCTCGGCGTGCGCGGTATTGCAGTGCAGGCGGATGTGACGGACGATGCCGCTTGTCGCCGAATGATTGACCTTGCCGTGCGCGAGTTTGGGCGATTGGACATCCTGGTCAACAATGCGGGCGTGACCTCGTTCATCAAGCACGACAACTTGGAAGGTGTGGGGCTGGAAGACTGGGATCGGATTTTTTCGACTAACGTAATCGGCACATTTCAATGTTCACGGGCAGCGCGCGCCGCCTTGTCGGCTTCAGGCAATGGCGAAATTGTGAATGTGTCCAGCGTGGCCGGAATCGCCGGCACAGGAAGCTCAATTCCCTACTGCGCCTCCAAAGCCGCGCTGAATAATATGACCGTGACGCTGGCACGTGTCTTTGCGCCGACCGTGCGTGTGAATGCAGTAGCGCCGGGGATGATCACGACACGTTGGTTACAAGACGGCCTGGGCGCAGCAGCTTACGAAGCGGCGAAACAGCACACGGAAGAGCGCGTCTTGCTCCACCAGGTTTGTACAGCTGAAGATGTGGCAGGTGCCATCGTCCATGTCATTACCGGCCCGGATTTGATGACCGGCAATATTATTCCACTCGAAGGCGGCGCGTTGCATTCCAACTTCAATCCGCGCTGAGCCAATCGGAGGAAAAAGTCATGTCAGAACAAATCATTCTTACGCAGGTCGAAAACAAAGTCGCAACATTAATGCTCAATCGTCCCGACAAGCTCAACGCCTTGAGCCGTGATTTGATTGGGCAAGCCATCGAAGTGCTCAGGCAATGGGGAAGCGATCCCGCCATCGGTGCCATTGTCCTGACAGGCGCAGGACGCGCATTCTGTGCGGGCGGTGACGTTTCGATGATGGCGCGTGAAGGTGATCCGATACAAACGTTGGAACAGCAAATTGACGGCTTGCGACAGGCCCAGGAATTATCGTGGTTGCTCTACAACCTGCCGAAAGTCACGATTGCAGCAGTGAACGGTTTTGCGATGGGCGCGGGGCTGGGGATTTGCCTGTCGTGTGATTTGCGCATTGCATCAGAACAAGCGAAGCTCGGAACGGCGTACGCGAAAGTTGGCTTCGGCGGCGATTTTGGGACGACATGGACATTAGCGCGTTACGTCGGCGCAGCTAAAGCCAAAGAGATGTTCTTTCTGGCCGACATCCTTGACGCCACAGAAGCGCATCGGCTTGGCCTTATCAATCGCGTTGTAGCGCACGATGAACTGACCGCACAAGTCAACGAAATCGCCACGCGCATCGCGCACGGCCCGTTGACCAGCTATCGCTACATGAAAGCCAACATCAACCTGGCGCAAAGCAATGATTTTCGCACGGTACTTGACCGTGAAGCCGAAACCCATTTGCGTTGCGGCATGACTGAAGACCATAAGGAAGGCGTGCGCGCGTTTATGGAAAAACGCCCGCCCAACTTTACGGGGAAATAATACGTTGCTCCCAGATCAAGAAGGCGCGCAGTGCTAAACTACGCGCCTTCTTTTTATGGCGTCTGCGTGGGCTGAGCGGGAATTACCTTGAGCTGATCCAATCGCCCGTGTGGACTTCCTGTGTGGTGCGCGTGACGATGGCGGTCGCGGATTTTCCTTCCACGGCGATCACGGTTAACTCACCCACAATCTTTTGTGGAATCGCAGGGCGCGTGTTTTTTACCTGCTGCCGGGATTCATACGGATGGTCGTTGGAATATTTGCCACCTTTGAATTTGTCGCTTTCATAATCGTTGCTTTGCCGCAGCGTTATATCATCATCGTTGAACTTGAAGATGTTGGCATCATCCGGCTGCTGGCGATAGATCGTGAACGTGTCGCCCACCTGTACGCCTTCCTCTCTCCCCAGATCAATGTAGACCACATCGCGCGGGCTAAGATGTTCGCGTTGTTCGCGTTGCAGCACAATGCGTCCCGCAACCTTACCAGTGGCGGATTGATAGCGCGGGAGGGGCTGGCTGATATTGGTTGACGGCGCACTCCGCTCGGTAAACGTAACCAGTAAGTCGCCGAGCTGAATATCGCTGCAAGAAACGATAATGCGCGCGGTCGCAGTCTGTCCCTGAACGGCTATTACCCGCATCACCCCAAGCTCACGCACAAAGACGCCGAGGTCTCTGCCGCCCAGGCGCTTGTAAGGAGAACGAAACTTGCCCATCGGACGCGTGATACTAAACAGCATTCCTGCGCGGAGGTTTTGTGAACGCCCTGCATTCAAATACACCACATCGCCTTGCCCAAAATGCGCAATTCTGTTTTCCTCTTCACCGCCGATAATTTTGATTTCCGTTGTCGGTGCCGTCGCGCGAATATAACCGGCGCAATAGAGGTCATCACCAGTGGCGACGTGTAGGGTCGCAATACCTGGCAGCGCCGGTTCTTTGGCAGATTCGGCCACGGGTAGATTGTCAGGTAAGGGCGGGGATTGTGCTAAGCCAGGAGCAACGGCTAAGCCACTAAGAAAAACCAGAGAGAATTTCAGGAAAATTGATCGGCAGGTAATTTCGCGCACAGTCAGTGTCCTCCAAAAACTGCCATTAGCGAGGCCACCGCAGGCGAAGTCAAATCAGGCGCATACTGACAAACCGCCTAACCAAAGTCAAGAAACGATTTTTGTCAGGTGACGCGATTGGGCATTCACTATTTTATGCGGGCAATTTTACAACGAGTAACCACCGGCAAGGTCACGATTGCAGGCCGCGTAACCGGCGAGATCAACACAGGGCTGGTAATTTTATTGGGCGTCGGAACCGATGACACGGAAGCCGACCTTGACCGGCTCATCAACAAAATCGTCAACCTGCGCATCTTTGCGGATGCAGAGGGCAAGTTCAATTTGTCGGCACTGGACGTGCAAGCTGAAATGCTGATCATTTCGCAATTCACCCTTTATGCGGATTGCCGCAAAGGTCGCCGACCAAGCTTTACTGAGGCCGCGCGCCCGGAACTCGCGGCACCGCTGTGTGAGTTGTTCGTAGAAAAATTGCGCACGCTCGGCTGTAAAGTCGAAACGGGTGAATTCGGCGCGGATATGCTGGTGGAAATCCACAACTCCGGGCCGGTCACGATCTGGCTCGATTCAGCTATGCTGACACAGTGATTTCAACGGTCTGATATTCACTTGCCAAATCAGCTTGCGACGTGTGCATGCGGAATTCGGCGGTAAGGTGCAAATCTTTCCTGAGCGAATGAAACACACTGCAATATTTAGCAAACGAAAGATTGACCGCGCGCGCTACTTTGTCCTCGCTCAAGCCATCGCCCCACACCTCAAAGCGCGCGGTTATGGCGGTGAAATACTTGGGTTCCGTTTCGTTGCGTGTGCCTTCCAGCGTGACTTCCAATCGTTCCAGCGGCTCGCGCATCTTTTGCAAAATCAACACGACATCAATCGCTGAACATCCGCCCACCGCTTCCAGCAATAATTCCATCGGACTGGTGCCAGCTTGCCTATTGCCATCTATCGCGGTCTCCAAGCCGTTGGCATTTCTGCCCGTAAATTGCAATTCCCCTTTCCACGTAAGGTGGGTTGTCATCGTAGCCATAATCATCCCTCACAATTTAATCGGAATTTCGCGCCCACGCGCCGTGACCGCTTCGAGGCCCGTGATGCGACCGTTTTCGATCATCAGCGCGTGATCGAAATTATTCACCGTCGGGCAAACGTGCCGCGGCACCAAGTATAAATACTCGCCAATCGCAGGTAATGGCATGCCCTCCGGCACATCAATCGGCAAATGCTCTTCGCTCGGCTTGTGGGGCTGTAATTCAGGATGTCCCAGCACTGCACAGGTCGGCACACCGGAATCCGCCGAAACCGTCTTGTGTCCGGCATCGCACGTAATGCGATTGGCAGTGGGGTGACTGACCACCGCTGAGACCACGACTGCCGCAGGCCGATAGCCATATTCTGCGGGCAGTTGTCGGAGGCTGGTTGAGTCGCTATACACAATTGTGCCGGGCGACACGCGATGCACGAACGGGGCATTGGCAAACGCCGCATAGGAAAGCGCGTGCGGAATCGCAGGCGTGCCGGAAGTCAAAACTTCTTCGACTGCAATGCCAGCTTGCGCGAGCACCTCGACCACCTTCAGCAAGTGGTCATAATTGTGATGTACCGCTACGGTATCCAAATGCCCAGCATGGCCGTCATAGCTATGCAAGCCGCGAAACTCAAGCCCTGCTTCCACAATCGCACGCGCCACACGAATAATGTCGTCAATATGTTCCTGCTCAATGCCCGTGCGGTTCATCCCAGCGTTCACATCTACAAACAAGCTGACGTTGCTGCCGATCCAGGCGTTCACCTGTTCCGGTGTTTCAACCAAAGCAGAAATACGTTTGTCCGGCATCGCTGCGGCCAATTCACGTACGCGCCGCGCATTTGCACCGACGACGGGATATGCCAGCAGGATGTCCGTTGCGCCTGCATCTGCCGCCGTTTGCAGTTCCAGTGTAGTTGCGCATTTGAAATTGACGACGCCTTGTTCGACCAGCTTTTTCATAGCAAAAATCAGTTTCGAGGTTTTGACGTGCGGTCGCCAGCGATTGGGATCATTGCCAAGCAATTGCAATGTGGCTTTAATGTTGGCGTCAATAATTTCAGGATAAATCAATAAAGCGGGCGTCATCACAGCTTCAATGCCCGTGACGCGGTAATCTTCATCCGAAGCTAATACAGAATGAACAGGTTTGGGTGCAGTCATAGTACTCCTATAGCAAAATTACTTATCTATTTTGACCGCGACCACATCCACGGCAAAAGCCGCGTTAGCCGCGAGTCCTTCAAAAATCATCATCGTGCTGGCAGGCGGGCGCATCTTGTCATAAAAGTCGAAGCGTGTCTTGCGGATCAAATCTGACGCCGCTTGCGAAACCGGAAAAAGGCTCGACATAGCGACATGCTTGATGGAAGTGCCCGCCGCTTTGAGCGTATTGTCTAAGCGTCAAATGTTCGTCGCGCCTCTGCTTCTTGTCCGTTGGTGGCAATCTGCGAGCCGGAAAAGACTACGTGCTTTGCCCCAATCAATGCAACGTGCGAGAAGTTGGGTGATTTGGGTAGTGCATCGGCAAAGGTGAATTTAAGCGGTTCGTTCACGCTGACGCGTAAGCGCACAACAGTTTCACATTCGATCACACCGCGAACAGGCGCACGTTGTAGTTGCACAAAACTTGCCGCCGCCTGTGGAAACGTCGTTTTCACCAACTGCTGAACGTCATTCACATCTTGCAACGAAGTCATCAAGCACGTTATGCGCTGCACATCTTTCGCCTCAATGCCAACTGCTTGATGCACAGTATTCAAATCGCGCATCGCCTTTTCCGCCAGCGGCAACATTTGCGGTACAGGCTTATCGGCGCTGCCTGCCTGCCCGGAGACAAACGCAATGCCATTCGGATTGACAGCATTCCTGGCAAGCGTCACGGCTTCGAGCGCGACGAGCACGCCGCGTGGCAATGCGCCCACAGCAACGATGGTCAAGGCTGGTTCCGATTTGCGTTGTTTGAGTTCTTGTTCAATCGCAACCTTGGCCGCTGTAATGCGATCCACGCCCACAACGAAGGCGCGCAAATGCACGATGGACGATTTGAAATGTTTCAGCTGCTGTCGCACTTGCGTGCCGATATCACCATTGGTCGTTAACGGCGCAACTTGAAACTGCAAACGTTGCGTTTCGGCTTCGACAGCTTTTGTTTGCGAGAAAACTGGTAGCGACCAAAGCAGCCCCGCCAAGAATAGAAATCTGCTCCGCTTCATTAGACTTCCCCTCTTTTCATTTGCTCAGCCAGGTATTCCGAAGCGCGCCACGACAAAGCCATAATCCACGTCGTGATGCCATGCGTGCCGGGCAGTGAAACAAAACAACTCGCATCAGTCACAAACAGATTTTTGACATCGTGCGATTGATTGAAACTATTCAGCACTGATGTTTTCGGATCATCGCCCATCCGCGCTGAGCCGCATTCGTGCGTCGCATCGCCCATCGCTTCGATATACTTGCGATGAGGCAGAATCTCGGCGTTGCTCGCCCGCAAAATCTGCTCCATCCAACCGTACATATCATCCATCATCTTTCTGTCGTTGTCTTTGTCTCCCGCGTGAAAGCGCACTTGCGGAATGCCATAAGCGTCAACGTTATTCGGATCAATCTCGAAGTAATTATCGTAATCCGCCCAGCGCTCGCCGTAACCGCGCAAGCTGATCGTACTGCCGTATTCTTCACGAATTTGCTGCTTCATCGCTGCGCCCCAACCCGTCAATCCTGCGCTTCGACTCATCCCGCGCCCAAAGCCGGAGCCTGTGAGAATAAAGTAGCCGCCATAAAAATTATTCTTGCGGTTGTAGTTGAAGCGCGGAATCGTGATGTGCGTTCCGCCCGCACCATCATCGTTTTCGACCTTGCGATTTTTCAGCACCGGAATCACGCCCACCATCCCGCCGGATTTCACGTTGTCCATCAGGTAATGCCCGATCAAGCCGCTCGAATTCCCGATGCCGCTGGGATGAAAGCGCGATTTCGAGTTCAGCATAATGCGCCCGGATTCCACCGTGCTGGCAGCCAGCACAACCGCTTTCGCCTCGATTTCATAATGCTGTTTGGTGTTGGCGTCGAAGAACGAAATGCCGCGCGCCTTGCCGTTGTTGTCCACCAACACTTGATGCGCAACCGCATGAGTACGGAGCGTGAAATTCTTCCTGGTTTGCAGTTTCGGGATGATGACGTCAAGGCTCGAAAACCGCGCCCGCACATCACAGCCATTGCCGCACGCGCCGCAGTAATGACAACCCGGACGCCCATCATAAGGTGTACTCAACACTGCCGTTCGTTCCAACACGACAGGCACGCCAATCTTTGCGGCCTGCTTTTTCAAATACAGTTCGGTGCAACGCGGCTTGTGCGCAGGCGCAGCATATTTGCCATCCGGCATATTGAAGTAATTTTCTTTCGCTCCCGAAATGCCGACTAGCGTTTCCGCTTTGTCGTAGTAGGGTTCTAAATCCTCATACGAAAGCGGCCAGTCTTCACCAAAGCCCTGCATGGATTTCGTCTTGAAATCCATCGGCCCATGCCGAAAGCATGAACGTCCCCAAGTGTTTGTGCGCCCGCCCATGGCACGCAATCGCGTCCAATGAAATTCAGGGTTCGAAACGTATTTGTCTTTGCGCGGATTGGTGTACAGGTGATCGGTATATTCGTTGATTTTCCAGAGGCCGTCATACTCGCCTGGCTTACCGCGTCCACGAAACTTAAGTTCATACGGCCACGTGTGCGTGTTGAAGTCCTTCGTCGGATCAAGCATCCGCCCGGCTTCGAGCAGAATCACATTCAGCCCTTTATTCACCAGCACGTAGGCCGCAGTTGCGCCGCCTGCGCCAGAGCCAACGACGATCACGTCATATTGTGTTTGTGGCATAGTGACTATCCTTGGATGTAGGGGATTTCAATTTTCATTTGGTGACCTCTTTCAATCTAGCTAAATACAGGTGGCAATAAAAGAAACCAACACATCAGCGACTTTTCCATCCTGATCTACAAAAGCAATCTGCCAGTGACCATCACATCCGATATTCCAAGCCAAGCGTTTAGAGCAATGTAGGAAACTCATTCCTTTATGTTCGACCTGATTATGAAAATATTGCTGTTCGATAAAATCGCCTCGGAGGACTTTCTCACACTCAAATTTATCTGTCTCCATGATTTGTTGAGCTTGGTCTATGGAACTGCCGATGGGAATATATCGAAGAGCCTTCTCTCTTACTTTGGCTATATCATCTGATATTGCAAACTTGCCAAAGTGATAATTGGAGTACGCGAAAGCAGCAATAACTAAGAGTGCCAAAATACCAAGACTGATTTTTAGTTTCATATACGCTATCGCAATCAGCAGCTTAATTTATTAGCTTCGTTTCCTCAATCACATCAAACGTTACAGCTTCTTCATCCACATTCCAAACCTCGAATAGACTGCGCGGGACTTCCAGGACGAAGCGGGAAGGACGCTGAATAATCGTTTGCCGTCCGCGCTCGTTCTCAACAATTGGATAGCAAACATACAATTCGTCTCTAGCCCGCGTCAGGGCCACATAAAATAAGCGGCGTTCTTCTTCTTCGCCTTCCGGTTCGCGCAAACTCCGCGCCGAAGGAAAGCGCCCATCCGAAAGCCAAATCAAAAACACCACGCGCCATTCCAACCCTTTGGCCTGATGCACCGAAGACAGCGCCAGCCGTTCGTCTTCGTCGCCGCCCATCACAACATCTTCGCCCGTCAAGGCACCTGATTCAGTTTGAATCAACGCTAGTTCATTCAAAAATTGCTCTGTCGTGTCGTAGCGCCCGGCGAACAGAGCAAGCTGTTTTAAATCCTCTTCGCGGGCTTCGGCATTCTCGAAAGTCGCCTGCAAATATTCGTTGTAGCCGCGCTCCAAAATGATTTCGATCTGCTTGGTTGGGTTATTGATTGTGGCTTCATCCGTCAAGGCTTTGATAAGTTCGACAAATTCCTGCCAGCCGGTTTGCGCGCCTTTCGGCAGACTTGGAGCAATTACATCATTGCCAAAAACATCGGGCTTTACCAACGCCAACGCGTCGTTGGATTCGGCCAGCCGTTCCCAAATTCGTGACGCTGTCGCGTTGCCGATTTTCGGAATCAGTTTCAGCACGCGCTTCCACGCAATTTCGTCGCGCGGATTCACAATCAAGCGCAGATACGAAGTCACGTCTTTGATATGCGCCTGCTCAAAGAAGCGCACGCCGGAACGAATCTCGTAGGGGATACCGCGCCGGGTGAGTTCCAGTTGCAATTCCAGCGCGTGAAAATGCGAACGATACAGCACACCGATTTCGTCGAGCGGCACACCTTCATCGCGCAGTTCCAAAATCCGCGACGCCACAAACGCTGCCTGTTGATCCCCGTCGCGGCACGGAATCGAGCGCAGGCTCAAAATTCTGACTCGGTCGCATCGCTTGCAAGTTTTTCGGAAATTGGTTGCGGTTGTGGTGAATCGCCGCATTCGCCAGCATCAGAATTTCCGGCGTCGAACGGTAATTGCTTTCGAGCTTGAAAAGTTGCGCGTCCGTGTAGCGTTTCTGAAAGCTGAGAATGTTTTCGATGTTCGCACCACGCCAGCCAAAAATCGCTTGTGCGTCATCGCCCACGATCATCACATTGCGGTGCTTGGCCGCGAGCAAATCAATGATGTCGGCTTGCAACGTGTTCGTGTCCTGATATTCGTCCACCAGGATGTGCTGAAACTGATCCTGATAAATTGCGGCGATGTCCGGCTTCATTTCCAAGAGCTTTTTCCAGTTCACCAGCAAATCGTCATAATCCATCGCATTGCGCGCCAGCTTGCGATCCTGATAGAGAAAATCTACGCGCTTGATTTGTGCGGTAAGCGGCTCGAAATGCGGGTACTGTTTGGCGATAACTTGTTCGAGCGGCGTATCGGTGTTGGTGGCAAAGCTGAACATCTCGCGCAACACTTCACCTTTGGGAAAGCGTTTGGCTTTGGTATCAATCGCGGCTTCGTCAATGCACGATTCGATCAACTCTTTCGCGTCTTCAGAATCCAGAATCGTGTAGTTGCTTTCATAACCGAGGCTGACAGCGTGGCGGCGCAAGATGCGATTGCCAATGGAATGAAACGTCCCGCCCCAGGTTTTGCGTGTGTCGGTTTTGAGCAAGGCCTCAACCCGGCTGAGCATTTCGCGGGCCGCACGGTTCGTGAACGTCAAGAGCAGGATGCGCCCCGGCGCAACGCCAAGTTCAATGAGCCGTGCCACGCGATAGGTGAGCGTGCGAGTCTTGCCTGAACCCGCGCCCGCGATCACGAGCAACGGCCCGCCACCGGCGTTCACGACGGCACGCTGCTCATCATTCAACTCTTTGCCATAGTTGATAAGCGAAGCCGGGCGAGGTTGATCCGATTTAATGATGAAGGTACGAGCCATTCAGTCCTGCACAGTTAATGAAATTGTTCTCTGCGTTGAGCAGCATAACGAAGTTGCCGAGCGAGAACAATCTTGCAAATTGGTAAGAGAAGAAATTAGAACGTGGATGACACCGAGGTAGCGATTCACGCGCATTAGAACCGAAAGAAAATCAGCGTAAATCCGTTTTATCCGCATCATCCGCGTTATATTTCTTCCAGCCGCCTATTACTTGCAGTAAGCTCTGCACTACACTTGATTTCGATAATTTCATCTGAGAAGAGGCTATTTTATGCTGCTTTGGAATTCAGACGACGAACTTTTCACGCTGGCGAAACAAGAACTCTTCACTGCCGTCGTAGGCGATGTGATGGATAAGATGGGCTTACTACATCAATTCCTGCCGCCGCGCTTGCAGCCCTTACGTAACGAGATGGTTGCTATCGGACGCGCGATGCCTGTACTCGAGGCTGATGTTTTCACTGAAGCTGAAACCAACTCTAACAATCCCGCGATGGCCAAGCCATTCGGCTTGATGCTCGAAGCCTTGGACGATTTGCAGACCAACGAAATTTACATCTGCACGGGCGGTTCGCCGCGCTATGCGTTGTGGGGCGAATTGATGAGCACACGGGCGATGAAACTTGGTGCCGCAGGCGCAGTCGTAGACGGTTATTCGCGCGACACCTTCGGCATTTTGCACCTTGCCTTTCCCACGTTTTCAAGTGGTCGTTACGCCCAGGACCAAGGCCCGCGTGGCAAAGTCATTGACTTCCGCATCCCCATCGAAATCGAAGGCGTCCGCATCAATCCTGGCGACATTGTGTTCGGCGACATGGACGGCGTGATCGTCATTCCCCAAGCAGCCGAAGAAGAAGCCTTCACCAAAGCCATCGAAAAAGCACGCGGCGAAAAGCTGGTGCGAAAAGCCATCGAAGACGGCATGAGTGCCTGCGAAGCGTTTGCGACGTTCGGGATTATGTAAAAAGAGTGGGCGTTGCTCTACTAGTGGGCGACCCGTGACGTATTAGACACCGCCGGAACTCGCCGCCGAAGTCGTCAAACGCGGCCTCGCAAGCTATTGCACAATGGGATTAGGCTAAGAAAGGCGAGAGTACGGAACACACGGAATGAACGCAACACACGGAAATTTGGCCCAGCATGGGGCTTGGTTCTGTCTGTTGCGTTCATTCCGTGTGTTCCGTACTCTCTCTGCTGCCTTCACCACCCGTTAGCTTAATCCCACATTGAGCTATTGCATGTAGTGGCGGCAACCCGACCGATAACATTGAAGAAACGGTCAATCCCGGCGGCATCTGTTTTATTGACTCGACCAGTCTGGCGGTCTGTCACAATCGGCACATCTGGTCGCACCAAGTGCTGAAAGACTTGGCGGCACGCGGCAAAACCAGTGTGGATTGGTTCTACGGTTTCAAATTGCATCTGGTCGTCAACGACTGTGGCGAACTCTTGAATGTCAAAATCTCCGCCGACAATGTGGATGATCGCGCGGTGGTACCGAATTTGGTGGCGCATTTATTTGGCAAAATCTCTGGCGACAGAAACCACTTAAGCCATGAGTTTCCAAAAGTGATTTTAATGAAAGATTTCAACCAAAAGTTCTTTGACAAGACACTCGCCTTGCGCAGTGCTTCGGTGTGAGACAGGGACATCATTCCATTGCTCGGCAAATCAGCGTGCTCATCAATATCGGCATATTGATAGTTGGCCGAGCAATAGTCGGCTCTCAACCCACGCCATAATTGAGCCATGGCAGTTCCTTGAGTTCCGAGCACTGCTTCGGGAGCCAGGCACAGCTTGATGTGCACAGTTGTGCTGCCTGCGCCGTGGCTACGGGGCGCGATCCATGACAGGAGCTCATCCAGAGACCTCTTCGGCCGGGTAAGCCCGGCGCGAACAGGTGAGGAATCTGAAAGGCGCTTGCCGCTGCCAGGCACGATACCGATCGAAGTGTGCGGTGCGTGGATCGAAGACGCCGAACACTCGTTTCGGATGCTGCGCGCCAGTCGGAAATCGCCACGACCGGGATTGTTCGCCGCATCATGGCCCAGCACGCCGCAAGACGCGGTGAACAGGCGCAGGATGCACTTCGTCTTCAATACAGCCGGCACCGCCGTGAGCAGGACAGCTGTCGTCAGGGTACGGACAACAGCGCCGTCGTGTTTTGCGTCTCGGTGCGGAATCTTTCGGT
Organism: uncultured Acidobacteriota bacterium; assembly: GCA_963794955.1. Classification (GTDB taxonomy): domain Bacteria; phylum Acidobacteriota; class Blastocatellia; order RBC074; family RBC074; genus JAFDVL01. The sequence goes on from CAWCGF010000001.1 coordinate 21,784, forward strand.
TTTCATAAGCGTACGGCTGTTGGTTCGCTTCACAAGCGCCAGTCGGCCACCATCATCTCTTCATCCGCCGCCGGAGCGTATGCGTGCTGAAGCACGCACTGATAAAGTTGGCCCAAATGTTGCGCGAGCAGCTTGCACCGTCCAGACCGTCGTGCGATAGCCGAGTCGCAGCGGATGGCGGTCTAGTTCACGTAGAATGCGCGCTTTCGTAATCCGTTTGGCCACTTGGGGCCGACCACTCCGTGGCGCATCATACAGCGCGGCGATCTGGTGTTGGTCAAGATAGCGATGGAGCCAGTTGTAGACCGTTGGCACGCTGACCCCTGAAATTTCAGCGACCTCGCTGAGGGGGTGCCCTTGCGCCACAACAGCACGGCTTGCACACGCTGAAAAGTCCGTTTGTCTTTGGCATTCTTTACCGCTCTTTTTAGCCGGGGTTCATCGTAACGATTGAAACCGAGCTCGGCAGGACTCTTTGATATTCGCCTGCGCCAAGCTTAGTGCTAGTCATTTATTTTTCAAAAAACTTTGGAAACTATCTCTCCCAACCCTTGTTTACCCAGTTATAGGAAGAAGGCCTTCAACTGATTATCAAATTAAAAAAAGGGATAAAGAACAAACTGATGCCGCTGCTCGACAAATTACTGCTGCGCAAACGCGGCATTCTTGAAACCATCAACGATCAATTGAAGAACATTTCGCAAATTGAGCATTCGCGCCATCGCAGTGTCTACAATTTCTTCGTTACTCTACTCGGCGGACTGATTGCTTACACCTTTCGGGAGAAAAAGCCATTGCTCCATTACGCGAGAAGCACTTATTACCGGCAGTTATATCACGCATGCGTAGAAGTCGTTCACCGTGCACGAATGCAACAAAGCACTGAAGCACGAAGGTGAGTTTTGGCAAAGCGAGCCGTTTGATCGCTTCGTTCGAGACAACAAACATTATGCCCGTGCGGTGTTGTATGTCGAAAACAACTCGGTCAAAGCTGGATTGTCTGAAAAGTTGGAAGATCGGCGCTGGAGCAGTGTCTATCGAGAAACGTATAATCGCGGAGACACGCAGCGCACATCCCAAAAGAAAATCCCACTTGAATTCAGACGCAATCCCAGTCATTCTGTGATCCGTTCCCAATATTTTTAATTGAGGTAATTTATGAACCAATCTTTTTCGCGCCGCTTGCAAAAACCTCTGGCGGTTTTGTGCAGCGCGGCCTTGCTGCTGACGATATTTGTGTTTCCGGCCACGGCTGATGAAGGTATGTGGACGTACTTCAATCTGCCGACCAAACAACTCAAAGAAAAATATGGCTTTGAGGCGACGCAGGAATGGCTCGACCATTTGCGGCTGGCGAGCGTGCGCTTTAATGATGGCGGCTCTGGCTCGTTCATCAGCCCCAGCCTGGTGATCACGAACCATCACGTCGCTAGCGGGCAATTACAAAAGATTTCGACGGCGCAGAAGGATTATTTGAAAGACGGCTTTTTGGCTAAGAATCAAGCCGAAGAGATTAAATGCGCCGACTTGGAATTGAACGTACTCGTTTCGATGGAAGACGTGACCGCGCGCATCAACGGCGTGCTCAAGCCGGAGATGAATCCGGGGCAGGTGGCGGCGGCGCGTGAAGCAGAAGTCGCGGCGATCCAAAAGGAAAGCACTGAAAAAACCGGCCTGCGTTCGGATGTCGTAAATTTTTATCAGGGCAGTGAGACGTGGGTCTATCGCTACAAAAAATATACGGATGTGCGCATCGTATTCGCGCCCGAAAAACAAGCGGCCTTCTTCGGCGGCGATCCTGACAATTTCACCTTTCCGCGTTTTGATATGGACGTGACGATTATGCGGGTGTACGAAAATGGCAAACCCGTTGCTTCGCCGCATTATTTGAAGTGGAATTCCAACAGCGCCAAAGATGGCGATTTAATGTTTGTTTCCGGGCATCCTGGCAAGACACAACGCAACATCACGATGGCGCAAATTGAATATGAGCGTGACATTCGTCATCCGCGCGTCCTGACTATGCTCAAACGCTGGCTTGCCACTTTGAAGGCGTATGCCGCGCTGGGGACGGAGCAAAGACGCCAAGCCGAAGAGGAGATTTTCAGCCTGGAAAATGCGCAGAAAGCCTATACCGGTCAATATCAGGGGTTGCTGGATAAAACTATCATTGCCAAAAAACAGGCCGAAGAAAACGCACTGCGTGCCAAAGTGGACTCAAATCCTGAATGGAAAGCCGCCTATGGCAAGGCCTGGGATGAGATTGCGCAAGCACAGGCCAAGATAAATGAAATAGACAAACAACGCCGCTTTCGGAGCATCGGCAATTCCACTCTGCTTAAAATGGGAGTCTTGCTTCCTATCTATGCCCGGCTGGCAAAATCGCCGGACGCCGCGCGTGGCGCGAATCTGGAGTCGTTACAAGCGCAAGTCTTCTCGCCAGCTCCGATTTATCCGCAACTGGAAGAACAGATGATTGCGGGCAACCTGCAACTCGCGCTGGATGAACTTGGCGCGGATGACCCATTCGTCAAAACGCTACTTGAGGGCAAAACACCAACAGAGTTTGCCAAGACACTGATCGCAGGCACGAAGCTGGCCGATCTTACCTATCGCAAATCTTTAGTCGAAGGCGGCGAAGCAGCAGTCACAGCAGCTAACGACTCAATGATTGAATTGGCAAAGAAGTTGATCCCGATGCAACGAGCCACTGAGGCGCTTGTGGCGCCGTTGGATGCGCAAATCGCTGCCGCCAGCGAAAAGATCGGCGCAGCGCGGTTTGCTGTCTATGGTCGTTCGCAATACCCGGATGCCAACTTCACGCTGCGCCTGTCGTACGGCATTGTTAAGGGCTATCCGATGAATGGCACCATTGCGCCCGCGCGCACGACGTTCTATGGCTTATATGACCGTGTGCATAGCTTTGGCAATAAGCCCCCCTTCAATACGCCGCAACGATTTCTGGATCGCATCAGCAAACTGAATTTGGCGACGCCGCTGAATTTCGTGACGACGAATGACATCATCGGCGGCAACTCTGGCTCACCGCTGGTCAATCGCAACGGCGAATTCGTGGGCATCGCGTTTGATGGCAATATCGAAAGTCTGGTCGGCAACTTTATCTACGATGGAACCGCCAATCGCACCGTCTCGGTTCACGCGGCAGGCATCATGGAAGCGATGCGCAAGCTATATGACGCGAATGCGCTCGCCGATGAAATCGAAGGCAAGATGACCAAGAGCGCGATGAAATAATCCGAAAATGTAGCGCCGATTTGCCAGTTTGCTCCTGTCGCAACAAGGTAGCGAGAGGGAACCGTGCGTAAACTGGCAAGTTGGCGCTACATCTTGAGACTTGCTGTCAGGCATTATTCCGCACTCGTATCCACAGCCGATGAGGAATAATCTGCTGCCGCGTACGACGACGAATAATCTGCCGCCGCTGTGTCATAGCCGGAAGAGTAATCGTACGTTTGAGAACTGGCGTCATACACGCCCAGCGCGTTGCCATGTTCGCCCATCTCGCCGTGCCAATCGGCCTGTGCTTGATGATCGGCGGCGGCTTGCACTTCGCTCAAAGCGATATCGCCATTGCCCGTTTCCGGCATACCAATCGGCATTGCTTGCATGATAGGCAGCCGTATTTTCTTCTCCAACAGCCAGGCTCATTTCGTATTCTTCGGCTTTTGCTTGTCCGGTATGATCGCTGCCGCCTGCATTCCAATCGGCATTGCCCTGATGCCAGGCGGCATTGGCAGAAGATTCCTGCGCAGCTTCGTAATTGCTCTGCTGGGCATAAATGGTTTGCTGTTGTTCGTAATACTGCGCCTGATCCTGTTGCCACGCGCTGTTGGTCAAATCCGTGGAGTCGCTGCCGTGCAGCACCGAAGAATCTCCGGCTTGCCACGCTTGTTGTTCGGCGGTTTCGCGTAAGTGCGAAGCGGTTTCATAATCGCCCACCGCGATGGCGTTGTCGGCTTCGGCTTGTGCGGCTTGCGCGGCATCGGTATACGCTTGTTGTTGTGCTGCTGCGGCTGTGGCATCGGCATCAGTCTGAGCGGTGCTATCCGTCAACGTTGAGCCTGGCGTAACGTCTGACACTGACGAATAAGAAGCGAAGGAAGTATCCGCTGCCAAATAATCTACACCAGTGCTTTGCTCGTACGCGGCTTGCAAAGCGTCTTCGCTGACTGCGATATCTGATAGCGTGGGTTGCTCAAAGGCCATAGTGCCGTATTCCGTGACCGAGTCCTGATCATTTGCATCCAGAAAGGCTTCGATGATTTCTTCGGCCAGATTGGAATTCGCATCCGTTTGAATAATTTCGACGATGGTCGCTTCGCTTAAATTGCCGGGGTGATCCGTGATGATGATGACTTCGTTTGCCATAAAGTTTACCTTCCTTTTGAGTAATAATTACGTTTTGTTCGCCTTCGATTAGTAACGCGCAATGCACCGCTAAAATGGCTCAAGAAAAATGAAGATGGGGGAGTTGGAGAGTGGGGGAGAAAGGGGCTGGGTGACAGCATTCCCCTTCTCTCCTTCTCCCCTTCCCCCCTTAATCAGCATCTGCCACTGGGGCGGCAGGCGCAGGCGGCGCAGCTTTTTTGCGGAGTGTAACGACATTGCCGCAAGCGGGATTCGGGCAACGGACATTCAAGCTTCCTTTGCCAGCTAATGCGGCTTGGGGGATGCGCATCGTTGCCTGGCACGCGGGGCAGGCAAAGCGAACATCGGTGGAGGCGGCTGGCTGTGCGGGAGTGGTTTGTGCTGTCGCCTGCGCCGCGCACTGATGCATCCACGTGGAGGCCTGTTGACTGTGCGGGTTACGCGCAAATTCTGTCATCAAGCGCAAGCGACGCGATAAAAACGGGGTCGAAGCAGAGATGACTTCGGATAACGCGACGAGCTGATCGGTAGCATCGTCTTCCTGCTGTTCCAGCCACGCGGCGATATTGATTTGGCGATACAGCAACGGCGAACGCAAGGCCCACGACATCAGCACACGCCGCGCGACATCTTCGTTACCCACCGCGAGCAAAGCGGCGCGATCTGCAGTGATTTCGGCTTGTCGTGCCCAGGCCAGCAGCGGGAGTTCTATAGCATTCTCAACCCACTTGCCAGGACTCAGCAAATCGCCCACGATGCCCAGCATGCCGTTGTGCCCCATTCCCTGCCCTTGCCTGACTTCGCCAACCAAAAAGCGGATCACGGTTTTCCAAAGCGCGTGACCAGCGCGAACGTGTCCCATTTCGCGCGCCAAAATGTAGAGCAAATCTTCGCCTTGAAAACTGGCGACCAACGAAGAGCCAATCACGATAAAAGCATTAGTATCGCTGCCAAACGTCAGCGCATCCCAGGGACGTTCACCTGAAACATACACATCCGGCATCGCAGGCAGTCCCAAAAGCCGCGCGGCTTTGATCGCTTGGGCATACACTTGCGGCAGTTGTTTTTCGCTAAGCCGCACGCCATTAAAAGTCGTCTCTATCCATTTCTTGCCCGCACGATCCGAAATCTTTTGCGCGGCGGCATTCAACGGTGCCATTGACCGCAATGTGGCCATCGCTCGTCCGTCTTCCGCCCACATAAACAGGTTCGGATCAACAACGTAGCCTGTTGTTAACGGGCGCAGCCAGCGGCAACTGGGGCAAATTATGGTTTGCGCTGCAAGCCGTTGCCCTTGTCCGCCACAATGCTGACAAGCCTGTACTTGATTTATTCGTGTCTGGAAAGGTTGCAGCGGCAACGGTGCGATGTGTGGCACATTGTGTACTGCCGCAGGCCATACCACTAATTGCCCACCGCACCGAATGCAAAAGCGTCCGCTTTCTGCGCCGCTCTGACATTTAGGACAATAGAGCGGCAAGGGATGTGCTGATTGTGCTTTGCCATTGGTAAAATTGTTGCGGTGTTGATTGGTTGCTGTATAGGTCATGCTTGCCTCCTGTTGGCGAATCTTGTTTGCTCTCAATTCGTAACGCGGAAAGTGACCAGGGATTGGCTCATTTTTTTTCACGCCATCAGCAACAATTTATAAATCCAGCCCAATAACCATAAACCCAACCAAATGAAGGCCGCTTTTCGCACGAAGTTGGAAGCAACCACCTTTGCCACTGGAACCTGGCGATACAGCAACCACGTCGAAGCCGGAAGTAAGGCGATAGCGAGGAGAAACAATACTAATCCGAACGGTTGCGTCACGAAGGCCGAGCCGAAATCCAAATGTGCAGCGTGGGCAAAACATGTGGTCATTCCGCAGTTCGGACATGGCACGCCTGTCCATTGCAAAAATGTGCAAGCAGGCAAGCCCAATTGCCGATGCGTGCCGAAGCCTTGCGTTGCGGGGGTGAGATGACGCGCGATTGCCAGTGTCACGGCGCTTCCGCTCAGCAAGGCGAAATACACGGTACGATCTTTCCAGGATGGTTTGATTGATTGCATGACAAAGCCTTTCTGCATTACATCATTGCCACCGGCAATACAGACAACAGGCCGAAAAGCCCACAGATCATGACCGAAATCACCGTTACCCCAACATTCAACCAAAGCGCGATGTTGGCCGTGCCAGAAATGGATTGGGGTGCCCGCCCTTCCTTGACGGCATTCAAATCCTGTTTCGCAAAAAAGATGCCGGGGACAGTCGTGAGCGGCCCACAGACGACCAAGCCCACAATAGCCAGGATAATAGCGATGGTCGCCTGACTTTTGTACGCGACGGGTGGCGGCGGAACATAGCCGCCCTGTGGGACAAGCACAGGCGCACCGCAGTTATTACAAAAAGCGGCGGTGGGAGGATTCGCCGCACCACAAGCACAAGTTTTCATTCCGTTGGTCATAAGTTTTTCTCCTGAATTTCGATTTTTGTTTTGCTTCATCTGGTTAACGCGGAAATTCGAGAGGAATTGGCTCAGCTCGCTGGAAATCAAAAGTCAAATATCAAAAGGCAAAAGTGGGATTCGGAAACAGAACTTTTTCTGAATTTCTTAAATAATCTTCCGACCTTTTGCCTTTTGCGATTTGCCTTTTGCCTTTTGATTTTGATTTCCTGTCAGCGTATTCTCCCTTCACTATCGTGCGCGTCCCGAACCCTAAAATTGTTTTACAGGAGGTCTTGCCATGTCTGTTCCCGGTCCCGAAGTCACACAAATGCTCGCTGATTGGAGCAATGGCAATCAACAGGCGCTCAATTCGCTGTTGCCGTTGGTGTATGACGAGATGCGGCGGATTGCCAGTCGGTATTTGCGGCGCGAACGCGTGGGACACACGTTGCAAACTACTGCGTTAGTCCACGAAGCCTACTTGCGCCTAATTGACCAGCAACAGGTGAACTGGCAAAGTCGCGCGCATTTCTATGGCATTGCGGCACAAATGATGCGGCGCATTTTGATTGACCACGCGCGCGAACAACAGGCGGATAAACGCGGCGGCGGAATGCCCAAGATTGCGATTGATGAAGCACTGGATGCAGCAGAAGAAAAAGAAGTGGATTTGATTGCGCTTGACGATGCGCTCAACACCTTAGCGAAGCTTGACGAACAACAGAGTCGGATCGTTGAGCTACGCTTTTTCGGGGGCTTAACGATTGAAGAAACCGCTGCGGTCTTGCACATCTCCCCCGCCACCATCAAACGGGAATGGGTGATGGCAAAGGCCTGGTTGCATCGTGAGTTGGCAAAATAAAGGCATTGGTCATTGGTCAGTTGTCATTGGTCAGTTGTTAAGCGGCTCTCCCATTTCGAGAAATATGATAAAGAACAACGCCGTAAGACCAAAGCGATTTTTCCCATGACCAATGACCAAGGACAATGACTTCCGAACAATATCAACAGGTCAAACAAATCTTCTCGGCGGTGGTGGACTTGCCTGCCGCACAGCGCGCAGCATTTTTAGTGGAGCAATGCACGGGGGATGCCGAATTACGCACCGAAGTGGAATCGCTGTTGCAGTCGCACGAAGCCGCCGAGGAGTTCATCGAAATGCCCGCGCTGGCAATGAATGCGACGCTGCTGGCTGGCATCCCGACGCTATCGGATTCGGAGGGGCAGCGCGAACCCACAACGTCAGCTCTTGGCAAACGAATTGGCGCGTATGAAATTGTGCGGGAACTGGGCGAAGGCGGTATGGGCGTGGTGTATTTGGCGGTGCGCGCTGACGATCAATATCGGCAACACGTCGCTATTAAACTCATCCGGCAAGGCTTTGCCAGCGATTTTCTGGTGCGTCGCTTTCGCCACGAACGCCAGATTCTGGCCTCGCTCAATCATCCTAACATTGCGCGCTTATTTGACGGCGGCACGACCGAGGACGGACGACCGTATTTGGTAATGGAATATATCGAAGGCCAGCCGATTGACGCCTATTGCGATGCCCATCAACTTTCTCTTGCCGACCGCCTGCACTTGTTTTTGCGTGTGTGCGCCGCCGTTCAATTCGCCCATCAAAACTTAATCGTGCATCGTGATCTGAAGCCCGGCAACATTTTAGTAACTGCCGACGGCACGCCGAAGCTCTTGGATTTTGGCATTGCCAAACTGCTGCAAGATGAAGCATTCATAGAAACCCCTGCGCAACCTGACGCCACGCTCACCGGAATGCGTTTGATGACGCCTGGCTACGCCAGCCCCGAACAAGTTCGTGATGAAGCGATCACGACGGCCAGTGATGTTTACTCGCTCGGCTGCATCCTGTACGAACTGCTGACCGGGCATCGCCCGTATCATGTTTCCAGTTTGCCGCCACAAAAAGTCATTCAAGTGATTTGCGAAGCGCAACCAACACGTCCCAGCGCGATGGTGCTGCGCACCGAGAACATTACGGGACGCGGCGGAACCGTGGGAGGGATAATTACGCCGGAGCAAGTAAGTAAGGCGCGCACCGATCAACCGGAAAGATTGCGGCAGAAACTGTTCGGCGATTTGGACAATATTGTTTTGTTCGCCTTGCGTAAGGAACCGTCTCTTCGCTACGCGTCGGCGCGTGAGTTGGCAGAAGATTTAATGCGGCATTTGTCGGGGCATCCGGTGCTGGCGCGCCCGCAAACATTAACGTATCGCGCCAGCCGCTTCTTTCAGCGCAACAGTCTGGCCGTGATCGCAGGCTTGCTGTTGGCATTGACCTTGCTTGGTGGCCTAGGTGCAACTCTGTGGCAAGCACGCGTCGCCCAACGCGAACGAGCCAAAGCGGAACAGCGTTTCAATGACGTCCGGCAACTGGCGCACGCGGTCGTGTTTGAAATGCACGATGCGATTCAAAACTTGCCGGGTTCAACGCCAGCACGCGCGCTGCTGGTCAAGCGGGCGTTGGAATATCTCGACAATTTATCGCGCGAGGCTGGCCCTGATCGTTCGTTGCAACAGGAAATGGCCGCCGCGTATGAAAAGATCGCGCAGGTGCAAGGTGATCCGTATCGCGCCAATTTAGGCGATCTGGATGGCGCGGTGCAGAGCTATCAAAAGGCGTTGCCTTTGCGGGAAGCTTTAGTGAAAGCCCATCCCAAAGACGCAACCGCACGCCTGGAATTGGCAGAGTGCCTGGACAGATTGGGCTGGATTATCGGTTCGCGGGAAGGGCCGAAAAAAGGCTTGGAATTGCATCAACGGTCACAAGCTTTGCTGGCAGAATTACCCAATGAGCCACAAGTTCGGGCAGCCTCGGCGCGCAATTTGGAGTCTATTGGGCAAATCCATTTTGCGGAAGGCGAATATGACCAGGCGCTGGAACTCTATCGTCAATCAACCGATTTGGTCACAGCCTTGCGCCAGCAAAGCGCCGTGCCGGACGATCAGTTCAAATATCGCCGCGCCCTGGCGATTGGAAAGCTGAATGTGGCGGCGGTGTATTCCGCCCAACGGCAATGGCCCTTGGCGATTGCAACCGCACGCGATGGAATCAAACTAGCCGAGGCGCTGGTCACTGCCAACCCGACCAATGCGCTGGCGCAGCGTGATCTGACATCCCATCTCAACCACTTGGGAGACGTGCTTTGGTATTCTGGCGCTAACAAAGCCGCGCTGGATTATTATCAACAGTCTCTCAAGCTACGACAGAAGCTGGCCGCCGAAGACCCGCAAAATGCCCAACTCAAACGTGATGTAGCACTGTGCCTGGGCAATGCGGGATACGTGCTCGCGGAACAGGGCGATGCCCGCAGTGCGCAAGCCTATTATCAAGAAGCCTTCGCCATTTTTGAGGCGCTCCTAGCGGCTAATCCTGACAGCGCCAAAGAGCAACAAGACCTAATGCGCCAGCAGGCATTTTACGGCGACGTCAATAAAATTTTAGCCGGGCAGCCACAAGCGTCGCAGTCGCAACGCATCACCTATTGGCAAACCGCCCGCGCCAGCTATGAGCGCAGTCTGGAGATGTGGCTAACGTTAGTGCGAAAAGGTGTCGCGCAAGGGAACGATGCCGGACAGGAAAAAAAGCTGCGCGATGAAATCGAAAACTGCAATCAAGCGCTGGCCAAGTTGCGCTGATACTGTAAACAAACGGATTATTAACTGCAACAAATCAGTTCTTGTTGTTTCCCACCGCTGGTTTCTGCAACGCCCGCAATTCTTTGAGTGCGCTTTCGAGGTGGCTGATTTCGTCTTCGCTTAACTGTTTTCCGCCAAATCGCACCTGTTGATACAGTCCTGTGATTTGCGACACCTTAGGCAAAGCCACGGCGCGGGCGAATTCTTGCGGCGTTTGTTCCGGCAAGCGGCGATAGCCCACACGGGCCAAGGCGTCCAGCATTTCCTGATAAAATGCGACCGCAGAGGCGATTGGTTCATGGTTGATGCGATGCTGCCATGATCTGACACGGTTGCGCCAGACTGCCAATCCTCCCAGGATCAGGCCACCAGTCAAAAGCACCGCGATCAGTGCTGGCGAGAAGATGGCTGCGACCCAATCGTGGGCCGTTAATGGTGGCAAGAGTTCGCGCATGGCTTTGAGGAAGCTGGCAAAACCTAACCGCCATTCCATCAACGTCGTGGCAAGCTCACTTTGATAGCTTGAAATGGTGCGGTGCATCCGAAAGACCAACGACGCCTGCTCATTCGCGCCAAAGCCAATTACGGATTCCAGCCAGAACATTTCCAGCGATTCGCCCACGTGCCGCACCGTTGCTAACCAGTTGTTTTCGTATTGATTCAAGCCAGCGGAAGGCGTGGGATCAAAGACGACCCAGCCGTGTTTGGGAAAATAGACTTCAACCCACGAATGCGCATCAGATTGGCGCACGGTATAAAAGTCGGAAATCTCGCTGTACTCGCCCATTTGAAAACCATTGACGATGCGCGCCGGAACGCCTTGCGTGCGCAACATCAAGGTCATCGCGGAAGCGAAGTACTCGCAATGCCCGGCTTGCACATTAAAGAGGAAATCCGCTATAGGTTCGCCGTCATCCGTGCGCTGCAAATTCAGCGAGTAGCTGTAGCTTTCGCGCAGATGGGTTTCGAGGCGGCGCGCTATATCCAGGGCGGTGGTCGCACCTTTCGTGACCTTTGCGGCCAATTGCCCGACGCGCGGATCAAAGTTTCTCGGCACTTGCGTATAGCGGAAGCGGAGGTCTTGTGCATATTCGCTGGCATTGTCTTCGCGCAATTCTTTGTCGCTGGCGCGGCGCGTATCGGATTCGACCTGATACACTAAACGATTCAGCGCGTGATTGCTCGTCCACAGCCCATCACTCTCGTCGCGCCACAGCGAAGGCACGCCTTCGACCCACAAAGGTTTGGGCGCAGCAAAAATCGTTTGCGTATCCAATGGCTCTAAGTAAAACGTCTGCCGCGTGATCGAATCCAAATCTTTGGGATGATTCAGTTGCAGCGATTCGTCCACCCAAAACGCGTTCCCCCGTTTTATCACCGGGCGCGCGCCTATTTTGCGGTTGCCCCGCCAACTCAGGGAATCGCGCCAATTGCCGCTATCGTAATAATCCAACGTGATGCCACGCCAACGTAAATTGGAGCGATATTGATCGGGGGGTTGATTCACACGCACGCGCATCACGAGTTGCGGATTCAGTTTGAGTTGTCCAACATCACCCAGGCGTACGGTGTCGGAAAAGCCCGAAAGCGCCGCGCCCTGCATCCAACTCGCCCCTGAATTCCTGAGCGCGAGCCGTGGCATGGCCAGAAACAAGGGCGTTGCTAAGACCAAAATCAGGAGCAGAGAAACGCCCGAGAAAAAAGCGATGCCGCGCCAGCGCGGCGAGGGCAGCGCCTTTCTTGCCGTGGTCATTTCGCGCCAGAATTCTAATTCCCCGGTTTCCTGATTTTGCCCGGCATCCGCCAACGATTGCTGGGCACGCTGCATTTCAAAGCTCACCAACGTTGAGACCGCGCTGAACAAAAACATCACCAACAGGACAAAGAACGTCGTGTCAATCATCATTCCCGCCGCCAGCAACATTTGAAAGAAGGCTACAACATACAGCCACAGCCAATCCCGTTGCCGTTTCGGCTGCACCAGTTTCATGGTGGAGGCGAAGAAAATGAAATGAATCAGCGCCACAATCGGCGAGGTTCTCAGCACTAACCAGTCAATAAATGGAAACGGTAGAAACACCAGCATCAGGACACTTACCACCGTCGGCGACATCCGCCATTGCACGCGCCCCGCATCCACGAACCAGCCGCAGATGAGTACCCCCGCAAACAACACTATCGAAGGCCAATCAAGCTGGTGGGTAGCCACCAACATTAGAAAGCTGGTGGTCAGCAACGCATACGAAGACAGCCTAAAGTACCGATCAAGTGTCATGAAGTACGAAGTCAAATGGGGGGGCAAAAACGTAGAGTATTGTACTGCATTTACAGCGCCAGAGGGGGAAACTTATTGCAGTGCCCGGGCAAAAAAACTCAGGATGTGATGTTCATAATCCTGTTTGGCGAAGCGGTATAAATCTTCATGCTGCGCGCCCGGCACAACCCAAAACTCTTTCGGTTCGTGTGCTGCATTGAACAAATCCTGTGATTCGGTTAGCGGCGTATGCTTGTCTTCTGCTGCTGCAATGACAAGCATGGGAATGGTAACATCGCCGATCTTATTAAGGGGTTGCAAGGTTTCGGGCTGAATTCCCAGTCGCGGATTAAGTTGTGCCACAAGCAATGGCGTTAATGCACCGGCCCAACCTCCTAAGTGAAGCTTCAGGCGATTATCAATGGCTTGCCGGATCGTCGGGTAAACCATTTCAATGATGATTGCGTTGACCTCCAACTTTGGCTCCGCCAGTAACGTTGCCGCGCCACCAAGCGAAACGCCGATGATGCCAATTTTTTCCTGCGGCAATCGCGCACGCACAAATTTCACAGCGGCTTGTGCATCACGGCTTTCCAAATGGCCAAAAGTAATGCTCTCGCCTTTGCTTTCGCCATGAGCCTGAAAATCAAAGAGCAACACCGCGTAGCCCGCAGCCGCAAGAAACCGTGCCCGATCCAGCATGCTCAACCGCGAATCACGAACGCCGTGCATAAGAATCACCGTGCTTTTGCTTCCGTGTCCTTCAATAAACCAGCCGTGAATCGTTGCGCCGGATTCGCTCAGAAACGCGACATTATGTCCTGATAAATCAGTCGGCAAATCGCCAATCGCGCGATTGACCGAATGACTCAGCGCTGTTCCTGCCAACCAGATGAGCGTAAAGAAAAGCAGGGGCAACAAGATCAACGCGCCTATTGAGAATTTGATTTTTGCCTTCATTGTTTTGTTGTGAGGTTGATCGCAATAAACTCCGCTACTGAATCCATATAGCCTTTTACACTCGGCAACCAATGTGTGCCGCGCGGAATGAGCAGGAGTTTTTTCGGTTCAGGTGCGGCGGCAAAAACTTTCTTGCCTTGTGCTACGGGAATGATTTGATCCGCTTCGCCGTGCGCGACAAACACCGGGCATTTTACGTTGGCAATCTTGCGTTCTGATGCAAAACGATTCTTGAGAATCCAATGCAATCCACGCGGAATCAGGGGAATCGCCGCACTCGCCATATCGCTCGCGGAACTCAGTGGCGCTTCCAGCACGAGCGCGCCGCAGGTTTTGCGCGCCGCTAAATCAATTGCCGCCGTTGTGCCAAGCGACAAACCATAAATCGCCAGCTTCTCCGGGTTCACGCCCCGTGTGGTGATCAGAAAATCATACGCTGCATCAGCATCCGCATAGAGTTCGGCTTCGCTGGGCGCAGTCCCCTCACTGCGCCCGTAGCCGCGATAGTCATACAGCAACACATCCATCCCGCGGTTGGCCAAATCTGCGGCAACGCCTTGGAAATAGGTAATGTTGCCACCGTTGCCGTGTGCATACAGCACTGTCCCTTTGGCGGGCTGTTGCCGTGCTTGCAGAAACCAGCCGTGCAATTTCACCTTGTCTGTGGTGATAAACCAAACCTCCTCCGTTTGGTTCGGCAACATCCAATCTGCGCTGCCATCGTAACGAACCGGATGGTGCGTCATTTTCCATTCGAGCAAACGCACCCAACCAAAAAATAAGACACAGAACAAAGGCATATACACCGCTAAGCGAACCATCACAGGACGCGCGAAAAAGCCGGATTTGTTTGGTGCGGGGCGAGGAAGCAGCGTCATAGGTGATGCCGTTATAAAGTCGTCTTAAACCACTCCACAAATTTCTGGACGCCAGTTTCAATGGAAGTCGTCGGTACATAATGCAAAAGCCGCTGCGCCTTGCTGACATCCGCGTGCGTCAAAGCTAAGTCTCCGGGATGCAACGGCAGCCGTTCAATGCTGGCCTGCACCCCTAGTGCTTCTTCCAGCAACGAAATCACACGATGCAACGGCACAGTTTGTGAGCAACCCAGATTGATCGTTTCAAAAGGCGTTTGTTCGTATTCCAGCGCGGCCAGAATTCCGCCCACAATATCCGCGACATACGTGTAATCACGTTCCGTAGTTCCATCGCCATACACAGGAATCGGTTGCCCGGCAGCCATCAAGCGCGCGAATTTGTGAATCGCCAAATCGGGCCGTTGGCGCGGGCCATACACTGTGAAGAAGCGCAGGCACACCGTCTGAATATCATAGAGATGGCTGTAGGTGTAAGCCAGCATTTCGCCTGCGGATTTCGTCGCGGCATACGGCGAAATCGGTTGTGGCAGGTGGTCTTCCCGAAACGGCGCATTTGGATTGTCGCCATAAACGGAACTGGAAGAGCCGAAGATAAATCGTTTGACGGCAAATTGCCGCGCCAGTTCCAACAGATTCAAGGTTCCTGTCACATTCGTCTGCTGATACTGAAGCGGTTGTTCAAGCGAAGGCCGAATGCCTGCACGCGCGGCTAAATGAACAATCGCATCAAACGAGGTCTTAGCAAATACCTCGCTTAGCGCCGCGAAATCGGTGATGTCTGTCTGGACAAGCTGATAATTTGCGTGTGCCAGATGTGGGCGAACGTTGGCGTGTTTGATAGTCGGCGCATAGAAGTCGTGAAAGTTGTCTATTGCGACCACGCGCACGCCTTCTTTTTCGAGCAGGCGATCTACTAGATGACTGCCAATAAAGCCTGCTCCCCCAGTCACCAAAATCGTTTGTAAATTCATGTACTTCCTTTTCTGCGAGCGGATTTACAGAGCTTGAGGGTTAACCTCGCCCATTTGATCCTGCCAGAACATTTTGTAATATTCGCCTTGCTGATGCAGTAATTCCGCATGCGTGCCTTGCTCCACCAATGCGCCGTCGCGCAACACTAGAATTTGATCGTAGCTTTCCAAATCCGCAAAATGATGCGCAATCACGAGCGTCGTTTTGCCCGCGCGCAAACGATCCACCGCTTCGTGGATGAGCGCCGCTGATTCGATGTCCACCGCCGAAGTCGGCTCGTCCAACAGCAAAATCGAAGGATGCCTGATAATCGCGCGCGCCAAACAAAGACGTTGCCGCTGCCCGCCCGATAACGTCGAGCCGCGTTCGCCGATAATGGTGTCATACCCTTCTGGCAAGGCGGCGATGAAATCGTGCGCGTAAGCCTGGAGCGCAGCTTCTTCGATTTCGGCCAGCTTCGCGTCTGGCTTACCGTAGGCAATGTTTTCGCGGATCGAAGCGCCAAACAACAACGCGTCCTGAATCACCACACCAATTTCGCGGCGGAGTGTTTCGCGTTCGTAGTTTTCGATATTCACCCCATCAATCGTGATTGTGCCTTGCTTCGCGTGATAGAAGCGCAAGATCAAACTTGCAATCGTAGATTTGCCAGACCCCGATGAGCCAACCAATGCCACCCGTTGCCCTGGCGTAATCTTGAACGAAACGTCCTTCAGCACCGCTTTGCCATCGCCGTAATCAAACGAGACCCGGTCAAAAACGATTTCGCCTAGTAAGTTTGTTGCCGCTACCGCTGATTCGCTATCCCAGGTTTCTGGTTCGGTATCAAGGATTTCAGAGATGCGCTGCATACTGACAGCGGCACGAGAGAGCCGTGTCGAAATCTTCGCCAGATTGCGCAGCGGCTTGTACATATCGTTCAAGTAAGCCGTAAACACCAGCATATCGCCGGGCGTCATTCGTCCTTTCAGCACGAGCAATGCGCCGAATAACACCGTCCCCCACACGCCGAAGGCGCGGATGAGTTCAACCGTACGTGTCGCCGCCGCTGCCATTCGTTCGGTGCGAATGCCCTCTTCCAACGTCTGCGTGCTTTCTTCGTCAAAGCGATCCTGCTCGTACTGTTCGCGCCCGAAGGCTTTCACCAGCGTGACCGAAGACAAGACCTCGCTCAAGCGTGCCGCGATGCGTCCTTCGCGTTGGCGTTGTTCGCGGGCTGAGACTTTGATTTTGCGATAGATATACGCGAGCGAAAAAAACAACAGCGGCAACGTCGCAAACGCAATTAAGCTTAGGCGCGCGTTAAGCAGCAGCAAAATGGCGAACATACTGATAATGGTCAGCACTTGTGCGCCGGAATTGAGGACGGATTCGACCAGGACATCTTTGAAAACTTCGGTTTCGCTGGTGACGCGATTGAGCAATTCGCCCGTGCGCGCACGGTTGTAATAACTGAGCGAAAGCTGCTGCAAATGCGCGAACAACTCACGGCGCAGCGTATACACCAGCTGATGACCCAGCCGCGAAAACAGATAATCCTGATAGTATGAAAAGCCGCTGCGCACCACGGCAAGCAGCAAAATACCCAGCGAGACAAAGATGACGGCAGCGGTTTTTCCGTAGGCCAATATTCCCGCCAGCCACGCGAAGGACGCCGGCAAATGTTTATCCAGCAGAATGTAATCAAAGATGATTTTCAGCGGCCAGGGCGAGAGCAACTCTGCCAGGAGTAAGACGAGCATACTTATCAGCGAAAATGCCACACGGCGGCGCTCCTGCCACAAATGGCCTTTGATGATAGCCCAAAAATTTGCTTGTTTTTGTCGGCTCATGCTGTCTGCTACAAATCCTGCAAACGATGAAAGCGTACATTGGAAAATTGCTTTAGCGCAGCTAACAATTGCGCCAGAAAAGCGAAGGCGTCATCTGCCATCACTTTATGATGCAGCATAATTCCCAGTGCCATGTCTTGCTGGACTTGCTGCGCAATGGCTTGCCAAAGCTCTGTCGTTGGCTTGAGTTGTGCACCGCCTTTCCAATGAAATAAATCCAAGGTAACAGAAATTTGTGGCAATGATGCAAGCGAATCCTTTTCATGCAGCTTCGATAAGACACGAAAGCCCAATTGCTGCAAGGCTTGTTCTGTAACGTCCGTGCAACGATTCCAAGGGGGAATAAAAGCGGGGAACCATTGCGCGCCGAACGCTTCATTCATACGCTTTTGCCCGCGCGATAAGTCATCGAATTGTTCAGCAAAACTGCGGCTGCGGCCAAATTCACATTTTCTGCCGGTCGTTTCGTGATTGATATGTTGCCAGCCGTGTTGCACCAATTCCACGGAAGCGGAGTATTGCTGCAGGAGTTCAATTCCGGCGGTGGTAAGGCGGGCGGGAATGACGCCCAAAATGAGCGGGACATCGCTGGCCGCGAACAGATGCAACAACCGCCGCAACGAAGCTTCATCTTCATCCACGTCATCATCACGAAAAAACACGTCCACCGTTTTTCCGGCAGCCTGTTGCTGCGCTAGCGTTGCGTGTAATTCGTACCTTGCATCGTCCATATTTCACGCCTGCAAAAGTTCGGTTAGGAACTGCGCGGTTTTCGCCGCGCCTTGTAAATCAAGGGGGATCGGTGCGACCACCGGCGGGGCTTGCAAGGCCTGTTGCAGCCGATGTGCCAATTGCTCCGGCGTGAGTTGTTCCGGGGTAAGGACAGTCAGGGCACCAAGTTTTTCCAGCTTGCGGGCGCGCATCATTTGCTCCTGATTGTCGTCGCCCGTGAAGGGATACACAATAGCCCGCACGCCTGCCGAAACAATGTCCATACAGGTATTGTAACCCGCCATGCTCAAGGAAAGATCGGCTTGTTGCAGGTAGGCTGGAAAATCCGGTGTGAATCGTTCCATCGTAATGCGAGGGCTAAGGGTAAGGCGTTGCTGAAGCTGGGCGTACACGGCTGCGGGGCAATGTGGCCCGGTCAGAATGTGCAAATTGTGGGGGGTGTTGAGCCAGGCACTAGCATCAATTGCACATTCTATCAACTCGTGGCCAATGCGTCCGCCGCCAATGCTGACGAGAATTCGCTTTTCATTGGAAGCGCCTGCCGGAGAGGTGTCCTCCCCACGACTTTGCGCGACAAAACCGGTATACCGCACTTCACAACGCAGGTCATTCACGCGCGGAAACGTTTCCTCCAGGCGTTGAAAATTCGGATCCGCATGAATCAACAGCAAATCAAAATATTGATTCATCAACGTACAGGCTTCGTTATCAAATTTCGTCTGATTTTTGCGGGCGACCAGAATATCGCGCAGGCTACAGATCACCTTGGGCGATTGGCCTGTGACGCGCGTGCTTTCCAGCAGTGGGAGCAATTCAAAATCGAACATCCGCCGACCAAACGGATATAGCTCAATCACAATCGCATCCGGCTGGACGCGCTCAGCAATGGACAAGAGTTGTTCCCGGCGGCGGGCTTTGACTTCGGCGAGGTTCAGTTGCTTGTCAATCAAATGTAACTGCTGAAAATTGGCATCGGATTTCAGCGCAGGCAAATGGATCACTTCGACACCAGGCGGCATACCAAAGCCCGGAATCATTTCGCCGCCGTAGACAAAGCAAACGTCAAACGCCGCGAGGGCGCGTACAATTTCACGGCTGCGCACGTAATGCCCAATGCCGAGCAGCGATTGGCAATAAAATAAAATTTTCTTTCTCATACTTGGAAGAGCCGCCACAGCGGTTGCACATTAACCTCCACGTCGAAAATATAGCAAACTCGCGCGCGTGCTGCTTGCCCTAATCGTTTGCGCAACGCGGCATCGTCCAGCAATTCCGCGATTGAGCGTGCCAGCGCCGCCGCATCTTTTTGCGGTACGAGCAAGCCATTCACACCCGATTCTACCAGTTCGGGAATGCCAGAAACATCGGTGGAAACAACGGGCAACTCCATCGCCATTGCTTCCGCCAACACGTTGGGGATGCCATCTCGATCTCCACTCTCGATGATTTGGCAGGCCAGCGCAAACACCGTCGCCTGGGTGTAAATCTCGCGCAACTCTTCCTGCGTAACGGCGGAGTGAAGAACGACAATTTCTTCCAGTTGCCATTGCTGAATGAGCTGCTTGATAGGTTCGCTGTCGCCCCCTCCGACAATGTGGCAAACGAACTGCCGCCCTTGCTCGTGCAAAAGGCGACACGCTTCGACCAAATACTGATAGCCCTTTTTCTCGACAAAGCGCCCCACCGATAGGATCACCGGCGTGGCTTTTTCGTGGTGTTCGAGCGGCGCAAATTTTTTCGTGTCCAGGCCGTGATAGATGGTGTGAATCGGCGCGCTCTGCGGCTCAACGCTGCGCAAATGATCTTCATTAGCGCGCGTGCAAGTGACCACAAACCGCGCACGCCGAAGCTTGAGCGGCAGCAGCTTACCCGGATTGAGTTCCGGCAAATAAATATCTTTGGCGTGCGCGGTAAAACTGAAGGGGACGCCGGAAAGTTGGCTGGCAAACATCGCCACGGTCGTCGAGGTATGCGCAAAATGCGCGTGTAACTGACGAATGTTGCCCACCTCCAAAACCTGTTGCGCAATAAACCCGGCCTGCAAAAACTCCTTAAGAGATTTCTTGGACGGTTTGCTCCAACGGCTATCGCGCAAGGCAAAGGTCAGGCGCAGCATCTCCCAGAATGTTTTCAGGTAAGCGCCGGGACGCGCCTGAAAGAGCCGCCGATGCGATGGCAGAAACGGCGGCAGGTTCACGCGCAGCCACTGCCAAAAGCTGACATCCGGCAGCAGCGTAAGCGCGGGAACATATTGCACCGGCGCTTTGATTTCATCCACCACCGCATGCCGTTTGTCGGCGCTGGGGCCGAGCAGGGAAAAAATCGTGAGTTTTAGCCCAAGCTGTTCCAGGCGATAAATTTCGTTGGTGATGAAGGTTTCTGAAGCGCGCGCGAAACTTTTGAGGATATAAGCAATTTCGGTAGGTTGGTTACTCATTCAACAGTGCCGCCAGCAGCAAGTTCCTGATCTGCATTGGATGATAATAGGGAAGCAAGATTTTGCGATGTGGCGTTCAATTCGTCAAACCTAAGCGGCAAGCGTCGTTAGTCGCGTACTTCTTCAGGTGAGTCCGCCAAGGCTTCCTCCTCGTCGTCCTCATAAAACCCCTCCCCCGTTTCATCAGACAGGCTCGCTAAAAACTCCTGCACCGCAGGATCGTCTTTCCAGCCCCGCGCCAACTCCTGCACCGCCGCGCGCCCCAGCAGTTTATTGACGAAGCCTTTACTTTTGTCTTTGGCAAGATCATTGGCGATGTCTCCGGCCAACTTGGTCAGCACCGGCTCAACCAAAGCGCCAACCGTTTTCCCTGCAAGCCAGATCGCAACCGTTTCTATCATTGCTCAGCCTCCTGATTTTGAGCGAGATCAGCTTGCGAAAACAGGCGCTCTAATTCGCGCAACGGCAATGCCGCCGCCTTTTCGCCCATTGTTGCAACCATCAACTTTCGCACCTCGTCACGATTCACAAGTGCTGGTTGTTGCAGTAGCCACAGCAAATCAATCTGATCTTTGCCACGCCCCGCGATGTATTTCAGAATTACCATCCATTCGGGCGAAATCACCAGCAGGTTTTCTTCGGCTTCAACCGCATCTTGTAATGCCGCTTCGTAGAAGTCGCGGAAAAAATCGTCGCGTAAAATCCAATCCAAATCTATCGCACGGTTTTCTGCTATAGCGGAATAGGTTTCGCCCCCAAAGCTCAATTTGTCTTTCACTTCCCAGTCGAGCGGGCGATTGGCAATCATATCCACGTCCATTGTCGCTCGTGTGAAGCCGTACAAGTGCATTGCCAAACCGCCCGCGAGCGCGCAAACGATGCCTTGCGCTTGCGCGGCTTTTGACGCGGTGCGGGCGACTTCCAAGCCTTCCTCGGTGGAGATGGATTGTTTGTCGGGGGCAGTATTACGGCGCAGCAGGGCTTGGATTTCTTCTTTGCTCATATAGTCAGCATGCTTTTGAATAAGCGTCGTTTCAGTCCAATGTAGTCTTGGTCGCCTGCAATCAAATCATTCAAGGTGTCGCGCACGCCGCGATGATGGCGCGCGAATTGAATCACACGTTCCGTAAACGGCTGACCGGCGAATTTGCCGTGGTAAAAGCGCGGCATCATGGCGGCAGCACGGCGCATCTCGGCCCCAAACTCGGCGCGCCACATTGCCTCGTAATCGTGCGCCTGCGTCAAGATTGCTTGCGCCAATAACTCTGCCGATTTGATCGCGTAGTAAATGCCTTCGCCCGTGAGCGGATCAACAAAACCCGCCGCATCGCCGATTAAAGCCCAGTTGTCGCCACTGACTTTTAGGCGATCCCAGCTTGCGACTTCCAACGACGGCAGCATTGCCCCGTAAAATGTGGCGTGCGGCGTCGAATGATGCGCCGCCGTTTTGATTTCGTGCGCGACGGCGGGCAATTGCAATTCAATTAAGTCGAGCAATTCAGCTTTCAACTGCGCGGGTGTTCGTTCCTGATATTTCGCCGCGATGCCATAGGAAATGTGATCGGTGCGCGGGAATGCCCACAGATAGCCTGTGCCGCTTCGCAAATATTTGATGTCCACGCGGGAGGCGTCCCAATCGGCAGCGCTGCCCGTTTTGATGTGCCAGCCGAGGCCATAGAAAAAATCGCGGGGCTGAAACTCCACGCCTAGTTTGGGGCGCAACTTGCTCGTCGCGCCGTCGGCTCCGACTAAAAAATCGCAGGTGTAGCGCCCGCCTTCCTGGGTCACTAATTCCCATTGGCCTGCCGCACGAACAAGGCGAGCGACGCGAGCGCAAACGAACTGCGCGCCGGCGGCGAGGGCTTGCGCGCGCATCATCCGATCCAGTTCAGCGCGGGAGTAAATCGCAAAATCTGCTTTGGGCTGCACCGAAACTTCGCGGCCACTAGCGCCGATTATGCGCACGGTCGAAACAATTTGTTTTTCGGACTGATGGTTGCGCAAGAAGGCAAACTCCCGTAGCGCCTTCGTTGTCACGCCGCCACCGCAGGGTTTTTCCCACGGCAGTTCGCGCGCGTCGAAGAGCAGCACTTCGCATCCATTTTGGCTAAGCAAGGCGGCCAAATACGCTCCGGCGGGGCCTGCTCCGACAATAGCAACTCTCATAAAATCAAAGGGGAAAGGCAAATCTCAAACAGTCGTAACTGGTGGCAAAAGGAAACGGAAGGCTTCGCCGCTTTTATCAAAAGAAAAACAAAGTGCCGGCCTTTTCATTTTTGCCCCTGGCCTGTTGATTTTCCCACGAGGCGATATAAAAACATAGGCCTACTTTCACTAGAGTTTATAAGGAGCTTCTTGTTGCATCAAATTCCTCTGAAATATTACCGCTAATCGCAATATCTACCTTTCCCCGCTTGCACGCGCGGGGATCCAGACAATGGTAAGAAAATCCCAAACTAAAGGAGTGTGCCAAATGCACAAAAAAATGAATGTGTGTATCGTTGGGGCCGGAGGAATTTCCGAGAGCCATCTCAGAATTTTGAAATCCCTGCCCTGGGTTAAAGTCACCGCCGTCGTTGATCCCCAATTGGAGATGGCCCAAAGACTCGCCCATCTTTGGGGGGTGGAAGCGGCGTATGCTGATCCAACCGAAATATTTGCCAAGAAACTTTGCGATGTAGCGCATATTCTGGTTCCTCCCCATAAACATAAAGACGTGGCCTTACCCTATATCAAAGCAGGTATCCACGTCCTGATCGAAAAACCCATGTGCCTTAATGTTTCGGATGCCCTTGCGCTCAAAGAGGCCGCGCAAAAGCACGGCGTCCTGGTGGGCGTAAATCAGAACACAGCGTTCACTCCTGCGCACCTACGCGTAAAAGAAATTATCAAGGAGAACGCATTGGGGAAAATCCATCATATCAATTGTCATTGGAACACGGACTTGTCTCTGTTAGCAGGAAAGAAATATACCCATTGGATGTTTCAAGCGCCGCAAAACATCTTTTTTGAGCAGGCGGTCCATCCGCTCGCGCAAATCTACGATTTAATTGGCGAGATGCGCGAGTGCAAGGTTCTCACAGGTAATCCTGTAAAATTAGCGCCTGGCATTGATTTCTTTAGCACTTGGCATGTTTCAATGATTTGTGAGCAAGCCACGACCCAATTTTTTTATTCCATCGGACAAGATTTTCCCACGATTGGGATGTTCATCATCTGCGAGAATGGCACGATTGCCGTGGATGTCATGAGAAATCGTGTCGTGGCAGAAACCAGTACCAAGGGCCGCGATTTTATTGAGTATCATACGGGCCGCTCCCTCAGCCGACAGGTGGCGGTGCAAAGCTATCGCAGCTTTCTCGAAGAATTGAAAGCCGCCTTTGGTTTGCGCTATCCCGCCGATTGGCAAGCCGTAGGAATGCGCAACTCAATTGAGAGTTTTTATCGCGGCTTGGAAAACAAGAAGCTGCCCATTGATGTGGACTTTGGCACAGAAGTCATTCGTATGTGTGAGCGGATCACGGAAGGAGTTGCCGTCCTTGAACCTGCCCCAAGCCGAGCACCGGAAATCAAAAAGGCCTGGCAGGAACCAGCAGATGTAGCCATTTTTGGCGGCACGGGCTTTATTGGGCGGCATATCGTCAAACGGCTCGTGGATGCGGGCTTGCGGGTGAATGTTCTGGCCAGAGGGAGCCAGGGACTGCCTGAAATATTTTCCCACGATTTAGTCCGCTGTTACCCCGGCAATGTGGCTAATCCCCATGATGTAGAAAAGGTCATTGGCGACGCGCCCTACGTCATTGATCTGGCGTTTAGCTTTGGCGATAGTAGCTGGGAATATTTGGAGCAAGTAGGTATCGGCGGTGCCCGTAATGTGGCCGAATGCTGTCTGCGCAAAAAGGTGAAGCGGTTGATTTATACCAGCACCATCGGCGTGCTGGATATGTCAGTGCCTGGCCAAATTATCAAAGATTCCACCGGCCCGGATCCGCGCTTTGAAGCTCGTGATCCATACTCAAAATTCAAAGCTATTTGTGAGCAATTTTTACTGGAAATGCATCGTGAAAAAGGACTGAATGTCTGTATTTTCCGTCCTGGCCTGGTCATTGGCGAAGAGGGGAATCCTTACCATAGTGGGGTGGCCAAATTCTACAATAAACAACATGCTACGTGTTTGAGCGAAGGGGCGCATGCGCTGCCGTTTGTGCTGGTAACAGATACTGCCGAGGCCTATTACCTGGCGCTTACCAAAGCTGGAATTGAGGGAAAGTCTTATAACCTGGTAGGCGATGTCCGGTTAACAGCGCGTGAATATGTGGCAGCCTTAGCAACAGTGATGGAGCGACCTATCAAGTTTGTTAAGGTGCAGCCTTGGAAGATGAAAGTGACGGGAGTTATGCGATGGATTTTGAAGATGAGTTGTGGGCGTTTTGAACCGTTTCCAGCTTTCCATGACATCAATTGCGCCGGACTCTACGGCCATTTCGACAATCAAGCTGTAAAGCAGGACTTGGGCTGGCAACCGGTTACCAGCCGGGAGCAATTTCTCTTAGAGGGAATTGAGCATCATCGAAAAATTTGATCTCCGTGCTTTTGCCGGATAAACGCGCCCGCTCAAGTCCGAAGACAAAGCGGGCGCGGATGAAACCAATTTGAATTCCAACCAGGTCGTAGTTCTCACCAATGGAAGCAAGACGATTGAAACCGTTAGGCGAAAGCAAACTGTTTTCTTGACAGCATATTGCCCGCCGCGTACTTTGTACGACTCATTTTGTTTTGCCTCTGGGAAGGACGATTTATGTTGGATATTCATTATGTGCGCGAGAATTTTGATCTCGTGCGAGAGAAACTGGCGACGCGGAATTTTGCGGTCGCGCTGCTTGATCCATTTGCCCAACTCGACACCGAACGACGGGCGTTGGTGCGCGAACGCGATGATCTGAACGCCACGACGAATCGCGTCAGCAAAGAAATCGGCAATTTGATGCGCGCGGGCAAACGCGACGAAGCCGAAACGCTGAAAGCCCAATCAAAACAGGCTTCCGAGCGGGCAAAGGAAATCGAAGCGCGCCTTGGTAGCATCGAAGAAGAACTGCGCACCATCCTGACGCGCGTGCCGAATCTACCACACGAATCTGTGCCTGCGGGGAAGGATGAGGCCGCGAATGCCGAAGTCCGGCGCTGGGGCACGGCGCGCGATTTTGCGGCGGAAGGTTTCGAGCCGAAAGATCACGTAGACATTGCGACGGCGCTTGGCATCCTTGATTTGGAACGCGCGACCAAAATCACGGGCGCACGCTTCAACGTGTTGTCCGGCCTGGGCGCGAAGCTCGAACGCGCGTTGATAAATTTCATGCTTGATTTGCACACGGGCGAAAACGGCTACCGGGAAATTCTGCCGCCGCTGATGGTGAACGAGGCGACTTTGTTTGGTACCGGCCAACTGCCCAAGTTTGAGGAAGATTTATTCAAGGTGCGGTTCGAGCGCGATTATTACCTGATTCCGACGGCGGAAGTGCCGCTCACGAATTTGCACCGCGATGAGATTTTGACGGATGGCGAATTACCACTGAATTACACGGCATATACGCCTTGCTTTCGCTCAGAAGCGGGCAGCTACGGACGTGACACACGCGGGCTGATTCGCCAGCATCAATTTGATAAAGTCGAACTGGTCAAGATCACGAAGCCGGAAGATTCGTTCGCGGCGTTGGAAAAACTGACAAGCGATGCCGAGCAGGTTTTGCAGCGGCTGGGCCTGCCCTATCGCGTGATGACACTTTCGACCGGCGATATGGGCTTTTCGGCAGCGAAAACCTACGACATCGAAGTCTGGTTGCCGAGCCAGGGCACGTTCCGCGAAATTTCGTCGTGCTCGAATTGCACCGACTTTCAGGCGCGCCGCGCCCAGATTCGCTTTAAGCGCGAAGGCAAAAATAAGACGGAGTTGGTGCATACGCTGAACGGCTCAGGGTTGGCGGTTGGGCGTACGTGGCTGGCGCTGCTCGAAAACTACCAACAAGCGGATGGCTCAGTGCAAGTGCCGGAAGCGTTGGTGCCGTATTTGGGTGTGGCGGAGATTCGGTAAGATACGGTAGACGCAAATGTGGGCGACCTGCGTTTCGATCAGGAATACACTTGATCGAAACGCAGGTCGCCCACATTTGCGTCTATGGCATTTTTATAGGTTGAGCAATTTGCGAATGCGTGGTTCCAGCGCGGCGCGCATTTCGCTATCAGCAAGCGCGTATTCAATGACCGTCTTTAGATAATTTACCGGATCACCAATCGTGAGCCACTCACCACCTTTGACAGATTCGGCAGCAACCTTGCCTCCCTGGCGAATGTATTCACGGATCGCATCGGTCAGCCAAAGCTCATTTGCTTTGCCGAGCGGTATCTCGCGCAAGATGCGGATGATTTCGGTCGAGAGCAGGAAACGGCCAAAGGTCGAAAGATTCGATTTGGCTTCTTCGCGCGTCGGCTTTTCTACGACATCTTCCATCTCCAAATCCGTGCTGCCCGCTTTGAGTTGCACGATGCCATAGCGCACGACATCTTCCCACGGCACTTCCTGCGTGCCAACCACAAGCGCGCCGATGCGATTATGCTTGTTGATTAACTGCTGCGTAAACGGCATAGCCGATTTGATAATGTCATCGCCGAACGCGTAAATAAATCCTTCGTCTGCCGGAATGTGCGGCTCGGCAACCAGGAGCGGGGTGCCATTTCCGTAGGGGCCTTCCTGTGGCTCCATAATAATTTCTATCTCGGTCATTTTGTCGAGGAACTCATCAAGCGGTTTATATTTGCCGCGCGGTGGCATCGTGGGCGGATGGTATTGACGATGCAAAGGAGCAGGGTTTTCGCCAGTGATGATAATGATTTTTTTTAGCCCTGCCGCGATGAATTCTTCGATGATAAGTTGAATCGCGGGTTTGTTGATGATGGGTAAGAGTTCTTTCGGATACCCTAATGTGACGGGCAACATGCGGGTGCCTGAGCCGGCTGCCGCGATGACACCTGTTTCAATTTTCATGTTTCATTCTCCAATCTTAGTGGCAACGAGGTAGGCAAAAAGCTCCTTGGCAAACTTATGGATTGTTAGGTTTCTTTTTGTCCATGGGCGGGTCTTCGGTGGACTTTTCAGTTTCTTTCACGCGACGTGGACGCGCACCGGAGGCGGCTTTATCTGCTGTCCCCGTCGGATTGACTATTCCTTTGCGGCCACCGCCCGCTGGTTTATCGGGCGCTTCGATTTCCATGGCGGCTCCAACACTTAACTTGCCTGCGGATTGCCCCATTGTTTTAGCACGTTGCTCAACTTCTGCGGGCAATTCCTTGGATTTATCTTCGCTATTGGCGTTGGTTGCTTTGGGCGTGGTGTCAGCGATATGACCACTCTCGCCAGAGGGCAACACAGGTTCAAGCGGTCTGCCAATTCTTATTGGAACATCCCCCTCAATATGCCCACTGACTGATTCCTCTCTGGCATTAGAGCTATCGCCCTTCTTACCTCCTGATGTTCCCTTGTTGATTGATTTCTCAATCTCGGCCACGCGCGAGTCACTCAACTGCGTTTGCGGGGGAACGGTTTCCGCTTCGGCTTTGGCGCTGGTTGTGACCACCAGAGCAGGGTCATCCGTCTCGGCAAGAGACCAGGCAAAGGCAGGAAACTTACTCGAAGTCTCTGCCAGCGTTAGTAACAGAGTTGGCGAAATAACGGGTGCGACAGGCAGCGCAATGGGGGCAGCAATTTCCAGCGACCTGGTTTTTTCTGAGGCCGTTGCAACCTCAGCGGGCGGTGGCGCTGTAAGGAGCAAAGCAGCATCTTCGGTGGAGAGATCGAATTCTTGTTGGAGTCCAGTTTGCGCCAACTCTGCTGGAGACAGCGCGAGAGACAGCGACTTGCTTGCAGGTAATACGACCAACGCGGCGAGCGTTTTGGTGGCTGAAACAGGCTTGTCTGTATGGGTCGCCACAGCCGCAGCAGGCGGAAACGCGTCGTCTGGGGCAAGGGCGATCTCTGGATTGATTTCTGTCTGGGTGATTTCGCCCACTACCAACGCCTGAAGCCGGGCTTCAGGCAAAGTGATAGGCAATTCCGCTTTTGCCGCTGGTGCAACTTCAGGGGTTACTACAGTTGCTGTTTTAGCGGCATCAGAGATTGCCATAGGGGGTGGCGCAGTGACTTCCGTCGGCAGATTCTCGACAGGTTTTGCTTCCGCTTGACTGGACGGAGCGGTGGTTTCCGGCGTGAACAGCGGGGCTGCCGATTTAGGTGCGGAGGAAGCGAGCAGTGACGTTTCGCGCGCCTTACCAATGCGTTCATTCAAACCAGCTAACGAGCCGTGCAGTTTGCTATACAGCGATTCAATCACCGCGCGATTGAGATCAGAATTTAGCGCAGCTTTCTCCGGCGGTTCGTAGGCGGCGATGTACAAATCCAAGGCTTCTTTCGTTTGTCCGGCGCTTTCTTTCGCCGCCGCCAGTTGCCATTGGGCGCGCTTGCGTTCCGGGATGAGGTCGTAATGCTCCACAGCTTCCTCAAGTGTCGCGACCGCTTCTGCCGCACGACCAAGTTTGATGAGGGCGCGCCCGCGTATCGTCAAGGTGCGTCCGCGAAACACCCGCAGGCGACCATCGCGGTCATAATTCGGATAGTCGCGCAACGAACCTTCAGGAGCGGTTGCGGCTTCTGCTGCATCCAGTGCTTGGGTGGTCAACCGCAAAACCGTTTCCAAGGCTTGCCCGGTTTGGGTGAGCCGTTCCGCCGCATAGAGCCAGCGGAAGGATTTGCGTGACCCCTCGGTTTCGACAAACGCTTCAGTGGATTTTTGGAGGTGCGCTACTGCATTTTTTTTCGCTGTTTGGTTGATTAAGATCGCGGATAATAGCGCCGACGAAGATTGCCGGGCACCATGAATGGCGTCCTCAAAGCGGACGAGATTTTCGGCTAACTTAAACTCCACCTCATTCGTGATCGGTTCCGCTTGAAAGAGTGAGGCCTGTCGTTCGGGCGCTAATAGCGCCGCGACGCTCGCGGCCTTAGCCTCTACCGCACCGCCGAGTCGCGTTTGAAACTGCTCGCCTTTAAAGCTGAAGGCTTTGTTGAATTCTACCAACGCGCCTTCAAAATCTTCGACGGCCAGGTAAATTTTGCCGAGCAGGAAATGCAGCGAGGGAAAATTCGCATACTTCATCGCGGCGATTATATTGCGTTCTGATTCAAAGTATTGGTTTTCCGCTAAATCCACTTCGGCAGCAGCGATGCGTCCCCAACTGAAACGCGGTTCGGCCACCAGTGCCGCATCCGCCGCCAACCGCGCTTGGCTTGTTTTGCCGCGCGCGAGATAGGTCATCGCCAATTGTGTTTGGAAGTAAAAATCCTGCTTCAAATCCGCATTCGTGACTTTGGCCGCTTGAGCTAAAAGTTGGGCGGCTCGCTCTTCTTTGTCTTGGGCAAGATAACAAAGCGCCAGCCCTTTGAGGGAAGGCACATGCTCCGGCTCAAGGCTGAGTTGATGATTGTAGAGATTGATGGCCAGTTCGTAATTGCCACGCGCGCGATGCAAGTTGCCCAATTCAAAATAGGCCCGCGCGTCTTTCGGGTCAGCTTTGATCGCCTTTTGATATTGCGCGGCAGCCTCTTCCAGGTTGAGGTTGACGCGGTAGGCCGCGCCGAAGGTGCGATAAATGCGCGCATTGTCGGGAGCTAATTTAACAGCGGTATGGAGGGCGCGTAAGGCTTCACTCGGCGCTTCGACACTGAGATAGAATTCGCCCAACGAAGTCAGGCGTTTGGCCTCGCTGGCAAAGCGCGCTTCGATTTCGCGTGCCAGCAAAATTGCCTCGGTGCGATAGCCGCGGACGGAAACGGCCAACGGAATTTTGATGGCGACTTCATCGAAAAATTTGTCGTCCGTTTTTTGCGGAAAAGCCGCCACTGCTTGCTTGAAATTTTGTAATGCCGCCTCAATATTCTTGGCCGCCAAGTCCGTCTCGCCCAAATAAGCAAAGCTGCGCGTTAGTTCCGCCCGTGCGGTCTCCGCTTGCACAGTGTCCGGCGCTGTTTGCAGAAACTTTTGCAAGGCTTCGATGCGTCCGGCTGGCTCCGTTGTCGCTAACGCCGCTTCGAGTGCTGATGGAGTATCTTGCGCAAAGGCGCTGAGGCTGAGCAGGAGAAACAAAAACGACGCCAAAACAGATTGTCTGACAGTTGGATTGTGGACAAATAAAACCATTATTTTACGTCGGGGACTAATCAATTGACGCTGCCTCACAGGGAACCGACAAATAATAGGCTTTCAGGCAAGCAAAGTAAAATTCTAAATGTCACTTTTGCCTCAACCAGACTTGCTTGAAAGTGAGATGCCTGACGTTTTCGTGGCAGTCGCGTCAAAAGAAAAAGGCAGAGCCGGGAATTATTTTGGCTCCGCCTTCTGGCCATCATAAATTTTGCGATTATTACAGCGCCACCGCTTGCTCAGCCCAGACTTGAAACTCACGGTGCTTGTTGGTTTCGGCGTGTGATTTCAGCTCGCCGGAAGCGACTTTGAGCAGGTGTTGGAATAGCCGTTCCCCAACCTCCTGAATCGTTTCTGTGCCGTCAATAATTGTGCCTGCGTTGACGTCAATATCGTGGTTCATACGATTGAAAGTTGCAGAGTTCGAAGACATTTTGACGACCGGGGCAATGGCATTGCCAATTGTTGTCCCGCGTCCGGTCGTGAACACCACAATGTTTGCCCCCGCCGCCACTAAGGCCGGCGTGGATTCCTGATCGTAGCCTGGCCCTTGCATCAAGTTCAGCCCGCGCGATTTGACACTTTCGGCATAGCCGATGACGTCTTCGACGCGTGAGGTACCGCCTTTAGCGATGGCACCGAGCGATTTGATCGTGATGTTGAGCAATCCGCCAGCTTTGTTGCCAGGGCTTGGATTTTGATTCAGTACGCCACCGAACTTCGACGCGTAATCTTTATACCAATCCACCAGTTCATACACCGCGCGCCCGGTTGGCGCATCTTTCGAGCGTTGCGCCAGCAAATGCTCCGCCCCGCAGAATTCTGGCACTTCAGTCAAAATCGCCGTGCCGCCGGAACGAATCAGCAAATCCGAAGTTACGCCCAAGGCGGGATTCGCCGACAAGCCACTGAAGCCATCCGAACCGCCGCATTTTAAGCCCAATATCATTTCGCTCGCAGGCACGGGCACGCGCACGTTTTTGTTGGCTTCTTCGAGCATACCTTCGACCACTTCCAGCCCGCGTTTGATCGCCGCTTGCGTGCCGCCGACATCCTGAATGCCAAGCCGCGCAATCGGTTTATTTGTGACCAGGCCATGTTCGCCGAGGTATTTGCCCATCAGTTGCATGTTGGTTTTTTCGCAACCGAGATCAATCAGCACGACACCGCCAACATTCGGATGATCGGCATAATGCGCCAGTGAGCGCATCAACACTTCGACCGTCGAACCATCGTTGCAGCCGCAACCTTTATTATGCGGAATCGCCGTCACGCCGCTTACATTCGGATATTTTTGCTCATTCCACAGGGTAAATTCCGCCAGCATCGAAATCTGCAAGGCTTCGTGGGAAGAACACATCGAAGTCGGCACAATCAAAATCCAGTTGCGGGTGCCAACACGACCATCCGGGCGGCGATAGCCCATAAAGGTAGCAATCCCCAATTCATCAAAATAATTTGGAGGCGGTGTTTGCAAATCTTCCGACAGTTCACGCACAACGGGTACATCATCCGTCATATTGGCGTGGGAAATCGGGTCGCCTTCGTTGATGCCAAGCGACGTGCCAATGGGCTGTCCATATTGGCGGACGAATTCTCCCGCAGGAATAGCACGCGTGGCAAAGCGATGCCCCGGATTAACATCGCCCGTGATCGAAATCGCGTGTCCATTCAGTTGTAAGGTTTGTCCGGCACTGACCGGAAATTTCACGACGGCGAGATTGTCCTGATCGCTCACGACAACTGCGTAGTCCTTCAATAATTCAATACTCATTCAAGTGTCTCCAACAAAAGCTTATGTAAGGAAATTCGTTTGCCGATTGGCTAATCTTTTCCATCAAAATTTAATTCTGCAAAGAGTTCCGCGACAGGCATTGCAAAGCCAGGGATCACATCTTCGCCGTCCAGCGAGTCGCTGATTTGTAAGAAGTGACTGGGACGATCAGCGCGATAGACTAAGACCGTTTGATCAAGGGGGCTAATCAGCCAGACCAACTGACAGCCACTGGCAAAATATTGGTTGAGTTTCTTGAGGATTTCCCACCAAATGTCGGTAGGCGAAATCACTTCAACGGCTAGGTCTGGCGCGCCATCGAAAGGTTTCATCGTAAGCCGGGTCTCCAGCAAACGATTTTTGGCAACAAATGAAACATCAGGTTTACGGGTATTGCCCTCGCTCATCCGATATACTGCGCTTGATTCGAGAACAATTCCGAGCTTACCTGATTTTGCAAAGGCTCCTAGCTCAGCGGTTAGCTTTGCCGCGATGTAGGAATTCTCCATAGTTGCAGGGCCTTTCTCTTGTGGGATGCCATCCACCAATTCATACCGCTTGTCGGTTTCGCTCTCCAGCCGCTCTAGGTCTTCTTCCGTCCATACCTTTGGAATCGTTGCCACGGGATCAGCGAAAATCGTATTTTGTGCCTGCATGGAACTTCCTTAATTACAGCGTTACATCTTTCAGGAATTGATTATACAACGCTTCGGTTTGTTCTTTGCTCAATTTTCCTGAACTGATGAGAATGCGGAAGCGCAGCGTGATGGTTTTGCCTGGTTCTAGTGTGTAATTCAGCACCGTTTTGCCGTTTGTGAATTCTTTCGCGCCGAATGGATTGGCAGCGAATAGCCCATAGCCGCGCGCGTGCCAATAGGTTGGATAGGTCGGGTTTTTCGGATGATCAAAGATCGCAAGGCTGACATCTTCGCCTTTGACGTTGCCGCTGAGCGTCATCCATTTGGCGCGTGTGCCCCAAGCGCCCTTTTCCCCTTCTTTGCCTTCGCTGCTCAGGTATTTGCCATCCACGCCTGTGTTATCCATTGTCGGAACCTTGGTCGGGACGCCATTCGCATCAGTGAAGACGTCAGGTTTGTTGGAAGGTTCTTCCAACGTACGCGCCGTGCGAATGCCGAGCGCGCCTTCTTTGGTGTCGCCGAAGACAACTTGCTTGTCCTGTGCGGTCAGCGTAATGACGCGGTCAATAATGCGTAGGTTCGGTGCCGAACGAAACGTCATCACCTCATCCTGCTGCAAGATTTTCGAGTTGTCAGGCATGATCCAATCGGCTTTCAAAGTCACGGATGCAGCGGTCTTGCCGTTCTTAATCTTGCTGGCGGCGGTATGCATGATTTTGCCCATCTTGCTGGCATTGTAAGTAGATTTCACATCGTCCGAAGGTGTGTTCCAAAAGTCTATGCCATTGATGTTGCCATAGGTGAACCACGACGAAATGTGATGTGGATGGTCGGTGCGTTCGCCTGCGACTTTGGCCATCGGGAAGTTACGCGTCACGACAGTGCCTTTGGTGGTTTTAAGCGGATAGAGCACAGGTTTTTTTTGCCCGTCCCACCAGCAATAGGAGGTGAATAGTTCGCCGTCAATCATGATGTCGAGTTGCTTTTTGGCTTTGTTCTCAACGATTTTGATGCCTTTGCCATTCGCGAATGTCATGGGTGCAAGAATTAAGCTCAGCGCAAGTGCGAATAAAAGTGTGCGTTTCATGGGGTTCCTCTTTTACTAAATGGTGAAACGGAGGCACAGCGAATAATCTCCATGCCTCCGCGCGTTCTTTAGTCTTACGTTGATCTGTTGTTAGGCGGTTACAACTTCTTGCTTCTTGTCGTCAAACGTTACTTTCTTGCCAGTGTTGATCGCCGCAATTGTCATACATAACGCGACCGAATGATCATAAGCGGCCTGAATATCCGCATTCGTCTTGCGATTGCGCGCCCGAACACATTCCATCCAGTTCTTCACATGTGCGACAGTCTCTCTGTCTACGCCCGTGTTTGCATCGGTTTCAATGCCGCCTTCATCAGATAACGTCAATGGCTCCAGCAGATTGGCTTTCATTCCCATTTGCGCAGCCATCCGCTCGGTCAAGCCGCCATCGGGTCCGACTTTGTTTTTCGCTAAATCCAATGTGCCGCCATTGGAAAAGTAAATTTCTTTGACATCCCCAGCCGCATTGGTCTGCCGCGAAGCATACAAGACCTGGAAACCTTTGCCGGTTTTCGGATTCGTGTAATCAAATGTTGCCGTCATTGTGTCCCAATTCGTGCGTCCATCTTTCCACAGATAAATACCGCCGTTGGCGACTACGCTGGTGGGATGATGAATGCCGGTGAACCAATGCACGGTGTCAATCTGGTGCACCATCCATTGATCGGGGATGCCGGAGGAGAAGGGTGCGAACAAGCGAAATTCCAAATGCTTGCGCGCATCAAATGGAATCTTCGGGTCACGATTGATAAGGAATCGTTTCCAATCGGTGTCCTGTTCTTTCATCAACGGCACAACATTGGGACGCCGCCAGCGACCAGGTTGATTCACATTCCAGGTCATATCGGCAAACACGATGTCGCCAAATTTGCCCGAATCCAAATACTCTTTCGCCCGCATGTAGCTGCTGGTGGAGCGGCGCTGTGTGCCGACTTGAAATACCTGCTTTGAGCCACCGATTACTTTCAAGGCTTCGCGCGCATCCATCATCGTGCTGGCGAATGGCTTTTCGGCGTAGACGTCTTTGCCCGCTTTGACGGCTTCAATCGCGTGATAGGCATGCTGGAAGTCTGCCGTCGCAATTATCACGGCGTCAATGTTTTTCATCGCGTACAGTTCGTCGGTATTACGCGCCCTGGCAATATCTTTGGCTTTCGCTTTGTACTTATCGTTCGCCGCAATCTTCGCGGTATTGGTTTCGCGGTGATGCTTCCAGATATCGCAAACGGCCACGAGTTCATAATTCATGCCATCCGCCAATTGCATAAAGGCAGGAACCAATGAACTCATCATGCGGTCGCCTGCGCCCACAATCGCGACGCGAATACGATCATTCGCCCCACGCACTTTTTCCGCACTGTAGGCGGGCAAGCCGCTCATGGTTAATCCAGCGGCGGCTGCCGAAGTGGTCTTAAGAAAATCTCTTCTAGTGTTGCTGCTCATAATGAACTCCTTCGGAAAATAGGCCGCCGACCTTTAGGGCTACGGCTTATAACGGTGAAAGGGCTTATAGAATCTTTTTCGGTGCCTGATCGAAAAAGGTCTTGTAGGCATCCTACTTTAGAAGACGTATACAGGGATGTCAACGATTTGACTGAATGGTGTTAGCACGCGAAGTGCGAAGGGAAATGGGGGAAATTTGCCGTTGTGAACCAGAGCCTTTGTAAAGGTGAAGGCCCCGAGCCTTCTTAGGCTGCCTTGATCTTCTCCCCGTCAGCTCTTTCCATCGGAACAATATGCACTGTGGCATCACGCACTTCAGCAAGAAAGCGATTGATAACCGAGCCGTGCAAAAGGATATTCCAGCGCGAGCGCGCTGATTGCCCGAAGATGACGTGGGTGATTCCTTTACAGCGCGCAAACTCAATTAACGTATCAGCGACGCGCTTGCCCTTTAGTTTTATGACTTGCGCGCCAATTTCTTTCGCAAAGGAAATATTGTCTTGCAGCGCCGCATAATCTACGGGATTGATGCGCCCCACTTCTTCGCGGGGCGTCTCTACATAAACGGCAAACCAATCTGCTGCCAGCCGACCTGCAATGCGGGAGCCAATGCGGAGTAACCGTGTGGCGCTGCCGCGTGACGCCATGCAGACCATCACCTTTTCAGGCATCACGGCTTGCTCCAAACCTTTACGTTCACGGTAATCCTGGGCTTTTTCGGCTTGATCTTCGGCCAGTTGTCGCAAGGCTAATTCGCGCAGCGCCGTGAGATTGCCTTTGCGAAAGAAATTGTTGAGCGATTGCTCAATCTTTTCGACGCCGTAAATCTTGCCTTGTCGCAAGCGCGTACGCAGCATGTCAACGGACACATCCACATTCACAACTTCATCGGCACGGCGCAAGAAATGATCGGGTACCGTTTCGCGTACCCGAACGCCGGTGGTGCGCGCGACCACATCATTGAGGGATTCAACATGTTGAACGTTGACGGCGGTGATGACGGAGATGCCTGCATTGAGCAGATCAAGCACATCTTCGTATCGCTTGTGATTTTTCGATCCGGGAACGTTCGTGTGCGCTAGCTCATCCACAACCGCAATCGCAGGGTGTCGGGCGATGACCGCTTCGATATCCATTTCTTCCACTATCACCCCATGATACTCAATCTTTCGCATCGGCACACGTTCCAGATCGCTAATCAACGCCGACGTTTCTGCACGCCCATGGGTCTCAACTATGGCAACGACAATGTCCACACCTTGACGCCGAAGCTGGTGTGCGTCTTCCAACATCTGGTACGTTTTGCCGACGCCTGGCGCAGCACCGAGGTACACACGCAGCCGTGCCTGCTCGCTCTCTTTGAGTTGGGCGAGTAAGGATTCAGGTGATGGTCGTCGGTCGCCGTTTGTCATCTGCTCAGCTAAGAATTATTTCTTCATTGGGCTATGCGCATCCAAGGCAAGGTTCAGTTCCAGTACATTCACGCCAGGTTCACCAAGAAATCCGAATTGCCTGTTTTGCGTATTCGCCTGAATAAGCTGCCGGATTTCGCCTTCACTTATCCCCCGTTCTTTGGCTACACGTGGAATTTGAAATTCTGCGGCAGCGGGCGAAATATGCGGGTCAAGCCCTGACGCCGAGGTTGTCACCAAATCAACCGGAATCGGTTTGCCTGGATTTTCGGCCTGCAGTTTCTCAACATCTCCTTTCACACGGTCAATCAGTTTTTTATTTGTTGGGCCAAGATTAGAACCTGACGATGCGCCCGCGTCATATCCTGCCACACCCGCTGCTGATGGGCGCGAACGGAAATAACCAGGCGAGGAAAACGGCTGCCCAATGATGCGTGAACCAATGATCTGTCCATTCTTTGTGATTAATTGCCCATTTGCTTGCTCAGGAAAGATCACCTGGGCAATGCCTGTCACTACGAGCGGATAAACTAATCCGAGCATTACTGTCGTTACAAGTGTCATCAGGATAGCCGTTACTAAATTTTTCATTTCGCCCCACAATCAAAGTTACAAATCTCTCAGGCCAAGCCAAGCGCCACAATCACGACATCAATCAACTTGATGCCAAGAAACGGAATGATGACGCCGCCAAGGCCGTAAACCAGTAAGTTCCGGCGCAGCAACACAGACGCACTCAAAGGGCGATATTTCACGCCTTTGAGCGCCAACGGAATCAGCGCAATGATAATCAGCGCGTTGAAAATTACCGCCGAAAGAATCGCTGATTGCGGTGTCGCGAGCTTTATAATGTTCAGCGCATTCAATACGGGAAACGCCGCCGAGAACATCGCGGGAATGATGGCGAAATACTTCGCTACGTCATTGGCAATTGAGAAGGTCGTCAACGCGCCGCGTGTCATCAGCAGTTGTTTGCCGATCTCCACAATTTCAATCAGCTTCGTCGGATTGGAATCGAGATCAACCATGTTACCCGCTTCTTTTGCGGCTTGCGTGCCGGTATTCATTGCTACGCCGACATCGGCTTGCGCAAGCGCCGGAGCATCGTTCGTGCCATCACCAGTCATTGCCACCAGCTTGCCTTCAGCTTGTTCGCGTTTGATGAGCGCCATTTTGTCTTCGGGCTTTGCTTCGGCGAGAAAGTCGTCTACACCTGCTTCACGTGCGATAGAGGCAGCGGTGAGCGGGTTATCGCCCGTAATCATCACCGTCTTGATGCCCATTGCACGCAACTGATCAAAACGTTCTTTCATCCCGCCTTTGACAATATCCTTCAAGTGAATCACGCCTAGCGCGCGGTAGTTTTCGGCAACGACCAAAGGCGTACCGCCCGCTCTGGCAATGCGTTCGGTGATCTCACGCAGTTCTTTGGGCACGGTGCGCACGCCAATAGCTGCCCCGGCTTGCGCGCCTGTTAATGGCTGAGAGCCATCCCCGCCAGTAATAAGTTTTTCAATCGCGTCCATGGCACCTTTACGAATTTCACGCCCGTCATAGCTGACGCCTGACATCCGAGTCTGCGCCGTGAAAGGAATGAAATGTGCTTCGTGTAGTTGCAGTTCGCGCCCGCGCAATTTGCTCTTCTCTTGCGCCAACACGACAATAGAACGGCCTTCCGGCGTTTCATCTGCGAGCGAAGAAAATTGTGCGGCATCTGCCAATTCCGTTTCACTCACCCCAGGCAAAGGAATAAATTCCGCTGCCTGCCGATTGCCGAGCGTAATCGTGCCCGTCTTATCCAGCAGCAACGTGTTTACGTCGCCCGCCGCTTCGACAGCACGTCCTGACATTGCCAGCACGTTGTGCTGAATCAAGCGATCCATTCCCGCAATGCCGATGGCGCTGAACAAACCGCCAATTGTCGTGGGGATCAAGCAGACCAGCAGTGAGACCAGCACGAAGATTGTTTGCGGCGCGCTTGAATAAATCGCCAAGGGCTGTAATGTCACAACCGTCAGCAGGAAGATGATCGTCAGCCCTGCGAGCAGAATGTTCAGCGCAATCTCATTCGGTGTCTTCTGTCGCTCAGCACCTTCGACCAACGAGATCATGCGATCCAGAAACGTTTCGCCCGGATTCGACGTGATGCGAATTTTGATTTGATCCGAAAGCACGCGTGTGCCACCTGTCACCGCTGAACGATCACCGCCTGCTTCACGAATGACCGGGGCCGATTCACCCGTGATTGCGGATTCATCTACGGAAGCAACGCCTTCGATAATCTCGCCATCGCCTGGAATGAACTCCCCCGCCGAGACAATCACAATGTCGTCTTTGCGTAATTGTGGCGCAGCCACGACCTGTGTTTGTCCGTTCGGTAACAATTTACGCGCGGTGGTTTCCGTGCGCGCTTTGCGCAAGTTGTCAGCTTGCGCTTTGCCGCGCCCTTCGGCCATTGCTTCGGCGAAGTTGGCGAACAACACCGTGAACCAAAGCCACAGCGTAATTTGCAGCCCAAACCCAATGCCCGGCACACCCATCGCGATATCACGAATGAGCAAGATTGTGGTAATCACGCTGCCCACCTCAACGACGAGCAGCACCGGATTTTTCATCATCGTCACAGGATTCAATTTGCGGAACGAATCTACCACTGCGCGTGACATGATGTTTGGGTCCCAAAGGGAAATGGTTTTCTCTTTTGCCATAGTATCCAGTCGAAGGATGAAGTGGTAAGCCATCAGCGCACATCCCTCATCCTTCATCCCTGCTTAGAATGTTTGCCCGGCTTGCATCAGCAGATGCTCCACAATCGGGCCAAGACTCAACACCGGGAAGAACGTCAGCGCCCCAACAATAATGATGACGCTGACCAGGAGTGTAGTGAACAATGGCGTCGTCACTGGGAATGTACCCAGTGACGGCGGGACAGTTTTCTTCCGCCCCAAATTCCCGGCAAGTGCGAGCATCGGAATAATCATCAGGAAGCGCCCAAAGAGCATCGAAATGCCAATCGTTGTGTTGTACCAATATGTGTTTGCCGAAATGCCCGCGAAGGCCGAACCATTATTGCCCGTGCCTGACGTGAACGCGTAAAGAATTTCGGATAAACCATGTGGCCCGGCATTATTGAGTTGCGAAGTGCCGAAGCCCGGTGAAACGGAAGAGATGGCGGCAAAGGCGAGGATCGTCAAGGGGAAGATCAGCACGTTGAGCATTGCCATCTTCACGTCATACGATTCGATTTTCTTGCCCAGATATTCCGGCGTCCGCCCCACCATGAGGCCAGCGATGAAGACGGCAAGCACTACGTAAATCAGCATGCCGTACAATCCTGCGCCGACGCCTCCGAAAATCACTTCGCTGAGCATAATGTTGGTAAGAGGCACTAACCCACCCAGTGGCGTGAATGAATCGTGCATTGCATTTACTGCGCCGCACGAGGCGCTCGTTGTAATCGTCGCCCAAAGTGTCGAGTTGGCAAGGCCGAAGCGCACCTCTTTGCCTTCCATATTGCCGCCGGATTGCATCGCACTCGTCGTTTGATCAACTCCTGTCAGCAACGGATTGCCTTTTGCTTCGGCCCAGTAAGTAACCAGGATGCCCGCGAAGAAAAGCACTGTCATCGCAGCGAAGACGGCCCAGCCATGCTTCTGCGATCCTGTCATTCGTCCCAGCGTATACGTCAGCCCGGCGGAGATAGCGAAGATCGCAAACATCTCCAGCAGGTTCGTCCACGGGGTTGGGTTTTCATACGGATGCGCGCTGTTAGCATTAAAGAAGCCGCCGCCATTTGTGCCCCATTCCTTAATAAACTCTTGCGAAGCGACCGGCCCTTGCGCAATCACTTGCTCGGTGACCAGTTGCATCTCTTTGAGCGGCTTGCCGTCCGGCCCGTTGATGACGTTGCCATTCGCATCCCTCTTGTCTGCCTCAATCGTTTGCGGATCAACCAACTTCACCGTGTCATAAGGCTTCAGGTTCTGCGGCACGCCATCGGCCACGAGCAGCAAAGCACCGACGAGGCAAAACGGCACTAACAACCATAAGGTCGCGCGCGTCAGGTCCACCCAGAAATTGCCGAGAGTGTCCATCTGGCGTCGCGCAATGCCGCGAATAAAGGCGATGGCAAGTGCTATACCGACCGCCGCCGAAACGAAATTGTGATACGCCAATCCCGCCATCTGCGTCAGATAGCTCATCGTCACTTCCGGCACGTAACTCTGCCAGTTGGTATTAGTCGTGAACGACGCCGCTGAATTGAAAGCTGAGCCAGGCTCGATGTTCGCCAATTTCTGCGGGTTGAACGGCAGCCACGCCTGCATACGCTGCATCAGGTACAGCACAAGCATCGAGACGACGCTGAAGAGTAACATCGCAATGGCATATTCTGTCCAACGCATCTCCCGCTTCTCATCTACCCCTGTCAGGCGATAAATCAGCCGTTCGACGGGGCGCAGCACCGGATCAAGAAACGTCCGCTCGCAGTTGAAAACTCGTGCCATAAAGACGCCGAGCGGCTTTGTAACCGCCAGCACCAGGGCAAAGAAAAACAGAATTTGCAACCATCCGTTGAGTGTCATAATCGTTACCTGATTCAGAACTTTTCAGGTCGCAACAAGGCGACCATCAGATAGACGAGCAGCAAGGCTGCCGCCACAAGACAAATGATAGTGATAAGACTCATAATTTTTCCTACAGCCTTTCACAGCCTCGGACGTAAACCGCTGAGGCCAGGAAAAAAAGAAATATCAAACCCAGGAAAATCAAGTCAGTCATTTTGCCGCCCCTTTCGCAGCGCTCTCGCATCGAACAATCGCCGAGCGCTGGTTGATTTCATTAAAGCTCGCCCTGCTGTCTGCGCCGCTTCATTTCCCCTAACACTAGCCACATCTGAATTGCGAAATCGAGGTCTTGTAAATTCTTGCTCAGAGACTTTCTCATCAGGCTCAACTTACTGAGCAGACACAAAACGAACGTTTTGGCTAAGAGGAAGGTCAAGCCCAAAGCAGTAGCTAGGGCGAGCGTTTGTTCTAACATAACTACCCTTTTCAATGTCCCTTGGGACCGAAACCTTGGTGGAACGATCCCGCGACAAACACAGCCTACTGCTGCTCACATAAAGATGGAGTAAGTGATTTATAAAAAGTTCATAAAGATAGCTGAAGCGTCTAACTTCCCGAAATGAAGCGATAGCCAACCCAGGGTTCAGTGAGAATGTATCGCGGGTGAGCAGGATCAGCTTCGATTTTCTTGCGCAATTGGCCAATAAAAACACGCAAGTATTCGGTTTGTTCCGTGTAATTGCCGCCCCAAATCGCGGCCAGCAAGGTGCGATGCGTAATGACCTTGCTGCGATTTTGAAAGAGATAAACAAGCAAATCGAATTCTTTCGGTGTGAGATGAACTTCCTGCTGGCGGACAAGGATTTTATGGGCCGCGAGGTCAATCGCAAAATCGCCTTCGGTAAGGGTGTCTTGTGTTTGCTGGGCGGCGGGAATGCGCCGCAATGTCGCGCGCACGCGTGCCAGCAACTCATCAATCCCAAAGGGTTTTGTAATGTAATCATCCGCGCCCGCGTCTAGGGCTTCTACTTTGGCGTGTTCCTCGCCTTTGACGGAAAGCACAATGATCGGCATCTGAGATATTTTGCGAATCGCCTGGCACAGCTCAAGTCCAGTCATTTCCGGCATGGAAAGATCGGTGATGACCAAATCAGGATGCCAATCGTAAAATAATTCCAACGCGGCTTGCCCATCCGCAGCGGTGCGGACTTCGTAACGGTGTGCGATCAGGCTGCGCCGCAAGACACGAACGATCTGCGCTTCGTCATCAACAATTAAAATTTTGTGGGTGTCGGTCATCCTTCTTCATCAGCAATGGGAGTCGTAAAGGCCACGCGCGTCCCCCGTTTATGTTCGCCTTCGGTAATCCAAATTCGCCCGCCGTGCGATTCAACTATGCCACGCGCAATGGCTAAGCCCAGGCCTAATCCACCAACCGCAACTTTCTCCTTTTCATCCAGCGTAGCGCGGAAAAATTTATCAAAGACGCGTTCGCGCATTTCAACAGGAATGCCGCGCCCTTCATCATTGACCGCAATTTCAACCAGGTCATGGGCGGCTCGTTGTGCCGTAATTGTCATCACCGTTCCCGCCAGAGAATATTTTGCCGCGTTGTCGAGCAAAGTGTAAACGACTTGTGCCAGGGCTTTGGCATCTACGCGAATGGCAGGTAATTCGGCCTCGGTTTCGAGGTTGACGCGATGCTGTTTGAGTAAATCTTTTGCGCGTTCCAGAGCTGTCGAAATGATTTCATCCACGCTGCTCCACGTGCGGCGTAATTGCAATGCATTGGCTTCCAGCCGTGCCAACTCCACCATCCCTTCCGTGAAGTGATTCAAGCGATCCGTTTCTTCGTTGATGATTTCCAAGAACTCTTTTTTGTCTTCCGCATCGAGATGAAATTCTTCACTGCGATCATCATCCAGTAGAGAAGTCACAGCCGCTTTGATCGAAGTGAGGGGGGTGCGAATGTCATGCGTGACGGCATCAAGCAACGCGGATTTTAATTGCTCGCTCTGGCGCAAGGCTTCGGCGTGGCTGGCTTGCTCGAATACCGCTTGCAACTCCTGATACAATCGTTCGATTTCCTGCTTGCTACGTTCGGTTTCTTCGGCACGTCGGCGCGCATACGCAGAAAGCTCTCCTGTTGTGAAGGCCGTAATGCTGAAGGCCGCCCACGCGATCAAATTTTGCGGGTCTGCAATCGTCCAAGTGCGCACGGGCGGCAGAAAGAAAAAGTTGAAGCAAAGCATCGCTGCCGCAGAAGCCACCAACGCCGGATTGCGTCCAATGAAGGTGGCAATGAACAAGATCGCTAATAACAACGCCAATGCCACTGTCGTTGAACTGAGCCGCGCATGAAATGGTTCCAGTACAACGGTAGTCAACGCAATACTGCCAAGAGCTACCAAATATCGAAGCCATTTGCTTTGCATTTACTTGCTCGCGGTTGTCAGTAAGGCGGCGGAAGCTTGGTCAAGATAGACAGTTGTGTTTGAATGGGTCTGCAAAATCGAAGCGGGTGCAAGCGGCGAGACTTCCCCTTCGAGACACGCTTTGACGGCTACGGCTTTGCGCGCATCGGGCACAACGCAGATAATCTCATTTGCTTTCAGAATTTGTTTGATGGACATGGAAATGGCTTGGGTTGGCACGTCATCCAGTGTGGCGAACCATCCTTCGCCCCATTGTTGACGGCGGCACGCTTCATCCAAGTTGACGATGAGGTAAGGCTCTTCAATCTCAAAATCCGCCGGC
The DNA here is from genome assembly GCA_963794955.1 of uncultured Acidobacteriota bacterium. Lineage (GTDB taxonomy): Bacteria > Acidobacteriota > Blastocatellia > RBC074 > RBC074 > JAFDVL01. Next base: position 66,250 of record CAWCGF010000001.1, read on the forward strand.
GGATCATTGAAGGCCAAATGCCCGTTTTCACCGATGCCGACAAAGGCAACATCAATTGGAGCTGCAGCCAGCAAGGCTCCAACGCTGGCACGAACTTCCTGCGGGTTGGCTTCGCCGTCGAGTAAGTGGTAGTTTTGCAACCCGGTTGGTTGAATGAACCGTTCGTGCAAATATTTGCGAAAGCTGGCCGGATGCGTGAGGGGCATATTGATGTACTCATCCAGGTGAAACATTTCAACTTTTGCCCAGTCAATGTCAGAAGCTTTCGTCAGCGCATCCAGAAACTCAAATTGCGACGCGCCGGTGGCGGCAATGATGCGCGCTTTGCCATTGGCCGTGATCGCTTGACGAAGACTGGTGGCCGCCTGTTCCGCTGCGGCTTCTCCAAGTAAAATTTTGTTGTCGAAGATTTTGATGTTCATATATGCAAATCGAATTTCCTGGTTTTTTTGATCTTCAAGTGAATGGGTTCGCAGGTGTTGATTTCAACGAACCCTGTACGCCCGAACAGTTGCAGCACGCTATTGCAGCGCAACGAGCGACAGGCGTGACGCGATTTCTGCCTACGCTAATTACGTCGTCTCGGGAACATTTTGCAAGTTGTGCGCGCGCAATTGTGAATTTTACTGATCCAGCTCTGGTGGGCATTCACATGGAAGGCCCATACATTTCATCTGCCGATGGCCCGCGTGGCGCGCATCCTAAAGCGCATGCTTGTGCGGCTTCTATTGAAGATTTCCAGCGACGACAGGACGCGGCACAGGGCAAAATTGTGTTGGTCACGCTCGCCCCCGAAGTGCCGAATGCGCTTGCGTTGATTGAATATCTAGTTATGCAAAAGATCAAAGTTGCGATAGGGCATACGGCTGCCACGCCGGAACAAATTCGGGCGGCGATCACCGCAGGTGCCACGCTCTCAACGCATCTAGGCAATGGCTGTGCGAATCTGTTGCCGCGCCATCCAAATTTTATTTGGGAACAGTTAGCGGCGGATGAATTATCCGCCAGCTTCATTGTGGACGGGCATCATTTGCCTGCGGCCACGGTCAAAGCGATGCTCCGCGCAAAGACACTAGAGCGTACGATGCTGGTCACGGATGCAATTGCGGCTGCCGGATGCGCGCCGGGATTGTTTGAGTTAGGCGGCGTGACGGTGGAATTAAGCGCGGATGGTCGCGTTGCCGAACCAGGCAAGCCGTGGCTCGCGGGTTCCTCGCTTACGATGGATCGTGCGGTGGCGAATACAGCAAAATTCACGGGCTTATCCCTGGCCGAGGTATTGCCGCTGGCTTCAGCCAAACCAGCAACTTTCATCGGCAGCGAAACAATCGGCACTGTCATTGCCGATTGGGACGAAGCGAATTATGCTCTGGCGGTGAAAACAGTAGTTTCGTAATCACGCGGAGTCTCTTTCATTCTTCACTTTTCTTTCTGCCTTTTTCATTATTTTGCTAGCAGACATCTGGCAAACCGTGTTTCCTGTCAATCAATGAAAAAGGCAAAAGGAGAATGAAAAATGGTTTCCAGGCAGGCGCTCTCTGCCCATCTTTTTCGTAACCTCTTTCCAACTATGAAAAAACGCCCCATCAAACATTTGCGCTGGTACATCGCGATTCTGATTTGCTTTGCCTCGGAATTGAATTACATGGATCGCAACACTCTCTCCGTGCTGAAAGTCACGATTCAGAAGGCGCTGAATTTTGACGACAATGGCTATGCCCTGATTACGGCCACGTTTTTGTGGACGTATGCCATTGCTTACGTGATTAGCGGTTGGGTGGTAGATCGTTTAGGATCGCGGCGCGGTTTTTTAGTGTTTGTTTCGGGCTGGTCAATCGCGAATATGCTGCATGCATTTGCTACGGGCGTTGGTAGTTTTCAATTCTACCGTGGACTATTGGCGACGATGGAACCAGCGAATTTTCCCGCTGGCATTAAAGCTGTATCGGAATGGTTCCCGATGCGCGAGCGCGCTTTGGCAGTCGGGATTTTCAATGCAGGAACGGCGCTCGGTAACACGCTCGCCGTTCCGGTGGCGGCGGCGGTCGCGCTGGCGTATGGATGGCAAGCGGCCTTCGTTATCACGGGTGCCGTCGGCTTTGTTTGGGTCGCGATTTGGTATTTCGCCTATCACCTGCCGCAAGATCATCCACGCCTGTCGGACGAAGAACGACAACTGATCCTGGCGGGCAGAGAAGCCGAAGATGAAACCGCGCACGAAAAACCCTCGCCCTGGCAATTACTCAAAATGCCTGCGACCTGGGGCTGCGCACTGGCTCGTTTGTTGACTGATCCGATTTCCTACTTCCTGTTTTTTTGGACGCCCAGCTATCTGGAAAAAGAACGTGGCTTTGACCTTAAACAAGTTGGCATGTACGCGTGGATTCCGTTTGCGGCGCTAACCCTGGGCAATTTGTTTAGTGGGGCGATGCCACGCTGGTTGATTAGTCGCGGCTGGGCGCTGAACACGGCGCGCAAAGGCACGATGCTCGGCGTGTCATTGGCAATGTTGATCTTATGCTTCGTTGTCACACAAGCGACGACACCTGTGGCAGCCGTACTAATTTTAGCGGCGGTAATGTTTGGGCATGCGGCGTGGGGCAACATCACGCTTCCGGCAGAAGCCTTTCACCGCAACGCCGTTGGTTTTGTCACCGGTTTTGGCGGATTTTTAGGCGGCATTGCGGGGGGGATTACCCAACTTGTCATCGGCAGCGTCGTGACGAAATATGGCTATGGGCCAATCTTTGCGGTGTGTTCGGTGATGTATTTAGCGGCGCTGGGCTGCGTACATTTTTTGATCGGCGAACTCGGTGTTATTCAGCAGGTGAAACCCGCCGTGCGAGCTTGAGAGAATTTATTTCACCTCTTGTGGCCTTGCCATCATTTCTTGCTGGGCAATTTTTTGCTTTTGCTGGCTGGCAGTTTTTGGGTGGCCTTTACCCATTCTCGCTCGGCGGCTACCAAATGGGCAGTGAGTAATTCTTTGGCATGACGCGCCTCGCCTTGTCGTACGGCTTCGTAAATTTGCTCGTGCCAGTCGAGCGCTTCGCCCTTTTCCTTCGCACGGGCGATTGCCTCTCGGCGAATCTGTAACAGCAAACCCGCAACTGTGTCCATCACATTGCTCATTACTTTATTGCCCGCCGCCGCCGCCAATGCCTGATGAAAGCGCACATCGTGTTTGAGAAACTTTTCCGTATCGTTGAAGGTCTTGCGCATGCCTTCGATTTCTGCCGAGATTGCCTTTAATTGTTCTGACGTCGCGCGTTCTGCCGCTAGCTCGACTAGTCCTGCCTCAATAATGCGCCGCGCCTCAAAAAGTTCGGCTGGCTCCGTCTTGTGAATCAGCGTTAGGAACTCCATTGGCTCCGCGAAAATTTCTGGCGAGGAGTCTGCAATGTACGTTCCTGCGCCTGGCTTCGCGCGAATGATGCCCATCACGGACAGCGCTTTGAGCGCAGTACGCAAACTGGGACGGCTAATGCCCAGCATCTCGGCGAGTTCTCGTTCCGGCGGTAAGCGGCTGCCCGCCTTTAATTCTCCTTGTTGTAGCAATTCTTTGATGCGTTGGACGACGAGTTCCGTAATGCCAGAACGATCAATCGGTGCAAGTGTGCGACTGAAGTGCGTACTCATAGATTTCCAGCAGATGTGCTTATCAGGCGAACCCCACTGCTCGCCCCGAAAGATTTTGCGGATTGGTAAGACCGTCAAACTTTAGAACCGCCGCTTTGCCCTGTCAACATAGTCGGCTGCAATTCCAGTTTTTTGGACAGGTTTTCAAGATTTCGGATAAGTGCGTGAGCCTGTGACACTACATTTGCGAAAGCCTCGGACACTTGTACGACTGACAAGCAGCGAAGTCAGGAAGGCCGTGTGGAGGAGGCGTTAGCACCAAAACCTTGATTTTACAGCAGGCTACTTTACGGCAACTCAACCAAAGAGCAGCAATATCACTCGATTTTCAGCAGCGGCTAATTACTTCGGTCAGGTTGGTGACCAACTGACACAAGTCCTCGCCAAACTGGAATACAAGTTGCTTAATTTAGATAATTCTAGCTTAAAATGAATTTCAACTATAACAACTAATAACGACTTTTAACTGCAGAGGAGAATGTATGGCTGGCAAAACTCAGTTTCTCAGCGTCATAAGTACAATTTTATTATTCCTGGTTTTCGCCCTGGCTGGCAATGCGCAAGTTGGGACTTCACGTGTAACGGGCGTTGTGACAGATAAAACAGGAGCGGTTGTGCCTGGTGCTACGGTTACATTAACAAACGAAGGAACAAGTGTGGCTTTTACTACGCAATCTTCTGATTCGGGGACTTACGTTTTTGAGGCCATCCAAATTGGCAGCTATACAGTAACGGTCGAAATGAGCGGCTTCAAAAAGTATGTCGCCAAAAATAATATCCTGACGATTGGGGTACCACTGACCGTTAATGTGGCGATGGAAGTTGGTGGTGCGGCTGAACAAGTAGAGGTTGTGGGGCAATTTGAAAAAGTGCAGACATCCGCCTCCGGCAATCTCGGGGCAGTTGTTGATAATAAGACGTTGGTTGATTTGCCGCTGGGGCTGGAGGCTGGTACGGGCGGGCGTAATCCGCTCCTTTTCTTACGGCTGCAACCAGGGGTCACCGTTGGGGCTAACACGGGTGGTGCCACGCACGTTAATGGGGCCCGGGATCGCGCCCAGAATCAGACGCTGGATGGCATTGACATCAATGAAACCAGTGCGGGCGGCTCTGACTTTTCGCCCATTCGCACCAATCCTGACTCACTTCAGGAATTTCGGGCGATTACCAGCAATGCTTCCGCAGAATATGGTCGTGGCAGCGGTGCGCAGGTGGCCTTGGCAACAAAGTCCGGCACGAATTCCTTCCACGGCAATCTTTTCTATTTCAACCGCTCCAGCGCTCTGTCAGCGAACGAGTGGGAAAATAACTTTAATAAAATTGCCAAACCGTTTCTCCTGCAAAATCAATATGGCGGCAGCCTTGGCGGACCAATTTTGAAGGATCGGACATTCTTCTTTTTCAACTTTCAAGGCCAGCGGCAAAAACAGCAACGCACCGTTACCCGCACGGTTTACACGGCGGCGGCCAAGCAAGGCCTGTTTCGCTATCGCGTCGGCGGTCAGAATGGTGCTGCCGGAAGCACTACTGCTGTAGTGGATGCCAGTGGCACCCCCCTCTTTCCGGCTTGTAGCGCAACCGTTACGACGAATTGCATTGCCACCTACAACATCGCCACTAGCGATCCACGACGGCTCGGCCTTGATGCCGCCTTGCAACAATGGTATGGGTTGCAGCCCGCGCCAAATAGCTTCTCGGCAGGAGGAGATGGATTGAATACGGCGGCGTATATTTTCAACGTTCCCATTAGCAATCCTCAGGAAGATTACACTTTCAAGATAGATCACAAGTTTAATGATCTGAACACCGTCTTTTTCCGCTATTCGTGGGGACGACAGGACACGCCCAATGACATTGGCAATAGCGGAGAACCTCGTTTTCCCGGACAGCCCGGAACAGTAGACACGTTGCGTAAACCAACCAACTGGGCGGCTAACTATCGTCGTGTGCTGAATAGTTCGATGGTGAATGAGTTGGTGGTGGGTGCGAATTTGTTCACTTTCTCTTTTTTCAATCCGATCGTGAATAAGCAGCCATTGAGCTATGTGACCAATTTGACGACTGACCCGATCTCCTATTTTGGAGAAGGCAACGCTCGTGTCCTGAGCACCTATCAGTTGGTGGACAACTTTAGTTGGACGAAGCAGGCGCACCTCATTAAAGCCGGAGTGAATATTCGCTATCAGATTCACGAAGATCGGCGCGGCTCTATCGCCGGGCAAAATGCTTTTCCAGCAGTTAACTTTAGCCGTACCGTAAGCGTGGTCAATACCGCCTGTGCCGCAGGAACTTTCGGGGCTGGCGGAACAACGGGTGTAGTTGGCAGTCAGGAACGCTTCTGTTTGCCAGGAACAGCAACAACTTCGCCACTGTTTATCAATTCCAATGACCAGGCTCGCTTACAGAGCATGGTGAATGATTTGCTAGGTCGCGTCGGGACTGTTTCACAAGGGTTTGTGGCCTCGCCCGATGGCGTTAGCTATTTGCCGGGCGGCAACCTTTTCCTGAATGATGCGCGTTATCCTGAAAATGATTGGTATATCCAGGATACGTGGAAAGTTCGTCGCAATCTGACGATTGATTTCGGCGTGCGTTGGGAAGGCCGTCTGACACCCTTTGCCAGAAATCGGTTATTTACCCCGAACCAGCCAGTGACAGCCGGGGCTGCACCGAGCAACACGTTGCGCTGGATTGATAATGATTTATACGATAGCGATCTGAATAACTGGTCGCCGAGCTTTGGGTTTGCGTGGGACCCTTTTGGGAATGGTAAAACTTCGATTCGTGCCAATTACCGCTTGGCCTATGATCGTATTAATACGTTCGTGATCTCATCGCAGATTTACAACTCAATCCCCGGCATCACGTTTGGCGTAGCCGACTCAACCTTTGGGCCTTCTGGAGGGCCAGGCGGTGTGGGCGGACGCTTGCGTGATGGTGTGCCGACGCTGACGCCACCTGCGGGTGTGTCGCCGTTGGCTTTGGCACAACCCAGTCCGCTTGGTGCGGCTGGTTCAGCCATTACTGTCCTTGATCCTGATTTCCGTACACCAAAAACCAACATGTGGTCACTGAACTTGCAACGGGAATTTGGCAAGGGGATATTGGTGGATGTGGCCTATATCGGTCGTCGCGCAACGGGTTTGTTTGGCGCATATAACGTCAATCAGATTGATATTTTTAATAGCAATTTCAATGGCGAAAACTTCCTGACGGCCTTCAATAGCGTTAAGGCGGGCGGTGCCAGTCCCCTGATGGATAAGTTGTACGGGCCTGACACGAGAAAAAATGCCGGAGAAACTGGGTCGGCTTTTGTGCGTCGTCAGTTTGCGAATGACGTAGCGCTCAATAGTGTTGCCATTGTTGCCCGCGATGCCGCGCGACGTGTGCAAGGCGGAAGAACTTTGCAAGACCTCGCAGGCTTAAGCCCTTACTTTTTCCGTCGCTTCCCACAGTTTGAGAACGTCAATGTGATTGACTCGAATGATTTTTCGACCTATCACGCATTACAGCTTATGGTGCAACGAAAGTTCACCAAAAACCTAACCTTCCAAGGGTCTTATACATTCTCTAAATCACTGGATACTCGTTCTTATGACCCCGCCTTTACCGTTGTGAGTGGTGGCACGAATCAATCGGCCTCTTCGACGCCATTCAATATCAGTAATCGTCGGTTGAATTATGCGCGTTCGGATTTCGATCAAACGCACTTTTTCGTCGGCTATGGCATTTGGGATTTGCCATTTGGGCAAGGACAACGGTTCTTGACCGCGCCACCTCCGGTGATCAAGCAATTTGTTGAAGGGTGGAATTTAAATGCGGTACTCACCCTCAGTTCCGGGCGTCCCTTCACTGTTTACTCAGGTGCTAACCAAATCAGCGATGTAAACTCAGTTCCGGCGAATTGCAACGGGTGCTCGAAGGACATGGGCAAAGTTGATTTGACCTCTTCCACCTTCAATGGATTTGTAGGGTATTTCACGACAGATCAACTCGCACGGTTTAGTCAGCCTGCGGCTGGAACAATTGGGAATACAGGCCGCAATTACTTCGATGGCCCGAATCGGTTCAACCTGGACGCAGCGATTCTGAAGCGAACCCCAATTCGTGAAGGGATGAACTTTGAATTGCGGTTTGAATTTTTCAACCTGACGAATTCGCCGACTTTTGGTTTTCCAACGGCAGTCATTACCAGCCCCACCTTTGGGCGTATTGGTGCCACCGTTCTGAGCGAATCGCGTAAGGTTCGCCTAGGTGCGAAGCTGAATTTCTAGGACAATAAGCATCTGAATGGTAACGCCGAGCGGGGCTTCTGTAGCTTTGCTCGGCGTTGTTTTTTTCCAGAAGACCTTCAACAAAGCTTTTTCTGGGTAGAGAAACTTGACACCATCCGCAAAGATAGCGAAGATACCCCGGCACCGAATTTATCTAACGAAACTACTACGTCCATTGCATTGCGCCAGCCAGGAAATCTAACTATTCGTGACTCATCTGAAGTCCTTTCACTGCTATGCCTGAAACAAAAGACATCACGGCTCCTGTTTTGCAGGGCGGCTACGAACTTAATGAATTTTTTGATGAGATGTTTGAGTCCCAGGATAAGCCACGCCTGCACTATCAGACGCTGCATGAACGGCTTGCATCGCTGAGCGTGGGAGAGTTCAACGCGCGTTATCGTGCGGCGGATATTTCGTTTTTGTATCAAGGCATCACCTTCACCGTCTACAGCGAATCCGAAGGCATTGAACGCATCTTTCCGTTCGATTTAATCCCACGCATTATCCCGCACCGCGAATGGGAGGTGTTGGAACGCGGACTGACACAGCGTGTCATTGCGCTCAATCATTTCCTGCACGACATCTATCACGATCAACGCATCCTCAAAGACAAGCGTATCCCCTCCGAACTGGTTTTCGAGGCCAGCAATTTTCGGCGGGAAATGATTGGCATCAATGTGCCACGCAATATTTATGCGCACGTCATCGGTACAGATTTAATTCGTGATAACGTAGGGAATTATTTTGTACTGGAAGATAACCTGCGCTCGCCTTCGGGCGTGAGTTATATGCTTGAAAATCGTCAGGCGATGAAGCGTTCTTTTCCCCGTATTTTTGAGCGGTACGGGGTAGCACCGATAGATCACTACCCGCAAGAACTCCTGGCCACGCTATGTTCCATTGCACCGCATGAGGCACCTGATCCAACCGTTGTGCTGCTAACGCCGGGCATTTACAACTCGGCTTATTTCGAGCATTCGTTTTTGGCACGGCAAATGGGCATCGAAATTGTCGAAGGGCGTGATCTGGTCTGTCACGACAATCGCGTCTACATGCGCACGACGCGCGGCTTGCAACGTGTAGATGTAATTTACCGACGGGTTGATGATGACTTTATTGATTCGTTGGCCTTTAAGAAAGATAGCATGTTAGGGGTGCCAGGACTGCTCAATGCTTATCGCTCCGGCAACATCGCGCTGGCCAATGCTGTCGGCACAGGCGTAGCAGATGATAAAGCGGTCTACGCGTTCGTGCCGGAAATGATTCGTTATTATTTGGGCGAAGAACCGATTCTCAATAATGTACCAACTTACTTAGCGATCAATGAGAAAGACTGCAATTATATCCTGGCGAATTTGGACAAACTCGTCGTCAAAGCGGTCAATGAAAGCGGTGGCTATGGCATGCTGATAGGGCCGCATGCCAGTCAGGCGGAGCGCGCTGCGTTTGCCGAAAAGATCAAAGACAAGCCACGTAACTTTATTGCCCAACCGACGATTTCGCTCAGTCGTCATCCGACGTATCTCGAAGGCGAATTACGCGGTTGTCACGTGGATTTGCGACCCTACATCTTGTGCGGTGAAAAGGTCTCTATCGTGCCGGGCGGATTGACGCGCGTAGCGTTGCGTTCTGGCTCGCTCGTGGTTAATTCATCACAAGGCGGCGGCAGCAAAGATACCTGGGTCTTAGTTGATTGAGCTATGGCAGCAATTAACTACAACGGCAGAATCTTCAGGACAGCTACTAACTCATCCGAAGGCGAAGTAGATGCCCGCACCACGTTTCGCTATCGGCAACAAGGCAATATCGTGTGGGCAGAATATGCTGGCGGGAAAGTCACTTTTGGGCAACTGGTAGGACTGATTTTGCCGGAAGGGCAATTGGAAATTCGCTACCAACACGTCAATGAAGACGGCGAGTTGATGACGGGGATTTGCATTTCGACGCCGGAAATACTACCGGATGGGCGCATTCGCTTACACGAGTCCTGGCAATGGACATGCGGTGGGCGAGCGAGCGGCGAATCCATTGTTGAAGAAATACTTGTTTTATAACTCAAACTGACTCTTATGCTTTCACGTGTTGCTGATTCTCTATTTTGGATGTCGCGTTACATTGAGCGGGCGGAAGATTTGACGCGCTTGCTGGCGGTCAACTTTCACACGTTGCTGGATGCAGGAAACATTGACTCCGAGCATGGTCGGCAGCCACTCATCGTCATGACGCACGACGAAGCCTTGTTCCGGCAACATTATCAAGCCTATACCGCCAACGATGTGATTGATTTTATGCTCTGGAATCAGAGCAATCCGAATGCCCTGGTCTGGTGTATCACGATGGCGCGCGAAAACGCACGAAGTGTGCGCGAACAACTCAGCAAAGAGATGTGGGAATATCTCAATCGCCTCTATTTCACGGTCAAAGAGGCGGATCGCAAAACGGTGGCGCGTTCACTGCTCGAATTTTTCTCGCAAATCCGCGACGGCTCGCAAGCCTTTCAAGGCATCACGAACGAAACGATGACGCACGGCGAGGCGTATCAATTCATCCAACTTGGCAAACATTTGGAACGAGCGGAAAAGACAGCGCGGATTCTCGATCTGAAATACGAAGATGTCAGCCAGTTGTCTGAAGGTTCACCGGGAGAAGCGTTGCAATTGATCGCCATGCTGAAATCGTGCAGCGCCTTCGAGCCATTTCGCAAAGAATATGCGGCGCAGTTGAGTGCAGGCGCAGTCGTGGAGTATTTGCTCCTGAATCGTGAGTTCCCGCGCGCAGTAGCCTTTGGCTTGAATCGTTGCTCGCAAGCCGTCAATGTGATTTCTGGCAATGGTGAGGGCGGGAAATTGAACGCTCCACAGCGTTCTTTCGGACGCTTGGTTTCTGAATTGGAGTATCTGGATATTCAAGACATTCTGGGCGAGCGCTTACATTCTCATCTGGATCAATTGCTGCGGCGGCTGAATGATGCGAGTGCAGACATCACGCGCACCTATTTCAGCACACAGGTAATCCTTCCTGAACTGCACCCCCAGCAGGCACAGCAACAGCAACAGTGAAGATGAGCTTGGAGAACAGGCATGAAAATACACATCGAACACATTACGACTTTTACCTACGATTTGCCGATCAGTGAGGCGTATACCGAAATGCGGCTGGCACCGATTGATTTAGGGGGGCAGCGCAGGACATCTTTTCGTTTGAAAACAGAACCGGGCGGAGAAGTGACGCATTACCTGGATCGTTATGGCAACGACGTGCATTACTTCGATGTCTTACAGAAGCATCAGCAATTGCGCGTGATTGTGGCCAGTGAAGTGCATACGTCTGAAAAATTTGTGGACGAGCAACTCGAATTATCACCGCTTGATCAATACGATTATTTGATGCCAACCTCTTATGCGCCGGATCACGAACTGATTCATCAACTGGCTGAAGTGAACGTCGTGGTTGGGAATAAAATCGCTACGGCCCATTCGCTGATGACGGCGGTGCATCAGGCGCTGCAATACGAGCGCGGCGCAACCAGTGTCAAAACCACTGCCGATGAAGCGTTGCAGATTGGCAAGGGGGTTTGCCAGGATTATGCCCACGTAATGCTGGCTTGTTGTCGGCTCAGTGGCTTACCCGCACGATATGTCAGCGGTTATTTGCACAGCCCCAACGCCCCGGAGATGGCTTCGCATGCGTGGGTAGATGTGTTTGTTACAGACTATGGCTGGCGTTCGCTTGATCCTACCCATAATTGCTTTCAGGATGCGCGCTATGTGCGTGTTGCAACGGGGCGAGACTATAACGATGTTCCGCCCACGCGCGGCATGTACAAGGGGAAGGCCAAAGAAAAAATGGAAGTTCAGGTTACAGTACGTGCAATATAAAGGCCTGGCGCTGCCAGGTTGAACTTTTCTAAGTCACGCTACCGCCGTCCACCGTGACAACCTCGCCGTTCATATAACTATTTTTATCCGAAACCATAAACGCCGCGAATTCTGCTAACTCTTCCGGGTGTCCACGCCGTCCTTTAGCACACCAAAACTGGTGCATCTGAAGCAACCGATCTGGCAAGGCATCCGACAAATCCGTATCGAAGATGCCTGCCGCGATGGCATTGACGGTAATGCCGAAGGCTGATGCTTCGCGTGACAGACATTTCGTGAAGCCAATGATCGCCGCTTTTGAGGTCGCGTAATGAACGGCGGTGGGCAGTGAGCGAATGGCTCCAATGCTGGTCATGTTGAGAATGTTTCCCGAACGCTGCCGGATCATGTGCTTAAAGACGGGCTTGGTTACATTGAAAACACCATTTATATTTGTATCCATCACTTCGTCCCACGCCTTCTCGGTCGTGGTGGCAAACATATCGCCTCGATTGATGGCAGCATTATTAACAAGGATATCAATGCTGCCAAACTCCTCGTGAATCTGGCGCACCATCTTGATGATGCCAGGCCGATCCGTGACAGAAACTTTGAAGGACAAGCCCCGCCGTCCCTGCGACTGAATCTGGTCTACAGTAGCTGCGGCACGTTCATCGCTGACATTATAGTTAAAAGCAATGTCGGCTCCTTCGCGGGCAAAAATTTCGCATAAGGCGCGCCCGATACCACGCGAGCCACCCGTAATAATTACTTTTTTTCCTTCCAGTAAACCCATAGTGATTAGTAGTTACAGAATATCAACGGCTGGGAGAGGCGCAGCTTGAAGCTCAGTCCCTGGGCTATCCAATTTGCGCGTAATTTCCTGCACGATGCGCCGCGTGGCATCCGGGATGGCAATCTTGGCCGAAGCCAATCGCAACGCCGCGTGTTCTGCCGGATTGGCGATCAGGCGGCGCACAATCGGAACGACATCACTGGCGCGTTCCAACAAAATCCCCGCTTTGTTGCGCACTAGCAATTGGGCAGTTTGGGATTCTTGTGGCATCGGCGCAGTCGTCACATCAGCGATAATGGGCAAGCGGGAGGCCAGCGCCTCGAACGTGGTGAGGCCGCCAAGTTTGGAGACCATCACGTCCGCCGCTCGCATCAGTTTTTCCATAGCGTCGGTATAGCCAATGATTTTAATGGGGAACACTGAGCGGCGCGCGAGTCGCTCCGCTTCTTTTTGTAATTCTGTATTGCGACCAGCTAAAAAGATACCTTGCGCATTTTCAAACTGTCGCCCTTCATCAACCATCTGCTCGAAGATATGCGGGATATTGCCCCCACCGATCCAACCAGCGTTGACAAACACCGTAAACTTTTCGGGATCAAGTCCTAATTCCGTACGCGTAGTGATGCGCTCTTCTTCATTTTCATAATGGAATTTCGGATGAATCGGGATGCCACAGATTCTGATCTTTTCCGGGTTGATACCGTAATCAATGAGCTGTTGCTGTGCTTCTTCGGTTGCTACCAAATATAAACTGACATCCTCGCACGCCCAACCGCGCCAAAAGCCATAGCACGGATCCGTCACGACCGTCACCAGGGGAATCGTGTCCAGCACGCCCAGTTCTTTCATGACACGCGCAAACAAATGCTGCGTCATCGGATGCACAGAAATCACGACTTGCGGGCAAAACCGCTCAAAGAGTTGTCGCAAATAGCTCACACCCAAGCGATAAATCAGATTGGATTCGTTCGGTTTGAAGCGTTCAATGGCCGCGTAGTAATACTTCATCAGCGGCTGGTGATGACGCAGCAGATAATTGTAAAAATCCGCGAGTTTCTTGGCGAGGAAATGCGATTCTTCAATCGCACGAGCGATATTTACCAGACACCCAGGCGCAGAAAAACGCTTTAACCCATCCGCAATGGCGGCGGCTGCGCTCGTATGTCCTCCGCCGGTCGCTGAAGTAATGATGAGGAATTTTTTAGCGCGCTCTTCCATTGGGGTGTCTAATGTTGAGGGCTTTTGTTAGCTGACACGGGCTTGCACCATCTGCCCGCTTAGCTCGGCTTGGTGCGATTTCTTCAATTGATATTCCAGCTTTTTGATTTTCACCAAATGTTTCGGATTGAAAGCGAGTGACGGGTAGTAGCAATTTGATTCGTGTGTGCAATGACAACCGTTGCGGGCGTGTTGACGCCTTGCCTCCATGGCGGGCGAATTCCAAAGCTTCCAGAAATTCCAATCGAAATCGCGTAAGTTAGCGACTGGATCAAGATTTTCGCAGCTTGACACGGTTCCTTCATCGTAGATCACGCCGCCCGTATTGCCTGCGTGGCAGCGCAACTGTGCTTTCTTTTCCGTTTCGGTTTTGGCAATAAGTTCGTGCATGTGAATGTCAATGGCCGCTTTGAAGTAACCATTTTCCCCAGCGTAATGGTTTTTGATAAGAGCATTGCGCGAATCAGCATCAATCAAAGCCGAAAGCTGGCGATAACGACTAATGTCTATGTCTAATTCCTTCGCATCGGCAGCCGGTGGACGAATGTAATTTACATTAATTTTGTCAGGTTTCAGGTCGTAGCGGAGAAAGTCGTACCACTCAAAAATTCGCTCCTGATTCGAATTCATAAAACACGTACAGGTTTGCACGTCGAGTTGCAGGTGCTGCTTTTGGATTTCCTGTAATTGACGAGCCGTATCAATCGCCTTGTCCCAGCTTCCAACTTTGCCGCGAATCTTTTCGTGCTCTTCTTTCAAGCCATCAATACCAAGTGCGACCGTGACATTGAGTTTCGGACATTCGTCCAAAATCCGCGCAACATCGGGGATAATGCGTTGCTGAATACCACCATTCGACATTAGATAGACGGATTCAAGCTGATTGTTTTCATAAAATGCGCGCACGACTTCCGGCAAATCTTTGCGCGTGAAGGGTTCACCACCAGCGATAATCAGCACCGGCAATTTACCGCCCAGTGTTTCGCTAATGCGCTGTAAATTCTCAGTGGTCAGTTGATTTTTCTTGCGCGATTTGTCATTCAACTCTTCTGTGAAAAAGCAATGAACACAGCGCATATCACAGACAGACGTGATCAGAATGTTCAGTACGACTGGTGAGGTGACGCGACCAGTCAGAACGCGCGCATAATGCTTGAGTAATTCAAAACTATAATCCATCGAATTATTAATTTCCTCGCGGGGAATAAGTAAACCTGCCGCTACCAAAGCGACTGCTTATTAAGCTGTTTTTGTACGCCAAAGTCAAATCAACCCAATTACTCAGTTTGCTTTGCTGTAAAAAAGTGTTAACCTCCTGCGTGATTGGATTAACTCATTGGAGATAGACAAGACTTGGTGGGTGAATGGCAAGTTTGGTAATCCTTCCTGCCAGAGAGACATTGGGGGATGTCAATCAATGCCCTACCAACTGTTATTTAGACTAAGGAGTACTACCTAGCATGGTAAATTGCCCGGCATGTCGGAGTACGAGAGTTTATAAAGGGTATCGTCCAGCCCCAATTCTTCTCCGCATCTTCTTCATTCATGATTTTTTGTGTGAGAATTGTAACTTGCAGTTCCGGGGCTTTTCTTTGATCCCGCCGCGGTCTCGTCGCCGCAAGGGCAAAAAGAACAAAGACCAGGCAACCGCCAACGCAGGTTACGCCGAAACGACTCCGCCCGTCGCCATTCAAGAATCAATGCAGATCAATCCGCTCCTCGCTCAAGCCAAACGTGCAGCGGCTTCAGGGATGAGTCAATCTTTACCTACTACTCCTATGCCTGCTCATAAAGAACCGCCTCCGCCCTCCACCATTCAGGGGCAATGGCAAATGCCTGCCCAGGAGTTTGAAGAATTAGCGGGCAAACGACGCGCGCACCGGTCGCACCAGGTTTGCCCTAATTGTGGAGCTACTGATACAGAACGTCGGCGCCGAAAATTGTGGGAGAAAGCAATCTTTATCCTTACCTCAATTCGTGCGTACCAATGCCGAATCTGTGGTTCGGATTTTTATGCGCGCCGCAGAAAGAAAGAGGAGCAGTAACATCGCTGCCTCTTATTTCAAAACAAACGGAATCACCCAATCGCCATAAACTAAAACTCCCTGCTTCATTTCTTCCGGCAAGCGTGGATAGCTCAGCGTTACCTCGTAAAACTCGCCCGGTTTAAGTTGAATCCGCCCGCTATCCGGTACTTTGCCAATCGTTGGAGTGCGCTCCTTGAGCTTGTATTCATTACATTGCTCGTCGCGGAGATACGAACGCCAGCGTTCGTTAATGAGCCAGCGGCCACGACTCATCGAATATTGTGGCAAATCAAATTCGGCTGGCTCATTCAGTGCATAGGCGACCAATTTGACGCTGCATTGATTCGGTTCGTTACGCACCTCGGCGAGCGCCAAATGTACCTTCCCTTCCGGCTGCGTCGTGGGGATACAGGCACGAAATTTCGCTTGTGCGGCCTGGGCCAATTGCTGCCATTCCAGCGCCGTTAGGCGTCGTTCCCGCTGACAGGAATTCAGACTCATCAGCGTAATAGCAATGAGAGTAGAGAAGACAAAAGTGACGACCATTTGCCATTTGATTTTCATCTTTTCACCTGGCTCGGACATAGGGACGTGATTGCACGAGATAGATTTGTTTGCCGACCGTGAGCCATTCTATGTCTTGCTCGCGGCCATTAAAGATGCGTTTGGTTTGCAACGCCGCGCGGGCCAATCGCTTGATTAAATCATTCGTCAAGACCGCGCGATTCGTTTCGATTTTGATTTCCTGCACCCCGCCTTTGTCGTCGAACTTGAGCATCGTATCATCGTCCGAACGCGTCAATACTTTGATGGCGCCAGAGCCGGGATGATAAATAATTTGTTCGGCAACGCGGCGGCCTTCGACGACACGAATTCCCAAGCCGCGCTTTGCATTGATATACACTGCGCCTTTCGCCTCCGCATCGAATATATCAGTGGTAATCATCACGCCCGCCGCATCTGCGTTAATACCTTCCTGCACCAAGACGGAGGGATAAACGGCGGAATGATTAATGCCTGCACTTTCGCGTGCTTCGTAGGCTTCGTAATTCCAGAGTGACGCCCAAACGGTTTTGATCGCTTCTTCCAAGGCTGCCTCGGTTTTGATATTAGGCACACTCGTGTAAAGCCCTGCACCACTAAAATTAGGCAGGTCTTCCGAATTGGTGGAGCTGCGCGCAAACACCCCTCTCTTTGCCAAACTGCCAAACACGACCTGTGTTTTAGCGCGCAACAAACGAGCAAATTCCCCGTTGTGCTTTCCAAGCTGTATGCTCTGGCGCAATTCGCTCAAGCGTTGTTTGCGATAATTCGCGTCATGATTGAAACGATCATTGCCCAACAGCGTCACAATTTCTTCGTCCAATTTGTTGTCGCGCAAAAACTGCTCGTAATAAAAAAACGGAATGCTGAAGCCGGGCGGAACGACTACACCGGGAATTTTGCCGAGTTGGGCTGCGTGCATTACTTCGCCGAGGTTCGCCGCTTTTGCACCAAAGCGTTGCGAATGCTTCATCCGCTGATCTTTGAGTTCGGTGAGCTGTTTGAAATCCAGATCGGCTTCCGGCGTCAGCAAATCCGAACGTTCCGCCAGTTTGCGGCCTGCTTCAGAGGTTTCTTTGAGTTCTGCTGCACGCAACACAAAGCCATCATCGCGCGCCTCAAAGTAAACGAACTTGCCGACCAGTGGCTTGAAGATTTCATCTGCATTTTTCACATAAGCATTGGGAATCCCCCAGCCAGCAGCCAGCAAATTGACGTGCGACAAAGGCGTTGAGAAATTGGTCGTGATCACGCCGGATATAGGAGTCAGCGACAATGGGGATTCGCGGAAAATGACGATTTCGTTACGATCAAGAATCGTGTCGTCTGCCAGATTGTCAACGATACGGAGCATTCCGACCGCTTTAGCCTGATGCAGCGGCACGTAATCTTTGGCCTCGCCAATGTCTGCCGCGCGCAAGATCGGCAACTCTTTCACCTGCGCCGCGACGTTTTCTTGCAGCTTGGCATTCGGCTTAAAATACAGCGGCGCGAAAAATGATGCGCCAAGTTTTTGATACGCCTCCTGCAAAAGCGCCGACGTAAGCAGATCGCCTTCCCAAAATTCAAACGTGAATTTGTTGACTTTGGTTTGATAGGCAATCGTGCCCAGCAGAAAACGCCGATTACTTTCCAGATAGTTGTGCTTGAAGAATTCCCGCCCACGTTCGAGCGTGAGATAATTCGCGTTCACGAAATCCTTGTGAAAGGAATAGCGCTTCGAGTTTACGAAATACACCTGGCCTTGATTCGCGCGGTCAATGACGAACATCAAATGCGGCAGTGCGTAAAATCGGCCTTGATAATAAATCCGCGCCAGTTGATCGAATTCCGTACGCGAGGTGATTTTGTCGGCTGAACGCAGAGTTATAGTTGTGGCGCGATGTGTCTGCGCCGTAGCCGGAAGCAGTGTTAGAAACAAGAGCAGTAAAGTGAGGAGTCTCATGGATTCTCTCATAAGCGAAGAATGACAAAATTAGAAAAAAAACTGCGCGCCAGTTTGCGCAAGCTGGACATTACCAAAACGGATCACATCTTAGTGGCAGCCTCTGGTGGCGCTGATTCGACTGCCTTGCTGGACGCGCTGGCTCGATGGAAAAGATCAGCGGGTCTTTTCGTCGCGCATCTCAATCACCAATTGCGCGGTGAAGAATCTGATGCTGACGAAGCGTTTGTCTGTGCAATGGCAGAAAGACTCCATTTACGTTGTTCTGTTGCACAAGAAAATGTCGCCGCACTTGCCACACAGGAAAGGAAAAACCTGGAAGCCACCGCACGCCGCATCCGTTATGACTTTTTGCTTCGCACTGCCCATGAATGCCAAGCGAATGTCATTGTGACGGCTCACACCCAGAACGATCAAGTCGAAACTCTCTTGATGCGATTGCTACGTGGCACAAGCGCCGCAGGTTTGCAGGGCATTTATGCGACCTCTAATCTTCAGCCTGCTATTCGGCTTGTGCGCCCAATGTTGGAAATTACGCGCGCGGAAGTGTTGGAGCACTGCGGACGCTATCAACTAACTTTTTGTCACGACATCTCTAATGAATCATTAAAGTTTACGCGGAATCGCATTAGGCATGAGCTGTTGCCATTGCTTGAAAACTTTAATCCGGCTATCGGGCAGACGTTGATTCGCCTGGCCACCCAAATCAGCGAGGACGACAAATACCTGCAATCCGAAACGGATAAACTCGTTAATGAACTTGCTAATGGCGCTATCCTCAACTTTAAGCCATTACTTATCTTACCTTCTGCTTTGCGGCGACGCGTGCTGCGACAATGGCTGCGGCACGGGCGCGGCGATTTGCGGCGTATCGGAACCGCACACCTCCTGGCGCTAGATCATTTGATGATGAAAGGAGAGGGCGGCAGTTATGTCGAGTTGCCCGGTAACTGGAATGTTTGGCGTATTGGCAAAACCTTAAAGCTGCAACCGATTCAGGAATGTCCTCGTATTTGAGCGCGGGTAGCAACTTTTTCTGAGCAGATATTAACCGGATTTTTTGCTACTTTTAGCTAGTTCGCCTGAAAATGCCAAGCGGAACATGGAAAAATAGGCTATTATGGGCGAAGGTCTTTAACGGAGGTATCTGACTTGAACTCGACAATGAAACAAGTGCTAGTTTGGGTGCTCATGATTGTGGGTGCCGTTGCAATTTATGCTTTCCTGCACGGAACAGGCGGCAACGTCCAGGAAATTTCCTATCTGGAATTGACCAGAAAGATAAACAATAAAGAAGTCTCCAGCATCACGATTAAGCCGGGCGAAGTGACCGGGTCGTTAACGAATGGAGCCAAGTTTACCAGTAAAATTTCCAGTGATTTTGTAGTCGGGAAATTATCCGAAGAATTGGTCAAGAACAATGTGGATTTCAAATTCGACCCGACCTCGACCGGAGGTCTGTGGGCTTCGATTTTGATCACGTGGGCACCGATTCTGCTGATCGCTGCGTTCTGGATTTTCATGTTGCGGCAAATGCAATCAGGCGGCAACAAAGCGCTCTCGTTTGGCAAGAGCCGCGCGAAATTGCTTTCCAATCAGCAGAAGCGCGTAACGTTCAAAGACGTAGCGGGTGTTGAAGAAGCAAAAGAGGAATTGCAGGAAATCATTGAATTCCTGAAAGAACCGCAGAAGTTCCAGAAGCTAGGCGGACGCATCCCCAAAGGCGTTTTGATGATGGGGCCTCCGGGCACAGGCAAAACGCTTTTGGCTCGCGCAATTGCTGGCGAGGCGAATGTGCCGTTCTTCTCGATTTCCGGGTCCGACTTTGTGGAGATGTTCGTCGGCGTTGGCGCTTCCCGTGTCCGCGATCTGTTTGAGCAAGGCAAGAAGAACGCGCCCTGCATCATCTTTATTGACGAAATTGATGCCGTTGGTCGTCATCGCGGCGCAGGTCTTGGTGGTGGACACGATGAGCGTGAACAAACCTTGAATCAGTTACTCGTTGAAATGGACGGCTTTGAATCCAACGATGGCGTCATCCTTGTAGCTTCGACAAACCGCCCTGATGTGCTTGATCCGGCGTTGCTCAGACCTGGGCGTTTTGATCGTCGGGTCGTCGTGAATCGTCCTGATGTGAGAGGGCGCGAGGGTATCCTAGCGGTTCACACGCGCAAGATTCCGTTGGGCGAAGACGTCGAAATTTTCGTCATCGCGCGCGGAACGCCAGGCTTCACGGGCGCTGATTTGGCAAATCTTGTGAACGAAGCAGCGCTCAACGCCGCTCGCTTCAATAAGAAAGCCGTTTCGATGTACGATTTCGAGTGGGCGAAGGACAAAGTGTTGATGGGGTCGGAGCGCAAGTCCGCAGTGATGTCGGATGACGAAAAGAAAACCACGGCGTATCACGAAGCCGGTCATACAATCATCGGCATGAAAGTGCCGAATGCCGATCCGGTTCATAAGGTTACGATCATCCCACGGGGGATGGCGTTGGGGTTAACACAACAATTGCCCGAAGGAGATCGCTACACCCATAGTTCCGAATACATCGAAGGTTCGATTGCCATTCTGATGGGTGGTCGGTTAGCCGAAGAAATCTTCCTGGGCAAGATCACAACGGGCGCTTCAAATGACATCGAACGCGCAACAGAAATGGGGCGCCGGATGGTTTGCGAATTCGGGATGTCGAGCCTGGGGCCATTAACCTTTGGTAAGAAAGAAGAGCAAATCTTCCTCGGTCGTGAAATCGCACAACATCGGGATTATAGTGAGGACACCGCGATCCAAATTGATCAGGAAGTCAAACGCATTCTGATGGATCAGTACGAACGCGCGCGGCAGATCATGCTGGAAAACAGGGACGCAACAGAGCGATTGGCGATAGCTTTATTGGAACGCGAAACGCTGAACGCTGTGCAAATTCGCCGCGTAGTGGCGGGCTTGCCATTGGATGATGATTCGTCGCCCAGCAAGACGCCTGACACGACGAAATCGCCTGAGAAAGAGCCTGTGCTGAAACCGATTCTGCCTCCGATTACCGGCGGCAATCCGGCCACAGCGTAGTTCTCAAAATCAGCTTTTACAAAGACGAATGCGGCGCTTGAGTAATTACTCAAGCGCCGCATTCGTCTTTTCTATTCAGGCTTCTCGCTTATCCTTCCGTGCCGTGGCATTTCTTGAATTTCTTGCCCGATTCGCACCAACAGGGATCGTTACGACCGATCTTTGGCTCCGTACTGACATACGTTTTGGGCGCGCCGGATTCTTGCGTCCCAGCCACTGCCGCGCTGGCATTCGCCTTCGAATAAGTCACTTCGCCACGACGTGGGCGACGGCGTTGTAGTTGTTCCTGCGGTGCGCCTTCAACCACGAATTGCGTGCGATACAAACGTTTCACGGTTTCGCTATCAATGCGTCCCAACATGCCTTCAAAGAGGGAGAATGATTCTTTCTTGTATTCCACCAGCGGGTCTTTTTGACCATAGCCGCGTAAATTGATGCCTTCTTTTAAATGATCAATCGCCAGCAAGTGATCTTTCCACTGTGCGTCTACAATATTAAGCATCGTGAAGCGCTCATAATAACGCATTGCTTCCGCGCCCACCATCGCTTCCTTATCAGCATATTCCTTTTTCAGGTGCTCCCAAATTGCATCAAGCAGACTATGACGATCCAGCGTTTCAGGGTGAATTTTGGCTTCATCCAGGTCAAGACCGAATTGGTCAAGCATCTGAATTTTCAGTCCGCGTGAGTCTTGCCCGCTTTCGACGCTGAAGTGTAAGTCAAGAATGTCATCAAGCTGGGCTTCAGCTATCTCCCGAATTTGTTCGCCCAAATCTGTCTGCTCAAGCAAGTCACGCCGCATGCTATAAATTGTGCTGCGTTGCTTGTTCATCACGTCGTCATACTTGATGAGATGCTCGCGGATCGTGAAGTTGTGTGCTTCGACGTTCTTTTGCGCGGCTTCGATACGTTTGGTAACGAGCTTGGATTCAATGGCCACGCCTTGCTCCATGCCGAGTCGTCCCATAATCGCGCGCAAACGGTCTCCGGCGAAAATACGCATCAAATCGTCTTCGAGCGAAAGGAAGAAGCGGGATACGCCGGGATCGCCCTGGCGTCCGGCACGACCGCGAAGCTGGTTATCAATGCGCCGTGACTCGTGGCGTTCAGTGCCAAGAATGTATAAGCCGCCAAGACCAATGACTTCTTTATGCTCGGCTTCAATGTCTGGTTTGACCTTCTGAATCGCCGCTTCCAATTGTTCCTCGGTGGCTTCGTCGGGATCAATTTCCTGACGCTTGAGTAATTCACGACCTAAAAACTCCGCGTTGCCGCCGAGCAAAATATCCGTACCGCGACCGGCCATGTTCGTGGCAATTGTCACGGCACCTTTGCGTCCAGCCTGGGCGACAAACTCTGCTTCGCGGCCAGCGTTTTCAGGTTTGGCATTGAGTAGATTGTGCTTGATGCCGAATTTTTGCAGCCGCCGCGAAATAATTTCGGAATGTTCAACAGAAGCTGTACCGACCAACACTGGCTGGCCCTTTTCGTGTAGTTCTTTAATTTCTTCGCTGATGGCTTCCCACTTTTCTTCGAGTGTACGGTAAATCACATCGGGATTATCTTTGCGGATCATCGTGCGATGCGTCGGAATGGAAGTAACATCCAGGTTGTAAATCTTGGCGAATTCGACGGATTCCGTTTCCGCCGTACCTGTCATGCCAGAAAGCTTGTGGTACATGCGGAAGTAATTTTGCAGCGTGATGGTCGCGTAGGTTTGTGTTTCCTTTTCGATCTTTACGCCTTCCTTGGCTTCAACCGCTTGGTGCAAGCCATCCGACCAACGGCGACCGGGCATTACACGTCCGGTGAATTCGTCTACGATCACAACTTCACCGTCTTTGATGATGTATTGCTTGTCCAAATGATAAAGTGTGTATGCCACCAATGCTTGTTGCAAACAATGCAACATTTCCATATTTGATGGATCGTAGAGGTTGCCGTAGCCCAGCATACGTTCCGCTTTTTCAATGCCTGCTTCGGTTAACGTGGCACTGTGCTGCTTTTCATCAACTTGATAATCCTCATCGCGGGTCAGGCGCGGGATCGTTTCTTTGGCTTCGTAGTATTTTGTGGTGGAGTCTTCCGAGGCACCGGAAATGATGAGCGGCGTGCGCGCTTCGTCAATCAGGATCGAGTCTACTTCATCTACGATCCCGTAGTGATGACCGCGCTGCACACACGTAGCCAAATCGAACTTCATGTTGTCGCGCAGGTAATCGAAACCGAATTCATTATTCGTGCCATAGGTGATGTCGGCGTTGTACGCTTCCTGCCGCTCGAAATCGTCCATATCGTTTTGGATAATCCCGACGGTCAAACCTAAAAATTTGTAGATGCGTCCCATCCACTCAGCATCGCGTTTCGCCAGGTAATCGTTGACGGTAACGACGTGAACGCCTTTGCCTACCAACGCATTCAAATATGCGGGCAGCGTCGCCACGAGGGTTTTCCCTTCGCCAGTCCGCATTTCCGCAATCATACCGCGATTGAGCGCCATGCCGCCGATCAACTGCACATCGAAATGCCGCATCCCAGTGACGCGGACAGAAGCTTCGCGCACACAGGCAAAGGCTTCGGGCAGAATTTCATCGAGTGCTTCAAGTTCGAGTTGCTTGTAAGCCTCGCGGGAAAGCTCTTCTGAGGTTGCGAGCCGCGAGGCTAAGCGTTCTTTGAATTCCGCTGTTTTCCCGCGCAATTCGTCATCGGAGAGTTTTTGAATAGATGGTTCAAGCGCATTGATTTGGGCGACGACCGGGTACAGTTTTTTGAGTAGTCGTTCGTTGGCGGAACCAAAAACTTTAGTCAGAACTTTTTCTACGGCGTTCATGATATTACCTTAGTGAAATTAACCTGGTGGACAATAAATACATAAGAAACAACGGGGGCTGACCGAACAATAACCGATTCTAGTTGACGGAGACAGAGAGCGTCAAGCATTGGTTTTGGTGTCACTTGGTAATCCGGTCAGCCAGACATATAATGCCCCGCGCGCGGCAAAATCTCATTTTAGACTTTATGAGTCAATTACCTTCATCAGAAACTTCACCCCCAGAATCCCCAAGTCCAAATAATCGTTATCGTATTGTTGTTGCCACATCAGTCATGCTGTCGTTCATCTCATTTTGGCGAGCGGCAGCGATTGTTTTGAATGATCTCGCTTCGACCGCTTTCTACATCGGTGGCATTACAGAAGAAGCGATTGGTAAAGCTGCTCCCTGGTTTGTGCTCGCCGTTATCCTCTTCGCTTCCGCCGTACGAGCGGTGTACGTCGAAAGTTGCACGATGTTCGTGCGCGGCGGTGTATATCGCGTCGTCAAAGAGGCGATGGGCGGCACGTTAGCCAAGCTGGCGGTGTCGGCCCTGATTTTTGATTACATCTTGACGGGGCCGATTTCGGGCGTGGCCGCCGGTCAATATATTGCAGGTCTGATCAACTCCACGCTGCAACATTTCGGCTTTGCTTTGCAATTGCCGGTCAATGCCACCGCCTGTGTGATCTGCATCGCGGTCGTCATTTATTTTTGGCGGATGAATACCATTGGCTTGCACGAATCGTCCGAGCGGGCATTGCGCATAATGCAAATCACCGGCGTGATGGTCGTCATCATTATCGTTTGGTGCCTCGCCACCTTGATGACCAGACCGGGGCCGATTAATTGGCCGCCCTTGCCCACGCCGGAAAATTTGCGGTTTGGCGTGAGTCCCACCAGTGGGTTGCATTCGCTGGGCTGGCTTAAGGATATACCACTGCCGTCCATTGGCTTCCTCGGTATCCTGATCGCTTTTGGACATTCGGTGTTGGCGATGAGCGGCGAAGAATCGCTGGCGCAAGTGTCGCGCGAAATCGAACATCCGAAGCTCAAGAATTTGATTCGTGCCGCCCTCGTGATTTTTGGGTTCACGATTTGCTTCACACCCGTCGTGTCCTTCTTTGCCGTGATGATTATTCCTGATGATGTCCGCATTCACGAGTACAGCCAAAATCTGTTGTCTGGGCTGGCAATGCACGTCATTGGCCCGGAATGGTTGAAATTATTGCTGCAAGCATTTGTCGTCATCGTCGGCTTTTTGATTTTGTCCGGCGCGGTCAACACGGCGATTGTGGGTTCCAATGGTGTCTTGAATCGCGTGTCCGAAGATGGCGTGCTGACCAGTTGGTTTCGCGCGCCGCACAAGAAATTTGGCACGACGTATCGCATCATCAATACAGTTGTAATTCTACAAATCATCATCATTCTGCTAAGTCGCGGTAATACGATTTTTCTGGGGGAAGCTTACGCATTCGGCGTGATTTGGAGCTTCACGTTTATGACGACCTCGATTGTGCTATTACGCTTCAAGCGTCCCGAACAACGTGAGTGGCGCGTGCCGCTGAACTTCCGTTTTGGCAAGGTGGAAATCCCCCTCGGCATCATCCTCGTTGCTTTGGTTTTGTTATCACTGGCACTGACGAACCTGCTGACCAAAGAACTGGCGACGATTTCTGGCGTCACGTTCACCTTGGTCTTCTTCATCCTTTTCACGCTGTCGGAGCGTGCCAATGCGAGGAAGAGGCTCAGTCAAACGGGTCTTGATCAATTCAATCTGGTGGCCGATCAGACCGTCTCGCAAACCCTGTTGGATGTGCGCCCGGGCGGCGTCATGGTGACAGCGCGTGATTACAACAGCCTGCATTATTTGAAGAAGGCGCTGCAGGATGTGAACACCGACGAGCAAGACGTGGTTGTGATGACCGCGCGCATTATTAAAGGCCCCGGCGGCAGCGAAGAGCAAGTGTATGAAGACGAACTCTTCACTGACTACGAGCAGTTGTTGTTCACCCGTGCGGTAGCGGTAGCAGAAAAGATGGGCAAGGAAATCAAACTGCTGGTCGTGCCGTCCAACGATGCGTTTCAGGCGACGGTGCTAACGGCCATCGAATTAGAATGCTCAACCCTGGTCGCAGGCGTTTCGACGAAGATGTCTGCGGATCAGCAAGCCAGGGCGATTGGCGATGTATGGGAATCCATTCAACACGAAGACAAACGCAAACTGCGCGTCCTCAAACTTATTAACCCGGATGGCTCGGAACTTGCCTATGAACTGGGTGCGCATCGTCCCAACGTGACGCCCGAAGACATCGAACTCACGCATCGCTTGTGGCTGGAACTGGCGAAGGAAAATAAAAACTTACATCACAATCAAGTAGTGTCTGTCGCGCTACGGCGCTTGGCAAAAGACTTCCAAAGCAACAAGCGAGCAGAAATCATTACGGAAATAAAACGATTCAGCGAATAGCTTAAGAAGGAGTATGGACAGCATGGCAGAAGTAAAAATATACACC
The DNA here is from genome assembly GCA_963794955.1 of uncultured Acidobacteriota bacterium. GTDB lineage: Bacteria > Acidobacteriota > Blastocatellia > RBC074 > RBC074 > JAFDVL01. The sequence goes on from CAWCGF010000001.1 coordinate 92,941, forward strand.
ACCACGTGGTGCCCTGATTGTCGGCAGGCTAAGAAATATCTTGATTCGCACGGTATTGCATACGAAGAAATCAATATCGAAACGGCTCCCCAGGCAGCCGAGTTCGTGATGTCCGTCAATGCGGGCAAGCGCAAAGTCCCAACTTTTGTTGTAGGCGATAAAGCATTCCATAACAGTCCCTATTCGCACGCTTTGATGGAAGAAAAGTTTGGCGCTCCCAGTTGAAGAGACTCGCTAAACCGCTCGTCATTCGTTTATCGCTGGGGCAGACGCGCCTCCTACATTATTAGTGTACAGCGTAGCTTCACAGGTTTTCAGAGGGCGGCGGCGCGCGACCTACCACACGGTCGTACGCCGTTGCCAATCGTGTTAATAGGCAGGCGTTCTCCCTCAGGATTTGAAGCGGGACAGCGAGAGCCGCTCCAACTTCCACCACATCGTTAAGATCATCGCCAGGACTGCCCCAAGCAAGGCAAGCGTCATGTCTTTTTGTGCATCCCACACATCCCCTTGTGTCCCCAAGTAGGCGATCCCTAATTCCGGGCTGACAACCTGCGCTACCCAGGACTCCAATAACTCGAAAAAGCCACTGAGGGAGTGGGAAACATTTAAAGTAATAAACCAAAGCCAGAAATTCTTAGCGCGCACGACCCGCACAAAAATTTCGTGCAGCGGGTACGTCATCAACAACCCAAAAGCAAAATGGATTACCCGGTCAAAATGATTTCGGCTGAAACCGAAAGCTTCCTGCAACGTAAATCCAAGCGGAACTTTTGCATAAGTGTAATGTGCTCCCACTAGATGTAAGGAGAGAAAAATTGTGATGAGCAGCAAGGAAAAGTTCGACAGGCGAAACCGGCGATGAGTTACGACCAACACGCCAATTAAAGCAAAAACTAAGAGATTTTCCAGTAACCAATCCGAGCGATCAAGAGGATTAATCGCTAAAATCGTACTCCAGATCACGAGCCAGCCAGCCAGTCCTATAACAAATCCGTTTTCCCGCCACTTGATTTGACGTTGCGCCAGAACAGTTGCCATATTCCTTATTTCCTTTCAGCGGATGCCAGTCTGCATTAAGCAATCATAATGCCAATAGCTCTTTCTTATTGCGGCCCTATGGTTGCATAGCATGGATTGTGATTTGAATGTATGAAAGGGAGATTTTTTATGAGTAGCAAGATCAATAGAACCTCTCAGCAAGACAAAACGGCTGACCGTGAACAGCCAGGCAATAAGGTTGCCAAGAATGACCGCAAGCCTGCCCATACGAAAGCAAAAATGCGTGAACAGCCGCCCAAATCAGCCAAACACCCTATTGAAGTAGCCTAGTAGCTACTTCAAAGGAAAAGAATTTGTCAAAGAACCCTGATCAGGTCGGAGTCCGCTTTTAATTAAGATAACTGGCGATATCCGCAGTGCCAGCACTTGCCTGTATTGGATACAGCCTGAATGGTGAGAGAACACTTGGCAAGTATTCTTCTGGCTTTGTGCATTTTGACCATTTGAATACGAGTATTTTGGAAATCATCGTATGCCAAATTTCGTGATTGTTTTTTTGTATATCTATGCTATTCTGCGCACCGTTTGAGGCTTAATAAAAGTCTTAAGCCGTAAACCTCACAGCCTCGTGATTGACATCACCTGATTTAAGAAGTAAGTAGCCCGGCCAGCAGATTTTCCCCACCAGGAATCAGGTTCATCAACCCGAAACAACCCAAATAGATTGCAAAACGGATTCGTTATCGCCTGTCTGCTCACTGAGCAATTGCAGGTAATCGCTGAACTTTCGGAGGAAAATCACTGTGCCAGCCGATCATACCGCGACTATCTTAATGGTCGAAGATGACAGCATGGTTCGTTATCTGGTTTCGGAATACTTCCGCCGCGTGGGCTATGAAGTGTTGGAAGCCGCAGATGGCGAATTGGGCTTGAGAACCGGGTTAGAAAAGAAAGCCGATGTCATCATTCTCGACGTAATGATGCCGAAGATGAATGGTTTCGATGTGTGCCATCAGCTTCGGCAAAATAATATCACCACCCCGATTATCTTCCTGACCAGCAAAAGCGAAGAGCAATACACCGTCGCTGGATTAGAAGGCGGGGCAGATGATTTTCTGCCCAAGCCCTTCAGCCCACGGGAGCTGGAAGCCCGCGTCAAAAGCGTGATTCGTCGCAGCGGCACGCGCACGTTTGACGAGCCAGTGGTCGGTCGCATTATTCGCGGCGGGTTGGCCATTGATCCTGAGGCGTATAGCGTCACGCTCAATGAAGAACCGATTCAAGTAACGCCGATTGAATTCAAAATTCTCGAACTCCTGATGTCCAATCCCGGCAAAGCCTACTCGCGTGAAGCCTTGCTGGATCAAGTATGGGGAACTTCATACGAAGGTTACGAGCGCAACATTGATCCGCATGTCGATGCGGCTGCGCTCGAAGATTGAGCCTGACCCGGCAAAGCCGACCTACGTGCTGACCGTCTGGGGTATTGGCTACAAGTTTAATGACAAGATTTAGCAATTAGTTGTTAGCAATTAGCTGTTAGCGTGGGGAGCAAGACCTCTTCGGGCTAACGGCTGATAGCTAACCGTTATTTGTTCATAATTTAGAGATCAGTAATACCGAAAAAGCAATCGCGCAACCAAGACTAATTACTACTTAGCGCGATGGTTATTCTGATCTTAAGTTGGGCGACTCAACAGTCGCGATAAGACAAAAGGATTTGACCATGAACTACTACCGAGTAACCCTATCTATGTCTCTTCGTTCAGCCCGAATGACGTGGCTCTTTCTTCTTTTTACCCTCCTCGTTGCGCCCGTTTGGGCCAATACCCGCAGCATCAATTTGGCCGAGATGACTTCGCATGCCGGACGCATCGTACATGGGCGCGTTGTCGAAGTACGGGAAGGATCGCATCCGCAGCACGAAGGCATAGCTGTCACCTTTATCAAAATTGAGGTTACAGAAATGATCAAAGGCAGCGCTACCCGTGCAGTCAGCTTCATGCAATACGGCAATAGCACGACGCAATACATTGCCGACCTGCCAAAATACAGTGTGGGCGAAGAGATCGTCTTGTTTCTGTACCCGGAAAGTAAACTGGGGCTCACCAGTCCTGTTGGACAAGGGCAAGGCAAATTCCGGGTGCGTGATGATGTGCGTAGTGGCCAACGCATCCTGACGAATGATCGGTCGAATCACGCACTGTTTGCTCGCCTGGACACCGCGAAATTAAGTTCGAAATTGACGCTGAGTAGAGCCGAACGCGAAGCCGTTACACAACCGGAAGGACGTGCAGGCAGAGGTTTGGAAGTCAGCGCATTTCGCTCCCTCGTGCGCAAAATCGCAGCTAATCCAAATACCAATCTACAGTAAGTCGAGGAAAGTGAGGGAGTCTGGAAAAGTCTGGAAAAGTCGCACTTCCCCAGACTTCGCGTGACTTCTCAAAACTTTTCCTCGTCTTCCCTCGAATACAATTTACTACTACCGAAAAAGGAGAAAACCTTATGCATGATCCATCAGGTCAACGGCATCCCCATTGGTTGTCTTTGCGGAGCCGGACTCCGCACCTTTTGAAAAAGGCTACATGTTTCTTGCTGAGCCTTACGTTGCTAGTTGGGTTCCTAAAGTTTGATCACCCCGTGCAAGCTGGAACCTCATTGGCGATTACCCAAAATGGAAATGCGGTGGCGTGGCGTGCCGGAACCACAATCACGTATCATGTAGATCAAGGCCCGCTCGGCACACTGAGTAACGCGGAGGCAGTGGCTTTGGTGGACGAGTTATTCGGTTTGTGGCAGAACGTCTCGTCCGCGAATTTATCGCTCCAACGAGCAGGCTCTTTGCCCGTAGATGTGACAGCGGCGAATTATACCAGCTACCGCTCTAATAATAATTCAGATGCATATCATCCGATCATTTTTGATACCGATGGCACAGTCACAGATGCTGTTTTTGGCGCGGGCGCGAGCGATTTCACGGCGGGTTTTTCTGGGCCGGGTTGGGTGGTGGGCGGTGGAACGGATGGCGAAATCGTGGATGCTTCGGCGGTCTTAAATGCTAAGTTTTTGACTTCAGGATATGGCTCAGTCACCGAATTCAAAGCCATTATGCTGCATGAATTCGGGCATTTTCTCGGCATCGGGCATTCACAGATTAACATTGGCCCAGCCTTTGATCGTGAGAGCCTCTTCAATAACAATCATACCTTGCCGATTATGTTCCCAATTTCGCTCGGCGACCGACCCATTGCCTTGACCTGGGACGACAAAGCCCAAGTGACACGCCTTTATCCCGGCGCGACGGCAAGCAACTATGGCAAGCTCACGGGGCAGGTATTTCTCGCGGATGGCTCGACCCCATTTCAAGGCGCAAACATCATTGCCCGGCGGGTGGACGATCCGCTAATTGTTGCCGTGTCGTCAGTGTCAGGCTTTCTTTATCGTGGCACAGGCGCACATTCCGCGCGCGGGACGTTGAATCCTACTCATCAGGGGTACTTTGAAATCTCTGGCTTACCGGCTGGCAATTATACGGTCGAAGTTGAACCGATTCATCCTGGCTTTATCAGCGGCTCTGCCGTTGGCCCGCTTGACCCTCCTATAGATTTGCCCGGCCCGGCAGAGTATTACAGCGGGTCAAGTGAATCAAATAGCGACACCTCGTCCAGCGCCGCTGTTGTTGCGGTGGCGACAGGCCAGACCGTAAATAACATCAATGTCATTCTCAACAATTCCCCATTGCCCGCGGTGAGCGAGAGCGAACCCAATAGCACGATTGCGTCAGCCAACAACAGCTCTTTCCCGGTTTTGATTAGCGGCAATGTCGGTTCAGGTGACACTGGCGTCAGCGACGCGACCACGGGGGAAAGCGTAAAGGATTTCTTTTCCTTCAGCGCGACTACCAATGACTGGGTCACGATTGATTTGAATTGGGGTGGAAGTGCGAACTTGTCACTCTATCTTTACAACAGCAGTAACCAGCGCGTCGCGCTTTCGCTGCCCTGTTTATACGGTTCGGGCTGTCCTTCATCGCGGCAAATCGGTCCGATGAAAATTCCCGCTGGTGGAACTTACACGATTGGCGTCGGCGCAAATTCAGGTTCTGCCAGTTATACGCTTCAGGTCACGGGGCAGCAGAATTACAACGGTGCGGCGGCGACGGTGAATGGTGCCAGCTTTTTAGCAAACGGTGCCATGGCTCCCGACACAATTGCTTCTGTGTTCGGTGTCAATCTGGCCAGCACGACAACCCATGCGAGCGCAGGCCAGGCCTTGCCAACGAGTTTGGGCGGCGTCAGCGTAGACGTGAATAATGTGGCAGCACAATTGTTCTTCGTCTCGCCAGGCCAAATCAATTATCTGATTCCGGCTGGCACGGCGGTTGGCACAAGAAGCGTAGTCGTAAAAAATGCCGCAGGCGAAGTCGCACGCGGTAGCATTGACGTCTCGCCAACTTCTCCAGCCTTCTTTACCGCCAGTCAAAATGGTTCAGGCGTGCCTTCCGGTTACATCACGCGCGTCGCTGCTGGCAGCTTCCAACAGACGAATGAGCAAATTGCCAGTTATAGTAATGGCACGGTAACGCCGATCACAATTGAGCGGCGCGGCGATGAAATTTACCTGATCTTGTTTGGCACGGGGCTGCGTTATGCGCCTAATACCAACAGCGCCAATGACATTGCTTTCGGCGGCAGTACGATTGCCAACGTAGCCGAAAGCGTAGAAGTCACGATTGGTGGTAAACTCGCGCGCGTTGACTTTGCCGGAGCACAAGGCGGATTCTATGGCTTGGATCAGGTGAACGTACAGATTCCCGCTGATGCCGTCGCCAGTCCAACCGCACCCGTCATTATCAAGGTGCGCGATGCCAACGGTAATTTGCTTACGGCGAATCAGATGATGATCGCACTACAGTAAAATCAAAAGGCAAATCGCAAATTGCAAGAATGGATTCGGAAGCAAAGCCTTTTCTGAATTTCTTAAGCCAGGTACCGACCTTTTGCGATTTGCCTTTTGATTTAATTAAATTATGCCCTCACTCAAGCCGATCAAAAAACTCGTTCACAAAGCGAAAGCGATGCACGAACGGCACCGCGAGCGTCATCGTCCATCGGGCTTTGGCTTCGCCTTGGCCGATAGTGTTGATTACCTCGACGCTGTGCGGTGGGACACCGTGACGCAGGATTCATCGGTATATCTATCACGTGATTATTTGCGGGTGCTGGAAACCGCCGGGCCGGAAAATTTGCGGCAACGATATGCGCTGATTTTTCAAGGGCGCGCGCCTGTTGCAGCAGTCGCGGCGCAAGTCGTCACCATCAGCGCCGCCAAGCTGCCTAAAAGCAAAGCCGCACAAGTCGCAGCCAAACCGCTCGAACGGCTGGAAGAACGGCTGCTTGTCTGCGGCAATCTGCTGTCGTGGGGCATGCATGGCGTGAGCTTTGTTGCAGGTGCAAATCGCGCCGAAGTGTGGCCCGCCGTCGCCGAGGCCTTGTACCGCATTCGCCGCGCGGATCGTTTGTTTGGCGACACGGATGTGGTGATGCTCAAAGACATTCCGCAGGAAAGCGCAACGGGCATCGAATCCCTGAAACACTTTTCATATCGTGAACTCGCAACCGAGCCGAATATGGTGTTGCCGATTTCGCCGAACTGGAAAAGCTACGATGATTATTTGGCGAGCCTGACTTCGAGCTATCGTAAAACCGCACGGAAAATCACGAAAGAGGTCGAAGCCGCAGGAGCCGGAGTCGAGCGCCTGACGACGGACGAAACGATCCAGCAAGCCGCCACGATCCACGATTTATACCGCCAGGTTCACGAACGCCAAAAGCTGCGATTGATAACCCTTGCGCCAGATTTCATTCCGTCGTTAGCCGCCACGTTCGGCGATAACTTCCGCTGCAACGTGATTCGCAAAGACGATCAAACGCTCGGTTTCGTGACGACGCTGAAAGACGGCAAGACCGCCGTCGGGTATTACATCGGCTTCAATAGCGCAGCAAACGCCGAGATGCCACTTTACTTTCGCTTATTGCAAGCTGTAATCGAAGATGCGATTGACATGGGCTGTGAACGCTTGTCATTAGGACGTATAGCGCTTGAACCAAAAGCACGTTTGGGTGCCAAGCCCGAAGCAATGAGCGTTTGGATTCGCCATCGGATTCAAGCCATGAACTTCGTCGTGAAAGGACTATTGCAAACCGTTTCGCACGAAGACGCGCCGGAACGAAGTCCCTTCAAATAAGAAGTTAGAGCAAATCCGCGAAGGCTTTCTTGGTGCGCTGAAACCACCAATAGCCAACCACAAAACATACGACGGCAAACGCCAGCGTAAAGCTCAGGCCGCTCCAATCGGGCATTTGCCCCTCCAGCAAAATGCGCCGGTAGCTACGAATCAGTGGTGCCATCGGATTGAATTTCACCAACCAGGAATAACTCGGCGGAATCAGGTTTTCAGGAAAGAAAATCGGCGTCAGATACATCCACGCCATCAGCACGAGTTGATTGATCTGCGGCATATCACGCAGGAAAACCCCAAGGCTCGCCATCAACCAACCTAGCCCGACCGTCGTCAGCAATTGCGGAATCAACAAGAGCGGCAAGAACAAAACTGTCACGTGCAATTGCCGTGCAAGCAGCAAATGCGCCACCAGTAAGACAACCGTGCCAAGCAATTGGGTGATAACGGCAGCCAGCGCAAGATTCACGGGCAAGGCTTCGACTGGGAAAACGACCCGCTTGACCAGGTTGATATTTTCAAGCAGTGAGTTCGTCGCGCGTTGCACGCCTTCGCTAAAGGCAATCCACGGCAACAAGCCGCAGAACAAATACACCGCAAAGCTCAGATGCCCACCCGCATTGCCAAAGCGCGCGCCGAAGATGCCGGAAAAGATAATTGTAAAAATCACGATCATCACTGCCGGACTGATAATCGCCCAGCCGATGCCCATCAGCGAGCCTTTGTACCGACTCGACAATTCGCGCTGCACCATCGAGCGAACCAACTCACGATGTTCGCTGAAAAGCTTGCGCAATGGTTGCCACAACGGGATTTTGGCGCTGGATTGGTAATGAATTATTTCTGGCATAAAACAACAACGAGTGACAAGAACAAGGCCTGCCACTCGTTGCGAATGAATTTGAATTGTCGCTATCTACTTCATTGCCGCGCGTTGGCTCACTTTCACGACGCGGGGTTCAGCGAAGGTGCGGACAGGATAGCTCATCGGCTCCACCTCAGAAACTTCGCGGGAAAGTAACGGCAACGGTTCGGCGGTCGTTTCGAGTCCCGCGAGTCTGGCGAGCAGCCATTCGTATTGATTCGTAATTTGTTCCCAATCGTAGCGTTGGCGTACGCGCTTCATCGCGCGGGCGCGATATTCGCTGATAATCGTGGGGTCGCTTAAGAGGCGGCGCAGTTGCGTAGCTAAATCATCAATTGAATCATAGCTGATGCCTGCTTCGCCCATCACCTCCAGGTTTTCCGGCGTGTTGAGTACCAGGGCGCAATTCCCTGCCCCCATCGCTTCAATCAGCGCGGGATGCGTGCCGCCGACTTCGGTGGCATGAACGTAGCAGTACGCGTTTTGCTGTAACGCACGATAATCTGAACCGAACACGAAGCCCAAAAACTTTACGCGCTGGTCTTTCGTGCTCTTGAGTTGGGCGATGTATTCTTCGGCATACGGCGCGCCACCGACTATCACCAAGGGCAAATCGGTTTCGACTTTCTCGTACGCCTCAATAACGAGATGCGCGTTGTTTTCGGGTTCCAGGCGGCTGACATACAAAATGTACTGATTCGATTTCAGCCCAAATTTTAGCAGGTGTTCCGGTGCGGCGCGGCGTTCGACATCAGCACCATACGCGATCATCGAAGACTCTTTGTGATAGCGCGTGGCGTAATAATCCTGAATCACCTGAGCATCGGTTACAATGGCCGTCGGCAGGAAGGTCGAAAGCCATTCCGAAACCCAATAATACTTCTGCCCCAGCCAATTCCACTTTTTGCGTTTGCGTTCTAGCCCGTCCACATTAACCAGCGTTGGCGTGCCGAGCAGACGCGGCAAAAAGGCAAAGATACTGTTGGCGGCGTTACAAATCAGGATGATGTCATAGCGGCAGAAAATGGCGTGGAGAATCGAAAGAAAGGTATGAACGACGGTATCAAAATATTTGTGCTTGATAGTTGGCAGGACAACTAAGTTGACTCCGTTGTAGGTTCGCCCCAAACCGCTCGCATAATGTTTGCGACCATAAACTGTGACTTTGTGTCCGCGCGTGACAAGCCTGGTACTCAACTGTTCGGCGAAGGTCTCAAAGCCTCCGTAGTTAGCCGGGATCCCGCGCGTCCCCAGAATAGCAATTTTCATAAAAATTAACGATGACGAACTTGAAATAGCGAGGCGGCGCACTTTCTACGCCAAGCAGTGGGGCTATCTTTTGTTCAGGCTGTCCAGGGGAGGCCACACCTAAAAACGCGCTTACTATAAATAATGCCACCTCGGTTTGTCACGCCGTAATTCAGCTTTGGTTCAGAAAGTTTGGTTCATTCAGATTGAGAGGAAACAAAACCCGAAAACTTTCCCTTCTTTTCGTTTTTTTCTTTGACATCCCAAATCGCGACGATTTTTTCGATGCGGACGAAGAACGTCTGGTCGTCCTTTTCAAGGCAAAGAATATCATTGTCAATCTGTACGATTTTTCCGCCCACAGCGCCAGCGCCAAAACTAAGCTCTATTTCTTTGCCAATACGGCTTTCCAATAATTCTTTCACGTGAGATAACTCCTTTACTTGTCAAAAGGGCGCGTCATTTTACTGCAAGACTCTGCTTTAGAAAAACCTCCCGCCCCCAAAGTCATTTTATTTTCTCTGCGAATGTTTGCTATAGTCCCGACTTACTGGCAACCACATCAAAACCCAACAGAGGATGCAATGCTCGCTAAAGTCTTTGTCACTTTAAGGGATGGAGTTCTTGATCCGCAAGGCAAGGCCATTCACCACGCCACGACTACTATCGGCTATCAAGGCATTACCGATATTCGCCAGGGCAAATATTTTGAAATCGCTTTTGACGATTCCGTGGATGAAGGGCAGGCGTATGAGCAGCTTGAAAAACTGGCGCATGACGTTTTGTCGAACCCCGTGATTGAAGATTACGAAATTGAATTGTCGGCAGATTAGGCCAGCGGACTCACATTTATTGTTATGGCTCTTCCTTCCAAAATAGTTGCTCAGTTGCGTGCGATCTGCGGTCAGGATGCCGTGTTGACGGATGATGCCGATTTGCTCGTTTATGAATACGACGCGGTCACAACGCACAAAGCTCACCCCTTGGCGGTCATCTTCCCGCAAACGACTGAACACGTCGCGCAGGCGGTGCGCCTGCTGATGGAAGATGGCATTCCTTACGGGCCTCGTGGCGCAGGTACCGGCTTGAGTTCAGGCGCACTTGCCTTGGGCTGTGAAAAGGGAGAAGGCGCGGTCATTATCGAAATGGCGCGGATGAACCGCATTCTGGAAATTGATTTCGCCAATCAGCGCGCGATTGTGCAACCGGGCGTCGTCAATCTTCGCCTGTCGCAAGCTATCGCGTCGCAAGGCTATCACTACGCGCCCGATCCCTCATCTCAAGCCTCCTGCACGCTCGGCGGGAATGTCGCCGAAAATTCCGGCGGTCCGCACTGTCTGAAGTACGGGATGACAACGAACCATATTCTTGGCCTGGAAGTCGTCTTGCCAGATGGTCGGATTGTGCAATTTGGTGGCGATGGTGCCGACACAATTGGCTATGATTTGCTTGGCACCTTCGTTGGCAGCGAAGGCACGTTGGGCATTGTGACGAAGATCACCGTCAAGCTTAGCCGCAATCCACAAACTATCGTGACATTGCTCGCGGATTTTATGGATGTCAACGATGCCAGCCGCGCGGTGTCAGCAATTATTGCCGCAGGATTGTTGCCCGCGGCCTTAGAGATGATTGACCAACCAACGATCCGCGCCGTCGAATCGTCTATTTACAAAGCCGGGTACCCCACCGATGTCGCCGCCTGTTTGATCGTTGAGTTGGACGGACTGCGCGCGGGCATTGATGGACAGGCACGGCGCGCGACTGATATTTGTATTGAGCACGGCGCGCGCGCTGTACGTGAGGCCCGGGACGAGATCGAACGCAAAAAGCTCTGGGCCGGGCGCAAAGGCGCGTTTGGCGCGCTCGGTCGCGTCAGCCCTGATCTGTTCGTGCAAGACGCTGTGGTGCCACGCACCAAACTGCCCGAAGTGCTGGCAGACATTTATAAAATTGCCGCAAAATATCAAATCAGCCTGTGCAATGTCTTCCACGCAGGCGACGGCAATTTGCATCCGAGCATCAACTTTGATGGCCGCAACGCAGAGGAAGTCACTCGCGTTCACGCCGCTGGCAAAGAGATCATGAAGCGGTGTGTTGAGGCGGGCGGCACCATCACGGGCGAACACGGTGTCGGCGTAGACAAAATCGGCTACATGCCCATGATCTTCGATCAGGCTTCACTAGACGCGATGTTGGCGGTGAAGGATGTTTTCAATCCGACTGGCTTGTGCAATCCGGGAAAAGCGATTCCGTCGCAAAAGATGTGTCGGGAATATCGGAAAGTAGTCAAAGCCTAAATCTTCTATATCCGCTCTAATCCAGCAAACTTCGCAATCATTTTCTTCGTCCCATAGCCCGGAAAATTGATGGTCAGTTTTGCATCCTCTCCATCGCCTTCGCGTTTGATAATTAACCCTTGTCCATATTTTGCGTGACGAACGCGCGTGCCGACGGCATAGGCAGGTTTGCTGCCGGAATCTCCGCTCGCGCTGCGATTCGGCGACGAGGGAATAAGCCGTGGCGCACTATTGGCTGAAGGACGCTGAAACGAAGGCGGCGCAGCAGGCTTGTCTTTGCGGGCAAAGAAATCGCGCACGCTGTCTACGTCGTTGTAGGTTTTGCCTCCATAGTTGCTCGTGCGCTTTTGGGGCTGGGGTTCATCGTATTCGTAGCGCAAATCGCCTGAGCTATTGCCACCTTTCATCGTCGAAGCTTTATACGAAAAACTCAGCCAGCTTGGGCCTTTGCTGATGTCTTCGATGATGTCAATCGGGAACTCCATCAAGAACCGTGAGGGTTCGGCGGGCAACTCTTCGCCGTACACACGTCGTTTCAGTGCATGCGTGAGGTACAAAAATCTTTCGGCGCGCGTGATGGCGACATAACAAAGTCGCCGCTCTTCTTCCAATTCCGCCGCGTTGTCGCGCACACGAGAATGCGGGAACAGGTTTTCTTCCAGCCCGGCAATGAATACGAGCGGAAACTCCAAGCCTTTCGCCGCGTGCATCGTCATCAACGTGACTTGCGCTTCCTCTTTGTACTGATCGGCGTCGGAAACGAGCGCGGCGTGGTCGAGAAAGTCACGCAACGCTTCGCCTTGTTCCTCCGCTTCCGCCGCAGCGTTGACCAATTCTTCGAGGTTCAGCAGCCGCGCTTCGGCCTCTTCCGTGCCTTCCATTTTCAGCGCGCGTTCGTAGCCCGTATCAATCACGGCAGCTTTGACGATTTCGGACAACGACTCGGTTTGGGTTTTGGTGACGAGGTTTGTAATGATGGATTGGAAGCTTTGCAACGCGGTGGTCGCGCGTGCGGGCAGCGTTTGGTTATCAATGACATAGGCAATCGCTTCCCAATGCGACACGCCCAATTCTCTGGCGCGCCGCTCGATTTCGTCCATCGTCGTTTTCCCGATAGCGCGGGTTGGCACGTTAATGATGCGCGACAAAGCAATCGAATCCGCCGTGTTCATCGCCAATTTCAAATACGCAATCACATCTTTGACTTCGGCACGATCATAGAAACTAAAACCGCCAACCAGGTTGTAGCGCAGTCCGGCGCGCCGACACGCCTCTTCAAACAAGCGCGATTGCGCATTCGTGCGATAGAGAATCGCCGTCTTGAGATTTGGTTCGCGCAGTTGATGCTCTTCGATTTTAGAAACCACAAACCGCGCTTCGGCATCACCATCGTAGACTTGGGCATAACGAATCTTTGCGCCCGCCGCACTGTTGGTGTAAAGCGTTTTTTCGATGCGTTCTTTGTTGTTGGCGATGACATTATTAGCCGCGTCGAGGATGTGTTTAGTCGAGCGATAATTCTCTTCCAGCTTCACGACCTTCGCGTTTTTGTAGTCCTTCTGATAGCCCAACAGGATTTTGAAATCTGAGCCTCGGAAGGCATAAATTGATTGCCCGTCATCGCCAACAACGCACAAACTGCGATTGTTCCAATGGTCGGCGGGCAATTGCGCATTGCCGAATTCGCGGCCTTCGACCAGCAGGCGCACGAGTTCGTATTGAATGCCGTTCGTATCCTGAAACTCGTCCACCATCACGTGACGAAAGCGGCTGTGATAGGAATCGCGCGTGACCAAATCTGTGCGCAGCAATTGCACGGTGCGAATTAGCAGATCATCAAAATCTACAGCGTTGGCATTTTGCAACTGTTGTTCGTAGCGAGCATAAACACGCGCGATGCGCGCTTTGCGTTCGTCCTGAAATTCGTAGCGCGCGGCATACATCTTCGGGTCTTCGCCCTTGTTTTTCGCGGCGCTAATCGCGCTTTGCACTGCACGCGGCGTTTGGGATTTATCGTCGTAGCCCAAATCCTTCATCGTGTTGCGAATCACTTTTTGCTGATCGTCGGTGTCGTAAATCGTGAATGATCGTGTGTAGCCACGTCCCAATCGTTCGATGTCTCGCCTTAGAATCCGCACGCACAAAGAGTGAAACGTAGACAGCAATGGCGAGCCAGTGCGAGGCGCTCCGTCAAAGTGCGACGCGAGTAGTTTTTCGACGCGCTCTTTCATTTCGCCCGCCGCTTTGTTGGTAAAGGTGACGGCGAGAATGTTTTCCGGGCGCACATCACAGTTCGCAATCAAATGCGCAATGCGATAAGTGATTACTCTTGTCTTACCCGAACCCGCTCCGGCCAGAATCAGCAGCGGCCCTTCTGCCGTCGCGGCGGCTTCGCGTTGCGGTTGATTAAGTCCTGCCAGGTAATCCGGCGTTGCGGTTGAAATCGTCCAATTGCTCACGATGAATCCCTAATAAATCAAAAGGCAAAAGGCAAATATCAAAAGTGAAAAGGGCGGAAGTTTATTTTTCTATTTGATAAAAACAAAAAGATAGAGTGACGACCTTTTGCCTTTTGATATTTGCCTTTTGGTTTTTTCTGTTCTACTCAGCCAGAACCAATTTGGCAATCGTCTGTTTTTGCATATTTGACGTGCCTTCGTAAATTTGTCCGATCTTGCAATCACGATAGTATTTCTCGACCGGATAATCTTTCACGTAGCCATAACCGCCGTACAAATTCACTGCCAGCGAAGCTACTTCTTCTGCGACTTCTGACGAAAACAATTTTGCCATCGCCGCCTGTTTGATAAACGGCTGTTTCGCGTCTTTCAGGCGTGCGGCGTTGTAAACCATCAGGCGCGCCGCTTCGACTTTGACGGCCATTTCGGCAAGCTGAAATTGCACGCCTTGAAATTCGCTCAGCGCCTGTCCGAATTGCTTGCGCTCTTTCGTGTACGCGAGGGCGTATTCATACGCCCCGCGCGCGATGCCAATCATTTGCGCGCCAATGCCGATGCGGCCTTCGTTCAGCGTTTCAATCGCAATTTTGTAGCCTTTCCCGACTTCACCGAGCACGCAATCTTTCGGCACGCGGCAATCTTCCAAAATCAATTCGGTCGTGGATGAAGCGCGGATGCCGAGCTTGTCTTCTTTGTGGCCAACGGCAAACCCAGGGAAATCTTTTTCGACGATGAAGGCGGTGATACCTTTGTACCCTTTGCTCGGATCAAGCGTCGCAAACACAATAAAAATGCCAGCTTCGTTGCCATTCGTGATCCACAGCTTGCGTCCGTTCAGCACGTAATGATCGCCTTTATCTTCGGCTTTGGTTTGCAGCGCGAAGGCATCAGAACCAGACGCCGCTTCGCTCAAAGCATACGCCCCAACAGTGTTAGTGCTGAGCATTGGCAAATACTTTTTCCGTTGGGCTTCCGTGCCGTAATTCAAGAATGCGTTCGCCACGAGCGTGTTGTTTACGTCCACGCAAACGCTGACGGAGGCATCCACGCGCGCGAGTTCTTCAATCGCGATGCAGGCCATAAAAAACGTGCCGCCGGAGCCGCCATATTCATCAGGAACTTCAATGCCCATTAAGCCAAGCTCAAATGCTTTGCTCAGAATTTCGGGGCGCATTTTGCCCGCCGCATCCATTTCGCGGACGTAGGGTTTGATTTCCGCTTCGGCAAATTCGCGCACGCTGTTGGCGAATAATTGTTCCTCTTCGGTGAAAGTGGTGAGCGCATTGATGATCGGATCGGACATGAGAGTTCCTTTCGCAGGTTGATGGAATAACTAAGTGAATGATGGTTCATCGTACCGTAGTCGGCGAGCTTTGCCAAATCCGCAAAGGCAGGACGAAAGTCACGCTTGGTGGTAGCGAAGCCAACATTGAATACGCCAAGTTGCCAAGTTATTTTTAGCCCTACAATGCGCTCATTCCGCGCCGCTTGATTTGCTAGGGAAGCTGAAGTGTAAAGGGATCGCTAAGGAAGAAATCAGTAGAAAAAGTTCTGCGAGGTGATCGCTCTTTTCATTTTCCATTTCCCATTTGCGGTTTGTTACTGCAGAAGCAATAGAAAATGAAATTACCTTGAAACGATCAGCCCACTGCTTATAACAAATTGAAGTTGTATCCCAATTGCATCCGCACATTTACAGGGGTGCCGTTTCTCAACGCTGGGCGGAATTTGATTTTCTTGGCGGCTTCAATAGCGGTTTCGGTCAAGCCCTGCGGTAGTCCGCGTACGATCTGGAGATCATAAATCCGCCCGTCGGCCCCAAACACCACGCTGAGGACAACGGAGCCGCGAATCCCGTTTTGCCGCGCTTCTTCGGTATAGCGGGCTTTTTCTTTGACCAGAATTCTGGGTTGCAGCGCATTCGTGGCGTCAAAGATTTCTGCGCCATCCCCTAAGTGCGGCACATCGCCCAAGCCCCCACCGAGTTCCGCTAGTCCGCCACCCAACCCATAATTTTTTCCGGGGCCTTGGCCCGCACCATTGCCTGTCCCAACGCCTGAACCGTGGCCTGTGCCAATGCCCGCATTACTACCGGGGCCACTGGAAGGTGAGGCTTCGGTGCCATCCTTCAAACCTGTCGGGCGGGGAAAAGGGTTTGATAAGGCGGCATCCCCGACAGTGGTTTCGGGAACAATTAACGTCGCATTATCTATGCGAAGCGGTTCCGGGTTCGGCGGCATTACCTGTGGCAACGGCGATACTTGTGGCGGGGTGCCTTTGGTCGCTTCCGCTACGTCCTTGCGACCGCCACCGCCACCGCCACGCGATGGATCAGATTGCGGTTTGCTGCCGCCGGTTACGCCACCTTTCCCGGACAGTACGTCTTCCGGCCCATTTTCTGCCTTGGTGACAAACGGCGGAGGAGAAGAAAGCCGGATTAGTTCGACGACCTTTAACTGTTCGGGAGTCTCTTTCGCTCCAAAATTCAATGCGCCTGCCACAATTAAGGTGGTGAACACTAACACGTAAGAAGCCATCGCCACCCCCGTGCCTGTTTGTAACCGACGACGCCGCACGGGTGTATTGCCTTCGCCACGCAACAAGTAGGTAATGAAGCTTTGCGGATCGCGTTTGAAGTCTTCCCAGTTCGCCCGGAATTCACGCGCCAGCCGCTCCCACAAATCTTCATCCGGCAACAGGAATCGCAATTCACCTGTTGCCGTTACACGCGGCACACGTTTGCCAAAATCGCGTATAAACTGCTGAACGGAAGAAATTAAGCGGCTGAGCAAAGTACCCGATTCGGGCAGTGCAAAATGCAAATTCGTGGTCGCAGGTAGAATAAAAGTTACGGGATTTAAGTCAACTTCATATTGCGCCTTGAAGCGCGTGAACGCACATTGCGCAGCAAAGGCATCGGTACGTAATTCTTGTGACAACGGAGAAAGATCGCCCAACAAGGTGTTGAGGCTCTGCTTGCGTGCGGCAATCGTTTCATAGTCGCGGCGGCAAGGGTCGCACAGGCGCAGATGGCGCTGGACCGAAAGGGTTTCGTAGGCGGTCAATTCGCCGTCCAGATGTGCGCGTAAAATTCCTTCGTCAAGACAAATCATAACTTCTCCCAACTATTGCGCGGCTCCATACAAGGCGCGGAAACGCTTCTCAAACTCGGTTTCAGCGCGCGCGAGCAAAGTTCCAATAGAAGACGCTTTGACGCCAAAGACTTCCGCCAATTCCTGATACGAAAGCCCGCTTTGCCGGAGCAGCAAAAGCTGCGATTGCGCTGGTTTCATGGCAGCCAGTACGGCGCGCACGCGTTGGCGGTTTTCCTCACGCAACACATCGGTTAAGGGATCATCCTGGGCCGCGCCGGATTCATAAGCCGCCGTGCCTGCGGCTTGTTCGTAATGTT
This sequence comes from uncultured Acidobacteriota bacterium, assembly GCA_963794955.1. Classification (GTDB taxonomy): domain Bacteria; phylum Acidobacteriota; class Blastocatellia; order RBC074; family RBC074; genus JAFDVL01. The sequence goes on from CAWCGF010000001.1 coordinate 110,465, forward strand.
TACGTCGGGCCTGCGCACGCAAAGCATCTATGCCCAAACGCGTTGCCACGCGATACAACCAACCACCGACGTTGTGATCTTGATCTGGGGGAAGCGGCTGACGATAAATTTTCCAGAATACCTCGCCCGCCAATTCTTCGGCTTGGGCGCGATTGCCCGTCAGGCGAAACAAGACCGCGACAATGCGTCCGTAATGGGCCAGGAAAATTTGCTCAAACTCAGCTTCGGCCCACGTGTCGGAATACACCTCGGACTCCACCTCATTGGTAGATGAGAAAGGGGCAGTAGGGGCGATCGCCTCTCGTAATTTTTCTTCCGTGACAACCATTCGGAGAATCCTTCCAGCATTCGTTGTCGTTGTAATTCGTTCGTCTCAGTCGCTCTTGCGCGCGCCAGCAACTTTGGTTGCTGCCTTCTAAACGGCTGCCGGGGGTAATTTGTGACAGGCAACAAGAAATATTCAGCCACAGATTGACACCGATGTACACCGATTCTTTCCAGCAAGGCACAGCAAACTTTCCAGTTTGCTGCTACTCCCCCAAAGGATTTGCTGGGGAAGTCATCAGCAAACTGGAAAGTTTGCTGTACATGACGTTATCATCCGCTTCGCTATGAAAATCACCAAACCTCTTATCGCTCCCATTACTTGCTTGCTAATCGCACAACTGTTGCTGGCACAAAACGCCGTGCCTGAGTCTGTCGGGATGGCGAGCAAACAACTCGCGTTCATTGACGAAGCGGTGACCGACGAAATCGCCAAAAAACAATTACCCGGCGCGGTCGTGCTTATTGGGCGACAAAGCAAAATCGTGTGGCGCAAGTCGTATGGGAATCGTGCGCTGGAGCCAACCACTGAAGCCATGACGCCGGACACGATTTTCGATCTGGCCTCGCTCACGAAAGTTGTAGCGACGGCTACTTCAATCATGATTTTAGCCGAACGTGGCAAGCTTCGTTTGGGCGATCCGGTTTCGCGCTACATTCCCGAATTCGGCGAGACCGGCAAGAAAACTATCACGGTCGAACAACTGCTGACGCACCGCTCAGGCCTGATGCCGGATAATGCGATTGAAGATTATCAACAGGGTGTGGAAAAGGCGTGGGAAAACCTGTGGAAACTGGCACCAATTGCCGAGGTTGGCTCGAAATTCATTTATTCGGACGTGAACTTTGAAGTGCTGGGCGAACTCGTGCGACGCCTCAGCGGCAAGCCGTTAGATCAATTCGCCGCCGAAAATATTTTCCGTCCGTTGGGCATGAAAGATACCGGCTTCAAACCCGCAGCCAGTTTGCAAAAACGCATTGCCCCAACTGAGCAGCGTGAAAACCGCTGGATGCGTGGCGAAGTGCATGACCCACGCGCTTACCTGCTTGGTGGCGTAGCCGGACACGCTGGATTGTTTTCTACTGCCGACGATTTGGCACTCTATTGTCAGATGATTTTGAATCATGGCGAATTAAATGGCGTCCGCATCCTCAGCCCCATGACCGTAGCGCGGATGACTGAAGGGCGCGCGTCCGGCGGCAATGCAATGGATGGCAATGTGCGCGGTTTGGGCTGGGATATTTTCACGGGCTATTCCGCGAATCGTGGCGATTTGCTTCCCGTGGGCAGTTTTGGACATACGGGTTTTACCGGGACAGGCTTGTGGCTTGATCCAACGAGCCAAACCTTCGTTGTCTTCCTCAGTAATCGCGTCCATCCGAAACTTGATCCGAAAAAACCCGCTGATGTCAGTTCCTTGCGCGGGCGCGTGGCGACGATTGTTGCGGCGTCTATCAACGATCAAGCCCAGTGGCGCACCGCCAACGCTTTGGCTTCCTTCACAACTTCTGAAGTCAGACAACGGGCGACGAACAACACGCTACACACGCTGAGCGGCATAGACGTTCTGGCGCGTGATGGCTTTGCCCTGCTTAAGGGCAAACGCATCGGCCTCATCACCAATCACACGGGGAAAGACCAGAGCGGCAACAGCACGATTGACCTGCTTTTCAAAGCGCCCGACGTAAAGCTGGTCGCCCTTTTCTCGCCTGAACACGGCATTCGAGGCGCGTTGGATCAGGAAAAAATCACGAATGCGACGGACGAAAAAACAGGCTTGCCGATTTACAGTTTGTATGGCGAAACGCGCAAGCCGACGGATGACATGCTGAAAGGCCTGGATGTGCTGGTCTATGACATTCAAGACATCGGCGCGCGATTTTATACTTATATTTCAACGCTTGGGTTGGCAATGGAATCCGCCGCCAAAAACAAAGTCAGATTTGTGGTACTGGATCGCGTCAACCCGATCAATGGCGCGGAGGTCGAAGGGCCGCTAGCTGATGCCGACAAGCTTTCCTTCATCGCACATCATCGCATCCCGGTGCGGCACGGCATGACGGTTGGCGAGATGGCACAACTCTTCAATGCTGAGCGCAACATCAACGCCGATTTGCAAATTGTCAAAATTGAAAACTGGCGACGCAGCCTTGGGTTTGATGAAACGGGGCTGACGTGGATCAATCCTTCGCCGAATATGCGCAGCTTTACAGCAGCAATGCTGTATCCCGGTGTCTGCCTGCTGGAACCGACTAACGTGTCGGTCGGACGCGGCACGGATACGCCGTTTGAAGTGATCGGTGCGCCCTACATTGATGGACGCAAATTAGCGGAAGTTTTACATAACGCCAACCTCGCAGGTGTGCGCTTCGTTCCCGTGCGCTTCACGCCAACTACCAGCGTCAACAAGGGCGTCGAATGCGGCGGTGTCAATATTATCATCACTCAACGAGAGAGCTTTGAGTCTGTACTTACCGGCCTGGAAATCGCCGTGCAAATTTATAAACTCTACCCGAAAGATTTCAACGTCGCCCGTTTCAATCGGCTGCTGGTAAATGACAAAATCTTTGCCGCTTTCAAGCAGGGCAGTGAGGCCAAAGCTCTCCGGCAAATCTGGGCGAGCGAATTGGAGCAGTTCAAAGCGCTGCGGCAGAAGTATTTATTGTATTAACAACCTGCCTTTTCTAAGACCGGCTAGACGCCATAGACTTTTATGCTGTAGAGTAGCGCGTGCCTTTAATTTTCCTGCCCCCCACCCATGCCCCAAGGGTGAATTTTGTATGAAGCATCTTAAGCGCGTCCTGATCGCTTTTGTTCTCGTTGCCGTTGTTTTACTGCTGGCACTTATTCCGCTGCAACAAATCGCTGCGCCTTCGCCGTTGCTGGCTCATATCGCGGCGGCCCCCGTGAACGAAGTGCGCGCGTTATGGGTCGTGCGTGACACAATGACTTCGCCGCAAGCCGTGCAGGAAATGGTAAAGCAGGCGAATGCAGCAGGCTTCAATACGTTGATTGTGCAAGTCCGTGGTCGGGGAGATGCTTATTACAATGCGCGTTGGGAGCCACGGGCGGCATTATTGGAAAACCAGCCAAATGATTTTGATCCTTTGGCCTTAACAATCAAAGAAGCACATGCTGCTGGCATCAAAGTTCACGCGTGGATCAATACTTTTCTCGTTGCCGATGCAGGGGTCTTGCCGAAGTCCCCGAATCACGCGATGTACAAACATCCCGAATGGCTCGCCGTACCACGTGGTATTGCGCATGAACTGTATCGCGGCGATCCGAAAGCGCCGAATTACAGCAGCACACTCATCAGCTACGCACAAAACAACAAAGAAGAACTCGAAGGCATTTTCTTTTCTCCGGCGCATCCCGGCGTCAAAGAGCAAATTTACAACCTCTGGATTGACATCACCGAGCGCTACGACGTTGACGGATTGCATTTCGATTATATCCGCTATCCCAATCGTCAATTCGATTATAGCCGCACGTCATTGGATCGGTTTCGCGCCGAGTTGGAAAAAACCATCTCGCCCGCCGACCGCAAACATTTTGGAGAAATTGCTGCTACTGACCCGCTGGCGCACGTCAATGCCTTCCCTGACCGCTATTCACAATTCCAACGCGACCAGGTTACAGACCTTGTCGAGCGCGTCTATCAAGGCGTCAAAGCGCGCAAGCCGGATGCCGTTGTTTCTGCAGCGGTCTTTGCCAACGACAAAGATGCGTTTGACGCGCGCTGTCAGGATTGGAAGCTGTGGCTGAAGCGTGGCATCCTGGATGCGGTTTGTCCGATGGCCTATACCGAAGAGACTTCCACCTTTACGCATCAGATCGAAGTCGCTGTCGGCGCACGCGGAGCTAACCAGGTTTGGGCTGGCATCGGCAGTTGGAAAATTCCGGTTGTCAGCACGCTCGAAAAGATCAGCGCCGCGCGGCAAAAAGGAGCACAAGGATTTATTCTATTTTCCTATGACGCGGCAGTTCGTTCCTCTGAGGTCAATCCGAATGCCGACTATCTGACCCGCGTGCATGACGCATTGGAATTACGTGGCACAGACCAGCGATAAGATTACTGCTGAAACGCCGCCCTTCGCCACATCAGGTCGGTTCGGGCAAACTCTTTTACGAAATCTGCTTGTGCTGTTGGGCGTGGCGGTTGTCACCCTTGCACAGCAGGCGCAAAATCCTTCGCCGATGGTCGAGCATACGCGCGCGCATCCTCGGCTGACAGAAGAACACCCGGCAGGTCGCCGCGAAAAACTCAACCTCGGAACGCTTTTCCTGCCTGCTAAACTTAAACTCAAAACAACCACGCCATTGCTGATTCATTTTCACGGCGGAATATGGTTGCCGGAAGTGGCTGCAACGCGCTTGAACACAGCCGTGATTTCTATTCAAGCAGGTTCCGGTTCTGGCGTGTATGCGAAGGCATTTGCCGAGCCACAAGCATTCAGTCAGCTACTCAAAGAGGCCGAAGCAAAAGCAGGCGTGCAGTTTTCGCCCCTCATGTTGAGCGGTTGGAGCGCCGGGTATGGCGCGATTCGAGAAATTCTAAAAGTGCCGGAAAATTATGCGCGCGTGGATCACGTGTTGTTGATTGATGGCTTGCACGCTGGTTACGTCAGCGGTAAGCCAGGGCCGCAGGAATCACAGCTTGAAACTGAAGGGCTGCAAATCTTTCTGCAATTCGCGCGCGATGCTGTGGCAGGCAAAAAGCGGCTGCTGATTACACATTCCGAAATCTTCCCTGGCACGTTCGCCAGCACGACTGAAACAACGGATTGGTTGCTAAAGGAACTGGGCTTGAAAAGAAAGGCTGTCGTGAAATGGGGACCAAGGCAAACGCAGCAATTAAGCGAAGTGAAGCAAGGCCGCTTCCAACTCATCGGCTTCGCAGGCAATTCCGCCCCCGACCACATAGACCAACTTCACTCCCTACCAGAGTACCTGCGCTGGCTTAGGTAATCCCCTTCAAATCACCTTTTGCGCACGCAACTCGTTTATCCGCTCCAGCGTGTAGCCGAGGATTTCACTGTATACCAGTTGATTATGCTGGCCTAATTCCGGCGCGGGTTGATCGTAACCAACGGTTGCCGCCGAAAACTTCACCGGAAAGCCCGTGCCGTAGACATCCGCCACCGCGCCAAACTTCGGATGCAGCAGCGGAACCGTTTCGCCGCGCGCGATAACGCCCGGATCGCGCACGGCGGTGTGTGGGTCGCGCACTTCCGCACAGGGCACCCCCGCCGCTTCCAACTGCGCCAACAACTTAGGGAGCGGGAGAGTCTTTGTCCACGCCTCAATCAACGCATTCAATTCGTTAACATGCTTGACTCGCAAATCGCGCGTGCGGAAGCGTTCATCGGCGGCGAGATCAGGCCGCTCCATTGCCGCAAACACGCCTTTGGCAAAGGCATCCTGATGCGCGCAAATCGCCACGTAACCAGCTTGCGCCGGATAGACGCCAAACGGCGCAAGACGCGGAACCGATTGCCCGCTGCGTGTCGGAATGCCCAATTGCTCCAGCACATCAAACGGCTCGCAAGCCACGAGCGAAGTCAAGGCACCCAGCATGGAAACATCTACGAATTGGCCCACGCCGGTTTGTTCTGCCACGCGCAAAGCCGACAGCGCACCGATGACCCCAAACAATGGCGTCACTAAATCACCAAACGTCACGCCCACACGCACTGGCGGTTCCTCCGGCAGCCCGGAAGTGAGCATCAAGCCACTCAACGCCTGAATGATTGCGTCGAACGCCTTGCCGGAAGTATTGCCCTGCTCATCGCTGCCAAAGCCCGTCAGCGCGCAATACACCGCGCGCGGATTCACAGCTTGCACAAAACTGTAGCCGACGCCCAAGCGATCCATCGTGCCACGACTGAAATTCTCAAAAACGATGTCCGATTGTCTGACTAAATCGGCAAAGACTTCGCGCGCCTGCGGATGTTTTAGATTGAGCGTGATACCCAGCTTGTTGCGCATCCGATTGAGCGTCGAAACGGAAATGTCGTCCTTTGTTTCGCGCACAAGCTTGGCTCCGTCACGGCCCAAATAAGGCGCATTGTTGCGCGCCGGGTCTTCGCTTAACGGATTCTCGACCTTGATCACGCGCGCGCCCAACGCCCCTAGCAACAAGGTTGCATACGGCCCCGCCAGAGCAATAGTCATATCCAGCACCGTGATGCCAGCTAGTGGACGGGAATCAGATACTTGTTTATTCGGCACTTCCACGCTTACTCCTCAAATGTCCAGCAACCTTTCCAGCTTATTCGATATTCACTAACGATTTGCCTGATGAGTCAGCCGCAAACCGAAAAGTTTGCTGGACAGTGTTTGCCATAAATGTGACTCCCCATCAGATTATTTCCCGCGTACTATACTGTGGTTGCCGTTTACAGAAAACCACACGCCGCATCGCTCAGAATAGAAATTGGTCAGTGCGACAACTTCTCTTTGCAGGCTAACTGAATTTTAAAATATACTGCGACTGCCTTTTTATTACTTAGGCGATATATTGCGCATACCGGAGCTGCTATTTCGCGGCGATAGACTGGCGGGTGAATCGCGCGGCTGGGCAAGCTGATCTCCAGAGAATCGTGAGCGCATTAACGCGTAGGCGATTCCTAAAGCGGTTATTGCGCAGTTCACCAACGCTTGAACCAGCCTTTCATTGACGAATCTCCCATAGGCGTTTACAACAGTGACGTATGTGGAATGCTATAAGCCGAAACCCGCGCTTTAGTGTTTTCGAACAGTGGGTAACGCTGCTTGTAAGGCGCAGTTTTTCCTATTCCAATTACTTCTATGAAACCAGCGCAATTCCAACGTAACTTCTTCCAACTCGCAATCATTGCGGTGGTTAGCCTTGGATTGTTCGCTACAATTGTGCGCAGAGGCACCGCCAACTATCAGGGGACACCGCAATCTTTGCAATGGATTTCAGCGGGCGAGGGCGGCGTATTGCCCGCCGAAATTCATTTCGAGAACGCGCATGGCAAGGTTGGAGTTTTGAATGCTGCGGGGCCAATCGAGATGAAAGGGCATCCGTTCTTTGAGCAGCTTGGCGTGAATCCGCGTGGTTGTGTCACTTGCCATCAACCTGCGAATGCGATGAGTGTTTCCGTTGCAGCCTTGCGCGAACGGTGGCGTGTGACCAAAGGCGAAGACCCCGTGTTCGCGGCAGTGGATGGCTCGAACAATCCCTCGTTGCCGCAAGCATTGGAGAGTTCGCATTCTCTGTTGCTAAATCGCGGCGTGTTTCGCATCGGATTGCAATGGCCGCCCGCTGCGAGCAAAGGCAAGCCGGAATTCATGATTGAAGTCGTGCGCGATCCAACCGGCGTGAATCTGGATGCGACGTATGGGTTGAAGGGAGTGAACCCGACGGTTTCGGTGTTTCGCCGTCCGCGCCCTGTGGCCAACCTGAAATATGTGATGTCGCCCGACGATATCTTCAACATCAAAACCGGCACGTTGATGGCAACTGATCCTGAAACCGGCCAACCCGTCGGGATGAATCTGATGGCGGATTCGCGCCATCTAACGCTGAAACAACAGGCCATCGGCGCGTACCGCGATCATCAGGAAGGCCGACAAGGTGTGTCGAGCGAAAATCTGCAAAAGATCATCGCCTTTGAAAACCAAGTGTACGTGGCGCAAAGCTTCGACCAATGGGGCAGCAGTCTGGTAGAGGCAAATGGCCCAATCGGATTGGGCCCGCGCGCGATGGCGGAGGGCAAGGTTCACGTCTTAGCCAACAACAATCGTGACCCGGTTTTTCGCTTGTTCGATAGCTGGCAGAAGCCAGAAGCAATGCCGCAAGAATTGACCGCAGCACAACGCAAATTTCGCGCTTCGGTTGCGCGTGGCAATGAGGTGTTTATGTTCCGGCAATTCTGGATTCGGGACGCCGCCCACCTTAATTCCATTGGCCTCGGCAATCCGATCAAGCGAAGTTGTGCGACCTGTCACAACACGCAAATGACCGGGCAAGACCTCGCGCCGGGCTGGGTTGATGTGGGGACGACAAACTATCCGACGTGGACGGAACCATCCGTGTTCAGTGACAAAGCCGAACTACCGGTTTTCAAATGTAGCTGCGACAAATCTGCGCCGCCGCATCCATATTTGGGGCGCGTGATTTACACGAATGATCCGGGGCGCGCGTTGATTACGGGCAAGTGCGCAGACATTGGTTCCATCGTAATGGGGCAGTTTCGTGGCTTGGCCGCGCGCGCGCCGTATTTCTCGAATGGTTCGGCGAAAAACCTGCGCGAGTTGGTAGACTTTTACGACCGCCGTTTTGACATGAAATTAACTGAGCAAGAGAAGCAGGATTTGGAAAACTTTTTGAGTGTGTTGTGAGAGGAATGAGCAAAGTACTGACCGTTTTGATAGCGATAGCCGCACTATTTTTGACGAGCGGAACCACCGCCACGCGCAATGACAAACCGCCCGCGCATCGGCGTAACTTTGTCGCCTGCCCGATTGTACGCGACACCAAAACGCTGCCCTGCTGGTTGGCGGAATACGATGGCGAAATATATTTCCTTGGACTGCAAGGCAGCAGCGCTTCGGAGTTTTATCCGCCGCAGTTGAATCACGAAGTGTTGGTCGAAGGCACGATCACGACTGAACCACGCATCTGCGGCGGCATTCCGCTGAATCCCCTTCGCATTTCGGTCTTGCCGGAACTCAATCGTGCCTGCAATACGTTGTTGCCAGCAGAAGATACGATGGACGTGCCCAACGCACCGCCGCGACGGTTTGCCGAGGCGCTGCGACAACCGGGAACCGATACGACGCAGCGTGAGTTTACGGTTCCGTTTGATTTCGACAGCGATTATTTGACGCTGCACACGACCCGAATTATGAGCGAAGCTGCCAGAGTTGCGAAGGCTGTGAAGCCCGCCAAAATCGAAGTGACTGGCTATCGCGCGACGACGTGGTTATCGAACGGGCAAAAATTCATCGAAGCGCCATCCATCGCGGAAAAACGCGCGAAGAAAATTGGCGAGATACTAACCGGACTCGGCTTGCCTGCCAGTTCAATCATCGTCCATGCCAAAACGGAGCCAGAACCCGGCGACGGCGTGACGGATGCAGACAAACGCCGCGTGACGATCAAGCTTGTGCAATAAAGCAGAGAAGCCAAATCAAGGGAGGAAGTCATGACCAACGAAGAAAACATCATCCAAAACACTGCGGAAGATCAGGCCTGGGCGGATTTGCTTTCGCCGCTGCGTCGGCAATTCATCATGGGTGTAGGGGCTGTCGGACTGACAGCGGCAGGGCTGACGATCAGCGACAGCGAGGCCGTAGGACAGGACATCGTCAAGCCTGAAAACGCGAGCTTCAAACCGATTGTGCCGCCGCCGGATGTCGGCAAGAGTCCGTGGGGTTATGAAACGTATAAGGAAGGGACGCCCGCACCGCTCAGTTTGCGTCCAGGTGAAGAGCGTGGCTTGCCGAAAGCGCCGCGTCCGTATACCGACATCAAGAGTTACCACGCGCATTTCTATTTTGACGACGACAACTACGAAAAGGCCGCGCTGGTGCGCAAGTGGGCGATTGAGCGGTTCCCCGTCGAGTTGGGCAACTGGAATCTGGAGCCGCGCGGCCCGCATGTCACGCCGTCATTTTATTTCGGCTTCACCAACGACCTGTTGCCGATCCTCGTGCCGTGGCTGCAACTCAACAGTTTGGGCTTGACCATCCTGCTGCATCCCAACACGGATAATCCGCGCGCCGACCACTTGTATTACACGCTCTGGGTCAACCGCTCGCAGCCGGTGAACGCCTACAACATGCCGAAGCAGGCTGCCGTAGAAAAGATTTTCCCGAACATCAAACCGACGGTGAAACTAGAGATCTAAAAGGAATAAATGCTGACCAACGACCTAATTGCGATTGATACCCACGTGCATCTCGAAACCGAACTGGAAGACAACGCCGCGAATGAAGCCGCACAGAAATACTTCGGCCAATCCGGCGCAGGCCGTAACCGCTACGAACTGGCGGAGTATTACCGCTCGCGTAAAATCGGCTGCGTGATCTTCACCGTAGACGAACGGCTCACCGGTCGCCCGCCGATTCCGAATGACGAGATTGCGGCCTTTGCGGCAGAAAACGCCGACATCATGTTCGCCTTTGCCAGCGTTGACCCGACGCGCGGCGCGGAAGCCGTCGCCGAAGCCAAACGCCTGATTGCGGCGGGCAGCATTCGCGGCTTCAAACTGCATCCGCCGTTGCAACAGTTCCATCCGAACGACAAGAGCATTTATCCGTTTTACGAAGTTATCAACGAAGCCCGATTGCCCGTGATCTTTCACACCGGCCACAGCGGCATCGGCACCGGCATGCCCGGCGGCGGCGGCGTGCGGCTCAAATACGGCAATCCAATGGATATTGACGATGTTGCAGTAGACTTCCCTGAGATGCCGATCATTATGGCGCATCCTTCGTTCCCCTGGCAGGACGAAGCCATTTCTGTATGTTTGCACAAGCCCCAGGTTTACATTGATCTGTCGGGCTGGTCGCCGAAATATTTCTCGCCGACGCTCGTGCAATACGCCAACACGCTACTGAAACACAAAGTGCTGTTTGGTTCGGATTATCCGTTGATTGCACCAGATCGCTGGCTGGCGGATTTTGAAAAGATTGCCATCCGCGATGAAGTACGTCCGCTGATTCTCAAAGAAAATGCCATGCGCTTGTTTGGACTGACATAAAAACATGAAAATCCAGCATCTCGTCATCACACTTTTATTGATTACGTTGGTTGCGGCTTCTGCTTTTGCTCAAACCGCCACCTGCTCTGCACTCGCCACGAAATCCTTTGGCGCAGACATCAAGATCGAATCAGTTACGGTGATCGCCGCGACGCCAAACGTACCCGAACATTGTGATGTGCGCGGCGTGATTCTGCCCGAAGCCAGATTCGCCGTGAAGTTGCCGACGAACTGGAACCAGCGATTTTATATGGTCGGCGGTGGCGGCTTTGCCGGACAACTGAGCCTGCCGCAAATGAATCCCGGTTTACAAAAAGGCTTTGCGACAGCCACCACCGACACCGGGCACGACGCGTCGAAAGAACCGCTTGGCACCTTCGCTGAGCGACGCGCAGACAATCCAAATGCAGATCGCAAAAAGCTGGACTACGCCTATCTCGCAGTTCACAACACCGCCGTCTTAGCGAAGCAGATCATCAAGGCCTATTACAGTAACGAGCCAAAATATTCGTATTGGGTCGGCTGTTCGACCGGCGGGCGACAAGGCTTGATGGAAGCGCAACGCTACCCCGAAGATTTTGACGGCTATGTCATTGGCGCGCCGGTCTTGAAGATTTCGCACGAAGGAATGCGCGGCATTTGGAACGCACAAGCGGTCGCGATAGGCGCAGGCGCAATTGCTTATGACAAGCTGCCGTTGTTGGCCGCAGCGGTTTATAAAAAGTGCGATGACACCGACGGCTTACACGACGGACTCATCACCAACCCGCGCCAATGCAATTTCGACCCGCTGCAAGATTTGCCGAAATGCGTGAATAATGTGGCAGGCAAGGATTGCTTCACGACGGCGCAACGGCAGGGCTTGCAAAAAGTCTACAGCGGCGTGCGCAATGCCAAAGGCAAGTTGCTGTATCCGGGGCAACCGCTCGGCGCAGAAATCGCAGTCAACGGGCGCAGCGGCTGGATGGGCAGCATTGGCGGCGATGGCGGAATGGGTTTAGGCTTTGGCGAAACGTTTATGCGCTTTCTCGCCTTTGATCCACAACGCGGCAAAGATTGGAGTTGGAAACAATTCAACTTTGACACCGATCCGCCACAAATGGCCGCGTTCGCCAAAGTGATTGATGCCACAAATCCTGACCTGTCGAGGCTGAAAAAACGCGGCGGCAAAATCATTCATTATCATGGCTGGGCCGATGCGCTCGTGAATCCGCAGATGTCGGTGGACTATTACGAATCTGTGCTGAAAAAGATGGGCAACCACCAAACGAAAGCGTTTTACAAACTCTACATGATTCCCGGCATGTTTCATTGCGCAGGCGGTGTGGGCTGTGATCGTGCGGACTGGTTTACACCGCTGGTGGAATGGGTAGAAAAAGGCATCGCGCCAAGTGTGATTGCAGGATCGCGTGTTATGAATGGTACAACCCTAATGACACGTCCGCATTGTGCATACCCGCAAGTGCCCCAATACAAAGGTAGCGGCGACAGCAACAAGGCAGAGAGTTTCACTTGCGCAATGGCGAAGTAAGTCCTACGCTCTCTCATCAACGCCGAGCGGCGTTTCATTCAAACTGTCACCCGTCAACCAAAGGAGATTTGCTATGCGTAGAAAAGTCCTCTTCACGTCCGCCTTGTTGCTTGCGCTGCTCAGCGTTTACCCGGCCAGGGTGCTGTACGCACAGTCCCAATTGGGGCGCATCACATTCCCGAACTCCGGTGCGCCACAAGCCCAAGAACCATTCCTCAAAGGCCTCGCCGCGCTACATTCGTTTTGGTATGAAGAAGCGCTCGAATATTTTCAAGCTGCCGCCAAAGCCGATCCCGATTTTGCATTGGCCTATTGGGGCGAGGCGCTGACTTACACGCATCCTCTCTGGGCGCAGCAGGAAGTGGAACCCGCGCGCCAGGCATTGGCCAAAATCAAGGACACCAGCAAGCTGCCCCCACGCGAACGTGACTTCATCGCTGCCGTGCGCACACTATACGGCACAGGCGACAAGCTGCAACGCGATCTGGCCTACGCCGCCGCAATGGAAAAGATGTACCGCGCTTACCCAGACGATCTGGAATCCGCCGCGTTCTATTCGCTCGCGCTGCTCGGCACGGTGCGCCCCGGCGACAAAGGGTTTCAGCGGCAAATGAAGGCGGGCGCAATTGCGCTTGAAGTCTATCAAAAGAACCCGCAACATCCTGGTGCCGCACATTACGTGATCCATTCGTTCGACGATCCCGAACATGCGATTTTGGCGCTGCCCGCCGCGCGCCTGTACGCCAGCATCGCGCCCGCCGCTCATCATGCGCAGCACATGCCTGCGCATATCTTTTTGCAACTCGGCATGTGGCCGGAAGCCGCCAAATCGAACGAAACGGCGTGGCGGGTCTCAGACGAATGGGTGAAGCGCAAAAACCTTCCACTCAGTCTGCGCGACTATCACAGCAATCACTGGTTGACGTATATCTACGCACAGCAAGGGCGTTACACCCAAGCCGAAGAACTGGTAAACCGGTTGCGCCAAACGCGCCAGCAACACGGAGCAGCCAACGTGCGCTTTTATGACGACACCCTCGCGCTGTTTATTGTCGAGTCGGAGCGTTGGGAATTGGCGAACAAGCTCTTTGCCAAAGAGCCAACCACCATAACCCCAGCCGCAGGCGAACACGCCGGGCATCATGGCGCAGCCGCTCCAGTCAATCCATCTTCGATGCCACCGCAGCGACGCGGCGTGTCGGTGCCTTTGTTTGTGCGGGCGTTAGCGGCAGCGAGCACGGGCGCGCCGGAAGCAGAAAAGTTGCTGACGGAAATGCGAGCGCAACGACAGCAAAGCAACGACGCGTATAGCGCGAAGTCTCTGGAAATCCGCGAACTCGAAGTCGCGGCGCTGCTCAGCGCGAGCCGAAAAAACTTTGACGAAGCCATTACGGCGCTCAACCGTGCCACAACACTGGAAGAAGAACTATCGCCACCTTCGGGGCCGCCCTCGTTGCTAAAGCCATCGCACGAATTGTTCGGCGAAATTCTGCTGCGCGCGGGTAAACCGAAAGAAGCCGCACGCGCTTTCGCCACGGCGCTGGCCCGGCAACCCAATCGGGCGCGCTCACTGCTCGGAGCCGCGCGCGCCGCAGCGGCCAACGGCGAGCAGACTATTGCCGCTACGGCCTACGCGGACTTGCTGCACGTGTGGCAACAAGCGGATGCGAACTTGCCCGCCTTGCGCGAAGCGCGCGCGTATCTGGAACAAGTAAAAAATAGACCCTAAGCAACGACCTGAAAATCGAATCGTAGGAAGAATTTATTTATGTCGAACTATCGCACTGATGTGGTGGGAAGTTTATTGCGCCCCGCCTACCTGAAAGAAGCGCGCGCAAAATACGAAGCAGGCGAACTCGCCGCCGCCACCTTCAAGCAAAGCGAAGATCGCGCCGTCGCGGAAGCCATCGCGTTGCAAGAGCGCGTCGGCATTGCAGTCGTCACGGATGGCGAAATGCGTCGCTACGCGTTTTACGGTCATCTAATTGATGCCGTCGCAGGCTACGATAAATACGGCGGTTGGGCAATTCCCTTTCGGGATGAAACGGGCGAAGAACTTGTGCTGCAACGCCCTGTCGTAGTTTCCAAACTCCAACGCAAGCGTCATCTGTGCGCCGAGGAGTTCACCTACCTGCGCGCGATTGCCAACACTCCGGCAAAAGTCACGCTCATCAGCGCGCAACAGGCTGCCGCGTATTATGACGCCGAAAAATCTCAGGGCGCATACGCGACAGTTGATGCCTACCTGGCTGACCTCGTAGACATTTTGCGGGGCGAGATTGAAGAGCTAGTGCGCCTTGGTTGCAGCTATATTCAGATTGATTCGCCGCAATACACCGCGCTACTTGATCCCGCTTTGCGCGCGGGCTATCGCCAACGCGGCAACGATCCTGATCGTTTGCTTGATCTTTCGATTGAAATGGACAACGCCATCGTAGGCGATCATCCGGGTATTACCTTTGGCTTGCATCTTTGTCGCGGCAACAACCAAAGCAAGTTTTACGCGCAAGGCGATTACGGCCCAATCACGAAAGTTTTTCAGAAAACCAGGTTTGATCGCTTCTTGCTGGAATTTGACGATGCTCGTTCCGGCGGGTTTGAGCCGCTGGCCGAAGTGCCGGAAGATCGCGTGGTGGTGCTTGGTCTGATCAGTTCTAAGAAACCCGAACTAGAAAGCCAAGGGGAACTGAAACGCCGCATCAGCGAAGCTGCGCAATTCATCGCCAAGGAACGCCTCGCGCTCAGCCCGCAATGCGGCTTCGCTTCCACGCTGGAAGGCAATCTCGTCACGCCTGCGGATCAGGAAGCCAAGCTACGATTGGTGGCCGAGACAGCGCGTGAGGTGTGGGGCTGAGCAGTTGTCATTTGTCATTGTACTGGGAGTTGCGCAATCAATGACCGATGACAAATGGCAAATAAAAGCGGTCGAAAGCTATGGAAGAGATTTCTTCTTTCGGTTTTGTTCCAGTCAATTTCCTGCCTGCCAGAGTCGAAGTCGAGCGGTGCGATGATGGCACACTCGTCATGCGTTCGCCGGAACCATTGCAAGCCTATGCACGATGTCTGACAGAAGCGTTGGAACATTGGGCGGAGAAGCGACCGGAGCAGGTTTTTCTGGCCGAACGCGATGGCGACAGATGGCGGACGCTGACGTATGCAGAGGCGTGGCAGCGCGCGCGAAGGATTGCGACGGCGTTATTGCAACGAAATCTTTCCGCCGCTCGTCCCATTGCGATTCTCTCAGAAAATTCCCTTGCCCACGGGTTGTTGGCGCTAGCGGCGCTGCACGTCGGAATTCCCTTTGTTCCGCTTTCTACGGCGTATTCGCTGCAATCGCAGGATTATCAAAAACTGCGCGCGATTTTTGCGCTGCTCAAACCGGGATTGGTCTTGGTCGAAGACGGCAGGCGTTATGCTCCGGCGCTGGCGGCGCTGGCGGATTTCGATTTTGAAACAGTTGCGGTCAGCAAGAAAGAAAGCCTGTCGCGGCCAACGACAGCTTTTATCGCGTGGCAGGAACACGAAGACGCGCAGGCCATTAATCGTGCTTTTGCTACCATCACGCCAGATACGATTGCCAAGTTCCTGCTCACCTCCGGTTCCACAGGCCAGCCGAAAGCAGTCATCAATACGCAGCGCATGCTTTGCTCGAATCAAATGACGCTCGCGCAGGCGTGGCCGTTTTTGCGCGAGGAGCCGCCGGTGCTGGTGGATTGGTTGCCGTGGAATCACACCGCAGGCGGCAACAACAATTTCGGGCTGGCGCTGACGCACGGGGGGACGCTATACATTGACGATGGCAAGCCCGTGCCGGGGTTGATTGAAAAGACGGTGCGCAACCTGCGCGAGATTTCGCCGACCGTGTATTACAGCGTGCCGCGCGGCTATGACGCGTTGCTGCCTTGGCTGGAAAGCGATGCTGAGTTGCGGCGCAGCTTCTTCGCTCGCCTCAAAGTTATGCAATATTCCGGCGCAGCGCTGCCGGCGAATTTGTGGGAACGATTGGAACGTGTTTCCATCGCGGCCATTGGCAAGCGCGTGCGGCTGACCTCCGGCTGGGGCGCGACCGAAACCGCGCCGCAAGTGACGCTCGTGCATTTCACGCCGCTTCGTTCCAGTGTGATTGGCTTGCCTACGCCGGGCTGCGAATTGAAGCTGCTGCCGACTGACACCGCAGGCAAATATGAACTCCGCGTGCGCGGGCCGAATGTCACGCCGGGCTATTGGAAGCGGGAGGATTTGACGGCTGCTGCTTTTGACCAAGAAGGCTTTTATCGCATCGGTGATGCCGGGCGCTTGGCTGATCCGAACGATCCGGCGCAAGGCATCGAATTCGCCGGGCGCGTCGCCGAAGATTTCAAACTCACGAGCGGCACCTGGGTACATGTCGGCGCGTTGCGCGTCCGCGCGATTGCCGCGTTGGCACCAGTTGCGCAAGACATCGTGATTGCCGGGCACGACCGCGATGACATTCGGTTGCTGATCTTTCCGAGCCTCGCCGGATGCCGCAGCCTATGCCCGGAGTTGCCTGAAGATACGCCGCTCTCAACCATGCTGGCCGATGCGCCTGTCCGCGCTTGCGCGCGCGCCGGATTGCAGCGATTGCAACGCGAGGGCATCGGCAGTTCGACCTACCCCACACGGGCAATATTCCTGGCCGAGCCGCCCCAAATTGATGCCGGAGAAATTACCGACAAAGGCTATCTCAATCAACGCGCCGTACTTGAACGTCGCGCGCAGGTCGTAGCGCAGTTATATGCTGAGCCAAGCGCAGCAGAAGTAATCTCTTTGCATTGACGCCGAAGGAACCAAAGACATGTCCAGCCCCATCACAGAAACCACCCCCATTACCGCCGCATTGCAATCCAACGAAGACCGTCTCGGTTATGCCTGGTATGTCGCCATCATCCTGATGTTGTGCAATACGCTGTCGTTCATTGATCGCCAGATTTTGAGTTTGCTGGTGACACCAATCAAACGTGATTTCGGCCTGAGCGATACGGATATTGGTTGGTTGCAAGGCCCAGCCTTCGCCGTTTTTTACACGCTGTTGGGTTTGCCGATGGGCTATTTGGCAGATCGCAGCAGTCGTCGCACGTTAATTTCAGTCGGCATCTTTCTCTGGAGTTTGATGACCGCGCTATGCGCAGTCGCGCGGAGTTTCGGGTCTTTGTTTTTTGTGCGAATGGGCGTCGGCGTCGGCGAAGCAACGCTATCGCCTTCGGCGTTTTCGTTGATCGCAGATTACTTCCCGCCTAAACGACTCGGCACGGCGCTCAGCATTTTTTCGATGGGCATTTTCTTTGGCTCCGGCTTGGCGCTGATTGTCGGCGGCATTGTTATTAGCGCGGTAACGCAACAACCGGAAGTTACGGTGCCCCTCCTTGGCACAATAGCTTCGTGGCGGCTCACGTTTCTGATCGTAGGCTTGCCGGGCTTGATTATGTCGCTGGTTGTCTACACGATCAAAGAGCCGATACGCAAAAATCTGCTGCGCACCAAAGCGGGCGAAGCGTCAAAATTAAGCCTTAGCGAAGTCGTTCAGCAACTCCGCTTGCGCTGGCAATCGGTCGTCGGGATTTGCCTAGGCTTTGCGTTTCAGGCCTTATGCAATTACGCGCAACAGGCGTGGCTGCCGACGTATTTTCAGCGCGCCCACGGCTGGAACGCACGTCAAACAGGCCTGACGCTCGGGATACTTTCGTTGGCGACAGGCTTAACGGGAATGTTTCTCGGCGGGATGCTGTGTGATTACTGGCAGCGCAAACGCTTGCCTGAAGCGCCACTCAAAGTCGGGGTGCTGGCGACGCTGAGCGCTGGCGTCTTTTTCTGTGCGGCGATGTTCGCGCCAAACGCCAACCTGCAAATCGCTTTGCTGGTGCCAGCATTTTTCTTTCTGGCCATGCCGATTGGCAGCACTTATGCAGCCTTGCAATTGATCTTTCCGAATCAGGTGCGCGCACAAGCGGGCGCATTGCAGATTTTCACCTTAAATTTGGGCGGCTTGGCGCTGGGGCCGTTGGTGCCCGGACTATTCAACAACTACCTCTTCCACAATGAACAGATGCTGGGAACTTCGCTGGCGCTGACCGTCGGCCTGGCGTCGCTGTTATCGGCGGTACTCTTCCGCAGCACGTATCGCGTCTATCGAACGCATTACGCCCAAATGCAAGAGGGCGTGCATGCCGTAAAATAAAGGATTCCGATGGAACTCAAACCGGTGACACCACGGCTGGAACTTTTCGCCCACCTAACCGTCAATGTGGCAACTCCGCTCAGCGTCGGCAAAGGTTTGCTGGGCGAACGCCGCATCATTCCGATCACAGGCGGACGCGTAGAAGGCGCGAAATTGCGTGGCGAAATCATTCCCGGTGGCGCGGATTGGCAGATTGTCGCCGCCGATGGCACCGCCCTGCTCGAAGCGCGCTACACAATTCGCACCGAAGACAATGCGCTGATTTACGTGCGCAATATCGGCGTGCGCCACGGCCCGCCCGAAGTCCTGGCCGCGATTGCGCGCGGCGAGCAGGTTGAACCCTCAAAGTATTACTTTCGCGCGACACCAACATTTGAGACGGGCGACAAACACTACGACTGGTTGAATCGGACGCTGGCTGTTTGTTCCGGCGTGCGAACGCGGGAAGCCGTGTTGTTGGATTTTTACGCAGTGGTGTGACGACTGGAGCAAAGTATGCAAACTCAAGTGGGCATCATTGGCGCAGGCCCTGCAGGCTTGTTGCTTTCGCACCTGCTGCATTTGCAGGGCATCGAATCTATCATCCTCGAAAATCGGAGTCGCGCGTACATCGAAAGCCGCGTGCGGGCTGGCGTGTTGGAACAAGGTACCGTCAACACGCTAAACGAAGCGGGCGTTGGCGCACGAATGCGCAACGAAGGCTTGCTACATCATGGCCTTGAGTTGAGTTTCAGCGGCGCGCGCCATCGCATTAATCTGCACGAATTAACTGGCGGACGCGCGATCACGGTCTACGGGCAACAGGAAATCGTCAAAGATTTAGTCAAAGCGCGGTTTGCGGCAGGCGGGCAGCTTCTCTTTGAGGTTGAAGAGACGAGCATTCACGAGCTGGACAGCGAACAACCCAAAATTCGCTTTCGCAAAGATGGCGAAGCACAAGAGATCATCTGCGATTTTATTGGCGGCTGCGATGGTTTTCATGGCATTTGTCGGCCTGCGATTCCGGCAGGTGTTTTGAATATTTTCGAGCGAACTTATCCTTTCGGCTGGCTCGGTATTCTGGCCGAGTCTGAACCGCCGTCCGAAGAGTTGATTTACTGCCACCACGAACGCGGCTTTGCGCTGTTCAGTATGCGGACGCCGGAAATCACGCGGCTATACATTCAATGCGCATCTGACGAAAAGATTGCCAATTGGCCGGATGATCGGATTTGGCACGAACTTGAATTACGCCTGGGCGCAGATGAAAGCCTGCAATTACAGGAAGGCAAAATTCTGCAAAAAGGTGTGACACCGATGCGCAGTTTCGTTGTTGAGCCGATGCAATACGGCAAGCTTTTTTTGGCGGGAGACGCCGCCCACATCGTGCCGCCGACAGGCGCGAAGGGGATGAATCTGGCCGTCGCGGATATTCGCCATTTGTCGCGTGCTTTAGTGGCGTATTATCAGGACAATCGCACCGATTTGTTAGCACAGTATTCAGACGCCTGCCTGCGCCGCATCTGGCGAGCAGAACATTTTTCGTGGTGGATGACATCGCTCTTGCATCGCTTCCCCGATGCCACGCCGTTCCAACAACGCCTGCAGCTTTCTGAGTTGGAATATGTCATCAGTTCGCGTGCGGCGGCAACTTCACTCGCTGAGAATTATGTGGGATTGCCGATGAAATGACTTGACCTTAAGCTGTCAGAGAAGGCTTTATTCCCCACACCAGTAACACTGCGAAGAAAAGCGTGTAGCGGATTTCGGCAATGCCGATGCGCTTCAGGTTGAGTTTGCCATTTTCCTCTTTCACTCCAGCAGCCGTGCGAATCAGGAGCGGCACAAATGCGATGGCAGCCAGCAGCGTGATCCAGCCCTGCCAAAGCAGGAAACCAATCGCAGCCACCAGCAACAGATGATAGCCCACACATTCCCACATCGGCGTTGTCGCTGCTTTCTTTTTCGCAAAGCGACTCATGCACATCTTCACGTAAAAAATCGAACTGGTGAAATAGACAGCCCCCACAACAACGGACAGAACCCATCCAGCTTGCCCGTAACCACGTAATACGCGCCCAGCGCGGTGAACGTTAGGCTGATGACGCCTGAGAATTCGCCGCCAATTGTGCGCTCTTCACGCCTCGAAGCAAGATAGATATGCGCCGACAACAAGGCGATTAATACCACGCCAAAAGGCACCAGATACCAACGCTGATAATTAATCAGCAGCAGGACAATCGCAATGAGAGCGAGGGCGGCATAGACGGCAAACCACTGTTTGGCTGCGCGAAAAATCTGCGGACTGGAAGGGCGCTTTGGATTGAGTTTGACGAGCAAGGCGAGCGGTTCATGTGCGAGGAAAATCGCCGTTGTCGCAATTAGAAACAACCCCGCAGAAAGCTCATAGCGAGCCAGCACAGTAACCGCAATAACCAATGGCGCATAGAGCATCGCCCAAGCGCCGTGTTCATGGGGAATGGGCGGGTTGAATTTCATACTTAAAATGTCTTGTCCCCTGAGCAACCACTGCGACAATAAAAACGGGGCCACAATCCAAAGGGTCAGTCCCAGCACAAGCAACAAAATGCTGGTAACTTCACCGCTTAAAAACTTCGTCAAGGCTGCGCCCGCGACGCCAAAAGTTTCTTTACTGTTCAGCACGATCAACGAACCGACGCGTGTCATGTCTACGGGATTGCCAAACAACGAAGCGAAGATGAAGTGATTCGCTGTCCGTTCTTTGAACAGGAACGTGCTGCCAATCACCAGCAAGTCATAAAACAGCACAAAGAAAAACTACAGAAACATCACCACACCGAACGCGCGATTTTTCCGCTGGCACAATGCCGCGATCAAGGCCGACAGGCTCAAAAACGCCAACGCTAACAACAACGCAAACCCACAAACAGCGGATAGCGCAACGCGTCCGCTGTCCCCGCTTTCACCGCAATCACGAAGCCACCCAAACCGAAGCCAATCAAGTTCGCCGTTAACATCGAAGCGAATAGCCCCAGCAGTTTGCCGAGCCAGATTTCGCCGCGTGTAACGGGGTGCGCAAACAACAATCGCTGGCGCTCTTTTCGCTCGTGAAACTCAAGGTCCCCATCACTAACGCGACCAACGGCACGATATACAGCATCAGTTTCAGCAAGCTGGCTGACGTGCGCGTGAAGCCTTAAAAGCCGATGGAGCCTGCCGTAATCATTCCGAAATAAGAAATCGCCAGCACCAGCACGCTGAACACCGCCGCAAAAATCAGCGTTCATTTGTTGCGGATGTTGATGGTCAATTCCTGCTTGGCAATCGTGATGACAGCGTTAATGTCCATAAACATTCCGATCCTTTAGATAGGATTTACAAGATGAACAGGATGAAGAAAATTGTTATGAATATTGGTGAAGAATCCTGTCCATTTTGTAAATCCTGTCGAACTTGTTTTTATTTTTCGTAAAAATACGCAGGCAAGCCCTTTTTTGTAATGCGCAAAATTTCCAACAGAGCTTTTCTGTCTGCCAGCGAGATGCCAGCAAATGCTTTCTCCTGCGCTTGCCCCGTCAAGACCAGCCACAATTTGCGATAGAGTAAATCCAGCGCGGGTTTCGGCAACGCATCGAAGGCATCCGAGTAAATCAGATAGCTGCACGGATAGCGAAACATGCGTTGCTGCAAATCGAAGTCACGCAGCGAACGGCCTTGTTTGTCTTTCAAGCCCTGGGCAGAAAATTCAGCGGTGAATTTTGAAGTGCCAGCAATGGGGGCATTGAATTTCGCTTCTTCGACGAAGAGCAAATATTTCAAAACCTCATCCACCGCATTGCTGATGCGGCGTTTCGTGCTGTCGGAGACTTCCTCTTTCGGGCGCTGCAACGCTTCATTCATGGCATCGTTTTGATAAAGCGCGAGTCTGGTTTCATAGCTCAGCCGCGTCAGCAAATTATGCATTTGCGTCTGATGCTCCAACACCATCAAGGCCACAATGTCGCTGTGCAATGATGGGTAGCCGACCAGATTCACTTTCTTTTCCAAGCTGGTGACGTTCGCGCCGAGATTCAAATCCAGCTTTTCCAAATGATCGCGTTCGCTGAACAGTTGATTGCCCAGATGCTGCTCTTTGCCGTGCGTGCCGGTCACAAACCAGCCGCCCCAGCGTTCTTTCAGCGGGTTCGTATGCCCGATCACGCGCGAGCCGAGTTGCGCAATCGGATAGCCGCGTTCGTCAGGAAACACCGACCGCACAATGTGACCCGGCACGTTGCGCGTCGTGCCGGAAGCGTGGCATTGCAAACATTCGTTGTTGCGCACAAAGCGCGGCTTGTCGGTTTTGGTTTGTTCGAGCATGTAAAAGACGCCGCCCAAGTTAGGGTCTGCGGTCGAAAGCTCGACAAAGTCGCCGCCGCGCACCCAGCCAACATACACATCATCGTTGAAATAAATCGCGCGCGGATTTTTGGGCGAAATGCGAAACAGTTGAAAGCTGGTCTTGGAGAAAACCAGGCCTTGCGATGAGACAGGAACATTCAGCAGCTTGAGCACCGAACTCAAATAACCATCCACTTCGGAGTATTCCAACGTCACTTTGCCGCGCTCGATTTGTTGTTGCAAGCGCGCGACCGGATCGTTTTGGCCTGCGTTTTGGTAGCCAATGGCGGGGCTTTCGTAAAGCTGTTCTTGTTGAGCCGAAGATTTCGATTGCGCCATCCAACCGATCACGCTCGAGACCAGCGCTACAATCACAAGCCCTCGTTTTATTCCCTTCGTGTTCATCGTTTCGTCAGTTCCCCAAAATTCAGCGTCTTACCTTTGAACCTGGTTGCCGCCTCTGCGGTGAATTTGGTTTTCCATGATCAGGCTTCCTTCCTGATGTAATTCAAATAAAGAGGCGTCCAAAACACTGTCAAGCAACATTCTTGCTTTGTATCGGCGCGCGCTTTAGCCCAGACTCACTCGCCGATTTCCCGCCACTGCCGTCCATCACGCGCAAGCAAATCATCAGCTTCTTTTGGCCCCCAAGTGCCAGCGGCGTAATTCGGGAATGCACGCGGCGATAAGGCTTGCCACACGTCCAGAATTGGATCAACGACGGCCCAACCCGCTTCGACCATGTCGGCGCGTTGGAATAAAGTCTGATCGCCATTCATGCGATCATGATCAAACGTTCATAACCCGTGCTCGGCGTGCTGCCAAAGTAATCTCTATAATTGAAGCTCATTTTGACCGCGCCGAGATGACAATCGGGCCAGGGATTTTTGCGCCGAAGCGTAAGCTAATGCCTTCGTCCGGCTGAATGTGAATGACTAACCGATTTGTGCGCAGCTTTTCGACCTGGGTCTTGCGGAAGAGTTGATACGGCGCTTGTTTGAATTGAATGGCGACCTCAGTCACACGCTTCGGCAAGCGCTTGCCTGTGCGCACATACAGCGGCACATCGGCCCAGCGCCAGTTATCAATCAAGAGTTTCAGGGCAACAAAGGTTTCCGTGCTGGAGGTGGGAGCGACTTTCTTCTTCGCTGCGATAGGCAATGGCCTTTTCCTTGCCCAGTTGCCCTACATCATATTGTCCGCGCACGGCCTGGGTTAAGACTTCTTCGGGTAGAAAGGGGTTGATGGCATCAATCACTTTTGCCATTTCATCGCGCACGTCATCCGCATCGAATGAAATCGGCGGCTCCATGCAGGTCAACGAAATCAATTGGAAAATATGATTCGGGATCATATCGCGCAGCGCGCCTGCGCCTTCGTAATAGCCGCCGCGCTGTTCCACACCGAGGCTTTCAGCGACAGTAATCTGCACATGGTCAATGAAATTGCGGTTCCAAATCGGCTCGAAAATGCCGTTGCTGAAGCGAAAGGCCAGAATGTTCTGGACGGTTTCTTTGCCGAGATAATGGTCAATGCGATAAATCTGATTTTCCGCAAGAAAGCACTTGATGTCGTGATTGAGCGTTTGCGCCGATTCCAAGTTGTGCCCAAACGGCTTTTCAATAATCACGCGTCGCCATTGATTTTCTTCTTGTTTGGTCAAGCCCGCTTCGCCTAGTCCTTTGATAATCGTCGCAAAAAACTGTGACGGCGTAGCCAGGTAATACAGACAATTGCCGTGGGTGTTGTGATCCTGCCTGACCTGGTCAAGTTGCTGTTGCAGGTTTTGGAACGTCGCCGCATCATCGAACTCGCCTTGTACGTAATATAGTCTCCGCTCAAACCATTCCCACAAATCCGGCTCAATGTCTCCAGTGGCGTATTCTTTGGCGCGGCTGCTGATTTCAGCGCGAAAACTCTCAGTCGTGTGAGCATCGCGCGCAACGCCAATAACCGCGAATCGCGGGAAAGCAGATTATCCTTCGCTAAATTGTATAAGGCGGGATCAGCTTGCGCTTCGTCAGATCGCCTGCTGCGCCGAAGATCACCATCACGCAAGGATCAGCGATTTTCCATGAAGGAGTTGTTTTTGTTCGGTTGTGTTAGTCATCAAATTTACCCGCCCGTTGGTCGCTCGATATGCCCGCCAAATTTGTTGCGCATGGCGGACAGGACTTTATCCGCGAACGTTTGGTCTTGGCGGGAACGGAAGCGCGCAAAGAGCGAAGTCGCTAACACATCCACCGGGACAGCCTCTTCAATCGCAGTTTGAATCGTCCAACGCCCTTCGCCGGAATCCTGCACGAAGCCGCTGTAATTCGAGAGCGTCGGATTTTCGCCGAGCGCCATCGCGGTCAAATCCAACAACCACGAACCAACGACACTGCCACGCCGCCAGAGTTCTGCGATGTCCGCGACATTCAAATCATAGCGAATGTCTTCGGGCAAGCTCTCCAAATTTGCGTTGCGGAAAATATCGAAGCCTTCGGCATACGCTTGCATCAAGCCGTACTGGTTGCCGTTGTGAACCATCTTGACGAAATGGCCTGCGCCTGACGGCCCGACAGTATAAATAGCCTTCTTCGGCAGTGGATTGTAGGCCTTCGCGGCTCGGCGTTTTTTCAATCGTGCCAGGGCCAGGCGCAAGCGTTTTGAAGATCGGATCGAGATGTTTGACTGTTTCGGCAGGGCCACCAGCCGTCATGCAGTAGCCGCGCTCTAAGCCCCAGATGCCGCCGCTCGTGCCAACATCAACGTAGTTGATTCCCTGCGCTGCCAGCATCTTGCTGCGACGCACATCATCTTTGAAATACGAATTGCCGCCGTCAATGATGATGTCTTCGGCAGAGAGTCTTGCGGCTAGGTTCAGGACAGTTTGCTCAGTCGGATTGCCCGCCGGAACCATAATCCACATGGCACGTGGCGCACTGAGTTTGGCAACGAAATCATCCAGCGACTCCGCGCCGATTGCCCCTTCGCCGACGAGCGTTTTCACACTGTCGGCATTCAAATCAAAGACAACACATTCGTGTCCGCCTCGCATCAGACGGCGCACCATATTCGCCCCCATTCGTCCCCCAGTCCAATCATTCCCAATTGCATAAATTCTCCGGTGTTTTGAACCACGGGGCGCACGGAGAAAACTTAGACAGGATGAACAAGATTTACAAAATTACTCTTGTTCATTTGGACAATCTTGTCAATCCTGTCAGAAAAATCCCCGTGCGCTCGCCATGTGCGCCGTGGTTAATTTCCTGCTAATGCTTTTTCAATTGCTGCCTGCAACGTCTGCAATCCGGCAGCGACATCCGTACCCAAATGCACACGTAACGCCCGCCGCCCGCAATCCGACAAGACTTGAAAATCGCCGCGTGCTTGCGCAGCTTTGACAGTACCGAAAGTGTATTTCTGATTCGGCACTGGCAAATCATTTGCATCGTCGCAAGTGATTTGCAAAATTACGCCACTGTTCGGGCCGCCTTTATACGCCTGCCCAGTCGAATGCAGGAAGCGCGGGCCAAAGCCTAAACACGTTGCCACTTTTTTATTATCGCGAATCATGTGGCGAATGCTTTGTAACACTGCTTCGTGCGCGTTGTTCATTTCGATGTAAGCGAGCAAGGCCAGGTAATCGCCTGCTCCAATCTATCTACTGAACGTGTGCAAATAGCCTGCCAACGTTTGTTCGCTGCCTCCGAGTGTGGTCGCGTTGTTTTCATCAGTGAATAGTTTCACGCCTTCGCCGCTAATAATTCCGTTTTGGCGGGCAGGCTTCCCTTCTCTTCGTATTCGCTGGTAAGTTTTTTGGTTTCGATTTTGCTGGCTTCGACATCGGGTTGATTGAATGGATTGATGCCGATGATTGCCCCTGCTACCGCCGTAGCAATTTCCCAACAGAAGAATTGCTGGCCTAAGTTGTAAACATCTTCGACCTCAATGCGGATCACAGGCTGTCCGGCGTTTTCGAGCGTGGCAACTTGCGCATCCTGTTCCGCATCCGGCGCAGAGGTTAATCGCACGTAGGTAAATAGGCGATCATTGCCGTAGACCGTTACGTCATTAATCGCTTCACGATCCACCGGAATAATCGCTTTGCCTTCTTTGCCGGTGGATTCGGCGACAAGTTGTTCCATCCACGCCCCCAAATCGTGGAGGCCCGGCGAAGCGATAATCGTCAGTTTGTCGCGCCCATAATTTGCCGCCGTGCCCAAAATCGCGCCGAGCGTTACGCCTGGATCGTTTGACTCAGCCTTGCACGCTTTCTGACGATTTGTTTGGCAGATGTTAGGAGTTTGGCTGTATCCAAGCCCATGGCAGCGGCGGGAACCATCCCGAAATTCGAGAGCGCAGAATAGCGCCCGCCAATCGTCGGCCAGCCGAAAAAGATATGGCGAAAGTGATCGCGTTCGGCGCAACTTGCTGCATCTTGGAACCGGGATCGGTGATGGCGATGAAATGGCTACCCGCCATCTCTGCGCCCACGGTTTCGACTACGCGCTGATAAAAATATTGATTGGGTATTGGGTTTGAGCGTGCTACCGGATTTGCTGGCGACGATGATGAACAGCGTGTTAGCGAGGTCAACTTTCTGCTCAAAAGTTTTGACCTGCGCCGGATCAGTCGGGTCGAGAACGTGCAATTCAGGAAATCCTGCAACATGGCCGAACGTCAGTTTCAGGACTTCGGGGCAAAGGCTCGAACCGCCCATCCCCAGCAACAGAATTTGCGCGAAACCTGCGGCTTTAACTTCTTGGCCAAAGTTATGGAGCGGCTGCACGTTGCCAACTTATCGTCAACGATGTTGAGCCAGCCAAGCCATTTCGCTTCGTCCGTGTCTGTCCAGAGCGACGCATCTTTCGCCCAGAGTTGTTGGATTTTCTGGTTACTTTGCCAATCATTGGTTGAAGCCTGCACCGCTTCAGCTAGTTCATTTGGAAGGTTGTAGGTCAGGTTTTTGTATTCACGCGGACTCCTCTGTTGGGGTTTTAGCTTATAGAAAATTCTTACACCCAACAGCGCCGCTAAAACAACAGCGTACATCACCGGCTGCCGGATGTCAGCTTTGACCAGCCAATAGTAATGCACGACGCCGCAAATTGCAGCCGGATAGACCAGCCAGTGCAATTGTTGCCAGCGCTTGCCCGTCAGCTTGCGAATCGAATACTTATTTGAGGTGAGCGCCAGCGGCACGAGCATCACGAACGCGGCAAAGCCTACTGTGACGTAGGGGCGTTTGACAATATCCTGGCCGATGCGTGCCCAATCAAAAAAATGATCCAGCCAGAGGTACGTTAGAAAATGAAGGCATACGTACAAAAATGAATACAGCCCCAGCAGCTTGCGGAACTTGATGATCCAATTCAAGGCTTTGATTTTGCGCAACGGCGTGATGGCGAGTGAGGCGAGCAAAATCACCAACGCCCAGGTACCCGTCGAATGTGTAATAAATTCAATCGGATTGGCAGTGAGGTCGTCATTAAAATAGCTAACAAGAAGGCGAACCAGCGGAAGCAAACAGAGAAGGTGCAGAATGACGTTGATACCCTCCGGCAGCATTTCATTCTCTTCTACCTGCCACCTTCAATAATCTTTCCGCAAATCCATGCCGCTGTACAAACTGGCAACTTGATCGGCATAGCCATTGAACATCAAGGTCGGTCTGCGCCGGAGTTCGCCGATGCGGCGCTCATTTGCTTGCGTCCAGCGCGGATGATTTACGCTGGGATTCACGTTCGAGTAAAAACCGTATTCGTCAGGCCCCATCTGATTCCAAGTCGTCTGCGGCTTTGTTTCGACAAATTTAATGTTCACGATGGACTTAATGCTCTAAAGCCGTACTTCCACGGTACAACCAACCGAATCGGAGCGCCGTTCTGATTCGGCAACACTTGCCCGTACAGACCAACCGCCAGAATCGCCAGCGGATGCATCGCTTCATCCATCCGCAAGCCTTCGACATACGGCCAGTCTAGTGTGCCATAGCGTTGTTCAGGCATTTGCTTAGGATCAAGCAGCGTTGTGAATTGGAGAAACTTGGCTTTGGATGTCGGCTCGACGCGGTTGATGAGTTCGGCGAGCGGGAAGCCGACCCACGGAATCACCATTGACCACGCCTCAACACAGCGAAAGCGATAGACCCGTTCTTCCAGCGGCGCGAGTTTTAATAATTCGTCGACGTCGAGCGTTTCGGCTTCATTACTTCCCCTTCGACCGCAACTGTCCATGGACGTGTAGTAGCTTGTGCGCGTTGGCGGCGGGGTCGCTTTTGTCAGTACCGAATTCGTAGAAGTTGTTGGTGGTCGCGATGTCTTTCAGCGAATTTATTGGCTCATCAACCGTGAACGAGCTTTTGACTACGCCTTCCAACTTTTGCGGTGGCGCAATAGCAACATTCGGTAGCGGTGATTTTTTGCAAGCGGCAAGGATCGCTCCGTTACAGCCGTGGCTGTGCCAAGTATAAATTGCCGACGATTGCGATACAGCTTTTCGTCCGTAATTTCAGATGATTCGATGTCGCTCGTTTTTTTGATCAGCATACCTTTTCCTCAAACCAAATACGCCGCAGCACTGCCGCACGGATGTCTTCTAATTCTTTATCGTTAATCACTGCCCATTTATTCCTGCGTTGGTTGATTGAGACAAAGTACAACCGACAACTGACAACTGACAACCCAGCGACGTTTTTTCCTTGCTTCCCCTACTGCAAATAAGTTAGCTTCGGTACTGGATAAGTTAGCTTCGCCGCCCGAAGCAGATGAATTTCAATGAAATTCACGAGACATTTACTGATCCCCCTTCTCACTATTTCTTCTTCTCGCGCCTGCCACCATTAGCCAAAAGGCCGTGCCCTCCGCCAGCAAAAGCGTGGTGATGACCGCCTTGCAGAACATCATCAACATAAAAAATGGTCAGCAGAAAGGCGATCCACCGCCGTATTTGATCTCGTATCAGGTCACCGACATGCAGCAGATCGCTATCGCGGCGCAATACGGTGCGCTGCAAAACAACGACAAGGGGCGCAGTGCCTGCTGGATGTGGACGTACGCGTGGGCGATTATCAACTCGATAACACGCATCGCACCAGCGGCGGGGGTGGCGGTTATGGCGGGGGCGGTGCGATGCCGATTTCCTCCCGAAGATTTACCTTGACGCAATCGAAAGCTCGCTCTGGATGGTGACCGATCAAAAGTACAAATCCGCGCAGGAACGCTTGATTCAAATCAAAGCCAATCAGGCCGTCAAAGTCGTAAGAGGAAGACAAGTCCGCGAATCTATCGCGCGAGACACCACAAATTGCTGTAACTCCGACTCCGAGCCTGGGCAAAGTAGATCAAGCCGCTTGGGAAAAGAACCTCAAGGACTGGTCGGCGCTCTTCAACAAATATCCAGAAGTTCCTCCTCTAATGTGACCTTCAATGCTGATGCTACGACGAAGTACCTGGTCAACTCCGAAGGCACAGCCATTCAGCACGGCAGCACGCGCGCGCGGCTAGCGATTTACGCGCGCACCAAAGCGGAAGATGGGATGGAGTTATATCGCTACGAAGCATTTGATGCGTTCACCTCTGACAAATTGCCAGGGGACGAGGTGGTCGTTGGAGCAATTGAAAAGATGGCGAAGGACTTGCTTGCCCTGCGGATAAAGCGCCCGTGATTGAGCCGTTCACTGGCCCAGCAATTTTGTCCGGGCGTGCGAGCGGCGTATTCTTCCACGAAATCTTTGGGACATCGCATCGAAGGTCATCGTCAAAAAGAAGAAGACTCCTGGCAGACCTTCACTAAGCAAGTAAACAAAGGACTTGGCCCGATTTTATTTCGGTCTACGACTATCGTCCAGCAAGTCACGGGCATTGATCTGAACGGTCATTACCAATTCGATGACGAAGGCGTAAAAGCACAGCGCGTCCCGGTTGTCGAAAACGGCATCCTGAAAAACTTCCTGATGTCGCGCTCACCGATTAAAGGCTTTTCGAGTTCGAACGGACACGGGCGCAAAACAACCGGGCAGCGTGCCGTTGGGCGGCAAGGCAATCTGGTGGTAGAAGTTTCCAAAACGGTTTCCGAAGCAAAATTGCGCGAACTGTTAATTGCGGAATGCAAGAAGCAGGACAAACCCTACGGCCTGATTTTCCAAGACATTTCCGGCGGCTTCACGACCACAGGCACCTCAGTGCGCCGCAAGCGTTCGAGGTCACGCCGGTGATGGTCTATCGCGTCTATGCCGATGGTCGCCCTGATGAATTGGTGCGCGGTGTAGATTTGATCCTCGGCACACCGTTGACGTCATTCAGCAAGATCGTCGCGGCGAGCGATACCACTGAAGTCTTCAACGGCGTCTGCGGCGCGGAGTCTGGCTGGGTTCCCGTGTCCGCTATATCGCCGAGCATTCTGACCACGCAAATCGAAGTGCAAAAGAAACCAAAGTCGAATGAACGGTTGCCGATTTTGCCGCCGCCGAGTCAGGAGCAGCCGGCCAACAGATAATAGCGTTTTTGCCCAGAAGTATCTCCCACAAGAAATAACAATGAAGCATTCAATCAAGCAAATCACTCTCACCATAGCAATTTCATTCTTTAGCACCATCTGTGCCGTTGCTCAATCCGCCGCCAATGATTCTGACGTGTGCTCTAAGGCCATGCAGGATGAGTTGCAGCGCTCCATCAGTAAGCTCGTCATTCAAGGGCAGGAAAAGCCGTACTTCATTGAATACGAAACGATGGATGTGAAGACGTTTACGGCGACAGCGGCGTTTGGTGGCTTGACCTATTCCCAGCGTAATCATGGGCGCGTGATGATGGTGGATGTGCGCGTGGGCGGCTACGAATTCGACAACGAGCCAGCGGGCTACCCGATCTCTGTAGCGATTGAAGATGATTACAACGCGCTGCGACACGAACTATGGTTGGCGACAGATGCGGCATATCGTGGGGCGGTCGAGCAGATCGCGCGCAAACGGGCGTTTCTGAAAAACCGCGTAGACGAGGAAAAAATCCCGGACTTTTCGAAGGAAGACCCAACGAGGTTGCTCTTGCCCGCGCAGACATTGAGCTTCGAGCAAAAGCAGTGGGAGACGACGGTGCGCGAATTGTCTGCACTTTTCCGCCAGTTTCCGACGATCAAAGATTCGCGTGTTTCCTTTCAGGCACAGCTTGTGCATCGCTATTTGGTCAACAGCGAAGGCACCCGTATCCGCCGTCCGATGATAATGATTTCACTCGAAGCCAGCGCGACAGCACAAACAGCCGATGGCATGTGGGTCAACCTTTCGACACCTTTTCACGCTACCGAAATTGCGCAATTGCCTTCGGTCGCAGCGATGACCAAAGCCATCCAGCAAATGGCGGAGCAAGTCACCAGGTTGCAATCCGCGCCCGTCTTGAACGAAACGTACCTCGGCCCGGTGCTGTTCACCGCTCGCAGTTTTCCACCCGATACGTTCTCGCAATTGCTGACACCGGATTTGCAGCCATCGCCCGCCTGTGGGAATGCAGGGCGAAGACCGCAGTGAATTGGCGAACCGCCTCAATCGGCGCGTGCTGCCGTTTCATATTTCAGTTTATGACGATCCGCTGCAAGAAACCTTTGGTGGCAAGGCGTTGCTCGGTTCGTACAAAGTGGATGATCAGGGTGTTGCCGCGCGCAAGATTTCATTAGTCGAACAAGGTGTGCTGAAAACCCTCTTGCTCTCGCGCCGCCACGCAAAACATGTTCCTAAATCAAATGGGCATGGACGTTCGGGACTGAATGGCGGCGCTTCAACAGAGATTGGCAATCTGTTTATTCAATCCAGCGACGGCAAAAGTTATGAGCAACTCAAACAGGAACTCGTTAAGATGTGCAAGGCGCTGGAAATGCCTTATGGAATCATTATTAAAGGGGGCGGGTTGAGTGACCCGTCATTGACCTACAAAGTCTATGTTGAAGATGGCCGTGAGGAATTGATTCGTGGGGCCAGCATCGGAGAGCTAACGGTTAAGCAATTGAAAGCCCAAATCATTGCCGTTGGCAATGATAGCTACGTTTTGAATCGTGCCGGCAATGCGTACGTGGGCGGCGGCGCAAGCACCAGCATCGTTGCGCCCTCCGTGCTCCTGGAAGAACTGGAGTTGAAGAAACCAACCGGCGCGCAACAAAAACCGATGCTTTTAACCCATCCTTATTTCGACAAACCCTAAAAAGCTCCAGAAAAAGTCTGGAAAATTCACGGAAGTGCCATTTGGGCTTACCTGACTTTCCCAGACTTTTCTGGACTTTTCCAAACATCGCTCGACTTATCTGGCCAAATCTTTTCTAAAAATAGCGACGATACGGTCATCGTAAGCATCGCGTGCTTCGGCCGCTCGTCCTCACCACTTTAACGATTTCTTTGGGGAACTGCGCTTGTTGGAATAAATCCAGGGTGGTTTGATTCAATTCTTCCGCCGTAGGCGTGTTGGCTTGCGCTGTTACCATCCAAAGTTTTTGTTCCTTATACCGTCGGA
>CAWCGF010000002.1:0-542007 GCA_963794955.1 uncultured Acidobacteriota bacterium
ATTTCCAAATTGCTATTGGGTGAATTTTATCCGCTAGGACAGATTACACGAAAGGCACGCTTGAGGAAACGACCAGTTCTAAAAACCAAACGGTTACTATTCGCCAAAATTTTGTCGGAATATTTTTCTGCTTCTTCCTCTTGTTCTGGGTCTTGCCCGAAGGTATGTCTATGAACGTGATGTCCAATTTCATGGTACAAAATCCTCTCAATGAAGAAATTATTAAACCATGACATCGGACTCCATCGTGGAGAAGGATTATCCCAAACGAGATTGATTCGATACAGGATGGGTATGTAACTACCCAAACTATCCAAATCTCCTTTTCTAAGAACGTAAATACGTTCTATCTCCTTCACATCATCACTTGGGACGTTTCCGAGCCACTGCTCAAGCCACGCCTTCACATTTTGCTTTGTTACAAGCTTCCTATGCTCAAATATTTCGACTCCACAAACTTCGTATGGTGCGTAATCGGCAAGTGTAAATCTGCAAATCGAATTTAGCACACTCGCTATCGCCAGATCGCAACCATTAGCCGTTAGAAAATCCGTAATTTTTCGCGCCTCAGCTTCATGTATGTCATGAATGAGATTAACTAGACCGACAACATAGCGGACCTCATTCGCGTATTTAACTTTTGACCAATTAGACTGTAAAACTACCTCACGAATTTGCGGAATGGCTGGCACACCAATTTGAAACAAAGCCTTGTACCCTTCGTACATTTCCGACACATTATTCTGAGTTAAGCCCCGAATAAGTGTTTTCAAGTTACGGCTGATATTTTGACTCTGTTCGTTTTTCTGGTCGTCCATTATTAACAGGACTAATGGCTTATGATGCCGTTGCTTCAGTTCGTTTACGTACCCCAATACCTACCAGATATTCTCCCAAAAATAAACAAACCACCCCCAATCCTGTACAGCCCGCCATCACCCCTGCCATCGGCAATGCTGTTCCATTGTGAAAGACACTAACCAGCGCCGAAGCAATCGTGGCGACGACGCTTTGCAAGAAGCCCATCAAGCCGGAGACAACGCCTGCGTTTTTGGCAAAGGGTTCTAACGCCAGCGCCGAGGTGTTGGGAAAAAGAAAGCCCTGCAAAAACAGATAGCAAAAGATCAAAGCTAACGTTC
Organism: uncultured Acidobacteriota bacterium; assembly: GCA_963794955.1. Lineage (GTDB taxonomy): Bacteria > Acidobacteriota > Blastocatellia > RBC074 > RBC074 > JAFDVL01. The sequence goes on from CAWCGF010000002.1 coordinate 1,140, forward strand.
CTGCTTTCTGAATCGTGCTCGTGGCCGTTCCCAGCAAGAGCGAAAGTCCTGCCAAACACTGCAACGTGGCAACGATCCGCACGATTTGCGCGCTGGTTCGCCGCCGCAATAAGAGGCGATTCAATTGACTGCTGGCAATCAAGCCAAATGCATTCAAGCCGAAGACCCAACCGTAATGCCGCTCGCTGAGGTGAAACAGTTCCATAAACACAAACGGCGAGCCGCTGATGTAGGCGAACATTCCAGCCGCCGTGAGGCCACCACACAGGGTGTACGCCATCAGCCAGGGATGACGTAATAATTTCAAGTATGCCAACAACACCGGGCCAGGATTGAGCGATACCGACTGGTCTGCATCTTTGCTTTCTGGCAGCACGCGCGCGACGAGAAAAAACAGCCAAATCCCCCAGCCGACCAGCAACAGAAAAATAGCGCGCCAACCCAGCGTCGTCACGACCAATCCGCCGATGCTGGGCGCAACAATCGGAGCCGCGCCCATCACCAGCATCAACAACGAAAGGGCTTTGGCAATCTCATTGATTGGAAATAAATCCCGGACGATGGCTCGAACGGCTACCATCCCAGCGCAGCCGCCCAGGGCCATCAACAACCGAAAGGCAATCAAGCCCTGCACTGATGTCACCAGACCACATCCGACCGCAGCCAGCGAATAAATCGCCAGGCCAACGAGCACGGGTTTCTTGCGGCCAAAGCGGTCGAGCACCGGGCCGTAAATCAATTGACCGAGGCTGATGCCAACAAAATAGCTGGTGAGGGATAACGTGACGTGGGAAATATCTGTCTGCAACTCCAGGGCGATCTGGGGAAAGCCCGGCAGGTACATATCAATGCTGAACGGCGCCAGCGCGGCCAAACCACCCAGAATCAGGATGACCGTCCTCGTACTTCGCTTCTTCATTCAAGTGATCACTTAGCCCCGCATCTCGCCGAACGTTGGGAAGCCGTGTTGCGCGCGGCCAATCGGGCCTTCGTGCTTGGCTGTAACTTTGTATAATTCGTAACGACCATCGGCACCCGCCGCCGCGAGACTAGCGCGTAACGACTGCATTTCTTCGGCGCTCATCGGCGTAAAGTTCCGCGCGACTTTGAGGTTTTGTTCGAGCGTTTCAGGCTTGAGGATGCCGCTTACGGTTGTTGCGACGGGCAAGCTCATGGCATAGCGCAGGGCGTCTTCCGGTGCGACGACGCCTTGTTTCAGCATCCCGGCATCGCCGCCGAAACTCTTCATCCCAACGGCGGCAATTCCCTGCCGCGCCAGTTCCGGTAAGACTTTTTGCTCGAAGCTGCGAAAGGTGCCATCCAGGCAATTCAACGGCAGTTGGCAGGCGTCGAAAGGATATTCATACGCGAGCATCTGCAAATGAATCTCGGCGCTTTTGTGTCCCGTAAAACCGACAAAGCGCACTTTGCCTTGTTGCTTGGCTAACTCTAAGGCTTCAATGACGCCGCCGGAGGCAAAGTGCAATTCCGGGTCGTTTTCGTAGGCTAGTTCATGGATTTGCCATAAATCGAGGTGATCGGTTTGCAAGCGGCGCAGCGAGTCTTCGAGTTGACGCATCGCTTCGTGCTTGTCGCGTCCGTGTGTGCAAACTTTAGTCATCAGGAAGACTTGCTCGCGGCGGTCATGAATTGCTTTGCCCATCAACTCTTCGCTCCGTCCGTCGTGATATTCCCACGCGTTATCGAGGAAAGTAATGCCTTCATCAATCGCCTGCTGGCATAAACGAATCGCGTCGCTGTCCTCTTTGATAACGCCGAGATGATAACCGCCCAGCCCGATAGCTGTGACTTGTTCGCCCGTGCGTCCAAGTGGTCGAAGTGGAATTCCGGCTGCGTTTTGTATCAGTGTTTCTGTCATAAAATTAGTGTTCCAAATTGAATTTAATCAAGACTTATTTTGCCCAAACAAAGTTACGACGATTTGTCGCGCCCCGCCGTGATCGCGGTGCTCGCCAAGGTAAATGCCCTGCCAGGTGCCCAGCAGCAGCTTCCCACGTCCCACCGGAATCATCAACCCGCTGCCCAGCAACGAGGCTTTGATATGCGCCGGCATATCGTCCGCGCCTTCCAATGTGTGTTCATAATACGGCGCGTCTTCGGGTACGATTTCATTGAGGTGGCGTTCAAAATCGCCGCGCACATCGGGGCTGACATTTTCGTTGATCGTCAACGAAGCGGACGTGTGTTGGATGAACAAATGCAGGAAGCCGATTTCGAGATCGCGTAGTTCCGGCAAGTGTTCCAGGATTTCCCGCGTGACGACGTGAAAGCCGCGCAGGCGTGATTGGAGAGTTATGATTTTTTGTGACCAGTACATCGAATTCAAGCTTCCAGTTGCCATTGCAACAAGTTGTCTTTGACGTTTATGACTACGGTTCCGCCGCGCTTCAGTCCGAACATCTCGAACGCCACGCGCTCAATCGCCGTCGCCAATTCGGAGTGCAAGCCGCGTGCGCCCGTGCCCCGCTTGACGCTATTTGTAACGACGTGTTCAATGGCCGCTGTTGTTACTTTCAGATGTAATCCTTCGCCCGCGAATTCGCATTCGTATTGTGGTAGCACATTGTCTTGGAGGATTTGTTTGAGCGTTTCGTTGGACAGTGGGGGGAAGCTCACGATCCGCGTAAAGCGACCTATCAGTTCCGGGAGGAAGCCGTATTTCTGAAAGCCCTCGACCTCTTCGACGACCTTGACAGCGTTGGTTTCAGCTTCAACCTTGCGGGATTGAAAGCCAATGGTAGTCCTATCCGTTTTGAGCAGTTCCTCCAACCCTGAAAAAGCACCGCAGGCAATGAACGGCAAATCGTGGGTAGCAAACGTCAGGCGCGGGCCAAACTGCGAATAGCCGTAATCCATCGGAATTTGTACTTCTGCCCCGTGCAACATCGTCAGCAATTCGCGCTGCACGCCATAGCCGGAAACGTCCTTCGTAGTCCCCTCGCCCGCAAAGCGCGAGTTGGTGCTGGAAGCGGCGATCTTGTCGAACTCGTCCAGGCAAACAATCCCACATTCCGCCATCAACGGATTGTTATCCGCGGCATTCACCAGGCGCGTCAAAATCGTCTTTACGTCATCGCCGATGTAGCCGCTTTCCGTGAAGCTGGTAATGTCTACGATAACCGTTGGCAATTTGAAAATTTCGCGGAACAGCAATTCAACCAGGAACGTTTTGCCACACCCCGTCGGGCCGGCCATCAGCGTGTTTTGTTTGGGCGGAAGCTCATGCCGGGCGTAGCCTTCGACATAAATCCGCTTGAGGCGACGAATATGCCGATACGCCATTAGCGCCAACGCACTTCGTTGTTCAGGTTGTCCTTTGTAACCGAGCTTTTCGACTTGTTCGCTGATTACTTGCGGTGCGGCCAACGGCAACTGTTCGATGAAGGTACGACGTGCCGCGACTTGCTCATTCCGCCATTCGTCATAATTGTATTCAGGCTCTTGTATTTCGTCGGTAAAGACATCCGTAAAATCGGTATTCATGGTTTCTCTGGCGATTCGCGCTAATTCAGAGCGGGGTTAATAAGGGGCTGTGGGCCGTGGATATGAAAGATGTCCGGCATCGGCTTGAGCAAAGCGCGCATCTGTTCGCGTTCTTCGGTTGTATGCTTGCGCTGCGAATCACCGAGCAACCCAGCAAAGCGCATTTGCCCATTATCAGCAACCATCTCGTTGAGGTCTTCGCGTTCTTTGCAGTTCAGCAAGCGCCCTCCGGCATCCCGTTTGATCACATAGAGCTTGGCTTCTTTTTCGTCATGGTTTTCGCCGTACACGATCATCACTTCCTGACGGCGCGGGTCTTTCGAGGGACGCGTTGCCAATTCTTCTCCGGGCCTATCCAGTAGTACCATCCAACCAGTAAACAGCACAAAATATTCCGTGGCATTATGCACCAGCAAGTTGCCGGCAAGGGCCATGCTGAAGCGTTCTTTGTCCTGATCTTTTTCGACCTGCATCCAAATTTTGAAGCCTCGTCCACGAGCATCAAAACCAATCGCCATGAGCGGCAAATCGCCATCTCGTTTAAGCGCACGCTGTGCTTCCTTGAGAGCCTGATTGAAGTGTTTCACATTGCACCTCGAAATTCATCAGTATTGTCTGAGGTTGCGTAGTATAGAGGCGCGATCTTTCCTTGACAAGGAAGGGCTTAGCGATGACGCGCCAATGTGCCTGACATTGCGCCGCGCCAACCATCGCGGCAGGAGGAACAAAGCGTGGGTGGCTTCCTTGACGCGCGGCTTGAAATAGTATTTGTTTTCTTGCATTATGGGGTGGAGCCAGTAATCAACTGATAATCGAACCGACCGACGCTCCCTTCCAACTATCTTTCAGTAAGGAAAAGGGAAGCACTGAAAAAGCACAGTCGGTAAGATCAGCCGAAACATTATCAGCCAAGCGTTACGTTACCCCGCGAAAGCCGAAGCCATGAACGAGATATACGCCCTGTGTCATTCCCTCTTGCTTGGGGACAAGACGACTTCCCTCCGCCAAGCCGCAATTTCCTTCCTTACCACGCACGTTAACAGTGCCTTGTGGCTGACGTTGATCGGGATAGTCATCATTATCTTCCTCTACGCGTGCTATCGGTATCGAGCGCAGCAACGGCTTGCCTTAGAGCGGATGCGGGCGCGGATTGCGATGGATTTGCACGATGACATTGGAGCCAATCTTTCTAGCATCGCCATGCTCAGCGAGGTGATGCAGCAAGACCTGGAAAACCCGGAACTCCCGGCCCGCCTGGCGCGCATCGCCAGCATCTCCCGCGAATCAGTGGATTCCCTGAGCGACATCGTGTGGGCTCAACCCAGCGCAAGACCGCCTCGTTGATTTAACGCAGCGCATGCGCCGCCTCGCCGATGACCTCTGTGCCGCGCGCGACCTGGAGTTCAGCTTCCACGCCGATGTCACCGAGCAAGGCTGCAAGCTCATTACCGAGACGCGCCGTGAACTGTTGCTGATCTTCAAAGAATGCATCAACAACATTGCCAAACATTCGAATTGCACCAGCGTGGATGTCATCTTTCAGCAACGAGGCGACTGCTTACGGTTGATCATTGCGGATAACGGGAAAGGGATTGACCTGGCGGCGATGCAAAACGGCAACGGCCTGGGCAGTATGCGACAACGGGCGCGGAAACTGGGCGGCACCTTGGAAATCAAATCCGTCAATGGCTATGGCACCACGATTTCGCTCCAACTTCCCTTCTTGCGGGAAAAAACATTCTGAGGGGCAAAGAGAAACTACACACCTATGTAGTGACGAGGAAGCGCAGATCGGCATAAGCTTCCCGCCGTCTACGAGGGCACAGGCTGACGGTACAGCTTCCAACCAAACTTCCAATGATGCAGGGGTAAATATGACCAACGAATTCCGACCGCCAACGTCGTCTGCCGCCTCAGCCGCGGTACAGGTAGCGATTGTCGAAGACACCACCGATATCCGCGAGAGCCTGCGCGTGTTGATTAACGATTCCACCGGCTTTCGTTGTAGTGGCGCCTATTATTCGGGCGAAGAAGCGCTGGACAAGATGGCGCGCGCCATTCCTGACGTTGTCCTGATGGATCTTGGCTTGCCGAAAATGTCCGGGATCGAAGCGATTCAATGCTTGAAAGTGCGCTATCCGCAGATGTTGTTTTTAGTCCTGACCATCTACGACGATGACGAACGAATCTTCCAATCCCTGTGCGCGGGCGCGTGTGGCTATTTGCTGAAGAAAACGCCGCCCAGCAAATTGCTGGAAGGCACATCATCGGCCGATCAGACATCCTGGGCTTGAACTTTCTGGAAAAAGGAATGGCCGTCGCGCGCTTCGTCGGACGGGTACATATTCGTTCTGCAAGTGGCGCTGAAAGCGGATTTGGAACCGGGTTTATGGTCTCGCCGCGTTTGCTGCTGACTAATAATCATGTCCGGCGTAACGCCGCCGAAGCACGCTTCAGCGAAGTGGAATTTGATTTCCAGTCGGACCGCTTTGGCAGGATGTTAACGGTCGTCACATTCGGATTGGAACCAGATGTTTTCTTCCTGACGGATCGCGGTCTTGACTTCACCTTGGTCGCCGTTCGCCCACGCTCGCAAACCGGCATAGAACTCAAGCTGTATGGATGGAATCGGCTGTTGGAAGACGAAGGAAAGGCGATTGAAGGAAACCCGCTGAACATCATCCAACATCCGCGCGGCGAGCCGAAACAATTAGCGATTCGCAGCAATAATTTGCTGGATGTGCTGGACAATTTTGCCCATTACGAAACAGATACGGAACCGGGATCGTCTGGCTCGCCGGTCTTCAATGATCTGTGGGAAGTGATCGGGCTTCATCACTCCGGCGTCCCAAAAACCGATGCAACAGGAAACCTGCTTGCCAAAGACGGCTCCATTTGGCACCCCGGCGATCCCCCGAACAGATTAGACTGGGTTGCCAATGAAGGCGTGCGCATCAGCCAATTGGTCAAGCATCTCAAAGCACAATCGCTCACGGGGCAAAAGGCCGACTTGCTAAATGAGTTATTGAATTTAGATCCCCCGCATCCATTTGAAGCCGCCGCCCTCGCGGAACACGAACAACAACAAACCAGGATGACTCCTGTTATGCCAAACAGTACCAATGCCAACATCACCCGAACCATTTCTATCCCGCTGGAAATCACCATCAGCTTAGGGATGCCAGAAGGAATAACGGGTGCGATTCCAACGCCACAGCCGATAGCTCAACCTACGCTATCAGCAACGCCACCACTTTCTCCGGCCTTTACCGAAGCAATTAGTATTGATCCGAACTATGCGACGCGGAAAGGATACAGCGCGGAGATTTTTGGGGACGGGCAATCGTCTGCTCCTCTTGCCCAAACTAAGCGCGACCATGAAGGCCAAAGCTGCCATCAACAAAAAAGCCACGGGCGCAGATAATTCTGTCCTGCCGTATCACCACTTCAGCGTGGTCATGAACGCCGAACGAAGGCTGGCATTTTTTACCGCAGTGAACATTGATGGCAAGAAGAAAGTAAGAGCATCAAGCGAGAAACGGACAAGTGGATTTTTGATCCTCGTATCAAACGCGAGGAACAGGTGGGCGAAGAACTCTTTGCACAAAATCCGTTGGATCGGGGGTATCTGGTGCGGCGACTGGCCCCTGCGTGGGGAACGACAGAAAAGATGGCCAAAACTGCTAATGACAACACGTTCCATTTCACCAACTGTACGCCGCAACATCACGCCTTCAATGCTGGGCAAACCTTGTGGGTCGGCTTGGAAGATTACATTCTCAGGAACGCGAGGAAGGCAAAAAACATTACCATTGCCAATGTAGGAATGAAACAATCATTACGACGGCAGGCCCTTTTTGATAACCCGCTCCATCACATCAGCAAACGTATCAATCTCGCTGAGCGTAGTATAAATATTGGGCGTTACCCGCAAGCCGTTCACGCCGCCTAAATTAACAATGGGGGTCGTGTTGATGCGGTATTCATTCATCAAATAGCCACCGAGTTTCGCTAAATCCATTCCTTCAACTGCGACATTCGCTAGACCGCAGGATTGTTGCGGATCGTAGGGCGTCAGGATTTTCACGCCTTTCAATCCTTCCAATCGCTTCGACCAACGATGAAAGAGAAACCGCAGGCGGGCGGCTTTGCGTTCTGCGCCAATGCCTTCGTGAAAGGTCAGGGCTTCGGCAATGGCCAGAAAATTGGCTTCGGGATGGGTGCCGATTTGCTCGAACTTGCGAATATTATCATCCAGCGTTTCTTCCGCAGGCATCATCGGCCACAAGCCTTTGATTTTGTTTTTGCGCACGAATAAAAACCCGGTGCCAAAAGGAGCCATTAACCATTTGTGCAAACTCGTGCCGTAGTAATCACAATCCAATTCGGCCTGCTTGAAGGGAAAATGCGCAAAGGCATGCGCGCCGTCTACGATAGCTTCGATGCCGCGCGCACGTGCCATTTGGCAAATCTTTTTCACCGGGAATATTTGCCCTGTGAGGTTCGTGATATGACAAAAGTGGATCACTTTTGTTTTGGGTGTAATCGCGCGCTCAAACATCTCCGCCAGCGAATCCCAACTCGGCGGCGGCACCGGGAAATTGATCTTCTTAACCACAATGCCATCGCGCCGCTCGCGCTGCCGCCAAGTCGTCAACATGCGCGGATAATCCTGTTCGGTGGTGAGTACTTCATCGCCGGGCTTAAACTCCATCCCAAGCTGACAAATCTCCAGGGCTTCGCTTGCATTGCGCGTAATCGCCATTTCTTCCGGGTCACAACCAAACGCTTTGGCCAGACGCTTGCGCACGCCTTCGGTCTGCGGTTGCAGGATGCGCCACATTGTATAGGTGGGCGCTTGATTGGAATATTCCAAATATCGGCGCATAGCTTCCTGCACGATGCGCGGGCTGGGGCTAACACCACCATTATTGAGATTAATAATCGAACGATCAACGGTGAACGCCTGTTGCACTTCAAACCAGAAATCCTCGTTCTGGGCGACTTCTTCAGGCGTCAAGTGACTGACATACTTGGTGGCGGCAATGGCCTGTTCAATGCCACCTTCACTGAAGCTCGCCATTGTGAGTCCAGCAGCGCCAACGCCTTTCAGAAATGATCGTCTTGTAAACATAATCCGCTCCCTTTGCTAGTCTGATGACAATAGCTGTGGCTGGCTTACATTTAGCGGATTCTGATAGAGAACGCAACTAAAACACCGGCAAAAAAACGAACAACCGGAGTGCAGAGCTAAGAGAAGCCCCGCACTCCGGTCATTGCTCCTTGGCATTTCGGATTACTTTTGGTTTCGTTTGAAGACGGCGAGAACACGTTTCCGGGACAGTAAGGCCAACCCAGCCCCCAACAACGCAATAGTCCCAGGCTCCGGGACAGGTTGCGGCGGGTTGCCACCGGGAGGAAGACTCGGCGTCGGTGTGGGATTCGGGATTGATGAAGGTGTCGGCGTCGGTTGCGGTTCTTGAGTTTTGCCACTGACTGCTGTGGGGCGCGGGATAGAGGTCTCGCCTGAGCGTAATAAGATCGCAGCAATGGCGGCTCCGGCAATCGGGATCGCAATCCACCAGCGCCGTGCGAGGCCGGGAGGATTTTCAATCACATTAGATTCGACGCAAATCTCACTGCAAATCACGCCCGGTCCATACGGAATCATGCGGCCATCGTTCAAGCGAACAAATTCCGGCTGATCCAGACTTTCGACGGTTTCCGGCCCGCTTGTCGTTGCGGTGCTCGCAGCGCGGCTCGTTTGCTGTTTTACTTGTGCATCGCCAATTTGGAAGTATTGGATTGGCCCGGCTTGCACACCGCCCGCCAAAGCGCCGCAGAGAATCACTGCTAATGCTGGTCTGATATTCATAACGCTCCTGAACCTTCGTTTCTCTGCCGCGTGGCCTACGGCTTTAGTTTTTTTGCAATGATGAGTAGCCCTTTTCTTTCCTCACTTAGGCTACGCACTGACTGTTCCTTTGCAATGATGAGCAGCTTGCTATTTCGTCACGCAAACTACTCGTTCCTTCGCAGAGGTCGTCTTACGAAGTACATTACTAATACTTGAAAAATCGAAGGCAGGGAGAAATTTTCCGCGGTGGTAAAGATTTCGCAATATTTGTGCAAAATGACTGGTAATAAGACTGAATTGGGCATTTATTAGAAGCACTGCCGGTTACGGGGCAACGGCAAAGTTCATAACAAAACCATCACTAAGGAGATACAACAAATGGGAAAGCGCCCTGTGATCCTCACTGAACAGGTGTGTCTGAAATACCTGCAAGAAGAAATTACGAAACTTATAAAAGCGGCTACTCAATTACCTCCATATGAAACGCAAGAATTCACACATTACATTCGCATTGATTGTTATTCATTAATTGGCAGAGGTTGGCGTTGCGCTTTTATCATCTCAAAAGCTTCCTCTCTGCAACCGGACTGGACGCTTGATTCAATCGAATATCTACCAACTTTAACGCTCCATCATGCGCTGGCATCGCTCGGCCATTTAGAGACTTATGGCTTGAATCGGCTGAAGTATGGCTTATGACAACGGTTGTCCCCTGTCATTTCCCGCAGCAACCTGCGGCTAAAACAAGTGAGGCTCGCGTATTCATCTGGATACGCGAGCCTCACTTGTTTCAGGGTAAGCGAAAGAGCTTTATTTTGCCTTGGCCTCACTAGCCTCAGCCGCCGCCGCCGCTGCCGCTTGTGGCTTACCGCCGATTCCAAGCGCCATCCGTACTTCGTTTTCAACGCGCGCGCGCAACTCAGGGTTTTCTCGCAAAGTATTCTTCGCATTTTCGCGGCCTTGTCCTAACCGTTCTCCGCGATACGAGAACCACGCCCCGGCTTTCTCGACGATTTTATTTTCTACGCCATAGTCAACCAGTTCGCCTAACTTCGAGATACCTTCGCCATACATGATGTCGAACTCAGCTTCTCTAAAAGGAGGCGCAACTTTATTTTTGGCCACTTTGACCTTAGTACGATTACCCACCACGCTATCGCCATCCTTGATTGCACCGATCCGGCGAATGTCAAGACGAACGGTAGAGTAAAATTTCAAGGCGCGACCACCCGTAGTAGTTTCAGGAGAGCCAAACATGACGCCGATCTTTTCGCGCACCTGATTGATGAAAATCAAACAAGTATTGGAGCGTCCGACCACCGCCGTGAGCTTGCGCAAAGCTTGTGACATCAAGCGCGCTTGCAACCCCGGCAAGGAATCTCCCATATCGCCTTCCAATTCGGCGCGTGGCGTTAACGCGGCCACCGAGTCAATAACCAGCACATCAACCGCACCGGAACGCACAAGCGATTCAGTAATTTCCAATGCCTGCTCGCCGGAATCCGGTTGCGAAACGAGCATATCGTCAATATTGACGCCCAGCTTTTCGGCATACTTCGCATCCAGCGCGTGCTCAGCATCAATATAAGCTGCAATGCCGCCCGCCTTTTGTGCTTCTGCGACAACGTGCAAAGCCAAGGTGGTCTTCCCGGAACTTTCCGGGCCATAGATTTCAATAATGCGCCCGCGCGGAACCCCACCTACGCCCAACGCGGCATCAATGCCAATGCTGTTAGTCGAAATAACGGGTATCTCTTCTACGCGATGCTCGCCCAAGCGCATGACCGTGCCTTTGCCAAACTGCTTTTCAAGATTGGCGATGGCGGCTTCAATCGCTTTCGCCTTTTCGCCTCGTTCTACTTTTTCGTAGGTTCTTTCAAGAGCCATATTAGATCCTTTCAGTAATCAAGTACCGTTTCACTCCTGAAAAGGAGCGTTTCACAGATGAAACGAATTGTAACATAACTTTCGGGTTTGTCATGTCAAAACTGCGATTTTTTCGGTACGGCTTTTCATCTGGCTGGCCCCAGAGTATAGCCTTGAACCAGCCAGGAATAAATCGCACACAGAGGGTTTAGGATTTTTTTCGTGAATGGAGTGGGGAAAGGGAAAACGTATTCAAATCCCGTCGTAACAATTCGATGAAGCGGGATTCGCTGACCTTCGTTTTCCGTGTCGGCACAAAGGAACTCCAGTTAATCGCAGGTGGCACAGGCAATTCATCCCCCGCACTGGCTTGCAGCGCCATGCGATAATGCGACACGCGCGGGTTGATTTCATACGCGGCCCGGAAATGCACCTGGGCTTCATTAGGTCGGTTAGATTGCCAGTACAATAAGCCAAGATCATACAAGGCAGCATCGAAGCGGGGATCAAGCCGCACCGCCTTTTGCAAATGCTTCAAGGCCTGATCAGCCCGACCTTGTTCCCAATAAATGCGGCCCACGAGATAGTGCATTTCTGGTGCGGGTTGCAAGGTGAGCGCACGCTTCAAATGTCCTAATGCCTCGTTCAGTTTGCGTTCACGCGCCAGTAATCGTCCCAGCCCATAATGGGCGGAGAAAGAGTTTCGATCTACCTCCAAGGCACATTGCAGATGCTCCTTGGCCGTATCTGTTTCGCCTTCATCACCTGAAAGCAGCCCTAAGAGCAGATGCGAACCGAAATGCTTCTCATCGAGTTGCAGCGTTTGTTGCAAATAGGCATACGCCTCTGCCGCTTTGCCGAGATGGAAGAAATATTCACCGAGAATGAAGGTCAACTCGGCATTGTCCTGATCAAGCGCCAGCGCCGTTTCGAGCAGTCGCAAGCCACGCCGCATTTGTCCCTCGCCCAGCAAGATCACCCCCTGATCTATCAAATCAGCAAATTTCTCAACGTCTTTCCCTTTGTGCAAAGCAATGATGCGGTCGCAGCGTTCATCCAGGCGATCCCGTTCGATGGATTCTTCGTAATGACGCGCAATGCGAATTTTCCATCGTTGCTCCAACTCCTCCTGATCCAGCAGCCCGTGCTCGCCCAGCAAATCAGCCATTGCCTCTAGCATCATGTGATTAAAAAAACTGCCCGTTGCTTGTTGGTGGGCGAGATCAAGCAACTGCTCAAAGCGATCATTGGCGCGTTGCACCGCCACCTCCAAAGCACTAATGCGTTCGAGCAAATGCTCTTCAAACGGTGCGTCTACATAATCGAAGACGTGCCCGCGTGGGCGGGTAATGATATGTAAGCTCGTCCCGCAAGACATACAATACTCCGCGCTGATCGGATTGGCGGATTTGCAACATTGGCAGTAAATCATAAAGCGTAAGTAGTGGTTGATTGGATTCGCCTTCCCACCAGTTACCACTGGCTTCATCAGCCGTGGGGTTAGGTTGTAACGTTTGATTTCAACTCAGTCACATGCTGAATCGCCAAAAGTCTCCACTCTAAAAATTCCTCTTCTTCAAAAATATCTTTCGACGGCTAAGGCAACCGCATTGCCGCCCCCTAAACACAGGCTGGCAATGCCGCGCTTCGACTCGCGCCGCTGCATTTCATATAGCAAGGTCGTCAATACACGTGCGCCCGAAGCACCAATCGGATGACCCAGCGCCACCGCACCGCCATTGACGTTAATTCGTTCGGGATCAAGTTCCAGCACGTTTTTCAAAGCGACCGATTGCGACGAAAAGGCTTCGTTGAATTCAAACAAATCCACATCGTGCAAATCCCAACCCGCTTTGGCCACAACCTTCCGGGTTGCTTCCACCGGTGCCATCATCACCAGTTTTGGTTCAATTCCCGATGTCGCTTGCGCCGCGATGCGCGCGAGGGGAGTCAAGCCAAGCTCTTGCGCTTTCTCCTCCGAAGTCACCACGACAGCAGCGGCTCCGTCGTTAATTTGCGAAGCATTCCCCGCCGTCACGGTGCCATCCTGACGAAAGGCAGGCTTGAGCTTCGCCAGAGATGCCACAGAAGTATCAGCGCGCGGCCCTTCATCCAGATCAAACATTAGCGGTTCGCCTTTCCGTTGGGGAATGCTGATCGGAAAGATTTCGTCCGTGAAGCGACCCTCTTCAATGGCAGCCATGGCTTTGCGATGTGAATGGTAGGCATAATCGTCTTGCAGTGCGCGCGTGATTTGATACTTCTCGGCCACGACTTCGCCAGTTTCTCCCATGTGCCAATTGTCAAACGCGCACCACAGGCCGTCGTGAATCATCGCGTCAATCACTATGCCGTTGCCGATACGATAGCCCTCGCGCGCTTTCGTGAGCAGGTATGGAGCATTGGTCATAGACTCCATCCCACCCGCTATAATAATTTCGGCATCGCCACAAGCAATCGCTTGAGCAGCCAGCATCACAGCCTTCAAACTGGAGCCACAAACCTTATTCACGGTGAGCGCAGAAACACTACTGGGCAAACCGGCTTGGAGTGCAGCTTGGCGAGCCGGGTTTTGTCCCAACCCAGCTTGCAGAACACAGCCCATGATGACCTCATCAATTTGGTGAGAATCGAGTCGGGCGCGTTCCAACGCAGCCCGGACAGCGAAAGCGCCTAAGGCAGGTGCGGGGAAGGTTTTGAGAGCCCCCTGGAATTTCCCAATAGCACTGCGAGTGGCACTCAGAATAACCGCTTGTTTCATAAAATCGCTCTCGCTCCTAGCCATACTGTTTGAAATGGGGGTAAGTGCATACAACCACTCCTTTTGGAATTATAGCGGTTGAGAAAGGAGAGTCAATCGAATCGCGCAAGCAACGCACAGAAGATAATAATGTGGAGAAAACTTTTCCCGTTACTCTACACAGATGATGAAAAATTATTCATGAAAATTCAGCCAACCTAAAGCAATCTGATGACGTCAAAGACTGCGTAAATTGCAGTGAGATTGAATTGCAGTGAGATTGTTTGATAGTAAACAAAGGGAGAACATAAATGAAACGATTTACAAGTTTGTTTTTACTGGTTGCTTTGACAATGATTGCAGTGATGCCGAATTTTGGCGCACCAATCAATGCGGACGAGATGAAAACCGTCCAGAAAATCCGCAAAGAACTGGTCACACTGCCGTTCTTTAGCATCTTTGATAACTTTTCTTACAGCTACCACGATGGGGTTGTAACGTTGCAAGGACAGGTGACGCGTCCGACCTTGAAGAGCGATGCGCAACGAGTCATTGAACGCCTGGCGGGGGTTGAGCAAGTCGTCAATAACATCGAAGTGCTGCCGTTATCATCCTTCGATGATCGGATTCGCCTGGCAACTTATCGTGCCATTTATCGCCAACCTGGTTTAGATCGGTTGTCCTTCCAAGCTAATCCGCCTATTCACATCATCGTGAAGAATGGCAATGTCACGTTGGAAGGTGTGGTGCTAAATGAAGGCGATAAAACTCGCGCGTTCCTTGCGGCCAATGGTGTATCGAACGTCTTTTCCGTGACCAATAATTTACGCGTCGAAAAAGCAAGCTAATGCAAGATTTGTGAGAAGGTGAGAGAGCAGGCCGGAGATCAATATCTCCGGCCTTTTTGTTTATCCGATAAACATTTTCTCAATGACTTTTTGCCGCAGTTCGATTATCTTCCTGCCTCTTAAACTAAGACTTGAAACTTCCCAACCCCGGCAGATTTCCCACCAACTTATGAATAAATTATTTGGCACAGATGGCATTCGCGGTGAGGCAGGAAAATACCCGCTTGACGCCGCTACGACTGAACGCTTTGGTTATGCACTAACAGTCGAATTACAGCAACGATTAGGGCGCACGCCACAGATAATCATCGGGCGCGACACGCGCGAATCAGGGGAATGGATTGAAGCCTGCCTCATTCGCGGGCTTCGTACGGCGGCAGCTAACTTTCAATCCGCCGGAATTATTACTACGCCCGGTGTAGCCTATCTGACCAAAAAGCTCAAAGCTGATGCAGGCATCGTCATCTCAGCTTCGCATAATCCTTATCAGGACAATGGCCTCAAAGTCTTTTCACCCTCTGGACAAAAACTCGATGAAGCAACGGAGCGAGCGATTGAAGCCGATTTGCAGGCTACAGCCACCGCCTTCCCTGCCATACGGAAAGGTGACGAGGCACAAAATAAAAGCCTCGAACAGCAGCTTCAACAGCAGTACCTTGCATTCCTGCAAAGTGAAATTGGCGCAAACCTTGATTTGTCTGGCCTGCGCCTTGTGCTGGATTGTGCGCATGGAGCGGCTTATCAATTAGCGCCGGCCTTATTTCAGGCGGCTCAAATCACTACCATCCATGCAGCGCCAACAGGTCGCAATATCAATCTCAATTGTGGGGCGCTGCATACCGAACAACTGCAAGCCAAGGTCACAGAGTTGAACGCTGACCTCGGCATTGCCTTTGATGGCGATGCAGATCGGGCATTATTTGTTGATGCCAAAGGCAACTTGGTTGATGGAGATCAAGTCTTGTACATTCTGGCCCAGTACCTCGCCACCAAAAATCAACTCGCAGGAAATCGTGTGGTCGCGACGGTCATGAGCAATCTTGGCCTTGAACTGGGCTTGCAGGCATTAGGCATCACGCTCGCACGCGTGAATGTGGGCGACAAATATGTCTTGGATGATTTACTAAAAAATGGCGGCAGCATCGGCGGCGAGCAATCAGGGCATGTGATCTTTCCAAAACTTTCATTAGCGGGTGATGGAATGCTGACGGCGCTAGAAGTATTAAGGGTGATGCAAGAATCAGGAAAGAGCTTGGAAGCCTTAACAGCAGGCTTTACACGTTATCCCCAAATCATCATCAACGTCAAAGTTGGCAGCAAGCCTCCGCTTGACTCTATCGCCCCGATCAAAGCGAGGATGGACGCGCTTAATGCTGAACTCGAAGGGAATGGACGCTTGTTGTTACGCTATTCCGGTACCGAAAATCTGGCGCGCGTGATGATCGAAGGACAAGACGAAACAACAATCCGCGCGCAGGCCGAAGCAATGGCGCAAGTCTTACGAGAGAATTTGGGCTGACTTCAGGCATTCGCAGTTGCTTACACTGCCGGTCGGAAATATCATCCTCAGTTCGCTCTCCACTTCGTCAACGAACTTGAGTCCACCTATGAAAAAATTGTTCCCATACTTACTCTCTCTCTGTCTTTGCCTCCCGTCATTTCCGTCCTTTGCTGACACTCGTCCCGCGCCGGAAGAGCGCGGTGTCAGTGGCTTAGCCCTTACCTTACGCCGCCTGCAAACGATTGCCAGTGTCTTGCATACCGCCGCGCATCCTGACGATGAAGCAACTGAAATGCTGGCCTATCTTTCTCGCAAAGAAGGAGCGCGAACCGCCTACCTTTCGCTGAATCGTGGCGAAGGCGGGCAAAATGGAATTGGGCCGGAGTTAGGAGAACATCTCGGCGTCATTCGTACCGAAGAGTTATTGGCCGCCCGCAAGCTCGATGGAGGCGAGCAGTATTTTACTCGTGCCTTTGATTTTGGGTTTACGCGCTCGGTGGAAGAGACGTTACAAAAGTGGACTAAAGAAGAACTGCTCAATGATATGGTGCGTGTGATTCGGATGATGCGTCCACTGATAGTCGTCAATGGGTGGTCAGGCACAAATCGTGACGGTCACGGTCAGCATCAGGTCGCAGGCTTACTGACGCCTGAAGCGATCAAAGCGGCGGCGGATCCGCAGCGTTTTCCTGAACAAATCTCCAGAGAAGGGTTGCAACCTTGGCAGGTGCTGAAAGTCTACAGCCGAAGTTTCGGTAATGCTGAAAAGGGGCCACGGGCGGAGTTTGATGTAGGCGTGTTCGATCCTGTGCTAGGACGTTCTTACAATGAGCTTGCTTCGGATGGGCGCAGCCGTCATCGCTCACAAGATTTCGGCATGATTCAATCGCGTGGTGCTCAGGTTCGCGTGTTCCCACGGCTCTCCAGCTTGGTAGAGGCACCGGAAAAAGAAACCACCTTATTTACGGGAATAGATACCTCAATCACGGGCATCGCCAAATTTGCCGGCAAGGACGGCGACCAAATGCTTCCCGCTTTGACGAAAATCAAAGCCGTCGCCGCTCAAGCAATAGCTGAATTGCGCCTGGAACAACCGGGAGCTATCGCACCGCAGTTAGCCGCTGGCTTACGCGAAGTGCGTGCCTTGCGCACGACACTGAACAACCTTGACGCTATTACCAAAGCCACCGTTGACGGAATGCTCGCGCGCAAGGAGAAGGAATTCAACGATGCTTTGGTCAAAGCCAATGGTGTGATCGTGGATGCGCTAAGCAGCACGGAAATCGTCACACCTGGTGAAAATGTAGAGATTGCGGCGCACGTGTACATCGGCGCGGCTGCGGGCGAAAACGGAGCCAAAGCGGCTTCACCAAATGTCAAGCTGGCAACGCCTCCTGGCTGGCACAGCGAAACTATGCGCCCCGAACCGATGGTTATTGGTTCGGGTATGCCCTTTATGAGAGGACGCGAAACACCAGGTTTTGTCGCACGTTTTCGCGTGACGGTGCCTGACAACGCCCCGTCTACGCAACCGTATTGGCTGGCCAAACCACGGACCAAAGAGCAATTTGATTGGGACGACACATTGCCCCGCAACTTGCCGTTCGCGTCGGCTGTAGCGAACGCGCAAGTTGAATTGACGCTGAACGGTGAGCGGGTGGTTATTCAGCAACCGGTGGAATATCGCTTCGCCGATAAAACCTTTGGCGAAATCCGCCGCGAATTAAAAGTCGCGCCCGCCTTGACGCTCACAGTACACCCATCGTTATTGGTGATTCCGGCAGCCAGTCAAAATCGCACGCGTGAGATTTCCGTGGAAGTTACAAACAACGCCAGCCGCAAGCTGGAAGGGACAATCAAGCTAATCGCGCCCGAAGGGTGGAAAGTCGAGACCGACAATCATGCGCTGGCCTTCACGCGCCAAAACGAAAAAACCGCGCGCAGTTTCAGAGTCACGCCTCCGGTTGGAGCCAATGGCAAGTTTGATCTGCAAGCCATCGCGGAGGCCAACGGCAAGAATTACGACAACGGCTACCAACTGATTTCGTATCCGCACATTGACACCCATTTCGTCTATCGTCCTGCCACAACCAAAGTTGAAGTCTTTGATGTGACCATCGCAAAAGGGCTGAAAGTTGGCTATGTGATGGGTAGTGGCGATGGCGGCATTGAGGCGTTGCAACAAATGGGCATGAACGTCAAAACCATTAACTCGGCTGAATTGGCCGCAGGCGATTTATCTGCCTACGATACGATTGTCCTTGGCATTCGCGTTTATGAAGTCAATGATGAGGTGATCGCCAATAACAAACGATTGTTGGAGTACGTCTCAAACGGCGGCACGTTGATTGTGCAATATAACAAGCAGGAATTCGCCAATGGCAACTTCGCACCATACCCGGTGAAGATGGCGGGCAACTTGCGCGTTACAGACGAAACCGCGCCCGTTACTATCCTGGAACCGAATCATTCCATCTTCAATTTCCCGAATAAAATTGGGGCGGCGGATTGGCAAGGCTGGGTGCAAGAACGGGGGCTGTATTTCCTGAGCGAATGGGATAAACAATTCGTGCCGCTGCTGTCGGCACCGGATGACACGGGCACCGCGCTGCAAGGAGGAGAGTTAATTGCGGACTACGGCAAGGGACAATATCTCTTCACGGGTTATGCCTGGTTCCGGCAATTCCCGGCGGGTGTGACCGGAGCATATCGCTTGTTCGCCAATATGGTGAGCCTTGGCAAGGCTAAAACAGCGCCCACCACGAAGAGCGTGTTGAGTAAAAAGAAATAGGTAATAGTCGGGACGTGCTTGGTAGCCTTTACAGAGCGGCAAAGACGACCGCTTCTTCATCAACACGTGCCTCAGTATAATCAAACGGCTCATTCGCCAAAACCGCGCGCGCGTTCACATGCCCTAGCAACGTTTCGAGGTACATGGCAAGAAGGTGCAACGCTTTGCGGCGTGCCTCGACATTAGGAGCCGCCAGGAATTCATCATACAACCGTTCATACGGCTCCCAATCCCGAAACATCAAATGCTTCATCGAACCATCACGGAAGGCCACCAGCTTTTCAATCAAATTACTGTCATAGCTTGCTTCGACATTAGTTTCGTAATGGCGCAACATTACGATCACGCTCCAGAGATCGGCCCGTAAGGCGCGCGATTGGTCGCGGAAGGTTTTGAAATCCGGAAAAATCCCATTGCCGGTCAAATTCGGATTGAACGCGTGGGCAATGCCAATAATCGTTTGTTGCAAACAGTTTCTGAGCAAGCCGTGGGAGTTTTCGACTTTGGCGTAAATCGGTGGCGCTTGCCGCAATTGCACGAACCCAATCAATTCCTTGCCAAACACCTTATCTAATTCCATGCGCAAGCCATAGCTACAGCCATCAATGATGTCACGCTTTTCTTCCTCTAATTCATTCGAGGCCAATAAGTGATTATCAATAAAATCCATCAACGAACGCAGTTCGGAGTAAATCAGCGAGAAGATCAGCAAGGAGCGTTTGAGCGGACGATCTGCGCGTAAATCCTCGCCAATAAAATTGAGATACCGTAGGAGGCGAAACGCCTCCAAAAAAACCTGTGCCATCTGTTGACGCAATTCAGCCGGATGAATCCCTTTGATGATGGCCGTAATTTCTTGATGTTCGACGCGATCAAATTCCGGCTTAAATTTTTGCAGCAGCAGCGGCTCAATATGATGACAACGAGCCAATTCCCGGCTAATCAACTTGCCCACACTGCTGAACGTCTGGAAGTTGACAAACGGCAGCGTCGTGATGCTTTCGAGGATGGGACGCAAATCAGCCAGCGACTCAATCAATAACGAAAGCGAGTCTTCCGGCGTCATCTGACTCGCCTGGCTTCGCTCAAGGCGCAACGTGCCGTCACTATGGACAAGCTCATTCTCAATATAGCTGCCGAAATAATCTGAATCCGTTCGTTCTAACGAAATGATTTCCGTACAGAGTTGGCTCATACGAAGGCTGACGCTGCGGACAATTTTCAATTCTTCGGAAAAGTCACGCCGCACGACTTCCCGCATCTCCAGTTCGGTAAACGGATGATTGCGAATCCGAAAGAAGCGATCAAAGCAGCGAATCCATACTTCCAACTCGAAAATCAGCGACCCTTTATTTTGCATGGCCATTTTCGCCAACCATTTTTGCAGTTGAACCTTATTGGCTTTGTTCACGGCAGCGGCGGCGCCCCTGGAATTCGTCGTAGTCATTGATGAATTGAACACAACAGTAAGCACAGTTTTCTAAGCCTTCACGAAAGCAACCGAGGGACACAATACTCGCCACACGAACTTTTCGTTCGCGGTCAGCGAGCGGAGCAAATTGAGGCGGTTGTTGCGAGGAGCAAGGCTTGCGGGGTAAGCCTGGTGGCACAAATCTCAACGGGCATTGAAAGATGATTTAATGCTTATTCAATGACAAGCAAAAGCCAACTTTGTGGCAGGCTTAGCCGCCTCCGACAAATTGTACGATTTCCAACCGGTCGCCCGCTTGCAACCGTGTTTCAGGCCACAAGGAACGGGCGAGGATTAAGAGGTTATGCTCAACCGCCAACCGTTGTGGAACCAAGTCCCATTGTGACAGCAACTCGGTTACGGTCAGCCCTGAATGGACGAACTGTTGTTCTCCATTCACAACAATTTGAATCTGTGTTTCTGCTTTTTCCATTCGTTTCTACTCACTTTTGCGAAATCATGTATTTCAATTCCGTGTCCTGTCCGTTGGCGGCGGTGGCTTTGAGAATCAAGGCCGCCGCCCCAGCAGTGAAGATGGGAATTTTGATATTAAAACTCACCAAACCTTGCCCATCCGTGGCGGATTTCCAGGATTGCGGTTTGATTTTGGTGCCTAACACCTGCAATTGCACACTAGCTCCTGGCGAGGGTTGATGCCCTCCCAAAAAAACTGCTACGCGCACCGTGACCTCATCCCCTGCCCGAAACTTTGAGGGATATAATAACTCCATCCGAGGCTGTTCTGCGTGACTGGCATTTTGCAAATAGCCGGTAATGATTTGATCGAAACCGATTGTATCCCGATGCCCCATATTCGGGGGAACGCGTGAGACTGATACTCCCGGCTTGCTTGAACCCAAAGGAGAAGCCGTTGCTGCGACTCGTTGCGTTTCCTTGGGACTTGCATCTTTGTCCGACGGTTCTGTCAGGCGATTCGCCCGCGCGCGTCCCGGCACAGCGGCAGCGGCGCTGGCTTCAGGTTGCCCTTTCCCTTTTTGCTCCCCATAGTGGCGGCTTAATTCCACTAGCTTATCGCTTTTCCCAGCTTGGATGGCAGCCACCAAGATTTGATGTTGCCGCGTGAGAAGTTGCGATACCGCTGCCTCATCCACCGTTCCATCTTGAATCAAATTGCTATACGGAGTTCGCTTCGCCGCCAGAATCGTTCCGGCACGATAGACCAGAGAAAGAATAATGGGACTGTGGATGCCTTTATCTTCCGTTTGTACGTGGAAAAGAATTCCCCCGTAGGACACATCCGTATTGTATCCGGTCAGCATTTCAGAACCTCAAACAAGCTTTACAATAATGGGTTGTTAGGAGCATCTTACCGAGAGGGGAAACCAATGGCAATCTAACATAAATGAAACGTGTTTCCCAAACAGATATTTCACCGACAAAGAACCATCATTTCCTTGACATCAATTTGTCGAAAGCTGAGAATTCTGACGTTGTTTTGTCATTACTTATCAACAAACTATGAGCAATCAAGAAATCAATTTGACTCGTTTTTTTGCCTGGGCCAGAGCGCGCGCGTTAACCGAATTGGAAACCCGGCTAACCGCTAATCCCCAGCTTGATCCGAACTGGACGTTTTCCGACATCATGCAGGACTTGCTAACCGAGTATCGGCGGCTGCCAATGACCCAGGAGGCGCAACCAGCCACGGAGCCTCCCCCCTTCCCCGGCTAGACACTACCGTATCGCTGTGGCAGAATGCTAATTTCCGTTATCACATCAATTTCAGGAGCTACATCATTACATGAGTGAAAACACAACGACCGAAACCACCAACCCAGAAGTAACACCCGCCGCCGAAGCGCAGGAAGAATTGTCGTATCACGCCGTCGAAAAAGAAGGCAAAGTGACCGCGATTTGGGAAATGCGCGGACGCAAACATGTCCGTACAATTGATCCGCGGAGCCTCGAAGGCAAACATCTTCTCGGCCATCCCGAACCGGGCGAGACTACCCAAAATGCGGCGGCGTAAGTCATTGGGTTAAGTGAGTGGTGGCTGGCGGTTGCGCTTTCCGCCGCTCACTGAAGTCTGATTATCAGCTCTCATCCTCCCAGCCCCTAGCCTTGCAAATCACCAAAGTCGAAATTAAGAACATCAAAAACCACACCGAAGCGGTGTTCGAGTTTAATCCGGGTGTCACGGCGATTTGCGGGCCGAATGGTGCGGGCAAAACTACCATTATCGAAGCTATTGCCTGGGCGCTATTCGATCATCTGGAATATAACCGCGACGACTTCGTACGACGCGGTGCTAAACGCGGGCAGGTAGACATCAGCTTCCGCTCGAATCTCGACGACCGCGAATATCTCGTACACCGGGATACCGGGGGTAGCTACTACGTCTTTGATATAGATACCAAAGTTAAATTAGTCGAGCAGAAAAATCAGGTGGTGGGCTGGCTCAAACAACATATCGGCGTGGAGCCGACAACGGACTTGGCAACGCTTTTCAAAACTACGATTGGCGTTCCGCAGGGCACGTTCACTTCAGATTTCTCACAGCCCCCAGGTCAGCGCAAGAAAATCTTCGATCAGATTTTGCAGGTCGAAGAATATCGGCAGGCTTCCGACAATCTCAAAGACACACAGAAGCACCTGCTCGCCCGTATCACCGAAACAGATCGCAAAATCGCCGAGGCAGAAGGCGAGTTGAAAGCTTACGACGAACTTAAGCAACAAAATGACGAAGCAGTAACCAAACTCCAAGCCTTCGAGCAGCAACTTGTGCGTGCGACCCAAGAACGCAATCAAGCCGAACAACGCGCCCAACAATATGCAGAACTGGCTGAGCAGATCACGAAGCAACGGGGGGTGGTCGAGCGCACAAATATCAAACTTCAACTCACCCGTGGTAATCTCTCGACCGCGCAGGAAGCCGCCGTGCAAGCGCGTCAGGCGGCAGAGATAGTCAATCGCTCGCGCCCTGGTTTTGAGCAATACCAGTCCGCTTCCCAACATCTGACCGAATTGGAAAAGCAACGCACTACGCGGGATCGGTTGCGGATGCAGGCCAACAAGCTGGAGCAGGAAGTAGTCACCGCCAAAGTCCAAAGTGAAAGCGCCAAAGAACGACTCGCCGAAGTTCAGCAGGCGAAGGCTGAATTGACTGATTTGGCTACGCAAATGCAAACCCAGGTAACGCTGGAAAAACGATTGGCTGAACTCCGCGAAAATCGTGGACAAGCGCAAGGGCTGCAACATTCGGCAGACGCCTTGGAGCAGGAATTGGAACGACTGCGCAAACGCTTTGCCGAGTTAAAAACGCAACTGAAAGAAGCAGAAACCTACCGCCACGAAGCCGAACAAATTGACGCCCTCGAAATCCAGTTTCGCACCTTAAACGAACAATTGACGCAGCAGGAAGTCGCTCGTCAGAGCACCCAAATCAAACGCGAGCAACTCGCCCAGGCCAACCACGAATTGACGCGTTTGCAAGCTGAGCAAACCAAGCTGACCAATGAAATCGCGCGCCTGCAACCGCTCGTCAAACAAGCCGCTCAACTCTCGGTCATCGAAAGCGAATTGCAAACGCAGATGCAACGGCTCGCCACTCTGCGCGCCGAAACCGCCCGCGACGCAGAAATGATTACTGCGTTGGAAAGCGGCGGCGTTTGCCCGTTGCTGACCGAAAAATGCTTGAATCTTAAGCCGGGCGAATCACTCGACAAACGCTTCAAAACTGGTCTGGAAACGCGCCGGAAAGAAATCGCACAACTGGAAAAAACTACGGTCAAGCTCGCGGCTGAGGGGAAAACCCTGCGCACAGCAGAAGCCGAATCCAAGCGGTTGCCGAAGCTACAGGAAGACTTGCAGGCGCTCCTGGCCCGCAGCCAAAGTCAGCAAGCCTTGGTAAGCAAACTCGCCGCTGTGCCTGGGCTGCCAGCTGCTACCGCGGCGTTGACCAAAGACCTAGTGCAACAGCGACAGATGCTCGAAGCCCAACTGCGACAGGCACGAGAAGCTCAAACCAAGCTCAGGCAAGCCGAAGTGTTGCAGCGCGAATATCAAAACATCAAAGCCGAGGGCGAACAGAAACGAAGTGATCGTGAGGCGCTAAATCAGAAGTTAGCGACCTTGCAAAACATCACGGCTCAACTTGCTGACACCGAAGCTCAGTTGCAGGCGCTCAACGATCCGCGGAGCCGAGCGGCGATGCTCAATCAAATCATCAAACGGGAAGCCGAGTGGCAACAAGCACAGCAAAAAGCTGAGCGACAAACGCAAACCATTACGACTCAATTCAATCAACTCCATCAGGAGCTACAAGTCTTTGCAGCACTCGAGGTCGCGCTTGGGGAAGCTGCCGCGACGCGCACATCCACTGAGCCAGCGTATCAAGCGTACATTGCCAATGAGAAAATCGCCTCCACGCTGGTGGCGCGCGAAGCCGAAGCCAAATCCTTAGCCGATGAATTGCAGGTTACTGAATCCACCCTGAATGCCGAAACCGCCCAGCTTGTCGCCTGGGAAGAAAAATATGACGTTGATGAGCACAGCCGCATTTTTGCGGTGTTCAATCAATTGCGCGAACGTATCACACAACTCACCACGCAACTCGAACATGTGCGCGAGCAACACGAAAAGCTTCAGCTTCAATTGACCTATTTGGATGAAGTGCGCGCGAGGATGCGGCAGGATGTAGCCGCCAACGACCGACTTACGTCTTTGCGCGAAACCACCGAGTTTATCCGCGACACGTTACAAAAAGCCGCGCCCTACATTACTGAAGCCTATCTGCACTCGGTTTCAATTGAAGCCAATCAGTTCTACCGAGAGATTACAGGTCGTTATGACGTTTCGCTCAAATGGAGCAACGATTATGAAATCACGTTGGAAGAGCGCGGCTTTTCCCGTCCGTTTACTAATCTATCTGGCGGCGAGCAGATGGCAGCGGCATTGTCCGTCCGCTTAGCCTTGCTCAAAGAGTTTTCCGACCATCTCAGTCTGGCATTTTTTGATGAACCAACCACGAATATGGACGAAGACCGACGCCGTAATTTAGCCCAACAAATCGGGCGCATAACGGGCTTCCGCCAATTGTTCGTCATTAGCCACGACGACAGTTTTGAAAACTTCACCGATCAGGTTGTCACGCTCGGAGAACGGGGATGACCACCTCCGCCACATCTGGCGCTTACGCCGTCTTTCGTCTGGCAAATTATCGTCGTTACTTTGCGGGTAATATGCTCGGCATCATCGGGCATCAAATGCTCACGATGGCGGTCGGTTGGGAAATCTATTTGCGCACAGGTTCCGCCCTTAAGTTAGGCAACATCGGTCTCGTCCAATATCTTCCCATTTTATTATTCACACTGCCCGCCGGGCAGGTCGCGGATCGGTTCAATCGGCGGACGATTATGTTTTGCACGCTGGCGCTCACGACGGTTGCATCGCTGGTGATGTTGTGGGTCTCAGCCACACACGGCTCGCTTTCCTTGATTTATGTTTGTTTATTTTTGAATGGCTTGGCCAGGGCCTTCCAAGCGCCTGCGCGCTCGGCCTTTATTACACAAATCGTCCCGCGCGAAATTTTTGCGAATGCCGTCGCCTGGGGCAGCAATTCCTTCGAGATTGCCACGATCACCGGCCCGGCGCTGGGCGGACTCTTGATCGGGTTTTACGGCAAGCCAACGCTGGTTTATTTAGTAACCGCTGTGGCGATGTTCACGTATATTATTTTGCTTGCAGGCATCAAGGTTCAGCGCCCGCAAGAGCAGCGCGAACCAATTCATTGGCAAGAATTCCTAGTCGGTCTCAAATTTGTCTGGCGCACCAAAGTAATTCTTGCCTCGATCACCCTGGATTTGTTCGCGGTGCTGTTGGGCGGAGCGGTCACACTGCTGCCGATCTTTGCCAAAGATATTTTACAGGTTGGGCCAAGCGGCCTCGGTTGGTTGCGCGCCGCGCCTTCGATTGGTGCCGTATTGATGGCCTTCACCATCACACATCGCCCGCCTATTCAAAAAGCGGGGCGCACGTTGTTGCTCGGCGTCATTGGATTCGGTTTAGCAACAATTATATTTGGACTCTCGCGGCATTTTTGGCTTTCGATGTTGATGCTGATGCTGCTGGGCGCTTGTGATAGTATTAGTGTCATCATTCGCCATACACTGGTACAATTGCTGACGCCGGATCACATGCGGGGACGGGTTTCGGCAGTGAACAGTTTATTCATTGGCACGTCCAATGAACTTGGCGGCTATGAATCCGGTCTGGTCGCGGAATACTTTGGGACAACGGTTTCGGTTGTCTCTGGTGGCATCGGCACCTTAGTGGTAGTTTTACTGGTTGCTGTCTTATGGCCACAGTTCAGGAAATATGGAGCTTTAGGATCAGAGGCAAAAGAGTGAGTCAGAGTTCATCAGCAGAAGTTATCTGTAGGTTTTCTCGTTGACTCTCGGTAGACACAAGCGCAAAAGCTTGTACTCTTCGATGCGACTTAAATAACTCTGAATCCAACTCGTTGTCCAAAGGAACGTGACCTTGACCAGATGCCTAGATTGCCTGGAATTTCGCTTTATGAGGTTTGAAATCATCATGAGAATCTTTCGGAATTGGGAGTGCGCTCCCAAGACGCGCGCTTGGAAAGTTGCCCTCGTGCTTCTAACCAGTCTGGTTGCTCTTAGCATTGTCGGAAAGACCCGCGCCGTCTTCAAAGAAACCGCGCCCGCCCCAACTCCGGCCCAAGCGCAAGCCATCATCCAACAATACTGCGTCCAATGCCATACTGGAACGGCGGCAAAAGCCGGTGTGAATCTAGCGCAATTACTGGCGCAGAGTTCAATGGGCGAAGACTTTCAGCAATGGGAAAAAGTTGCGACCGTGCTCGAAAATAAAACCATGCCACCCAAGGCCATGCCGCAGCCGAGCGAAGCGGAACGCGGGCAGGCTATCGCGTGGATTCGAGGCGAACTGAGTGCGTATGCCAAAAAGCATGATGGTGATCCAGGCCCGGTTACAGTGCGACGACTGACCAGCGGCGAGTACGCGTATACGATCAAAGACCTGACCGGACTTGATTTGAATGTGGGGATTGATTCGTCGAGCGATTCGGTTGGCGGTGAAGGCTTCACCAATTTCGGCGATGTTCAGTTCATGCAAGATGCGAATCTGGAACGCTATCTGAGCGCCGCCAAGCAGATTGCCGACCACGCCGTGATTGGCGCTGGCCCGCTGGAATTCTTCACTGACCCCGGCAAGACCGGCTTTGAATTTTCGGCGATTGCACGGATCAGAGAAATTTACGCGGCTAACGGGATTCGGACGGTATCAGGCGAAGGAGGCAGACCGTTTGGGTTGGAAAAATATGGCAAGGCGCTATTTGTCGCGTGGAATTACAAGCATCGTGCGGCGTTGGGAGAAGCGTCCGCTACATTGAAATCGCTGGCCGCGCGCGAAGGCATTCCGCCGCGCTTTGCGCAACATATTTGGCAAGTGATGAATACCCCATCGCTTGGTTATCCCTCCTCGGAAATCGTCGCGCGCTGGCAGAAGCTGCCGCTTCCAGCGGCTGACAGCAAGGCGACGCAGGTGACTGTGCGCGCCGGTTGCGAAGACATCCAAAAATTCATGGTCACTTGGCCAAGCTGGCTTTTCGCGCGGGGCGATGTAGCGGCGGGCGGCGCGGGCGATGAAAGCCCGCTGGAATTCAGTGATCGCACGCTGAACGTCAAATCGCCGCATCGCTTCTTGTACCTGCGGGGCGGTGGACGCCCAGGAATGACGCAGCCTGGCCCGGCCAAAATTTATCTGAACGTCGCAGCGGTGAATCCAGCAATGGGCGAAAAACCGCTCATCATTTGGCGCAATCCAACTATCGGGTTTCGTCCGATTGTACAGCGCGCGCCCGTCGAAGCCGGGCAATCCGTAGTAGTCCTGGCCGCCGACGCGCAAGCTGCAGCAGACTTGCGACGCGGCCAGGTTCCGCCCGGGCCGCGCAAAACCTTGCGGTCAATGGTCAGTGAGGAAATGGCGAAGAAATTGAACTTCGGTCATAGCCCGGATGGTAAGCCTATCGGCCCGGATGATTTCGTGTCAGAAGGCTCGGTGATGTTTGAGGTGCCGATGCCGGAAGGGCCACCGATGCTCATGAACCTGGAAGTCGAGGCCGAGTTGGGAAAAAATCGAGACCAGGTCGCCCGCATCCTAATTGCTGATCGTGCCGATGGCGTGACCAGAGGCCAGCCGACGCGTGCGCTGGTGGGTGACATGTCCAGCGCGGGTTACAAAGCGTTTCGTACCGGGGTGATGGAATACGCCTCGCTCATGCCCCCGAACACGCACGGCGAGCCAACGCCAGCCGACAAAGACCCCGTGCCTGATCCGTTCGACAATACGTATAACGTGCCGGAACACGACGAATTTGTGCAGAAGATTAAGTATCACCGCGATGATCGCTTCGTCACCGAAAACATGCTCGACCCAGCCACGCGGACGCGACTCAATCAGGCGTGGAATGATTTGTATTCGTCGTTCGAGTATCACGACAATTACCTGCGCTTGCTGGCCAAGCATTATAGCTATGACCTGAAAGGCAAAGGCATTGTGCAAATGGACAAAGCGCAAATTGCAGCTTTGCCTGCCGAAATGCAGAAGTATGTGACGTCGCTGCGTCGTGAGTACGATGCGGTAGTCGCGGCACAAACGGCGGCGCGCCCTGGCCACGTCAAGGATTGCCTGGAGTTTGCCAGCCGCGCGTGGCGTCGCCCGCTATCAGAAAAAGAAAAACAAAACCTGCGCGCGTTCTACGACAAAACGCTAAGCACCGATCCCGATCATCGCAAAGCGATTCAGGCATTGTTGACCCGCATTCTGGTGGCACCGCAGTTTTTATATCGAGTCGAGCAATTAGCCGACGCCTCATCTGTCAAAACCATCTCCTATAAGGCCGAAATCAAATCCGACCTCAAACCGCTCTCGAATTGGGAGATGGCCAGCCGTCTCAGTTATTTCCTGTGGTCTTCGATTCCTGATGCCGAATTGCGACGCGCGGCCAGTGCAGGCGAGTTGACTGATCCGCAAGGAATTCAACGTCAAGTCAAACGAATGGTCGCCGATCCCAAAGCCCGACGTCTGGCAACAGAGTTTTTCGGTCAATGGCTCGGCTTCTATCATTTCGATCAACACAAAGGCGTGGACACGAGCCGCTTCACTGAATTCACGGACGACGTGAAAGAAGCGATGTATGACGAGGCGGTTTCGTTCTTTGAGCATGTGGTGCGGAAGGAAAGACCCATCCGCGAGATACTGTTTGCCGACTACACGTTTTTGAATAAAGATTTGGCCAAGTTTTATGGGGTGAAGAAAGAGGTCAAGTCTACCGAGCAATCAGAATTAGTAGAAGGCGTAAATGCCTTCCATCGCGGCGGGCTGCTGCGGTTGGGAGCCGTGTTAACAGCTACATCCGCGCCACTGCGCACCAGTCCCGTGAAGCGTGGTGACTGGATTTTGCGCCGCATTCTGGGGACGCCAACGCCGCCGCCACCCGCTGACGCAGGCTCGCTGCCCGCCGATGACAAGCTATTTGGCGGCTTAACCTTGAAAGCAAAATTGGAACAACACAAAAGGAGCGTCGCTTGTGCCAATTGCCATACGCGCATTGACCCGCTCGGCTTTTCGCTGGAACATTACGATCCGACGGGACGCTGGCGCGACAAATATCCCGATGGCAACCAGATTGAAGACGCAGCAGCGCTCGCCGACAAAACAGAAATCGCGGGTGTGGACGGGTTAATAAAGTACATTCAGAGCAAAGAAGCACAGGTTCGCAAAACGCTTTCTTACAAGCTGGTCGGCTACGCGCTGGGGCGTACGGTGTTGGCGTCGGATCAATTGCTGATTGATCGGATGGTGAAGGCGGGCGGCGACGCGACCTTCGCGCAACTGGCTACAGAAATCGCTATTAGCAAACAATTCCGTCATCGCCTCGGACGCGAAGAAAACCCAACAACAGCGCCAACAACCAAGGTCGCATTCAACGCGACAGAGAAAAATCAAGGAGTCAGACAATGAAAAAAACCACACAGTCTTCCCGACGTCATTTTTTGCGCGGCGCAGGCGTCGCACTCACACTGCCCTGGCTGGAATCATTGCCGCTCTTTGCGCAAGATAAAAAAGCTGATGCCAACAAGCCGCCGCTGCGGTTCGCGCATATCTACTTTTCCAACGGCGTCGAACCGGCGCATTGGTGGGCGAAAGGCAGCGGCGCAGCGATGGAATTCGGCCCGGCGGCACAGCCGCTCGCCCCGATCCGCGAAGACTTAATTTTCCTGCGCGGGCTGTATCACCAGAAAGCGTTCACTTCCACCAGCCCGCATCTGGGCCGGATGAACCTGCTCTCCGGCGCGCTCGTTAGCCTTGACCCGAAAGACATTCGCGTGGGAACAACCTTTGACCAAGTGCTGGCGCAACGCATCGGCAATCAAACTGCCGTGGCAAGTTTGACGCTGGGAATTGAGCCGAATGAGCTTCGCTTGGAAGACGGCCTTTCGATGATTTATGGCTCGAACATTTCGTGGGTTTCGCCCACCCGACCAGCGACGAAAGAAATCTATCCGTCGCGCACCTTTGATCAGTTGGTCGGTGATCCCAAAGGCCGCAAGCTCGACCGCAGCATTCTCGACGCGGTGCTTGCTGAAGCCCATTCGCTCCAACCGAAGGTCAGCGTCGGTGATCGTAAGAAACTGGATGAATATCTGGAATCTATTCGCGACATCGAGAAACGCCTGGATCACGCGGCCAAAGAAGAGCGACTGGAAGGCTGGAGGCCAACGCTGAAACAACCAAATCTGCCGCGTCCGGCAGACCAGGTTCCGCAAAATGTGCCGGAACACATGAAGCTGATGTTGGACTTGATCGTGCTCGCGTTCCAGATGGACAAGACGCGCCTGGTCACGCTGATGCTCAACAATGATCTTTCGCAGATGAACTTCCGGTTTCTGGAAGGCGTGCGTGGTGCCTTGCACTTAGACTTAACGCACAACGGCAAAGCGCCGGAACTGGAAGCAATGTACCTCAAGACGAACCAGTTTCATGTGCAGCAGTTCACCTACCTGGTGGAGCGGATGAAGGCGATTGATGAAGGCGGCACCTCGCTGCTTGATAATTCCATGCTGATGTTCGCCTCGAGCCTCTTCGACGGCGATGCCCACGGCGCAGATCAGTTGCCCATCGTGCTGGCAGGCAAGGCTGGTGGCGCGTTGCAGACAGGCCGCATCCTGGATTACCTCAAAAAAGGCAATGAGAACCGACGTGCTTGTAGCCTGTACTTGTCGCTGATGGATATGATGGGCGTGCGGCTGGATCGGTTCGGCGACACAGATCAACGGCTGGCGGGACTACACACAGAGGCAAGTTGAGATTGTAGCAATGTAGGGCAAACTTTCCAGTTTGCCCTTGTTTCCCTAGCTGATACCTCATTAAAACAGGTGCAAACTGGAAAGTTTGCTCTACGTTTCGACGTAGGCCTGATGTTCAGACGTGATCAATCCTTGCTGCAAGACCGCCAGAAAGTTGGCGATTTCACCGTTGAGCATCGCGTTCACCGGCAGCCAAAGTCCGGGAAAGACGTGGCTGCGAAGGATGCAGTTTTCATCAGGTTGCAGATTGACGTATTGCTCATCCTGCAAAGCAAACCAATCTATCTGAGCGCCCACCTTTAGCTTTTTCCAGGCGGAGCAAAATATCAGGCTGTGGTTCGTTGTCGGGATCAAGGCGAAACGGTTGCGTTGTCGCCCGTCCTTAAGCCTGGCGTTCCAGCACAGTAATTAAAAAGCCAGCCGATCATCATAAAATGTGGCTCTCCATGTCCACCAAATCGAACGGGTGGTGGCATATACACAACTCCTTCAATCAACTCAGCTTTTTTGATGTGAGGCATTGCCTGGTAGCGCCGCTCGAATTCACGGCGCGTTAAATGATCGCCTGCTTCGAGCGGCGGGATGATCGCCCGGGCGGGCACCACAATTTCGTCTTGCGTTGTGCTGGTGTCTGCAATCGTTTCTAACATCATAAGCAAAACTCCTCTGCGCGATAGCCTACGATATTTGCGCGTGGGCGGCTACTGTTCTGGCTTTCCCGCTTGCCTTCCCGCACGGCTTCGGCGATGATTCGCCTCTCTCTCAGCGTTTCAGGTTGAAGCTTATTTATGACACGAATTTTAGTGACGAACGACGACGGTATTTTTTCAGAAGGCCTGACCGCTTTAGCCAAAGCATTGGAGGCTATCGGCGAGGTTACGGTAGTCGCGCCTGCCTCAGAACAAAGCGCGTCGGCGCATTCTCTGACGCTTACGCGCCCGCTCCGTCTGCGAACGATTGACGAGCGTCATTATTCCGTAGACGGCACGCCGACCGATTGTGTCGTGCTGGCGCTGGCCAAAATCATGGCGGACAAAATGCCGGACATCGTGGTGTCGGGGATCAATTATGGGGCGAATCTGGGCGATGATGTCACCTATTCGGGCACCGTGGCAGGCGCGCTGGAAGGTGCGGTATTTGGATTGCCCGGCATTGCTGTGAGTTTGGCAACACGCAATGATTACGACTTCACTTATGCAGCGGAGTTTGCCGCGAAGCTGACAGCCAAAGTCTTGCAAGAAGGTTTGCCCAAAGGCGTGTTGCTCAACGTGAACATTCCGCCAGGGGAAATTCGTGGGGTGCAATGGGCGCACCAAGGGATTAAAAGCGCCCGCAGTCTGATTCACGAGGGCATTGATCCACGTGGGCGAGCTTATTTTTGGATTGGGGAGCAGCAAATTGTCTGGAATGAAGATGCCAACAGCGATTATGCCGCGATTAAGCAGGGACTGGTTTCCCTTACGCCGCTCCGCGCGGATCTGACCGCCTACACTGCCTTAGAACAGTTGCGAAACTGGAATGAGTTCTAGATTTCTTATGAACCCGCTAAACTCCCCGAAGCAAAACCTCTCCCTCGACGCCTATACACGTGCGCGCGTCGCGATGGTGGAACGCTTGCGGAAAGCAGGCATCCGTGATGAACGTGTCCTGACGGCAATGGCCGAAGTGCCGCGTCATCTTTTTATGACGGAAGCCTTGCGCAGTCGCGCCTACGACGATCACGCGCTGCCCATCGCATGCGATCAAACCATCTCGCAGCCCTACATCGTAGCGAAAGAAACCGAATTGCTTGAACTCACGGACAAAGACCGCGTGTTGGAAATCGGCGCTGGCTCCGGCTATCAAACAGCCGTGCTGGCTAAGGTCGCAGGCAGGGTTTTAGCGATTGAGCGCATTGCCCAACTGGCGCGCGAGTCGGCGGCGTTACTTACCTCCTTGAAGCTCTTCAATGCCACGATCAAATGCTTTGATGGCACGATTGGTTGGAGCGAATTTGCACCGTATCGCGGCATTTTGGTCGCGGCAGGCGCACCTGAGATTCCTCAACCTCTCGTTAATCAATTGGACATTGGCGGACATTTAGTCGTGCCTGTTGGGACAGAAAAAGAACAACGGTTGATGCGCGTCAGCCGCACCAAAACAGGCTTCCGCACCGAAGATCACGGACGCTGCCAATTCGTCAAACTCATCGGAAAATACGCTTGGGAGAAGTGAAACCTGTCCCTTGTCATTCGTCCTTTGTCCTTTGCTAGTTTTGCAAATGACGAATGACCAAGGACGAATGACCAATGACTATCATGGAATTTATCAAATACCTCTTCGACCTTGTGCTGCATTTGGACAAGCACTTGGATTTGCTAATTAACAACTATCAGGGTTGGGCCTATGCCATCTTGTTTTTGATTATTTTTTGCGAGACGGGTTTAGTCATCATGCCATTATTGCCGGGCGATTCCCTGCTCTTTGCCCTGGGCGCTTTGTCGGCAACCGGCTCTTTGAACCCGATCCTGTTATGTCTGATTTTGATGTGCGCCGCCATCATCGGCGACAACTTGAATTATTGGATTGGCCGCACAATAGGCGCGAAACTGTTTGTCTCTGAAGACTCAAAGCTCTTTAATAAGCAGTACCTCATCCGTACGGAAAAGTTCTATGCAAGATACGGCGCGAAGACCGTCGTCATTGCCCGTTTTGTGCCTATCGTCCGAACCTTTGCCCCCTTCGTGGCAGGCTTTGGACGGATGAAGTATCCCAAGTTTCTCGCCTACAGTGTCGCTGGCGGCATTTTATGGATTTGCGGGTTAGTCGGTTTGGGCTACTTTTTTGGCAACCTGCCCATCGTAAAAAACAACTTCGGTTTGGTGATTATTGTTATTATCTTCATCTCAATTTTGCCTGCGGTGATCGAAACGATCCGCGCCCGAAAAGCAGGCGCTCATTAACTCACCTTGTTTCATCGGAGGAATTACATGATTCGTCAATTCACCTTATATGTTGTGTTAGTTTTTATCCTCGCGCCAACGGTGCTGGCGAAAACAAAAGCTGGTGCAGCGACGTTCACGCCGCGCGCGGATATGGAATACATGCTGCTGGCCACGAACAAAACCAGCTCGATGCAAAAGGAAATGAACGAAGCGGGAGCGGAAGGCTATCAGTTCGAAGGCACGATGGGCGGCGAGACTTCCGTCGGCGGCAAGGAAGCCGTGGTCATCATGGGGCGTCCGAAAGGCGCGAAAACCACCGCCAGTTTTCAATACAAATTGCTGGCAACGAATAAGACTTCGACCATGCAAAAGGAAATGAATCAGGCGGCGGCAGCGGGGTTTCTCTACCAGGGGCAATCCGTTTTCGATACCACGTTCGGCGGGAAAGAAGTCGTGGTGATTATGGAACTGAGCAACTTGAATGAAGGGAAAGACGAGTACCAATTACTGGCCACCACGAAAACCTCGTCTATGCAAAAGGAAATGAATCAAGCCACCGCGCAAGGCTATACCTTTTGCGGCATCACCGTCGCAGAAACTTCTTTCGGCGGCAAAGAACTGGTGGTGATTATGCGACGACCGACGAAATGAGAAGGGGAGACGGAGAGATGGGGAGATAAAGGCAAGGCGGGTTCGTCATCTCCCCCACTTCCCTTCTCCCCCACTCTCTTTCTCTCCTACCAAAGTGCGTAGAATAATGGCGGTCACTCATCAGCGAGGAGACTGTTTATGCCCAGCGAATCAGCCCCTACATTTACTGAGTCTCCAACCATCCCCCCTACGTTGGAACCAGAAATGGCGCACATCCTGTTTATGGATTTGGTCGGCTATTCCAAACTGCCGACAGATGAACAGGTGCGGCAACAACAAACCCTGCATCAACTGGTGCAACAGACCAAAGAATTCCAGCGCGCCCAACAACAAAACCAACTCATCAGCTTGCCGACAGGCGATGGCATGGCGCTCGTCTTTTTTGGTGATCCCGTCGCTCCAGTGCAATGCGCGATTGACCTTGCCAGGTCCTTGCGCGCACAGCCGGAACTCGCCTTGCGGATGGGTGTGCATAGCGGCTTGGTCTATCGCGTGGCGGACATCAATGCCAATCGCAACGTCGCAGGCGGCGGCATCAATGTTGCGCAACGCGTGATGGATTGCGGCGATGCCGGGCATATTCTGATTTCAAGCACAGTCGCGGGCGTCTTAGGCGAAGCCGGGCATTGGGGCGAATATCTAACCGATTGGGGCGAGCAGGAAGTCAAACACGGCGCGCGCGTGCATCTTTACAACCTCTACACCGGAGAGGCCGGGAACCAGGCCTGGCCGGAGAAATTGCGGCGCGCGCCGCTCGCAGAATCCAGCGTTACGCAGGCAAAGGTCGCCAAGTCAGATGCCACTCCCCCCAGGAAACTATCTGTAAAATGGTTGGTCGCAGGATTGTCGCTAGTAGCAATTCTCGCCGTGCTGGTGTGGGTTTGGCAGCGACCGCCTATGCCGCCTGCCAACCAAGTGACTGTCGCCGCAGCCCCACAAACATTGCTCAGTTATTCGCTCCGCACACGCCCCGACCCAACCAAGCATCCGAATGCACAGGAAGAGAGCTTAGCCGGAGAAATCATTTTCACCCCCGGTGATGAAATGCGTCTCAGCTTTGTGAGCGCGCAGGACAGCTATTTTTATCTGCTCAACGAAGGGCCGCAGACGATGAATGGTCTGCCGCGCTACAATCTGTTGTTTCCGGCTTTGCAACCAGACAACGCGACTACCCCAACGCTGCGCGCTAATCAACCGCTCCACATTCCGCAAGAGCGCCCGCCCTGGTTCCGCGTGGATGCAGAACAGGGCACTGAAACGCTTTGGCTGATCTGGTCAAAGCAAAGCCTCAGCGAACTGGAAAGCGTCAGAAAATGGCTGAATGCCAAGGATGGCGGGGAAATCAAAGATGCCAACGAAACCAAATTGGTGCAGCAATTTCTCCGCCAGCATGCACAGGCAGCCAAACCGATTGCCGAAAAAGATGAGCATCAGACGAATTTGAAAGGCGGCAGCGACAGACTGCTCATCTACGCCATGAAACTCGCGCATCGTTAACGAGTGGAGGTGCAGACATGATGCCTATTGAGCCTGGCGCATTGGCGCAAAAACCGCTCTTCCAGCATTTAACGGCTGAACAGCTTGCCCACATTAATACGCTTTTACATCACAAACCATTTCCGGCGGGCGCGACAATCATCACGGTCGAGCAGCCCGGTGAAGTGGTCTACATCATTGACCGAGGAGCAGTTAAAATCCACCTTGAGCAAACGGATGGCTCCGATGTGATTCTGGCGATTCTGGCAGCAGGCGAGGTGCTGGGCGAAATGAGTTTGATGGATGCGGAGACGCGTAGCGCGAGCGCCGTCACACTGGAAGAGTCTGTCTTGTGGTGGATGGAGCGCGCCGCGTTTCAGCAATGCCTGAAGACAATGCCCCAACTCGCGCTCAATATGCTGAGCCTGCTCAGTCATCGCTTGCGCCTGGCGAACGAACAAATTCAAGCGTTAGCCTCGAAGGATGTCGAAGGCCGGGTTGCCCGACAGTTGGTCGCGCTGGCCAAAGCCTACGGGCAACGAACGGAGGCAGGCGATTGGTACATTCCCATTCGTTTGACGCAAAGCGAGTTGGCCAGTTTCATCGGCGCGACGCGCGAGCGCGTCAATCAAGTGCTGGCCTCCTACAAACAACGCCACTATCTTTCCATAGATCATCACCACCACATCACCATCCACAATCTTGTCGCTTTAACGTTGCGGGTGCAACGCAGTGGATAAGTGAGCCTGAAAATGAGAGGGAGAAGCAGAAGGAGCAAGCGCCGTTTCTTCGCCTCTTGGCCTGTAACGCCCTACTTCTTAACGGGGCGTTTGAAGGATGACTGCCCGTAGATGCGCAGGATATTGCCGTCTCTCTTGTAACCGTTTCCAAAGGTGCTGCGGAACCATCCAGACATCAGCGAGGTGACGCGCGAGCAGGTCATCAGGCGGATAGAGGTACTCGACTATCGGCCCAATCTGGCGGCGCGCACTCGCCGCGCAATTTTCGTGCAACGCTTCGTTTCCCTTGCCGATCCGACGGCAAAGAGCTATATGTGAAACAACTGCCCCGCCAACGGCGGCGTATTTGGCACAAGATAAAAATAAAAGACAAGGTGATAGCCGCATTAGTGATGGCAAAAAAACTGCGGCATCCTCGGTGCGGCAACTGTCGCCCACCGCAAAACGACAATTGAGTTTTCATTAGATTTAATCAGGAGGTATCCCATGACGCAGCAAATTCGCTGGAAACTACTTACATCGCTTCTCATCACGATTGCCCTGCCAGGTATTTTATTGGCGCAAACTCCGCAGGCAACCATCTCCGGCATCATCACTGATTCCACTGGCGCGGTAATTCCCGGCGTACAAGTGATGACGATCAATCCCACAACGACACAGCGCACCACTGCCACCACTAACGGCCAGGGCTTCTTCGTGCTCACGCAATTGCCGATTGGCGATTACACAGTGGAGGCGGAGAAAAACGGCTTCAAAAAATTCGTGCGGCAAGGCTTGACGCTGACCACAGGGGCTACTGTTGCGCTCGACATTCAGCTTGAAGTCGGCGACGCGGGTGACACCGTGACCATTACTGGATCAGAGCCGCTGCTGCAAACGCGCACGTCTGATGTCAGTACCTTGATCGAATCAAAGACCGTGCAAGACCTCCCGCTCGGCGACCGGCGCACGCTCAATATTATCAAGCTCACGGGCGCGGCGGTCTTCGTCAATTATGATTCAGGCGGTAAGCCGAACTTCTCGCTCGCGGGTGGGCGTACTCAGTCGCAGATGTTCTGGATTGACGGTGGATCAGGCCAGAACATGCGCCTCGGCATTGGCCAGGTGGACATTGATCCGCCGGTCGAAACCGTGCAGGAGGTCAAAGTCCTCTCGAACAATTACGCGGCGGAATACGGCGGGTCAGCCGGAGGCGTCATCATCGCCACGACCAAATCGGGCGGCAATGAATTTCACGGCTCATTGTTTGAATATTTACGCAATAATGCGCTGGATGCAGCGAACTATTTCGCGCCTATTGTGAACGGCAAGAAGCAGAAAGCGCCGCTGCGCTATAACGTATTTGGCGGCACGCTGGGCGGCCCGGTCTGGTTGCCCAAGAAGGTCTTTGGCCCTGCCGGATATGATGGGCACAACAAAACATTTTTCTTCTTCGCCTATGAAGGCACGCGCCGCCTGGAAGGGTTGGTGCGCACGCTGACCGTGCCGACGCTGCTGCAACGGCAGGGCGACTTTTCCGACACGCGCAACGCGGCGGGCGCAGTGATTCCGATCTTCGATCCGGCCACTACGCGCGTCGAAGGCGGACGCACGGTGCGCACGCAATTTGCGGGCAACAAGGTTCTCACCAACCGACTCGACCCAGTAGCAGTAAAGCTGCTGCAATTTTATCCGCTGCCCAATCAGGCTCCATCGAATGCGACCGGCGCAAACAACTACAGTGCCAATTACCAGCAGATTCTGACGCGCAACAATTACACGGCCAAGGTAGATCACAGCTTCACCGAACGTGACCGCGTCAACTTCCGCTATTTGTACAACAGCGACGACCGCGATTTCACGACCGTCTTTCCAAACATCGCGGCTGAAACCAACACGGCAGCGTTGCGCCACCAGAACTATTTTTACATTGGGTATACACGGACGTTTAGCACTTCGGTCATCAATGAGTTCCGCTACACCTACAGCAACCGCATCAACCATGAGCAGTCGTATGGACTGGGGGAACCCTGGCCTTCACGACTGGGTTTGCAAGGCGTGCCGGAC
Organism: uncultured Acidobacteriota bacterium; assembly: GCA_963794955.1. Lineage (GTDB taxonomy): Bacteria > Acidobacteriota > Blastocatellia > RBC074 > RBC074 > JAFDVL01. The sequence continues at coordinate 40,930 of CAWCGF010000002.1, forward strand.
GACGCCTTTCCGCAATTTAATGTGGCAGGGGTGACGACGCTGGGCGCGGGTACGCACGAGCGGCGGCAACTCCCCATCCAGCAGCATCAATACGTCAATAACCTGACGGTCACACGTGGGCGGCACGCATTGAAAATGGGCGCGGAAGGGCGGCAGTCGCTCAACTTTGAAGTGAATCGTCCCTCGGTTTCCGGCCAATTCACTTTCAACCCCTTGCTGACCGGGCAACCGGGCAACGCGGCCACAGGCTCCGGTTTTGCCAGCCTTTTGCTTGGCTATCCGAATGGCGTGACCTTCCGCGAAACAGAGGTGCTGGATCGCTACAGTTGGTATCTCGCCGGATTCTTTCAGGATGACTGGACGATCAATCAATCGTTGACGCTCAACCTGGGCGTGCGTTGGGAGACCGATACACCCATCACGGACCGGAATAACCGCATGAACTTCTTTGATCAGCGGGCGATCAATCCGGTATCGGGGACGCCGGGGGTGGTCAAGTTCGCCGGGCAGGATGGCTATCCCTCGTCACCTTATGCGACCGATTGGAACAACTTTGGCCCGCGCTTCGGCTTCGCCTGGCGTCCGTTTGGCTGGCAGAAAACCGTCATTCGCGGCGGCGCAGGCGTTTTCTTTGCGCATCCCTTTGATCGCGGCGCGCCCAGCTCGGCCTCGCTCGGCTTTGAACAATCCGCCAGCCTCAATACGCAGGACAACGGTCTGACCGCGCCGTTCCTGTTGCGCACTGGCGTGCCTGCGGTGAATCTGGGCAGCGCCGCACGCAACGATAGCTTTGGCGCAGTAAGATTGGGACAGACGGCGACGACCGCGGTGACCTTCTTCGAGCGCAATCGGCGCACGGGTTATTCCGAGCAATACAACCTGAACATTCAGCATGAACTGCCGGGACAGATCACCTTCGAGGCTGGGTATATCGGCAATCTCTCGCGCAAACTGGCCAGCAATAACCTTTCGCTCAACCAGATTACCCCACAAAAACTGGCCGAGATTGCCGCGCGCCCCAATGCCGCAGATCGCGTCGGACGTCAGATTGATCGTCCCTTCCCGCAATTTTCCGGCGTCACCTTGATCGCGCCGGCCTTTGGGGTCTCAAATTATCACGCGCTGTCCCTACGCGGCGAAAAGCGGTTTGCCGCTGGGTTCAATTTCCTGACCACATACACCTGGTCGAAATTTCTGAACGACACGGATGAAGGCGGGGCTGCGCTGGGCAACGAACCGTCCTACGCAAATTATTACGACCGCAGGTCCGACTATGGGCCGTCGGGCAACGACATTCGCCACCGCTTCACGCTGAGTTCGGTTTACGAACTGCCCTTTGGACGCGGCAAACGCTATCTTTCGAAAGGGGCAGTGGGATTGCTCTTCGGCAACTGGTCGGTCGGTACATTGGCGCTCTTGCAAACCGGCCCGCCGACGACCATCACGACCCAGGTCAATAATACCAATGCGTTTTCTGCCGGTGCGCAACGCGCCGACCTGTTGCGCGATCCGAACCTGAAATCCTCCGAACGGACGTTGACCCGTTGGTTTGACACGTCGGCGTTTGCGCAACCTGCGCCCTTCATGTTCGGCACAGGGGCACGCGGCGCGGTGCGCGGCGATGGCATCGTCAACTTCGACATTTCCTTGCTCAAGAATTTCTTCTTTGCGGAAAAGAAAGGTTTTCAGTTCCGTCTGGAGATGTTCAATGCCTTCAACCATCCCGATTTTGGCTTACCCGGCACTACGCTGGGCGGGCCGGGCTTTGGCGTAGTGGCGAGCGCGCGCAGCAGCCGCAACATCCAGGCGGGCTTGCGTCTCGTGTTTTGATCGCACACCACAGCGCGAGCGGGCGATAGACTCTGTGTTCCGTCCGTCGCCCGCCGCAGTGGAAATGCAATCGGGAGGGATGAGCCTGAAGAATTGCAGGCTCATTCATACAAGATGAAGTATCTCATCAACGACAAGCCAATCGTCGGCAAGCTGAAGGAGCTACCAGTCGAATTGTCCCGTTTGTTATTTGCAACGAAATAACCAAACGAGTGTCCTCACCAGATTGGCAATCCGATCTACGCGGACCTCATAAACAGAAAAGGAGCGCGGCTCCCGTGAAAGTCGGTGGCCGCGCTCCGATTAGTAGTGGTATTGCTCCGATTTAGAACCGGTACCGCAGACTAAACTGGATTTGCCTCGGGTTCGTCCGCTGGCTGGTGATCTTGCCGAAGTTCGCGTTATTCAATGTGCCGTTCGGGTCTCCGAAGTTGACCGTATTGGGCACATTGAAGAACTCGGTCTTGAATTCCAGCCCATGGTTTTCGGTAATACGGAACCGCTTTTCCATCGCCACGTCAATGGTCGTGATGCCAGGAGCGTTGGTAATGAATGCTCCCGCTGTGCCAAACGTGAACTGCGCGGGACGCACAAAGGCCTTGGTGTTGAACCACTCGTCAATGGTTTTGGGACCAGTATTCGGATCACCCACCAGATTCGGACGCTGGTTCGAGCGGCCCGTGTTGGCAATATCCTGCCCCGATAAGACATTAATAGGTGGCCCCGATTCAAGCCGGGTGATGCCTTGCAACACCCATCCGCCTAACAATAAGTCAGCCGCTTTGGACCAGTTCGTTCCGAATTGGCGGCCAGCGCCAAATGGAAGTTCGTACACATAGGAAAAATTGAAGACGTGATTAATGTCCCAACTTGACCGTGAGTAATCCTGACGGCGATCAAACGGATTCTGTACTTTCACTTCAGCCAACGAGGACTGGCCATCAAGTGATTTCTGCCAGGTGTAGTTCGTATTAAGCAGAAATCCTTTTGAGAAACGCTTGTTCACCGTCACCTGCAGACTGTTGTAAGAGGCGTTATATTGGTTTGAGCCACCGTCGAGGTCTCCGAATTCCGGCAACAGACGGCGCGGGTTAATGGCACCGGGGCCGGGGGTAATCGCATTGTTGAAGGGCGAATAGCCGATTTGCTTACGGCTGCCTGAACCGACATAACCGATGTCAAGCGAGAGGTCGTTCATCAGTTGCTGTTGGATGAAGAAATTCCACTGCATTGAGTAAGGCGAGCGGTTCTCGGGATTCTGCGGCCAGCCGCCAATCGCCGCAGTGTTAGAAAAGCTCGGGCCTGCATCTGTGACTAATAAATCCAACGTTCCGCGGTTGGGACTGAAGACCTGTTGAATCGTAAAGGGCCAGAACTTCCGCAGGTCTTGCAACTCCTGTACAAAAGTCGAGTTGTAAAACATACCGAAACCCGAGCGAATGACGGTCTTCGCCCCGAGCTTGTAGGCAATACCAAGGCGTGGAGCCAGGTCATTGTAATCGTTTTGGATCAATGACCGCCCGAAGCCAAAGGTGCGGGCTGGCTGGTTGCGTAATCCCGTCTTAGGATCTGGTTCCGGGTTGGTGGTGGCCCACATCAAATCGCCGACAACCTTGCCGGACGCATCCTGGCGTACCCACAGGTTGCCCAAACGGTCGGTGGAATCATACGGGCGAGTTGCCAGTTGGTACATCAAGCCAAAGTTGATGGTCAGGTTGGAGGTGACTCGCCAATCATCAGAAACGTACCCGAGGAGAAAATGCCCGATGCCGTCCGTCGTTGTGTTGCCCTGGCCACGCCGGATCTCGGATGGGTAGCCCAACAGCGCGTCGGCCATCGGGAATCCCGTAATCTGGCCATTGAAGGTTGCGTTACCATCCATCGGGTTCGACGTGTTCGTAAAGAATTTGCGATAGTGGTACTGGCCGCCAGCCTTCAACGAGTGCTTGCCCAGTACCATGGTCAAATTCGACCGCCCTTGCCAGATTTTGTCGGATGTAGCATTACCGCCACCAGTCGGGGTCGAATAATCGCCAAAGTTGAGGTTGACCAGCGGGTCGGTGAAAACATCGGCCTGGAACATTTTCAGACCGGTACGACTGAGAAAGTCGGCGCGGTTAATGGGTTTGTCAACCAGTCCCGGATTATCGGGAGCATTATACCCAAAGCCTGCATCGAGGGTTGTCGTTGGGCTGAAAACGTGAACCCAGTTCGCGCCAATGTTGGTAACATCAAACCGGCCAATCGAAGTGAAGGTCGGGTTGGATTGTGGCGTTGCCAGCCCCGCGTTCTGTTTGCTGTAGCGGAAATTGAAGCTGTTAGTTGCGTTGAGACTGTAATCCCAGCGTACATTGTACAGGTCGCGGTCGTTGGCTCGGCTTTTGTTATTAACCAGGTTCTGAATTAACCCTGACCGATTCGGGAGCGGGACGGCTGCTTCAAGCGCCTTTGGGACAGCCTGATTGATGCGCGCCGTTGGAATGATATTGTTGGCAAAACACGCCGTCTTATCGGTGGCATTGCAGGCACCAGCCTTCAGCGGATCCTTGATGAAAATCGGGTTAGTCTGGGTGAGCAACGCAGAAAAGTCTCCGCTGCGAAAGGCCGCCGTCGGCACGCTGGCCAACAGGGTGGAGCCGCGGCGACTACGAAAGCCTTCCCAGGAAAAGAACCAGAACATCTTGTCGCGCAAGTCGGCTTTCGGGAGCAGGACCGGCCCGCCGACAGAAACACCGTATTGGTTCTGGCGAAATGGTGTCTTTCCGAGTTTGCTGCGATTGGCGAAAAACTCATTCGCATCAAATTTATCATTGCGCAGGTACTCATAAAGCGTTCCGTGCAGGTCGCGCGTACCCGACTTCATCACCATACTGACATTGGCACCCATCGAACGTCCGAACTCTGAGCCGGTGTTGGTAGCGACTTTGAACTCCTGAATCGCATCCATCGGCGGCGAGATGCCAGGGGAGTTCATCATCTGCATGTTCGAGTCCACGCCATCCAGCGTGTAGTTGTTGTCCTGCGGGCGACCACCATTGACAGAGAATAACGAGGTGCCGGATTCGGCAGTGCCACGGGATTGGCTGCGGGTTATCGAGCTCGTACCCGACATGAGCAAGATCAGACGCGTATAGTTCCGCCCGTTCACAGGCAGATTCTTTAGCTCTTCTGCATTAACGACATTGCCAACTGACGCATCTTCAGTCTGCAAGACCGGCGTGACGCCTGTGACATTAACCGTCTCTGTCACTTCTCCAACTTTCAAGTCGAAGTCAACTTCCAGAACGGCGGCGACTTCGAGCACAACGCCGGAGCGCACTTCCCGTTTGAAGCCCGTGGATTCAACCTGAATCGTGTAGGTTCCGGGATTAAGCGGGGTAATGCGATATTGCCCCGCGTCATTCGTCTGCACCTTGCGTTCAATTTTCGTGCCCTCGTTAATCACGGTGACCGTGACGTTAGGTGCTACCGCCCCACTGGAATCGGTAATATCACCGACAATGGTAGCAGCGGTTTGGGCATTGACGTTTTCGGCCTGACACAGGCACACTAGGAGTGCCAGGGCTAGGCACATCCCTAAGCGGATCAGTTGGAATCTCATAATTTCCTCCTTTTTTTTCTTGCTCGGCCAGACGGTTGCGAAACGTTCGGCAGCGGGAATCTCGTAAAGGTAGACTACAAAGTTATCGGTAACATGCGCTAGGAGGTGCAAAACTAATGGGAGCAACCCAACTTGTCAAGGGCAAGTGAACAATCTGATAATTAAGCTGTTATTCCTTAATTACACAGCCTTGTATGCAGGCTAAATATTCTTTTAATTCAAGAGTTGAGACGGGCAACCCAATGAAAGATGAACGAACGATGGAAGCTGAGAAATCTTATCCCCTGACAGGCGCTGCCACTGTTTCATCAGCGCCCAGAAAAGGCCTTGTCCGATGGCGAATTTGCGTGCTCTGCGCGTTTGCGTACCTCGGGGCCCAGGTCTTTGCACAGGGCGTCGCTACCGGCAACGCAACGCCCGCCGCCCGTGCTGCCTCATCCGGTAAGCCGTTCCTGGCAAAGTTTACGGATATTGCGGCGCAGTCCGGCCTTTCCATGCGCTTTGCCTCTGGTAACGAAACAAGTAAGAAGTACATTATCGAAGCCAACGGAACTGGCGTTGCTTTTGTTGACTATGATAATGACGGCAGGTTGGATTTTTTCATGGTCAACGGCTCACGCCTGGAAGGGTACGGCAATAGCGCGGCACCGACGAATCATCTCTATCGTAACCTCGGCGCACGAGGGTTTGAGGATGTGACGAAGAAGGCCGGGTTGGCGCGTTCCGGCTGGGGATCGGGCGTATGCGCCGGAGACGTGGACAATGACGGTTATCTGGACTTGTATGTAACGTACTGGGGTCAGAATGTGCTTTACCGCAATCGCGGCGACGGCACCTTCGAGGACGTCACCGTTCGGAGCGGGACAGGCGGCTCAGCAAAGGAGTGGAGTTCTGGTTGCACCTTCCTGGATTATGACCGGGACGGTAAACTCGACCTCTTAGTGACAAGTTACCAAAACTTCGACCTTGCCACCGCGCCCCTGCCGGGCAAATCCTCTAACTGCGAATGGAAAGGCATGCCCGTGTTTTGTGGGCCTCGCGGCCTGCCTTATGGAAACGTGAGGCTGTATCACAATCGCGGCGACTTTACTTTCGAGGAAGTGACTGCGAGTTCGGGCGTAGGAGCGGTCAAGGGATTTTACGCCTTCACGCCGGTCGCTGCCGATTTCAATGGAGATGGCTGGACGGATATTTATATCGCTTGTGATTCGACGCCGAGCCTGCTGTTTCGCAACAACAAGGACGGGACATTTACCGATATTGGGGCGGAAGCAGGCGTTGCGTTCAGCGAACATGGATTCGAGCAGGGCGGCATGGGGGTCGGCATTGGAGACTTCGACAACGACGGTTTGTTGGATATGGTCAAGACCAACTTTGCTGGCGACTATCCCAATGTCTTCCGCAACACTGGCGACGGCATCTTTGAAGATATGGTCGTGCGGGCGGGGCTGGCTGTCAACCCGCAATATGTCGGCTGGGGCGTGGCATTCGCCGACCTGGATAACGACGGTCTGATGGACATCGTTCAGGTGAACGGTCACGTCTATCCAGAGCTTGACTCTGCGACACGCAAAACGCAGGAGTCGTATCGCAATCCTCGGCTGGTGTATCGTAATCTCGGCGCGGGTCGCTTTGAAGATGTCAGCGCGCAAGCGGGGACTGGCATCACTGATCGGAGGTCAAGCCGGGGCGCGGCGTTTGGCGATTTCGACTGCGATGGCGATATTGATGTGCTGGTCATGAATATGGGCGAAACGCCATCGCTGCTGCGGAATGATCTTCCGGCGTCCTCCGGTCATTGGGTGCAGCTTCGGCTGGAAGGCACGAAGTCCAACCGGAGTGCAATTGGTGCTATTGTCCGCCTTGAAGCGGCGGGTCAAACCCAAACCAAGCCTGTCCTCAGTCAATCAAGCTATGTGTCGCAGAACGATCTTCGTTTGCACTTTGGCTTGGGCCGTACAACTAAGATTGAACGCATAACAGTGCGGTGGCCCTCCGGGTCGGTCGAAGAGTTCACAAGCCCGCCCTCCGATGCATTTCTGTTGCTGGTCGAAGGTAGTGGAAAAGCAAAACAAGTATCGGCACCAAAATAATTCTATGCTAAGGATTGTAGTCATCGTAGCGGTGCTCTCGGCAACCCTGTACGCACAGGCCCCGGCTGCCCTTTCCGATTCTGCGCAGCAAGCGGCGCAAGCCCAGCGCTACGAGGAAGCCGAGCGATTATGGCGAAAAGCCCTTACATTATCGCCGCGTTACTTCCCAGCGCTTTTCAATCTCGGCTTCTTCTATTTCTCACGCCAGCAGTTCAGCGAAGCAATTCCAATTCTTGAGCAGGCAGCAAAAGTCTCCCCGCAGGACTTCAATACCCATTACCTGCGGGGGGCTTGCTACCAGGCGCTCGAGCGACGCGAGGATGCGCTGCATGCCTGGAGAACTGCGCTGAAGCTGAACCCGAAGAATGCCCGGCTCCTGCAAGTCATGGTGGTGGAGTATGGCAAGGGGCGTTATTTTCAAGAGGCAGCCGAGGCCGCACGGCAGGCGCTGGAACTAGCACCCGAAACCCTGAATGCGTACTATCTGGCGATCAAGTCGTACCAGGATGCCGGGCTGTATCCAGAAGCGCTCGAAATCGCCAGCCGCGCTGTAAGCCGGTTCCCACAATCGGCACGAGCACACTTTGAGTATGGCTTCCATCTGCAAAAAGTGGGGCAAACGGATGCGGCACTGAAAGAACTGGAAAAGGCGATGATGCTCGATTCAACCTACGAAGAACCGCCCTACTTCTATGGCGACCTGCTGCAACAGCATGGCCGCTATGAGGAGGCGATCCCTTTTCTCCAGCGTGCGATCTCAATCAGGAACGACTACGTGCCGGCGCGGGTCACGCTGGCCAAAGCCCTGATGGGCCTCAAAAAGTGGGAACAAGCCATTAAAGAACTCAACGACACTGTGCGGCTCGACGCGAGTCATCCACAACCGCACCTGCTGTTATCACAAGTTTATTTCCGGCTGGGCGATGAGGAGCAGGCGCGGAAAGAAAAAGAGATGTCACTGAAACTGCGGCGGGAAAACCCGACTGTGCTGGAAGCAGTCCAGGGTCGCAACTTTCCAGTTCCCCGCCCATAAGGCTTGTCCCAAGCACGCTCTCTCTTTCATTCACCCATAAGTCAGAGATTATTCACCGTCACGTTTGCGCCGGGTTTCAACTCCACCGGAGGTACAAGAATGATCTGGTCGCCAATCGAAAGCCCCGAACGGATTTCGACCTGGTCACTGGCCACCGCGCCTAACCATACCGTGCGCGCCACACAATGGCCATTTTCTACGACTAATAGCACAGCCGACGTGCCGCGCTGTAGTTCTTCGGTAGTCGCAAACGCAGCACGCGGAACCCACCAGCCAGCTTTCGCCTGCGACGGTGGCCGCAATACCGATACCGCCGTGCCCGGAATCAATCCCGCGCCACCTGTCAGCAACGCCACATAGCTGCGCGCATTGCTGGCGGCATCAGCCACGGGCGCGCGGCGATGAATACGCGCACTGGCGATGAGGCGTTGCTCGCCTGCCGCTGCGAGTTCTACCTGTTCACCGGGCTGGGGTTGCCAGGCATCGTCTTGCGCGAGTTGGAAGCGCACTTCGAGCGGAGATTGCTGAGAAACCTCAAAGAGCTTGTCATTGCGCACGACACTGGAACCGAGCTTCGCCCAACGCTGTGTGATGATCCCCGCGAGCGGCGCGCGGATTACGGTCTTTTCGACTTCGAGTTTAGCGGCTTCGGCGCGCGCTTGCGCCATGCGCGTGGCCAGTCGCGTCTTTTCCAATTCCTGCTGCGAGACTTCGAGCTTGTACTCGGCGCGTTCGATGTCGGATTGGCTGGCAATACCTTCGCGTCCGAGCGTTTGTTGGCGGGTTAATTCGCTACGATTGACTTTAATCGTTGCTTCGTACTGGCGCTCTTCATATTGCAGACGGGTGACTTCGAGTTCGGCCTGGCGCAGTTGCATGCGGGAATCATCGTCCTCAAGCTGCGCCAGCATTTGGCCCTGCTTGACGCGCGCGCCTTCTTGCCCCTCAAGTCGGATGAGGACGCCATCGCGCTTGGCCAGAACAGCCGCCGTGCCTTCAACAGAGATAACGGCGGGAATCGGTTGCGCGCGCGTTTCGGCGGCGGCGACAACCTCGAACACTTCTACCGTCACAGGCCGCGCGGCTGCTGGCGTGGAGGCCTGCGCAGTAGTCGCGCTACTCAAGGCCACAGTCTTCTCATTGCGGCAGCCCGCCAACAACAGAACAAGCATTAGCCAGAGACAAACCGCGCCTTTCATTCCTCGCCCTCCTCAAAAAATGTAGAGCAAACTTTCCAGTTTGCTCAGGACTCAACAACACATGCCTCGTGGAAACATGAGCAAACGGGGTGGAAACATGAGCAAACTGGAAAGTTTGCTCTACATTCGCTGCGCATTTTCATTCCTCGTCCTCCTCTCGCAGCAGATTGAAAAGCGGCACGCTGATCCGGGCCTTGCCGCGCCATTCGCTCAGCCATTCATCAAAAAGTGTGTTCACAATCTGCGTACGCGTCGCTTCATCAAGCTGCGCCGGATGCCGCGCTTCGACTTTCACCAGTTCCCAACCCGCTTCGGTTTTGAAGGGGCCGACAACTGCGCCAACCGTCGCGCCGAAGATGGCGGCTTCGAGCGTCGAAATCAAATCATCGCGCCGCACAATACCCGCATAACCACTGGCTGGGCGTGTCGTGACATCAATTGAATGCTGTCGCGCGAGCGTGTAAAAGTCCGCCTCTTCTTCAATGATTTGCGAACGTAACTCTTTGGCGAGACTTTCATCAGCCACAACGATGCGTGAAATAGTAGCGGCATCAAAGGAGAGTTTGTTTTGAGCGAAATGCTGCTCGATTTTGCCTTCCGTCAGCTTAGTGCGCAGCTTCTCGGTCAGGATTTCTTCTTCCAACAACGACTCCCAAACGGCTAAGGTCAGATGGCGAGTCTGCCAGCCATTGCAGCAATTCCGCCGCTTTGTGCAATTCGTGGCTGGTACGGAACTGATCTGCCGCCGCCTGCAATTCTTCATCGGTGACTTCAATTCCCTGCTGTGCCGCCGCCTGACGGATGAGCGATGTATCAGCAATCGCCTGCAAAAAGCCAAGCTGTCCACGAAATTGCGCCGCGCTCAAGACCTCTGGCAAGGTGATCGCTTCGCCATTCACTTCCAGCGCGACAAATTCCTGCCAATTGGTTTGCTCTGTGTTTACGCTCATTACTTGGTAGAAAGATAAATTGCCACTAGCTTCAGCTAGTGCATAGTTTGGGGAATTAACACTCGGCTTTAGCCTGATCCTCGTCGTCCTTAAATCTCTGAAAACCCGCCCGCTGCATAAATCCATCAAACTCCTCAGCAAAACTGTTTGTCCGATGATGTTCTTCCTGATTGGCAATGTATCTTCTGACACTCGCAACATTTGTTTCGCTCACAGAAACAGCGAAATACTCTTCTTGCCAACCGAATTTTGTCTGGCACAAGCCATTTTTATTAATCCAAAAAGATGATTCGCCTTTGAGAAGTTGCATGACCTGTTCAATCGTTTGGTCTGTGCCCAGCGAAATCAAACAATGAACATGGTCAGTATAGCCATTGATAAAATCCAGGTAAATTCCCTTGTCTTTGGCGTTTTCCCGGATGTGCTGGAAAACATTTGGGCGGATTTCATCCTTGAGAAATGGTTCTCGATTCTTGGTTGACCAAACAAAATGGATCCAAACTTTGACAAATGGCATAGGGGCTTAGTTCGGCAAACGCCACAAGGAAAGCCTGTTTCTTGAAGGCGCGGCTTTTCAATTGCCACACGGCTTTTCAATTGCCACTAAGTTTAGTCACAGCTTTTGCAATTGCCACGCGGCTTTTCAGATTGCCACTAGCTTCAGCTAGTGGGGGGAGATAAAAGAAAAAGAAGGCTTTAGCCGAATCAGGCTTCAGCTAAAGCAATTCGGAAGAAAAAGTTTGAACTCTGAGCTTTTCAAATTACCGGCAAAGCCATGCTCATTGAAGCTTGCGTCTCTTTGTCCCTTAGTCCTAAAGCTGTGGCAATTGATAAGGCCTCAGCTGTTGATAAAAACCTCGGCTCATTGCCCTTTGCCTGCTTCACCCCTGAGTTTGCGGAATGGCTCTAATAAGATTGCCAGCACGCTCTTGCGCTCCGTCACAATCTCAACGGACAACGCTAAACCGGGACGCAAAGGAATCGTTTTGCCATGTGCCAGAATAGCGGTATCTTGCGGCACAATCGTCACTTTGTAAAACGAGCCGCGTTGTTCATCCACTTGTGCATCAGGCGCGACCTCACTTACCTGTCCTGCGACAATGCCAAAATCCTGAAACGGAAATGCATCGAACTTGAGTTTGGCAGGCATGCCCTTTTCCAGAAACGCGATGTCCTTGTTTGGGATTTGCGCTTCGACAACCAAACGCGCACCCGCAGGCGCAATCGCGGCGACGGCTTGCCCACTTTGCACGACAGCGCGTGGGCTGCGCACGTCCAATCGCGTAATAATGCCGCCGACGGGCGCGGTGATTGTAGTGTGATTGATCGCTTGTTCGAGTGCCGCGATTTCACTCTTCAATTGCGCAATGCGATTCTGCCGATCCAGGGTTTCCGTCCCCGGCCCACGCAACGCACGCTGTTGCCGCAACTGCTCTTCGCTCGTGGCCAGTTCATCGCCCAGCTTGCTCAACCGCGAGCGCAATTCGGTCGTGTCCAATTGCAGCAGCGTTTGCCCGCGCGTGACCATATCGCCTTCGCGCACGCGCACGAATTGCACGACGCCCGCCGTAGCCGCTTGCACAGGCCGCACGTCGCCTTCGGGAATCAGTTTGCCGCGCGCTTCGATCACAATATCAATCACGCTGAAATACGCCCAAAATAACCCGACGACGACAAAGCCAAGGATCAAATACAACAACCCGCGCGACACCCACCACGGCAGTTCGGCGAGAATGTCGGACACTTCGGGCGTGGCGTCGAGCGTGTGGGCTGGCGTCCAAGTTTGACCGAGTGCGGCAAGGTCGAGGGACTCTTCCGCACCCTCTGATTCAACCTGTGCCGGTAAGGTCATAACCATTTTCCTTCACCCATAAGTTCATTGTTGTTTGGAGCAGGGACAAGATGTAAGATTCATTTTATGGATCGAAGCATTTTTGTGGTGACTTCACGATAAAATCGTACCCCGGTTTACTTTTCGCTCCGCCCTTCAACCTTTCCATCTCTTCTTTTGTCAGTTCTTTCGCTGACCGACAGGTCTTTGATTTCTGTACATTTGGTTTTCTGATTCTTAGTCATGATCGTCGCTCCTTCGAAAATGTAGCGCAACCTGCCGAGGTTGCGTTGTTTCCAACAATGGGCGCATGGAGAAAACGACGCAACCTCGGCAGGTTGCGCTACTCTCGCCAGCGCTTTTCATTCTTCAGAGCGTCACCCTGCAACCGCCCTAATATTTAGGGCTGAGAGTCCAGATAGGGTCTTTTTCTTCTTCTTTTCTTGCAGGGTGCCCGCGTGATCTGAATCCAAGCCGCAAGCGCAAGGGCCTTGCTTCCCAAGCCCTATCTTAATATCTTTTAGTGCCCTTGGCGCCGCCCTTCACATTATGGGTTTCCGAGGCGGTGAGTGGCTGCTCGCTGGTTGGCAGGTCTTTGAGTTGCGTGCGATTGATTGTCTGCTGTTTTGTCATGACATTTTGCTCCTTTCTGATAAAGCCAAGTTTGCCAAAGCCTGTAGGGAGCGTTGTGTCAGGCTCTGGCGGTAGTTACGATCATCAATTCGACAGCACCGCTTGGTCAGCAGCAGCGGCTCGCAGATAACCGCCATTTTGCAGTCAATGGATCCTTGTCCTTCTTAGGTTCGCTCCATTTTGTCGTCGGAGGAAAGGCTTTGCGCTCTTCACTTTTGCGTTGAGAGGGTGCGACGTAATCCCACTCACGGGAACAAAATTGGCGGCAGTGGTTCCACCCTGCACCTGCGCCATCTCCTGTCCGGTTAGCTCCTTCTCAGCGACTGGGAGGTCGCTGAGTTGCGTGCGTTTGGTTTTCTGATCCTTATTCATGATCGTTGCTCCTTTTTCGTGGTTAATGATTTGCCTGAGTCGGAGACTCAACTCCCTCAGTGCTCGTCCGATGTAAGTCTGCAGCCCACGCTTAATTGGGCAGGCTGGGCGGAGGGCAACAAGGGTCTTTGTCGGCCTCTTTGCCGCACCTGCGACAGAAAATCACCGCGCGCTCAGTGACCGGGGGGTTGGAACGCGACGAATTCAGTCCGCCGCCTTGCACGCCTGCCATCTCCTGCCCCCTGAGTTCTCGCGCCGCGACCGCAAGGCCTTTGATTTGGGTACGATTGGTTTTCTTATTCATGACGTTTTTCCTTTCCATATTTGCTGGTTTGCCGTGGCCTGGAGCATCTCTTCATACTATGCCTCATAGAGCTTAGGGCTAGCTTTGTCCTTCGTTTTAGCCACAGGTGTAGTTCCCGGCGTTACAGGAGTGACGGGGCTTACGGGAGTGACGGGGCTTACTGGGGCGGGACTTCCAACCCCGCCTTTCACCGTCTTCATCTCCTGCCCGGTTAGCTCCTGTTGCGCCGCGAGGTCTTTGATCTGGGTGCGCTTGGTTTTCTTGGTCTTGGTCATAAGGTTCCTTCCTTGGGTTGGTTCTTGGTTTTGAGAAGTTAATCACCCGACACCAAAACGCCGTAATCCACTAAACGACGGAGGAGCGCGTCATTGAGTTTGAGTTGTTCTTGTTCCAGGATGGCTTGCCGCGCCGCAGCGGTGGGGCGACCATCGAAATAACCGAGTACACGCAATAGTCGCTGGGACATATCCATCGGGTCGTAGCCGCTGTAAGAAACCACGCGGCATTGCTCGGCCCCCATCTGGATTATCTTGAAATTACCGACTTTGAGGCGCGCCGGAAGATGGTCTGCGATCAACTTGCGATACGCTTCGACGGTCAATTGCGCGTGTGCTTGCACTTTCGGGCCACAGACAGCGACGACCTCCGACCAGGTCAAGGCATTGACCAACTGCGCGCACGCTTTGAAAAATTCCTCTTCATGGCCCAGCCATTCGCCCCAGACAATCTGTTGTTGTTCATAATCAAGGATGCCGTCCACTTGGCTCACATCCAGCCGTTGGTTAGCACGCATGCTGCCAAGCGCGGGAAAGAGTTGCGCCAGCACCGTATTTCCAACTTCAAGTTTGAGCAGGCACCAACTCGCTAGGTCGTCTTCGACTGCGTGCAGCAAATCCCGTAACGATTCCCAGAAACTCAGCCCCACAGCGCCGCGCACATGTTTGCAGAACCAGGTCGAACAGATCGCGTTCCGATTGCGCCAGACGCCGCATAATCCGCCTTCTTCGGCGAGGTAATGTGGGCAGCGCAACGTCTGGCTCCGCCCGAAAACAGGCGCGCCGTAAAGTTGCTTAAAGACTGGCGACGATTCCAAACCAAACGGCGTTACGTTCAGCCCGGCTTGCAATCGTGTAATGACCGTTGCGCGCCCTTTGGCCGCAGCAAGCTCGCCATCGGCGAGCAGGCGACCAACCAGGAAGTTGGGCAGCGTTGGCACGAAAGCACAGCATTTGGTCTGTGGATTGAAAAAACTCGTCGAGCCATGTCGGCGCGGTAGGCGACAACATCACGCAATCATCGCAGGTCGCATCACTTTCCGCCGGAATCGGGCCGTCCAGCAATTCAGTCATCCACAAAGCGTAAAGTGGCGGCAGTGGATTGACCGGGATCACTGGTAATTGACGAGGCGGCGTTTTACTTGATTGACGGTGCTTGTTGCAAGTAACTGGTTTCATTTCAGTCCCAGAAGTGATTGAGCTAGATTATTGACAACGAGGGACGGCACTAGCGGCGCAGTTCCCACCTCATCTGATGGCTTGCCATAGCCTGAAGAGAGCGATCCTTCAGACTATGGCATAAGTGCTTCACTTATTGCTGCTGCCAGCAACAGCTACTACTGGGGTTTCTTGATTACTATATCTAAGAGCTTAGGGTCTTCAGTCTCAATCGGCTTCAACGGAGGAGGATAGTCGTGGGGCAACTTTTTAAATTGAAACGTCGCCTCTTTTCCCCCTGCACCTTCTTCATCTCCTCCTCTGTTATCTCCTGCTGGGAAATAGTTAGGTCGGTGAGTTGCGTGCGATTGGTTTTGGGTTCTTTCTCGTTAGCCATGATGTCTTTTCCTTTCACTGCTAGATGGTTTGCCAAAGCCCAAAAGGAGCGTCCTTTCAAACCGTGGCGATTTCAACTTCACGATGTCGCAATGACGGGCGCAGTATAAGTTCCTTGTTAGTAACCTCGCTCTCTTAGCAGCCCAAGCTTGTCTTGATGGCGTTGGCCGCCTGCAAGAGATGGCTGGCTTGGGCCGCAGTCAACTGTCCATTCTGGACTACTTTTCGTTGGTCTTAACGTCATAGGTCTTGCCGCCCAAAGGCTAGAATTCCGAGTCTGACAGACATTATCCCTTTTCGTTGGTCTTAACGTCATAGGTCTTGCTCTTCAACTTCGTCGTCGGGTCAGCCGGAGCAGGTGTCCCCAGGGGGGCGCCTGTGCCGCCTTGCACCTTTTTCAGTTCTTGCTCAGACAACTGCTGTTCTGTCAGTGACAGATCTTTGATCTGGGTACGTTTGGTTTTCAGATTCTTCGCCATGATGTTTTTCCTTTCCGTGGTTCTTGTTTTGCCAAATCTTAAAAAGAGCGTCCCTTCAAACTGTGCCGGTTTCAACTTCACGATGTCTCAATGACAGGTGCAGTATAAATTCCTTGCCCGTTGCCCGTTATGAACTGCGTCACACCTGGAGTGTGAAGTTGGTCACACTCCTTCGTGCGGCCAGAGCAAATAAATTATTACTGTAAATAATCCGTGCGGTTTTTTATCAATTGCCACGAGTTTTAACTCGTGGAACGCAAAGCCTTCAAGGTGGAGGCTTGAGCCAAATTGATAGAATCAGCTTTCTTCCGCACTGCTTTAGCTGAAG
This sequence comes from uncultured Acidobacteriota bacterium, assembly GCA_963794955.1. GTDB lineage: Bacteria > Acidobacteriota > Blastocatellia > RBC074 > RBC074 > JAFDVL01. The sequence continues at coordinate 57,412 of CAWCGF010000002.1, forward strand.
CACCACGATTTGGCTAAAGCCTGATATTTTTAGCTCCCTACCCACTAACTAAAGTTAGTGGCAATTGATAAGCAGCGAAACGCACAGAATATTTACGGTAACAATTTATTTGCTGCTAACTGCGGCGATTGTCCAATCATCCCTCAAGCTGCTGGCTATTCAAGTAGTAATACAGCCCGCGCTGCTCCATCAAACTGTAGTGAGTGCCCGTTTCGACAATCGCGCCGCGATCCATTACGACGATCAAATCGGCGTTGCGCACCGTGCTCAAGCGGTGCGCGATGATGAGCGTCGTGCGGTCTTTCAAAATCTTGTCGAGGTTCTGTTGAATCGCGCGTTCGCTTTCGGTATCGAGCGCCGAAGTGGCTTCGTCAAAGATCAGGATGCGCGGCTTTTTGAATAAGGCGCGCGCGATGGCGACACGTTGCTTTTGGCCGCCTGACAAGCTCTGCCCGCGTTCGCCAATGACGGTTTCGTAACCAAGCGGCAGTTCGCTAATGAATTCGTGGGCACCCGCGAGCATTGCCGCGCCGACAACCTCTTCCAGCGGCGCATCGGTTTGGCCGAACGCAATGTTTTCGCGGATCGTGCCGCTGAAGAGAAAGACATCCTGCGGCACGACACCGACCTGTGCGCGCAAGCTGCCGAGCGACACCTGCCGCAAATCGTGGCCGTCCAGATAAATCCGGCCTTCATTCGGCAAGTGCATGCGCAGCAACAAATTGGCGAAGGTCGTCTTGCCTGCGCCGCTGCGTCCGATCAGCGCGACGGTTTGGCCAGGGATAGATTTCCAGGTTGATGTTTTGCAGCGCATTGCGATCCGGGCGTGTCGGGTAACGAAACGTCACGTTCTCAAACTTCAGATGCCCGCGCACCTGCGGCAAGCGAATCAACGACGTTTGCGCCGGATTCTCTTCCGGTTTTGCATCAAACACATCGTTCAGCCGTTCCAGCGCGATGTTGACTTCCTGCACGCTGTTCCAGAGTTCGATTAGGTTGATGATCGGATGCGTCACGCTGCCGACCAGCACGTTGAAGGCCATCAATTGCCCGACGGACAATTCGCTCGTGATAACCAAATGCGCGCCGTACCAGAGCAACAATGTCGTGCTCAAGGTCTGCAAGATGCTACCGATGGAATACGAAGCCATGCTGGTCATCGCGCTGCGAAATTGCACGTTGAGCGATTTGACCATCAGCCCTTCCCACTTCCAGCGGATGCTGCGCTCGGCGGCAGTGGCTTTGACCGTACCAACGGCAGTGACGGCTTCGACCATTTGCGATTCAGCTTCTGCGCCGCGCTGAAACGCCTCGCGGTATTGCCGCTGCATAATCGGCGTCACGACCAGCGTCAAGATGGCGTAGCCCGGCATAAACGCCAAGGCCACCAGCGTCAGCTTCGCGTTGTAATAAAACATCAGCGCGAGGTAGACGATAATCATCATGCAATCAAGCAATACACCGAGCGCGCGCCCGGTCAGCATTTCGCGCACTTTTTCGTTTTCGCCAAAGCGTTTGAGGATGTCGCCAACCTTGCGTTCCTCGAAATAGCGCAACGGCAAACTCAAGACATGACGATAAAATCCGACGACCATTTCCAGATCAATCCGCCGCGTCGTATGCACCATCAGGTAATAGCGCAGCGCCACCGTCGCCGTTTGAAAGATGGCGACAATCAACATGCCAAACAGCATCAGGTTCAGCATCGGTACGTTTTTATGCACCAGCACCTTGTCTACGATCACCTGCATGAAGATGGGCGAGGCGAGGCCGAAGAGTTGAATCACGATGGAGGCCAGCAGGATTTCGGCGAGCAGATGCTTGTACGGCAACAGCATCGGCAAAAAGCGTTTGATGGTGCTTTTGGATTCCTCTACGCCACCGAGTTGCGGCGTCGGGGTCATTTGCAGCAAATAGCCCGTCCAGCCGTGCTCAAACTCTTCGCGCGACATTTTCCGCAAGCCAACCGCCGGATCAGCCACGACGACGCGATCCGGCTTCACCTCGTATAAAACGATGTAATGATAGCCCTCCCAATGCACGATGGCGGGCAATTCGATTTTTTGCAGATGCTCGTAGGACGCGCGCAAGCCCCGCGTATGAAAGCCCAAGGCTTCGCCCGCTTCGGCGACGCTGTGCAACGATGCGCCATCGCGTCCGACATTCGCGAGTTCCCGCAGCCGATTGATCGAAACGTGCTTGCCGTTGTAGCGCAGGATCATTGCCAGACACGCCGCGCCGCAATCGGTTTCGCTAAGCTGCATCAGGGCGGGATAGCGCAGCTTGCGCCGTTTTTTGAAGCCATTCGTGGCTGGCTCGCTGACGGTTGCAGCAGTCGTTGGTTTGAGCAGCGGCGCAGCGGCGGCAACCCCAAAATCCAGCGGTTCTGGCGTTTGTTGCGCAGCAACTTTGGCCAAAGACTCTTTGAATTTGGGCGTAGCGGAAGCGAGTTGATGGAAGCTTTCTTGCCCTAGCCAAAAGACCTCGACCGGCTCATCGGCAATAACGGTAGCGGCGTGGGGTTGGCTTGTCAGCAATGCCGTCAACCCAAAAGATTCGCCCGTGCGTAAACGTCCGACAATCTTATTGCCGTTGCTTTCCTGCACCAAACGAACGCTGCCCTGCCGCAAGAGGTATAGCGCATCCGTAGGCGCGCCTTCGCGCACGATCACGTCATTCGCCGCATACGAACGCGTTTGCAGCAGACCAAGCAGGCCGCGAATCTCGGCGGGCGAGAGCGGCGCAAAAAGCTGCGTAAGCTTCAGGAAATTGCGCACCGCCAGGTCGGAAACATAGTTGGTAAAATAACCGCGCAGATCAGGCTGCGTTTCCAGCAGGCGCTCAAAATCCGTGCGACTGAGCCGCAGCAAATCCAAATCGCTGGCGGCGCGCACGGTGAATTGTCGCCGCGCATTGGCGAGCAATCCCTGTTCGCCAAAATGATTGCCGCGCGTGAGCGTCCCAACCGTCAACTCGCTCCCGCCTTCGGGTTCCGCGACCACGCGCGCACGCCCGGAATAGACGATATAAAACGCATCCGCCTCTTCGCCCACCTTGCACACTTGCTGCCCCAGTGAGTAATGCACCAAATCCAGCAAGGAGGCGCATTTTTCCAACTCATCAACCGAGAGGGCAGAGAAAGCTTCGGTTTCAGCGAGGAGATGTTTCAGTTCATTGAGGTCAAGGGCAAGCGCCATAAGTATTTGATTTATTTCTTGTCGTCAATTCTCGTCATTACCCAAATCTTTGCATCAACTCAGCGCGCGAACGCGGGCAACAGAATAAAGCCTGGGGTGAAGGCATAGCCGGAACCCCAGGTTGTGCGCAAAATTGAATTTTGTAGCCCATTTCGTGGGCGACAGCCATTTATGCGACGGCGATAGTCTGTCGCCCGCCTTCGCGGGCTAGTGGCATTTTCGCCTATCCACCCAGGGTTCCGCGCTTTGCGCCCCACCCTGGGCTTTATGCTGCCGCCCGCCTTCGCGGGCTAAAAAACCAGGCACCGATTTCGTGCGAAGATTTGGGTAATGATAAAGACCTCAACTCTCTATGCCAGAAAGCGAGAAATCTGGACGTTTTGGCTCATCCAACCAAAAATATTTTTTACGGCTGCAATGACGCAGACAATCCACCTACTTTGCAATCTTCAATGGCATCTTGACGGCAAAGGGAGTGCCACGCTTCGCGCCGACGCGAAAGATGGTCTGTGGTAAAGGATCAGCTTGAGTGAGTCGTTGGTTGGTGTTCAGCCCTGCGCGTTGTTCGGCGCGGGTGTACGCTTGACCTGCGCCATTTTCCAATTCCAATTGCTCGACCTGCGTGCTCCAACGCTTTTCCCAATCTTCCACCAAGGCGGCAGGAAGTTTGATCGGCGCGTCATCTGAAGTCGCGCGCGGCAGGCCTGTCAGCGGTTCCGGCGAGATAATGAAAGTCAGCAACTCAGCGACTTGTGGCGGTTTCCCGGCCTCTCGAAACGAGTGCAATTCAAACACGGCTTGCTCGTCATTCTGCGGCGGCAATTCCACGACCCGACCCGCCGTCACTTTATTGGCGGCATTGTTCGCGGTAAGCGGAAAGATGAGATACGGCTCGCTCATCGTGTTGTCGGCATACTGCTCGCGGTTAATCACATACAGATAGCCAGTGCGCGGCACCTCAATGCTTAGGCGCACCAATTGCCCTTCGGTGAAGGCAGTGCTAGCCTCAACGCGTTCCGGCGTGTAATCCGATTTCTTCCCGCTTTTCGTAACGAGAATGCGCGCTTCATCCGTTTTGGCCGCCGGGCGTAAGCGCCAAATCGTGACGCCCAGCACGGCATCCCCTGTAGCAGCAGCCGCCGCTTGTGGCAAGGCAGGTGTGGTGCGACGGTACCTGGCGATTTGGGGTTTGGCTTTCGGCGTCGCCGCCGCAGGGCGATAATTCGGCGGCCAAAAGCGGCGCGAGGGTTCCGTGTCTGATTGTTGTGGGACGGCGAACACGATTGAGCCGACGAAGCAACAAAGAATTACACCCAGTGCCAGCCGTTTGCATTGCGCTGCGATATTTGAATCACTGCTCATAAAATGCCTCTCTTTTCAGTAGCGAGTTTGCTCAATTGCCACTAGCTTCAGCTAGTGGGCAAAGGTTCTCGATCAGTCTTGGCTTTAGCCGAATTGGTTTGGCTAAAGCCAAAATCTTTTAGCTCTACCTGCCTCCAGCTAAAGCAGGAGGCAATTCATCAAGAACTGTACCGCTTCACCGCCACTCGCCTTGCAACCCAAACGCCGCCCAGTAATACGGCGCGCGCCATTTCTCTTGCTTCCACAACGCCACCTGCGCCGCGCGCAACGCCGCCGCCGGACGCATCTTTTGCTTGAGCATGGCTTCATAAAAGTGCGTCATCAAATCCGCCGTAGCTTGATCGCTGACATTCCACAAACTGACGACCACACGCGGCGCGCCTGCATACATAAAGCCGCGCGTCAACCCAATCACGCCTTCACCTCGGACTTCCTGTCCCAGCCCCGTCTGACAGGCGCTGAGTACAACCAACTCCGTCGCGGAGAGTTTCAGGTTGTAAATTTCAGGGGCAAGCAGGAAGCCATTTTGTGCGGCTCCTTTTTCATCTACCAAGGAAAGCACCAGACCGGAAAGCGCGGGGTTTGCACTGTTGAGAAAGCCGTGCGTAGCAAAATGAAGGATACGATAGTTCCCAAGCTCATCACTCATCGCGGCGCTGCGATTAGCGGCAAAGTCGAACACGGCGCGACTTTCCAGCGGGCTGACCAACGCCAGGATCGCCTCGGCTTCACGCCGCGTATTGGGCAAGCGCGGAATGCGGGATTCGGGATCAACGATGCCCAACGTTTTGGCCGTTTTGAGTAACAAAATGCGCGCGGTATCAGTGGTGGGTGCAGGCGCAGTCGCAGCGAGGGATTTGCTCTCTACCCCGACAGCAATTGTCTTGACGCGCTCATCCTTCGTTTCAAACACCGGGTCTGCCAGCACTGCCACGACCTTGGATGCGAGCCGCCGCTGGCCTTTTTCCTGTCGCAAAACCGCCAGCGTGGAGGCGGAAGGTGCAGTTACGATTTCGTGGCGGACGATCACAGGGAGAAGGGGCGTAGGGGAGTGGCGGAGTGGCGGAGCAATGCCCGCTTTCTCCCTTTGTCCCCTTCTCCCCTTCTCCCCTTCTGGCTCCGGCAACGCCCCAAACGGCACATACTGCAAGGCCCCATCCGCCACAATCAACAACCGTTTCTTGCCTAACTGGTGCGCCACGGGAGCCAGCAACATCCGGCTCAAGGTGGCCGCGACACGCGCAAAGTCATCGCCTGCGACATTCGCGGTGTGCAAGCCTCGTTGATGGCGCACGGCGCGTTCCTGCTGGCGCGGGTCGGTTAACAATTCATAAAACTGGCGGGCATTTTTTTCGATCTCAGCGCGTGCCGGTAACTCGTAACTCGTGATCGTAGTGGTCGTGACTGCCCACAGATAGCTGCGCTCCTCGCCTAAGGAATATTCCAGCAGCATCGTATTGGCATCCAAGACCTCTTGTTGAATGGCGCGGACAGTGAGCGGTTGCGGTTGCATGAGCGCGATATAACGGGGGCTGGCGCGCCGCACTTGCGCCTGCACCTCGCGCAAAGCCGCCGTCAGATTTTCAACTTCGGTAGCCAGCGTGGCTGCCTGTGCCGCGGTGGTCGTATCGTTCAGCAGGAGCAGTTGTTGCGAAGCCTTGTCGGTGAGTTGCTGTTGCAATTCCCGCTCGCGCGTCATCAGTTCCGGGGCGGCATCGCTGCGAATCTCGGCCCCAGCCTCCTGCAGTAATTCCAGGAGACTGCGCGCGCGCGCCTGTTCGCTGGCTTGCAACGCCAGCGCGACAAAGGTGGAGCGCCGCTCTTGCTTGCGCATCCGCATCAGCAAATCAATATAAAATTCGTAGTACTGCGCCGACGAAGCGCGATACGCCGCGCGTAGTTCCGGGCTGTCCAGTTTCGCCCGCAGGGTCTCAGCGATCTTGATGGCTTGTTCAATGTGCGCGCGTGCGCCTTTCAGTTTGTCGCGTCCTCGTTCGACACGGGCAATACCATAATACGCTTTGGCCATACGCCGAGGATCACCGACCGCCCGACTGAGTTCCAATGAACGCTTGTGATGATCAAGGGCCTTGGCTGTTTCGCCCAGCCGTTCGTAAGCAAGTCCCATGATATTGAGCAGGCTGGCTTCGGACTGACGATCTTTCACACCGCGAAATAGCGGGAGCGCCTGTTGATAGATGCCTAATGCCTGGCGTGGTTCATTGAGCGAGTGATAAACCAAGCCGAGATTATTCAGCGTCGCCGCTTCCCCCACCGGATTCTTCACCGCCCGAAACAGCGGCAAGGCTTGATTGAGGTACGGAAGTGCCGTTTGGTATTCGCCCAACGACCAATACGCCAGCCCCATAAAGTTGAGCGTGCGGGCCTCCCACAATTTATCTCCCACTGTACGCATAAGCGGCAAGGCCTGGTTGTAATAATTCAGTGCCTCCTGCGGTAAACCAAGGCGATCATACCCACGCCCCATATTGTTGAGAGTAATAGCGCGTCCGCGCGGGTCACGGCGCAGCAGCAAGACCTGGGCATTGATGTCGAGCATCTTCTGCACCTCACCCAAATCGTCGTAGAGCACAGCCAGATTGTTGAGCGTCATGGCTTCTCCGGCGGGGTCTTTCAAGTCGCGCCGAATCTGTAGCGACAGCAGATAGTATTGCAACGCCTTTTGCCGTTCGCCCAAATCACGGTACGCGGCACCGAGTCCATTCAATACGAGAGCCTCACCACGCTGATTCTTTGCTTCGCGATAGAGTTTCAATGCGTCTGAATAAGCATCAAGCGCCTTGCGCTTTTCACCCAAATCGGTGTACATCGCGCCCAGATTATTCAAGGCAACGGCTTCCCAGGCGCGGTCTTTCAATGCACGGTACAAACGGACGGCTTCGTTGTAATGGCCGAGCGCCTGCTGTTTCTCACTTAACCTGTTATGAACCTCAGCCAGTTTGAAGCAGGCGCTGGCCTCTTTGGAGGGTTCGCCAAGGTCACGAAAAAGCGGCACGGCTGACTCATAATGTTTGATGGCCCGCCGGTAGGATTCTGGTTTATTCTCATCAAACAGGCGCTCGGCTTCCGCCAGCGCAATATTCGCGTGCGCGCGCTTACGATCCATATCTGTTGCGGCAGACAGTGTGACAAGCTTTACTTCATATCGCCCCATCGCCGCTGTTGTTTCAATCGGGCGGACTTCAAGCTGATAGCCGCCTGCGCTGTCAACCACCCAATACAGCGGCTCTGGCCCGTGCTCACCATTGGGGCTGTCCACTTCGAGCAGCTTTTTCCCATCTGGCGCAAATAGGGTCAGCACCACATCAATCCCGCGTTGATCTACAAGCACATGCAGATACTGCGCCGATGCAAGCACGAGTTGATATAAGTGCTTCTGCCCACCTGCCAGTTCGCGTTCGAGCGGTTGGCCAAGCTCCAGCGGGCGTGGCATAACCTCAGACTGCTGCGCCTGTGCGAAGGGAGTTGGAGAGGACGAAAGGAATAGAACCCAGATGATATGAGCGGAGAGGAACAGCTTTCGCATCCAGGCTACGCGGAGGGAAATCATAACGACCTCGCATTTCACTAGAAAACAAATATGACCGGAACGATGAATGCTGTATCGGGTGGAGTATAGACCTGTCGGGCGGCAGAAGCAATCGGCAGGTTGGTCATTAGTCATTGGTCCTTTGCGCAAGCTATTGCCTCTGCACTAACTAATAACCAATGACTAATGACCAATGACTAATGACCAATGACTAATTCCCTGGCAGCAGCAATTGCTTCATCCAGCGAAGTTACTTTGCCATCCAGTTGCAGTTCATAGACAGCTTTGGTGATTTGGCCAATACGCGGGCCGGGTGGCAAGCCTAACGCTAATACGTGCCGACCCAGGAGGAGGGGAGCGGGCGCTTTTTCGACTACGGAGAGTTCCTGCGCGCGTGCGATGAACCATTCCATCGCATCCGGTCTGAAATCGCCCGTGCGCCCCAGACAATCAGCGCGGGCGACGCGATATAACAAATCCGGCTCGACGCGTTGCGCCAGGCGGCGAAACGCGCCATCAGAGACCTTCTCGCCTTTCTGAAAGGACTTGTAGTAATGCCCCGGCGCAAGATGATCGGCGACCAACGCAATTACCTGTTTGCGCACATCGTAGCCATCAATCGTACTGAGCTTGAGTCGGTCGAGAAAGGCTTCGGTCGGCGCGATGCCCGCGTCTTCGTGGCCTTTGGAGCGAATCAGACCATCTTCCAATTTAGTGGTAGCAGGTTTCCCAAAATCGTGCGCCAGCGCGCCCAGCATCACGGCTAGCTTTTTCGCGCGCGGCAAATCATCAATTAGCTTGCGCGCTTCATCAATCACCAGCGCCGTATGAATGTCTACATTCCCCTCCGGGTGCCACTCGTATTGTTGCGGGCAGCCAATCAAAGCCTGAATTTCCGGCCAGAGTTTTTCCGTAATCCCCAACTCAATCGCAGCCCAAAAGCCAAGCGAAGGTTTGTTGGATTGCAGCAACCATTTCTCAACCTCCGCCCAAATTCGTTCGGCAGGCAAATCCGATAAATCAATGCTGCGACAGAGCGCAACCGTCGCCGGGTCAATCTTGTATGCAAATCGTGCCGCAAATTGCATCGCTCGCAAGACGCGCAAACTGTCTTCGACAAACGTCGCGGGATCAACGGCGCGAATAATGCCATTCGCAATGTCTTCCCGCCCGTGAAAGGGATCAACGAATTCATTGTTGAGCGGATCGTACATCACCGCATTGATCGTGAAATCACGACGGCGCGCAGCTTCTTCATAACTCATCCACGGATCGCCCGTGACTTCAAAGCCGCGATGCCCGCGCCCGATTTTCGATTCCCGGCGCGGCAAACTCACGTCAATTGCGGATTGCGGATTGCGGATTGCGGATTGTGCGGAAAAGACATTCTCTTGTCCTGACTCCTTGTCATGAGCAGCAGTAACAATCTCGCCTGAATCCGCAATCCGCAATCCGCAATCCGCAATCGGAAGCTTTACTTTGTAAACTGTGAATGCTTCCCCCACTGCATTCACAATTCCATGCGCGGCGAGCAAGGGGCGCAAGCGAGCAGGTTCCAGTCCATAAACCTCAATGTCGTAATCCACATTCGGCACGCCCCGCACGTGATCGCGCACCCAGCCACCCACCAGAAACGCGCGCCCTTGTGCCGCCTGAATATCCTGACAAAGTTGTACAACTTGTGCGTTCACATTACTCATATCTATAATGGTAGCCACACGGCGGAAAATTTCAACGGGCAGTTGTTATTAGTCGCTTGTCCTTTACCGCCTGTCCCGAGTACGACACTGGAAAAAGGCAAATGACCAATGACCAATGACCAATGACAACTTGACTACTCATACCGCAGCGCCGTTAGTGGATCAACGCGCGCCGCCCGTCGTGCAGGCAACCAGCAGGCCAGGCCAGCAATCAGGCTCAGGAAAATTGTAACGACAACAAATGTCAATGGATTCGTCGCGCTCACGCCAAAGAGCAAGCCTTGCATCAAGCGCGTCAAGCCAAAAGACGCCGCCAAGCCCAAGATCACGCCCAGCAACGTCAGCTTCATTCCCTGCCCCAACACCAGCCGCAGCACATCGCGCGTCTGTGCGCCCAACGCCATCCGAATGCCAATTTCATTCGTGCGTTCGGCCACGGCATACGACATCACGCCGTAAATCCCGACGGCAGCCAGCAACAAGCCCAACCCGGCAAACAGTCCGAGCAGGATCATATTGAAGCGTTGCGTAGCGACGGAGCGCGCGGCGATCTCGTCCATCGTAGCAATTTGCGAGAGTGCCAAACGCGGGTCTACCGCCGCGATTTCCTGTTTCATTGCAGCTTGTAGGCTCAGCGGCTCCACCGTCGTGCGCACCGTGAAATAGGCGGGTGTAAACGTATTCACCGTCGCCAATAATTTGTCTGATACCTGCGGAATCGGAATGAATACCATCGCTGGCGCAGGGCTATCCAAACTTTGCTGTTTGATGTCACCGACGACACCGACGATTTGCCGCATCGGGTCGCGCGCGACGCCGCCGACCGAAAGCTGTTGGGCAAACGGGTCTTGATTGGGAAAGAATCGCTTCACAAATGCTTCATTGACCAGCGCAACGGGTGGGGCCGCAACGTTGTCAGCTTCTGTAAAGACGCGGCCTTGCTGCGCCGGAATTTTCATCACGCGGAAATATTCAGGCGTGATGATGCGGAATTGTACGCTGCGGAATTGATCGGGGTTGCTGGGGAAAACAACCGGCATATTGAATTGCCAATCTAGCGGCAAGCGATTGATAACGGCTGCCGCTTCGACGCCCGGCACATTGTGAAGGCGTTCTAGCGCCTCTCGATAAAACGAGGCTGACTCCTGCGTTGTGTCGTAGCGGTCGCCCCGCAACGCCACTTGAAACGTCAACACCTGATGCGGGTCAAAGCCGGGCGCGACACTGAGCAAATACGAGAACGTCCGAATCAGTAATCCAGCACCGATTAATAGCGCCAGCGAAAGCGCGATTTCCGTCACGACCAAAGCGCCGCGCAAGCGTCCGCGCGCGCTGCCGCTCTTGCCCGCAGTTTCCTTTAGCGCCGTGTTGACATCCACGTGGCGCGCCTGCCACGCCGGAGCCAGGCCGAACAACAAGCCAGTCGCTAGCGAAGCGCCGAGCGCAAAAAGCAACACTCGCCAATCCACGCCAATCTCAGCTACGCGTGGCAACATTCCCTGTGGCAACATCGCTACTAACAAGACCGTACCCCAGACGGCAAGCAACATTCCGCCCAAACCGCCAATCAGCGCCAACAATAAACCTTCCGTCAGCAATTGCCGCACGATGCGCGTGCCACCCGCGCCCAGCGCCATGCGCACGGCGATTTCGCGTTGGCGTGCGGCGGCGCGTGTAAGTTGCAAATTCGCCACGTTGGCACAGGCAATCAGCAACAGAAGGCCAACCGCGCCGAGCAAAATCCAAAGCAGGCGCGCGACACCTCGCGTAAACAGTTCCTGATACGGCTGCGCGCCAATGCTCTCGCCTTCCTGCATGTGGCGTGGGAAAGCAGTACGATATTTTTCGGCCACCGCTTTTAATTCCGCCTGCGCCTGTGCGAGCGTGACGCCCGGTTTCAAGCGTCCGACCACTTCAGCATTTGGATCAGCATTCGCGCCAGGTTGCGCCTGCATGGGGAGGAACAAATCGGCATTGCCGCCGAAGCGAAAGGTGGGCGGCATAATCCCAACGACCGTCACCAGTTGATCGTTTAGCATTATCGTTTGGCCCAACAAATCAGGCCTGGCACCAAAGCGGCGTTGCCATAACCCATCGCTCAAAATCGCCACGCGTGCGTTGCCCGGCGCGTCCTCTTCTCTCGTAAATACGCGCCCCATTGCCGGTGCCACGCCGAAGACACGGAAGAAGTCTTCGGACACGCGCACCCCGCGCACAAATTCAGCCTCGTTGCCGCTGGACAAATTGCCGCTCGCACCGCCGAAATTGGAATAACACGCCATCGCCTCAAACGACTGGCTCTGTTCACGCCAGAACATAAATTTCGGCTCACCGGAACCGGCAATGCCGCTGCGATATTGTTGCCCGATGTACAGCAAGCGGTGCGCGTCCGGGTATGGCAACGGACGTAGCAGTACCGCATTCACGACACTAAAAATCGCCGTCGTCGCGCCAATGCCCAAGCTCAAGGTTAGGACAGCAATCAAGGTAAAACCCGGTTTCTTCCATAACATTCGTGCGCCGTAGCGGAGGTCATGCCAGATCATAAGTTCTCTTCCTTTGTCGTTTCTTAGTTGTTGTTAGATTCGTGTTAGTTCAATCCGTATGCCAAACGAGGTAGGCCGATAAGTGATGAGGAGAGAATCCTTTTGCCTGCATCACGTGGAAAACTCTCTATTTCCTCCTGTCCACTCTTGGGAAAAGCTTGTTCCGAAATTGGGATTGCTGGAGTCAGAAAAACATAAACTTTGATGGGGTGAGAGGGAATTTCAATGGCGGACAGAATGCGGTTTTCCTGGTGCCGACCGGGACCGGAGCCAATATCGCACGTACGCTCCAACTTGGTTTTCGTGAAAAATCACCTCAGCCCACGCCGCTACCACTCTGGGTACAGTACCGCGAGCATTAGTGACCAGGATTTCCATACACGCAATTGAATCTTTGCTGAAAGGCTTAGCTTGTACTCCCAACGACCCCATCGCTCACGTACTAGACTTTATGCTCACCCCCTGCCTCCGCAGGCTCGTTATTGCTATTCACACCGCAACGCCTCCATCGGATCAACACGCGTGGCGCGGCGCGCGGGCAAATATCCAGCAACCAGCGCAACCACGAGTAGCAACAAGGTAGCGAGTCCAAGTGACATGGCATCATTCGGCGTTAGGCCAAACAGCAGTTTTGCAGCCAGCCGCGAGGTGAAGAAAATGATCGGCAGTCCTACTGCAACACCTGTCAGCACCAGCAGCAAGGCCTCGCGCAGCACCAGCCACAGGACGTCTTTCCGTTTTGCTCCGAGCGCCATCCGAATGCCGATTTCATTCGCTCGACTGGCGACCCCGTATGAGAGAATGCCGTACAACCCGATGCTGGCGAGTAGTAACGCGAGCACCCCGAAGAAGCCGGAGAGTGTAGCGAGCAGGCGTTCGCGTAGCAGTGAGCCTTCAATCATTGCTTGGTAACCATTGAAACTAACCGTGATTACAGGATTGATTTCGTTCAGGGCGCGTTTTACGGTGGCCGTAACTTCCGACTGTGACAAACGCGAACGAATTAGATATTGCCTGCCGGGTGCAGGGCGTGGGTCTTGCGCTGCGGCGAGATAAACAAGGGAATCGAAATCTTCGCGCAGTTCGAAGAATTTTGTATCTTTGACAAGACCGACAATTTCATAAACCATTTCGGGAGCAGTCGGTGTCGCTTCGACTCTGAACCTGTGACCAATCGGGTTCGTATTGCCTAGCAGCTTACGGGCAAAGGTTTCATTAACGATTGCAACGTTAGGCGCATTAGCAGTATCACGCTGATCAAAATCTCGTCCTGACAACAGCGGAGTTTGCAACGTTTTGAAATAATCCAGTCCGACACGATTAAAGGAGGTACCCAATTTTTGTTGCGCATCAGACCCCTCTAACCACACGCTGTTTCCTCTACCACCACCACTGAGTGGAACGCTATCGGCGTCTGTTACGGCTTCCACACCCGGTATGGCCTTGATTCGTTCAATCAGTTCTTGCCGAAAAGGCAAACGTCGCTCAAGAGGATGATTAAGCCTTGCGGTACCAATACGGGTAATCAAAATTCCTTCCTGATTAAATCCAGTGTCCACCGACAGCAATTTATTCAGGCTGCGGGTGAACAACAGTGCGCCCGCGACCAGCACTAACGAAAGCGCAACCTGCACAACGACCAACATCCGCCGCAGGCTGAAGCGTTCGCGCCCTGCCGTCAGCCCTCGCCCCGTGGCTTTCATCACACTCCCTGGCTCGACCCGCGCCGCACGAATCGCTGGCATCAAGCCGAATAGCACGCAGGTCAATAAAGCTAACCCCGCCGCAAATCCCAGCCAGCGCCAATCTAGTCCTAACGACAAAAATACCTGATTGCTATCTGTGTTGAGGAACGAAACCAGCAAGCGACTCAAGCCCTGCGCCAACGCCGCGCCGAGTCCTGCCCCGATAAAGGCCAGTAACAAACTCTCAGCGAGTAACTGCCGAATCAGGCGCGTGCGCGATGCGCCTAACGCCTGACGCACCGCCATTTCGCGTTCCCGTGCGCTGGCGCGGGCCAGCAACAGATTGGCCAGATTCGCACAGGCGATCAGCAACACCAATCCGGCAATCGCCAGCAAGAGCCAGAGCGAACTTTCGTAGTTGGTTCGGAGCACCGAATAGCCGCCACCTGCCGAGACAGCAGCTAGTTTCATGTCTCGATATTTCGGGACACTGACGGGCGGATAATTCGCGGGCAGTGTTTGCTCAAACAGACTCGGCGACAGGGCTTGTAACTCCGCCGTAGCCTGTGCCAGCGTGTGCCCTGATTTAAGACGTCCCGTCACCATCAACCACCAATGCGTACCTGAATCCAGCCGATGATTTGTCCCGTTCATAATCGCTTCAGCACAGAGCGGCAAAGCGACATCGAACGTTCGCCCGACTTCCAACCCAAAGAAATTTGCCGGAGTCACGCCAATAATTTCAAATGGCTTGTTGGATAACGTTAACTTGCGCCCAATGACGTTGAAGTCGCCGCCGAATTCGCGTTGCCAGAACGAATGGCTGATTACCACCCCCGGCGCACCGCAACCACGCTGATCGTCTGTCGCCGAAAAGACCCGCCCCAACATGGGCTGCACTCCCAGCATACTGAAAAATCCGCCGCTTACCCAGAGCGCCTGCGCATTGCGCATCTCGCCGCCCTGCGCCAGATTGAAACTATCTGTTCCCCAGGCACAGAGGTTCGAGAACGATTGCTGTCGCGCACGAATTTGCTCCCAGATTGGATTGGTAACTGCCGGATAGTACGCGCTCTTGTTGCCGCGCATCCCGCTCACATCTGTGATATGGACTTCTGCCAATTCCTGCGGCGCGTTGACCGGCAAAGTGCGCAACCGCACCGCATCCAGCAATTGAAAAATCGCCGTATTCGCACCAATCCCCAGCCCCAGCGAGAGCACCGCCACAATCGTAAAGCCCTTATGCTTAAGCAGCATTCGCAGGCCATAACGCAAGTCTTGCCACATATCGTCCTCCCATCGTTTTGGTTGTAGCCACAACGCATCGGCGAAGGCGCCCGCGCTGTGCCATAACAACGCTAGTTTATTGCGCCAGCCGAGCTTGTCCCATTCGGCCAGTTGCATTTCCCGCCAACGCAACTCGGCCTCCCACTCCTGCCGCCAATCGGCCCGCAAGCGGCGCGGCACGATTAGGCCAACGAAGCGGATCAACCACAGCCAGGGACGCTCGTTCATGCGACGTACGCGCATTGCTTCAACCCTCTTCTCCCGCAGGCTTGAGACCGCTCGCGGGTTGCGTATCAAGTTGTTCGAGTAGCCGAAAACGGGAGCGCGCTTCCGCCAAGGCCGTGCGCCCCGCTTTGGTGACTTCGTAGTATTTTCGCGCCGGACGCTGTTCGGCCTGCGCAATGCGTGCCGCTTCCCATTTAGAACCGACATAGCCCGCATCTTCCAAACGTCGCAATGCCGGATAAACCGTGCCGCTCGCCAGCCCCGTCACCTGCATTACGTCAAAGCCATAGCGATAGCCATGCTCCAGCACCTGCAATATCAGCGCCATCGTGTAAGACAAATAACCTTTGCCCATTGCTTGAGTCCTTCTTTCCTGAGATTACACCAGCCTTATAGATGCCTATATGTATAAATATCTACATAGGGTTTTGTCAAGCGACAAGTAAAGAATATTCACCACCAAGCACATGAAGAACACAAAGTAAGCAAGGGAGATATGAAGAAAATAAGAATTCTCTCTATCGCCATCTGTCTTTTTGCTTCGTGTTCTTCGTGCGCTTGGTGGGTTAAGAGGCTGTTTAGGAGGCTTCGTCGCGCAGAATGCTATTTGGCTTTTTCATCATCACATCCCAACTCGCCAGCACGCCGACCAGCATGACGAGCAGCAAGGTAATTGCCACGCCTGCGATATTCACAGCAGGGACAAAGCGCCAAGGGATATTGAAGGTGTATTTACTAAACATCCAGGTCAACCCAATAGCGGCGCTGGAACCGATGAGTCCGGCGAGTAACCCCGCGATACCGTACTCTACTAACGCGATATAGATGAGCAGGCGCTTTTTCGCACCCAGCGTTTTCAGGATGGCGGATTCATAGAGGCGCTGATATTTGGTCATCGCGACGGAGCCGATCAGGATCAGCACGCCGCATACAAAGACAAAGCCACCTATTAACGAAACAACGAAGGACAATTCGCCCAGCCGTCGCCGCAATTCGGCAATCGTGTCAAAGGCATCCATGATCGTGACGTTTGGGAACAGGTCTACGAAATCGCTCAGCATATGCGCACGTTCCGGCCCTGGCGCTGGGCCTTTGACAGCCCCGACGAACATTTGCGGAATGGCTTCGAGCGTGCCAGGACGGAACAGGACATTAAAGCGCGTCATGAAGGAAATCGGTGTACGCAACCGCTCCAGGCGGCGGATGCTGGTGACCGTGGCTTCGAGCCGCTGCCCCTGGAATTCGCAAATCAGCTTATCGCCCAGGCTGAGTTCCAACTCCTGCGCATACCGCTCTTCGACCGAAACTTCGGGTTCCTTGCTGGGAGTGCCGTCCCAGAATTTTCCGGCGATGATTTCTTCGTGCGGTTCCGGCTGGGCGCGATAGGAAAAGCGGCGCTCCCAGTTAAGGCGGTTGGCCAGATCGCGGCTGGTCAGATTCGTCGCCTTTCCAGGAACGCGCTTGAGGTCAACAATATTGCCAAAAACGATGGGGATCAGCACCGGCTTATTGCCGCTAAGTCTTGCCAAAGTAGCTTCAGCAGCTTCGCGCTGTTCTTTTTGCACGTCCATCATGAACACATCGGCTGCCGCACCGTCGAGTTCAAAATTGAATTCGCGCATCACGATGGCCTGCTGCAAGCGGATGGCGATGATGAATAGCGCCCCTAACCCAACTGCAAACAAAATCACTCTGGTCTGATTGCCGGGGCGATACAAACTGCCAATCCCCTGCCGCAACACAAACGAAGGCAATCGGCGCAACCGCCGTAGCAAAAACATCAACACAACGCCAGCAAAATTCAGCACAATCGTTGTGCCAACTAACCAGCCGACAAAGATCAGTGCTTGCCGCCACGAACTCGACAGGCTGCCAATCAGTGCCACCAATCCCGCGACGGAACCTGCCATTGCCCAAAGTCGCAAACGATCCGACTTATTTCGCCTGCCCGCATCCTGCCGGAGCAAGAGCAGCGGTTTGATAACACGGATTTCCAGCAAAGGCGGTAAGGCAAACAGCAAGGTAATCAGGACGCCAATGCCAATGCCCTGCAAGGAAGCTGTCCAGGTCAGGCCCGGCACGAGCGCGAATGGCAACCGGCCTTTGGCATAGCTGGTGGCAAAGTGGGTAATGCCGCTCGCAAGCACGAGTCCCAGCAAGCTGCCCACAACACTAAGCGCGAGCACCTGCATCAAATACGCCGTCAACACGTGCCGATTCTCGCCGCCCAGGCATTTCAGAATAGCGATGGTTTTGAGCTTCTGCTGGACGAAGACGCGCGAGACACTGGCAATGCCGATGCCGCCTAATACCAAAATGGCCAGCCCGACCAGCCCTAGAAAACTGTCATTGTTTTCCAGCGAGCGCGTCATCCAGGACTGCTGAAAGCGATAGGAGGCCAGGTAATTCGGGCGCGATTTGCGCAATTCATACCCCAATTGCCGCACCAACGCCTCATCCATACCTTCGGGTGTTTTGAAGAGCCAGCCGTAATTGACGCGGCTGCCAAACCCGGTCAAGCCAGCGGCCATCGCATCATCGTAGTTGGTCAGCGCACGTTGCACTGAGCCGAATTGCATTTCATTACCCGGCAAAAATTCCAGGACGCCGCGAATGGTGAAGACGAGCTTACCGATTTTGACCTTGTCGCCGATTGACAAATTTAGTTGCTGCATTAACGTCGCAGGCAACAAAACGCCACGCTCTTTGAGCAAAGCCGAGGAATAGATCGCATTGTCTTTTAATTTCACTTCGCCGTACAACGGAAACGAATCCTGCACTGCACGCAATTGCACCATCAACGGGCGGGCTTTGGAATTATTCGCCGCGCGCAACATAGTTTGTAGTTCAAAGAATTCGGAATTGGCGGTGACGAGTGGCGAATTGATGATGCGCTCTAACGAGGCGCGTGATTCTTTGGAAAACGGCTGGTTATGCCCAATGCGCACATCCGCCCCGAAAAATGTTCGCACTTCACTGACAACCGCTTTGCGCAGGTTCTGCACTAAGGAACGCAGTCCCACGATAGAACCGACCCCAATCGCGATGCAGAGAAAAAACAACAACAACCGTTGCCACGAAGAGCGCAATTCGCGCCAGGCCAGCTTGAAGGTAAACCCACTCTTGGCGGAATGCTTAAGGGCGGGAGCAATGGAGGGAAGGAGGGGAGTGGAGGAGAGTGGGAGAAGGGGAGCGGGGGAGCTGGGGAGATGGGAAGCAACAGCCTCCCCCACTCCCCTTCTCCCCCACTCCCCTTCTCCCACTCTCCCCTTCTCCCCTTCTCTCTCTCGCCCTCGGTCCGTCAATCTGTCCTCAATGACTCGCCCTTCGTGCAGCGTAATTACGCGGTCAGCCTGTTCGGCTAACTCTTGATCATGGGTAACGAATAACAGCGTGGTGCCGTGTTCCCGATTCAGTTTCGCAAGCAATGCAAAAACAAGCGCGCCATTTTTCGCGTCGAGACTGCCCGTTGGCTCATCTGCCAGAAGCAGCGGCGGGTTGTTGGCAAAAGCGCGCGCAATGGCAACACGTTGCTGTTCACCGCCGGAAAGTTGTGCCGGGTAATGATGCCCGCGCTCGTTCAAGCCCACTTCCGCAAGCAAGGCTTTAGCCCGCGCTTTTGCTTTTGGGATGCCCGCCATTTCCATTGGCACCAGCACGTTTTCATAAGCAGTTAAGGAAGGAACGAGATGAAAGGATTGAAAAACAAAGCCGACATTGGTGCGGCGGAGGCGAGCTAATTCGTTTTCGGTTAGGTACGGCAGCCATTCTCCGGCGAGGCGAATATGTCCGGTGGTTGGCTTGTCCAAGCCTGCAATCAGCGTGAGCAGCGTAGATTTTCCGCTGCCTGATGGCCCGACGACAGCGACGAACTGCCCGGCAGGCACCTGTAAATACAGCGAATGCAAAATGGTGAGGCGTTCTGTGCCACTGTTCACCATTTTGGATACCTGCTCCAACCGAATCATAAGACCAGCATCTTACTGCAAATCACTGGTCATTTTCACCTACAACTTTTCCGTCGAGCAGCCGGATGATGTGACGACTGTAGGCGGCATTGATTTCCGAATGCGTCACCTGAATGATGGTAGTGCCTTGTTCATTCAACTTAACAAACATTTCCATGATTTCCTGCGCCTGGGCAGAGTGTAAATTCCCCGTTGGCTCGTCCGCTAAAATAAGTTTAGGGCACGCAATCATGGCGCGCGCCACGCCAATCAATTGCTGCAATCCGCCGGATAAACGACTGGGATAGAGGGTTTTCTTATCCGTTAATTGAAATCGGTCGAGCGTTTCTTTGACGAGTTGTTCGCGTTCGGCGCGCCCATAATTGCGATAGGAAAGCGGGACTTCCAGATTTTCCTGCACCGTCATCTGATCCAGCAAATGGTAGCTCTGAAACACGAAGCCGATATTCTTGTTGCGCAACTCGGCGCGCTCTTTCGGTTTCTGTTTATGCAACGCTTGATCGTAGAAGTAATACTCGCCCGTCCATGTGTTGTCGTGCAGCCCTAAAATATGCAGCAGCGTAGACTTCCCTGCCCCCGACGGCCCCATAATCGTGATGAAATCCCCTTCTTCAATGTCAAGATTGATGCCGCGCAAGACGGGGTGTTTTTCTTTGCCATAATCAAAAGCTCGTTCGATGTTTCGTATAGTAATCATAATTGTTAGCCCACTGTCATTGGTGACTTGTCGTTAGCTTCTTACCTCACAGCACCGAGCTACCACAAAACAGTGGCCCATAACCTGTGACGATTTGTTATTCGTACCGCAAGGTACTTCAAGCGCATCAAAGACTATGTGCTGGCACTCAAAGAAAAGCCCGACCGCAAAGGCGTGCTGGTCAGTCCACTCGCCTTGCGCAGACAACTGCAGACGACCGATCAAGACTGGCGCTTCACCAACGCCGAGATGATGACAGCGGTGGGGCATCTGGAAACGCACGGCTACGTCGCCGTCCTGCGCAGTTCGGCAGGCAAGCAACACATCCTGCTCACGCCCGATCTGCTCGTGACACTGGCCTCATCTATTGTCTTGCTGGCCGACAAACATCCGCGCGAACTGGGCGCGGTCAGCGAAACCGAACTCTTGCAGGGCAAATTCCCGTTCGACGAACTTGCGGGCTTGTCACTAAATGAAAGCCAGATTTTGCTCGACGCCGCCATCCTGCGCTTCTTGGAGCACAACATCTGCTTCCGCGAAACGCTGGGCGATGAAACCCTGCTCATCTTCCCCGGCCTCATTAAGCAAAGGCGCCTTTGCAAGCGCTGCCAATCATCGGATCAACCTTCGTCGCCCGCCGTGCTGGAATCCAGCAGGCCAGCAACGCCACGAACAGCAGCAGCAAAGCGATCCCGGCAAACGTCACCGGATCTGTGGTGCTGACGCCGAACAGCAAGCTTTTCAGCAAGTGGGTTAGGGCGAAGGCTGCAACCAAACCAATGGTCAGGCCGAGCAAGACCAGCTTCATTCCCTGCTGGATAACCAGCCGTAAGACAGCGAGCATATTCGCGCCGAGCGCCATGCGAATCCCGATCTCGCGCGTGCGCGCGGCGACCGTATACGCCATCAAGCCATAGATGCCTGCGGCAGCTAAGAGCAAAGCCACCAACCCGAAGATGCCTAAGACGCTGCCAGCCAGCCGCGCGGGCAACAGGGACAGTCCGAGGTGTTGTCGCATCGTTTTCACATCATAGAGCGGCAGGTTTTTATCCAGCGTTGCGACTTCATTGCGCACTGTTGCCAACGCATCTGTCGGATTGCCTGCGGTGCGGACAATCAGTGTCGGCGATGAAGCGTAGCGCTGCGCCAGATTCGCGTAGAAAAATGGGGTGGCGTCTTCGCCCAATGAATTGTATTTACCGTCTCTGACCACGCCAACCACGGTTAGCGCGGGCGCGTCGTTGACGCCCTCGCGCACCGATCCCATTTGAATGCGTTTGCCAAGCGGCGGCTGGCCCGGCCAGTAACGGCGCGCAAAGGCTTCGTTGATCAACACGACACCGGGCGCTTCCGGGCGATCTTGCGCGTCAAAGGTGCGCCCTTGTAAAAGCGGTATCCGCAGCGTCTCAAAATATCCCGGCGCGACCGTGCTGGAATAGATTTCCATATCTTCACCGGGTTGGGCTGAGTAACCTTCAATCGTGATGCCGCGCCGCGAACCTCCCAGATCAAGCGGCAAGGCATCGGCCAGACTGGCGGCAAGAACACCAGGCAAAGCGCGCACACGGTCAAGCAATTGCGCGTTGAATTGTTTCCCGCGCGCTTCGTCGTAGCCCTGTTGCCCCAAGTCCATAGACATTGCCAGCAGATTGTCGGCGTCAAAGCCCGGATCAATCGCGCTGGCGTTGCGCAAGCTGCGCAAAAAGAGACCGGCGCAAATCAACAGCAACAACGACAACGCAACTTGTACGACGACCAACGCCCCGCGCAACCGTCCGCGCCCGCTGCCAGCGCCGCTATCATCTTTGAGCGAACTGGTGACATCAGGCCGCGAGGCCGCCAGCGCCGGAACCAGCCCGAACACAATGCCGGTCAGCAATGACAAGCCAAACATAAAACCAAAGACGCGCCAGTCGCCCTGCAAATTGATTTCAAGCGGAATGGGCGCGGGCGGTTTGAAAGCCATCAGCAAATCCGCGCCCCAGGTCGCCAGCGCCAGTCCGGCCACGCCGCCCAGCAATCCCAGCAAGACGCTTTCGGTCAATAACTGCCGAATCAAACGACCGCGCCCCGCGCCCAGTGAAAGCCGGATGGCAATCTCCTTGCGCCGCGCCGCTGCGCGCGCCAACAACAAATTGGCGACGTTGGCACAGGCAATCAGCAAAACCAAGCCGACCACCGCCATCAGCAACGTAGTAAAAATCACGAGCGGCGTGCGCAATCCCGGCATCACCCGCGCTTCGCTTTCAGGCACCAGTGAAACCGAACGTCCCTGGCGGCGGATGTTTTCCCATTGCTGCGGCCATTCTTTATAAAGCTGCGCTGCAAGGTTGTTGAATTCGGCCTGCGCCTGCGTGACGGTGACGCCGGGCTTCAAGCGTCCCATTACGAACATTCCGCGATTGCCACGTTCGGTCAGGTTTTCACTGCCGGGCGCAATCTGTCCCATCATCATTGCGGGCACCCACCAATCTACGGCGATGCCGCGCAGCAATCCGCCATAGTTTTCCGGTGCAACGCCGACGATGGTGAACGGCTGTCCGTTAAGCTTGACGCTGCGCCCGACCGTGGCCGGATCACCAGCAAAGCGTGTTTGCCAAAGCTTATGACTGATGACAGTAACGGCGGACACGCCCGGACGCTGATCTTCTTCAGGCAAAAAGCCGCGTCCCAGCGTGGGCCTGAGTCCCAGCACCGTGAAGTAATTGCCGCTGACAATTTCGCCGAAAGCGCGCTCATTTGTCCCGTCAACGTTGAGGCTGAGCGGTTGTGGCGCATAAGACACCAAGCCTGTGAAGCTCTGATTGCGAGCGCGGAAATCCACATAATCGGGATACGACGACGCGCCAAAATCCCCGCTGCTGAAATCACTGGTATACACCGCCGCCAATTCTTCCGGTCTCTCCACCGGCAGCGGACGCAACAGCAGCGCATTGACGAGGCTAAAAATGACGCCATTCGCGCCGAGGCCTAGTGCGAGCGTGATAACGGCAATCAACGTGAAGCCGGGTTGCTTCACTAACATTCGAATACCAAAACGCAGGTCTTGGATAAGGGTTTGCATAAGTTCTCCAAAACTAGTGAAGAGTGAATAGTTAACAAAATTCCTCGCCCATATAAAATGGAAGGCGGTCGAAGCCTGTCTGCTGTTAATTATCAACTATTCGCTGTGAGCTGTTTACTCATAGCGAAGCGCAATCATTGGATCAACTTTTGTCGCCCGCCGCGCTGGAATCCAGCAGGCCAAGAGCACAACCAGCAGCAGCAAGACCGCAATCGCAGCAAAGGTCACAGGATCGGAGGCGCTTACCCCAAAGAGCAAATTTCGCATCACACGGGTTAAGCCAAAAGCTGCGATCAGCCCAATGGATACGCCTACAGTTGCGACCTTCATTCCCTGTCTGATGACCAACCGCTGCACATCTCGATTTTTCGCGCCCAAGGCCATGCGAATCCCGATTTCGTGTGTGCGTTGTGCAACCAGATAGGAAAGTACGCTGTAAATCCCAATCGCCGCCAACGCCAGCGCGAGCAGGGCAAAGAGTCCGACCAGCCAGAGGGTAAAGCGCTGGCCTGCGACTGCTGCTGAGGCAATCGTTGCGAGCGGCTTGATGTCCGCGAGGGGCAAATCTTTGTCGAGCGCGCGGACTTCGCGTCGCACGGCTTCGACCAGTTGCAAAGGATCATCTTGTGTTCGTAGCGCGAGGATAGAATCACTTGCGCCAAATAGCGGTAACTGCGATGTTGCCCAATAGAAAGCTGGGACGGCGGCAGGCGAGTGCGGAAAGTCTTTCACATCACCAACGACGCCGACTATCGTAAACCAATCTTTTTCTTGCGGTTGGGAAGCAAAAGTGAACCGCTTCCCAACGGCGCTCTCGCCCGCCCAATAGCGTTCGGCCAAGCTTTGATTGACGAGCACAACAGCAGGCGTTTCCGGTTGGTCTTCGGCGGTGAAGAAGCGCCCGGTCAATAAGGGGACACCAATTGTGCGGAAGTAGTCGGCGGAGACGTAGTGATACCGCGCCCCTACATCCTGGTTCGGGGGAAAGGTTTTGCCTTCGATATTAAAACCCGCGTTTTCATCGTAGCCCGTCCACGGCAGGTCGGAGGTCAGCCCTACCGATTGCACCCCCGGCAAAGCGGCGAGCCGATTGAGCAATTGCTGATGAAAAACGCCCATTTTTGCTCGCTCGGAATAACGCGCGCGCGGCAACGATAGGCTTGCGGTTAAGACGCGCTCCGAGTTGAAGCCAGGATTGGTTTGTTGAAGCTTCCAGAAGCTACGGATCAACAACCCCGCGCCAATTAGTAGCACCAATGCCAGGGCGACTTCTACGATCACCAGCGCATCGCGTAAGCGGCGCTGCCGTCCGCCCGCCGCGTTGCGCCCGCCTTCCTTGAGTAATTCATTGAGATTGACATTTCCGGCTTGCAACGCGGGCGCAAGCCCGAACAGCACCCCGGTTAATAGTGTCAGTCCCAATGAGAAGAGCAAAATCCGTCCGTCAAGGCTGACCGCCTGCAAGCGCGGCAAATGTTCCGGCCCCAGCACCCGCAAGGCTTCAATCGCCCATTGCGCCAGCACAACACCTGCCGCACCGCCAATGGTTGCCAGCAACAAACTCTCGGTCAGCAATTGCCGTACGATCCGCCCGCGCCCTGCGCCTAAGGACGAGCGCACCGCAACCTCACGCGCACGTGCGGTCGCCCGCGCCAGCAACAAGTTGGCGACGTTCACACAAGCAATCAGCAAAACGAAAAAGACCGCGCCGAGCAACAGCCAGAGCGTCGTCCGCGTCTGTCCGACCAATTCTTCATGCAGCGGTTGAATGGCAATGCGCCAGCCCGTATTTGATTTGGGGTACTGCTGCGCTAAACGCTCGGCCATCAGGTTAAAATCGGCTTCGACCTGCTGCGTTGATACGCCCGGTTTCAGTCGTCCGATAGCATTACAGAAATGTGAGTTGCGCCCAGCCTGTGCGGGCATCTGAAGTGGCCACCATAAATCTACGCTCTCACCGTGTGGCAGCGAGCGATAATCGCCGCCCACATGTTGCACGCCCGGGGGCATGACACCGACAACAGTGAAAAGCCGTCCTGACAATTTCAAGGACTGGCCGATGATACCTGGGTTGCTATTGAAGCGACGCTGCCATAACCCGTGACTGAGAATCACGGGCGCATTGTCACCGGGCAATTCTTCCTCGCGGCGAAACTCGCGGCCCAGCAATGGCGGTACGCCTAACACCTCAAAAAACCCGGATGTCACGCCCAGCGCAGCCAGTCGCTCTGGTTTATCGTCGAGCGCCATTTCCATATCCTGCCGCGTAAAGAGCGCCAATCCTGTCAGCGTGCTGTTCTGGGCGCGATAATCCTGGAAATTCCCCTGCGCCATGGGGAACCTGGGCTGAGACTTACTGCGCTCAAACAGGCGGATCAACTGCTCTGGCGCAGGATAAGGCAGCGGTTTCAGCAACACGCCATTCACCACGCTGAAGATCGCCGTATTCGCGCCGATGCCCAGGGCAATTGTCGTTACTGCCAGCAAGGTAAAACCGGGGTTCTTGAATAACAGCCGTGCGCCGTAGCGCAGGTCTTGCAGAAGCGTTTGCATTACGTTCCTCCTCGCCAAGACAAAATACTTTCACTCTTCTTACCAAGAAAGATGGCCTCAGTCTAAGGCTGTTTTGGCGGTGGGCTTTGCCACAGCACATTGACGATTTTCCATTTGCCGTCATATTTGGCGAGGTGAAAGTAGTCCGTGCCCCATTGTGCCACGAGCTTCGCCGAGGCCGTTTGATCCTGCACATCAAAGATCGTGATTTCTTTCGGCGCATTGGCCGGCAACTTGCCCGCCTTGTTCCATGTCTTGGCCACTTCGATCAATTTTTCGTAACTCATCCGGCCTGCCGAATATGTAACTTTCTCGTTAGGACGATAGAAACCAAGCTTGCTCAATTCTGGATGGACACTGCGTTCAATGCGCGCGGGTTCTATGTTGTAGACCCCTTCGACATAATCAAGTACCGCTTGGCGCACGGCTTCTTTTTCATCATTTGACTGTGCATAAACAAATGAAAGTGTTAGCAGAGAGAGAATGGCAACAACCAAAAAAGTGAGTTTCATTTTAACCTCCAAAAGTTGATAAATCGTAGCGAGTTCAGAGTTGTTTTATTCATACCGTAGCGCAATCATCGGATCAACCTTCGTGGCCCGTCGCGCAGGGATGTAACAGGCAAGCAGCGCGACCACGGTCAACAACACGGCGATCACTCCATACGTCAGCGGATCGGACAGCTGCACGCCATAGAGCATCTTTGAGAGTTGCATCCAGCTTTCCAGATATTTCGTCAGCACATACGCGCCGCCCAAGCCCAACACAACACCGATCACGGTCAGCACCAGGCCTTGCTTCATAACCATCTTCAGCACATCGCTTTGCGTGGCACCGAGCGCCATGCGAATGCCGATTTCGTGCGTGCGCTGCGAGACGGCGTAGGCCATTACGCCGAACAATCCGATAGACGCGAGTTGTTGCGCGAGCAGTCCAAACAGCGTCATCAATTTGGCGAAGAGCCGTTCCATCCGCAGTGTCTCGTCGGCTTGTTCGATTTGCGTCTTGACGTTGTTCAGTGGCAGGTTCGCATCCACCTCCTTCATAGCCTGACGAACAGCCGCCACCGCCGCAGTCGGATCGCCCGCCGTGCGCACCTCAATCGTTGCGCCGCTCATCGAACGCAGTTCTTGCCGCCAGGATGAATAAACTGTGGGCGGAATCTCATCACGCTGGCGCGCATATTTCGCATCTTTGACGAGGCCGATGATCTCGATTTCGTCGGGCTTCTTAGAGTCAAAAGCGAAGCGTTTGCCAATCGGGTTTTCGTTGGGGAAATACTTGTTGGCGAAGGTTTGATTGACGACCACAACTCTGGGCGCTTTGGCGTCGTCCTGCGGTTTAAAGGTGCGTCCGCCAAGGAGTGGAATTTCCATTGCCTCCAGAAAGTTTTCGCGTACCTGATGAATGTACCCTTCCCCGCTCTCTTTGATTCGCCCCTCGGAATCCGGTGCAGCGGCCAGGGCACTGCGCAGAAAGACACTACGCGAACTTGATCCCTGAGCCAGCAGAGTCATCCGCGAGAACGTAACCGCTTGCACGCCGGGCAAGGCTTCAAGGCGCTCGGTCATCCGCTCATAAAGTTGTGTCAACTTTTCGTCTTTGTAACCGATCAGACCCGGCTGAATGCCAAACAACAAGAGATTCCGCGTATTGAAGCCCGGTTCTACCCGTTGCAAATTCAGCAGCGTGCGCACAAACAGTCCCGCGCCCACCAGCAGTAAGAGCGACA
Organism: uncultured Acidobacteriota bacterium; assembly: GCA_963794955.1. Taxonomy (GTDB): domain Bacteria; phylum Acidobacteriota; class Blastocatellia; order RBC074; family RBC074; genus JAFDVL01. The sequence goes on from CAWCGF010000002.1 coordinate 84,978, forward strand.
ACGCCACTTGCAGGACGACCAGGCCGCGACTGAGCAACGAACGCGAGGCAGCGCTCGAACCGCGCCCGCTGTCTTTGAGCGTCGGCGTCAAATCTACATTGGTTGCGCGCCACGCCGGAGCCAGTCCAAAGACGATTCCCGTCAATAACGACAATGCCATTGTGAATCCCAGCACGCGCCAATCGAGTTGCGGTTCTAACGCCCGCATGCCGCGCCCACCCCAATCGTTCACGGCCAGCAAGCCATCTTTGATCCAGAGCGCAAACACAACGCCCAGCGCCCCGCCGACGGCAGAGAGCAAGATGCTTTCGGTCAATAACTGCCGAATCAAGCGCCAACGGCTTGCGCCGAGCGCCAGCCGCACACGCGATTTCTTTTTGCCGTCCCGCCGCCCGCGACAACAGCAAATTCGCTACGTTGGCGCAGGCAATCAGTAACACCAATCCGACGACGCCCAGCAGCAAATAAAGCGATGGCGCATAGTATTGCCGCGAATTCATTTCGCCTTGCCCACCCGCATCGAGAAACAAGCGCGGATAATCTTTCGCCTCTAAATTATTGATCGCGTTTCCGCCCGTTGCCTGCGCCTGTGTCTGTCGCGCGGTGCGATGCTCAACGACCGATTGATGGAAAGCATTTTCCAACTGCGCACGGGCCTGCTCCGCTGTTGCGCCCGGTTTCAGGCGTCCCATCAAACGCAGCCACCAGACGCCCGCGCCATTCATATTCGAGCGTTCGCGGTCTGTATACATCTGCGGCTCCGAGGCAATCGGGATTGTCACATCCTGCGTCGAGCCAACCCCCATTGTGCCTTCAAAGCCCGGTGGCGTGACACCAATGACCGTGAAGGCGACGTTGTTCAGATTGATCTGCTTGCCGATGATGTCTGCATTGCCGCTGAAGCGTTGCTGCCAGTACCGATGACTCAGCACAGCAACAGGACTGGCGGCAGCTTTATCGTCATCATCTGTGATGGTGCGACCCAGCAAGGATTGCACACCCAAGCCGGCAAAGTACCCGCCGGACACGGCCTGCCCGCTGGCCACATCGGCCTGCCCGTCAGCGCTTACATTCAATCCCACATTGCCAAACGCGAAAATATCTGACAACGCGCTCTGTTCATTTTGCTGCTCGCGCATGCGTTGGTAGCTTTGATACGGGAACGAAGTCATTCGGCGTTGCCCCGTCACCGGATCGTTGCTGGAATTGCCGGTATAACTGCCGACACTGAATTCGCGCGGAGCCATCGAGCGAAATAGCACCAATCGCTCCGGTTCCTTGACGGGCAACATCTTCAGCAACATCGCATCCACAATGCTGAAGAGCGCCGTGTTCGCGCCAATACCAAGGGCCAGCGAAAGCATAGCAATCGCCGTAATGCTTTTTTGCCGGAATAACATTCGCACGCCGTAGCGCAGGTCTTGCCAAAGGGTTTGCATGGGTCGTTCCTCCGAAAGCCGGTTTCTCCCAGCCAACAAATTGTGTTGCGCGAATAAAGAACTCCTTCGTAGCAACCAAATCGCGTGCCAGCCGCTGGCAGAGAGCAAGTGTCTGGCATTGCAAGAGATGGTAAGTACTTATTGAAAGGCGAGCAGCGTGTTGGTGTTCACTTACGGGACTTCATTTTCCCAGAAACGGACGGCCATCGTTATTTGTGACGTTGCTGGCGTAGGCTGACGCCGAGCAACGCAGCGGCATAAAGACAAGCCAGCCCAACTACCACAACTCCGCCCCAAAACGAAATCGGCAACAAGTAGGAGGCATTCGTCCCATCGGTTGCGATCAGGTAGACCCATTCGTCCAAAGCCAGCCCCAGCCCGATGCCAAAGACCAGGCGTGCCAGATCAAGTTTGCGTGTCGCGCCAGAAAACAGCGCCAAGGGGATGCCACCGGCTACGATGAGTAATAAGCCAGTGAAGAGGTGATGAATGTTATAACGCCCAACGTTCAGATCCGTGTTCGGCGCAAAGGCCAGGTAAAGGCGCAGCACAACGAAGGTCAGGCTCATGCTACCGATCAGCATAAGGCCGTTTCGGGTTGGTTTGTTTTGGTTTGTCATCATCCGGTTACTCTTTCTTTTTGCTTGAAACATAGCTCCCAATAGCTTCTCTCAGCATAACCCATTACCCGATGGTCAAGGCAAATTCGATTCGGCTGGTTCTTTCAGAGCACAACTTCTGCGCCCTGTTTTGCATGTTAGTATCTTTCTGCGTTAATCTCTCGGCGCGCTGGCAGCTTTTGCTGATCGCCAGCACTCAATCTAAAAGGCAACCGTTCAAGAAAGGATACACAAAATGACTAAGAGACTACTTTCGCTTGTTTCCGTATTGGCTGTTTTATTAAGCTTTGCAGCAATGTCTGTAGCGCGACCTGCAGATGACGTCACGCTCACGGGCAACATTGTTGACAAAAGCTGTGCGACAGGCCGAATGAAGAAGGAAGAACCACAAGCGGCCATAGATGCACATACCAAAAAATGCTCTTTGATGGAAAACTGTTTGAAGAGTGGGTTGGGAGTGTACGCTGATGGTAAATATGTCGAATTCGATGAAAAAGGGAATGGCTTAGCGAAAGCCGCACTGGAAAGCAGTGAAAAAGCCAATGGGGCGAAATTCAAAGTTATGGGCAAAATGATGGAGGGGAAATTAGCGGTCACCAGTATTGAAGAGATCAAGTAACCGCTTCTCCTGCCTAACCAAACCGTAAAAAAGGCGAGCTTGCAAACGCAGTCTCGCCTTTTGTTTTCCGTCCTGAAATGTAGAGCAAACTTTCCAGTTTGCTCATGTTTTCCCCGGTGATACCTTATTGAAACAGGAGCAAACTGGAAAGTTTGCTCTACACCTTCAAATCCGATTGAATTTCTCAATCGCCTGCGTCAACGATTTGAACTGGCGAATGAAGGGGAACATCCCTTTTTCGCGGGCGTCAATTTCTTGGGCTTTCTTCAGGACTTCTTCGGCGCGCTCTTGCGGCACCACCACAATGCCGTCTTCATCTGCCACAATGATGTCGCCGGGGCGAACCGTGACGCCAGCGCATTCCACCGCCACATTGCGTGCCACCGTCGCATAATGCCCCACGGCTGTGCGGGGCGTAGCTGAACGCGCATACACGGTCAATCCCATCCGTCGCACGTCCCAAATATCCCGAATCGCGCCGTCCAAGACCATCCCCGCCATGCCGCGCACCTTCGCCGCCGTTGCCATCAAATTGCCCATCGCCGCAATGTCCAGCGTCCCTTCCATCACAATCACGCCGACTTCGCCCGGCTTGGCACTATCAATCATCTCGACGGAATGCTTAGTCGAAAGCGCAGGTGTCGCTTGTTCCGGCGGCGCGGGTTTGACCAGCGAAGTTACCGCGCGTCCGACCATCGCACCTCCGACAAAGGGCTTCATATCGTGTCCCATCGTGCCGTTCCTGCCTGTCACCAATTCGACGGCATCGGACACGGAGGCCGGATAGGTTTTCTTGAAAGCGGCAATGATTGGTTCATCTGGCGGCCCGGTTTTTTTCTGCACGGCAGCAATCGTCAGCGCGCCAATAATGGCCAGGAGGGGAACAGCAATAAAATACAGTCGGCGGTTGTTGAGCTTTTTCATGAATTTTCTCACGCGTCTTTCTTCATTTTTTCCTGGACGAAATCCGCACAGCGCGCAGCCAGGGCCATCACAGTCAGCGTCGGATTCTTCTCGGAAAAATCAATAAATCCGCTGCCATCGGCGACGAACAGATTCTTCACATCGTGCGCTTGCAAATACGGCGTCAGCACCGAAGTCTTCGGGTCGGTTCCCATCTTCGCCGTGCCGCACCAATGCACGCTGTCGGCCCCGGCGAAGTTCGGATTCGACGATCCTGTTATCACGCCGCCCGAAGCCTCGATGATTTCGGACATCGTCGCTACGGCATCGGTGGCGCTGGCGATGTTTTCAGTGGTCAGATCATAATGAATCTTCGGCACTGCCAGGCCGTAAAGATCCTTCACCGTCGGATCAAGTTCTACATACTTGTCCTTCGTGGCGATCATCCCGTTCTGGGAATAGAGATTGATCACGGCTGGATAGCGCCCGCGAATCTCGCGCTTCAAATCCAGGCCAAACCCCGGCGCATTGCGGAACATCCCCGCACCATAAGTCGCCAGCCGCGTCCCTGAATCCACAATGATGTGGTAGCCCTTTGGGAAATTCTTGTTTGGCTTGTCCCAGTAAAACGAAGCGATGTAGGCGTGCGAGCTTTCCGTGCCATCGTCGTTGTAAACTGCATCGCCTTTCAGCGATTTCAAATAGCCCTGCACCGAGGAACTGGTATGCGTGATCAAATTCTTGCCGACCAAACCTGATGAATTGGCGACACCATTTGGATGATGGTTTGATTTGGATAACAGCATTAACCGCGCCGATTCAATCGGCCCGCACGCCAGCACGACGTTCTTCGCTTTGACCTCGTAACTCTTCAAGGTCTGTGCATCGTAATACCGTACGCCGGTGGCTTTGCTGCCATCGGCGCTCATCATCACTTCGGCAGCGTTGGCGTACAGGATCATTTTGCAGTTGCCCGTTTTCATCGCTTCCGGGATCGCGGTATTTGCCGACGTGTATTTCGATTCGCTATCGCAGCCGCGCATGCAATGCGAACAGTAATGACAGACCGCGCGTTTCGACCAATGCTTCTCGGTCAAAATCGCCTTACGCGCCGTAATCATCCGGTATTTGTTCGCGTCCAGCTTGTTGCAGCCCTTTTGAATTTCAAAGGCGGCGCAATTCCACTTGAGCGGTTTTTGATACTTGCCATCAGGCACATTCGGATGCTTGTCCGCCGCGCCTGTCACGCCCATCAACTCTTCCATCCGGTCGTAGTATGGCGCGAGTTCGTCATAGCTGACTGGCCACGTGGCGAAATCATATTTGCTGTTGCGCCAACTTAAGCCTGCCCAGAGCAGCGTCTTGCCGCCGACTGCTTTCGAAAGGAAATGGTCTACGCGCCGGTTGCCCGCTTGCGTGAATGGTTCTTTCTTGCGATCTACGGTCAAATGTCCGCGCGCATTCCAACCGTAGCCGTTCTTTGGCAATTCATACGGCATCGTATGGGTATGGAAATCCTTATTGGGATCAATCCACTTCCCTGCTTCGAGGACAATGACGGACGCGCCTGCTTTGGCCAGTTGCAGCGCCACCACGCCACCCGCCGCGCCGGAGCCAACCACACAGACATCATAAATTTGCGAGTTTTGCTTCATTTTGGATTTTTCCCGGTGATTACGCTTGTGCCTTCTGATTTCGCCCATTCGGTGAAGGAGCCATCATACATCGCCACATCGTAGCCCAAATATTTCAGCGTAAAATAGCCGTGCGAAGCCATCATTCCGATCCAGCAATAAGTCACGACTTTGTTGCCCGGCGCGAGTCCTGCCGCCTGATACATTTGCCGCAACTCCGCCACTGGCTTGAGTGCAGGCAATTCTTTGCTCTGCAACGTATCTACCCAATAAACATTCCCAGCGCCCGGAATATGCCCGTTGCGCGACATGTCCTGACGCGGCTTCGAGCCGTCGTAAACATCAGCGGGGCGCGCATCCAGCAACCGCGTCTCAGTTATTTCCGCGTTCACCGACAACCAGGAAACGTCTTTGACAAATTCGCGTTGCACAACAACCTTGGGATTCAAACGCGGGGTGAATTTCCCGGCTTTGATTTCCGGTACGGTCGTTGTGACATCACGTTTTTCCGCTTTCCATTTTTCCAAGCCACCGTCCAGCAAAGCCGCCTGATTGCCCGCGCCCAGATAATCGAGTGTGAAGTAGGTGCGTGCCGCGAGCAACCCTTGCACATCGCAAGACAAGATCACGCGTGCATCATCATTGACGCCGAGTTGGGCGAAGACAGCTTGCAATTTCTCGACCGGCGGCAATTCGTTCACGACGCCTTCGCGCGCCGTGATCAGGTCGCTGTAAAGCAAAAAGCGCGCGCCCGGTATATGCCCGGCATCGTATATTTTCCGTGTCTGCCCAACGTGCAACAGCACGACTTTGGGATTGGTCAGGTTTTTCGCTACCCAGTCGGTCGAAACCAGCAGGTTGGCGCGCACCGAGGCGGGTTTGGCAGGTTGTGCAAGAACTGCGCCCAGCAAACCGAACGTGAAGAAGAACGCTATTATCAATCGCTTCATTTAGCTTTATCTCCTGTGCTGACGGGTGTGCTTTCTGTATTGCTCCATTCCAAAAACGAACCATCGTACATGGCCACATCGTAGCCCAGATATTTGGCAACAAAATATGTGTGCGACGCCTGCACGCCCGTGCGGCAATAGCTCACAACGGTTTTATCTTTGGTCGCGCCTGCGGCCTCATACAACTTGCGCAGTTCAGCGACAGGGCGCAACACCGGATTATCTTTGCTGACCAGATTTTTCTCCATCCAATAAACATTGGCTGCACCTGGAATATGCCCGCCGCGCTTGATGCCATCGCCTGGCTTCGCGCCCGTGTATTCGTCATTCGGACGCGCATCAATCAAGGCGTAATTCGGCTGGTCGAGATTGCTGGTTGCCCAGGAAATATCACGCACGACATCACGAACCAAAGCAACCTTCGGCTTGAGACGCGGGGTGAAGTTTCCGGCCTTCAATTCCGGCGCTTCGGTCGTCAGCGGGCGTTTTTCCGCTTTCCACTTCTCCAGCCCGCCATCCAGCAACGCCGCCTGCTCGCCCAAGCCCAGATAATCCAGCGTGAAATAGGCGCGTGCGGCATAGAGGTTGTAATTATCGCTGTAGAGCACAATGCGCGAGTCATTATTTATACCCAGGCTGGCAAAGGTCGTTTTCAACTTCTCTACCGCAGGCAATTCATTCGGCTTGCCCTCGCGTGTCACCATTAAGTCAGCCAACGCTAAAAAGCGCGCCTTCGGCACATGCCCGGCGCTGTAATCCTTGTTGTCGCGCCCGATGTAGATCACGACAACCTGGGGATGATTCACATTTTTCGCCAGCCAGTCAGTCGAAACCAGCAGGTTGGCGCGCACGGCAGCGGGTTTGGTGGATTGTGCGAGTAACAGAACGGGCAAGAGAAAACTTAGCCCGCAGAACAAAACCATTCGCTTCATCAGATTGCTCCTCATCAGGTTTGAATTTCCGAATCGCCTACGACCGAGTCATTCTAAATCGAAATCAGCAAAAGCAAAACCGCCCACCCGGAAATTGTTGGTTGGGGATTGACCTGATACCTGACACCTGAGGGTTTCAGCGTCATCAATTAATGTGGCTGAGTGCTATCGGGGTTAAGACCTATTTTGACAATGAGAGCTTTGATTTCAGGGTCGGTGCGCAATTCATCAAGAATGGGGTCTATTTTTAGTGCCGTCATTAGCGCGCGCTCGGTAAAGGCTTCACGCAGGGCACGTTTGGCATTTTCTTTTTCGCCCAAGCGAGCGTAGTAGGTGGCAATCACATAAGCCGGAAAGTAACCTTTCGCTCTTTTGGCCTGCGCGTTTTCCAATTCTTTGCGCCAATATCCTGTCCATCCATGCTCCGTCGCTGCCTGTCGGAGTGCAGCAATGATTTCGGGAGCCTCCCCAGAAAGCTCCTTGGATCTCAGGTAAGCCGCGAGGGATTCGTGTCGCATCCCCTTCTTTTCGTAAATTGCTCCCAGCATGAGATGCGTAACCGCGTGCTGGGGATTCAATTCCAAAGTCTTCTGGCACCATTCAATCGCTTGATCGTACTGCCGTGCGTAATAATGAATAGTGCCGATATTATTGGAAACAGCGATAGAAAGCGGATCGGTTTCAAGCACCCGTTTGACCTCCACTATCGCCTCATTGAAACGCCCCTGGAAAGCCATACATTCAGCATAGCCAAAATGAGCGGCGGTCGAGTTGGGCAGCGAGGCAGCCTTGCGATACTCCTGTTCAGCGCCACGCCAATCCCAGTCATAGTTTTCGAGCACGGAGGCCAGCACTGAATGAGCATCAGCCAGCCCCTCATCCAATTGCACCGCCCGGAGTGCGCATTCTTTGGCTTTGGGCATATAACGCAGCGGCTGGCTAATTCCGCCAGCACCAAAACAATACCCCCTTGCCATCCCGACCCACGCGGGCGCAAATTGCGGATCGGACTGGGCAGCGGCTTGATAGAATTGAAAGGCCTTATCCCATTCCCGCCGATCCTCAAAATAGCGTCCTTTCAGATAATTCGTCTGGGCTTCTGGAATAGTGGAACGGCGCGGTGTGACAAGTGGAGCGGCCCCTGCTGCCTGCTGCGGCGTCAGCACATTGGCGAGTTGGATCGCCATTGCATCCTGTAACGCGAAGAGATTGTTTACTTCACCATCGAACGTGCCGGACCACAAAATTTGGTTATTGGGAACCCGCACCATTTGCGCTAATACCCGCAGGCGATTGCCGGAGAGATAGGCGTGTCCGGTAATGACGGCATCCACCTGCAACACGCGGCCTGCTACCATTGCATCGGTTTCTGTATATTTGGTGATAGCACTGGTCGGACGTACCGATAAATGCTGCAAGCTTCCTAATTTGCCTATGAGCACATCGGTAATCCCAAAGCCGATGTAATCCGTTTCTGCCCCCGCGCCGGTAATCTTTATCGGCAGGACAGCCAATGAGTTCACCGAAGAAAAAGGGTTCTCCGGCGTAATACGGAACCAGGAACCGCTCAGCAATCCCAGCAACAACACCCCTAGCAAGAGCAACGTAAAAATGTGCCAGGAACGAATTCGCAACTGGCTCCCGGTTTGGAGCTTTTGCTGCACTGTTTGCGGCGCAACGGAGGGCAAGTCCAATACCATTTCTACTTCAGCTTGCGGGACAACCGTTTCAGCAGTGAGCGGCGCGTCTTGCGCTGCTGGTTCGGTAAGGTGCGGAGCGGCCTGGGGCAGAGAGCATTTCACTGCGGCTAAAAATCGGTAGCCGCGCTTCGGGATCGTCTCAATAAATTGCTGCCCCTCTGCTCCCTCGCTCAGCGTCTTGCGCAGCAAGGAAATATTGCGGGCCAGATTAATCTCTTCGACAAAGGTGTCAGGCCAGAGTCGCTGGAGAAATTCTTCTTTTTCGATGACACGATCTGGATTTTCGACCAGCAGCAGTAGCGTTTCGATAATCTTGGGCGGCAACTTGATAGCGTTCTGACCACCATACAGAATTCGCTCCGTTGAGCTAATACGGTAAGGGCCAAACTCGTAATTGGCTGAGAGAACAGTTGGCATAAACGATATGGCTTAAGCGAAAGAAGTCAGGCTGCAACGTCCGTTCTTCTTACCGCGATTTCACGAAATAAAATTCAAATACCGCAAATCAACTTCTCCAACCTTGGCTGACTTTCCTGCTTATCCCCCTGATCCCAGTTCCCCTTCCTACCCCCGTTCTGCCCGGAAACGTATGAATTATTTACAGTTAGCAAGACGGAACTTTCAGTAAACTTTTGCGAAGCTTTTACGAAAGACTTTCGCAGCCTTCCTATCGTAACAATGCACCGGGACAGAACTCAGACAGTGGAAAATCAATTGGCGGCAGCGGGATTTTAGATCACATACTGGCAAGCGCCAAGCCAGTCAAGCAGGATTGGGCAAAATATTAGCGAGCGAGTTGAACAACGTCTCAATCCCGCTGAGCGCCACTTAAGAAACGATGGAGCCTGGGGCTAAAAAAGTCCGTAACTTATCAAACGGCAAACGTTACGCCTCTGACTCAAAAGCAACATTAACTAAAGAGGAGTCTATGAAGATTACATTACGCCTACAAGCCAGCGTCGGGGTCGTCGTGCTTGGCGCGGGAATCGCGCTGGGATACATCTATTATCAATCTCCATCACCAAAACAAGTGGTTTCTTCTGCGCCGACGATGGTCGAGCGAAATCGTGCGGTACAAGCCCTGGCGCGCTTGCCGCTCCGCTTTGAAGCAGGCTCATTGCCGGGGCAATTTGTCGCACGCGGCGCAGGCTATGGACTCTCGCTCACTCCAACTGCGGCAGGTATTGCCATACCACATTTCGACAAAAACTTGCGTCCTCAGCCAATACACAAACGCAGTAGATACGCCGCGACGCAGTTGCAGATGCGATTGCTTGGCGCGAACCCGCGGGCGCAGGCACGCGGAGAGGAAGCGCACGCCGGAGCAGTGAATTACCTGACCGGAAATGAGCCAACCAAATGGCGGCAAAACGTTCCGACGTTCGGAAAGGTCAAATATCAGGCTGTCTATCCAGGGATCGATTTGATTTATTACGGCACCGGACAGCAGCTTGAATACGATTTTGTCGTCGCGCCGGGCACTACCTCACAGGCGATTCAAATGGACTTCGCCGGGGCCGACCAAGTTGAAATCAATCCCGCAGGCGAATTAGTCCTCACCGCCAACGCCAGCCAACTGGTGCAACACAAACCGGTTATTTATCAGGAAGTAAACGGTCGGCGCCGTAATGTCGAAGGTGGCTATATGGAATTGGGCGAAAATCGCATTGGTTTTCACATCGGTGATTACGATCACGCCTTACCGCTGGTGATTGATCCCGTCCTCAGCTATTCAACTTACTGGGCGGGAACGGCGGAGACTTGGCCTTCTTCATCGCGCTCGACGAAGCCGGAAATATTTATATCCAAGGCAACACGAACTCCTACCGACTTTCCGTCCAGCCCGGGCAAACACCGCCCGGTGGCACTGATGTGTTTCTTGCCAAACTCAATCCCACGAAATCTACGCCGGATTTCGTCACCTATCTCGGCGGCACCGGCGATGATTATGTCGGTGGCCTTGCGGTGGATCGCAGAGGCAATATTTATCTGGGTGGCAACACGACCTCCACGGACTTCCCTACGCACAATGCTATTCAGCCGACCTACGGCGGAGACGGGGAACTGGGGTATGGCGATGCGTATGTGGCGAAGCTGGCTCCATCAGGCACAGAGATTATTTATGCTACCTACCTGGGTGGCAGCAAAGATGACTCCAATTCAGCAATTGCGCTTGACCGTGAGGGCAATGTCTATGCGACCGGTTTGACGCTCTCGCCTGATTTCCCGACGCGCCGCGCCGCGCAACCGACGTATGGCGGAGGAGACATCACCAGCGGTGCTGGATTATTTGGCGATGCATACATTGCCAAACTCAATCCGTCAGGCACGGCACTTGTCTATTCCACTTATCTGGGCGGCGGTGGTGACGATGGTGCAACCAATATCACGCTGGATGACAAAGGTGCGGTGTATATCAGCGGGAACACAATTTCCACTGACTTTCCTGTCGTGAATGCTTTTCAACGAACTTACGCGGCACTGGCCCCTACAATGCGGGCGATGGCTTCGTCGCCAGACTCTCCCCCAACGGGCGGCGGTTTGAGTCTGTGACCTATTTGGGTGGCGCGACGATGAAGAGGCGTGGTCAGTCGGTGTAGACGCGGCAGGCAGTATCTATGTCGCAGGTGCGACGGCTTCGACTGATTTTCCCCCGCGGCGCGCGCTTCAACCGAATTATGGGGGCATTCAACGTGGAGGGTGTCGCCTTCGGCGATGGCTTTGTGACGAAACTTCAGGCCGAATGGGAAGACACCTGGAATATTCCACTTTCCTCGGCGGTACTGGAAATGAAAGTCGCGACTGGTTTATTCGTGGACGCGAGTGGTCACGCTTACGTTTGTGGACAGACGTCTTCGCGGAATTTCCCGACCGTGAATCCGGTACAGGAGCAGAATGCCGGTGGCGATTTTTATGGTGATGGCTTCGTGACTGAATTCAGCGCCGCAGGCAATCGGCTGCTCTTCTCTTCTTACCTGGGTGGGAGTTCGGAAGATTGGATATGGACGTTAAAGGCAAATCGGCTGGGGGATATTTTTATGGCAGGCTTTACCTATTCCTCGGACTTCCCGACCACATCGCAGGCACCGCAGAAACACAAAGGGATTGGAGATGACACAGATGCGTTCATCGCCAAAATTAACAACCGCACGGATTGCCGCAGCGCCTGTTTGTATGCGCCGGAATATTGGTTGTTATTCCCCAACCGTATTCCGAATGGCGTCGTTTACCTCGACCAATTCTTTGCGGTGCCAACGCATAGCCCGACAGTACGAGCAGCCCTAGAGGGAGGCTTCACGCCGCTGCAACGGCTGCGCGCAGAATTTGTCGCCTATCAACTCTCGATTGACGCGACGCCTTTCTCGCAACAACTCAGCGCGCAACCATTAAGTTGTTTGGGCAACACGTTCGCCCCCCTCACGCTGAGCAACGGCGATATGATTGATGTGGATATGAAAGGCAATGAATTCTTCCTCCAAATTCAGGAAGCCTTGCGGCGGCACAATCAGGATGACGTAAGAGACCTGGCGAGACTGCTGAACCGCTTGCACGGCAGCGGATTGGGTGGATGCAGTCGGGAAGACTAACTCTTTAGGTTATTTGAAGCGCCTGTCTATAAATCAGACGGTGTGGGAAGCAGGCGTTAGCGTACCAACTTTAGTTGGGCTTTGACTGTGACTACCGCCCAACTAAAGTTGGTACGCTAACGCCTGGCCGCAAGGTGTCCTGACATCAATAAGCCATCGTTAACAATGTGATTCGTTATGAACCCAGTCCGAGCCACCATCACATCCGTCGCGCATTTTGTCCCACCGGACAGATATACGAATGATTATTTCGTAGAACGATTAGACACAACGGATGAATGGATTCGGAGCCGAACAGGAATTGTAGAGCGGCGTATTGCCACCAGCGGGGCGACTTCGGATTTGATCGTTGGGGCGGCGTTCGATTGTATCGCCGCTCGTGACCTGACGCCGCAGGAGATTGATTGCATTATCGTCGCTACCATTACGCCCGATCACTTTTTCCCCTCAACGGCGGCGCTGGTGCAGAAAAAGCTGGGGGCGAAAAATGCCTGGGGATTTGATCTCTCAGCCGCGTGCTCCGGCTTCGTCTTCGGATTGATCACAGCGTCCAAATTAGTTGAATCAGGCGCTTATCAACGAGTGCTGCTTTGTGGCGCGGACAAGATGAGCGCCATCACCAACTATGAAGACCGGACGACTGCTGTGTTATTTGGAGACGCAGCCGGAGTCGTATTGATCGAGGCCAGCCAAGACCCGGAACTTGGCCTCATCGAGCATGTAGCGACGATGGATGGCGATCTTACCAAATGCCTACGGATGCCTGCCGGAGGGAGTTTTCGGCCCTCCTCGCCTGAGTCTATCGCAGAGAAGCAGCATTTTCTGGTGCAGGATGGGCAGGTCGTTTTCAAAGTTGCAGTGGCGGGAATGGCCGCGATTACTTCGCAGTTGATGGAACGCGCCCGACTGACAACGGACAAGATAGACTGGTTCGTCCCACATCAGGCGAATCGAAGGATTATCGAAGCGGTTGCCCGGCGGCTTAGCATGAGTCTCGACAAAGTGATGATCAATGTAGATCGCTACGGAAATACCTGTGCCGCCACTATCCCAAGCTGTTTATCGGAATGGCATCAGGGCGGAAAACTGAAACGTGGTGACAAGGTCGTCTTATCCAGTTTTGGTGCCGGTTGGACGGCGGAAGCGTCTATTTGAAGTGGTCAATCTAATATTTGAGCGGTTAAGGTGTTTGTGGATACACTCCTAAAAGTGGTGCTGCGCATAGAAAACTTAGAGTAATTACTTATGGGAACTGAAATTCGTCTTGTAACCAAACCCGAAGAGAGAGAAGCCATATATTGTTTTCGCTACAAGATATATGTAGAGGAGATGCAACGCCGACAACACTATGCTGATCATGATGCCAGAATGATCAAGGAACCTTTGGATGATTCAGGCAATCATCTTACTGCATTCGATGATGCTGGAGAGATAATTGGTGCTGTCAGAATTAACCGCTCAGCCGAATCTGACCTCGGCTATTACGCGGATTTATACGGCATGAACAGAGCGGGTCGTTTTCACCCTTCACATACCTCTATTTCTACAAAATTTATGGTTTCTGAACATCACAGGGGTTCGTCTTTACCTATAAAGATATTTATTGAAGCATACCGATGGGCTAGACAATGCCAAATTGAATTTGATTTTATGGACTGTAATGAACATCTTGCAAGCTTTTTCACATATTTAGGATATCGAAGCTTCAGAGAAAAAATATTCCATCCGGAGTACGGCGAGGTAATTCCCATGGTTCTCGTGCTTTCCGATGAAGCACACTTGGAAAAAGTGCGATCTCCATTAACTAGGATAATGAAAAACTATAGGCCAAATGTCGAAGCAGTTCTGCATGCAATGTGAATTTAGTAAGTCAACAGGTTCAATTTGCCTGATATTTAGAGGATTAAAATGAATTCTGCCATAGTCGCATTCGAGAATAAAAAATATACGCTGGAAGATTTTCTTGTCTCGTTTAAGCCCGTGGCGCAAGCCTTTATGGCAAGCCCTGGGATAGTGCGGATCGCAAAAGGTGACATTACTGTTGCCCATTACAAGTCTGTTCTGCGTCAGATTTTTCACCATACAAGAGAAAATCCTCAACTACAGGCTCTTGCGACTGTCCATTTCCGCGGCACCCAAAGGGAGATGATAAAAAGATTCTACCAACACGCTGCCAGTGAATATGGACATGATCAGCTTGCATTGAATGATTTAAAAGTATTGGGAGAAGACACCTCTAAAATTCCAACCGAACGACCTATACCAGCTACATCGGCATTGCTTGCGTATGGCTTTTATCAAGTTCAGAACCTTAATCCAATAGGATATTTGGGATACCTGTTTTTTCTGGAATTTCTCCCTACGCAACAAGGCAAACTGATCATGAACAAGCTGAGTGAGGCAGGTGTCCCGCAAAAGGCAATGTCCTTTATCAAAGACCATTCCACTATTGATTTAGGGCATAACAAAATGATGGAAGCCTATATTTCATGTCTGGTGAAGAGAAAAGCCGATTTCGAAGCGGTTGTTTATGCCATGCGGGTTACCGGGAAGTTATACGCCGATATGATTCAAGGAGCCTTCAAGCAAGTTGATGTACCTGAAGATTGGGGAACTTCATACGAGGAAGTATGGTCATCTCTTTGAGAAGAAAACATGCCCTCGTGATCTGCCAACAATGAATTCCTATACATGAAGCTTGCCTGGAGAAATCTGATCTATGACCGCTTTCGCTTTACCGTAACCATTATCGGTATCGCCTTCGCCGTGTTTCTGATGATTTTTCAAGGAAGCCTGCTCGCGGGATTTTTACGGGCAGCGGCGAAGGGAGTTACAGCGACGGATTGTGATTTATGGATTTCAGCACGCGGCGTGCAATGTTTTGAATTTGCGACGCCGCTCCCCAGCCGCTTTCGAGAGATTGCTCTAGGCGTGCCGGGGATTATGACTGTTCATCGCATGGCGCTGGGGTTCGCTGTTTGGCAAAGGCCATCAGGCATTGGGCAAACGATCCTGTTGATCGGAGCGGAGACCGGGATTGGAAATAACTTTCCGCTTCCGCGCCTCAGCGATGCTGCCAGCGCAACCGTGCCGGAAGCCATTTTGGTGGATGAGAGTAATGCCCAACTACTGGAAGCTGTAAATTTGCCCGCTATCGAAGTGAATCATCGTCGGGCACATACTGAAAAGATCATCAGCGGCTTTGGCTCATTTTTTGGCAGCCCGTATGTATTTACGACTTACACGGACGCCGTGAAATATCTTCGCACTGAGCCGGAAGAAACGTCGTATTTGATTCTCAAAGTAACCGATAGAAGCAATGTGCAAGAGGTCAAGCAGCGTTTGCAACAAAAGCTACCGGAAGTTGATGTGTGGACAAAAGAGGAATTTGCGCGGCGCGCGCAGATTTTTTGGTCGCACAAACAGGTGCTGGCGCAGCCTTATTAACCGCCGCCTTTCTGGGATTTCTGGTTGGATTGGTAGTTGTCTCACAGAATATTTATGCCACCACGATGGAGCATTTGGAAGAATTCGCCACGCTCAAAGCGATGGGTGCTTCATCGTCGTACATCAACCGATTAGTGCTGTCACAGGCGCTCTTTTGCGGCCTGGTAGGTTCCTGTATTGGTTTATTAGCGACCTTGCCAGCGGTACAGTTAGCCAGGAATTTTATCCCCTGGGTAGATACTCCCTTCTGGCTTCCCTTCGGCATGATTGGCGTCGGTTTACTGATGTGCGCTTTGGCTCTATTGTATCCATCAGAAAAGTTTTGCGGCTTGATCCGGCAAGGGTGTTTCGTGCGTGACGAACAAATTATTTTGGAGCAGGTAAACGTTTCCTTCGGTCGTGGTGCGGCGCGGATTAACGCGCTGAGCGATGTTACGTTGACGCTCGCACCAGATGGACTGACATTAGTTATGGGGCCATCGGGCAGCGGCAAGACTACGTTGCTATCGGTGCTGGGTTGTTTGCTGGAACCGGATGCAGGCGCAATCAGTTTGTTAGGGAATCAAATTAAGGCGCTGACACAAGCTGAGCTTGGTCGCTTGCGGAATCGGTACATCGGGTATGTTTTTCAGGCGTTTCGGCTCTTTCATTCTTTAACTGCACTGGAAAATGTCATGTTAACGCTGGAGTTGGCTGGGGAATCGCGCCGTGCCACACGTACCCGCGCGTCTGAGGCGCTGGCGCAGGTAGGGCTGAGCAATAAGCTTGGTTTGAAGCCGGATGAGTTGAGTGGCGGCGAAAAGCAACGGGTCGCCATCGCACGCGCCTTGATAAAAAATCCACCGATCTTACTGGCAGATGAGCCGACTGCCTCTTTGGACGGCGCTTCGGGCTTACAGATTGCGGAGATGCTGCAACAGGTAGCAGAGCGGGATCGCCGCATTGTAGTGGTAGTCAGTCACGATCCGCGCCTGATGACCTTTGCCAAACGAATTATACAAATTGAAGACGGGCGCTTGCTGAGCGATAGATGGCAAGAAGAGAAACCGGCATGAATACTCTGTAAAGTAAGTTTCCTGCCGTGTGACGCCTGCTCTTTGCCGCGTTAGCGGCGGTTGAGTTTAGCCGTGGGTGCAACCCACGGTAATCGCCGTACATTTCCCGCGTCGCGTGAGCGACGCTTGAATGAGTCCAGCGGTTTCAATCGTCGCTGACGCGACGAAAAGAATCATTTACACGTTCCCGTGGGTTTCCCCCACGGCTAAACTCAACCGCCACGATGTGGCGAAAACGGCTACGAGCAAACTCCCTTTACACGGCAATGAACGATGCGTCTGTACAACCAAAACCACGAAACCGCCACTGGCCCTGGTATGGGGTCAGCCTGCTTGTCGTCCTCGCGTTGCTTTTGCTGATTCCACGCACACGACAGGCGCAACAAATCGCTTCTCCTGCTGACAATGGAGCGCCAGCCACACCGAAGCAGGAAGTAACCCTGGCGTGCCCCGGTCGTATCGAAGCCGTTAGCGAAACCGTCAAAGTGGGGGCAGGCATTGACGGATTATTGAAAGCGGTGCTGGTGCGCGAAGGCGAGCAAGTGCGAGCCGGACAGGAAATCGCCCTCATTGATCGTGCCGATTTGGAAGCTGAGCGGCAGGCAGCATTGGCCGCAGCGGAAAGCGCCCGCCAAACCCGTGCCCGTTTATTGCGCGGTAGTCGGACAGAAGAACGAAGCGTTGCTGCCAGTCAAACTACGGCGGCAGAGGCACGCTTAACCCAAGCGCGGCAGTCCTTCGCAAGAACCGAAAAGCTGTTTCAGTCGGGCGACATTTCCGCCGAAACCCGCGAACAAGTTGCCCGCGATTTGCGCGTCGCTGAAGCCACGATGGCCGCAGCTACCGATCAGGAAAAACTTGTGAATGCTGAGCCGCTACCGGAAGAACTCGCCAAAATTGAAGCCGAAATTAAGGGAGTCCAGGAGCGTGTTCGCACGCTGACGGAGCAACTGAAGAAATGCTCGCTCAAAGCGCCCATCAGTGGCAGCGTTTTAAGGATTCACCTGAAACCCGGCGAGATGGTTAGTACGGTCTATCCGCAACCCATCCTCAGTATCGGCGATACTTCTGTCTGGCGTGTGCGGGCCGAGGTAGACGAGCGCGACCTGACGCGGATTCGCTTGCAGCAAAGTGTCCTCGTTCAATCAGAAGCCTTTGCTGGCACCTCATTGCAGGGCACTGTAGCCGAATTAGGGGCGACGATGGGGCGCAAGCAAGTTCGCACGGGCGACCCGGCTGAAAAGAGCGACCGTGACATCCTGGAGGTCTTAATTAATCTTGCGCCGTCGGAGAGCAAATTCTTAGTGGTTGGTTTACGTGTGACCGTCCAATTTCTTGATTCCTCTGTGCTTCAAACCAAGCCAAAGAAATGATTGCGAATTTGTAAATACACAAGTGCAGATTATTGAACGCGCAGCGCGCTACGATGTGGAGCAAAACAAATCCGTGCCCGTGCCGATTGATCTGAGCACGGATATGGTCGTTCTGACTCTGTATGGAACAGGCATTCGCCAACACGCTGATCTCGCCAGTGACAAAGTCAAATTTGGCGGCCTTGATGCGGTTGTTGATCATGCGGACAAGCAAGGGCAGTTCTTCGGCCAATAGACTTTATCGAAAATAAAGGAACGGGCTTGAAAACAAGCGTTAGAGTGCCGACTTTAGTTAGGTTTTACGCTGGCTGAGCACTAAACCCCGACTAAAGTCGCAATCAGCACGAAGAAGGTGTTCAGGCAACCGCCGTGGTCTTGCACGATTTGCTCAACGACCTGGCCGTTGCGGCCACGCTGGGGCCGGTCAGTGGTGAAAAGAGACCGTTGCTGGAGCAGCTTTGGGAGGCCACGCGGGAAAGCGATGTGCTGGTGTTGGATCGCAATTTTGGTGATTACTCACTGGTCTCCTGGGCGGTGTTGACGAAGAGAAATGTCATCATTCGTTGCCGTCGCCAGTCTTTCAGCGTGGTGGAAAAGTTCTGGCAATCAGACAAAATCGAAGCTATTGTGACCCTCAAGGTCTCGCAAGTTTACAAAACTCAACAATTCGTCAAAGCGCACGGCTTGCCGGAAAGCGTGACGGTGCGCCTGCTTAAATTCACGCTCCCAACGGGAGAAACTGAAGTGTTGCTGACCACGCTTTGCGACCGACGCCGGTATCCGCGCGCCGCGTTCTACCTGGTGTACGGCTGGCGCTGGCGCGACGAAACCCACTACAACCGGATCAAGAACATCTTTGCAGTCGAGCGCTTCAGTGGAGAAAGCGAACACGTTATCCGCCAGGACTTCTTTGGCGTGATCTTCCTTTCCTCGTTGGAAAGCGTCCTGACCAAAAAGGCGCAGACAGCGTTGAATGAGCAGCACCAAGAAAACGAGAATGCAACCGCCGCCAAAGTGAATCGTGCCGTGAGTTATGTGGCTCTGGTTGATGAAGCAGTCGACTTACTGCTGGATAAGCGAGTGCCTCCTGAAGAGGTACTCGACAGACTCCATTTGCTGTTCAAAAGACCCCAACACGACACAAAACCGGACGAAACTATGATCGTCCAAACCTTAACGCTTCGCGCAAATTGCGCCATCATCGCTATAACAAGCGCATTTTGGCTTAACTTAATACCATTGGGATATAGGCGGCACTCTAACGCTTGTCCCTTATCTCTCGCCTATTTCTGACGATCTAGTGCAATTACTTAATGATTATGGGTAACCAACGTGGGTTGAGCATCCTTATTTTGGTCATCAATTTGATGTCGTAGCACTTCCCGTTCAAATACCAGAAGGTTGCCATATCGTGCCGTACCCAATAGAACCAGGGCCTGAAATTGCAGGGAATCCTGAAGTTAAACGGATTGACCTTGCAGGAATCATCTTGGATTTTGTGCTAGGTGATGATCGTTTCGGGATTAACCTAGAACGCGTAAAAATGGCTGCCGCAATAGCCGGGGCTGTGGATACAGCTAGAAATGAGGCTACACACCTGAGACTTGAGGATGCTCAATACGCCATTGTCCGTGAAGTAATTGAGCACCCCACCAAGCCTTATAATCCGAGTATCGCTCGGCACCTTTTGCCCCTTTTACAACACTTACTTGATGCAGGGCAAAAAGCGTAATCTTGTAGCAACATGAGAGCCGATTAAGCCCGCGTCAAACTGCGATATTTAATCCGATGCGGTTGGTCAGCATCTTTGCCCAATCGCGCTTTGCGATCCGCTTCGTAATCCGAATAGTTCCCCTCAAACCAAACGACTTTGCTGTCGCCTTCAAAGGCCAGAATATGCGTGGCGATGCGATCCAGAAACCAGCGGTCGTGGCTGATGACGACGGCGCATCCGGCGAAGTTTTCTAAGGCTTCTTCGAGCGCGCGCAGCGTGTTCACGTCCAAATCATTGGTCGGTTCGTCCAGCAGTAAGACGTTGGCACCTTCGCGTAAAATCTTGGCCAAATGCACGCGATTGCGTTCGCCGCCGGAGAGCATCGTGACGAGCTTTTGCTGATCGGTGCCGGAGAAGTTGAAGCGGGCGACGTAGGCGCGGGAATTCACTTCGCGGGTGCCGAGTTTGATGATGTCCTGTCCGTCCGTGATTTCTTCCCAAATGGTTTTGTTGGGATCAAGCGGGCGGCTCTGGTCTACGAAGGCGAGCTTTGCGGTTTCGCCAATGCGGAAGGTGCCGCTGTCGGGTTGTTCCTGCCCGGAAATCATGCGGAACATCGTCGTTTTGCCTGCGCCGTTCGGGCCGATAATGCCGACGATGCCGTTGGGCGGAAGCTTGAATGTCATTCCTTCGTATAACAAATTGTTGCCGTAGGCTTTGCTGACCTCGTTGGCTTCGATCACGATATTGCCGAGGCGCGGGCCGGACGGGATGTAGATTTCCAGGTCTTCGACGCGCTTGTCATTTTCCTGCGCCAGCATTTCTTCGTAGCTGTTCAGGCGCGCTTTGCCCTTCGCGTGACGCCCCTTCGGCGACATGCGAATCCACTCCAATTCGCGTTGCAAGGTCTTTTGGCGATCCGATTCGACTTTTTCTTCAAGCTGCAAGCGGTTGCGTTTTTGTTCCAGCCACGACGAATAATTCCCTTCCCAGGGGATGCCTTTGCCGCGATCTAATTCAAGAATCCAACCCGCGACGTTGTCGAGAAAATAGCGGTCGTGCGTGACAGCGATGACCGTGCCTTCGTAGCGTTGCAAATGCTGTTCGAGCCACGCGACCGATTCGGCATCGAGGTGATTTGTCGGTTCGTCGAGCAATAGGATGTCGGGTTTTCTAAGCAGCAAGCGGCACAACGCAACGCGACGTTTTTCACCGCCAGAAAGCGTCTTGATCAAAGTCTCAGGCGGCGGGCAGCGCAACGCCTCCATCGCCATTTCCAAGCGGCTGTCCAAATCCCAGGCGTCGGCAGCATCAATTTTTTCCTGCACTTCGCCCTGCTTTTCGATGAGCGCATTCATCGCGTCATCGTCCATCGGCTCGCCGAATTTTTCGTTGATGGCTTCATATTCTTTCAGCAAATCAACGAGTTCCTGCGCGCCTTCTTCGACGATTTGCCGAACAGTTTTGGTTTCATCCAATTGCGGCTCCTGTTCCAGAAAGCCAATCGTGTAGCCAGACGAAATGTGCGTTTCGCCGTTGAAGTCTTTGTCCACGCCGGCCAGGATGCGCAGCAGCGATGATTTGCCGGAGCCGTTCAAGCCCAACACGCCAATTTTTGCGCCGTAGAAATACGAGATGTAGATGTCTTTGAGGATCGGTTTTTTGTCGTAGAACTTGCTGACGCCGACCATCGAATAAATGATTTTGTTGGGAATGTCTTTGCTCATTGTTTAGTCTTCATTTCTATAATTAGGATTTGTTTTGTATGCTTGCCTGGGATGAGATGGATTGGAGGGGAAGACATAGTGTAATACGCCATCTCGTACCATCGGCGTTAAAAAACGATCCCGAATGTTTCTCTGATTTCGCCCTAGGAGATGGGCAATTTCCACGGGACGTAGTGCTTTCCAAGCGCAGAGCGTACGGATTAGTTCCTGGACCTCTTGTGAGGTGGCTCGTTCACCCAGTTCATCAATCTCTGCTTGTAGTGTGGATGGTAACGCCTCCGCTAACTTATCTGTGGTGTGATTCTGTGAGGGGTTCAACTGGTCAGATAAGCCCTTTTGTGAGGGGTTCAACTGGTCAGATAAGCCCTTTTGTGAGGGGTTCAACTGGTCAGACTGAGCAGTTGGATTCAATAGATGGATAGTCGGGACATAGTAAGTTTTGCTGCCCTTACCTTTTTGCTCAAGTAAGCCAATATCCCGCAGTCTTTGCAATCGCTTGCTCGCGCTAAGCGTGTCAAGATTATTAGATCTTCGATAGTCCAAATTAGTAATTGCTCCCAATTCGCGCACAACGATCAAGGCTCTGGTCTCGTCGGATGTTAGGTGATGCTCTTTGAAATTTGAAAGCCAAGTGATGTCTGCGGGATCAAGCAGATGGTGTACTAATAAAGTGGTCGTGAATGAATCCTTTTGGCGATCTGACTCAAAAAGTGGCGCAGTGAAATTCGCTTGTTTCATTGCATCTAACATCACGCGAATGCCAGTCCCTTTTGTTTCTGCTAAGCCAACCTCATGCAATACTGCAGCAACCTTCTCATTTCTCGTCATTGATCCTGGCTCGCCCAATCGCTCATCAGGGATCAATGAATAGCCTGGATTGCGAATTTCAATGCGATTCCGTAGCGGATAATTTGCACGGGTTGTCGCAGCCTATAACTGCGATGCATGAGCAGCATTCACAATAGCTTCGCGAATTACCTTACGGGGAATTAAAGGGATTTCTTTGCGGAAATTAGCATCTTGCCCTAAAGAAAAGGTTTTGGGAATATCATCGAACACCTGTCCAATCAATCGTGGGATCAGCAACAATAAAGGCCCGCTCATTTCGACTGTCTGGTAGCGTTCGTCGGGGTCGGGAACCCAATCACGACCTTCAACGCGAATATAATCGACTCTGGTGAGTGGGAAGTGTCGACGAAGAGAGGCTTGTTTGCCAAACAGAAGCTAGCCCTGCAATTGTTGCGCATATGGCACGCCTTGATGTTTTGTTGAGCGCATTGAGCGCAAACAAGTAAATCGTGATCGCTGTATCCGAGCTCCGGTGCATTAGGACTAAGCTCAGAGCTTGCATGCCGATATGCCCTTAATAGCCAATGGATCAAAATCGTCTTCTGGCGGTTTCTGGAAGAGGGGTTTCGTCAAATGTTTTATGAGTTCGTAGTTGATAGAACAAGCGCGAGGTCTTCGTCAGTGCAAAGTTGATCGGTTGAACCAATTCTTCTAAACGCCCCTTTCTCTTTCCCTTTGCTTTTGATGTAGATTGGTTTTTCGTGGGGCTGTGCCTCATTGATAAAAGCAATCGCTACATTTTTCCCATTGTATTGCTCAACGGAAATCTCAGGTCGAAGGGGAATGTTAAATGTGTCCCGGCATTGTGTCGCAAGGTCTGCTTGTAATTTATCAGGAGCTTTTACACCAACGACTTCATAATCTGGAAATAATAAATCTGTCGTTGGTGCTATCCCCAACAATAAATATCCACCGCCACGATAGGGTTCATTGGCAAAAGCGGAGATGGTTTCCAAAACACTACTACCAATTTCTGTGGCGCGTTTTGCTTCAATCTCGACTGATTCATCACCAAATCGAAGTTTGTTCCACAGTTCCTCAAAGCTTTGCTTACCCATAAAACCCTGTATTGAAAGATTTGCACAGTATGACAGAATGCCTGATTGTAGCACATCACTAGAGCACGTTTTCAATGAGGGGTCGGAGACTATGGTCGATCTTAATTACCTCGGAGTGGATTTAGGCGGCACACAAATGCGGATGGCAGCCGTTACCGGCGACGGTCAATTGGCGACGCCAATGTTTGCGGTGCCGACAGGTAAGCAATTTTCCCCCACCGATTTGCGCGCCCAGTTGCAAGCATTGCACGCCCAAATTCACACGGTAAGCGGCACATCAGCTATCACCGCCATTGGTTTCGGTATCACTGGCCTCGTCCTTGAAACCAAGCTTTCCGCTTCTGATTTTCTGCCGCGCCTGAATGAGGTGGACATCGTCGCCTTGGCGCAAGAAACGCTCGGCTATCCTGCTAAAATCGAAAACGATGCGCGCTGCTTTGTCGTAGCTGAAACGCGTTTCGGAGCCGCACGCGGCGCACGTCACGTCGTTGGCATTACGCTCGGCACAGGCGCGGGTGGTGGCGTGATCGTAGACGGCAAGCTCCATCGCGGCGCGCACGCAAATGCCGGAGAAATCTGGAGCATTCCGCTCCGCAGTAAATGGCTCGAACACTTCGTTTCGACTTCTGGGTTGGTACAAGGCTACAAAGATGCGGGTGGCGAAGCAATTGAGATTGATGCCGCGAGAATCGCTGAATTGGCACGCGCTGGCGATGAGGCGGCACGCCAAGCATTTCGATCCTACGGCGCGGATGTGGCGATGCTCTGTGAAACGATTCGCGCCCTGCTTGACCCTCAAGTCATTGTAATTGGTGGCTCCATTGCATTGGCACGTGATGTGTTTGGAGAAGAGTTCGTCAAACAGACGGCAACCTTTGGGCCGCGCATTGCCTGGGCTGAGTTAGGAACCACCGCAGGAGTGATTGGCGCGGCATCGTTGGTGATGAAGTGAATGCGAGCGACATGGTTTTTCATTCTGCGACAGTTAGAGACAAAGAGTTACAAATTATGAAAGCTACCAGAGGAGAAAAATCATGACACTTGTGGGGGGATTCATCATCATCTTTGGTTTTTTGTTTGGCGTGCCACTGCTGCTGCTGCTGGCACGACTGGTGGGCTGGCTCACTGGTACAAAGGCAAAACCCATTTGGTTTGTTTTGATCCTTGCCATCGCCTTGCCGATTGCCTTCACGCTTTATCTGGATATGGGTGGGATTATTAAGCCGGTAAGGCTCGTGTATAAAAAAGAAGAAGTGAGAATAAACTACAACGGCAATTGGAATCGAACAAGAGTGTTGTTAGTTGAATATGAGGTGGCAGGCGAAACACTTCCCACGCAACTTTCAATCGGTTGTGATGCCCAAACCTACGATGACCTGCAAGTGGGGCAGACGGTCGAAGCGCGATTGTTGGATCTGGGAGGCGTCTTCAAGTTTGCCCGCCTCAACAACCGCTCTACGTTTTCTATGGTGGCGGGTTTATTCCCGCGCCAGCCCCAAGGCCCCTGGCGCGAGGGCATGGCTACTGTGGCTGACGTGAAACACATCACCGAATATACTAGCCACGAATCCAAATCTACATATCCCTGGCCTTATGATGTAGTCGAACTGAGTTTCGTCCCTGACGGGAAAACGCAGGTAGTGGCGGCGGTGGATAATATAGAAGCGGCAAGTATGCCGAAGCTCACTGACGGGCAAACCGTACGCATCACCTGGCCGCTGGATGATCCACGTGCGGCTCGCATTGCGGATGCCCGACCGGGCGCGCCATGGACGAATTTCTTTTATATTTTTGCAGAAACCATCGTTATCGCAGCAGCATTTATTGCGGGTATTATGCTCGTGTCTTTCATCTTCAGATCGCGCAAGAAGCGAAGAACTCCAAATGCGGCAGCGTAGCTCAATGAGAAAAGTAGCTCACTTCGTTTCTGATGGCGTTCCAAACCACGAATCCCAATACATCTTCGCGCCCATTTTGAGCAGCTTCCAGGCTTTCTCCCACTGAATCTCATTATTCTCGCCGTAAATGATTTTCTTGATAAGCTGGTCGCGAAAGTATTTACCTTCGCGTTTGAGCATGAATTCTTTGGCGAACGGTTTGGCAACATCGAAGAAGCTGAAATGCGGGTCCATGATAATGCCGATGCCTTCGAGCGTCATTATCGCGCGAATGATGTACGTGAAATTCGCAGGCAAATGAAACGGATATTTGTACATCACCTCGGCCAATTCGTAGGTCAATTCCTTGAAGCGGATGTCGCCGAGTTTCAAATTCAGGTAATTGCCAAATAGCATTTCGACAACGTGGCGAATTTCGTCTTTGTCTACCGTGGGCGCAAGGAAATTGAGATTGATCAAATCATCGGTGAGGCCGTGTACATTCTTTTCGACGATGTGGAAGAACGCATCAATCATCTTGCTCTGCAAATCCGGTGAGATGCGTCCGACCATCCCGAAATCAAAGAAGGCCAACCGACCATCGGGCATCACGCGCAAATTGCCGGGATGCGGATCAGCGTGAAAGAAGCCATCTTCGAGCAACTGCTTCAGGTACGTTTTGGCAATTAACTTAATGACATCCGGCGGCTTGATTCCGCGCGCTTGCAATTCTTCCAGGTCTAAGACTTTGTTCCCATCAATGAATTCCATCGTCAACACACGCGTCGCCGAATGTGACCAGTAAATAACGGGCACATATACGTCCTGCCACTGACGGAAGCTCTGGCGAAACGTGTCGGCGTTTTGGGCTTCTTTCGCATAGTCCATTTCCTCGAAGATCACCGCCGCAAATTCGCCAATTGTGCCTTCCCAATCCACGCCTCGGGTGAAACGCGGGTAACGATTCATAAACCGCGCAATGCCTCGCAGCACAGCCAGATCAAAGTTGATGATCGTTTCGAGCCTGGGGCGTTGCACTTTAATCGCGACGATCTGACCAGAGTGCAGGCGTCCACGATACACCTGTCCTAACGAGGCCGCTGCCACGGGTTCCGGTTCGATTTCGGCAAACAGATCAGCAATCGAACGCCCCAATTCGCGCTCAATCGTGGCCATCGCCTCTTCATTGGGAAACGCAGGTACATTGTCTTGCAGTTTGGATAGCTCCTTAACGTAGGCGAGTGGCAATAAATCGGCGCGCGTGGAAACGGCTTGCCCGATCTTAATAAAAGTCGGCCCTAATTTGAGGAGTTGGCGGCTCAGCCATTCCGCTTGCCACCGCAAATGTTTTTCTTCGGATTCGTCTTTTTTGCCGATGAACCAACCGTGGTGATAGGCATACACAAACACGTGATAGAGCGCGAACGTGGAAATAATATGCCCGGCACGCCACCAGCCACGAAGTCCGTGTCCTTTGATGTCATCCTGCGGATTGTATTGCGCAGGCGGCGCGCTGGGTGGTGGGGCCGCAAGTGGCTGTGGCTCTGGCACGGGCACCAGATCAATGACTTCGCCTGTTCTACGTTTTGCGATTTCACTAACTTCGTATTTGGAAATTGCCATCGTTACTTCACCTCACAAAAACGGTTAGTTTTGCCGTTCGCCGAACACATCTTCGATTTGTTTGGCATCAAAGACACGCTCAATGGCAGCTTCGATCTCAGACCGCTTCAGGTTATCGAGACGCTGTTCGGTCGCTTTCGGCAATACCCCAAAGCGTCGTTCCAATAACCGGCGTAGGGCTTTCGTCTCGCCTTCGGCAATGCCTTTTTCAATGCCTTTTTCAATGCCGTCCTCAATGCCTGCGGCATAAGCTTCCTGATAAAATTTATTGTCACGAATATCGGTTGAGATTCCCATTTTTACTGCCTCCTGTTGCACGATGTTTTCGGCATTTCGCAAACCTGATAAGATCATCAATCTTGCCACCCAGTCCCGTTGCTCATTGCTCGACAGTTTGCTGATACGCGCCAGGATTGTCCTGGTCACTTCTGCCCGATCTATTCCCTCCCCTAAAAAAGCCAATGCATTATCGGCCAACGAATCACTACCTAATAAAAACTGGGCATTAAGTGACCGAACGTCAATCAGCGTATAGCGAAACTGCAAAAACGACTGGTTAATGCTGCGCTGCATTGTCAAAGGTGCCGAACCAAAATATAACACGTATTGAATCGGCGGTTGCTGGTAGAGGCGAAAAAGTAACAGGTAATATTCCAACGCCCGCCACTCCATCATTTCGTCATTATCGCTTTGCAATTCAACGTGCAATAACCCGCTGCCCTCCAGCCGGGCCACAAAGTCTGGCTTTCGCATTTGCACGCTCGGCAATTCAACTGTCAAAAATTCCTGAATCGGTTCTCCGAGCAACGCTTGCCACAACTGCGGCGTACCGTACTGCAACAATTCTTTCAGCGTCGTATCGTATCTCATCGGGGCATCCTTTTCCGGCTCACTATACGCTTCAAATAAAGCTAAAGTTGCGCGGCACGGCAGTTCGCGCAAAATATCGCGCGGCCTTCTCGCAATCACGCACAATCTGCACCTTCAGTTCCGCTAGTCCGGCAAATTTCGTTTCACCGCGCAACCGATGTAAAAAACGAATGCGGATCGTTTGCCCATACAACTCCCGGTCAAAGTCAAACACAAAGGTCTCAACCTTGGATTCCACATCCAATCCAACCGTGGGACGCTTGCCGATATTGGTGACACTGCGATACCAGATGCCGTCAATCAACGCGAGCGTGACGTACACACCGTCCGCTGGTAGTACGCGATTTTGCACCTCGATGTTGGCCGTCGGGAAGGAAATCGTGCGCCCTAATTTGCGGCCCTCGATCACAACGCCTTCGACGCCGTACGCGCGCCCCAGCATGCGCCGCGCCTGATTCACGCGCCCGGCTTGCAGCAAGCGCCGCACCATCGTCGAACTAATGCGGTGATGGCGAATGCGCACCTCAGGAACTTCGTAAGCCGCAAAGCCTAACCGTTCCGCTTCGGCTTCGAGCAATTCAATATTGCCAGCGCGGCCTTTGCCAAACGCGAAGCCGTTGC
Organism: uncultured Acidobacteriota bacterium; assembly: GCA_963794955.1. GTDB lineage: Bacteria > Acidobacteriota > Blastocatellia > RBC074 > RBC074 > JAFDVL01. The sequence goes on from CAWCGF010000002.1 coordinate 113,576, forward strand.
CCAGATGAACTTCACGCGCACCGAGTGCCTGGTGCATAAATCGTTCAATGAATTCTTCAGCGGAAAGCTCAGCCAGTTCGCGCGTAAACTTCATCACAACGACCTGTTGCATGCCCAGCGACCGCAAGCCTTCCATTTTTTGCGCAAAGGTTTGCAATAAGGGTGGTGCCGTATCCGGCCTTAGCACCTGACGCGGATGCGGGTCGAAAGTAATCAGTGTTGGCGTGGCGTCAATTAACAAAGCGCGCTCGACCACTTGTCTGACTATCGCCTGATGCCCCAAATGCAGGCCATCGAAGACGCCAATCGTTAGGACAGTAGGGCGCAGGATGGCAGGGTGGTAGAGGTCGTGAAAGATATTCATTTCGTCACTTGTCACTTGTCACTTGTTTTGCGGATGACAGACAAGTGACTAAAGCTCAATTTCCAATTCGTCGTAGGCTAACTCGACAGTAGGCGGCAGATGCGGGCTGACCTCGGCATGTTTGATGTCATGACTCATGTGGGTCAATAACGTGCGGCGCGGCTGTAATTGTTCGATGTAGGCCAGCGATTGCTCCAGGTGTAAATGGGTGGGGTGCGGCTTGATGCGCAGCGCATCAAGAATCAATACATCCAGCCCCATCAGCGCGTCCAGCGAGGCCGGAGCAATCTGATTGCAATCCGTTACGAAGGCCACGTCCGTCTTGCCGTCGCTGAGGCGAAAGGCGGTCACTTCTCCTTTTCCGTGAATCACAGGAATCGGCGTAATAAGCAAATCACAGGCGGAAAAAGCATCAAAGTGCTTAATGGTTTGGGGTGTAACTTGCGGCAGGCCGCCGCCCACATGTTTGGCTGCAAAGATGTAGTGGAAGACGCGCCGCAAGTCGCTCCACGTTCGTTCACTGGCATACACGGGAATCGCGCCGTGCTTGAAATTGATCGGACGAATGTCGTCCAGCCCAAACACGTGATCCGCGTGGCAATGCGTAATCAGCAGCGCGTCCAGCTTACTTAGCTTGGCGCGTAAGGCTTGCTGGCGAAAATCGGTGGAAACATCTATCACGACCTGCTGCCCCACGTGTTCGATCAGCAAGCCAGTACGCAATCGTTTGTCGCGCGTATCAGTCGAAGTACAAGTCGTACATTCACAACCGATCATCGGCACACCGACAGAGGTTCCAGTTCCGAGGAAAGTTAATTTCATAGGTATCAGGTATCAGGTGTCAGGTGTCAGGTTTTGCACTGAAACCCAACCCCCGACACCTGGCACCTAGCCTTTTCTTAGCGAGACAAATTGCATTTTCAAATCGCCCAGCAACGTGTCGTAAAACTCCTCTTCATTGGGAGTCAGATTGCCTTTGGTCTTTTCGCGCAAGATCATCAACATCCCAATGCCTTGTTGGGCAGCCTGCAAATTGACTTCCGCACGCCCCGTGGCAGGATGCTCCATCAGCCCCAGATGAATGAAGGCAGTGGAGGTCGCCAGACTGTAAATGATCTGCATGAACTCCGTCATCTCCGGCTCTTCTGGCTCGGGATCAGCAAAGGGGCTTGGCTCTGGTTCCAAAGCCCGTTGGGTGGCCGTTGAGTAAATCTCCTCCGGGCGCACGGCTTGTTGCGGTGCAGGCGGCGGTGGCGCGGCGGCGACGTCAGGCTCTGGTTCAGACGAGAAGTCGCGCGGTGAACCATCCGGGTTGAATTTTCTTCGATCACTAATTTTAAATCCTACTTCTTGTTCTTCAGACATATAGAAACTTTGACTCCTTAAGCATAATTGATGAATTTAAAGAACCGAGATATTAGCACAAGAGCGGCCCGATTCATGAACCCCATGACGGATTTCCAGCCATTCCGAAAGCCAGGCGATTCTCATTTTTGCACTTTGGGAAACCTGCCTTTTTGCGGTATCTTACCTAATCGCGTTGCGAAATCTTCACCTCAATAGGAACTGAATGTGTAATGAAGAAAATTCTCGATCCAATTCCCCATCACATAGACCAATCGTTCCGCCAATTTGCGGTTGCTACGGGCAAGTCGGCCAATTTGTTGCGCGGGCTTTTCTGTTGCTTGTTTGCGGTAGCGTCCCTTTGGTCGTGGGTTAATGACACCACCGCGCTTTTCATTTATCCGACTGTCGCGCTGCTTTGGTTTGTCGCTGCGGTAACTTTTCGCGTCTTCGGCAAAGCAGATTTATTCATCCTCGCCACGTGGGTTGATTTGGCGATCATCAGCGCCGGGCTGGCGCTCTGTGCCTGGTTCGGCGTCTTCAATGCCAAAGGCTTTCTGCTTTTTGTGTGCTACTTTCCGGTCTTGGCGATGGCCGCACGCCGTTATAATTTGCTGTTCGTTTTACAAGTCGGAGCCAGCATCACAGTCAGCTACACGCTCCTGAGTTGGTGGGCGTTGGGGGCGTTTCCGTTGCCGCGCTTGCTGGCAATTGGGGCAATGACTTGGGCGGCGAGTGCTCTCACCCAAAAACCCAGATCCGAACTCATCGCAGTGGCGCGAACTGCCGTCCAAGACGCCTACGAATTAGGCGCGAGCGAAAAAGAAACCGCCTTGATGGCCGTTTTCCATAAACAGTTTTTTCCGCCCGCGCAATACGAAATGCCCGGCTTATACGTCTCCTACAAACACGGCGTCGGCAGGGTGACCAGTGGCGATTTTTATCACGCCTTTGAAACTCTGAGAGGGCCGATGATCGTGCTTGGCGATTGGCCGGGCAAAGGGATTGACGCGGCGATTGCCGCCACACAACTACAACAATTTATCTCCCATCTAGCGCAAGAAAAATCCACGCTCAGTGAAATGTTGACGGAATTGAATGCCGAGTTGCGGCAAAAAGATCAAACGGTCACGTGCATCCTGGCGCGTTGGGAAGGCGCGCAGTTGCACTACGTGAATGCTGGTCATTTGCCCGCGATTCGCATTAGCCGCCGCGCAACCGAGTTGTTGCCCGTCAATGCTCCGGCCATTGGTGCAGAAGCCACTCCAGACTTTAGCGAAGCCGTCCTGGAGTTCCCCAAAGGTGATTTGTTGTTGCTCTACACAGATGGCGCATACGCCGGCTTAGCCTCCGAACCGCAAACGGGCAACGCCGAGATGCTGCGGCTAGCCGAGCAGTTCGGCAATGGCGAAGTTAATACGATTTGCCATCGCGTATTTGACTGCGGGCAACCCGAATACGCCAAGTCGCCGGATGACAGCACGGTGGTGATTGTGCGACGGCAGGAGTTTGCGGCGGAAGCCAACGTAGAAAGGGAGAAGTGGAGAGAGAGCACGAAGATCTTTCCTAGGCGAGAGACGTCATCTCCACTCCCTTTCTCCCGTTCTCCGCCGTAGACTTGGCGGTCAATTTTATGCTGATTTTGGGAATTGAAACATCGTGCGATGAAACGGCGGCGGCAGTTGTAGAAAACGGCACGCGCGTCAAATCGAATATCATCCATTCGCAGATTGCGACCCACCAACGTTTTGGCGGGGTCGTACCGGAAATCGCTTCGCGCGAGCATCTTGAAAAAATTCAGGATGTCGTCAGCGAAGCTCTCGCCCAAGCTAACGTCAAGCCCAGTGACCTTGATGGCATCGCCATTACCCAAGGCCCAGGCTTGATTGGCTCCTTGCTGGTCGGCATCAATTTCGGCAAAGGAATTGCCTTTGCGGCGAACAAGCCTTTCGTTGGCGTCAATCACATCGAAGGCCACGTCTACTCTGTCGCCTTTGAGTTCCCGGCCCCGGAATATCCGGCGCTGGCGTTGATCGTATCCGGCGGACACACGAATCTGTTTTTGATTTTGGAACCAGGAAAATACAAACTCATCGCGCGCACGCGTGACGATGCAGCGGGAGAGGCATTTGACAAAGTCTCCAAGCTGATTGGCCTGGGCTATCCGGGTGGCCCGGCAATTGATCGGTGGGCGAAGCTCGGCAACAAACGTGCGATCATTTTCCCGCTCGCGGAAATCAAAGCACAGCGGTTGGATTTTTCGTTTAGTGGCTTGAAAACCGCCGTGCTGCGCTACGTGCAGGAACACCAAATTGAACCGGTAGTGGATCGGAATGCGCCACCGCCGCACATCCTTGATCTCTGCGCCAGCTTTCAAAATGCGGTGGTGCGCGCGCTGGTTCGTAGTGTACGCCGTGCCGCAGAAACGCATCGTCCTAAAACCTTAATTCTCGCTGGCGGCGTCGCCTGCAACTCGGAACTGCGGGCCGCGATGCAACAAATCGCGGACGAATTGCAGATTCCAGCCTACATCCCTTCCCCGCTCTACACGACCGATAATGCAGCGATGATTGCGGCGGCAGGCTATCCAAAATTATTGCGCGGCGAATGCGCGGGCTGGGAGATGAGCGCCGATTTGAGCTTGCGCTTGCAAAACGTTGATGTCGAATCAGAGGCGTGGAAGAAAAAGCAGCGGTATCGGCTATAAAACTCCATCATCATCGGATTCATCTACGCCGAAATAGCGCATCCAATGGCCGACTTCTTCCTGGCGAACCTGCGGCGCGGCTTCGGCTGGTTCACTAGAAGGCTCTTCCAACAGACGACGGAACTCGCCGGAGCGAATGACGCGCACGCCCCACGCCCGGACACGATTCAGCAATTGCAAATCCGAAGTTATCACCGTCAACGCCTTACGATTTCGCTCCTGTTCGACAAATTCGAGGATGCGGTGGTCGGCATCCGAACCATACCGGGCGTAATAGACTTTCACGCCGCGCCAGCTTGAGCCATCGGCAATATTCACCGCAGGCTGACCATCAAATACTACGGCAATGCGCGTCTTCTTGCGCCGCGCAAACTGCGCTAAATCTTGCAGGAGTTGGTCGCGCGCGGCTGTCTTGTCCCGATGCCAGCCGACACGTTGCCCCATCACGTTGTTGCCGTCAATGAGATACATAGTGGTCGGTGATCAGTGGTCGGTGATCGGTAAAAGCGCGTAGCTAACTGGCCACCGACCACCAGCCACCAAGCTCAAACTTTGATATTGTACGATTTAATTTTGCTATTGAGTGTGGTGTTGTTCAGCCCCAACAATTTCGCCGCGCGGCTTTGATGTCCCCCGGTTAAGTCCAAGGCCTGGCGAATCAATTCAATTTCAAAGCGCGAGACTTCATCGTAGAACGAAATACCATGCGTCAAATCAATGATTTGCCCAGGGCCAGAAATACCACTTCCAAGTCCTTCCTGACTGTCCGGGTTCAGAATTTCGGCGCGCAAACATTCCATTGTCAACTGAGCGCCCCGCGCAATAATGACCCCGCGCTCAACCGCCGTTTCCAATTCCCGGACATTGCCCGGCCAGGGGTACTGCTCTAGCGCCAGCAAGACTTCCGGGCTGATTTGGTCAGACAAGTTGCGACCATTCTCAAGGCTATATTTGCGAATGAAGTGCTGCGTCAACGGCAGGATGTCGGCGCGCCGATTGCGCAAAGGCGGCAAATGAATATTGATAACATTGAGCCGATAAAACAGGTCTTCGCGGAAATCGCCCGATTGCACGGCACGCCGTAAATCGGTATTTGTTGCGGCAATAATGCGCGCATCCACTTTGCGCGGCGTCGTATCGCCCAGCGGCGTAAACTCGCGCTCCTGAATCACACGCAGCAACCGCGCCTGCGTTTCCGGCGGTATCGTAGTGATTTCATCCAGGAAGATTGAGCCGCCATCCGCGACTTCAAACAAGCCTTTTTTCGCGGCTACGGCTCCGGTAAAAGCGCCGCGCGTGTGACCGAATAATTCCGATTCCAATAGCTCAGAAGGAATGTTGCTGCAATTGACCGCAACGAATTGACCGCTTTCCGCCCGCGGCGAAGAAAAGTGAATCGTGCGCGCCACGACTTCTTTCCCTGTGCCCGATTCGCCCGTGATCAGCACAGTCGAACGCGCGGGCGCGACTTGCTCAATCAAATCGTACACTTCGCGCATCGCCGAAGAGTTGCCGACGATTTGGCTGCGATCCGCTGAAGCGCGCAAGGTCCGCCGGAGCACTTGCCGCTCTTCGTCCTTACGTCGCCGCGCAATCCCACTTGCGACTTTTTTCAGGATATGTTCGTTTTCAAACGGCTTGCGAATGCAACTAAACGCGCCGAGTTCCAGCGCCGCGACGGCTGTATCAAACGTCGCATACGCCGTAATCATAATCACCACGGCTTCGGCATCAAGCTTGAGCACTTCTTCAAGCGTGCGAAGCCCTCCGATGCCCGGCATCGAAACGTCCAACAACACAATGTCGTAGGCTTTTTCGCTAAATCGTGCGAGACCTTCTTCGCCCTGTTTCGGCAAGATCAACGCGATAGCCTTCCGGGGAAAGCAAACTTTCCAGCACATCGCGCATGATCTCTTCATCATCAATCACTAAAACATTACCTTTTTTCGCCATAGCGAGAATTGTAACGTAACTTGCGTGAGTTGTCAGAAATGCAGATACAACTATCTGGTTACGAATAAGATTTTTGGCCTGCGCTACAGTAGTTACGGACGGACAGGAATTGGTAGCCCTGAAATTTGAGTTGCACAAGCCAATTCCATCGGCATATATTACCGACGCTGCAACTAAGCCAAGGCAGCAAGAGGGGATGTTTCCGGTTGTCAGCCAAGCGCATAAATCAACTGAAGCTATCCAAAAAACCTATTTCCTCAGAGGGTTTGCTATGCCAAGCATTATTCCTATCATCGGCCACTCGTTCCTTTTGCTCTTCGTACTGAGTTTGGGCTTTACCATCGTGGAGGGGCAACCAGCCATCACTTCGATCCTCGCTCCGCCACTCGACGAAAATCACTATGATGAATGGATAGTACAGCATAAAGCCCTTTTCCCCAGTGCGCTGAAGGCCATAGAAAAAGAAAGCAAGACCAATGCTAACAATGCACAACTTTTCTATCAAAAGGGAGCCATTTTGATGGGGTTGGGAGATTATGCCAAGGCGCTCACCGCCTTCCAGAAATACGCCGAAGCAAACCCAAAGGATGAGGTCGTTTGGTTTCAAATGGCGCGATGCAATGAGTTCGCCGGGCAATATCGTGCGGCTGTCACACTCTACCAAAAATTCAGCGCCCTCCGCCCCACTGATGTCACGCCCCTGCTGGCGATTGTAGACATTCTCTTTGCGGCCAATGACAAAGCGCAGGCCATCAAAATGAGCGAGCAGATTGCCAGTGCATTTCCCCAATCTATGGAGGCGCAGATGAATTTGGCAGGTGCATACAATAGCAATGAAAAGCCGCTGGCAGCCACCAGAACTTATCAGGAAATAATAAAGAAATGGCCGACGGCTATCGAGCCTCAAACCTCGCTGATTGCACTGTATTTGCGGACTAATCGTCCGGGGGCAGCAGATTTAGCCAAAGCGGCGGTGCAACAATTCCCTCAATCTCCGCGTGCCTGGGAAACGCTGGGGAACGTTTATCTACAGCAGGAAAAACTGTCCGAAACGTTTCAGGCTTATGAAACAGCCGAGAAGTTCCAGGCGCAGCCTGCGGCGCTGCGCGTCCCGTTTTATAGCCTTGGATTTGCAGCTTTTCGCGCCCGTAACTATGAACTGGCAATCAAATGCTATCAGCACCTTCTGCAAATGGACGCGAATGATCCTGATGCCTTGTTTCGACTGGGAAGACTGTATGCCCTCACGGGAAAAAAGCAAGCAGCGGAAGAGACACAAAAATCGCTGAAGAAACTAGATGGAGACCTTGCCAAACAACTCGGAAAAGATATTTCCCATCCTGACAAGATTGAGCAGGAATATGCGAATGTATGCGCTGCCAAAACCAATCAGGAGGAGGAAGAGGGGCTTAGACCTACCATTCTCTACAAAGAGAAGGCCCTTTATACGGACTTGGCGCGTTCGGAAAGAGTGGAGGGGACGATTCTGCTTAGTGCGATTTTCAGCGGAGATGGAAGAGTTGCAGGTGTCCGAGTCATCCGTGGACTGCCTTATGGTCTCAATGATGAAGCCATCAAAGCTGCCAGGAAAATCCGCTTCAAACCCGCCTGCCGCGATGGCAAACCTGTCTCTGTCAGAATGAGTATGGAATTTTCCTTTAACTTGCGCTGAGATGCTCTGCTTGCCATGAGCGCGCTTATACAATGCGCTACTTAGCACTAACTTTGCGTTGCTTCAGCAATTGATCTGCCAGAACACCTAGCATAATCACCGCGCCCATCACCGCAAAATTGAGCGAACTGGGAATGCCGATTAAGTTCACAAGATTTTGCAGCACTTGCAATAACGCGGTGCCGAGCAGAATGCCAATCACCGAACCTTCGCCTCCACGCAAACTGCAACCGCCGAGCACTGCCGCCGCAATACCGTACAACTCAAAGAAATTCCCATGCGACGAGGGCGAAACTGAGTTGGTATAAAAGGCAAAGATCACTGCCGCCAAACCCGTCAACGCACCGCACACAACATACGCACTGGCGATAATCAATCGGGCATTGATGCCGGAATAGCGCGCGGCGTCTTCGTTGTTGCCGACGGCGAATAAATAGCGTCCGTAAATCGAGCGATGAATCAGTACCCACATAATTGCGCTCACGATCAGCAGCAAGACAAACGGCGTTGGAATGCCAAAGATATTCCCGATGGCGAGGCTTTGTAAGCCTTCCATACCCGTCGCACTGCCAAAGCCTTTGGTCTCGTCACTGGCAATGAACCGCGCGGCTCCGCGATAAAACAACAAGCCGCACAGCGTCACAATGAACGGCTGAATGCGAACTTTGGCAACCAGGAAGCCGTGGAATAATCCCAATGCCATGGCGGCTAGGATAATCAACAACACTGCCACAACGCCGGGAATATGCCACTCAGTAATCGCCATCGAAAGTAACACGCCCAACAAGGCCAGCACGGAACCGACCGAAAGATCAATGCCGCTAGTAATAATCACCACACCCAAGCCAAGGCTCAAAATGCCAAACGCACCGATCAATCGTGCTGTGTTCTGCAAGTTCACGGGAGTCAGAAACCGAGGATTGATGATCGCGGTGATCACGCACAACACAACCAACAGGATGAAAATGCCGAGTTCTTTTTTCATAATTGATGTTTGTCATTGGTCATTCGCCCTTTATCACTTGCTACTCATAGCCAGGCACAACAAAGGACAAGTGACAAAGGACTAATGACTCCCCACTGCCAACCGCATAATCGCCTCTTCGCTGCATTCGGCGCGGGGCAGGATGCCAGTCAATTTGCCTTCGTGCATCACGGCGACGCGGTCGCTGATGCGCAGGATTTCTTCCAGGTCGCTGCTGATGACAATGACAACGGTGCCATCGGTGGCCAGATTGTTGATGAGGTCGTAAATCTCGCTTTTCGCGCCGATGTCTATGCCCCGCGTCGGCTCGTCAAAGATGATGACCCGAAGCTTTTGCAGCAGCCATTTTGCCAGCACGACTTTTTGCTGATTGCCACCGCTAAGTTGTGAGACCTTGCTAGCCACGGACGGCGCTTTGACGCGGAGCTTCTGTGACATCTCCACCGCAACTTTATTTTCCGCCGCAAAATCAAGCAACCCCGCTTTGGCATAATCCGGCAGCGTTGCCAGCGTCGTGTTGTCCTGAATCGTCCAATCCATCACCAGGCCGAGATGACGACGATCTTCGGGGATCAAGCAGATGCCTTGTTTGATCGCGTCCTGCGAAGATTTGATCTGCAATTCCTCGCCGCCCAATAAAATTCGGCCTCCGAGCGCAGGCTCGACGCCGAACAAAGCTTGCGCGACTTCGCTGCGCCCCGCCCCGATCAGCCCGGACACACCTAGAATCTCGCCTTTGCCCACCCCGAACGAAACCGCTTTGTCGGGGTAGCGTTTGGTACGCAGGTTTTCGACGACGAAATAATTGGGGTTGGCGTTGGCTTCCTTCGGGGTGTGAACGTGTTGCAATTCGCGCCCAACCATCAGCGTCACCATTTTGTCGTGGGAGATTTCATCGCGTGCCAACGTGCCCGCGTTCGCGCCATCACGCAGCACCACTACGCGATCCGCAATCTCAGTCACTTCGCCCAACCGATGCGAAATGTAAATTACACTGACGCCCTGCGTACGCAGGTCTTTCACGACTTGCAACAACCGCGTCGTTTCCGTCAACGTCAAGCTCGAAGTCGGCTCGTCCATAATTAGCAACCGCGTATTGAGCGAAAGCGCTTTGGCAATTTCGACCATTTGCTGTTGCGCGATGGATAACTCACTCAAGGGTGTGCGCGGCGCTACGTGTACGCCCAGTCGTTTGAGCAGGACATCAGTTTCGGCTTCGATTTTGCTGCGATTGATGAGTTTGAAAAATCCGCCGCTCAATGGCTCGCGTCCCAGAAATACATTCGCTGCGACATCCAGATTCGGGAAGACATTCAATTCCTGATGAATGAACCCAATGCCCAGTCGCATCGAATCGTTGACGGATTGAATGGTTACGGGTTCGCCGTTGATTTTGATCGTGCCCTCATCGGGTTGATGAATGCCACCCAGAATTTTCATCAGCGTGGATTTGCCCGCGCCGTTTTCGCCGACTAACGCGACGATCTCGCCCGCTGCGACTTCGAGCGAGACGTTATCGAGCGCAATGACGCCAGGAAAGCGTTTGCTGATGCCCTGCATTGTGAAAAGAGAATTTGCCATAAAAGTCAGATTCGCTCTGCGTTCCGCCTTTGCCAAGTGGCGCGAGGATTTCGTAGTGATCGAATTGGGTATGGGGGGTAATGGGCATAACCTCGCACGCATGGTGCGGTACGACGAGCGGTAGCGACGTGGTTGGCGTTTCACCAACTCGCTACCGGGCAATGGGATTAAGCTAAGAAAGGCGAGAGTGCGGAACACATGGAAAGAACGAAATACACGGAAACTTCGCCCAGCATGGGGGCTTGTTTCTGTCTGTTGCATTCATTCCATGTGTTCCGTACTCTCTCTCTGCTGCCTTCACCATCCGTTAGCTTAATCCCCTTTGCGCTACCGCTCGCCGTACTGTACTGGTTCTAACTGCGCCCGCGCAGCTTGTTGATCTTAGCGATGAACTCTTCGATGCCGTCTTTCTTGATGGCCAGCGTGGGGACGAAGATTTGTTTGCTGGCCGGAATCACCGACTTATCGCCGCCAATCACTTGCGCCATCAACTTGATGGACTGATAGCCGAACTCATAACGGCTGTTGCACGACGGTGGCATAAATTGAGCCTTCTTTGACGCCCGCCAGCGTTTCATCTTCTTCATCGAAGGCGATGATTTTGATTTTGCCGACTTTGTTTGCTTCTTTGACGGCGCTCAAAATGGCGGGGCCGTTGTATGACCAGAGGCCGACCATCCCGACGAGGTCTTGATATTTGACCAGCGCATCCGCCGGGTTGGATTTGGCGCGCACACGGTCGGTGTCATCCGTGCGCAGGTCGAGGATTTTGATGTTGGAACCCTCCAACGCCTTCTGCAAACCTTGATAACGTTCTTTCGCATTTTGCGCATCAGCCTTGCCGACAAAAACCATGATGTTGCCACCTTGGGGCAATGCTTCTTTGACCAGACTTGCCAGCCTGCTCACCGGCGGCAACGTTATCGGTGCCGATGTAGAAGGCGCGATTGCTGGTCGGTGCATCGGAATCCTGCGTCACGACCAGCGTCTGCGCAGCGACACGATTCAGCATTTGCACCTGATTTGTCGGATCGTTGGGGCTAATGGCCATCCCATCAATTCCCTTGGCGACAAGGTCATCTACGATGCGTTGTTGCTCGGCAGCCGTACCTTGTCCCGGCAGTTGAAACTCGACTTCGACATTAGGCAATTCGGCGGCGGCTTTTTCCGTCCCTTTGCGGGCAATCGTCCAGAAATCAGAGGGATTATTCGTGACAAAAGCCAGTCGCAATTTTTTGCCGCTGCCACTGGGACTATTGCTGCCTGCGTTATTACACGAAACAGAAATAAGGGCGCAGACGATGAGAAATAGATACAACAGCTTCCGGTTGTGGCCGGCTTTCATAATTTTTGCCTCCTCAAATATGTAGCAAACTTTCCAGTTTGCAGTGGTTTTACGAACAAACGGCTATGGGGTCGTCAGCAAACTGGAAAGTTTGCTGTACAGTTGCGTTTGAGTTGAAGTACGAATAGATCGCGGCGATTGTATACAGGGTTGGCGAATTTGAGAACCGTTGCCACGTGAAACCGTGTGTTTTGTTTACGAAGCAGATTTCACACAACGAAAGCCGATGTGACTAGCACCGCTGTCAATCGCGCCTTTGCCGCGACTACCGACGTGATAGCGCGCACAGTATTGATCACTGCACATCAGCGAACCGCTTTTTTGCACGCGTTTGGGGATGCCAGGTTCTTGTGGGTCATAACTATCAGATGGGCCTTGCGGGTTTTTCACCGCCGTGCTCGACGCGGTTTTCTCGAAATAATCCGGGCGATACCAATCCGCACACCATTGCCAGATGTTCCCGCCTACATCGTACAAGCCAAAATCATTAGGCGGAAATGCAGTCACGGGCGAGGTGACAGATTTATATCCATCTTCGCCGGAATCCGCATTGGGAAACTTGCCTTGCCAGATATTCGCTACCCATTTGCCGCCGGGCTTCAGTTCATTTCCCCAGGCAAACTTGTTGCGGTCCAGTCCGCCGCGCGCACCAAATTCAAATTCAGCTTCGGTGGGCAACCGCTTCCCTGCCCATTTCGCATATTCGACCGCATCCAGCCACGCGATGTGAACGACAGGATGATTCTCGCGGCCTTTAATGTCGCTCTTTGGGCCTTGCGGATGACGCCAGTTCGCGCCCTTTTGGTACTTCCACCAAACGTAGGCATTGTCGAGCGGGACTTCATGGCTCGGCGGATTGAAGATAATCGAACCGGCGACGAGCATTTCCGGTTTCGCGCCGGGATAATCCTCGGCCTTAGGCGTATGCTCTGCAATCGTGACATAGCCTGTGGCTTGCACAAATTTTTCAAATTCAGCATTTGTCACCGGCGTCTTGTCCATCCAGTAGCCGTCCAACGAAACCAAATGCACCGGCTCTGCATCCGGCATGTCACAATCGTCACAGCCCATCCAGAACGTGCCGCCCGGAATCCATGCCATTCCTTCTGGCGCGGGACTCGGCGCAGGCGTTTTGTTAATACTGGCTTGCGCCGCACTCGCAGCATCAGGCGTTTTGTTGTCAGCTTGATGATTGGCGTGCGGCTCGCTGACTTGCACGGATTGAGTATTTGAAGAACAACTTGTGAGGACGAGTGCAAAGAGAATAACGAAAGCGGCGCACAAGGCAGGCCGCACCGCAAGAGGTTTAGCTTTTTCAGTCATGGATTGATTCATACTTTTCAGATCGTTGTTTGAGTAGGGTAAGCGGCTCACGCCAGCAGGTCATTTACGACGACTCCGCTAACATCCGTCAGGCGGAAATCGCGTCCGGCGTAGCGATAGGTAAAGCGTTCGTGATCGAAGCCGAGCAACTGCAAAATTGTCGCGTGCAGATCATGCACATGAACTTTCTTTTCGGCGGCGGCAAATCCGAATTCATCCGTCGCGCCGTGAATGTAGCCTTTCTTCACGCCGCCGCCTGCCAGCCACATTGAGAAGCCGTGATTATTGTGATCGCGCCCCCAGGTGGATTTATCCGTGCCGCCGGAATCGCCAGTTAATTCGACCACCGGCGTACGTCCGAATTCCCCGCCCCAAATCACGAGCGTATCTTCCAACAAGCCGCGCTGCTTCAAATCCGTTAGCAGCGCCGCAATCGCCTGATCGGTCGCCTGCGCCAATTGCTGATGCGTCGTGTGCAAATATTCGTGATTGTCCCACGGTTGATCTTTGCCTTGCCACACCTGCACGAAACGCACGCCGCGCTCAATCAAACGGCGCGCAATCAGCATCTCACGGCCATAGAGGGAGTTGCCGTAGAGTTTGCGCACGTGCTCTGGTTCTTTGCTAATGTCGAACGCATCGGTCGCTTCCATCTGCATGCGATAGGCGAGTTCGTACGATTGAATATTCGCCTCAATCAACGGGTCTTCGGCGCGTTTTTGTTGATAGCGACGATTCAGTTGGCTCAGCAAATCAAGCTGTTGGCGCTGTTGCGGACGCGTCGTATGCGAATTCTTGATGTACTCAATCAGGCGTTCGATCTCGGTTTCTTTCGTGTCAATGTACGTGCCCTGATGCACCGAAGGCAAAAAGCCTGCCGTCCAATTTTGCGTGCCGCTGACCGGATAGCCGTACGGGCAAAGCACCACAAAGCCCGGCAGGTTTTGATTCTCTGTGCCTAAGCCATACGTCAACCACGAACCAAAGCTCGGTCGTAATTGGCGCGGATCGCCGCAATTCATCAAAAGCAACGAAGGCTCATGGTTCGGCAAATCCGTGTGCATTGAACGAATAACACAGAGGTCATCTACGTGCTGTGCCACGTGCGGATAAATTTCGCTGACTTCGATGCCGCTCTGTCCGTACTTTTGGAATTTGTACGGCGAGCCAAAGCCGACGCCAGTCTTACGCTCCGTCTTGAGGTGAATCGGCAACGCCTTGCCGTCGTATTTCGAGAGCATCGGCTTCGGGTCAAACGTGTCCACTTGCGACGGCCCACCGTTCATAAACAAGTGAATGACGCGTTTCACTTTTGGAGCGAAATGCGGCTGTTTGAGCGCGAAGGGCGTGCTTGATTGCGGATTGGCTAACGCTTTCCCATCGAGCAATGCAGTCAGCGCAATGGCACCTACACCGAAGCCACAGCGTTCCAGCATTTCGCGGCGGGTTAGAAATTTATCAGCGATGTTCGATTTCTGCTTTGGCATATTTTCATCCATTTCATTAGGCGTGAACGCGCTTTTCAAATCTTGACAGCCACGCCTCAACTCGTGGCAAGGCGGAACTGACTAATAATTGCGGCTGCTCAAGCGTGAGACTTTCTTCAATCTCTTCGAAGCTCTGATCAGCTCCGTCAAACCTTTCGATACGCCACCAATGATCAAAAGCCCGCTCGTCGAAAGGTGGACAGCCTAAAAGTTCTTCCAAAAAGGCTTTCAAGCTCCCGTCCTCTGCTACACCAATAACATACTCCGACCAGAGATCAAGCAGGAACAAGAGCTTCACTTGCGCGACAGTATCCTCTTCTGTCCAGGCAGTCACGCCACCTTCTTTTTTCGTCCAAAGCAGCGGCCTGTCCAAAAATTCAGCGATGCCTTGCCCCGCTTGTGACAGGCGCTCTCGCAAAACGTCTGCGGGTCGGATCAGATAAAGAACTTCATATCTCATCGCCTGTGTTACCTCCAAATGCGACTAAAATGATCGCGTGTAGTGCGACTAAATTTCAACTCCTGGCGATATACGCGCTTCCAGTAGTAATCCATCTGGCGGGTCAGAAAATCCATGTAAGCAACGGAAAAGCTAAACCGACGTCCAATTCGTTGCTCATATTCGTAGGCGCCCAACTCAAACCACGCCCGCAACATTTTAGCGGATTTTCCGAGGGCAAAGGGGTCGAATCCTTGCCACCAGGCTTTTTCAATTTGTCGCGCGTGTCTTGCCTCGTGCAATAAATCAATATACCGAAACTGATCTGGATCAAGAGTAATGCTCCATTTCTCGATCCAAGCAGCGGTTCCAACTGGCAAAGAATGAGCGTCAACACTAAACCCACGCACGGTGACTTTATCAACCCAGCGAGTATAGATTAGAGTGCCATGCATTAGCCGATCAAACTCAGGGCTGCCAGTAGAAAGAAGTTTCCCCACCACACTTGCACTTTTCACCTCACCCATAACCGCTCAATCAAGAATCAAAAACTCTGCCGCAGCAAGCAGCGTTTGCGCATACCGATCCCACGCCGTCAACGTGCCCGCCGAGGGTTGACGAAAATCACGCACAGAATCCCAGTCCGCTGCCGTGCCATCTAAACGACGAATCGTTACGGCCCATTTGAATTCGCCGCCTGCCGTGCCTTTGCCCGCTTCGGCGACGAAATCCAGAATGTCGCCGCGTTTGACCTCTAACACCGTCACATTCGTAGCGATTTTGTTTTGCACCGTCTCCCACTTGCCTGCGGTGCCCGAAGTGTTGGAGACAACCCGGACGTACGCGCCTTTGCATTTGCGACAGGCATTCTCGAAGTTATGTTCGAGTAAGCCAGAAATTGCAATCTTGCCAGCAAACGGCGCAACCCAACGACGGATGGCAGAGTTGGCTTTGTTGTCGCCCAAACCGCCGCCTTTGCTGGTCAGACTCGCAGTCGTCGCACGCGGATCGCCGGGCATCGGCGAATTGCGCCACATGCCGTTGATATAATAGGCGAGCGGCTTGAACGACAGCACACGATCCGCTTTCTCCTCGTACTCGCCTTCGCCATATTGCCAGTCGTCTGAATGAGAGACAGCGGGGGAGAGGGAAGGAGAGAACGAGCGATGGAGGGAAGTTGCGGCTCTCGCTCCGTCGCCTGGTCGTGCGCTATCAATGAACGTCAGCCCCAACGCAATTTCCTCCGCACTCGGTACACGCCCATAAATCAACTGGTACAGCTTGACGATACGTTGTCGCGGATTGCTTTCGTTCGCAATTTCGCTCCGTTGCATCACAGCTTTCGCCTGCTCAATCACAAAGGGGCTGTTGAGCATCATCAACGCCTGTTGTGGCCCGGTCGTCAACGAGCGCCCCGTCGCATGCCCATTGGGATCAGCAAAATCGAAGACGCGAAAATCGTTCGGCACCAGCGCGCGATCAATGAAGGAATAAATCGTGCGCCGGTAGGTGTACGGCCACGCTTGCGCGCTCACAGGCAAGCCGAACATCGTGCGATTCAGTTTGGCACTAGCCACGAGCAGCGAATCGCGCAACTCTTCGACCTCCAAACGCCGCCGATTCATGCGCCATAACCATTTATTCTCCGGGTCAAGGTTTTGCGCGACCTCATTGCTCGCACTGCCTTGTTGATAAGCACGTGTGAGCAGCAAGAGGCGATGCAAGTGTTTCATTGACCAACGATTTTCGATGAACGTGCGCGCCAAATAATCCAACAATTCAGGATGCGTCGGTGCATCGCCACGTGTGCCGAAATCGCTCGGCGTGCGCACCAGGCCGTGGCCGAAATGCTGTTGCCAGAGGCGATTCACCAGCACACGCGCCGTCAGCGGATTGTCTTGATGGGCGATTGACCGGGCGAGTTCCAGGCGTCCGCTGCCGTTGGTGAACGGCTGGCGATTGTGGCCCGCGAGAATTTGCAGGAACTGAGGTGGCGCGCTCTCGCCTTTATTTTCCGGCTTGCCGCGCAGGAAGACAAACCCAGGCTTCGGCGTCGTTTCGTCTTCCAGGCTTTGCGCGCGCGATGGAGCGCCACGGTACGCCTGCGCCAACACCAGGCTGGTCAGTTTCGTGCGCTTGCCATCTTCGTTTTGCTTGTCGGTCGTCAGCCGAAACTGTTCGTAATCGCTGAAAGGCATCGCAGTCGGGGCATCCGCCGCGTGCAACACCTGGCGCAATTGTTCCTCTTCCGCTTTGGCAAGCGGTTGCGCCTTGTCGTACGCAGCGAGCAGCTTGCCGTAAATGTCCGCCGCCTCGCGCATCGAATTGGGCGTTTGCTTGAAGGCTTGTGCCACGAGCGAATTCAGCTTGCTGCTTGCTTGTTGCGCAATAACCGACGCCGCTTTGTCTTTGAAGTCCTTCTCAGGAATGAGGGCAAGCTGTTGCCAAAGCGCCCAAATATTGTTCGTGCCCGCTTTTTGCAAATACTCACGCCAACGTTTCAGCATGTAGGGATTGTAGTCTTTTTCCCGCGCGAACTTCTGCAAAGCTTCTTCATCCGTCAGTTCGCGCGCGTCGTACACGCTGCGCAAGCATTTGGCGATTTCCGGTTCGGTACGATAGAGCGATTTCAATTCGGGATACCGCTTCTCGCGGAGCTTAGCAATCTCGGCGTCAGCCTTTTGTTCTTCTGCTTTCACCTCGGCTTCCCACTTGGCTAGGTCGGCATTTTGCGGGTCAAGCAAAGGCAAAACTTTCGGCTCGCGCGAGTTATTGAAGATCGTGTAGAACGAGTAATAATCCTTTGTTGGGATAGGATCGAATTTGTGATTGTGGCAACGTGCGCAGCTTACGGTTAAGCCTAAAAGCCCGCGCGAAACCACATCTATCTTGTCGTCAATGCGTTCGTGATAATTCGCATTCAAGCCGCCCCGACTCAAGCTCAAGAATCCGAGCGCCGCGAAATTGCGGGGCGCGTTGTCTGGCAATTTGTCCGCCGCGATTTGCTGCACGAGGAATTGATCGTAGGGTAAATCTTCGTTGAGCGCGCGAATCACCCAATCGCGATACGTGTACGAATACGGAAACCAGCCTTGCAAATTCCGGCCTGCATCCACCATGCCAAGCGTGTCGGAATAGCGCGCCAGATCAAGCCAGTGCCTGCCCCATTTTTCGCCATACGCGGATGAGGCGAGCAAACGATCTACGACTTTGGCAAAGGCATCGGGCGCGTTGTCCGCGAGGAAGGCGGCGATTTCCTCGTATGTTGGCGGCAAGCCAGTCAAATCGTACGTGACGCGGCGCAATAGGGTGCGCTTGTCGGCAGGCAGATTGAAGCTCAGATTATTGGCTTCGAGTTTGGCCAAAAGAAACGCATCTATCGGATTATTCGTTTTGCCTTTACCAGTTGGCACAGTAGGATTGCCTAACGGCTGAAACGACCAATGCGCTTTGTGTTCCGGCTTGATGAGGTAATCATTTTTCACGGTCGCCGTCGCAGGCCACACGGCACCGTCTTTGATCCATTGCGACAACGCGGCAAGCTCTTCGTCTTTCAGCTTTGCGCCGCCTTTGGGCATTTTCAGTTTTTCATCGCTATGGCTGACGGCTTTGATCAGCAAGCTGGTTTCGGGATGGCCAGGAATGATCGCGGCACCGCGCCTGCCGCCTTTCAATAAGGCTTCGCGCGAATCCACGCGCAAGCCGCCTTTCGCTCCCTCAGTGTGGCAATCGTAGCAGGATGTGGCGAGGAGCGGGCGAATCCTGGCTTCAAAGAATTCCTGTTTCGCCGCGTCGGTTTGTGCTGTGGCTGAAGTCACAAACCACCCAGCCAGGCAAGTCACAAATGCCAGGGCGAACCACTTCCAATGCTGTTGACGAATGATTGGTTGCATCAGTTTTGTCTTTCCAATTTGAACGGGTAAGGTGGCGTCAGGCGTGCAAGCTTTAGCTGGCATTTGACTTGAACAAGCTAAGGCTTGAACACTTGACGCCTCCTTGCCCGGAGCATTTTTATTTTTGCGCCGTTTGTCCCGTGTGCGGATGCAAATCGTAATGCTGGCGCAGCAGGTCTTTGCCGTAATCATTGCCATTCGGCGTGCGTACGACGGAATGAATGTGCTGGCGCGTCGGAACTCTGGAACGGGATAAAGCCACCGGCGACTGATGATCAAATTCAATCAAGAGCACGGGGCTTTGAATACGGTAGTAAAACACGCCGTTCGGATCGTTGCTGCCAATCCAGGCAAAGTAGGTGCGCGGCAGATTCTGGCGCACCTCATCCATTTTCACCCGGGCATGTCCGTCGTTTATGTTGCCCACGTATTCGGAAATCACTTCTAACAAGAGCTTGATTTGATCCGCCTTCAATTGTGCGGCTGAAAGCCCGGCATAATCCAGCACGACGTTATCTTTGTAGGCTTCCGTCAAATTATAATTCTTGTCTTTCACCTGATTAAGTGTGGCTTTGGTTTGCTGTTCCGGGCTGAGCGAACTGAAAAACTTCGCGCCTTTATCCTGCTCGTCCTGCATAATCACGGTGCCTTTGAATTTGCCCGCTTCAGCGCGAATCGGCTCGCTGCCCATAAATGTCGGCGTCATCACGACCTGATCGCCCATCACAAAGTAATTGATAATGCAGTGATGCCCATCCAGTTGCCAGCCCCACGGTTCTTTATCCGAAGGCGTGCCCATCACTGTAATCCAGTACAACCACTCGCCGTATTCGTCGAAGTTATTCGTCAATTCGGCGAGCGTGCCGTTCAGCTTCATCGTGTCTTGCGTTTTCTGCAAGCCTTTGGCGCTGAGGCTGGCGCGGAGTAAGTCAAACGCCAGCTTGCGTTGCGCTTCGTTCATTTCCTTGAAGCCGACGCCTTGCCGCGGGGCGAAGTGGCGATTGTCCCAGATGCGCCATTCATTGTCGTTGAGGGCAAACATCGTGCGCTTGCGCTGTTCGTCCGTCAGCCCTTTCAGCCAGGCTTCGGCAGCCACACGCACAGGTTTCGTCGCCACGCCCGTTTGCCGAATCTTGAAAAGTCCCGGTGTGGTGTTGCCATCCGTCGTAATGCCTTTGAAGGGTTCCGCCAGAAATTTACGCAGTTGCTCCTCGTACATTTGATTACGATTGTTGGCCTGGGTATAGGCCGACCAATAGCGCGTGGCAACAAACAGCAGCAGGCTGCTATACAAAACCGCCAGGATAATTTTTCTCATGACTGATCCTCCGCAAGCGACAGAGCGCCCTGCAATAGTTCTTGGTAACAGGTATCGTGGACACAGATATTTTGGAGCAAGCCAATCAGGAACACAATGATGGCGGGAAAGTCTTGGATAGAGTTATCGTAGCAGAGACGGAAATTCAGGCGGGATAGTCATCAAATCCAGCAGGTACGGTCTACGGTGTGATCGCTCATTTCATTGGTCACTTGTCATCGCGGGGATAGCAATGTGCGCCCTGACAAATGACCAATGAAATGAGCGCCCAATTGCTTAACAGTTCCGATCCAGCCTACATCGCCCAAGTGCTCATGACCTTATCTTGCGCGCCCAAAGGCAGTGGAAAGGTTTCCGTCTCCGCAGTCTGCTGCCACAAGAGGGTTTCCGCCGCCGCTGCCGGGACAGGTTTCGAGAACAGATAGCCCTGACCAAAGTGGCAGCCCAGCATACGCAGATTGTGTTGCTGGTGGGAAGTTTCGATGCCTTCGGCGACCACATCCATCCGCAGTTTTTGCGCCAGCAGGATAATGGTCTCGACAATCTGCGCGCTGCTGGCATCCTGTTCGATACGCCCGACAAAGGAACGATCAATTTTCAGAATGTCGAAGGGGAAGCGATGCAAATAGCTGAGCGAAGAATAGCCCGTGCCGAAGTCATCCAGACTTAATTTGACCCCCAGCGCTTTGAGCCGATGCAAAATTTCGGCGGCCTGCGCGGGATCGTCAATCACCAGGCTTTCCGTAACCTCCAGCCGCACACAGCGGGGATCAATACCGGTTTGCGTCAGAATCCCTTCGACCTGTTCGATCAGGCCGGGATGTTTGAAATGATGCGCCGATAAATTCGCACTGATCGTCAACGGCGTCTCCGACGGAAACTGACTGTGCCAGAGAACAGTTTGACGACAGGCTTCACGCAGCACATACATGTCAAGCGCCACAATCAAACCCGTTTCTTCGGCCAATGGAATAAATTCTAACGGCGGAATCAACCCACGCGTCGGATGTTGCCAGCGGACTAACGCTTCAAAACCGCTGACCTGCCCGACTTGCAAGCCAACAATGGACTGGTAATAAATGATGAATTCCTGATTCTCAAGCGCGTGGCGCAGCGCAGTTTCCAACTCCATCTGCTCCATCGCGTGGTCATGCAAGGACTGATCGAAGAGTTCATGGCGCGCTTTGCCATTGGCTTTGGCACGATACATCGCCAAATCGGAATCGCGCAAAACGTCTTCGGGACATTGATAGGCCGAAGTTGAAACCGCGATGCCGATGCTGCCGGAAATATGGACTTCCTTGCCTTTCAGATCGAAAGGCATGGTCAATTGTTCCTGCATGCGTTCCGCCGTCGGCGTGGCGTTTTCCAAGCCTTCGATCCCGTCCAGCAAAATGGCGAATTCGTCGCCCCCTAATCGAGCCACGGTATCCAGCTTGCGCACGCATTGCTGCAAGCGTTCCGCGACTTGCAGCAATAACAGATCCCCAAACTGATGGCCCAGGCTGTCATTGACGGACTTGAAGCGATCCAGATCAATGAACAGCACAGCGAATTGATAGTTGCTGTGCCGCTTGGCGCGCTCGACCGCGAGGCTCAAGCGTTCGGTCAGCAAGACGCGATTGGGCAAGCCGGTCAAACTATCGTGAAACGCGGCATGATAAATTTTCTCTTCGGATTCTTTACGTTCGGTTACATCCAGAATCTGGAAGATATAGTGCAGTGGGTTTTCATCATCATCGCGCACCAGCGAAACACTTTGTAAAACCCATACTTCCTGCCCGCTTTTATGAAAAAATCGTTTTTCGGTTTGTGCGGTCCCGACATTGTTTTCTGTCAGTTGATAGAGTTGATTCAAGTCGTTGCCCAAATCTTCAGGATGCGTCTGGGCTTGAAAACCGGTGGCGAGTAACTCGTCTTCCGCGTAACCGAGAATTTGGCACAGCGACTGGTTGACCTTTTCCCACCTTCCTTCCAGCGAAACCACGGCCATGCCAGCCGCGTGATCGAAGGCGCTGCGAAATTGCTCTTCGCGTTCTTTCAGCGCGCGGCTGACGCGTTCCTGCTCCGCGATGTGATGCGAAAGTTCGACCACGTGCTTTTGCGCTTGTTCGGCTTGTGTTTGTGATACCTCGACATTGCGCAGATAGACGCGGTAAGTAAAGTACACGCCCGCAATAATAGGCACGACGGAAAGCACGGCATAGAAGCCCACAGTCGCAATCAATTTGGCGATGATGCCGGCAGCAGAGGCTCCCGCAAAGTAGGTAAGTGAAGTCCAGAGAAAACTGTTCGTCCAGGTCTGCCAAATTCCCTGGTTCGTGACCCGAGCAAAGCGAATCGCCGCCAAACCGGCGTTCACGATGTATTGGACGAACGCCAGCATGCAAATCATCATCACATATTGCGGCGAAAAACTTTCCAGTGTCACCTCCCGCGCGGTACCAAAGCACAGCCGTACGGCTTGCACCGAAGCAAACGTCGCGCAAGCCATGACGGCGGGATTAAAAGCAAAAGGGATCGGCCTTTTGGTTATGCGAATCGAAGCCGTTAGCCCGTCCGCAATCGCCAGCAGCACAGCGGCCTCACCGCCGTATAACAACAGCGTGAGAAAAATGAAGGTATCCGAAACAGTGATTTCCCCTTTGGTGCCAGGGATTTTCACGATCAGGTAGGAACTGCAAGTTACCGTGATGAATAAGATGAACCAATACCCTAAATTCAACTGCGCCAAGTCGAGAAACACAAACGCGGAAAGGCCAATGGCAGTGCCAAAGGCAATGACGAGCAATCCAAATAATTCTAATGGCTTTCGTTGGCTCATCTCGATCCCCAAACCATAGCCGCCCACCGCGTGCCATGATTTCGGCTTTCCACTAAATCTCTCAAAATTGGACTCCACTCTGCGGCAATGCCAAGCCCCAAAAGCGGCGCGCTTCGGGCTTATGACATTGGCGGCTCATTCAGGTAGGTTGCATTGTAGGAGCCTGGCTTTCATCTTGTTACCTCGTCTGACGCCCTCTCTTACGCAAGAGTATGTCGTCGCTCACTTTCTCAGAGCGATAAAATCCTATAGTTATGTAGGGCTGATGATATTTTCCTGATAAGTGCTGTGACAATTGGAATTGAGAAGGAATTCGGACTGAGCGCGTCAGAGGCGAGCCATTAAATTGCAACTCAATCAGGACAATTCCAAGTCACAGGGTAATTGTCATAGTCTGACGTTCGCACCTTGCTCAGGGCCTCAGTTGAAGTGTAAAGTGGCGCTCCCAAAAGTTGATCCAACCAGTTACAACCAAGGAGCAATGATGTCCACCTTACAAGGAAAAACTCTTTTCATCACGGGCGCGAGTCGCGGCATCGGTTTAGCAATTGCACTGCGGGCGGCACAGGATGGCGCGAACGTTACAATTGCCGCCAAGACGACAGAACCACATCCCAAACTATCCGGCACGATTTACACAGCGGCAGAAGAAATCGAACAAGCAGGCGGCCAAGCCTTGCCACTCGCGGTAGACATCCGCGATGAAAACCAAATCGCCGCCGCCGTCGCCAAAACTGTCGAGACGTTTGGCGGCATTGACATCCTCGTGAACAACGCCAGCGCGATTCACTTGGCAGGCACTGTCGCCACGCCCATGAAACGCTACGATCTGATGCATTCGATCAACACACGCGGCACCTTTGCCTGTTCGCAAGCCTGCATCCCGCATCTGAAAAATGCGGGCAATCCGCATATCCTGAATCTGTCGCCGCCGCTCAATATGGAAGCGAAATGGTTCGCGCCACATGTGGCATACACGATGGCAAAGTTTGGGATGAGTATGTGTGTGTTGGGGATGGCCGAAGAACTCAGGCCGGATGGCATTGCCGTGAATGCGCTGTGGCCACGCACGGTGATCGCCACCGCTGCCGTGCAAAATCTACTGGGGGGCGAGGAGGTCGTCAAACGGAGCCGCACGCCGGAAATCATGGCGGAGGCAGCGTATGCGATTTTGACGAAGCCGAGCCGCGAGTTTACGGGCAATTTTTGTATTGATGATGATTTATTGCGCAGCGCAGGCGTGACGGATTTTGACAAGTATCAAGTGACGCCGGGAGTGGAGTTGCTGCCCGACTTTTTTATTTAGCCGCCACCTGATTTCACCACGAAGCACACAAAGAGCACGAAGGGAAAGAAGGAGAGAAGGAGGGACAGAGCGAGATGATCAAACGTTGTCACTCCCCATCATTCCTTCTCTTTTCCCTGCTTCGTGTGCTTCGTGGTTAGTAATTTTATTTTCAATCCTTAATCTGCGCCCAAGGGACGCAACGGTTCCGGCCCACCGTCCGCTTCAAACTCACGGGCAGGCGCTTTCTCGCGCAGGCCACGCTCCTCGATCATCGTGTAAATCGTCGGAATAAACAGCAACGTGATGAGCGTCGAAGTCACCAGGCCGCCGATCACCACGCGGGCCATTGGAGCCTGCACTTCCGCTCCTTCGCCAACACCAAGCGCCATGGGAATTAACCCCAGCACGGTCGTCAGCGTTGTCATCAGGATAGGGCGCAACCGACGCCGCCCGGCCAATTCGACGGCGTGCCGCAATAACAGCTTGTCGCGGTGCCGCAGCAGGTTCGTATAATCAATCAACACGATGGCATTGTTGACGACGATTCCGGCCAACATGATTGCGCCAATGAAGGCCTGCATATTGAAGGTGGTGTCGGTCAGGAAAAGGATAAGCGCGATGCCGATGGCGGCCAGCGGAATCGAGAACAAAATAATCAACGGATCACGTAGCGATTCAAATTGTGCCGCCATCACCATATAAACCAGCACAATGGCAAGAATCAGACTGAAGAGCAGTTCCTTGAACGATTTCTGTTGCTCTTCAAACTCGCCGCCATAAAAGAGCGAGAAACCGGACGGCAACGTTAGGCCGCTAAGGGTCTTATCAATATCAGCCATCACCGATCCTAAATCGCGGTTGGCATACCCGGCGGAAACACGCACCAGGCGCTCCTGGTCTTGTCGCTCAATGGACACCGGACCTTCCCGGCGCGTGGTCTTGATGAGATCGCCTATCGGCACAGCGCGACCAGTAGGTGTCAAGACTGTCACATGTTGCAATTGCCCAATGTTGGCGCGCTGCTCTTCGCTCAAGCGAACAAGAATGTTGAATTCTTCGCCCTCCTGTCGAAATTGGCTCGCGCGGCGGCCCCCAATCACGGTTTCTAACGTGGTGGCAATATCAGAGGCATTTAGCCCCAGGCTGGCGGCTTTGGCGCGATCAACGGTGACCAGCATTTCGGGCATGCCTTCCCGGCGGCTGACATTGGTATCAGTAATACCGGGAATGCCTTCTATCGCCGTTTTGACGCGCTGGGCAATTTCACTCGCGGTTTGCATTTCGTAGCCGCGAATCTCGACCGAAATCCGGTCATCACCGCCGCTGCCCATGCGCCGCATCATGGAATTGCTGCTGGAACGGACACGCACTATCATGCCGGGCTGAATATTGACCTTGGAGCGTAAGGCATTGACGATATCCTGGCTGGAGCGTTTGCGCTCAGATTTATTTGTCAACTGTACGCGAATGTCTGATGTGTGCATGGACGATGACATAAACCCGCCGCCGCCCACTTCGCTCATAATGTGTGTGGCCTCTGGCACTTCCCGTTTGATAATGGCTTCCATGCGCCGCGAAACTTCGTCCGTGACTTCGACGCGCGTGCCGGCAGCAAGTTCCATACTCACACGGATTTCGCCCTCATCCGTTTCCGGCTGCATCTCGACGCCGATGAACGGAACCAATAACATACTGCCGCCAAACAACAGCAAAGCGCCGAACACGATGGTCTTGCGATGCGCTAACGACCAGTGAATCGCGCGTTGATAGCTTTCGTCGAGCGCATCAAACATGCGGCCACTTCCGTCAATAATTTTGCGCAGCCAGGGATGCGCTTTTTCATCAGGCGGACGCACGCGCAGATACTTCGAGCAAAGCACTGGCACCAGGGTTAACGCGACCAGCAACGAACAAAGCAACGAGAAGCTGACAACATAAGACAATTCCTTGAACATCACGCCCGACATTCCCGACAGAAAAATCAGCGGCACAAAAACGGCTAAGGTGGTTAAGGTCGAAGCAATAATGGGCGTTGCGACTTCTTTGCTGCCCTCAATCGCGGCTTCCCGGTGCGTCAGCCCGCTTTCGCGCATACGGAAGATATTTTCCAGGACAACGATAGCGTTATCCACCAGCATTCCGACGCCGAGCGCCAATCCGCCGAAGGACATGGTATTTAGGGTAAAACCCGAAAAGTACATCAAGGAGAAGGTACCGATGACAGCGACCGGAATCGAAACCGAAACAATCATGGTGCTGCGCAAGTTGCGCAGGAACAGCAACAGGATCATCACCGCCAGACACGCACCGGTAATCGCCGTTGTGCGTACGTTATCAATGGAGCGTTGAATGAACACTGACTGGTCATTGAGGGGCGAAATCTTGATGCCGGGAAAGGCTTTTTCCAGCCGTTCGAGTTCCTGTCGCACGCGTTCAGCCACGGTCACAGTATTCGCGCCGGATTGTTTACGGATGGAAAAGCGCACGCCGGGTTTTTCGTCTATGCGCACGACCTGACGAATTTCCTCGTGCGTGTCGGCGACTTCGGCAATGTCTTTCATGTAAATCGGCGTGCCGCCGCGTGAAGTGACAACAACGTTGCGAATCTCTCCGACATCTTTGAATTCCCCCTGCGTCCGCAACAACACTTCGTATTTCCCTTCCTCGACCGGGCCGACAGGACGGTTCTGATTTTCGTTGCGCAGGATGTTAACGACCTGGTTGACCGAGAGGTTATAGGATTGCAGTTTTTCGGTTTGCAGCGTCACATGAATTTCCCGCCGCAAGCCGCCACGAATATCCACCGCCGCAACCCCCGGCACGCGTTCCAAACGCGGCTGGATGTCTTTTTCGAGCAGGGTCCGTAATTCACGCGCGTCGCGGTCGCCGGACACCGCCAAAAACATAATGGGAAATTGCGACACATCGAATTTGAAAACGGTCGGCGGCAAGGTGCCTTCCGGCAAGGAACCACGCGCCCGATCCAGGCGAGTACGAATTTCGTCAGCGGCTTCGTCAATATTAACGTCCCACTCGAATTGGATGCGGACGCTACTGGAACCTTCGGACGAAGTTGAGGTCAGGCGATAAATGCCGGGCGCGGCGCTCAAGGCCGATTCCAACGGGCGCGACACCAGATTCTCTACTTCTTCAGGCGCGACGCCGGGGTATTCGACGCGCACGGAAAGTGTGGGATTTTGAGTTTCCGGCATCAAGTCAACCGGTAAATTGGTAAACGAAATCGCCCCCAACAACACAATAACCAGGATGAGCATGTAAATCGTGATGGGCCGATTAACAGAAAGTTCAGATAAAGACATAGTTTCACTCCACTTGGTTCGGGGCGGCACCGCGTCCGGCGGGCAAATTCTCCCGGATAATTCATTGCGCGCTGGCCTTCGGACGTTGTGCAACTTGCACGATTGACGCTCCGTAGGACAGGGGGGCAGTTCGTCAACGCGCCGGTTGCGAGGGTGCGCCGGGGGTTGGCGGGGGCAGTTTGTTAGGCTTTTGCTCCGCCACTGCTGGTGACTTCGGCGCTGGCCCAGATGGTGGTTGTCCGGCAGCTTCGGGGCCGTCCTTGGCGGCCTTGGGGCCTGGCCCGCCAGGAGCGCCACCTGTACGCACGCGGTCGCCATCTTTGATCAAATTCGAGCCGCGCGTTACGATAACATCGCCCACTTTCAATCCCTGTAGCACTTCGACCTTGTCACCTTGCGTCAAGCCAGTTTCGACAGGCAGGAATTTGGCGACATCTTTTTCAACGGTGTACACTCCTGGTTGGTCGCCGCGATAAACCAACGCATCGCGCGGCAGCAGCGTCGTTTCACGTTTGCTGCCCAAATTCAGTTCGATGCGCGCAAACATTTCTCCTTTGAGCATCTGGTTACGATTCGGGATTTCGATTTCGACAATGCCGTTGCGCGTGCTTGGATCAAGCAGCGGTGAAATACGCAGCACGCGTCCGGTGAATTGTTGGTTGGGCAAACTGTCAACTGTGACTTTGACAGTCGTGCCGGGGCGAATGCGGGCAATATCGCGTTCCGAAGCGGTGGCTTCGATAACCATCGGATTCAGGCTCACCACCGTCACAATGGGCGTGCCGGAACTAAGCATCGCGCCCACATCCACATGCCGTTTGGCGACCACGCCGCTGAGCGGGGAAAAGACGCGGGTTTGCCCCTGGCGAATCGTCAATTCGCGGAGTTCTGCTTCGGATTGACGGCGTTGCGCGCGTGCCAAGGTTAATTGCGATTGCGCCACCTGATGACGGGTTTCGAGCGCATCCAACACCGTTCGCGAAATGATGCCTTCAGCGACCAATTTCTGATTCCGCTCCAATTCGACCTGCGCATTGCGAAACTCGGCTTCGCGTTGCCCAATCGTCGCGTCTACCACCGAGATAGAGGCTTTGGAGCGTTCAATTTGCTGATTGATTTCATCGTCTTCGATGGTGGCAATCAGCGCACCGCGCGCGACCGCTTGCCCTGTGTCTATGGTCAGTCGAACTAAGCGCCCCGCAATCCGCGGATTGACGTCTACGCTGTTTTTCGGTTTGAGCGAACCAGTGAGAGCAACTTGCTCGCTGATCGTGCCGCTGGTAACGGTATCCGTTTGGACTTGCTGCACGCGTCCCCCACCGCCGCCGCCGCGTCCGCCGCCGCCAGCCGCGCCAGCTCCGGGGCCACTTGCGCCAGCCGTCCCACCTTGCAGCGCCGCTTTCGCCTTCATCGCCTGGTACACCTTAAATCCCGTGAAGCCCAGCAATCCGAGAATAGGCAAGAGAATGAGTAAATATTTGAACCGAAACTTTTTCAGCATTATTTGGTTGAATCCGTAGTTGCGAATTTAGTTATCCAGCAGAAATAGACGGGATTCGTGGAGAATTGATTTCAGTTTTTTTCAGGTTTTGAAAATGTAGAGCAAACTTTCTAGTTTATTCCTGTTTCTCCAGGCAAGACCTGATTGAAACACCAGCAAACTAGAAACTTTGCTCTACATTTTTAGAACCAGCGTTATTTCGGCGTGGAGATCACCGCGCGTTCCGCTGCAACAGGCGCGGGCTGGGTCACCAAATTCTCGATAAAGAATTCCATCATCCGCTCTGGCCGAATCCCCGAATGGCCTTGATCCGGGCCTACCTGCACCTCAAAACTTTTCCCGGCTTGTTGCAAGGCCTGGATCAATTGCATGGCATTGTTCGGATGCACATTGTTGTCCGCTGTGCCGTAATAAATCATTAAGCGGCCTTGCAGTTTGTCCGCATACTTCATCGCATTGCCAGCGTCGTAACCAACTTGGTTCTCCTGCGGAATCCACATATACCGCTCCGTGTAAATCGTGTCGTAGTGATTCCAAGCCGTCACTGCCGATGAAGCGGAGGCCACCTGAAACGCTTCAGGATGGCGTAACAAACACATCACCGAAGCATAGCCGCCGTATGAGGTGCCGAACACGCCGACGCGGTTTTTATCGAAGTACGGGCGGTTCCACAGCGATTTGACGCCTTCCGCCAGGTCATCTATTTCAGTTACGCCCAGCTTCAGGTAAAGCGCATCCAATTGCCGCTTCCCGCGTCCCGACACCGCGCGTGAATCGAGGTTCAAAACAAGGAAGCCATACTCGGTCAAGGGATTAGGCGGAGAGAAGGTTTCGCGGGCGGTGTTGGTGGCGAAATCAGGGCCACCATAGACGCTCAACAGCGTCGGATATTTCTTGCTGGGATCGAAATTCGAAGGTTTATGTAACAGGCCATACAGGTCTGTCTTGCCGTCGGCGGCTTTGAACTTGAATAGCTCCACGCGCTTCAGATTAAGTTGCTCGAACTTAGTCAGGTCACTCTTGGCGAGTTCTTCCACGACTTTGCCTTCGGCGTCAACCAGGCGAGTGAAGGGCGGTGTATCGTGCGTTTGGGCGACATCAATGAAGTGCTTGCCATCAGGCGCGAGATTAACGCTGTGATGGAACGCTGGATCGGTCAATCGTTGGTCGCCTTTGCCATCCAATCCAACGCGGTGCAATTGCAACTTCATGGGATTGTCGCCACTGCGCGCCAGGTAATACAGCCTTCCGGCTTCTTCGTCTACGCGCACGATGCTCGCCACTTCAAACGGATGATTGGTCAACGGGGCAAGCAATTTGCCGCTCAGGTCATAGAGATAGAAATTCTTGAAGCCCGAACGCTCCGACATCCAGATGAAGCGTTTGTTATCTTTGAGGTATCGCAGCGCCGGAGAATTCTCCGTCCAACTCGGCAACCACTCTTCGCGCACGATCACGCGGCATTTGCCCGTCGCGGGATTAGCCGCCGTGAATTCCAAAATGTTCTGACGACGATTCGTGCGATTGAAAAACAACTCCGTGCCATCGGGTGACCAGCGAACCGCATAAATGTAATGACCGACTACCGCATTCTCAAACGGCTTGCCATCGCGGGTATCTATGCGGGTGATTTGTTTTGTCGCCACATCATAAATCAACAGCTCAGCGAGGGGATTGTCCACCCCCGCTTTCGGATAGGCTTCGATGTCCATCACGCTTTGCAAGGTGGTTTGGCCGAGTTGCAGAAAGTAATCCGGCACTTTGCTTTCGTCAAAGCGATAGAACGCCAGCTTGGTGCTATCGGGCGACCACCACATGGCGGTGTTTTGGAACAATTCTTCGCCATATACCCAACTGGCCACGCCGTATTTGATGCGGGCTTTTTCATTGCCATCGGAGGTGATCGCCCCTTCATTCGCGCCGTTAGCCTCACTCAGCCAGAGGTTGCGATCCCGATGAAAGGCTCGCCATTTGCCATCCGGCGAGTTCGCAAAAGCCGCTTGTCTGCCTCGTTCTACCCCGGGCGCACCGCGTCGGCCACCTCGTCCTGTCGGAGCAGCGGGGCCAGCGGCGGCCTCCGTTGTGGCCATTTGCTTCAGCGCGATTGTATAGCGGAAAGACTTTCCGTCCCGTTGAAACTCAAAGGCTTGGCCGCCATCCAACCACTTGACGGCGAGTGCTCCCGGCTTGACGGAGCCGGGAATTTCCCGCGCCATTTTCTGGTACTGCTCATAGCCCGGCATCGTTTTCAAACGACCCTGCGCGCTGAGCGGCAGGGAGCCAAGCGAAAGAATTAAAAGCCAGGCGAGGCTTCGCTTACAGGTGGGATAACTAAACATCATGAATTCTCCGAGTTCGGGTCAAAGTAGTAGCTAGTTCTCCTTGCAGCAACCAAAGGGAAAGCAAGTATGCCATAACTCAGGGTAGGCACGCATCCTGCGCGGGCGGGGCTAAGGGAAATTCTGTCCCCAGCCCGGCTTAGCACGCAGTGGGTGGGTGTGCAGTAGGCTAAGTGTTCCCCCTTCAATGGCCTGCGCGACAAACCCTGTCATCGTCGCTACCGCAAAACTAATGCCGTTAAGATTGCGTTCCGGCGGCACGCCAGGAATCGGGCGCGCATAACCAGACGCGAGAAATAGCTGCTGCGCCTCATCCCAGCGGAACGAATCGCGCGGGCATTCCCAATCCAATCCCACACCCAATACCGCAGGGAGACAGCCGGGCAAGGAAGGTTGCCCATTCATTTCCCGCGCGGCGACAATCACAATGTCGCGCTTCGTCGCCGCTGTCACCGCTTGCTCAAATTTTTCCCGATGTTTTGCATTGAGCGTGCCCAGGCTGAGGTTGATGATTTGTACGTCGCGTTCTATCGCCCATTCCATCGCACGAATAATAATGTCCGCGGTCGTCGTCAGTGTTTGGCCAAACACCTTCACCGCATACAGCAACGCGTCGGGCGCTTTTTCGCGGATGGCTCCGGCCACTGCCGTGCCGTGTCCGATGAAATCCAGATAATTGGGTTCTTCGCTATTGGCAGTGAGGTGAACGCCGCCTGCCACGCCATTGACGTGTGGATGCGCGGGATTGACGCCGCTGTCAATGATGGCCACGCGCACGCCGCGCCCCGTTAAATTCGTAAATGGAGGCTGAATGGACTCTGTCATGAAACGCTTTCAATAGCTTGGCCCGCGTCGGTGAACAAGGCAGTCAACGCACTTTTCCCAGCCAGTAATTCCTGGGGCTTGCCCGTTTCTGCGATCTTCCCATTTTCCAGCACCAGCACGAAATCTGCCGTCGCCGCCAACGACAACCGATGCGTAATGAGCACGATAGTGAAGCGATGAAACTGCTGCGCTAATCCGGCGAGAAAATCTTGCTCTGTCACCGGATCAAGGGCGGCGGTCGGCTCGTCCAGCACCAAAACAGCGGGTCGCCGCAACAGCGCACGAGCCAAAGCCAGACGTTGCCGCTCGCCAGCAGACAACGCCTGTCCGCGTTCGCCCACTGAAGTGTCATAGCCATCTGGCAAAGTTGCGATAAACGAATCAATCGCTGCCGCACGCGCCGCTGCCGCAATCTCTTCTGCCGTCGCGTTAGGGCAACCATAAGCAATGTTTTCCGCCACGCTCGCGTTGAAGAGGATTGGCATTTGATCCACCAACACGACATTCCGGCGCAGATCATCCAGGCGCAAATCGCGTACATCGTGTCCATCCAACTTCACTGCGCCCGACTGCGGATCGAACAAGCGCACCATCAAATCGGCAATCGTGGATTTGCCTACGCCGCTGCTGCCG
Source organism: uncultured Acidobacteriota bacterium (assembly GCA_963794955.1). Classification (GTDB taxonomy): domain Bacteria; phylum Acidobacteriota; class Blastocatellia; order RBC074; family RBC074; genus JAFDVL01. The sequence continues at coordinate 146,717 of CAWCGF010000002.1, forward strand.
ACAATGGCGCAGACGCTCCCGGCAGGCACGGTAAAGCTGACCTCATTCAGCACGGTCATCTCGCGGTCGTGCTGAAACGTGACGTGCTCGAAACCAATTTCGCCGCGCACGCCACTGAGTCGCGCCGCGTCTGCGCGTTCGACCACATCAGGTTTCGTATCAAGCAATTCAAAGACCCGTCCGAGCGAAACACGTGCCGTCGCCAAATTCGCATACAACCCCAGCAAGCTTTGCACAGGCGCGAGCAGCCGCAGGTGATACGCCATAAACGCGACAAGCGCCCCGATGGTCATTCTTCCGTCAATAACCAGCTTGCCCCCGAAGAGAAACACCAGCGCAGTCGAAACCGTCAGGATGGCACCGGGCATGGCTCCCGCGAGATACGAGGTTAGTTGCATTGCCAGTAACGCATCAATGAAGCTGCGATTGCGTCCGCGAAAGCGCGTGATTTCATGTTCTTCGGCATGCGAGGTCACGACTAATCGCATGCCCATCAGCGATTCGATTAAAAAGCTGCCAATGTCGGCGCTCCGCTCCCGCAATGTTTTTACCTGCCCGGTCAAGCGTCGTTGATAATGCCGCAGCGCCACAATGCTCAACGGGACAAGCGCGATGCTCAACAAAAACAAGCGCCAGTTGAGCCAGAGCATAATAGCGATGCTGCCGATCAGAAAAATAACATTCGCCAGTAAGGCTAACAGCGTGTCCGCCGCCACTCGTTGTACTTCGCCGATGTCATTATTGATGCGCGAAACGATTTCACCGAGCTTGGTGCGGGCATAAAAGCGCGGCGAGAGTTTTTGCAAATGCCGATACAGCGCCAGTCGCATATCGAACAACACATCGGCAGAAACCGCCACGTAGCGATAGCTCGACACAATATTGAGCACAAAGCCCAGCACCGTCACCACCAACATCAACGCGGCGACAATCAGCAACGCCCGCATATTGCGACGCAGGAGCGCTTCGTCAATCAACAGTTTGGCAATGTACGGCTGGACGAGTCCGAGCAGGGTTGAGATCAGGCTAATGAATAAGACCAGCGCGAGCCGATTCCAATACGGCGTGACGTAAGCAAAGGCGCGGCGATATTCACTGAGGGAGGTTGGTAGCACGGGAATTATTTAACCACGAAGAGCACGTAAGAGTCACGAAGGAAAGACAGACAGCGAGACGGCAAAATGGGAGCGGTTGGATGCGATGCCGCACGCTTTCCCGCACTCGCGGCACTCTGCAAAGTCTTGCTTCGTGCGTCACTCAGGTTTCGACTCTTGTAGTAACACATAAAGCCCGAAGCACAATGCTCCGGCGCTTCGCGCAAGCTTTTCGCGCGTTCGATGATGTGCAACTTTGGCGCGCCGTTCCGAGCACGATCCACAATATCGCGCACCATTTTCACACTGGCCATCTTTTTGAAAGGCGAAGCTTCGCGTCCGACAATCTTAAGCGAGGAAACACCAAGGCGCTGAAAATCAGGAATCGCGCACAATCCGCACGGGCCATACGGCAAGCCTTTTGCTGTCACGCTGCAACCATTACCATTCACGTACCACACCCATTCGCGGTAATCCGTCAAATTGCGCCGCAGCCAGTTGTGGCGGCGGTTCGAGAAGACTTTGCCCGTCCATTCAAATTTGGTATCCATCTCCGACAGACTCGTACAAAACGCGCCAACAGTATGATGATGCGTCGTCGCGCAAAAGCCTTCTTCAAACGCACAGCCATCGTTGAGCATGAAAACTTCGATCTCGACTTCATCGCGCAGGTCATTCGTGATGGCGGCAATTTCCGCGATGGTCAGACTGCGCGGCAGGATGATGCGCGACGGGCCGAAATTCAGTAGAAAGCGAATCGCCTCGGTGTTGAGCATCGCCGCAACGGAACTGACATGCAGATCACATGCCAATTGCTCTTCGCTCAACCGCAAAAGCAAATTGATGTCAGATACGATCAACGCATCCACGCCGATTTCGTCGGATAATTTATGCGCCAATTCCAGCACCAACGGCATTTGCTCGGCAGTATAAAACGGCGAATTGAGAGTGATAAAAACGGGCAAGTGAAGTTTGTGGGCATCGTCTACCAGTCGTTGCAAATCCGCGTAGGTTTCCAGGCTCCCGCCTTTCGGACTGCGGCGATTGAGCCAAATCGCCCCTGTGTATTTTTCCATCCACTCGCGCGGGACAATGCCGCAATACAACTCTTCCGCGCCGCTTGCCGCGAGCATTTCGAGTTCATCGTGTGAAGCAATGGGAGCCAGGATTTTCATTGATTAGGACTCAAGGATGCCAGCAAGTTTGAGCGTCAAGCCTTTGAGGAGCGGTCCGCCGGAAATAGTGGTGGGATTATGCAGTACCTTCAGGCGCGTGTTTGGTCGGTAAACATAAACCTTCTTTTCCAGCGGGTCCAGCAGCCAGCCGAGTTGTGCGCCATTGGCCAGGTATTCTTCCATCTTGGCTTTCACCGTTTCCAAATGATCGGTTTCTGACCGCAGTTCAACCACGAAATCAGGGCAAATTGGTGGAAACTTTTTGCGTTGTTTTTTCGGAATGGCTTCCCACCGCTCGCGCAAAATCCAGGCAAAATCTGGCGCACGCTTGGCGCCATTAGGCAGCTTGAATCCGGTAGATGAATCAAAGCCAACGCCAGTGCCATCAGCCTCAGCCCAAATGCCAATGCGAACCGTCAAGAGATAATTCCGATGGCCGCCTTCGCCGCCGGTCGGCATCATAATAATCATCTCACCCTCCTGCGACATCTCAATCCGCCAATCGCGGTTGAGCATACAGAACTCAAAAAATTCGTCATCGGTTATTCTGCGTTTCAACGGCCCTAGATGAAGCACGAGCGACTCCAACTCGCGTAGGGCGGCAACCTGGGTAAGCTTTGGTGATGAACGTGTACTCATAATTTTGCCTCTCTTTACGCACCCATCATCGGCAATCTTGGTTGAAAGATCAAACGGGTGATTTGTCCGGTTGCTGCTTGCGCGAACAACGACCGCAGCATCGGTTCGGTATGCACGTAAAAATACGTGTTGCCCTTCAAGTAAAATTTCTGCTCGCGGTTGCCAAACGGAGAATTAGTGTACGCGTATTCGAGCAAGTGCGTCTGGCATTCATGACGACATGGCGCGCCGGGTTGGAACTTTTCGGGTTTATGATAGTGCAATCCGGCAGCCATACAGATACGGCTGGTGCTGATGAAACCAAAAGGCAAATACGCGGCAATCTTGATGCCGTGCTCCACGAAACTGAGATCATTGCCCTGCGGCAGATTGTCTATCTCGATCATTTGCACCCCTTGCCGCAGCAGAAAACGGAGGTAGCCGCTGTTATCGAGATTTGATCGTTGCAGCGAGGCCAACGCCGCCGTTGGCGAGGGTTCGCTGGCATACATCGTCGTCACACGCGGATCGCGCAAGGATTTATTCAGCAAGCGCCCTTGCACCGGAACAATCGTCGGATATTCGCGGCGCAACAGATTCAATACGCCCCAATCATTGAAGACCGCTTCGCCGTCGTGCTGCGCTAGCACAGCGAACAGCGGTCGCAGCGCGGCAATGCCCTCATTGCTGACATAGGGCGTGAGGAAAGTGAAGGATAAAGCCTGTGCCTGCGCTGCCTTGATGGCGGAGGCAAGCCTCTCTGGGGAAGGAAGCAAATGTTCGCAGAATTCATTACCAAACACACAACGGGTGAACTTGATGTCACCAAAATGTTCTTTGATGAGGCGCGCGGCAAGTGCGCTAGCAGGCTGGAGCAAGTCACTCTGCGCTAAGGCAACGACCCGCTCCAGGTCTAACCCAGTGTGCAAATCACTCGCATCTTTGCTGTGCAGACACCACTCCATAAAAATAAATGTACAGCAAACTTTCCCGTTTGCTGATGACTTTCAAAGGGGAAACTAACGGAGACAACAGCAAACGGGAAAGTTTGCTGTACATGCTACACGCGTGGCTTCACAACCAGGAGGTTTGTCGTCATATCCCCATCGAACGTGACGACGCGTTGCAGCTTGAAGGTTTGGGCATCGTAACATTCAATCGTCGGCCCTGCGCCGTGAATATAAAGCTGCTTGCCGTCACCAGAGAGCGTAAACGAAAAGCGTGAACGACTGTCGAATTCATGTTTTTTGACGAGCTTGCGAGCAGCAATGTCGAAGACCCAAAACTCCGTCCGCCGCGTCGCGCCGCTGCCATTAAAAGCCACGGTGTAACCCGTCTTGCGATCCGGCGTCAGGTGCAGCCCGGTCATTCCCGTCGTGGCCGGGCCAATCGGCGTGTAATCCAATTTGCGCGCGTTCAAATCCAGTCGCGCAATCCCAAAGATGCGTCGTCGTACAACCGGGTCGGTCGAATTGAACACCGATGTAACGATGCCCGGCTCTTCATTCGGATCATCGCCGCCGCCAATCCGAATCGAGAAGGAACCGGGATGTTGCGGCTTGGACAATTCAATCTTGTCTATCTGCTTGAACTCTTTCAGGTCAAAAATCAGCACGTCTTCTTTGAAAACATAGAGCAGCTTGCCATCCGGCGACACGCGATAACCCGCCTGAAACCCAAAAGGCGAATCGAATTCCTTGGGAAAATCGAAGGTCTTGGTGATCTTCTTCTGCGCCAGATCAACCACGGCAAACTTCGGCTTTTCGATCTCGAAGCGATCTATTTTTTTGACGGCAACGGTGATCGTCGCATAAAGCAATTGATCTGTAGGGTCAGGCGCAAAGCCACGGAAGCGCACGATACGCTCGCCTTCGTTCAGCGTAAACGAATTCGTCACCTTGCGCGTCGCCAGGTCTATCACCTCAATGCCATTGTTCCAGGTGCTCGCAAAAATTTTCTTCTTGTCATAGGACAGCATCAGCCCTTGCGGCGTGCCGGTATTGAGCTGAATCTGATCCACAACTTTGCCCTGCGTTTCGTCAATCACCAACACAGATCGTTGCCAAGTTCCAACATAAAGCATTGCGCCTTTTGTTTGGGCTTCGGAACAAGGAACCACGAAGACCACAAAGAGCACGAAGAAAAGAAAAGATTTATATTTCATCGGAGAATCCTTCGGATGCCGCCGTCCTTTAGTAGTCTGGCGTGAAAGTTAAAAAGCAAACCAGCACGCAATCCGGTTGTTTTTAGATATGACAATAGTTGCGCTTCGTGAAACGAATCGAACGTTTTCACAGCTTTGTTTTCGACGATCACCTGTCCACCCACGATCAGATCAAGACGCTGCCCTGGAATGCGATGGCTTCGATACTGAACGATGATTTCCTTTTCGACCTCAAAAGGAATTCCCTCTGCTTGCAATTCCAAACAGAACGCCTGCTGATAGATTTTCTCTACAAAACCCGGCCCGAGTTCACGATGTACAGTAATCGCACAACCAATAATGCGTTGCATGAACACTTCTGTTTCTGGCGGTAGCGAACTTTCAATTCGCATAATCTTTCCTCTCACCACGAAGGGCACGAAGAACACGAAGACAAGGACAGAGAGAAAATCGAGGGGAAAGATAAGAAACGACTTATTATCCTTCTGTCCCTCCTTCTCTTCTTCCCTTTGTGCTCTTCGTGCCCTTCGTGGTTCATAAAACCTCACGGAAACACCAGATCAATATTGCGCCAGTCTTTCGTCGCGCTCGCGCATTTGCTTGTCCAGTCAGGGTAGTTGTTCAGGTGATCGGGCACTTGCGCAGGCCAGAAGCAACTGATGTAACAATCGTACAAATCGCGCTCAACCGGCTGGCACAACCCGGCAGTGCCGCCCGTGGAATCCACTTCCCAGCCGGGCGAAAAGACCAGCGAACAGCCCATCGGATAATGCGGGCGCGGGGGTTGCGGCGCGCCGCCCTGTTGCAAGGCAACTACATCGCCAAATTCCGCAGCAACGTATTCCTCGATGCGCACCGCTTTGCGATTGATTGCTTTGAGGTGTTTCATATCGCTTTCCTTTCATCAAAGTGAGACAAAAACTTTGGATTGCGCGCGGCGATTTCGCCGTACACACGCAAGCAAACATCCGTCCAACCGCGAATCCAGTCGCAGTAATGCAGATTCGCATGTCCCGTGTCGCCATAGCGCACAAACGCTTCGTGATAACAACCACCCGAACAGACCGGACGCGCCCAGCAGGTATGACACTCCGGCTTGCGATTGATGTGACCACGATCCAGAAACGCCGCTTGTATTGTGCGATCAACGCCAGTTGAGAGATGACCGAGCTTATGTGAATCAGCATCCACGAAGCGATGACACGGCGCAATGTCACCGGAAGGGCTGACGCCAAGCAAACCTAGCCCCGCGCCGCACGGATGCGCTTTGCTGATCCCGGCGTGCAATTCCTGCAACGTGTCGCTGACGTTGGAAAAGCCGTGATGCTCATCGCGCAAGGCGTGTTCGAGATATTCGTCCGCCAGTGCCGTGAACTGTTCGAGAATGCTGTTCAGCCCGTTCGTGCCGATGGCATACAAGCCGAACGGGCGAAGTGGTGACAGGCGCAAACCCGACTTCGTGAAAGCCCAGTTCGTCTTTCAAATGACGATAGATTTTCATCACGTCTACGACCTGCGAAGTCAGCGTGACACGCGCGGCAATCGGTCGCGTCTTATGTTTCGACAACAATTCTTTGATCTTTGGCGCGATCATTTCGTAGCTGCCCTGCCCGTTCGAGAACACGCGCAGCTTGTCGTTCATCTCTTTTGTCCCGTCAATGCTGATCGTGACGCCGACGTGATTTTCGGCGAGGTATTCGATCACGGGTTCAGTCAACAACGTCGCGTTCGTCGTCAAACTGAAGTCAATGTATTTGCCCGCTTCGTGCGCTTGCTGGCGCGCGTATTCGATGGTCGCACGCACGATTTTGAAGTTCATCAGCGTCTCGCCGCCAAAGAACGTCAAATGCACGGCACGGCGTCCGGGCGAATTGGCGAGCAGAAAATCCACGGCGGCAAACGCTGTCGCTTCATCCATGAATTTCGTTTTGCCCTCCGGCGTAGCCAGCCGATCTTCGCCAAATTCGTAGCAGTATTTGCACGACAGATTGCACTGATTCGTAACGTTCAGCACCAGCGTTTGCAGCGGAAACGGCATCGGCGCTTTCTGAATTTCTTCCTGAAAGCCGTTGCCATTCATGATGGCGTGCGACTGATAGAGTTCAGCAATGACCTCTTCGATTTCAGTCGCAATAAACCCCTGCGCCGTCAGGTCATCTAACAATTCTGCCTGTGTGCGTTCGCCTGCGCCGAGCCGATGGATGACTGCCGCAGAAAGATCATCCAGGGCAAAGATCGCGCCGCTCGGCACGAGATACAGATAGCGTTCGCCGCCGCCGCTGAAAGGATGAAATTCGCCGAGATGATAGGAATTCATTTGTGTATGTGCCTCCCAAGAGCAGGTGTTAAGAGTTCAAGCTTCAGCTTGTTTGTTGCCGGGTGACGTCAAAGCCAAGCTAAAGCTCGAATTTTGGTTTTTTATCAATTGCCACTAGCTTCAGCTAGTGGTGGATAAGGGGTCAACTCTGGCTTGAGCCTAATAAAAAATTGTTATTTCCGAACAGCTTTAGCTAAAGCGATTCGGAAGGAAGACTATTTTTAAAATTCGGCTCAAGCCTTTATTTTTTTTCAAGCTGCCCACTAGCTGAAGCTAGTGGCAATTGATCGCTCTACAACTTATTTTTACCTGTTCCTTAACACCCACTTATCAAGTTTCTACTCACTCAATCGAAAGCTGCTATAAACTCATCTTTATGGGACCGTGCGGAAGAGAGTAGCCCCAGAATGACGGCAGCCACCAAGTACCAGTGCCATGACTACGCCCCGAATCAACGCTGCTTCCGGCGGATCAGAAGTCCAATCACGTGTGCGCTTGGCAAACAGCGGCCACCAGATCAACATCATGCCTCCCGCCGCGACAAGGCAACCAATGCCGATGCCCCGCCAGACCCGACGCTTACGAGTATTTTCTGCGTTTTTCGAATGCGACATTGCACCTATTACGTCCTAATCCGTTTGTTTTGCGCTGACGAGCGACCTTACCTATCGTTAGGTGTTTCAGAATGTCTAGTAAAGAATTACCTTGTGTTTGTTTAGTCAGGGATTAAGTCAATTTGAAGCAGTGTAAACTTTGCATAACGCACTGATATGTGCCATTTATCAGGTACATAGCAAATGGTTTGCCAGCACTCTTCCTTCAATTACAAGGCAGGATCATTAGTGACTTCTATCAACAACTCGTTAGTTCAATGGGAGAGCTGAATGATTCTTTGATTCAGGATATTCGATTCAATATCAAGTATCGGACTTCTTGATATCTGCGAACCTTGTCATTTTAAGAGCATCAGATTTAGCCCTTCAATTCCTCGAAAAGCACTTAGCCTTTTTGAAAATATAGTTTCTGCATGTATTGCTTTGACGCTTTAGAGCCAATACAACGAATGAATCGACCGGAAAATGAGATTTATTTCGACTGGGCAAAATCGTCTAAATCATGCAAGTGAGTCTAATTCAGCTTCCTTGAGTAAACGATTTCGAGAGAATTGAAATTGGACGGATAACATCGTCCATCAGCAATGGCACTTGACTTGCTTTGATGCACTTGTCAGAGTTATCTTCAACCAAGATGGATGACTCTGTGGATCTGTAAATACACCAATAACTAATAGTATCTTTGGCCCTTGAGTCTGATCAGCCTAGCGTAATCGATATGTTTTTGCTAAAAAAGTCTGACCTTGTTTTACGATTGATCGCTACCTTCCAAGGTACATTGACTCATAGCTTGGGTTTTCCAGCTTTGTGGAGGGACGAGGACTAAGTTTTTTACGCGCAGTGCTTCTTCAGACGTCCAAAGCGTTGAAATATCCGATATACATTGGGCTGTTCCATAGTTTCATTGATGTTAATTCGATACCTGGATGTGACCCCTAACGGACATCACTACCGTTTAACATCTCGAGTATAGGATGATCTATGACAGCATACTCACCGCGCCACTTCCGGTTGATCCCATTTCACATACAACGGAATCGTGACCACCAGATACGAACGCGCAGTCAACGGTTTCGCGTCTTTCTCATTCGGTTTGTACGTTGCCACGATCCACAGGTCGCCGTAGTTATTGCGCTCGAATTTGCGTTTCGGATTCGGGCCTTCAATCGCGGGCGTGAAGAGTCCTGTCGGACTGAGCGTGCCGGAATAATCCTTGTCGTCGTCATCATAAATCGCGGGGAACTCTTCGACCGACCATGCAACATCCACCGGGCCAAGCGGCAAATCATCCGGCGTCTGCGGTTTGTTGTCGGGGCCGCGATGCCACGCGATGGCTTCAAATTGCCAATAGCCTTTCGGATACTTCACGCCGCCGAGTCGTGACAGCGCGTTGTCGGGATTCACTTTGATGTAGTCAATTTTGTCGTACACCGCTACGGCACCGGGCGCGAAGGAGCGGCGCACAGAGATGTCGCGTTTGCCGGGCGTGGCTTTTTCCTCGACATCAACGGCGACCGTGACCGCATCGCGGGTGGCATTGACGATGCGCGTAACTTTGATGCCGGGGCCAAAATCAATGTCTTCGGATTTCAAGTCCGCCGGAAAATTCGCGCCGACAATCCGCACCTGCTCCCCTGTGGAAGGAGCTTTGAGAAACGAGCGATCTGCACCGAGCGCGATAGTTTCGGCTCCAACACGACGCAATGTGACATCAAGGCCAAACTCTTCGTAATCGCCCCAGAACCAGCGGCCTTCCATCTGCGACCAATCGCGCGCGACTAACATCACTTCGCGCATCTCACGCGGATCATCGCCCGGCTCGCCGCTGCCATTGTCTCGCGCTGCGCCTTGCGAACGTCCGCGCCAGCTATGGCCGGTGTAGACGATGCTGCGACCGGTACGCGTAAAGGTCTTGCCGCTTTTGACAAAGGCCAGTTTGGTGCGCGTCGTGAATTCATCTTCCGCCGCGCCGGGTTCGATCACGACTTCGCCGTACACGCGGCCTTTGCCGATTTGATTGCCCGTTACCAGCCAGCGTCCGGCGAGTTTCGGTGCGCGTAAATTCGCTCGCCACGCCGCCCATTCGGGTGTGTGCAATGGAAAGGTCTTGGCCAGAAACTCAACCGCACGGTCAGCCGGGTGGCGCGTGTCGGTGCCGGGCGGTGGCGGCGGCGCATCGGGCGGTGGCGGGAAGCGGCGGAAGCCTTGAAATTCGACTACGGGAAAGTAGCCCGCGTGCATGTTGATGAGCAAGTCCCATTCTTCTTTGGTGCGGCGCTGCGAAATGATGCGGCCATAGCTGTGGCAGATGATACAGGCATTGCGCACGCTTTCATCCGGTACGGTTTCATCCAGCATGCGGTGCTCAGCTTGATACAACGCAGGCTTCGCTTCTTCGGGCGCGAGACCGTGATTGGTGCTCAGGTAACGAACGATTTGTCGTGCCTCTTCGGGTGCGAGCGTCAGCCCATTCAAGCGCACCATTCGTTTGATGACCTGCTGCCAGCCTTCGGGTGTTGTGCGCTCCCACGAGATGCGTGTCAGGCGACCTTTGTCATCCTTTTTGTGACACGACGAGCATTTGTCAATCACCAGTTGATTGGTGACCGGGATGCCTTCTTCACTCGGTTCTTTGGGCTTGTCGGAGGCTGGCTGTGGGGCTGGTTGCTGTGGCTGCTGAGTACGAGACTCGACCGAAAATGCGAAGGGGAGCAACAACGCTCCCATCACTGCCAGTAGCTTAAATAAGCGCATAAAACCCGTCTCCTATTAGGCTGAATCGTGGCTCTCCTCAGCGATAATCGAACTGTCGAAACATTGCTTGCTGAAATAAATTACGGCGCGGCGATTATATGCGATGGCGAGTAAATTGCAATTGACCCGGTGGTTGAGGGACAGATTCGGGAAGACGTTCCAAGGAAAACCTTCCATAGACATCAAGAAAATTTCACCACGAAGTTCACGAAGAAGAGCGACCGAGTGACAATGCGTTGTCTCTCTATCGCTCTATCGCTCTTTCGCTCTTTCTCTTCGTGCTCTTCGTGAACTTCGTGGTGATGTTTCTTATTTGCGAGGAGCAGCCTTTTTCCGTGTGGTGCGTTGGCGTTCGCGGCGCTCTTCGCGCTCTTCTTCTTCATCTTCCTCCGCCACCGCGCGGACAAACGCGCTCCGCACGGGCGCAGGCATTTGTGAGTTTGCGCCTTTAACCGATTGCCAAATCACTTCATTAAACTCGATGTCGGGCAGCGTGTCCTCTTTGCTGAAATCCCAGCTTATGGACTTTTGCGCACCAGGCGCGTTGGGAGCATTCACTTCATTCATATCAATCCGCGCGGCATGATGCCGATAAGCTGTTAGATCAGCCTGGTTCGTGAACGAATTGAACATCGGAATCGCGGCGGCATCGTACTGACTCATCGGCGGCAAGCCTAAGATCAATTCCATCGTGCGCAGCATGCTGGAACCAGTGTACATCGTTGAATCCACGTATTTTCGTTTCGTGTAAGGGCTGACGATAAAAGCGGTGGAGCGATGCGCGTCTACGTGATCGGGGCCATTTTGGGCATCGTCTTCGATGATAAAGATCGCGGTGGTTGCCCAGTATTTGCTCTGGGTAACGGCTTCGACGAGCCGACCAACGGCCAGGTCATTGTCGGCAACATGCGCGCGCGGTGTTTTTTTGCCCGGCACCGTGCCTTCGGTGTGATTGTTGCCGAGCCGCACGACTTGGAACTGTGGCAATTGGCCGTTTTGTTCGTAGGCGCGAAACTCTTCGAGCCAACGATCTACGCGCGTGTTGTCGGTAATCGCTAAATTGTAAGACGGGAAGGTCGGGCTGAAGTGACCGAGCAATGCCTCTTCGCTCGTGTAATTTTCGCGTTGCGCTTTGCGTGCAGCATCGGTGGCTTCTTCGTTACCACTACCACCGCCGATTTTGACATCGCGCACGCCGATGAATTCGCCATAGCTGCGATAGCTCACGCCCGCCGCTTTGCAATAATCCCAGATGTAGCCTTTGGTCGGGCGCGCAATTTTCTTGCTGCCTTCATAATCGTAGGTGCGACCACGACTCGAATAATTCGTCGGCCAGGTCTTTTCGACGTAATCCGTCGCATACGCGGCCATTGACCAGTTGTGGCCATCCGCCGAGACTTCTGAATCCACGTAAAAATTATCGAGCAACACAAATTCACGGGCGAGAGCGTGCTGATTCGGCGTCACGTCTTCAGGAAACAAACACAAGGTTGGATCACCGTTGCCTTGGGGCAGATCGCCGAGCACCTGATCGTAAGTGCGATTTTCTTTGACGATATAAATCACGTGTTTGATCGGCGAAGCATCGCCCACTTTAGTGGGAATCGCCGTGCCAGTTTTCGGCGCACGCGCTTGCTGTAGCAATTCATCGGTGTATGGCGAATTCGCGTATGTCTGTTTGGTGAGTTGGGCGAGCTTGGCATTCGCGGGCAAATCAATCAGCGACACAGTGCCTTTGAGCATGCTGCCGATGTATTGCACATCTTTGTTGTCGGCGCGCGATTGTCCGGGGATGGGTTGCGGGCCTTTCGGATTCGCGGCGGAAGTCGTGCCTTTGCCATTCGCCACAAAAAGCTGTTTGCCGTTCTTGCTGGCGCGTACCGAAGTCGGATACCAGCCCGTCGGAATGAAGCCTTTGACTTTGCTGTCACGACGCTTGCTGACATCCACCAGGGCAATGTTGTTGTTGTCGGCATTGGCGATGTACAGCATCCTTTCGTTCGGCGACAACGCGACGGCATTCGGCGTGCTGCCAATCGGCGATTTCGGATGTAGCGCGGTATTGATGGCCTCGATCTCTTTCATCTGCGCGGTGTCAATTACGGAAACCGTATTGCTGTTGGCATTGGCGACATACAAGGTTTTACCGTTGCGCGTGAGTTCCAGATCGTTCGGGTGATCGCCGGTTTGGATGTTGCCGATGACCTGATTCGTGGCGGGATCAATTACGGCAATGCTGCGCGCACCCCAAATGCTCACATAGACCCGCTTGCCATCGTTGGAGATGGTGCAATCATACGGATATTCACCGACGCTGATTTTCGTGAGGACTTGATTGTTGCTCAAATCAACCACGGCAACTTTGTTCGTCAGGTTTTCGGCGACGTACAACCGCTTCCCATCCGGCGTGGCGGCAAGGCCAGCGGGAAATGCGAATTCGCCGCGGCCCGCAGTGCGCGCACGATTTCGTTGCGCATTGTCGAGCGCGTGGAATTCTTTGCTGCCGAGCAGGATTTTGCCAGCTTCGGTGGCTTTGCCGTTGTCGAAGTTGAAAACCAACACCTCGTTGTCATCGGCACCGGAAACAAAAAACCGCTTGCCATCGGGCGCGAAGGCCAGCCCGAGCCACGATTTTTTGACGGTGATTTTTTGCAGGGTTTGTTGCGACTGCACATCAATGATGTCCACTTCCTGTTCGCCGTTGCCATTGGTCGTGACGAGCAGGAACCGCCCGTCTTTGCTCAGTTCCATATTCATCGGCAAATCACTGACGGGAATCTGTTTGCCTTCCGGCGTCAGCATCCAGCCATTAGGCAAAAGCATGGCGCTGGCCTTTTGGCCGGGCAACGTGCGCTCTGATTGGACTTTGGCCTGTTGCGCATAATTTGGAGTAGAAAGGGTAAGGACGAGAAGAAAGGCGATGAAGATTTTAACTTGCCGCATGATGGTAGCTCCTGAAAAGCGAAATGGTTTTCGTTGCAGTGGAGGCGCGAATATAACATCCGCCAACTGAAGAATACAGGCGTTGCGAGGAAAACGCGCAGCGCGTAGCCAAAACAATTAGCGGGGAAATTGATCGGGATTGTCGGTAAAGAGCGCATCTACGCCCAAGGTTTTGAGGTAGTAACTCATCTCCTCGCGCACATTGGGAAAACGACTGGGGGTTTTGGTTGTGACCGTATACGGCGTTACGCTCAACCCCGTGTCGTGGGCAAGCTTCACCAGTTCCGGTTTGCCGTCCAACAGATTCTTGTCCGGGCCGATGCCAATGGCGAACGTGCGCGCTTTCCGCAAGTTTTCCGCCGTCAACCATTCCTGTTGCCGCGGGCTAATCAGGAAGATCAGCGGCACAGGGGTTTTTAATTCCACCTTCATTTTGCGTAAGCTTTCGGGACTGAAGGATTGGATGATGACGGGCGTTTTTTTATCGGGCAGTTTGTTTTTCTTGAGTTGCGCCAGCACGAGTTTTTCCATATCGAAACCGCGACTGCCGTACACTTCCGGGCCTTTGGTTTCAGGATACAACCCCGCTTTGCCACGCACCAGAGCAATCGCTTCCTGCCAGGTAGGGACGCGTACGCCAGCAAATTTCGCATCAAACCACGAACCGGCATCCAGTTGCTTGATTTCCGCCAGCGTGAAATCCGACACGTTCCAATGCTTGACGTTCTTTTCCAACTTGAAGCGGTCGGGGAAAACTTCTTCGACATTGGTCGTTCGTTCCAGCGTTAAGTCATGCAGGCAAACTAACACGCCGTCTTTGGTGATTTGCAAATCCTGCTCCACGAAATCTGCGCCTTGTGCAAGCGCCAGACGATACGATTCCAGCGTGTGTTCCGGTGCGTAAGCCGAAGCGCCGCGATGGGCGATGAGCGTTTTCTGTCTGTATTGCGCTGAGCCTGTAAACAACAAACCCAGCGCAAAAATAAGGGTGAAAAAGATGCGCATGATTTTCATGCCGCTAGAATACCAGCCACGCGCCAAGTTGCAACTGACGGCGGCTGCCAAAGCGCGCGGTGGAAGACGTGGTAAACGCATCGAGGTGAGGTTGCTAAGGCGCGGAGACTAACAGGCAAACCTGATTAAGCCTGACAGAGTTTCCAGGTTGCTGTACTTATTCTTGTAATTTGCCAACAGCTAATTTTTCAGAAACTTAAACTGTACTTCACTTGCCTCTAACACGCTTCGCCTACGATTGCCTCGTTCTTACGAAGTAAACTTCATTTTGCTTGAGATACTTCGTGGCGTGCGCGCTGAGGCCTTTGTCGGCTTCGGTTTCCGGGTGGTATTGCTCATTGGTTGGGTGGCGAAGAATATGATAGAGGGAACAGATAGCCAGAGGATGCAACGGATGAGTCAATAACTGTACAGCTTGGGGGAGTCTGAAGGTTATTACCCACTAGAAACAAGTCACAAAGGCCGTGCGCACAGCGACATTGTTGTCCCGTAGTTTTTGCTGATGTAATGTTTGCTGGCGCAGGCGATGCGAGGGGGAGAAATCGCCTGCGCTTTTTTTCTGCTTGAGAAGTTGCGCGTTAGCTCTCCGCCGCTTCTTCCTCTTCACTCACCACATACCGGCGCGTCAGCCCCAAGTCTTTTAACTTTTGTTGCAGGCTTTGCCGGTGCATGCCGACTTTCTCTGCCGCGCGCGTGACATTGCCGTTCGTTTCAATCAGGCAGCGTTCAATATAAGCGCGCTCAAAGGCCTTGCGGGCTTCGCGGAAATCATCAAGATACGGTATCGGCAAAATATCACCGTCGAGATTGGCAAGGACAGGTTCTGAAAATTTAGCTGGCGTATTGATCTCTTCCGGCAAATCGTTGGCGTGTAACGTTGGGCCATCGGCTAAAACAGCGCTACGCTCAATGACGTTGCGAAGCTCACGAATGTTCCCTGGCCAATGATAGGCGGTGAGTTTGGCGAGCGCAGTTTGACCAAGGCTCGCACATTTCAAAGCAAATTTTGTCGCGTAGTTGCTGAGGAAATGCGTCGCCAGCAGCGGAATGTCCGACGCCCGTTCGCGCAACGGTGGCAAATTGATTTGCACGACGCGCAAGCGATAATACAAATCAGAACGAAACTTCCCGGCCTCGACCGCCTTTTCCAAATCCACATTCGTCGCACTGATCACGCGCACATCCACCGGAATCGAATGCGAACTGCCGAGCCGTTCAATCTGGCGTTCTTCCAGCACGCGTAGCAGCTTAGCTTGCGTGTTCAGGCTCATATCGCCGATTTCGTCCAGAAAGATGGTGCCGCTGTTCGCCATTTCAAATTTGCCTTTGCGTTGCGTGGCCGCGCCGGTGAAGGAACCTTTTTCGTGGCCGAACAATTCGGATTCGATCAACTCACTCGGCATCGCCGCGCAATTCATCGCAATGAATTGGCCCTGCCGACGACCGGCGCTTTTTTCGTGAATGGCACGCGCCACCAGTTCTTTGCCCGTGCCGGATTCGCCGCGAATCAATACGGTGATGTCGGTCGCGGCGACTTTGGCAATCAAGTCGTAGACCTTTTGCATCCCTTCACTCGCGCCCAGCAAATCGCCCGTGCCTTTGAAGGCCGCGAGTTCTTCCTTGAGCCGTGCATTTTCTTCACGCAAGCCGCGCGCTTCGAGCGCGTTTTTGACCACCAGACGCAGTTCATCTAACTCGAACGGTTTGGCCAGGTAATCATACGCGCCGGCCTTGATCGCTTCGACGGCAGTGCGTTCGGTGCCGTGAGCAGTAATCATAATGACCTGTGGGGCGCGCTCCTGCGTGGCTAATTCGTGCAGAAATTCCATGCCGCTCGTGCCGGGCAAATTATTGTCAAGTAGGATCAAGGCCGGCTTGTACTGGGCGATCAGAAAGCGAGCGGCTTCGACGCTATCAGCTTCGGCAGCTTCGTAGTTTTTCAGCGCACGCCGCATACCGAGCCGCGCGGCTTCTTCGTCGTCAACAATAAGAATCGTTGGATCAGACATAAGGAAATCTTTCCTCACAAATATCACACGTGGGATGCTTCGAGAGTATTTGTATTCTTTGCAGCGAAAGTCAAACTGAATTGTGTTCCGCGACCATCACAGACAGGGCTTGTCAAATTCAAGTTGCCACTAATCTCACGCACCCGCCGCGCCACAATCGCCAAGCCAAGCCCCGTACCGCGTTGCTTCGTGGTAAAAAACGGTGTGAAGATTTTGCCTTGCAAGGCTGGCGGAATGCCAACGCCGGTGTCTGTTATGGTGATTGTTAATGGTTCGTGGCTGGCGAGATGAATTTGTTTGTCTGGACTCTCAGGAGAAATCGCTTGCGCGGCATTGATGATCAGGTTGACCAGGATTTCTTTGAGTGCCGCAACCGTCGAGCCGTCGAGCGTTGGGTCGGCTTGCAAATCGGTCGCCACGGTCACGCCGCGTTCCTCACATTCGGCCCGCGTGAGCGACAAAACATTGCCGACAACTTCGCTCAACTGTGCGGAAGAAGCTGCCACCACAGCAGGACGCGAGAAGCTGAGCAGTTGGGTGACGCTGCGATTCAGGCGATTGATTTCGTCGGTAATTAAATCCAGATCGCGGGCATATTCGCGGCTCACATCCTCATCTTCGCGCATGACCTGAGCGATGGATTTGATCGAACTTAGGGGGTTCTTGATTTCGTGGGCAATCGTCGCGGCCATTTGCCCCATCACGGCGAGGCGTTCCCGCTCGGCTAATTCGCGTTCCAATCCTACTTTTTCTTCGAGCAACATTGCGCGTTCGATAGCAATGGCCAGATGCCCGGACAACACGGAAAGCACTTCGCGCTTTTCGGCGGTAAGCTCAGAGGCAAAGCTTCGGACGAGCATCAAGCCAATGACTTTTTCCTCGCGCCACAAGGCGTAACAAGCCAGCGCATCAATCGTATGCAGGAAATCCGCTTCCTCGATTTGTGTCAGTTCCCATTGCTCGGCATAGCGAAAAATCTTCTGATACTTTGGATCAGCACTCGCCGTCACAAGCTTGATTTCATTGAGCGCTAAGGCTTCAGCGATGTGCCGCTCGGCAAAAGCAACGAATTGCGCCAGTGAGTTGTAATGCGCAGCATCCGCGCCAACCTGAACAACCAGATTGCGATACAATCCCACTTCGCGCGTGAACAACCGTTGAATGTTGCGCTCCGTCATACGACGCATCGGCTCCGCCAGAAACATCAAGCCCAGAATCAAAATCGCTTCGACCACGCCCGCGCGCATTGAGTAATTCGCTTCGATAACCCCCGCAATCCGCCGGATGCCATAAAGATAAATCACCATCACCATCAACGCGAACGCGGCATACACGAAGCTTTGCCGAATCACTAACTCCAAATAACGGTGGCGATAAATGTAATAGGCAATCAACGCCGTCGGCACGAGCGAAGACATCTTGGCGATGGTTTCAAGGTATAGCCCTGGCACGCCCCATGTCCGTGCGCCCGCGATGTAGGCCAGGACAAACAGCCCCCCCATCACGAACAGCGTCACGGCTAAAGCCGCAAAGAAATGCCGCTCGCGTGTGGTCGTGATTTTGCGGGAGAGATATAAGTTGATACCGCTGCACTCCCAGAGCACAGCGGCCATCCAGAGAATGAAGAGCGGAAGAAAGGGAGCGAGTTTTTCGCCGGGCGGCGCATAATCACCGCGCCAAATAAATGACAGCGAATATGGCAAAACGAGCAACGGCAGATAGCAAAGCACGATCCGAAAGCGTAGGTACTGGGGCTTGGCCTCATGATCAAGCCATTGCCACAACCGCATTTGCGCGTGCAAAGTGAGCGGTGGCAGGCATGACAGGGCGGCATAGGCAATCGTGTCCGCTAGGCGGCGTGAGGTGGTGGCCGCATTGAGAGCAAGCGAATCAAAAATCGTCTCGACAAAGTTGCCGAAGAACCACACGCCAATGGCAAAACCAAGCCAGAGTAACATCCGTTCGCTGCTGCGAATGCCACGTTGTCGGAAGAAAAGCCAGGAGAGATAAAGATGAAGTGCCGCGCCGGTCGCAAAGCCGATGAGCTTAAGGAGTTCGAGGAGGGACACTAGATTGAGAGGGGGAGAAAGGGAGAAGGGAAGAAGGGGAGAAGGGGAGAAGGAAGCGCACTAATAGGCGCGCAGCTTTCTCCCCCATTCCCTTTCTCCCCTTCTCCCCTTCTCGTTTTACGATTCCGACATCGCGGCAATGTAACAGCCACGCGCCGTAGCCGTCAGCGGGTCTTTCGCCAGGCGGATTTCCGAAATCTGCACCGGGAAATCACCGGCTTTGGCGGCGGCTTCAAACTTCTGCATAAAGCCGCGCGGTTTGGCCGTGCCGCCTGACAGCACAATTGGAATCGGACGATCCAGTTTCGGCAGGTTGCTGGCACTGGCCAGCGCTTCACTCAAACCCGTGATGAGTGTATGCACGAGGTCATCATAATAAATATGCAACGCGCTATGCACTTTGTCTTTGGGCTGGCGCGAAAGGTCCAACTCTTCTTCTTTGATGAGTCGGATACGCGTGCCGGATTCGTTGGCCACGGCGGCGACGCTGGCATCAATGTAATCGCCCCCTTTCGGCACGCTGAAGCTGAGCATAGGGACCGATAAAAACGAAACGCAAACGTTGCACATGCCGCCGCCGCAACTAATTCCGATACCGGTAAAGTTTTCCGATTGTAACTCAGCAAACACAACGGCCAGGCCTTCGTTGATCGCTTTGGCATTGTAGCCAAGGCCGGTCAGCATGGTTTTCAGCACAGCTTCATGATAGACCAGATTGGCATCCGCCCCTTCGCCTTTGCCGGGAATGCTATAACATAAAACTTCGCGGTTGTGGGCTTTGGGAACGACTTGTTCGATGATGGCCTGAATCATCTGCTGTCCCATGAGTTCCTGGGCATTGAGCACCCCATGTGACATCGGGCGCCGCGGCTCAGTATTAAAAAAGCTGGCAAAACGCTCAGATTCATTCCCATAAACAAACAGGTCTTTGCCATTGCGATGAAAGACCATTTGGTTTTGCTGCAAAATGGTCTCGGTCATTTTTGAGTAGGGAACAGAAACAAAGGCATTCAATTGGGATTGTGCCTGATGAGGTTCGGGACCTGCGGCGACTACGATGCGGCTCGTACCGACATCAAGGCCGAGAATGCCCCCGCCTTCTATTGGTTGGTTATTATCTTCCATCATTCCTCCGTGATTAGATTTCTTCTTTTTGTGGGGCGATGATTTTGGCATGCCATCCTCGTGGACTAAGAATCAAGAATTAGGGCGGGCTATTTATTAGCATCTGTGGAATCGGTTTTATTAATTGCCTGATCGGCGTCGTTCGCACTGCTCTCGCGCACCTGACGCATCAAATTGATTTGTTCACTGTATCGTTCTTTCATTCGTTTGCGCAATTCATCCGGTTTGAGGGCGGCTTGTTCCGCGCGTTTTTTGAATTCTGATTCCGCGAGGGCCACCCCAGCCCATAAACTCCCCCCCAATTTGGTAATAATTTCGTCGCCCCATCCACAGCCGTATTTTCCCACTGTCGCCGGGGGAATTGAATATTTATCCGACACCCCCATGGCCTCAAACGGAAAATTATGCGCCCAGTCATGGTGAAACCCTATCAGCATATTGCCCTGCGAAATCGAAACTAATCCATGCGTCGTGCAATTAGCGTCGGCGATGTTGTATTGGCTTCGCAAAATCGCGGTGAGTTGACGCCCCGCCACAATTTGGGCCTCGGTGAGTTGGGCGACAGCATCCGGTGGCGTCCGGGTTTCAAAGGCCACGCCGAGAAAGCTTTCATTTAAGCTGACATAAGTATATTTGTCGTCATTCCAAATGGAGTGACCTGCATGAAACCCGGACTGATCGTCCCGCACGATACGATAAATCTGCCCAAACCGATCAATTACGTAGTTATAGGATTTCTGCTTTTTCACATAGGCGATTAAGCCATGACTGCGACGTTGTAGATCATCGTTGTTATCGGGCGTGAAGTCCGCCAATTCGCCTTCTGTCGTATGATACAACAGTCCCACGATCTTATGCTGTACTGGCAGTTCCAAGTTGGTCAGCGGATTGTCCTTCGTATACAGGTAGTAATTGCGGGGGTGATTTTCCGTTTCAAATTCGGTCAGAATCCGTGCCCCATTACTATACAACTCATACTCAGTCTCTTTCTTCACCAGCCACACTTTTTCAGGATCATATCCCGGCAAATATTTAGCTACGGTGCTCACAATAACGCCCGCCGTGCCGTTCCCACTCCGCCCATACTTATTAGCTAAATACTGGTTCAGTCGTTGCCCAGACCACATCGTCAGCGAATATAACCCAATCAAAAGTAGCGCGATGGAGGCCAGCCCCGCGCCATAGAGCGGATAGCGCAAGCGGTACACCCAAAACAAAAAGCGCGCGCCAAAAGAAATTTTCGCCCCCCGCAGGAATTGCTTGCGTTCTATCCGCGAATGGGGCACCAGCACACTTAGCTCTTCAATGATCGCCCGGTGCAACATGGATTCCAGCACCCAACGATAAAGCGGTGTCTTTTCAATAAAGGCGATTCGTTTGAGGGTTTGTTCGATTTTCTTTTGGCGGGAAACCTGCTTTGCTATCGTGCTATTGAAAAAGCGCAGCCGCGCTTCCGGGCGCGGGAAAAAGGCCGCATAACGCTCTAAGATTCGGGTATAAATCAGCGTTAGGTCCACCACAGGTTGTTTTATCATAAGCACAAAAGCACAGTGCAAAAGTCGGTTTCGAGCAGGGCAGAAGCAAGATAAGAGCGCAGAGATGCTAGATTACGGCAACGAGTGTCTCTTCCGCAATCAGAAATCTGCGCTTTGAAAAAATTTCAGCACGAAGTTAGCCACCTCGTGCTGAAGATTTCTTGGCGGGGCAAGCTAACTCCCCTTCTGTCCTGGTCACGGCTGACCTTACTAATTTTGATAACCCGTCACGATAAAATCGCGTGTGAGGCCTTTGGCGCGCAATTCCCCTGCATACCGCGAGGCTTCGGTTTCGTTCGTGAAGCGACCGGCTTGCACCCGGAACCAGATGCCTTTGCCCGGCACATCGGCTTTCACTACGCGCGCGTCAACACCTGCTGATTTCAGTCGTGACACCGTCTGCTGTGCTTCCCCAGAGGATTTATAGGCGGCTAGTTGAATCGCCAAACTTCCATCGCCTGTCCCAACTGAGTGACCGGAACTGCCCGTCGCGCTGGCTGGCGTCGGGGTCGGTTTGTTCACTGCATTTTGATTGGTCGCACTGTTGGCCTTGCCAGGCGTAGCAGTCGGCGTGGTGACGGTAGGACTAGGAGAAGGTTTTGCACTGGTCGCCGCTGTGGGCGAAGCTGAAGCGACAACGCTGGCGCTAGGACTGGCTGTCTTATTATTGATATTGCCACTTGCGGCAGTTCCTTGACTGGCGCTTGGTGCTCCCGTGTTAGTTGCCGCCACAGTAGCAGCAGGCTGAGGCGAACTACTCGCCACTTGCCGACCTGCTCCAAGCCAATCTCGGACCAGGCCGGCAAGCGCAAAATAGCCAATGCCCAAGAGGGCAAAAACCAAGGCCGCCGCCAAAAAGATTTTAGCCAGGCGACCTTTGTTACCATGATGAGGCGCAGCCATTACATAAGTATTGCTCGGATTACGAACATAGGAATCCTGGGCAAAAACAGAGGGCCTGGTAGAAGCGGGCGGGGCCGTTGCTGGTGATCCTTCCAAAACAGTTTCTGGATAATCTTGCTGCGCTGCCGCTTCATTCCCAAAGGAACTGCCAGCCGACTCGTAAGTTCCCGTTTCATCAGTGCCTTGCAGCTCCTGAGCAACCGTGGGAGCAGATTCAGCGCCAGCATACTCGGTGTACGGCTCCAGGATTTCCTCCGATGAGGGGGCAAGGCTCAACAAGTCCTCTATCGCTAAGGGCGAGGCATTATTTGGCTCCGAAAGGGAGGACGTACGCGGAATATCGAGAATTTCTTCGCTATCCCAACGATTCTCACTGACTTGAGCAGGGGTTTCTCCCAACGGCGAACTAAACACAGATGGTGGCAGGGGAGAAACTGGTGGTACTGCTTGATCGGTCACCGCCTCAGCCGGGGTATTGAACAGCGAATCAAGATCAAGTGGAGATTCTGGTGTTTTCATAAACGATGGTTCAGATTGATTTAGTCCCTGCCCGAATAACTCAGTCAAGGGAGGAACACTATGGTTCAAAAGAAATTCGACGGGAATGACCGTCGCGCAACGAGCACAAACAATACGCGGCTTCGTCGCGTCGGCTTCCACGTGATTGGCGTATTGGCACTGCAAACATCGGATTAACATTGGAATAACATGGATAGTCCCTACCTAGAAGCCACCCTTTGTCAAATAGACAACTCGTAATGGGAACGAGCAAAAACCAGGCACGCGCGGCACGGCGAGGTTAAAATTTCAAAGGGGAGAGGTTTGGGTTTTGTTCAGTTTGCGTCGGCGTGGAACGTAATTTAATAATCTACTTTGAACTCTCACCAGTAAAACCATTCAGTAAAAGAACTTGTAACTTTTATGTTACGGGCGCGGATTTTAGCGCGAGACCTTCCCTCAAGCAAGCATAAATTCCAAACCAGGTTAAAAGTCCTTTGCTGCGGTTGATTTACCGTTGTGGGAAGAGGGTTTCAATGCACAGATTTTTTGCCCGTTGATCCCATCTAAGAATGAACTTTCCGAGAAAAAAGTATGATAAAGCCAATTCGACATTGACACCGCCCGTGTAGCTAACTAGAATCCAGCGGTTTGTGAATAAGCGCCCCAATGACCGCCTTTGAAATGACCCAATAGATGCTTCGCCAAGCACTCGATACACTTGAATACGACCAGCTCAAAGAGACGGTAGCGACCCTAATCCGCACGCCTCTCGGAGAAACACGTCTAGACGAACTCGCCCCCGCGACGAGCCTGAACATTATCACTCAGGCTTTGCGGCAAACGGCGGAAGGGGTGGAGTATCTGCGCGAAGGGACAGCACTTGATTTTAGCGATTTGGGCGATCCGCGACCGGCACTCAGCAAACTTTCTGTTGCTGACATCAACCTGGAACCATACGAAATCTTAACTGTTCTCCGGCTCATTTCCGTGTCAACTGGCGTGCGTGACACCTTCCGCGATGAAGGCGCTCGTTTTCCACTGCTTCGTGCAATCACCGGTCAAATCGCTAACCTGCACAATTTGTATCAACGCCTGCGTAGTCGGATTTTGCCCACTGGGGAAATTGACGATTTTGCTTCGCCCGAACTGCGCGAGGTGCGCTTCCAGCTTTCCAAGCTCAAAACGCAACTCCAAAAGACGCTCGAATCCATTCTCAAACGGGCGGATGAATCACACGCATTGCGCGACGAATATATCACCATCCGCAACGAGCGATATGTGATTCCCATTCGCAACGACAACCGTGGGGCGGTCGCAGGCGTGGTGCATGGGATGTCATCGTCCGGCCAAACCGCCTTCGTCGAACCGCTCGAAACTATTGAGATGAACAATGAGTTGGTGCGCTGGCACGAACTTGAGATTGCCGAAATCACGAAAGTCCTGTTTGCCATCACAGAAGAATTGCGCGCGCACCGCGAAGAATTACTGGCCATGGCCGATGCTTTGGGCCTGATGGATTTTATTGCCGCCAAAGCCCGCCTGGCTATTCGCCAAAATGCGATTGAGCCGCGCATCAATGAAGCGGGTCAGTTGTTTTTGAAAAATGCGCGCCACCCGCTCCTCGAATCCAATTTGAAAGCTCAACGACTGGAAATCGTACCTATTTCGCTGGAGCTGGACACGCAAAACCGCATTATGGTAGTCAGCGGCCCAAACGCAGGCGGCAAAACCGTTGTGCTTAAAACGGTCGGGTTGTTATCACTAATGGCACAATCCGGCTTACACGTACCGGCGACGGACGCGGACTTGCCGGTTTTCCATCAAGTCCTGCCGGACATTGGCGATCATCAATCTATCGCCGCCAATCTTTCGACTTTCACCGCCCATATTTCCAACATTCGCAAAATCTGCGATGAACTTGATCCGCCTGCGCTTGTGTTGCTGGACGAAGTCGGCACGGGAACCGACCCGGAAGAAGGTTCGGCGCTCGGCGTGGCAATTGTGGATTATCTGCGCGAACGCGGCGCACACGTCATCGTCACAACGCATTATAGTGGCCTCAAGATGTATGCAACCAACACTCCTGGCGTCATTACCGCTTCGGTCGAATTCGACGAACGCACGCTCAAACCAACCTATCGGTTGTTGACGGGCATAGCCGGAGCCTCATCGGGAATAGAGATTGCGCGACGTTTCGGCTTGCCGAAAGCCGTCACAGATCGCGCCGTGGAAAAGGTGCAAACCTCCAGCGCAGAGGCGACCGAATTCCTGAAACGCCTTAAAACGCAGCGCGACGAACAGCAACAAATGATGGCTGCGCTAGAGGAAGAACGGAACGCCGTCGCTGAGAAATACGCGGCGCTGGAGTTGGAATTTAGTAAACGCGAACTGGCGCGCGATAAAGAATTCCGTGCCGCCTTGCAAAAAATCCTGGAAGAGTTTGTCGCCAAGTCAAAGGCGTTTGTCGCTTCCATTGAAGATGTGGCGGTAGCGAAGAAAGTACAGCGCGAGATTGATAAGCGCACGTCGGACTTGAAGGTCGCGGCGAGTACTGTAGCACGGGAAATGCGAGGGGGAGAGGGAGAGACGGGGAGACGGGGAGACGGGGAAACGGAGAGACGGGGAGACGGAGAGACAGAAGAAGCAGTAATTTCGCGTGATTTACAGGTGGGAGATCGGGTGCAGATTTTGTCCTTGAATCAACAAGGCGTCATCGAATCTATTGGGGCGGACAGCATTTCGGTGCAAGTCGGCGCACTGCGATTCCGTGAGACGGCAGAAAACTTACGACTGCTGGAGCAGGCGGCATCGTCTAAACAAAAGGCAGCGGTCAAAGTCGCAGGCGTGCTTCCCAAAGGGATTTCGGTTTCCTTCAGCGAACAGCCTGACAGCGGCAGTGAACTAAATGTGATCGGTAAAACGATGGCCGAAGCAACGGATGCCACCGACAAGTTTTTGGATGCTGCCTATTTGAATAACCATGACCGTATTCGCATCGTCCACGGCATGGGAATGGGCGCACTGAAACGAGCAATTGCGGCACTGCTGACCGAACACCCGCACGTGGCCAAGTTTTATCCAGCAGCTCCTAGTGAAGGCGGAAATGGAGCGACAGTGGTGGAGCTTAAGAAATAATCTCATTGCGGATTGATGATTGTGGAATGCGGATTGAAGAGAGAACGATAGAATGAAAGTAGAGGATTTCAAGCGCAGGACTAAAGAGTTTGCGCTACGGATAATTCGATTAGTGGAAAGCTTGCCGAATACGCGGACAGCAAACACGATAGGAAATCAACTTATTCGCTGCGGAACTTCGGTTGGGGCAAATTATCGCGCTGCTTGCCGTGCCAGATCAGAGGCAGATTTTATTGCCAAGATGGGAATCGTTGAAGAAGAAGCCGATGAGAGCATGTTTTGGATGGAATTGTTAATTGAGGCAGGAATTATAAAAAGAGAGCTACTTGATGGTTTGCTCAAAGAAGCAGATGAAATTATTGCAATGACTGTTTCATCTATCAATACAACACGCGGAAAAAATCGCTAACAAACTTGCTTTTGAATCCGCATTCCGCAATCCCTAATCCGCATTCGTTTTATGCGTTTTCCCCAAGAGTTCATTGATGAGCTAAAAAACCAAGCCGATATTGTGCGGATCATCGGGGATTACATTACGCTCAAAAAGAAGGGGCAGAACTATTGGGCGTGTTGCCCTTTTCACGGTGAAAAGACCCCAAGCTTTAGTATTAGCGCAGCCAAAGGTTTTTTTAAATGTTTTGGCTGCGGTAAAGCCGGAACAGTGTTCCAATTCGTAATGGAACTAGAGGGGAGTAATTTTTCGGAAGCCGTCAAGACGGTCGCTGAAAAAGCTGGAGTCGCCCTTCCGGTGTTGACGAGCAACGACGACACCAGATATTACGAGGAACGTGACAAACAACGTGATGAGTTGCGCCAGTTAAATGTTTGGGCAACAGAGTTCTTTGAAAGCAGTTTGGAATCAGACGAAGGCAAAATCGCCTTGGAGTATTTAGCTAAACGCGGGATTTCGGATGAATCGCGGCGGCAATTCCGGCTCGGCTATGCGCCGAATAGCTGGGACGCGCTCAGCGGTTTCCTACAAAAGCGCGGAGCCACCAAGTTCCAAATCGAGCGCAGTGGCCTGGTTTCGCTCAAGGATTCCGGTTCCGGGTTTTATGACAAGTTTCGCGGGCGATTGATGTTTCCGATTCTGGATTCACAAAGCAAAGTTGTCGCTTTTGGCGGACGCATCCTTGGTGAGGGTGAGCCGAAATACCTGAATTCGCCGGAAACGGCGCTCTATACCAAAGGGCAGCATCTGTTTGGGCTGAATTATTCACGGGATTCGATTCGGCGACAAGGCTTCGTGATTTTGGTCGAAGGGTATTTGGATTTCCTACTTCCCTTCCAGTTCGGTGTGCGTAATCTGGTGGCCAGCCTCGGCACGGCGTTGACCGACAGCCAGGTGCGCCTGTTGGGACGTTTTTGCCGCAAGATCATTGTTAATTTTGATCCTGATTCGGCGGGCGTTAGCGCCACCAAGCGCAGCCTGGAATTGCTGCTGACTGAAGGGTTCAAGGTTAACGTGCTGACCTTGCCGGACAACCTTGACCCCGATGAATTCATCAGAGAGCGCGGGTTGGAGGGATATACAAAGGTGCTGAAAAGCTCTCAGTCATTTATGGATTACATTGTTGGGCAGGCCGTTATGAGTCATGACCAGAACTCACCCGCCGGGAAAGTTGAAACGCTCAACGAAATTCTCCCGTACTTGAAATTGGTTAAGGATCGCGTGGAAGCGGCTGAACAGGTGGAGAGAATCGCGGATCGCTTGAAATTGGACAGCAAGCTCGTACGCGAAGAATTCAAACGCGCGGTTGAAACGCGCGCTGAACGAGTGAGCGAAATTGCCGTGACGGCCCAGATGACTGTGAAGCCAGCCGAAAAGAAATTGCTGGCGGCGATATTGAATCAAGCGGGTGTGCGGCAACGAATGCTGCGGCAGATGACGGAAGCGGATTATAAACAGCTTCGCACCGCACCGCTTTTTAAGTTGTTATTTGAACTGGAAGAACAAGGCAGCGAGCCGACCTACGATGTGCTAAGCGAGCGGATTTACGACGCAGCGCTCGTGAATGACCTGCTGCCAGAATTACTAATGGAACTCGCGGAAAAGTCTGAAGAGACGTACAACCGTGAAGCCGAAGAAAGTTTAGTAAGCTTGCGCTCCTCGCGTTTGGCAGAGCAGCAAGCGATTTTACAAACGGAAATCAACCAGGCTCAGCGTGCAGGCGAGTCTGAGCGAGTGAATGAATTGACATTACTAAAATTCGAATTGGCGAAACAGGAGCGCGCGTTAACAACTCAAGTGCGGCCATAGCAAAAGCTAATTTTCGCTCTTCAAATTGTAATGGCTAATTGACAACCAGGTAATCACGCAAGGTTCAGACGCGAAGCGGCTGACTTTCGCCACGACTCGAACGGCGCATATTGGATCGCATATAGATCAACATTTTAACTCGTCCGTTTCACCTGTGGCTCTTTCGGCTGGCTTTCTTTTGCACCTGGAGCGATTACTTTTTGCTAGTAGATTGACAGTGCCGTGTCTGCGGCGCGGTTTCGCCCAAGCGTTTCCCTGGCGAAACTGCGGTGCAACGTGGCAACTGAGGAGCAAACTAAATTATGGACGAGAAAACCGATTACGATGTAGAGAAGCTGCTGGAAATGGGCAAAGACAAGTCCTTCCTGAGCTATGACGACATCAATAACGAACTGCCCGAGGGACTCGTCTCCCCCGACGACATTGAGGACATTTTTGCCTCGCTCGGCGCAGAAGGAATCGTCATTGGCGATTCCGATGATAAATTTCTGGAAGCCGCCGCCGCGATGGGCGCGGACAAGAAAATGGACGAGAATGACGAGGGCGAGGTCGAAATTGATCTTTCTCCGGGCACGCTCGACAAAACCAACGACCCGGTGCGCCTCTATCTGCGCGAAATGGGCGTGGTGCCGTTGCTGACGCGCGAGGGCGAAGTCGCTATTGCCAAACGCATCGAACGCGGCAAAATCAAAGCGCAAAAATCCATCTCCCGTTCGCCGATTGCGATTACGGAATTGATCAAAGTCGGCAAGGAACTCGAAGTCGGCGAACTCTCGATTCGTGAAGTGGTGCAATTCACGGAACAAGAAGGCATCACCGAAGAGAAGATCGAGGAATATCACAACTACACGCTGGAACAGATCACCGAAATCGGCAAGAGCTTCAAGAAGACCTTGACGCATTACGACAAATATCTGCAAGAGCCGAAGCGGTCGCCGAAGTATCACAAGATGCGGCGCAAATTGATGCGGATGCGGGTAGACCTCTCGCAACACGTGCGTATTCTGGAACTCATGCCGAGAATCGAAAATCGGTTAATGGCGGCAATGCGTCACGCTGCCAGCCAAGTCAAAGAAACGGATCGTGAAATTGATAAGACAACGCGCACGCTGGAACGCAAGCGCAAACCAGATGACATCAAAGAGTTGGAGAAAAAGCTGCGCGCTTCCAAACGCCACCTGACCCAACTGGAAGAGCAGTATCACATCTCCGGCGCGGAAATTAAGCGCGCGATGCAAAACGTCATCACGGGCGAATCGCAAGCTAATCAGGCCAAGACCGAACTCGTCGAAGCGAACTTGCGCCTGGTGGTTTCGATTGCCAAGAAGTACACGAATCGCGGCCTTCAATTCCTGGACTTGATTCAGGAAGGCAACATCGGCTTGATGAAAGCCGTAGACAAGTTCGAGTATCGTCGCGGTTATAAGTTTTCGACATATGCGACGTGGTGGATTCGTCAGGCCATCACGCGTGCTATCGCTGACCAGGCCCGTACGATCCGTATTCCGGTTCACATGATCGAAACGATCAACAAACTGATTCGGACGTCACGCGCTCTGGTGCAGGAGTTAGGCCGCGAACCAACGAGCGAAGAAATCGCGCGCAAGATGGATATTCCGGCGTCGAAGGTGCGCAAAGTGCTGAAGATCGCGCAGGAACCGATTTCGCTGGAAACCCCGATTGGCGAAGAAGAAGATTCGCATCTCGGCGATTTCATCGAAGACAAGACGATTCAAAATCCGGCAGAAGCCGTGATCAATTTGAATCTGCGCGAAATCACCGAAGAAGTCTTGAAGACGCTCACGCCCCGCGAAGAGAAAGTCATCAAGATGCGCTTCGGCTTGGGCCCGAACGGCAGCGAGCACACGCTCGAAGAAGTCGGCCAGCATTTCGCCGTCACCCGCGAACGCATTCGCCAAATCGAGGCGAAGGCGCTGCGCAAATTGCGTCATCCGTCGCGTTCACGTAAGCTGAAAGCGTTCTTAGACAGCGGCAGACCTTAAGTCCAAACGGATTTTGTTTCAGAAGGCGCACAGGTTCATCAGAGCTTGTGCGCCTTTTTACTTAAATGACAGAATTTTGAATTGCCCATACACTTCCGTTATCAGCAACAGGAAAACACCTCGCTCAACCTCATAGATTTGCTGACCTTTCTTCACTTTCAACGCTTCATAAAGTGAATCATCACTGCTGACGATTTCGGACGAGCCATCACCGTGTTCCATTTTCAAATTGCTTTTGTATTTCTCGGCGAGAAAGAACTCACGCGGAAGTTTGGCGCGATATAAAGCAATCTGATAATTGAAGCTTTCGATAAACTTGTTGACGATTTGGCGTATACGCCCAGCTTCATCTTCAGAGACTTTCTGCTGAAAGCCTGGATCAATGGATTTTTGCTTTTGAAACCAATCAAAAAGAGATTTGCTCAATTTATCGAATTGCACGTCATCCAATATTGAGGGGATTCGGTTAATCTCTTGTTCGGTGTAAAAGAGTTTGAGTTCCAGGGAAAGAAAAATGAGATTTAGATAAGCGATTGACGCATTCTTAGCCCTATCCTTCCCAATGATTTTGACCGCGTATTTATGAAATCTCTCGTCAATCTCTTCATTCCAATCGTCAATGAAGAAACCAAATTCAGATTCCACCTTGCCGCGTAAGCCTTCATCAGCCACAAACATCTCCTCAAGCAGCACATTCAAATCCAACGTCTCGTGCCAACGCTTGACGAACTTTTCGGCGAATTCTTCCGCTTGCTTCAGCTTGGCTTTTTCTTCCGGCGTGTATTCTTTTTTCTGCTCTTGTTGTGGGGCAAGAGGTGATTGGCTAAATGTTGGAAGAGTAACAACGAGCAATAGCACAATGCGTACCGTTTTTGAGAACATATTTGGCCTCCTGATGGAAAATAGTTGTTGGTTGACGTTCTCAAAATAGCAATTCCGATGATCTTACCAATGCCGTGATGGCACACTTTTTGAAGTGTGCTACAGCGCAAACTTGCGAATAATAACGAAGGGCTTGTACGCTACTTCTGGGCGATCATGCCAGACTCATGAAGGAACGCTAAACTTGTATGGCAACACGCAAATCTCCACCCAAAGACAATCTCCTGTTCGACGATTTATCTCAATCATTCGAGCACGCCGAACAAATCGAAGTTCCCGCCAATGATTCGCTCGAACAGATTCAGGCATGACTTGCAACACACGCACACCTGCGGCGTCTGCAAACAAGGGATGCCCATCATCTTTGGTGTAGGCCCGGCTCCAACCGAGTTGATGTTAATTGGCGAAGGGCCGGGCCTTGATGACATTGAATCCGGGCAGCCGTTTTTTGGGCAGGCAGGCGTATTGCTCAATCGGATGTTAGCGGCGATCAATCAGGCGCGGGCGAGCGTGTACATTTGCAATGTCATCAAATGTGTTCCGCCGGGCGAGCGCAATTTCTCGGTGGAAGAAATCGAAGACTGTCGTCCGCTTTTGCTGCGGCAAATTCTGGTCGTGCAGCCGAAAGTCATCCTGGCGTTTGGCGCGCTGGCAGCGCAAACGTTGCTGCGCTCAAAGAAGACGATTTCAGATCTGCGTGGGCAACAATTCACCTACAAACTCAACGAACTCGAAGCCGTATTGATTCCCACCTTCAATCCAGCGTATTTGCTGCGTGTCGCTGAGAAGAAACGAGAAGCGTGGGAAGATTTGAAGCTGGTTAGGGAGTTGCTTTTGTCGGGCCTTTGATGTCGGCTTGATCGAAAGCGAGTTTCACACGCCGCCGCAATTCCCGGCTGATTTCCGCATGTTTGCCGGGCACAGTTTTGAAAATCAGCCGCAACACTAAATTACCATTCACGACTTTTTCCAAGCCTTGCATTTGCGGTTCTTCCAAAATTTCGGTCGGGCGTTCGGCGCGGATTTGCTCGGCGGCCTCGCGCATGAGCCTCATCGCCAAATCAAGATCAGAGGCATAATCCACCTCCATTTCCAGCACGACACGCATCCAATCTCTGGACAAATTAGCAACCGTTGTGATGCTGCCATTCGGAAACATCGTCAACGCGCCATCGCCGCTTCGGACACGCGTGGAGCGCAACGTCAGCAATTCAACCGTGCCACTCACATCGCCAATTCTAATCGAATCACCGACGCTGTATTGCTCTTCAAACAAAATCATTAACCCCGCGAACAGATCTTTAATTAAGCTTTGTGCGCCAAAACCGATAGCGATGCCGAGGATGCCTGCGCTGGCCAGAATCGGGGTGATATCCAATCCGCCTTGTTGTAAGGAGACCATCAGTCCGATGAAAAAAATGATTGCTTGCGTGGCACCCCGAAAAATTGTGGATAACGTTTGTGAGCGGCGCTGACTATGTTCGTCCTGGCTATTGGCGATGCGTTGTTCGTAAACACTAAAGGCGGTTTTGATGAGCGCCGCACAAAAGCGCATCAGGAAAATAGTAATAACCAACACAATTGCTGCGCTCAACCCTTGTCCCAACAACCAGGCCGCTGAGCGCATCAGCAGTTGATGGAAGGATGAGCGCGCTTTCAGTAAATCCTCCTGCAACGTAGGGATCAGATTCAGCGCAAAGGCAATGAAGACGAGCCAAAGCATTGTCCGCAAGCCTTTCGCAATCCACTCGACGTAGAGCCTTTGCAACGAATGCTCGGGCTGCCGGGCGTTTGGGGTTACATCCTGGCTGGCGTCTATTCGCTGCCTGGCTTTGTCACGCAACTTACCAATGAGCCAGTGCAACACAACACAAATGATAAGACCCAGGACTATTAACAGCGCGGGATAAAATGGAGAGTAAGTAAACATAAACAGTGATTCGTTAATGAGCAATCGTAATGCGCAGTTCTTTCGTTGCACGATTGCGAAAGTAATCTTCAACTACAGCACGCAGGATATATTCGCCATTGGCCAGCTTTGCGGTGTCCAATCCTTCCTCGTAGGCAACGCCATCACGCACGACATTCGTCGCCACGTAATCAAATATCGTTTTGCCCGTATAGCCTGATTGGCTCGGCTCCGCATAAGCGATGCGCACCGTACTCCAATCTTCCGGCAAACGATTGAAGACGATATTGAAGCGCGGTTCCTGGTATTCCGGCAAGGGCGCGCCATCTTTGTGCAGCACTTGATAGCCCACTTGAAAGACTCCGAGCCGACGATACCCCGCGTTGCCATCGGCTTGATCGTAGGCACGCACGACGAATTGCACTTTGCCGCTGACAGCAATGGGATTGCCCTTTTCAGCTATCAATTCGCCTTGCTCACCCAGAATTCGCAGCCCTTCAATCGTCGGCGCAGTAGTATCTACCAAGCTCGGCAGTTCAAGCGCCGCGAGCGCATTAACTTCTGAGGCAGAACGCCCAGCAATCAAATGGACGTGATTGAAAGCATTAAGTGTACCCACGATGTCGCCCGCATTGATACGCGTGCCACGCGGGATGCGCAGGTTAATGATTTTGCCTTTTTCATCACGCTGAAAAATCGCTTCCTTAATACCGAAGCTGCCGATGGGCTGATCATTCTGATCGCGCCCGATGCGCACGTGAATGTAGCCGATTAAAGGCAGCCGCAATCGCTCGCGCAGCCCGCCCACGCCTTCGACCGCAAGCGGCAACGTCACACGTTCCGTAAACAGCGCACGCACCTGTTCGCCATACGCGCCTGGAATATCGAGACCGTTGTGAAACCAGGCATCTTTTTCCGGCGTGATTTCGCCGCGAATTTCGCCCAGCGTACCCGCGATTTCGCGCTTGGCATTCGGTGGATCAAAAGGCCAGCGCGGCGGCACGGCTTTGCGAATCTCTTCAGCCTTGATGATGGCAATGGCGGGATCGGCTTTGCTTCCGATGTTGGCATTTGCGGGCACGATGGCGCGAACTACCCCATTACCACTATCGGCAACGACCAGCGTATTTTTGCCGACAAGTGCGATGCCTGTCGGACGATTGAAATGTGCTTCTTTCAAATCACCGTCTACTAAACCGGAGCCGTTGCCTCCTGCGACAGTGTAGACACCCGGCGCATCGTACAAATCAGGTGCTGGGGGACGTTCCGGTTTCTTGCCGCCCAAGTTGACAAAGCGAATCGCCGAGCCTGCGGAATCTGCAACGTAAAACGAATTCTCGCCCGCCATCGCAATTGCTATCGGTTCATTGAAAGAGGCCTCAAGCAATGCGCCATCTTTTTCGTTAGCTTCGCCATTGCCTGCGATTGTTGTGACGTTGTCGTCTTTGTCAATGCGGCGAATGCGATGATTGCCGGTGTCAGCGACAAGAATTGAACCGTCTTTCATCACCGCGACGCCACAAGGTGTATCGAACTCCCAAACCAAGTCTGACGATGAGTGATGGATGCCAGGAATCTGAGGAGGAAAACCTATTTGTTGTTCTTTGTTCTCGCTTTTGATATGAATGAGGCGTGCATAGGTATTGGCGATTACAATGTTTTGGTTTTGATCTAACGCCACACCGATTGGTGCATTGTAGGTTCCGGGACTAGCTGACGCGGCGCTACCAACTTGGTTAGCCGTTAGTATTTTGATGTCGCCATTCTTCGGATTCACCTTGACGATCCGGTGTAAACCCGTATTCGCCACAATCAACAAGCCATCAGACGCAACCGCCAAATGCGAAGGCATATCAAGCTGATCGGTAATCAATTCGACTTTGCCTTTGAGCGAAACTCGATACAGCTCTGCCGCCCAAGCCATCCGTCACGTAAATATCATCGCCGTCTGCCGCTACGCCAAACGGGTCAGAAATTGTCTGCTGCGGGCCGATTTTTGCGCCTGCGCCTGCGAGCGTGACGACTTTGCCAAACGGCTTGGGGGGCGAATATTTTTCCCACAGCCACCAACCGAAAGCTACAAGCACAAGCAGGAAGACAACGGCAACGATTAACTTGCGCATCTGAGCGCGCGACGAAACGTTTTGCATAGCGGAGAAAATAGACTGACCGCGCAAGATTCACAAGTTTCCCGTTTTTGATTTATCCTGTTGCTTCGCAAATCGGCAGAACTGAAAACCGAATCGCTCCAACACCAATCACAATGTTCGATACCAAAGCTGAACCCAAACCTGCAACCCCATTACCACCGCCTGCGCCCTCGACTGCGCCACCGCCACCGCGCACGCACGGCTTGAAGTTTTATCTGCAAGGCGGCTTGCTCGTATTTAAGAAGATGTGGCCGGCCTTGTATGACCTGAGCACCAATCAAACCTATGTCTACGCCTCAGCGATCACCTTCAATGCGCTGCTGTCGTTTTTTTCGTTCATCGTGCTGACGGGCAGCGTGCTGGTCAATATCTTCCACTGGCAACGTGGCTACGAAACGGTGTACCGACTGATGATGACGTTTGTGCCCGGCGAATCGCGCATGATTTTTGACAGCCTCGACAAAGTAACGCGTGGCAAAGGCGGGCAAGTTGGTGTCATTTCCTTCATCCTTTTGATTACTGGCAGCGCGGGCGTTTTTCAAGCCTTGGAAATCGCACTCAATCACGCCTGGGGCTTTAAAGAAGAGCGCGGGACTCTCAAGCAATACACGCTCTATCCGCTGCTTGTTGTCGCGTGCGGCGCAATTATGATGGTTTGTGTGGGGATTGCCAGCCTGTGGGATGGGCTGCTGCAAGCGGTCTTTGGCGACGGCATGATTCGCACCGTCGCGTTTCGCTCGGTGAGCGCGGTTATGGTGCTGCCGTTTATCGCGCTGATTTTCTTTCTTATTTATTACTGGGTGCCCAACGGCAAAGTGCGCGCCAATCAGGTAGCCTTCTCGGCTATCGGCCTGGCGCTGTTGTGGGTCATTGGAACGTTCATCTACCAACTGGTGTTGCCGCTGTTCGGCTTTCAGGAGAGCTACGGGCAACTCTTCAGCATTATGGCCGTCGTAACGTGGATTTTCTTTTCGTCGTTCCTGCTGATTCTGGGAGCGAATCTTTCAGCCAAAGAAATCCTGCCGCGTGCCTGGAATCGAGAGTAGAACGGTAGTAGTATGATAAGCAATTCGGTTAACCCCTTCTCCGAACCAACCGTTTCCATCGTGGTCGCATCTATATCGCGGCATTTTGGTTTCGGATTCCTACGATGTACTGCAAAAAGGAGAAGTCTATGAGAAGCGCCCGCGGTATTCTTGCTTTCATGATCGTCCTGTCATTGGGATTCACGGGAGGGCTTACGGCCTACGCGCAATCGGGGCGTCGCCCGGTTTATGGCGGGCCAACCAGTGCGCCCAACACGGCTGGCAAAACAGGAACCGCTGCTACAACTCCAACCAATGGGACTTGCCCGCAAGTGCAATTTCCAGGGGAATATGGTGGCTTGCCGGCGCGAACTTCCAGCCCCGCCTCCGCCTCGACTGCGGCTAGTGATCCAGATGCGGAAGAAATCCTGAAGATTGATACGACGCTCGTCACGATTCCCGTAACAGTGCTGGATCGTAGTGGCAAGTTCATTCCCTATTTGACGCGGTGCGATTTTCATTTGTATGAAGACAACGTGATGCAGGAAATCGCTGAGTTTTCTGCAGTCGAAACGCCTTTCAATGTGGTGCTGTTGCTTGACACCTCGAACAGCACCAGCTTCAAAATCGAAGACATTCACGATGCGGCCATTGCCTTTACGAATCAACTGCGTCCGAAAGACCGCGTGATGGTAGTTTCATTCGACAGCCGCATTACCGTGCATGCCGATTTCACCAGCGACCGCGAGGTGCTGCGTCGTGCCATCCAGGAAACGCGCAACGGCGGTAGCACGCGGCTTTATGATGCCGTGGAAGAGGTTATCACCAAATATCTGAATCCGATTCAAGGCCGCAAAGCCATCGTGCTGTATACCGACGGCGTAGACACATCCAGCCGCCGTGCAACCGACCGCAGCACGCTTGAACTCGTCGAAGAAAGTGATGTTCTGGTATACCCAATTGAGTACGACACGTTTGATCGTATGGGTAGCATGGGGCGCGGCTATCCGCCCAATAATCGGATGCCCATACCGGATATTTGGGGCAATCCGCGGGGACGCTCGCCATATCCGCCTACGCGCCGCCGCTGGCCGCTCGCGTCTTGGGCAGTTCCCCCTGCTCCGCAAATCCAAATCGGACGTGGGCAAGGTGCAGGCGACTACGAAAAAGCCGCGCGGTACTTAAGCGATTTGGCTACGCACAGTGGCGGCACGTTGTACAAAGGAGATTCTATCGTCAGCATCTCAAGCGCCTTCGCCAAAATCGCCGAAGAATTGCGACAGCAATATGCCATCTCCTATTACCCGACAAATTCTACCCAGGACGGCTCCTATCGCCGTCTCAAAGTCCGCATCAGCCAAACCGCGTGGGTCGTCAAAGCCAAGGACGGGTATCGCGCGCATGGCAAGGGCGGAGCGACGGTGAAAGCCAATGACGATTCAAATCCGCCGGTGTTACGCAGGAGGAATCCTTAAGGTAGTCGCACATACTGTGTTTTGAAGGAGGTGTTATGACATTTCTGAAAATGCTCGTCGCACTTTTGCTGCTCAGTCATTTTGCTTTCGCACAAAGCAAGCAAACATCTCCGCCCAAATCTCAGGCTAACCCACCAGTTGCTGACGACAAGGAAGAAACGATCAAGATTGATTCGACGCTCGTCACGATTCCGGTCAGCGTAATCAACGCCGAAGGCAATTACCTGCTCAACCTGTCGCAAAAAGATTTCCGCCTTTATGAAGAAGGCGCGCAGCAGGAAATCACGAACTTCACCTCGATTGAAGTGCCAGTTAACGTCGTCCTAATGATTGATACCTCGCGCAGCACCAAATTCAAGATCGAGGACATTCAACGCGCAGCGACAATCTTTGTCGAACAACTCCGTCCGGCAGATCGGGTGATGATCGTTTCGTTTGACGATAAGGTTCGCGTGCAATGCGAATTCACCAGCGACCGCAACACGCTGAAACAAGCCATCGCCAAAACCAAAACCGGCCTGGGTACCAAACTATACGAAGCCGTTAATCTGGTGATGAACCAAAAACTCAGTGCCGTACAAGGCCGTAAAGCCATTGTGCTATTCACGGATGGCGTGGACACCGAAAGCAAATACGGCAGTGGCAAGCAATCCATGTTTGATGTTGAGAAAAATGAGGTGATCATCTACCCGATTCAGTACGATACACAGGAGACTATCGCGGCAATTCTCAATGACAACCAGCCGCCAAACCTGCTTTCGTCCCAACCAACCACCGAAGAATTTCAGTTGGCAACGCGGTACCTACGTGGCCTGGCCGAGCGGAGCGGCGGACGCTTGCAACTGGCAGCCACGCTCTCCAATGTAGCGCAAGCCTTTGCGCTGATCGCCGAAGAATTACGGCATCAATATTCGCTTGGTTATTACCCGACGCGGGAAGGACAAGTTGATGAATTCCGGCGCGTGCGGGTGGAGGTGCTGCCACCGCACAAAAGCGTGCGCGCACGTGCTGGCTATCGCGTCGTAAAGTAATTCACGTTTCACTCCCCGCTGCTTCCTTCAAGAGTCGCCATCCATCCTTGATCGCAGCCGCAAAACAACCATTACATTCCGCTCATCCGCAACCTTCAAGCCGAACTCGCTGCCGTCTTGATCGAACTCAGGGCTAATGGCGCGGACGTGGGCAATTGTGTCCGTCAGCTTGTGTTGATCGGAGGCGGTATGATCGCGGCGCGTGACGGTAAGGCGCGGCGCGCCCTCGCCCCGCATCTGCACAGTGACGGATTCCAACAAGGTCAACTGCTCTTCCTCGGCTACCTCGTTATCAGCAAAACGCTCAAAGCGCGCTGGGCGGGCTTGATTGCGTTGGCTGAATTCCGCTAAATACTCTTGCCATTGAGCTGGATCATTAAAATTGCTCATCATTTCCCTGCGGATTACAGTTGTCGTTCTGCTTCACTTTTTCGTCTGATCGCCCGCTGCCGCAAAGGGTAAATCAACGATCATCGGGTTATGGTCGGAGATGCGGTCGCCCAGACAGTAGTTTAGCGCCTGGAGGGTTCGTCCGTAGTGCGGCGCAAAGCGATACGGCGCAGTCTCGTCTTCCGGTTTTCTCAGCCCTGGCGGCTTGACGAAAATCCAGTCGAGTTTGAGCCGTGCGACCTTAAATGACCGCTCCGGTTCATACGTCGGCTTGAAGCCTTTCATCGCGCGCTCGTTCGAGTTGGCAAGTTTGCCCGCGCGCCCATCCGCCGAACGCTCGCTGTCTCCCCGAAAGTCGAAGGCCCCACCATCGGTGAAGCGAAAATCTTCCAACGTCCTGAAGAACTCTCCCTCTTTGTTTTCCGATATGAACTTAATACTCCGCACGGTTGGGTCACTATAGTTTCGACTGAAATTGACGGCACCGCGCGTCGTGTCGTAGAGCAAACCGAAGCCAGTCGCCCACTTGATGCCGTATTGTGCCCAGAAGGTGGCGCTGCCCAGCCGCTTGACGATTTCGCGGCGGATCGAAGTCGGCGTCGCATCCGAGCCAGACGTATTGAAATCGCCTGCCAGAATGACGGGGTGGTCAATCGGCTTGATGGCAGCGAGCAACTCTTCAAGCTGGCGACGGCGATGAGACGGCTTGGTCTTGGCTTCCAGATGCGCGTTGACGATGGTCGCTCGCCCGCCGGGAATCTTTTTATCCTCAATCTCAGCCAGTAGCATCATCCGGCCTCCGCGTCGTACTTCGCGCATAACCTTCTCCAGAAAAGCCAGCTCTGTCGTTTTACGCTTGCCCTTTTCCAAGGGCGCGACCTGCTTTTTTTCGTCCTCAAACCAATCGTGTCCCTGCGTCTTGAAACGCAGGATCCGCACATTCTTGAGCGGATACCGGCTGAGAATCGCACTGCCGTGCAGCCCCATCGTACGCTGGCGATCTACTGCCAGATTACTCATGATCTCCGCGCGGTTTTCCAGCTCGTCACCTTCCAGCTTGTCCGTCCCGAGCGTCAACGGATCAACCTCAACAAACTCCACGCCGAAGGCATAATTCATGCCGAGCGCGGCGGCCAATTCCTGTGCGACATGGCGGTAATCGCTTCGTTTCAGCCCCCAGTCCACTTCGTTGAGAACGATGACATCGGCCTGACTGAGCAGTTGAGCTTCCTCAAACGCGCGCTCTTGTTCTTTAGAATCAAGCTCGCGCGGCGCTTGACTGAGCCGTTGGGTGAAAGCCTCGCGCCCGCGCAAGGCTGCCTGAATATCCTCGAAGGCCATGCCGCGCTCGATATTCCAATGTGCAACTCGCAACATAGCGTTACTACGCGGCGCGGCGGCATCGTTACTTGCCGCCGCGCCATTTTCCACAAACGGCGTTTCCAACAAGGCGGTGAGTTTCCGTGCCAGTGGCTCCGGCGGAGTTTCATTTTCGTACAGGACGATCAGTTCATCAAAGCTCAGCAAGGCGGCGTGTTCCATTGCGTTGGCAGCAACGGCGCGCGTGTCTTTGAAAACCAAAACCGAAGTTAGCGAAATAGCGATCAGTACAAGGGGCAATATTCGTATCATTTTTTGCTTCACTCCTTCTTCAGGTGTCCGAAATCCGGTCGGTCATCCGATGAATAGCAATTGATGTGCCGAATAAGGAGCGTTGAGAGTTCACGCTTCAGCGTGCTGCTGGCAGCCACCACGCTGAAGCGTGAACTCTCAACGCTATGTGGCGGAGCCGTTGCTTGCGACCAAATCATCATTCGGTTTCAGCACGATCTTGATGCAGTTGTCCTCTTTCTTATTGAAAATCTCGTACCCGTGGGGCGCATCTTCCAATCGCAGCCGATGCGTGATGATAAAGGATGGATCAATTTCTCCTTTTTGAATTCGCTCCAGTAGCGGACGCATGTATCTGTGCATATGCGTCTGCCCGGACTTGATCGTTAAGGCTTTATTCACGATTGCCCCCATCGGCAGCTTATCCACGAATCCACCGTACACGCCGGGCACTGAAACCGTCCCGCCTTTGCGACAGGCATGAATCGCTTGTCGTAGCGCATGCGGTCGGTCAGTGGCCAGGAAGGCGGCGGCTTTCACGCGATCAAGGATAGCATCAGGGCTAGTGCCGTGGGCCTCCATGCCAACTGCATCAATGCAGCGATCAGGGCCGCGTCCGCCTGTCATTTCCTTCAGCTTGTCGAAGATTTCTTCATCATCAAAATTCAGAACCTCGGCGGGGCCTTGCTGTTGCGCCAGGGCCAAGCGTTCGGGTACATCATCAATGGCAATCACGCGTTCAGCCCCCAATAGCCAGGCGCTGCGGATCGCAAATTGTCCGACAGGGCCGCACCCCCAGACAGCCACCGTATCGCCCGGTTCAATGCCGCAGTTCTCGGCGGCCATATAGCCGGTCGGGAAAATGTCTGAGAGAAACAAGACCTTCTCGTCTTCGATCCCATCAGGAATCTTGAGCGCACCGACATCTGCAAACGGAACGCGCAGGTACTGCGCCTGACCGCCCGCATAACCGCCGAGCATGTGCGAATAGCCAAACAGTCCAGATGGCGAATAACCATATAGCTTTTCCGCCATCCACGAGTTCGGATTCGAGTTATCGCAAAGCGACCACAATTCTTTTTGGCAGAAGAAGCATTGGCCGCAGGAAATCGTAAACGGCACGACGACACGGTCACCTATTTTCAATTTCCTGACTTCGCTGCCAATCTCGACGACCTCGCCCATGTTCTCATGACCGAGAATATCGCCCTTTTCCATCGTGGGAATATAACCATCATACAGATGCAAATCAGAGCCGCAGATCGCCGCCGTGGTAATCTTGATGATGGCGTCACGCGGATTGAGTATCGTTGGATCAGGC
This sequence comes from uncultured Acidobacteriota bacterium, assembly GCA_963794955.1. Taxonomy (GTDB): domain Bacteria; phylum Acidobacteriota; class Blastocatellia; order RBC074; family RBC074; genus JAFDVL01. Next base: position 188,744 of record CAWCGF010000002.1, read on the forward strand.
ACAGTTTCTACTCGTACATCGTACTTGCCAAACCAGCATAGTGCTTTCATACCGTTCTCCTCTTTCCTTGTTAGTGTTGTTCTGCTTCTTCCATACGAGCGGAAGACTGACCCACCGTAGTAGCAATCTCCCCCGTCTCCATAAGTTGCTTAAAGCGCCCCAAATCTTCCTGGATTTGCCCTTTCGGTTCTTCGCCAAAAAGTTTGGCAATGATAGAACCGAGGGTGCCTCCGGGCGGGTCGTATTGCAGCGTGACGCGGACAAAGGTGCCGCGCCCGCCAGTAGCCTTTTCAAAGCGAACCGAACCCGCATTGTCTACATCAGCGCCTTCCAAAGAACGCCAGGCAATCAACTTGCCGGGTTGATCGTTAATAATCTCCGCCTCCCACTCGACCGCTGTTCCAGCCGGGGCGTTCGCTACCCAATGCGAACGCGTCTCGCTAGTCGTCTGCACAGAGACAAGGTGCCGCATAAAGCGCGGCAGATTTTGGAAGTTGCGCCAGAAATTATATAGCTCTTCCGGTGCACGATTGATGGTGACGCTCTGTTCGACGCGAATGCCATCGCTCACCGCAGGATTCCCTTGCGGCGTTGCTTGCGCTGCGGCGGCGTCTACATCTGTTTGTTGCCTCGTTTGATTAGATTTTTTTGCTGTCTTCATATATTTCTCCGTCGTGGACTTAATTTCTGGGCAGAACCAGGTTCCACCATTTTGCGATGTTGTTCAGCTTGGCAGCACAGTTCCATCACTTTTAGATTGAATGGGTCGTAATGCAATACCCCCTCATCAGCTTTTTGTTAGCCTGTTGCAGGGCGAGCACCATCCGCACACCTTCTTTGACCGTTAGGGCGAAAGCTTCTTCTCCGCTTTTCCTTGCAGACGCTTCGCTTCATTCGTAATCACGCTGACATGCCCATCCGCTTCCAGATAACATTTCCGCACCTCTTTTATGTCTTCAACTCCCTGTTCACGCAGTTGTCCCAGCAACTCCTCGTGGCTGATCATTTCTTCTTTGAGATTGCGTCGTTGTAATTGACCATCCTTAATTAACAACAATGGCGCAGGTCGCAGCACGCGCCTTATTAGGGGAAACCGATACCCCAGCCAATCCAAAAAGTAATCCCAGAAAACGATAGTGCCCACCAATAGGAGTCCCTCCGTGATGGATTTGTAATCACTGGCCATCGCATTCTGGGCGGCATCCGCAATCAAAACGACGACCAGGAAATCGGAGATTCCCATTGCGCCCGCTTCGCGCCTGAGCAGGCGCAAGACAAAAAACAGAAAAAGATAAATGACGGTACCACGCAGGAAAATCTCTGCCACATTGATGGTTGGAGTAAAAATGGTGCGCCAATCTATGTGAAAGAATGTTTCCATCGCCTACCCTGCCCCACAATCTTGTTTTGTAGGAAGCAACTGAAATGCCTTAAAAGCGTCCCTTTTTACACATCAGTAAGAGAAGCACGAGAATCCAATTGGCTTAGGATTCGGCAACGAACAGATCACCATTTCTATCGTCTTAATTCCTAAACGGAGTAAGATGATTTACATTTCACCTCAACGTTTATTACTAAAATTATACTTAAGCTGCATTACTATCGAACAAAAAGTAATGGCTAACCATACAGTTGCTAGTACAGTCGTAGCAGCCCGTTTGCTTTCAAGTAACTGCTTCCCATCTAAGATGCATCAATCCTTGACTATTGCATCATTGAGTGCGTGGACTGCAAATATCGCGCCAAGACCATTGCCACGCTGCTAGCTCTATTGTTGCGATAGTTGATTCTGCAAACTTGGTGCGTTACACGAAAGATACTTTCAGCGCACCCTCTCTATGGCCTTCAGCTTGCTGCTGAAACCTTACGGCTGAGAACGAAAGTAAAAGGAGATTTGCAAGTATGATAAAAGTAGTCATCTTCGATGTTGATGGAACAATCGTGGACTCAGTAGATTTACACGCACAGGCTTGGCAGGAAACGTTCCGTCATTTTGGACATGAAGTAGATTTCTATGCTGTTCGACAGCAAATTGGCAAAGGTGCAGATCAATTATTGCCCGTCTTTTTTACGCCTGCAGAGCTAGCGAAAAAGGGAAAGGAAATAGAAGAGTATCGCAGCGCCCTATTCAAGCGAAATTATTTGACTCATGTCCGTCCCTTTCCTGGTGTACGTGAGTTATTTCAACGAACCATCGCCGATGAGCGGCGCATCGTTTTGGCCTCATCAGCGGTTGAAGATGAAGTAGAACACTACAAACAAATAGCAGGCATTGAGGAGTTGATCGAAAACGAAACGTCTGCAGATGAAACGGAGCGATCTAAACCCTATCCTGATATTTTTGCAGTAGCCTTAAAGAAAGCCGGGAATCCATCTCCGGCGGAAGCCATCGTTATCGGAGATACTCCCTATGATGCACAAGCCGCAGGCAAACTTGATTTGCCAATGATTGGCTTGTTGTCAGGAGGATTTGCAGAAGCAGAATTGCGCGGCGCGGGGTGCATTGCAATCTATCGTGATCCGGCGGATTTGTTAGCACATTATTCGCACTCACCACTGAAAGCGCCCTAGGCAGCAATACAAATGAAACCGACGTAAAGGAGTAAGAATATAGCAGCGGGAGAGTTAGCCTTGCGCTATCCACTAAGCTATTTTCTTACTGGTCTATATGGTCCTGTCGCAGTCGCCTTCGGCCCTGCTTCGCGCTTCGGCAAATTCGTTGACGCATGCGTCTTCTTTCCCGCCCACAGCACGGAATTGTGAACCAACTTTTGCATTTCGGGCATAAAGAAAATCGGGAACTCTTCGTGACCAGGACGAATGTAGACGAAACGCCCTTTGTCCAATGTCCACACCATCACTTCGCGGTTGCGATGACCGGTTTCCCACGTGCCTTCCATAATCACGGCTTCAGGCGTAGGTACATCAAATGGCTCCGTATAGATTTCGGTTTTCGGAACCGTGAAATCCTGGATGCCTTTCGCAATCGGATGCTTGGGCAATACCACCCAAACTTGCTCTGGCTTGGCAAAGTTGACATAGGAACTCCAACTGCCCGTGGCTTGCAACGCGGCTTTGAGCGGCTTCGAGAAATGCGCGGAATGTAAAGCAATGAAACCCATTCCGCGTTCACGAATATGCTTTACCACGCGATTAACCACTTCGTCCGGCACGTCGTTGTGTCGCTTATGCCCGAACCAAATCAGCACGTCGGTGTTGTTGAGGGCTTCCTCGGTCAAGCCAAGGCCAGGATCGGAAATCTGAGCGAGTTTGGCTTCGATATTTTTTTGCTTGTTGAGGTGATTAGCTAATGCGCCGCTGATGCCGGTGGGATAGATTTCGCGTGGTTCGGTTTGTTCTGACCAGCATAACACGCGGAGCTTATTGGATTTCTGTGCCAAAGCAGTGGTCGCAGTGAATAAAAGCAAAGCTGCGATGACAGGCAAAAATGTTTTCATAGTTATCTCCCGATGTGATTGTTCGAACGCGCCGATTATGGCAACGATCTTGCCAAGTGGCAATCGCTTGTCGGACAATCGCACTTCTGCTATACACAACCTCAATACTTCAGGAGAATCACTATGAATAGTCGTCGCCAATTTCTACAAACCTCTCTGGCCGGAGTCACGGCAGCTTCAGTACTTTCGCCTTCCGCCAAAGCCACCGCTGTGTCGTACTCCCGTATTCAAGGCGCAAACAAACGTATCCGTGTCGGCTTGATTGGCTGCGGCGGACAAGGATCGGGGGATTTGCGCAAAATGTTGATGATTCCCAACATCGAATGTGTTGCGCTTTGTGACGTAGACGATGCGCAAGTAATCAAAGCCGCTGCAATGGTCGCCAAACAGGCAAATCAAAACCCCGCGTTGCGCACACGCGATTTCCGCCAAGTCACCGACGACAAAAACATTGACGCCGTCATTGTTGGCACGCCCGATCATTGGCATGCGCTGCCAACAGTGGCGGCGTGTCAGGCGGGCAAAGATGTTTATGTCGAAAAGCCGCTCTCGCTCACGATTGGCGAAGGCCGTGTGATGGTGGATGTGGCGCGGCGTCATAACCGTATCGTGCAAATGGGCACGCAACAACGCTCGACGCCGCATTACAAAGACGCGTTCGATTATGTGCAAAGTGGCGCACTCGGCAAGATACGTGTCGTGCGCACGTGGGCTTATCAGGATTGGATGGGCGATATTGACAAGATGCCTGACAGCGATCCGCCTGCCGGAGTGGACTACGATCTATGGCTTGGCCCCGCGCCAAAACGACCGTTCAATAAGCATCGGTTCCATTTCAATTTTCGCTGGTTCTACGATTACTCAGGCGGGCTGATGACCGATTGGGGCGCGCACATGATTGACATTGCCAATTGGTACATGGGTATCAAAGCGCCGCTCTCGGCGGCGTCCGTCGGCGGCAAATATGGCTTTCCAGACAACGCGGAAGAAACGCCCGACACACAACAAGCAATTTGGGATTGCGGCGGCTATTCGATGATTTGGGAACACGCAACCGCCATTGGGCAAGGCCCCTATCAACGCGATCACGGCGTCGCGCTGCACGGCAACAACGGCGTCCTAGTTGTAGACCGAGGCGGCTGGGAGGTCTATCCCGAAACTACTGGCAAAGGAAAACGCAAGAGCTTCAAACCACAAGCTGCCAGTATGCCGCGACAAGGCGGAGGTGGCGTGGACGGGCATTTCCTCCACATCAAGAATTTTGTGGATTGCCTGGATTCCCGGAAACAACCGAATTCCGAGGTTGAGATTGGGCACAATTCAATGATCGCCTGCCACTTGGGAAATATTGCTTTCCGTACCAAACGAACCGTGCGTTGGGACGTCGAGAAAGAACAAATCATTAACGACGCCGAAGCCCAGAAACTGGTCTCGAAAGAATACCGTGCGCCCTGGAAGCTGACGGAACAAATGTCAAAGAGATAAGCCTTTTACTCTTGCCCAAACCGTGCGGCGCGCAAGGCATTTTCACCTTACGCGCCACTTTCTTATCGCAGTTTATTTCCGCTCCGACTTGGCATACTCGCTCTTGAGCAAACTCATCATTTCTTCGCGTCGTTCATACAACCGTTTGAGTGGACGTGGTTCACGTTTAGCGAACGCATACGCGGTAATTAAGGGAAGCGCAACGGTCGTGTCCACATAACACACGACCGTGCCGGGCAATTGATCGGGATCAATTTTGCCCCAGCTTACTGCCTCAGATGGGGTTGCCCCTGAAAGCCCGCCGGTGTCTGGTCGGGCGTCCGTGATTTGCAAAAAATAATCGTGGCCTTTTTCTTCGATGCCGAGCACCTCCTGGATTTGCGGCTCGGTTTGCAAGGCGAAGTTTTTCGGGCTGCCGCCGCCACAAATAAAGATCGCGGATTTGCCGCCGCCGCGCTTGGCCGCAAGCACTAGGCTCGCAGTTTCGTTCACATCGGCGGAAGGGTTGAGCCGCAACTTACCGCCTTGTAGCTCCATTGCCGCCACATTCATCCCGATGGAACTATCGCCGGGTGAAGAAGTGTAGACAGGCACGCCATAGCGATACGCCGCAGCGAGTAACGACTGGTTCTGCAATCCCAACACGCGCTCGCGCTCAGCGACATACTTGCCGCACAAATAGTGGAACTCCGCCGTAGACATTTCGCGTTGGAACTCTTCGGCGCGGATAATTTCTCGGAAGAACGCATCGGTTGAGAGCAGCACATCATAATCGAAGAAGATGTCGTAAATGCGCACGACGCCTTCATCACGCAACGTGACATCGCTGATTTGCGGATTCCCGCGATGCATCGCTAAGCCCAACCCAAAATGCGTGTCATGATACAGATTCGCGCCCGTCGAAATAATCCAATCAATGAAGCCTGCTTCCATCAAGGGAATCAACGTCGAAATGCCCAGGCCAGCGGGTGTAAGGGCACCAGTCAAGGTGATACCGACAGTCACATTCTCAGCAAGCATACGCTCAGCAAAAAGCTGTGCGCCTTCGCGCAAACGGGCGGCGTTATAGGCTTGAAACGAAGATTCGATGAGTTCGGTAATAGAAGTGTGTTTGGTAATGGCGGTGGGGGCAATGCGCTTGCCCTGCAAATATTTGCTTTGGCTCATGAATTCTCCCTGCGAGATATTTCAATTAGAAATTTAAGATTAAGCGGGAGAGTTTAGCGGCTGGGGAAATCAAAACGCAACCAGTAAAGCAAAGTTAGCCGGCCAATAGTAAAAGGCAAAAGTGAAAGTGGTAGTAAATAATTGAAATTAGGGTGCCAACCTTTTTCCTTTTGCCTTTTACTATTGGCCGGCTGTTTTTTTAGTGCCCTAAGCCACGAGTGGGTGCCTGAGCACGGCGTTGTTCTTGCGCGGCACGAATGAGGGAGGATTCGTAAGCAGCGACTTGCAACGGATCAATATCACGACAAATGCCCTGGGTCTGACAACTGGCGTTATTACATTTTCCGACGATACGAAGTGTGGCGCGTTCATCAATCATGATGGAATCAATCGAAATCACCATATGGCAACGGGGGCAAGAAGTCAGTTGTTCACGAAACGACATAGGTCAATCCTTTCTCTGCGCTTGATTAGAACACTCTGTACAAACTATCAATTCCCTGCCGTTCCCATTTTTGTTTTTGACACTTCTATGACATTCCCAAAATCGCTACGTGTGGTACACTCGGCGCTTCCATTTCGGAGACGTATTCACTGACTAAGCTGTTATGACACAACCAATTCAAAATGACCGATTGATCCGTGCGGCCTTTCGCCAAAGCGTAGACCGCCCGCCCGTATGGATGATGCGGCAGGCCGGGCGTTACTTGCCGGAATATCGCGCGGTGCGCAAGCAAACCGATTTTTTGACCCTTTGCAAAACACCAGATTTAGCGGCAGAGGTTTCGCTGCAGCCGTTGGAGATTCTCGGTGTAGACGCCGTGATCATGTTTTCCGACATTCTTATCCCGGTGGAAGCAATGGGAATGCATTTAGAATTAACCGAAGGCAAAGGGCCGGTCTTTGCCACGCCCATCCGCACGGTAGAGCAAGTTGAAAAGTTAATCATTCCCGATCCAGTCGAGAAAACGCGGTTCACACTAGATACGATCAGGCTCTTGCGCAAACAGATTGACAACAAAGTCCCGCTGATCGGTTTCGCGGGTGCGCCCTTCACACTAGCCTCGTATATGGTTGAGGGCGGCACATCAAAAAACTTCGCCGAACTGAAAAAAATGATGTACAGTGCGCCGGGTTTGTTGCACCAACTGCTCGACAAATTGGCGGACGTGATCGTGCTTTACCTCAACGCCAAGATCGAAGCAGGCGCACAGGCGATCCAACTCTTTGACACGTGGGCGGGGGAATTATCGCCGCAGGCATACCAGGAATTTGCACTCCCCTACGAACAAAAAGTTTTCGCCGGACTCAAACGCGACGGCGTGCCAACGCTTATGTACATCAATGGTTGTGGCAACGTGTTAGAGCAAATGGCCACTACCGGAGCCGATGTGCTGAGCATTGACTGGCGCATTGATATTGCTGACGCGCGACGGCGGCTTGATGCCGCAGGATTTGGCAATTTATCGTTGCAAGGCAATCTTGACCCTTGCATTTTGCTGGGCAGCAAAGAGACTATTGCGAACTCCGTCCGAGAGATTGTCGCCAAAGCAGGCGGCGTGGGACATATCATGAATCTCGGACACGGAATTCTGCCGATGGTGCCGGTGGAAAATGCACAGACGTTTATTGATACGGTAAAGAACGGGTAAAGCGACTTCGTGAGTCAGTTTCCAAAGACGAAGATGAATAACCAATATAAATATGAGGTAATTATTTATTGGAGCAAAGCCGACGAGGCTTTTATTGCGGAAGTGCCTGAATTACCCGGCTGCGCTGCTGATGGAGCAACTTATACTGAAGCAATGAAAAATGCTGAGGCAATAATTGACTAGTAGATTCAAACAGCCCAAGAACTGGGGCGGCCCATCCCAGAACCAAGGACGTCTGATTTTCGCATAATCTCGCTACCATTGAAGTCTGCCATCAACTGATCCTCAATATGACTTTTACTAAGATCACTGAATACGAAGGCATCACCGAATACAAACTCACCTCCAATAACCTCAAGGTTCTGCTTGTGCCACGCCGCGCTGCGCCCGTGGTCGCGTTTATGGTGGTGTATCGGGTGGGTTCGCGCAATGAAGCAGTTGGCTATACTGGCTCTACGCACCTGCTTGAGCATTTAATGTTCAAGGGCACACCGACTTACAATAAGCACAAAGGCACGCAGATCGCCGCCGTCTTGCAAAAGCAAGGCGCGGTCTTCAATGCCGACACGTGGTTTGATCGGACGCGGTATTACGAGATGCTGCCGAGCGATCAGCTTGAGTTGGCCATCCATCTGGAAGCAGATCGCATGCGCAATTCCCATATTTCTGATGAAGATCGGCAATCTGAGATGACAGTCGTGCGCAATGAACTGGAACGCGGCGAAAACGATCCGGCGGGCATTTTGGATGAACGCGTTTGGGCGGCGGCGTTTCGTGAACATCCCTATCATCATCCGACGATTGGCTGGCGCGCCGATGTCGAAGGCGTTCCGACCTCCCGGCTCAAAGATTTCTACGATGTGTACTATCATCCGAATAATGCGACCGCCATTGCCGTAGGCGATTTCGACGAACAAACGACGCTGGATTTGATTGCCAAACATTTCGCAGCGATTCCGGCCTCGCCGACGCCGATTCCTCCGATGTACACCGTCGAGCCGCCACAGGAAGGCGAAAACCGTTTTGTCCTGCGGCGCGCCGGGCAACTGGGAGTCGTCGAAATCGGCTGGCGCACGCCGGAAGGGTGCCATCCTGATATTCCGGCCTTATCGGTGCTGGATCATGTGTTGTCCGCCGGGGTCACCTCCCGGCTCTATCAAGCACTGGTTGAGACGCAATTGGCGATGGGTGCAACCTCGCACGCTTATGCGTTGGTTGATCCGGGATTGTTTACGTTGACCACCACACTGCGGCCTGGCGTGAAGCACGAAGAGGTCGAACAAGTCGTGCTCCAGCAAATTGAAAAACTCAAAACGGAATTAGTCACCGAAGCCGAATTAAGCAAAGCCCAAAATATTATTCTGACCCAACTGATTTACTTACGGGATAGCCCCTTCGGAGTCGTGAGCGCCTTGGGTGAAGCGGAAGGGATGGCCGACTGGAAAGACTATGTGGACTTTCCCAACAAGGTCCAAGCCGTCACCCGCGCTGACATCCAACGCGTCGCCCAGCAGTATTTTATTGCCGACTCGCGCACAGTTGGTTACTTTGTCCCCAAAGACAGTTAAGCAAAGGCGTGGGCGTCTATTTAGTCTGGAGAGTCCTTTAATTTCAGGGCCGCCAGACTCTCAGGACTATAATAGACGCCCAAGCCTTAATAGACTCTTTCTCACCTATGACGAATTCATTTGTTGATCGCACGGCGCGTGAAGTATTCCCCAATGGTATTAAATTATTGGTGTTGGAAAATCACGCGAATCCGACGATTTCGCTTTCCGGCTATTTGCTGGGCGGCTCCTACTTCAGCCCGCCCGACAAATATGCCACCGCGCGCCTTACGGCGGAGATGCTCAACAAAGGCACGAGCAAACGCAATAAACTCGCCATCGCCGAAGCCTTGGAATCGGTCGGCGCAGGCGTAAACGTTTCGAGCAATACGTTCTCAGTTTCGCTGAGCGGGCAATCACTAAGCCGCGACTTCCCGCTGGTGTTAGGAACATTGGCCGAAGAATTACGCGCGCCAATTTTCCCAGAAGACGAGTTCGACAAGCTCAAGCAGCGCTCAATTGCAGCGATAAAACGCGCGCAAGATGAAACGGATCGCCGCGCAATGGAGCGGTTTTCGCAATTGGTTTTTGCCGAAACAAGCCCCTTCCACATCTATCCATCCGCACGACGCATCAGCGAAATCGAAGCAACGACAGTGGCAGATTTGCGCCAGTTTTACGAACAGCATTATGGGGCCGCTTCCATGATTCTGGCGGTCGTGGGCGATGTCACCGCCGTAGAAGTTAGCAAGTTGGTGCAGGATTTGTTCAGCGATTGGCAAGGCGCAGCCAAACCGGAGATGGCGTTAACAGCAACGCCGCTCCAAACGGCGGCACTGCGCGATACGGTGCACCTGGAAGATAAATCCAGTGTGGATGTGGTCATGGGGCATGCGTCAGGATTGCGCCGTATGAATCCTGATTACCTCGCGGCAGTGATCGCTAATCGCGCGCTCGGCCAGTCTACGCTGTCATCGCGCCTGGGCTTGAAAGTGCGTGACGAAATGGGACTGACGTATGGCATCAATTCCTTCTTTTCGGATTCCGGTTTGGGCGATGGGCCATATTTGATTACAGTGACAGTGGCCCCCGAAAATACCGAGGTGGCGATCAACACGACCAAGCAAATTGTCGAAGATTATGTGGCGCAAGGCATCACCGAAGAAGAGCTTGCCGATGAGCAATCTTCGATGGTCGGCGGCTACAAAATTGGCTTGGCCACGAACGCGGGCATCGCCGGGCAATTGGCCAACACAGAAATTTATGGCTTAGGCGTGAATTATCTGGACGACTACCCGGAGCACGTTAAGGCTCTAAACAAAAGCGATATTGATGACGCCATCCGCAAATACATTCATCCTGAAGTGATGACCACTGTGATGGCGGGAACATTTTCTTGACCTCACCAGACCCGGTCAATATACTAGCGGCTCGAAATAATGAACGAACCAAATACGCAGCGAATGATTGAAGGTGGATTACGAGCGGATGGCTTGCAGTTTGCCATTGTAGCAAGCCGATGGAATGATTTGATTGTCAGCCGTTTGATTGGCGGTGCGCAGGAAGCCTTGCGACGCCTGGGCGCAAACGAAAACCATATCACAACTGTCCGTGTCCCTGGGTCTTTTGAAATCCCGCTGGTCGCCAAGAAATTGGCCAGCAGTGGTAAATATGATGCAATTATCTGTGTGGGAGCTATCATTCGCGGCGAAACGCCCCATTATGATTATTTAGCGGCGGATGTGACTAAAGGCATTTCTGCTGTAGCACTGGACACAGGAGTGCCAGTAGCTTATGGTGTAATTACTGCTGACACCGTAGAACAGGCGCTTGATCGCGCCGGCGTGAAAGCAGGTAACAAAGGTTTCGAGGCGGCGATGTCCGCTATTGAAATGGCAAATTTACTGAAGGAGCTATAGTTGAGTTCTTGGCATCCTTGCCAGCCGTCGCCCCGGATGAAACTATCAATCAATGGCTCTTTATTTTGATAATTGAAAAATTATGGGCGCTCGACGCAAGGCGCGCGAATGCGCGCTGCAAATGCTTTTCCAGTATGATTTGGCTCGACAGCCGGTAGATGAGCTAGTCCAAACCTATTGGGGCGAATTAGCTGAGGCGGCAGACGAAGTCAGAGACTTTGCCAACGATTTGGTCAAAGGCGTGATTGGTCATCTGGAGGAAATTGATGATCGCATCCGCCAACGCACCGAACACTGGCGCATCCCACGCATGGCCGTAGTGGATCGTAACCTCTTACGATTAGCTGTCTACGAGTTCATGTACCAACCACAAACTCCCAAGACCGTAGCCATCAATGAAGCGTTAGAAATTGCGCGTCGGTTTTCCACGCACGAAGCAACCCAATTCGTGAATGGCATTCTGGATGCAATTAAGCGCGATATGGAAGCACATCCTGTGGTCGTCGAATCGGCGGCCACCTCGACTTCAGCGATTTCCACTTAGAGGCGCAGGTTCGTTGTCCTCTTGCACCTTCCTTGCCTGCAGCGTTTCTGCTTTCGCTCAACCATCCAGCCATGAAATCTCTTGACAGCCGACAATTGCATCATCAAGCCATCGTCATTGATATGCATGCGGATACAATTCTGCGCGTGCTGGACGAAGGCGCGGATTTAGCCGCAGGCACACCCGGTTGGCATTTAGATTTGAATCTCATGCGCGCGGGCGGCGTGGATGCGCAATTCTTTTCGATCTGGGCCGATCCCCACGAATATTGGGGCGAAGCAGCAACCCATCGTGCCTTAGCCTTGATTGGCGCACTCGATCAACAATTGGCCAAGCATCCGACGCGGATGGAACGCGCCTTCACTGCCGCCGACATTCGCCGCATCTCCCAGGCCGGAAAAGTCGCCGCGCTCATGGGCGTCGAAGGCGGACATGCCATCAATGACGACTTGGATGTATTGACTAAATTTTATGAGCGTGGCGTACGCTATCTGACCCTTACCCATTCGCGCACGACCAACTGGGCCGGTTCTTCGGGCGATGAGTTGGGGCAGAAAACCGGCTTGAGCGATTTTGGGCAGGAAGTCGTACGCGAGATGAATCATTTGGGCATGCTGGTAGACATTTCGCACGTCTCAGACAAAACATTCTGGGAGGTACTGGAAGTCGCCCGCAAACCCGTCATCGCCTCACATTCCGGCGCGCGCGCTTTGTCGAACCATCGCCGCAATATGACGGACGAGATGATCCGCGCCGTCGCCGTAAGGGAGGGCGTGATTTGTGTGGTGTTCTACCCGATCTTTCTGGATGAAAGCTATGCCGTCGCCGCGCGCGAAGTCTTGCATAAGCTGCAACCGCAATTCGCCGCCCTTGATGCATCAATGGATTATGTTGCCGCCGGATATGCCAAAGATCGCTTGAGCAGCGAAGCCTTGCAACAACACGTCGCGCCAATGTCGTACACGCGCCTGGCCGATCACATCGAATACATCGCCCGCCTCGTTGGTGCTGAACACGTTGGACTCGGTTCCGATTATGACGGCATCAACTGCGTTCCCGCCGGACTGGAAACCAGCGCGTTGTTGCCAAATCTGACGGCAGAATTGGCACGACGCGGGTTTCACCGACAAGCAGCTTTTACAAATTCTCGGCGAAAATATCCTGCGCGTGATGGAAGCGCAGTGAAGTTACCGAAGTCTCCGCCGGGAAGTCTCCCTAAAGCCGTTGTTTCCCTCCGTGTCCTCGGTGTACTCTGTGGCTGAGATTGGGGATGTTATTTCGTTTTCATTCCCAACGAAGAGATTTTCAGTTTTTTTCCAAAAACCTGAATCCCTGCCTTGACATGCTTCAGAAACAAGGCGTAGATTCCCACCACTTTTTGCGACTCCATTCAGTCTGCGTTCTGCTACTCCCTTGAGGAGAGCAACTGAAGAGCTTGGAGAATAATGCGTGTTTAGCTTGTTCTCAATAGGTGCGTGCCGCCAGTGCGGTGGTTCGTAACCTGTACTTTTCAGTCACTCACACCAGCCGCGTGTTGGTGTTAGTGCTTAATCCTACTTGGTTAAGGCAATAAAATAGGTAACTGATTAGCCTCACGGTTGAGGCCGGAACAAAAAGTAAAGCCGTCAAGGCATTCGCACTATGGATAGGCTATGACCCGTGACGAAATCCAAACCGTGTATGACGCTGGGCCCGAGGCGGTCATCGCCTTGGTGCAAGGCCTGCTGCAGCGCATTGACGAATTGACAGCGCGCGTCACCGAACTGGAACGCCAAGTCAACCGTAACTCGCGCAACAGCAGTCAACCGCCCTCACAGGATGGCTTCCAGAAACAGACCAAAAGTCAGCGCAGCAAGAGTCCACGTCCGGTCGGCGGGCAACCGGGGCATCGTGGGACGACCTTGCGTTTGCGCGACCAGCCCGATCAGATCGAGACCCACGTCGTCACGTGCTGTGGCGGCTGCGGCCAGGATTTGCAGGCGCAAAGCGCCACGCACTATGCACGACGGCAAGTCTTTGAACTGCCCGTGCTGGCCTGCACCGTGACCGAGCATCGCAGCGAACACAAGGTCTGCACGCACTGTCAGACGCGCACCCAAGCGCCCTTTCCCGCCCACGTCACCAACGTCGTCCAGTACGGGCCGCGCGCCCAGGCCGTGGCCGTTTATCTGCGCAGCTATCAGTTGTTGCCGCAGGCACGCACCAGCGAGTTGTTCGCTGATCTCTTTGGGCAACGCCTCACGCCCGGCACGCTCGCCACCACGCAGCAGACCTGCGCGGCGGCGTTGACGCAGTTCGAGGCGGTGGTCAAAGCGGGCGTGCAAAACGCTGCCGTAGCGCACTTCGATGAGACGGGCGTGGCGGTGGCGGGGCAGCGGCACTGGTTGCACGTGGCCAGCACACCGCACCTGACACACTAGGCCACGCATCCCAAACGCGGCACGGCGGCGACGGACGAGATTGGCATCTTGCCGCACTTTCACGGCCTCGCCGTGCATGATGCCTGGGCGCCGTATTGGCAGGCTCCGTGCGAACATGCCTTGTGTAACGCGCATCATTTGCGCGAACTGACGGCGCTGGTCGAACAGGGCGACCAGGCCTGGGCGCAGGCGTTGCTCGCCCTCCTGTGCGAGATCAAAGACACGGTCGAGCAAGCCCGAGCGGCGGGTGCGGAAGGCTTGGACGCGGCCACGCACGAGGCCTTCACCACACGCTATCAAGCCCTCTTGACCACGGGTTTGCAGCAGCACCCGGCGGTGGCAGCCGTGCCCGGGCAGCGCGGACGCAGCAAACAAAGCAAGGCGCGCAATCTGTTGTTGCGGCTGCAAACGCGCGCGACGGAAGTCTTGCGTTTTATGACGGACTTCCGCGTCCCGTTTGATAACAATTTGGCCGAACGCGACCTGCGCATGATGAAAGTCCAGCAGAAGATTTCCGGCTGTTTCCGCGCCACGACGGGAGCCGCAGCCTTCTGCCGCATTCGTTCGTAGGTGTCCACCGTGCGTAAACATGGGATCAATGTCCTGGCGGCCCTGGAACATGTTTTCACTGGCACGCCTTTTTTGCCCGCAGTTCGGGCTGGCTAGTTACAGGAAGTCTAACTTTTCCAGACTTCCCCAGACTTCCCCAGACTTTTTCAAGCGTTTGATTTTTAGTTTTCCGGCTGTTGCTGCAAAAAGAACTCAATCAATTCTTCAGCGGAATTTTGCATTTCAATCGCAAAGTTATTCACCCGATTCGTGAAGTAATTGAACATCCAAACGGCAGGGATTGCCACCACCAAACCAAATGCTGTGGTAATCAGCGCCTCGGCAATTGCCCCGGAAATCACCGCAATGCCTGCGCTTTGGGCTTCATTCATTTTCGTGAACGCATTAATAATGCCGACCACGGTGCCGAACAAGCCAACGAACGGAGCGGTCGAGCCAACCGTCGCCAAACTGGACAAGCCGCGTTGCAAATCCGCTGTCTTCATGGCTGCTGCACGACGCAGCGCACGTTTCGCTTTGCGCAGCGGATTTTTCCCGTTCGTTGCGGTCAGTTCTTGTAAGCCGGAATTAACGACGATGGCCAGATGGCTTTTCTTGTATTTGCGCGAGGCAAGTTTCATATGCCAGCTAACAGTTCTTTGAAATGAGGTTCCTCCTCTGTATGGTTGAAGTGCGAAAACAACCGAAAGAAGAGGAGGAACGAAGCCGCCATGAAATTCATCCGGCGACCAGATTTGGACAAAGTAACCCGTATGGAAATCGCGGTGCAAGCCTTTTGCGCCCAGGGCGTGTACGGGGAGATCACGCGCTTGGCGCGGGCGTACCGCGTTTCCCGCTGGTTTGAGTATGCCTTGTTGTGGCAGTTGACCGAGTTGTTTGCGGCGTCGGGGACGGTGGCGCCAGCGCCCCGCTACACGAACGCCGACGCCGACCGGCATATTTTATTACTGCGGCTGGTGGGGCGTTGTTCGCTGGAAAGCATCGCCTGCCGCTGCGCGGAGTTGGGCTTGCCGGTGCATTCGGTGGGGTACATTTCGCAACGGCTGACGACGTTTGCACAGGCCTTGCCGCAGGAATTGCCGCGGCATCAAACTGGTGGTAGTGCTGGCGGATGAGATTTTTACGGCGGGACAGCCGATTCTGCTGACCATCGAGCCGCGTTCGTTGACGATTCTGAAGATCGAGTTGGCGACCGATCGTGAAGCGACGACCTGGCAGCAGCACTGGCAGGAGTTGGTAGACGCGGGCTTGTTGGAACAAGTCGTGGCAGATCGCGGGACGGGCTTGGTCAAGGGCTGCGCGTTGGCGGGCTTGACGCAGCACCCTGATTTATTTCACCTGCTGCATCCGCTCGGCGTGTTTGGCGCGCGCTTTTATCGGCAGGCGCTGGCCGCGATAGAACAGGAGTACGAACGCGGCGCGTTGGCGCTCGGCAGCACGCCAGCAGTCATTGAGCGGCGGCGCCGGGATTATGAGGCGGCGCGGCGCAAGGCCCTGGAAAAGATGCAGCGGTACGATAACTTTTGTTACTTGTGGGGCGAGTTGCGGCGGGTGCTGGAAGCCTTTGATGAGCGCGGCGCGTTGCCTGCGCTGGCGGCGCGGCAAGCCGAGATTAAGTGCCTGCTCGAATTATTGGGCACGCTGGAGAGCGCCGCGCTGCAACAGGAAGTGAAAAGTTTTGCCAGCGGGTTGGCGGGTTATTGGGGCTACTACGAGCGGTTGGCAGTAGTCTACGAAGAATTATGTGCGCAGCATCCGCCAGCTGTGGTGGCGGCGCTGGCCTCCGGTTGGCAGCGGGAACGACAAGCGACGAATAGTAAGGAGTACGGCGTGCGACAACGGCTGCAACAAGCGGCGCAGGCGGCCTACGACCAAGCCGCGCGGCTGGCCCCCGAGACGGCGTGCGCTACGCAACAAGCTGTGGTGGAGGCCTTGAGTGCAGAAGTGCGAAGTTCGTCGTTGATTGAGAATGTGAATTCCGCGCTACGCCCCTTGCTGGCCACCTGTCGCGGGCAGGTGCATCAGGAGACCTTGGAGTTGTTTGCCTACGTGCATAATCATCGGCGTTTTGTCCGCGGTCAACGTGCGGGGCGCGCGCCGCTGGAAATCCTGACCGGGCAAGTGCTGGAACAGTCCTGGCTGGAAGCCCTGCTCGCCTTGGTCTAACACGTGGCACGAGCGCAGCCTAAAACCGCCGTACCACGGCGGAAAAGGGCATCGTGTCGCAAGGCAGAAGACTGGGCAGGGAAACTGTTATCTACTTTGAGGGAGTTATGAAACTTGCCGTCGAGCGTTGCAGCGGCACGAGCGTGGCCGCGGTCGAGCAGGAATCCACGGCTCTTCTTCCTCATGGCGCTGGAAAGCATCTTGACGAAACCTGAGCAGAGTGACGCTTGGCGCAGCAAGGCGCGGAGCGCGCGACGAAGTTTGCGCCGCAAGTGAATCGCGCAGAAAGCTATGTGGCGTTGCTGGATCGCGTTGTGCTAGTTGCTCTTGTCGCCGCGCTCGGAAGCGGAGGTCTTAGCGAGCTGCACCACCTCTTTGGCAAGAATCCGACCTTGCAACGACTCGGTCGGCAATTCATTCAGGCACCGTTAAATTATTCAAAGACCGTGCGTTACTTGAAGTATCGCAAAGAAGGTGCAGGTCTTAATTCAATGCCATTGCCCGTTCAGGGCAGAGCTTCTTAACCTAGCCGAGCATGCTCTTCACGGAAACTCTTTCAGCTCTTCCTCGACTAGTGTTCAGTCAAGGTTGAGTTGACGGGTAGAGGAATCATAACAGAATGGCTGTTATGAATAGACTACCTTGTGACCTTAAGCGGAGAAGAACAGGAAAAGCTGCGCGAAATGATTGCCAAGCGCAGCCAGTAAAGCAGAAATTGTGAAACGCGCCAATGTGCTGTTAAGTCTGGATGAAGATTGGGCAGGCGGGCGCTTAGCTGATGACGACGTCCGGCAGCAATACCACGTCGGACAACGGCTCATTGAACGTTTGCGCCAGCGCTTTGTGCTGAGAGAGCTTTGAGGCAGCGCTGCACGGACAGCCAGCAAACACGCTACAAGGAAAAGACTTTTGATGGACGCGTGGAAGCGCACTTGATTGCCCTGCGGTGTTCGAGCGCGCCGGAAGGGTATCAAAAATGGAGTTTGCGCTTATTGGCGGAGACGTTGGCGAGAATGGGGCGGTGGCGTCGATTTCGCACGAAAGTGTGCGCCAGTTGCTAAAAAAAACGAACTGAAGCCGTGGCAGGTGAAAGAAGGGCTAATCCCGACGGCGGAGCCGGAGTTTGTCTGTGCGATGGAAACGGTGCTGGATGTCTATGAGCGCCCGTATGATGCGCACAACCCGATGGTCTGCCTGGATGAATCGCCGCAGCAATTGGTGAGTGAAGTGCGCGCGGGCTTTACGGATGCGAAAGGCGTACAGTACCAGGACTTTGAGTACAAACGGGAATGGGTGGCCGATCTCTATTTGGTGTGCGAACCGTTGCAAGGGCGGCGGGAAATCTTCGTCAAAGAGAATCACAAGCGGCTCAATTGGACCGAGGTGATTCGTGTCATTGCCGAAGAAATGTATCCGCAGGCCAAGAAGATTACGATTGTGCAGGACAATTTGTCGGCCCACAAACCGAGTGCGTTGTATGAACTCCTGCCCGCCGAGCAAGCGCGCGCGATTTTGCGGCGCCTCGAATTTGTGCAGACGCCGAAGCACGGTTCGTGGCTGAATATGGCAGAGATCGAATTAGGGTTATTAAAACGCGTGGGCTTGACCACGCGGGTGGGGAGTCGGGAAGCATTGAAAAACCAAATAGCGGTGTATCAAACGAACCGCAATACGAAACAGACGAAAATCCATTGGCAGTTCACGACCAAAGATGCGCGAGTCAAATTGAAACGACTCTACCCGTTAATTGAACCTTGACTGAACACTAGTGGAGCTTTCCTAAAGTTCTACCCCTGGTTAAATCTGAAGCGGTCGTCCTTTGTACGTCCACTTGAAGGGCTTCGCCAGCGTGGCATTGAAGTATTCGATAAACGCGAGAAGGCGGGTGCGTAGTTCTTCGGTGGAAGTGAAGGAACCACGTTTGAGCAAGCGGCGCACGAGAATGCTGAACCAAAGTTCGATCTGGTTCAGCCAGGAACAGTGTTTGGGCGTGTACACAAAACGAATGCGATGCGTCGGGTCGCTTAGGTACGCCGCCCGCGTCGCCATCGAGCGCAGGATGCCGCACGTCTCTTTTTTGCCCAGGTCTTGCGCCGCGCCGATTTGTTGGGCGACCCACTCCACCAGCCCGGCGGATTGGTGCGTATTGAGTTGGTCGGTGACGAAAATCCATTGCGCTTTCTCATCGGTCGCCACCGTTTGCGCGAGGTGGTGGACGAAATCCACTTCGGGGCGCGTGTCGCCGATGGTCGGAGCCAGTTGTTTGCCGGTCGCCACTTCGTGATTGGCGATCAGGCATTGCGTGCCGTGGCGAATGTATTCGTACTCTTGCCGCGCGCAACGTCCTGCTTGTCCGGCCACGCCGGGCTGGGCGGGTTTGGTCGGCGCAGCGCGTTCTAGCGCCTGGATGCCGGTCTTTTCATCCGTACTCATTAAATGGATGCCTTGCGCGTGCCATTGCGGCGCGGCTTCGTACACGTCGCAGACCGTTTTGACTTGCGCGTCGAACTCCGGTGTATTTCGTTGCGGCGCGTTGAGCCAACCTTCGACGTGATGCAGATCAAGGTCGGCCTGATTTTAAAAAACGCCCGACAGTAGTTGGGGAAATGCGTTCCGCGAGGTCGCGTTTGACGACTTCGGCAGCGAGTTCCGGCGGTGTCCAATGCGTGACCGGCAGCCCGCTCGCCTGCGGGTCTTCACACGAGAGCGCGAGCATCTGGACGATTTGTTCTGCCGTAAACGTCGCGGGGGTACCGCTGCGGGGCAAGTCTTGCAAACCGGCGACGAGGAGTTCGCTTAACTGCGCGTCGGTGGCTTCCGTGGTTTCGGCGTGCGCTAACTTCCGCGCGAGTTCGCCCCAGCGCGTCCGCCACTTGCGGACGACGGCACGATCTGCGGCTTGGGTACGGGCCACGGCGTTATGGCCGACGCCGTCGGCCATGGCCAGTAGCAGTTCGGCGCGTTGGACTTGCCGATAAGCGGCACTGCGTTGCCGCGCCAGCGCCGCCACCAGCAGACGTACGCGCGCCGACAACTTGAGCGGCGCAGAAGTTTGATTGGGCATGCTAGGATTCCTTTCATCCCCAGTCTGACATGGGCTTCAAAAAACAAGGGGAAGGACTTCAGGAAAGCTCCACTAGTGCCGCGCGCTGGATACCGTGGGCGCGGCCTTGGCTCATTCAAACAAGACGCCACTTAAATCGCTGACAAGGCGAGCGATACCAGCACGACAAACAGAAAACCGATAAGCTGGCACAACACAATTAACCACAAAAGGCGCTTTTGATCGGACGAAATGGATTCGTGTTTTGATGGCATCAATCATCTCCCGGAAGAGGCCGAACAAACCAGTCTGCCAACGGGCAACCGGAAATTCACGGCATGTCATGGATCAGGCACAGTTAACGTTCTTGAGGGTAGGGAGCAAAGATTGGGCACAGAAATCATCATTGCAAATACAAATCAACGATGACAATTTATTTGATTCACCAATGAACGGGACGCGGGGATCATACGCCAATAAGATGGATTCGCCAACGGCTTATGCCCGAAATTGCGCGGAGAAACGGGAAATATTTTGCCGCAACAATCGCACCGCTAAGGGCAGATGGAGGCGTCACGGGGTTAATCCAGGACGCGCCAGGATTTCAAGGTGAACACGGCAGTGCTCGCGTCTTTATGTGGCAAGCCATCGTTGATTTCCAGGATTTGCATCTTCTTTGGCGCAATAACTTTTTGGCTCGTCTGCTCGGTCACGCCGAGTTTATTGTCACGTGTGACTTGCTTCCCGGTCACGGCGTAGTAGCGAATTTCGTACTTGATGTCGCTAATCTTCCGCTCGCTATTATTCCTGAAGGTGACTTGCCAAACGGCATCTGTTTCCAACTCGCCCTTCTCCCAGTCAGCTTCGATCACTTCCAAGTCAGGCTTCTCCTCTGCTGTAGCGCGGCTTGGGCTGGGGGCGGTCATTGCTTTGCCCTTGGGCGCAGCGCCGGACACTCTGGAGGTTTTGGCGATGGCGAGCGAACTGGATGATTTAGTCTTCTGGGAGATTCGATTCGCAAGCAAGCTAAGAAAGCCGCACATGGCGCACAGTCCGATAAAACTGCCCACGACCAGCAGCAGCAGTTTTGTGTTTGAAGTATCTTTTATTTGTGGTGGTAGTGGCTGGTTCATAGCGAGAAATTCCTTTACCGATAGCTGCTTCTTTTCTCACTGGCACCTTTAAGCTTCCGCCGTCGAGCAATATGTGGTTGCGCGCGCAGCCAGGCCAGTGGAAAAGAGATGAGAATCCGGGGAGAGAATAAATTTGCCCCTAATCGAAGTTCTGCGAGGCGTAGTCATTGGGTATTTGCTTTTTTCGATGGGAGTTTTTCGGGACGGGTTGAACTTCTATTTGCTGCCGAGGCATGCGCAGTTTACGCTTACTGGTTTTCGCTGACAAGACTAATGTGATCAGTGCTTTTACGAAATGCGAAGAAAGCCAGGCAACTTGACGAACACACAAGGGCAAGGCAGAATGGCGGCACAAAAGATGGATTTGACTGTGTCAGTGCGGGATTGCCTTCCAACGTAGTCGCCCCGCAGGAAACGGTCAGGTTTTAGTTTTTTCTGTGCGCCCGTAGCTCAGATGGATAGAGCAGCAGACTTCGAATCTGCGGGTCGGGAGTTCGAATCTCTCCGGGCGTACCAATTAAATCAAGCACTTACAGGCATCCGCGCGATGCCTGTTTTGCTTTATGGACACATTCGTGGACACATTGAAGATGAACCTCCATTGACCACCAACTCTCGCCACAAACAATTGCTGATAGCCAGTCGGGGGATTCGCCTGCGCGAGCTACTTTTCTTCTTGTCCGTCTTTCCGCCACGCTGTTGCTGAAAGAGTCATGACGGTTCGTGCCGCTACCAGCGATTATCCGGCATTTTTTCCGACCATATTGTCATTTCGCCTCGTCCCGTCAGCAAAGGTGTCGTTTGCAATTGGGTCCTCACAACTCCGATGTCATACCCTTTCAACTTAACAAATATGCAATAATAGAAGAATGAACAAAGCAGTGCCAAAAATAAAAGAAACAGCCGAAGAAATCCGAGAAATGCTCAAGCAGGAGTCGCAAGTCAAAAAGCAAAACCGCCTGCAAGCCTTGTATCTGATCGTAAAAAAGGAAGCCAAGTCCAGAAGTAAAGTAGCGCAAATGCTCGGTTTTAATCGGAATAGTGTTTCCGCTTGGTTCGCTTTATATGAAGCCGGCGGCTTGGCAAAGATGTTGGAAATACACAAACCCAGCGGCGCCACTCCGTAGATGACGACCGCCGCCATCGCCGCAATAGAAGAGATTTTAGCCACGGAGAAAGGCTTTCGGACTTACAAAGAAATCCATCAAATGGTGGTCAAAAACCATCAAATCGAGATTGGCTATGGCGGCGTGCATAAATTGGTGCGGTATAAATTAGAAGCCAAAGCGAAGAGTCCGCGTCCCAGCAATCCCAAAAAAAAGAGGCTGAAGTCAGCGCGTTTCGCGCCGGGATCGGAGCCCAGTTGAAAGAGGTAATCACAGAAAAAGGAGCCAACTACGACCAAATCAGGCTGTGGACACAAGATGAAACCAGAATCGGATTGCTGCCGATCCACCGGAAAAGAATTACCGCCAAAGGAGTGCGACCACTGATCAGTGCGGAAATTAAGTACAGTGTAAATTAAGTTTTCTTGTACTTAATATTATCAGGATGGACCTTCTCATAATGGCGGTTCAGCTTCGTGCGCGCGGTCTCAACTGAAAATTGCCAGTTGATTTGGCAAGTTTCATATGCCAGCTAACAGTTCTTTGAAATGAGGTTCCTCCTCTGTATGGTTGAAGTGCGAAAACAACCGAAAGAAGAGGAGGGAACGGAGCCGCCATGAAATTCATCCGGCGACCAGATTTGGACAAAGTAACCCGTATGGAAATCGCGGTGCAAGCCTTTTGCGCCCAGGGCGTGTACGGGGAGATCACGCGCTTGGCGCGGGCGTACCGCGTTTCCCGCTGGTTTGAGTATGCCTTGTTGTGGCAGTTGACCGAGTTGTTTGCGGCGTCGGGGACGGTGGCGCCAGCGCCCCGCTACACGAACGCCGACGCCGACCGGCATATTTTATTACTGCGGCTGGTGGGGCGTTGTTCGCTGGAAAGCATCGCCTGCCGCTGCGCGGAGTTGGGCTTGCCGGTGCATTCGGTGGGGTACATTTCGCAACGGCTGACGACGTTTGCACAGGCCTTGCCGCAGGAATTGCCTGCGGCATCAAACTGGTGGTAGTGCTGGCGGATGAGATTTTTACGGCGGGACAGCCGATTCTGCTGACCATCGAGCCGCGTTCGTTGACGATTCTGAAGATCGAGTTGGCGACCGATCGTGAAGCGACGACCTGGCAGCAGCACTGGCAGGAGTTGGTAGACGCGGGCTTGTTGGAACAAGTCGTGGCAGATCGCGGGACGGGCTTGGTCAAGGGCTGCGCGTTGGCGGGCTTGACGCAGCACCCTGATTTATTTCACCTGCTGCATCCGCTCGGCGTGTTTGGCGCGCGCTTTTATCGGCAGGCGCTGGCCGCGATAGAACAGGAGTATCGAACGCGGAGTCTTGGCGCTAGGACGTACGCCAGAGGTGGTGGCGCGGCGCCAGGCGGAGTACGACGCGGCGCGCGCAACGGCGGCGGAAAAGGTGCAGCGCTACGACGACTTTTGCTATCTGTGGCAGGAGTTGCGCCGGTTGCTGGAACCGTTTGACGCAGCGGGAGCGCTGCCCGCGTTGACGCAACGGCAGGCGGAGATCGCGTGCGTGCTCGCGTTGTTCCAGCAGTCGGGACACGCGCCGTTGACGGCAGCGGCGGCCAGTTTCGCGCACGGGCTGACGGGGTACTGGGGCTATGACGAACGGCTGGCGGTGGTCTACGAAACGTTGTGCGCGCAGCATCCGCGCGCGGCGGTGGCGGCGCTGGCCTGCGGCTGGCAACGGGAACGGCAAGCGACCAACAGCAAAGAGTATGGCGCGCGGCAACGGCTGCAAGCCGCGGCGCAGGCGGCTTACGATGAAGCGGCGCGGCTTGCGCCGACCGACGCAGCGGCCCGTCAGGACGCCGTGCGAGAAGCCTTGAGCGCGGAGATACGGAGTTCATCGTTGATCGAGAATGTGAACTCCGCCTTGCGCCTGCTGTTGGACACGAGCCGCGGACAAGTGCGGCAGGAGACCTTGGATTTGTTTGCCTGGGTGCATAACCATCGGCCTTTTACGCGCGGCCAACGCGCCGGCCGCGCGCCGCTGGAAATCCTGACGGGAGAACCGCTGGCACAACCCTGGTTGGATGAACTCCTGTCACTGCGCTAATGACGGCACGACACCACCTGCGAACCGCCGACGGCGGCGGAATCGGGCTTCTGTCTCACGGCTGAAGACTAGGCAGTCAAACTGTTAGCTACTTTGGGCGAGTTATAAAACTTGCCCATAAATCGTTCTTTACACAATAATGTGAATCAGGGGTAGAAAACGAAGAGAAAGTAGGCCAAGGCCAACTTCCCGAAGCAATGCACCAGAAGGGCGTCCTCCGAGCGCACCGTCCCTGCATCTTGAATCCCCGTTTTGACATGGAACCAATTGAAAAGCCCTTCAATCGGTTGACGCAAGCGGCTCACACACCGATTATGGTGCTTCTCCAACGAGCTTAACTCTTTGCCTTTGGGCTTTTTACGGGGCGTATGCAAGGTCGTTCCTTGTGCCGCCAACTGCGCCCGGAACTCGCTATCGGCATACGCCGTATCGGCGATTAAGGTCGTCGTGGGCAAGGCAAGTTCCTGCTCTTTGACACTGCGCACATCGTGGCACGAGCCTTCGCGCACCCAAATCTGTTGCGGACAGGGCAACTTGCCCGCCCGCCGCTGCGCCACAGTGTGCAGCCGCACGCCATGAAAATATTGTTTCTTGCTCGCGCAAGAGCCGACATCGGCGATCTCGCGCGCCACCTTCGCCGTGTACGCGTGCCCGCCGCGCGCGGAGCATCACCGGCAACGAATCGAGCAGTTGATCCACTTCCGGGGCCGGCACCGCAGGCAACTGCTCCTGCAGATACGCGCCCAGGGTTTGGAAACTGGCCTCCAATTGATTGAGCCGCGCGACAAACGTTTGATACGCGGGCAACTTCGGAAAGTAATGCAACCAATGGGCTTGCACGTAGCGATGAATCGCTTTTTTTTCAAAATGTCCTTGCAGATGACCGAACCAATAGATCGTAATCAGCTCCTGATCGGTAATTTTGCCCGTGTCGGAATTGTTACTGAGACGTTGAAAACAGGTCTTGCCCCGCGTATCGTAGACGGTGCAGACAAGCACAAAAAGTTGTACGAGTTGGATGTCCATAGTAAGACTATTCTACCCGTTCGACCTGCTTGTCTGCCATTTTCTACCCCTGATTCACATCAATGCTGTAGACAAAAATCAGGCGGCAATCGCGCCGTAAGTCCTGATTTGCTCATAGCGAGGATGGTTTTTAATGTAAGTCGGCTCTAAATCCAACTTGTCAATAATGGTTTCTACTAACAATACCTTCGCCAATTAACAATACCTTCGCCAAAATAGCTGTTGCCACATGCTCCAAGGGGTGCTCTCATTGGCTTGATAAACTTAACAAAAGACGGCAGGTCTCCTGTGCCTGTACCAAAATTAACCGCTTAAAACATCAGTAAAGCAAAGGCAACTGCTTGATTTGCTTAGACTTACTGTAGTTATGAAAGACTTATGAAAGTCCCTCTTGCTGATCGTACCCGGTGTCGCATTAAAACGCGGTCTGCATTTTCCAGACCGCTTTAATATTATCAGCAGTCTTCGGGCGGATTTTTCAAGCCCTTTGCTTTCAACAAATCAGATTTTCTCTTCTTCCGCTTAATTGGCGAAGGTATTGCGCGTGCGTAGTTCTTCTTTGGAAGTAAAAGAGCCTCGTTTGAGCAACCGGCGGACCAGAATGCTGAACCATAATTCGATCTGGTTCAGCCAGGAACAGTGAATGGGCGTGTAGAGGAAGCGAATCCGATGCGTCGGATCGCTCAGATACGCCGCCCGCGTCGCCATCGAATGCAAGATGCCACGCTGGCCTTTCTCGCTCAGCTCGCAGGTCTCACCGATGGCGTTCGCAACCCAGCGCACGAGCGATTCTGATTGATGAGTGTTGAGTTGATCCGTAATAAATATCCATTGAGCTGCAGGCGCGGTCGCAACTATCTGTGCGAGATGACCCACAAAGTCCGGCTCTGTCCGAGTCGCGCCCAGGCTCGGGGCAATCTGTTTTCCGGTGGCGACTTCGAAATTGGCCGTCAGACATTGCGTGCCATGGCGAATGTATTCGTATTCTTGTCGTTCGTTCTGGCCTGCCTGGCCTGCCACACATTCACCAATGGGGCTGGCGAAGTGACACCAAGTTTGCTGAACATTGGCAAAGTCGCGCCTGGCATCTTTGCAGCAGCAGACTCTTCCAGTCAAGGCTGGGCGGCGGCGGAGGTCGTGTATGTCAAGAGTGATTAATCGCAGGCCATCGAACGGGGAGATCGCTTCGATGTGGGGCAAAACAAATCCGTGCCCGTGCCGATTGATCTGAGTACAGACGTTGTCATCCTGATGCTATACAGAACGAGCGTTCGCCAGCGCGCGGATATTGCCGTGTCAAAGTCAAAATCGGCGGCCTTGATGCGGTGGTTGATTATGCGGACAAGCAAGGGCAATTCTTCGGCTTGGATCAAATCAATGAGCGCGTGCCGCAAAGTTTGCGGGGAGGGGGTGAGGTTACGGTCGAAGTGAGCGTAGCGTGGAAGGCTGCGAATCTGGTTAAAATTCAAATAAGGTGAGCGGGGAGATCATTCCCGCTCACCTTCCCCTATTACTCTAGTGTCCTTTTAACTCTTGAAGTTAAACTTGGCGAATTGACTGATTCAGTGTATGATGCCCGCGCTTTGGTGGAGACAAAGAGTCAATTTGCGCTATTTTCTAAGAACGGACGAGTACTTTTCTGGAACTACAAATTCATGATCAATTAACGATGAAGCGGGAAAGTAAAAGGGACGTTGCCAAAGCAAATTATCAGCAAGCAAATATTCATTGGCGTTCTGTGAAGATCGGAAACTACTCGCAAAGGCGGCAGCCTCAGTCGCTTCCCAGCGTTTTGACGACCATCGCTTGACCGTTCGCTGCCAGCAAAATCGTGCCCCTCAGTAACATCACGATTTTTCTACTTTTGACCAGACCCCGGCGTTGCGCAAAAACCATCCGCTCGTTGCTGTGCTGCGCTTATTTACACACATCTGCACGAGGAACTAGCTATGACAAGATTGAGAATGGTGACGAAATTCAACAACGGGGGCATCCTGCGAGGGATGGCCATTGCCCTGGTAGCTGCGTTGATAAGCATTTCACTGACCTCTTCTGCCCCCAGCGTTTCGGCTCAATCGGGCTACGAAGGCGATGTCACGCCGCGTCCGATGGGCAAAAGCGGCGCGATTATCCCAGCCGATTACGAACAGATTGGCCGCTTTGCCACCGCAGTGGAAGCCGTCAATGCTGGGAGTGAATTTCAACGTGCAGATTGCGCGCCGCGTACGACCTTGGGCGATGGACGCGTCGGCATCGCGGATTTGGTGCAGGCGATGCGCTACGCTTCCGGTCTTGATCCGCTCACGGGCGCGAATGGCCCAACTGCTGCTAGTGCGCCGTCCGTTGCCAACAGCGGCCAAAGGATACAAGCCGAAGCCGCCAGAGAAGTGCGTGTCGGAACGCCAATGTTTGCAGGAGCCATCATCACCATTCCGATTGAACTCATCGCTCTGGGAAATGAAAATGCGCTCGGTTTTACGCTGGCCTTTGATCAAATCGCGCTCAGCCAGCCGATTGCGGTGCTGGGAACGGATGCCATCACCGGCCTCCTCGTAACGAATCCCGCTCAAATCAGCAGTGGTCGCCTGGGCATTGGCATTGCTTTGCCGCCTGGACAAAAATTCAGCGCGGGGGTTAAGCAAATACTGCGTGTGAGCTTCACGATTGCGCCTGCTTTTTTCGGGAAAGTCACCCCTATCGGATTTGCAAGCTCGCCCGTGCAGCTTGAGATTTCAGATGAAATGGGCAATCTCCTGGATCAGCGAATTTTCACGGGCGATCAAGTTACGTTGAATTTCCCCATACCTGCCATTTCGGCGCTCAATCCAGGTTCGGCGTTTGCGGGCGACCCGGCTTCGTTTACGCTCGGCGTGATTGGCACGAATTTTGTGACTGGCTCAGTCGTGCGCTGGGCGGGAACCAGCCTCACAACAACTTTTCAAAGTAGCACCTTACTCACCGCGAATGTACCGGCGATACTAATTGCTACCGCTGGCACCGCAAGCATTACCGTCTTCAATCCGACACCAGGTGGCGGCGTCTCGAATCCACTGACGTTCTTCATTAACAATCCGGTGCCGTCTGTAACCAGTTTGGGAATTGCCAGCCTTGCCGCAGGTGGCGGCGCAGGCAAGTTTAATATAACTGGCAATGGCTTTGTTAATGGCTCGACCGTTTATTGGAATGGCCGACCGATGCCGACGACCTTTGTTTCGCGTCAGAGCCTGATGGTGAGCTACACGGCAGCAGACATTATTTGTGCGGGCATCATTCGCGTGACGGTGGTCAGCCCGACTCCGGGCGGTGGGACTTCACCGCCACAAGGATTTTTCATTGTGCCAACGGTGACCTCGCTTAGCCCCACGATTGCCTATGTCGGGGGCAACAGTTTCACCCTGACCGTCAATGGCACAGGCTTTTGCGAGGGGGCGAAAATTCGGGTGGATGGGGTGGCCCGCGCTTCCACTGTTGTCAGCCCAACGCAGATGACAACCACCATCAATGCCAACGAACTTAATGCGGAAAAAACGCTGCCGATTTCCGTCATAACATCTGATGAAATAACTTCCAATGCCCTGCCCTTCCAGGTGTCTGCCTGCCAACCCGCACAGGCGAAGGTTACGCTTGCCTCAACACTCGATTTCGGCACGGCGGCACCAGCACGCGAACTGATACTGGATCGCACAACGCGCACGTTTACCGTGGAAAATACGGGCTGCCAACCATTGAACCTCAGCTTTGCCATTCGTCGCACAGGCGAGGAGGTCACAAGCGGCAAAATTACGAATCCTGACGACAGCGGAACGTTTGTGCTCTACAACATCACCGGCGGCGCGAATACCGAGATCCGCAGTGGTTCGATCATTGCTATCCCTGGCGGCAGGCTCTGGACGTTCCGCCTCAACTTCGATCCGAAGATTCCTACGCCGGCGGGCAGGATTACCAATCTGGCTGCCAGTCAGGTGATCGCGGATGTCCTCAATGCTACGCTAACGATTCTGCAAGGCACGAATACCGTTGGCACATCGAACCTGACGGGGCGTGTCGAAACAGGCTCGCGGTTCATTGATCCGTTAGCGCCCCGCAATGTGCCGCTCGTGGTGTTCATCAAAAGTGGAGGCGATGAATTCACGGTGGAAGCTTCCGGGTATGATGCCGATACGAACATCGCGCAATACTCCTATCAATTCTTCGATCAAAACGGCAACCGTGTCGGGAAGCCGCAAAACTATGACCTCAACCTGCGTGGCCTCGGCCTGCTGAAAGGGCAGAGCTTTACTATCGTCCGTAAATTCACAGCGAAAGATGCGGGCTTGAGCGCCAGTACAGTGCAAGTATTCTTTTACGATGCCGACGGGCAACAGTCTTTTGCCACTTCCGGCCCAGTGGGTGCGGGACGCGGGCGCGTTGTGAACGCCGCCACCGTTTCAGCAGCCAGCTTCCGCGCTGAATCCGTCACGACCGAAGGCATCGCTTCGGCCTTTGGCGAAAGCTTCAGCAGCAAGACCGAAGGTTCGACGACCTTACCCTTGCCGACCGAATTGGGTGAGGTCAAAGTCTATGTGACCGACGCCAATATGGTGGAGCGTGCGGCTCCGCTGTTCTTTGTCTCACCCACGCAAATCAATTACCTGATTCCTACGGGCACCGTGCCCGGCGAGGCAAAAGTCGTGATCGTCAACAAAGGCGCGGTCGTCTCCACTGGCAACGTCAATATTGCCGAAATGGCACCATCTTTGTTTACGGCTAATTCCGATGGAAAAGGCGCACCCGCCGCGTTTGCCGTCAGAGTCAAACCCGACAACTCGCAAAGCACCGAAGCGGTCGCGCAGTTCGATGCCACGCAAAACAAATTCGTCCCCGCTCCGATCAATCTAGGTACCCCGGAAGAACAAGTCATTTTGGTTTTGTTCGGCACCGGCATTCGCTATTACAGCTCGATGAACAGGGTCTCAGCGAAGATCGCAGGCGTCGAAGCTCCGGTGGATTATGCCGGCCCCCAAGGCCAATACGTTGGCTTGGATCAAGTCAACCTTCGCATCCCACGCAGTTTAATCGTGGGCGGCGAGGTAGAGTTGATCTTAACGGTGGATGGCAAACCGTCGAACCCGGTGCGCATTCACGTTCGGTAAGAAACAGCGTATTAGTCACTTGTCATTGGTCATTGGTTGAGAACCTGCTAATAAACCAATTGCAAAAGACAAGTAACTAATGACCAATGACCAATTGCACTAATACATACCGTGTGTTAACCAATAATCGCGGCACTCTCCTCACCGATGCTGCTGATTTTCGTTTAGGAGGTAAGCATGAGAAAAACCAGTTTCGGCACGTCCGTCGGCGTCAAGGGATTGAGCCTGGCGATGATCCTCACCAGTAGTTTTTTCCCCACGCAGGCAAGCCACACCAGAAATTCCAGCGCCGACGCCATCACTCCCGGTGCCATCGGAATTATTCAATCCGCCGGGGTCGTGACCATTAACGGTCGCGCCGCCAATGGCAACTTCACGCTCTGGGGCGATGAAGTCGTGCAGGCAACCGCCGGAGCCAAAATCGTGTTTGGCGCGCTCGGTGAAGTGAACCTCTCGCCCGGTGCCTCGCTGCAACTCAAAATGGAAAACGCCAAGCTGCACGAGGCCGCTGGCAGTCAAGCCTTTGCGGCGAATCTGTTGGCGGGAGAAATGAGCGTCAAGCTCGCCACCAATTCCGGCGCGCTCGTCAATTCGGTGGAGTCCGAATTCACTGCCGCGAAAGGCGCAAGCTTCCAAGTGGATTTGAAGCACGGACGCGCAATGATTCTCGCGAGCAGCGGCACCATTTTGGCCAATACCAATGCACCGACCGCCAAACCATTCGAGAACAAAACCGCGGCGTCCACCACGACGAAAAAAGACACGCAGTATTTAGCCACGAAGAAGCTCGAAAAACTAATCGGCAACTTCAAGCTCAGTGTACCGAACACAGTGGTCGTCGAAGCTTCCCGCCGCGAAAAGGCGATGGATGACTTGCAGCAACGTCGCAATGCGTTTATGCGCTCCATCTCCGTCACGTCTTCCAGCGCGTTCCTGGCGGATCGGGCGGCGCGACCAAATACCATGGCAACATCATCGCTGGCGCGCACAATTGGCGCGGCTGAATCGCTCAACGGCATGCTGGTGAATGGCAAACCGATGTCGGGGCGCGAGCTATTGTGGGGCGGTGAAATTGTCGAAGCGCCCCGCGGTTCCGGCGCGCGACTCTCTTTCACTTCCATTGGGCAAGTCGTCCTGAACAGCGGAGCCAAAGCCAAACTCACGACAGAAAACGTCGGCCTGGCGACGACGAGGCAAGCCGCCCAACGCGTGCTCGCGGCGCAATTGCTGAGCGGTGATGTGCAAGTGCGCTTCGACCCCAACGCCAGCGGCTATGTGCGCGCAGGCGATTCCGTGATGGCTGGCACACGGGGCGCAAACTTCCGTGTCGAGATGCGAGAAGGCAACGGCGCGGTGGATGTGATGAACGGGTCGGTCATGGTCATCGGCAACTGGCCGCTGCTGGCACCGCCTGTCATTAAAGACGTAGACGGGAAGACCCGCTTTGAAGCAAAAACCTACCACCTGCGTCCAGCCAATCTGAGCGGAACAATCAACGTTGCCGTCAACAAATCTGCCCCGCTGCAAATGCGCGTCACAGACGAACTCAATCGCCCGGTCGCCAATGTTCCCGTACGTTTTACCGTGCAAGGCACAGGCACGCTCGGGGCCGCCGTGATCGGCTTAACCAGTACGGAAGTTCGCACGGATGCACGCGGCATCGCTGGGGTTCCGTATAATGCAACCGCAGCAGTTGGAACCGCGACGGTAACGGCAGAAGTTCCTGGCACCAGCGCCTCGACCAAGACGACGGCTAATGTCACGACGCAAGAAGAGCCGCCCTTCCGGTCGTGGCAAGGGGGCTTACCCGCCATCGTCGTCTTGACTGCTGCGGTAGGACTTGGCTTAGGGGTTTATGCCTACAAAGTAAATCGCTCGCCCACGATTACAGGCAAAGGTGATGCATTGATCGTGCCGTAAACTGCCACTATAAACTTGTAGCGAAAGCGTTTGGCGTGCTGCCTTCCCAAACAAAAACTTGTCAGCATTCCAAACGCTTTCGTGTTGTTGCAAGCCCACCACAAGCTGTCTATCAAGTATTCCATAGGCACTTCCCCCCTATATCAGTCACTCCTGCCATTTTCTCTGTTCTGAAAATGTAGAGCAAACTGGAAAGTTTGCTCTACATTTTCATTGGTGATGGTGAAACGTTGTTTCATAAACGCTGCCTACTTTCTACAGACCTACTATCTTGCGTTGAGTTATTACGCCGCTTTGCCCCAATCACCTAACAAAAAAATAATCCGCGCACTTGCTCACAGGCGCTTGACAAGGTTGCCCGCCTGCCGATAAATTCCCGCTTCGCCAATTTCTCAAGCAAACAACAGGTGCCGGAGGCGTTAGCCACGCCATTCGCTGTCGGGGTTGCCAGTTAATTTTCCTTTGCCAATCAGCGCCCACCGATTTTGTGGGTGACGGAGTTCCACATCATGTCCAGTTTCACCCCCCTGCAATTCACATGCCAGTAAAGCAGTTCGTCTGGCTCTAAGTTTGACGTTAGTCCTAACCAGTCTGCCTATCCGCAGTAGCAACCTCATCGCGCAAGCCGTCAATCAGGCAGAGAAGCCCGTGCAAAGTCGCGCGCGGCCGCCGCACAAAGATTTACCCAACTTGCAGGATGTGCTGGACGAAGGAAAAGGCCTCAAGAAGACCAAAGCCAAAGACACGCCGCTGCAACCGCCAACGCTGTGCCGCTTCCGCGATGTGGACTGTCAGGCCAAACAGCTCAAAAATGGCGGGCAAATCGGGATGAATCCTGCGACGGCGGACAAGCCGCAGCAGGTAGCAAGTAATCCGCCAAAGAGCGAAGGCAATTGGTTCCAACGCGTAGGCAGAAAAATCACGGGCGCATTTGCGGGCGCGTCACTCAGCGCGGCTAACAATTCGCCCAAGTCAGGCCATTCGTTCCTGCCGCCTGTCACGGCTCCAGCAGTGGTTGCGCCGCCAACTTTTACCAACCTCAATGATGCCAAACTCGATCCGCACAATCGCATCGGCACGGGCGGCGAGGATTTGTTTTCCGGCAATTATCATTGGAGCACGCCGCTCGTCAGCTTGCCTGGACGCGGCGGACTGGATTTGAATCTGTCGTTGCATTACAACTCGTTGCAGTGGGTGAAATATGGCAGCACGATGTTTTACGATCCTGATTGGTATGCGCAACTGCCTGCCGGGTTGACCACGGGCTTTAACTTTGGCTTTCCTGAAATCGAAAGCGGCTATATCTACGACGGCGTCATTGCTTATGTGGTCACAATGCCATCGGGTTATCGTGTGCCGTTACGCCGCGTATATCAACTCAGCAGCACGGTGAAATATGAAGCCGTGGATGGTTCTTACCTCTATCTGGTCGTGCAAGGCTCGAACCCGCCGATTCTCTACACGCCGGACGGCACGCAATACACCTACGGCGCGACCAGCGGGCTGACAGGCGGCAAGCGTTGCTCGCAAGTCAGAGACAGCAACGGCAATCGCATCAATATCACCTACAATTCGTCATACATCACTTCGATTACGGATACGCTGGGGCGAGTTTTGAACTTTAGTTACACCGGCAATCACTTGATGCAGATCACGCAAACCTGGCAGGGGCAAACGCATGTGTGGGCACAATTTGATTATGGGACATTGACCCTCAACTATAATTTTCCTGGCTTCACCATCAATGGCCCCGCGAATAATTCTCAGCTTTCGGTCCTGACACGTGTCATTACCAATGACGGTGCGCGGCACGTCTTTGTTTATAATTCGTGGGGGCTGGTAGATGATATTTTCCTATATGGTGCCGCAGATAATCAGCGCGCCTATCTGGATTATGCTTTCCCCAACAGCTCTGTGGCGCTGTCCGACGGCCCACGCTTCACCCAACGCAATGACGGCATCTTTGGCTGGGCAGGACAAGTGTATAACCCCACGTCTGGCATCGGGTACGTCGCAAATTATTTTGCCTTTGATGCCAATGAAGCCTGGGGGCAAGTAACCACGCCGGATGGCGTCGTGCATAAGGAATTGTTTAGCACCTCCGGTATCACGCGCGGTCTTTCGACAGGAATAGAAACCTGGGTCAGTGGCGTGAAGCGCAAATGGGCAACCACCAGTTGGGACAGTAGTGGGACGACCAAGCCGATGTACCCGCGCGTAACGGAAACCAACACTTACGATGACGCGGACGGCAATGGCACTGCTGATAATCGCCGTCGTGCCACGGTTGCGTATACCACATTTACGAAGACGCAGGCACAATCCACGATGCCCTACACGGTTTACTTGCCGTCGCAAAGCACAGAGTATGCGGCGGATGCCGCGACGATTTATCGTTATTCGCAAACCGATTATGTGGATTTCAGCGAGTATTGGAACCGCTGGATTGGGGGGGTGAGCAGTACGCAACGGCTCTATGACGGAGCGAATGTGTTGCAAGCGCAAAGCATGACGAACTACGACGAATACCAACCCATCAGTCATCCCCTGACCATCGCGCAGCACGATACGGCCAATTATGGCGGCGGGATGTACTGGCGCGGCAATGCGACGTCCGCGCGTCGCTATAGCGTGGTGAGTGGCACGGCAGGCAGCTACACGGAAACCCAGAGCGAGTATTTCGTGACCGGCAATCCCGCCAAAGCGCGCGATGCGCTCAGTCACGAGACGAAGATTTTCTACGACGATACGTTTGCGACTTACGCCGATGACGCGAGCAACACGGAAACCGTCTACAATCCGGCCACGAAAACCTATGCCTATCCGACCCAGGTGCAAAGCCCTGCGCCGGAGTTCTATTCTTCGTACGTGAAGTATTGGTATGACACGGGCGCAGCCACACGCACCACCGACCCGAAAGGTGCAGTCGCATTCAGCCTCTACGAACTCACACACGGACGCTTGGCCAAGGCCAAGAACGCGGTCAATGGAGCCT
Organism: uncultured Acidobacteriota bacterium; assembly: GCA_963794955.1. Taxonomy (GTDB): domain Bacteria; phylum Acidobacteriota; class Blastocatellia; order RBC074; family RBC074; genus JAFDVL01. The sequence goes on from CAWCGF010000002.1 coordinate 224,101, forward strand.
ACACACGTTATGTCTATGGCACCGATCATAACTATGTGCAGACATTGTCAACAATCAACAGCGTGACGGAAGAAACGGCGGTGTTGAGTTTACTGGACGGCGCAAGCCGCGAACGTCAGCGCGTAGACGAGCATCCCGGTAGCGTGGGAACCTTGAGTTCCAGCTATCGTGTTTATGACCTGATGGGACGCGTCGTGCAATGGTCGAATCCCACGGAGATTTGCGCGTCTTGCCCTGCGCCAAATACCTGGAATCCAACCGGAGATGACACGGCTTGGGCCTACAGCACCCAGACGTATGATTGGAACCATCGCCCCTGGGTGACGACCAATCAGGATTTGACACAGCGCACCATCACTTACACCGGCTGTGGTTGTCCTGGCGGAATGATCACGACGTTAACTGATGAAGTCGGGCGGCAACAAAAAGCCTACGCGGACTTCTTGGGCCGTACCTTCAAGACCGAAACCTGGCAGCAAATTCAAGGCACTTGGAGCGTGTATTCCACGAATCAGACAACCTTCAATGTGCGTGACCAAGTGACGCAGAACAGCTTGATCGCAGGCACGAGCGGAACGAGCCAAAACATCACCATGCAGTACGATGGCTACGGGCGCTTGTGGAAGCGCAAAAGCCCGTTGGAAACCGCCGATATGGTTTACAGCTATAACAACGACGATACGATTCAACAGGTGAAAGATGCGCGGCTGGCGGCGACGAATTACGCCTACAATACGCGTGGCCTGGTCACCGATATCACGTATGCGGTGCCGCCCGGCAATCCAGCGCCGACGGATCCGTTGTATGTTGCGCCTGTTCAGCCCGTGCATTTTACTTATGATTCCGCCGGGAATCGGGAAACCATGACGGATGGCATTGGCTCGATCAGTTATGCTTACGATACCTTGAGCCGCATGCAGTCGGAGACGCGCACCATTACAGAACTGAACAAGTCTTACAGCCTGACTTATGATTACAATTTGGTCGGACAAGTGAAGCAGGTGAACTTCGCTTCGTCATCATTTCCTAGTGACAATGCCAGTACCTACTACAATTTTGATAAGACGGGTAAGTTGTCGGGCATCACCGGATCGCCTTTCGCAGGCGTAACGCAATACACATCGCAGGTCAGCTATCGAGCCTTTGGCGAAGTCAAAGCACTGACCTACGGCAGCAACCGGACGCTGACTGTAGGGTATGATGCGCGGACCAGGTTACAGAATCTGCGTTTGACCAGGCCTGATGGTTATTCCGACATGAACAAAGAGTTTCATTATTACGCGGATAGTAAAATCAAATACGCGGAGGATATTACCAATCGGCCATTTGATCGAGCATTCAAATACGATCATAGTGGGCGACTGGAAGAGGAATGGACAGGATGGGAAGCACGCACTTGGGTCAATCAGTTCCCGCCGGAGGGCGATAAGACTCCTTTGCGCATGACTTATCAGTACAATGTCTGGGGGAACTTGACCACGCAAACCGGGAAGGTCTGGGGAAAGAATTCCAATGAGAGTGCGACGTATCAAAACCAACGCCGCGACGACTGGCTATACGACAATGCAGGAAATGTGGTCAGTGACGGGGAGTTAAATCCAACGGTATCTCAATATGATACTGCCGGACGAAATGTTTCGGTCAAACAAGGGAATAAGACCTCAACACAATCCTATGATGGCGATGGCCTGACTGTCAGAAGAGACCCACAAACAGCCGAGTTGATGTTTTACGTGCGCTCGTCGGTGCTGCAAGGAAAGGTGATGGCAGAAATCAAAGGAGTGGAACCGACTGCTAGCCTGCCAAAGCCGCGCGGCTCGAAGCTCCGTGGCTATGTTTACAGCGGGCAGATGAGGGTGGCAACACAAATAAGCAACGAGAACAGTGTAGTGCCACAGCAATTGACCTGGGATACGGTGGATCCAGTGACAGGCACAATAGTAACGCTGGGTGGCGAGGGGCCAAGCCTAAGAGAGCCTAATCCACGGGGAGTTGTTGTGCCGAATGAAGACCCGACGATTACGCCGCCGGCGACAGATGAGAGGTTTCCGAAGTATGCAGGGGTCGCCTTAAATGGCGTCGGAAAGTATGTATACCTGGATCAGATGGAGTTAGATGAGGCCGATGTGATGTGGATGTTGAGTGTCGGCGCTGCAACAGTAGACCAGACTTCATCTGCACTTATCCGGGGGTATTTTTTCAAAGATGAGCGCGAGACTCGACCTGGAAGCGGGATATGGGAACCGTTTGATAATTTTGAGGTTACTGGCCTTGGGTTTACAGCTATGACAGCGACTACTCAAGAGGCAAGAATTAATCCAATTAAAGTCACACCGACAAGTTTAGATAGGGTATACAACATTGCAATGACTGCGCTAGCACAGGTTCCAGGTTGTAGGGATGCGTTTGTTTCAACCACAATCGGGGCCCCAACATTGTTTCTTAATTATTTAAGGGTCAATAATAGAATTCAACTTGATAGCTTAGATGCCGATACTCTTGGAGAGACTCCTGGGATTGGAAAAAATGCAGTCATAAAGTTAGATAAACAAGTAATGGCAGGGAAAAAAGGGATCGAAGACATTACTCGTAACGGGCAGTTATCATTCGAGGCAGGGTTAGCTTTTTTATTATTGCATGAGATGAGACATGGGACAGGAAGATCCCGACATGGAGGAGGAGAGGCAAATGAGAGAGCTCCCCAAAATAGCAGATGGATATGATGCAATAGAAGATCGGGATATACATAATGAGACAGTCGCTAATGCTTGTTTCGTAAATGTGCCTGAATTTGCCGGCCCACAATGGAGGAAAAACCTGCTCCCAGCATTTGAAAAGGCGGGTGCAAAAATGAGACATGTTAGTATACGGAGTTACCCCACAAACCCAGCTTGGGGTAATTTTTACGGACAATGGTTGTTAACAAGGTGAGCAAAGGTTCACAAAGCTTATCTTGATAGCTTTGCTTATTCAAACACATGAAAATAATAAGGCGGTGTTATGAAATACATGAAAAAGAGATTTAACGGTGTGACCCCTGTTTTATTAGCATTAGTTATAGTGAGTTTAATAGGGTGCTATTCGTTGTCTAGATCCTCTTCCAACTTACAGCGGATTTCAGTTGGGTGAGAAGACATAACCACAATGCTTGAACCAGCCCAGGATGTCGTCGGCAGTAACTTTCTGGAGGGCTTTTGCCAGTGCATTGTAGAGTTTCCGCTTAGTACGAGCTTTAATGGAGCGGAGATACTCTTTGATCTTTGAAATGCATTCCTCAATCGGATTGAAGTCCGGTGAGTAAGCCGGGAGATGTAAAACTACGGCCCCAGCCGCTTCCATCAAACGGATCGCGCGCGGCGAGTGGTGGAACTTGACGTTATCCAGCAACACCCAATCGCCCACACGGAGTGCCGGGACCAGCAGGGATTCAACGTAAAGCTCAAAGGCCTCGCGATCAAACGCGCCCTCCAGCGTCATGGGGGCAAAGACCCCGCGTAGCCCGAGCGCGGCAATCGTCGAAATGTTTTGTCCGCGTGCAAACGGCTCCACCATCTCTGCGCGCAAGCCTTGCGGAGCACGTGCGCGCGTCCGCGTCATTGCTAGATGGCTGCCGAATTCGTCCAGGAAGATCAGCGACTCAATCGGCAAGGTCGGTTGGCGTTGGCGGAAGGCCGCACGTGCAACCGGATCAGCTTCGGCGGAACGCTTGGTCTTTTTTTTTACCGTGAGCGCGAGCGTCTGCAACGCACGACAGATGGTACTTCGGCTCACCTTGAGGCCCGCTTGCTGCTTCATTTGCCGGCGTAGTTCGGCCAGCGTGGCATCGGGGGTTGCCGCCACTAAGTCGTATAAGATCGGCAAGTCTGACGCCGTCAATTTCGGGCTCGCGCCGCCGCCATGCGGCAAAGGGGCAAGGTCCCCGCGTTCGCGCTTTTGGCGCAGCAATTTGTAAATGAACGATTCGTGGACGGCGAAGAACTTGGCGATGTCACGCTTGGTCTCAAGGCCACGCTCGACTGTATCAACTATTCGTTTTCGTAAATCTAATGAGTATGCCATCACTCCATTGCAAGCTATTTTGTCTACTCATTCAACTGCAAACCGCTGTAAATACTAGCCAAGCAACAACTAATAGTTCGGTTAATGCAAGCCTACGAAGAATTTCTCTCTGGAGTTGAGCGCGCCTGGATAGTATTAACAAATGGTAAATTGCTATATACGCAAAATGCAGGTGAGTCGTGGGATTCTAAGTTGGACGGTGTTTCTGATAGCGTTGAAGACATCTATTTTATTAGCGATAGTCTGGGATGGCTAATAACTAAGCAAGGGCAATTTTATAAGAGTATTGATAGGGGGCAGAGTTGGAGTGAGTAGGGAAAGCTCTCTAATTTGAACGATAATAACTTTATTAAATCAATTGGGTTGATACTGAAAACGAAGGCTTTGTATTGGGGACAGAGTATTTTTGGAAGTCGTCAGATGGGGGAAGAACTTGGATAAGCTCAAAGATTTGGGGAGAAAGTGAGGAGTACCCTGTTAACTATTGCTCATTTAAGCTCTGACGATATTGGATGGATTACAACAACTCATGGCTCGCTCAAGTCGGAGGATGGAGGGAAAGTTTGGAATCGGATCAATTCGATGGAAAGCGCGATGCTTACACCTGACTTGTTGTGGGTTAAGCCCAAAGTCGGATGGGTGCTGAGCGATAATTTATACAACACGTCAGATGAAGGTAAGACCTGGCATAAGGTGTCACTGCCAGATAAGCGCCTTTGGACAATAAACTCTTTTTGTTTTATTAGCGAAAATATAGGATGGATAGCAGGCGAAGATGAGGCTATTTTTGAGACTTAGTTCCCTTTTTAAAAGAGAGATTAGGAATGTTAGCGCGGACAATCGATGGAGGGAAAAAAGCTGGAAAAAGCTAACTGCTCCAGCAATCCGGAATATTATGGCGAGTAGCGTTTATTGACGAACTCCATGGTTGGTTAGCCTCTCGTGATAGTTTGTATTACACAAAAGATGGCGCAGAAAGCTGGAAAAAAGTTATGACTTTTTCTAGTCATAATCTGTAAGAGTTGATATCCCCGTTTTTGGTCATTATTTCGGTAAAATAAGCCATAGTACCCCACGAAAAAGTTAAGTATCTGGCAAGAGATGGAGTACTTGTTGCCAGCACAACGGATCGCGCTGCGTGCCTTGTGTGAATAAGCGGCGCAAACAATCCAAGCCGCGCCGAAAATGACTCTGGGGCAAACGACCGTGCTTCTTCTTTTTCAGCGGTTGTTGCTCATTGAGCCATAAGCCCACGCGGTGACACCAGGCAAAGGCCAGCGCCAGCAGCGCAAACAACTTTTGTAAGCGGTCTTCTTTGGTAACGTGCGTGTCTTCTAAATTGAAGCCCCGTGTTTTCAAGGCCGCGAAGAGTGTTTCAATGCCCCACCTTTGCGCGTACTGTGCCAGCGCCGCCGGTTCATAAGTGGGCGACACCAGAATCAGATATTCGCCCGTGGGCAAGCGACAGCCGCTCAGAATACGCCGCTCCCCACATTTGACAGGGGCGCTTGAGAACCAGCGGGCGCTCCGGTGTGGCACTGCGAAACCAATCCCGCAACGCACCGTGGCGTCCGCGATAAGTAGCTTGAAAGCCTTCTTTGACGCGGATTTGAAACGGCGCTTGCGCGCACATCAACCACGCCAGCCACTGCTTTCCGATGAATTCGCGGTCGGCCACCAGCGTGGCGATCTGCGCTTTGTCAAAGATACCAAGAAATAATTCCAGCAGCAGAATGCGCTCGTCCGTGTTGCTGTTGCCCGCTTTGTCCAGGAGAAACCAGATGACTGGATAAGCGGTGCCTTGATGCACGACGGCGAGCACGAGAAAATTCAACTCACTTTGTCCGAACTTCCAGTTCGTGCGATCCAGCGCCAGTGTCCAGCCGTCCTTGACGCCCAGCACGGCGACGATGAACTGTGCCAGTTCGGCATAGGGCAAGGTAAAGTCTTTCAGGAAGCGGCGGCAGCGTTCGTAATGCGAGTCCGGCTGCGCGTCGCCCGCAAACACGCAGGCGATCTGAGCCAGATTCACGGTGCGCGTCGTGAGGAGCGCGGCGAGAAAGCGTGCCAGGAACTTGATGCGCGCGCCGTGCCAGTCTAAATTAGCGGCTAACTTTTGCTCTAAAGAGTCGAAGTCAATCATCGTGTGGTTACCTTTCTGTTTCGTCACAAAAGTCTAATCACACGATGGTTCCTTGTCACACTAATTCGCTCATTTTCAAAGACCTATAGGTTTCGTGGGGTACAATGGAATTTCTCTATAAAATTCTCGCATTCTTACAGACGAATCAAGCTACTTTCTTCCACCGCGCGATATAACGCCGTCACGACTTCGAGCGATTTGCGACCTTCGTAACCATTGATAATAGGTTCACGAATTTCTAGGACAGCCTGCGCCATATCTGCAATCTGGCGGCGATGGCCTTCGGTCGAAATCGCTGCCGGGTTGGAGGAGCCATCGGTTAACTGCTCGGCGCTTTCTGCGACGGAATCTTCGCCTTCGATGTCCCAGACGCTGATCGCGTCGCCGTCCAAAATAATCGTCCCACGTTCGCCGGAAATTTCCAGCCGCCGTTTGAAGCCGGGTTTGACGGAAGTCACAGCCACGATGACAGGCAAAGGCGAGGTATTGATCGTGCCGTAATCACGTTTGCCACTGTCAGCCGAAAAACAAAGCGTTTGGAGTGCGGCAAGCAATGTCTTGCCAGCGCCCCAAACGCTTTTGCTTTAGCTCGGCGGAATAATTTCTCGGGGCGGCATTTGCCAGTTCGCGCGCCCCTTTGTATCATCGCGCGTCCGCAATTTCATTCCCAAAGGCAAAAGAACGATGAGTGACGACAAACTAACACTACTCCAGAAAAAAAATGCCGCCGCCGAAGCCGGTGGTGGTGAAGCGCGCATTCAACGGCAATATAGCGAAGGCAAGATGACTGCGCGCGAACGCATTAACTTCTTGCTGGACGAAGGAACGTTTGAAGAATTCGATAAACTGAAAACCCATCGCTGCTCCGATTTCGGCATGGAGTCGCAGCAATACCCCGGCGATGGTTTCGTCACCGGGCATGGCTTGATTGATGGCCGCCAGGTCTTTGTCTTCGCGCAAGACTTCACCGTCTTTGGCGGCTCGCTCTCAGAGACGAACGCGCAAAAAGTCGTGAAGCTGATGGATTTGGCATTGAAAGTGGGCGTGCCGGTGATTGGCCTGAATGATTCGGGCGGCGCGCGCATTCAGGAAGGCGTTGCCTCATTGGGTGGCTATGCCGATATTTTCCTGCGCAATGTGTTGAGTTCCGGTGTCGTGCCGCAGATTTCCGCGATTATGGGGCCGTGCGCGGGCGGCGCGGTGTATTCGCCCGCGATCACGGATTTCACGGTGATGGTGAAGAACACGAGTTATATGTTCATCACCGGCCCCGATGTCATCAAAACCGTCACGCACGAAGAGGTCACCAAAGAAGAACTCGGCGGCGCGATGACACACAATCAAACCAGTGGCGTGGCACATTTCGCAGTCGAGAACGAAGAGCATTGTTTGCAAACCATCCGCGAGTTGCTGTCGTTTATCCCCTCCAACAATATGGACGATCCGCCACGGATTGCCTGCAACGATCCGATAGACCGCGCGGACGAAAAGCTCAATTCCATTGTTCCAGCCGAATCCAATCGGCCTTATGACATTCGCAAAATCATCACGACTGTCGTGGACGAGAATTACTTCTTCGAGATTCAAGAACATTTCGCCCGCAACCTCGTCGTTGGCTTTGCACGCTTGAATGGCCAGCCCGTCGGCATCGTGGCAAATCAGCCAGCTTACCTGGCAGGCGTGCTCGACATTGATGCCAGCGTCAAGGGTGCGCGGTTCGTGCGCTTCTGTGACTGTTTCAATCTCCCGATTATTACGTTTGAAGATGTGCCGGGATTTTTGCCAGGAGTGAATCAGGAATATGGCGGCATCATTCGACACGGCGCGAAACTGCTGTACGCGTTTGCCGAAGCGACGGTGCCCAAAATCACGGTCGTGACGCGCAAAGCTTATGGTGGAGCCTATTGTGTGATGGGATCAAAACATATTCGCACGGACATCAACTTTGCCTATCCAACCGCCGAGATCGCCGTGATGGGCGCGGAGGGCGCAGTGGAAATTCTCTACCGGCGCGACCTTGCTACGGCGGATGATCCAAGCGAAGCGCGCCAAACCAAAGTCGAAGAGTTTCGTGAGAAATTTGCTTCGCCCTATATCGCCGCTGAGCGTGGGTATATTGACGAAGTTATTGAGCCGAAGCAGACGCGCCGCAAATTAATTCGCGCGCTCCAACTGCTGGAAAACAAACGGGAGCAAAACCCGCCGCGTAAACACGGCAACATTCCCCTATAACGACAAAAGGCAGCCAGCTCGTCTTGAGTCTGCTGCCTTTTCGCTTCATTTCGTCGGAAGAATGCCTTAGCTGGGCTTCTTCTGGCTGGCGCTCTCCAAATCGTCGTGAATGACATCCTCAAATCTTCGGCGATTGAGTACCGTGTCCAGTTTCTTGCCAGCCTTCGCCCGGATCGCCTTTTTTTCTTCAATCTTGATGGGTTCGCCCGTTTGCGGATTACGCCCGTTCCGCGATTGGCGAACACTGACCGAAAGCGTAAGGAGATCTTTGATAATGACTTTTTCACCGCGCTTCAAGGCATCTGCCATCTCAGCAAAAATAATATCCAACATTTGATCGGCGGCGATTTTAGAGACTCTGGCCTTCTTCGCAACCTTTTCGATCAGGTGCCCCCTGTTCATAGTGCCTCCTCAAGTATCAGGTGAAGTTTTTGTTGATTATATGTGTTACCGAAGGCGGTTATAACACCTGTTAAAACACCTGTCAATTAAATTTCCTTAAAACTTTGGGTAGCACTAGCAGGCTTTTATTTTGTGGTAAAAAGCCGGTCAGTTAATCGCTACCGTTGTCTGATTGCTTGCTCGTCCATCTCCTGTTACGACCAAAGGCACGGCATTACCGGTTGGCGCATTCGTCGGAATTCGGATGTTGATTTGCCATAGGCCAACATATCCTGGAGCAAGACCACTAAACTCAACCGCCGCCACAATCCCGCCAATGGTGACGGTTGGCGTGAACGCGGTGACATACAGCGGATCATTCGCCGACACTGGAACTGGCGTCGCAATACCTGACGCAAGTGAAATGGATTGGCGCGTGATTGAATTGAGTAGTTGCCCACCATTCCCCGTCGCAAAAATTTGCAGAACACGCCCGCGCGCTTCTGGCCTGGCGGCGTTGTTCGTAGAACTATCCTGATTCAGCACCGCCCCCTGCCCCTTGCCATCTTGTGTGAAGCTGAACACGCCGGGTGCCGCAGCACGTATGGGCAGAAACTCGCTCGTAACAGGCGTGCTGCCGTTAAGAACTTCGACAAACGCCATGCCCGGAGTGGTTTCAAACGGCAACTGGTAATTGATTTGAAAGGCACCCGGCGCGCCGAATTGTGCGCCTACACCAACGTAGAGCAAGGGAGCCAACACGCCATTCACACGTATGGAAACTCCATTGAGCGTCGTTGGCAGCGGGAGACTCTGCGCGTTGGAATTGATGTTCGTGCCCGCCGGAAACCCACTGCCAAAGGACGAAACCAAAGCGCCTGGCGCGACTTCTGTCCCAGCGAATCCTGCACCACCCACGGTCGTGGAGTTATTCGTCAGCGGAGCGGAATAAACGGTTGGGTCATTCACCCTGAGATTCAATTGGACATTATCGTAGAAAACCCCATCGCCCATTTGCGTCATGGAATTGCGCCGGAAATGAAGTTCCAGGCGAAACGCCACATCCGAGTTATCAGGCGTACTGGTGTCTATCCCAAAGGCACCTGTATTATTGAGTACGGTCGTATCCGCAAATCGCTTAAAGCCATTTGTCGGGGTCCCCGAATCAATCAAAAATAAATTGGCAAAGGTAGCGTTATTAAATCCCGTGTCTGTCGTGCCGGAAATCGGCGCAGTATTGCGATACGTTCGCATGCGCAAATAGGCAATATCACGATTGCCAGTCGCATCAGCGCCGTCACCGGCAAAATCTGCATTGATGTCCAAGCTCCAGGAATCTACGGCTGCGCTTATTTGCTGGGTAAATTCCGGGTTCGTCACTTTATCATTCGCTACATTCAAGCCTGGCAAAACAATCTTCTTCGTCCAGTAGCGCGCCTCATCATAAACACCATCGGCGCGTTGTGTGCTACTCAAACCATAACTGCTCCCAACCCCGCTAGGATCGCCGAGGCTGGCGGTTGATCCGCCCAAGTCAGATTTCTTCGCCGTGGTCAGTTGCCAATTGCCTGCAAATGCATCTCCGCTCGGAGCCGGATTGGGATTGTCAGGGCGTTGCGACCAATCGGTTTCTGGAATGACCACAATGTTTTGCCCGCCAGAATCAGCCGCCGCCTCAAACCGCGTGCGATAGGTAATGATTCTCCGCCCCACAGCCAGCGTAAATTGCAGGCTCGTGGCTGGCCCATTCGCAGGCGTCATCGTGACATCGAAGGTAATGGTTTGCCCGGCCTGAATGCTTGGATCACTCAGCAAAGTCACCTGAAAAGCACGCGCCACATCGCTTGCCCCAGCCAGATCGCCAATGTTCATAGTAGCGGTTTGGCCTGCGGCTTGGCCATTGATGCGAACCAAATTGGCGGGAACTTGACTAGCTGGCGCAACCGAAATTTGCACACTGACGTTCGTTGCAACAACCGTCGTAGGGTTGCTGATGCTCAAGTTCGCCGTCACGGTTTCGTTCCGGCTGACGTAGCGGTCAGCATTCACGCCGCCGTTGATGCTAGTCGTGCCAAAGCTTGTTATCGCCACTGGCCCAGCAGAGAAATTCCCGGTCGCCAGCAGCGCATAGCCTTGCCGATTGGAATCAATCGTTTGGTTGCCGGGTTGCGCGACGATGCCCATTTGCCCATTGCCCGGCACATTCGCGCCAAGCACTTTGACGGTATAAGTGCCGGGATTCGGATATTGAATATACACGGCTTCGAGCGGGTTTTTGTTGTCGAATGCAGCAGCGCCCGCAGGCTGCGTGAAGGCGTTCTGAAAATTCACATTGCCGCGAAACACTTTGCCTGTGGGGTCAGTGACTTCAAGGTTGAGATTGTTGATGAGCGCGGCGGCGGCGAAGGGAGTCGCTTTCGGGTCTGTCCACACTAGCGAAATGCGTAGCGGCTCGACGTTGCTGACGTTGGTCAACTCATAGGTGTGTGTTTGCCCAGTCATAATCGCGGGATTCGGCGCAGGGCGCGAAGCGTCCGTAGCCGTCGCGCCATTCCAAATATCCGCCAGTACTTTCAGCTCGCGGCGGTCGCCGGGAAAATACAACGCATCATCCAACGTCATGCGTCCCCAGCCTTGTCCGCTGCTTGGCAAGGAGGCTTTCTCCGCTGCGGGTGCGTTATCCGCCGTGTAGTTCCCCGTCATATTCCGCCCGGAATTCAAAACCATCGCCTTGATCAATGCGTTCGACGGATTGAAGCTATTTGCTGCATTGCGCGCGCCACTGGGATAATAACCATCTACAAAATACTGACGCACCAGTGTTCCGCCACCGGCTGCCATCGGCGAAGCAAAGCTGGTGCCGGAAATTGTAGAAAGGCTGCGGTTGTTATTCGGGCTGACAGGATTGATTGCGGCGTCATTGGCCGTGGTCGAGGTAAAAAAACGAAAGGAGGAAGATTGCCCGGCATCCTCGGTCGCCGCATTCACCGTGAAGAGCGTCACAATATCAGGTTTAATCCGTCCATCCAGCGCAGGGCCGTGACTGCTGCCGCTGGCCATGTTCTCAGCGTTTCCCCCATTAGTCGGGCTACTTGCACCGCCCACCAGTAAAGCGTTCTTAGAATCTTTGGTTAAGGTCTTGGTGCCTGGGCCTCGATTGCCAGCGGAAAAAAAAATGGTGTAATCTCGCAAGCGCCACATCACGCTATCCACATCCGCTGCATTATCATCATATTCCACGCCAGAGACAGGCACTCCGTAACTGTCAGTGTGGATACGAGCCCCTGTGTTATAGGCTTGCTGGTGCATTAAGACTAAGCCAACCTCCAATCCGTTCAGCAATCCATCCGGGTGGCCGATGTCCTGAAAAACAATCCGTGCATCAGGGGCAACTCCATCGCCGCTCGTGCGCGTAGTAATCCCCGCCACCGCACCGCTGCCATTCGCGGCATAATCCCTGCCCGCAATTACGCTGGTCGTGTGTGTCCCGTGATAGCCATTGTTGTCATCGTAAGCGACAGCATTCGCGTAATCGCCAAAACTATCTTTCTCATTCGGATCAAGCACTTTTCCGCCGTTAGGATTACTTGCATTGTTGAGCAAACTCCCTACTCCTAGCACATAGTAAGTCAAAACCTTGTTGTTCGGGTTCGTCACGCTGAAGGGAAGTTGCCCATTTACTAGTGCAGTGGTTGTTGTGGCGAAAGACAAGGTTTGTGCCGCTGGATCATTACTCAACCGAAACTGCGCATTGTCCGTATCCAGCCCAGCATCAGCAATGCCGATGATTTGCCCTGCGCCCGTAAGACCGTTGCGATATAACGGCGTATCATTCGCGGTCAGGCCAGCTTGCATGATCTTGACAGCGTTGTCATTTTCGGGCACAGCACGGTGGCGGCGCTCAATCCATTCGATGCCTTCCAGATTTGCGAGTGTGGTGATGAGCTTGGGCAACTCTGCCGGGGTAACCAGCAGACGCCCGGTTATCACGCCATCAAATCGTTCGATCACATGCGCCGAATATTTCAGCCCCAAGCTGGCAAGCGCAGCTTTGATCGGCTCCGCTTTTTCTCCGCTGAAGGTCGTGAAGGAAAGGGGAATTTCACCTGTATTTTCTACCTGCGCTTTGTTGCCAATGTTATTGGATAACTTGGCCAGTTCAGGCTGCACTTTCAGCCCCGCACCGTACGCACCGACCCAGCGAAATTCGTTCGCGCGATTCGCCAGTAAGCGTGTTTGTTGGGTGCGCGGCGCTTTTACCAGGTAGGCATTGTTCGGCACATACGCTTTAATTTCATAACCGCGTGCGCGCAAGGCTTCGGTTTGTTGCGGCTGGATAATACCGAAAAATTGCACGATCAAATACGTCGCGTCGTTGGCTTGTGCCTCCGTCTGCGCTTTCGCCGGCGCGATCATCTCCAACTGTGAGGCACCGAGCCGAATTGCTCCAGGAATAGTCTTGAGCGGATCGAATTCCGCCGCGCGCAACAGCAACATGCCAGGGTCTTTGAGCTTGGCATCCAGTTCGCGCAGGCGTTGTTCGCGGGCTTGTTGTGCCTGCTGCTCCTGCTGGCTGGGCGTGCGGACAGTCCCGGTGTCATCCGTTTGCTCGGCGCGGCTGGCCTGCGAATGAAGCGTCACAAACACGATGATTGTGCCGAGGGTTAAGACGAAGGTAAAAAAATAGACAAGCGGGCGTCGGAATCGAGTTGTTGGCATGATCGTAAATCTCGAAAAACAAATCGGTAGTTGGGGAGACAGCAACGAAGATGTTAAGCACCTCACGCTTGACCGACGCTCAGCCAAACGGATTTAGTGGAGGTGCGCGGCAGTGGTCAACCAAGCGGGAGGAAGCAAATAGCAGATGATGGGCAGCAGCAAGGCAACGCGGCTGCGCCCATCTGGCAAAACTTAGCCAAAAATTTCTCGCACCTTGTCAGTCAGCTTGCGTGCCTGATTTTTCTGTTCTTCGAGCTTGGCTAATTGCTCAAATAATTTGCGTTGTTCGCGGTTTAGCTTGGGAGGCGTTTGGACGGTCACAACCGCAAATAAATCGCCGCGTCCATGCGCTTGCAAGGAAACAATCCCTTTGCCACGCACGCGAAAAATCGAGCCGGTTTGCGTGCCTTCGGGAATCCGCAGGGATTCCTCGCCATCAATCAGTGTTGGCACTTTAAGTTCTGCGCCCAAGGCAGCCTGAGCAAAAGAAATCGGCACATTCACGTACAGATTGTTTTCCTGCCGCTCAAACAAATCATGGTCTTTGACTTCAATAAAAACATATAAATCGCCGCGTGTGCCCCCGGCTACGCCTCCTTCACCTTCACCTGAAATCCGTAGGCGCGCGCCCGTGTCCACCCCGGCAGGAATTTTGATTTCGATGGTGTGATCTTTTTCGACGCGCCCCGCGCCCTGACAGGTCTTGCAATAGTTAGTGATCGTGCGCCCGGTGCCGCGACATTGATGGCAAGTCCGACTCACGGAGAAGAAGCCTTGCTGAAAGCGAACCTGGCCCGAACCGCTGCAAAGATTACAAACGTTGATTGAACTGCCCGGCGCTGCGCCTGAACCGGCGCAGGTGCCGCAATTTTCATAACGAGGAACGTTGATTTTGCTCTTAAATCCGCTGGCGGCTTGTTCCAGGGTCAACTCCAGGTCATAACGCAAATCCGCGCCTCGTTGTGCGCCACCACGACGCGAACGACGCGAACCAAATAACTCGCCAAAGAGATCCCCTAGAATATCTTCAAAGCCGTGAAAGTCGCCGCTCGTCCAGGCACTGCCTGATGCGGCTGACGTACCAACTCCCGCATGGCCATAGCGATCAAAGCGCGCGCGGTTTTCCGCATTCGACAAGACGCCATAAGCTTCGGCAGCTTCTTTGAACTTTTCTTCCGCTACCTCATCCCCAGGATTGCGATCCGGGTGGTACTGCATCGCCAATTTGCGATAGGCGGTTTTCAATTCCTGCTCGGAAGCAGTGCGGCTCACGCCGAGGACTTCGTAATAATCACGTTTACTCAAACTCAATCACCTCATTGCTAAGATAAAAAACGAGGCAGAAGGATAACATAACTTTGCAGCTTGGAAAGAGAGGATGGAGAGAAGGGGCGAAAGGGAGATGGGAAGAAAGATTCTTTTCTCTTTCTTCCCATCTCCCTTTCGCCCCTTCTCTCCATCCTCTCTTTTGTAATTTAGCGCACATTGTTGATGGAATTTTTTACGGTGTCGTGCCGTGTCTTAAGCACGTTTCCCACCAAGCGTCCGTTCGCCGTAACCTCCACGGTCAGACCAGCTTTCTCTAAAACATGGGGCAATACAAAAGCGCGCTTACTACTCGGTGTGTCATCGCTGAAAAGTTGCACCGCCAAAACGTTTTCGTCTGTCTCCGGCGCATTGATGCCTTGTTTGGTTCTGATGTTTGAACGACTTGTGCTGATCCCAGCTTTGGCGGAAGGAGCGGGATCGTCGTCCCCCAGGATCACTTCGGCGGCGACGCGCTGATTCTTGATATTTGAGCGCGAGGTGTTGACACCAGTACGATTGGCCTCGGCATTAGTGGTCGCATTGTTATTGGCAGTGCCCGCTTCGCTATCCCGTTTGCCGGAGGCTTGCCCCGTCGCCACATCGCGGGGTGAAACAACAGCGGCGGTTGTAGCCCCGGCGGAGTGTGCTTGCTTGCCGGAGGCTTGTCCCGTCGCATGATCACGTGGGGATTGGATCGTATAGCCAGACTTGATGATATATATTCCAGGCCGCAAATCGTTGAATTCAAACTTCCCGGCAGCATCAGTGCGGACGGTTTTGATTACCGCGCCTGATGCTTGTTCCAAAGTCACTTCTATGCCGGAAATAGGCGTGCCAAGGTGAGTCGCTTCAGTTTCGGTTTGGACAGTTGGTTTGTTTGGGGGTTGCGCCAGGGACGAGAGGCCAAGGAGAGGAAGGGTGAGTGCGAGTGCCGCTAATGTTTTTTTCATTTCTTCGATTTCCTTTCGGGTTATGCCAGGGGCGTCGCGTTGGATGCGACGAACACAATGGGGTTGTCTGACAAGTTTTGTCTGATTTAGACAAGCTACAGATAAACCGAATTCGCTACTTCAGATCATTGTCTAGGATTGCCCGCTCGCTAAAGCGGGAGAAGCAAACATGGCTTCGGTTAATTTTTGTCCGAAGGCTTCCATTTCATTGAGGGCCGCTGTCAGCTTTTCTAACTCGTCACTGCGATAGGCTAATTCGGCACGCGCCAAGGTTTGACGTGTGCGCAACTGATCGTCCTCTGAAAGCATGGAGCTAAATTCGGTAAAGGTACGCCGTGTACTCTCGATCAAACCATCGAGCCGCGTGCGAACGATAATTAACTCTTTCATCGCCTTATCTGCCTGCTGATTGCGATTTGCTTCTTCGATTAAATGCACAATTTCATCCGGGCCAAGACCAGACGAGGGAGTAACGCGAATGGCTTGTTCGCGCTGGGTTGCTTTGTCAAAAGCTGAAACGTTGACGAGGCCATCCGAATCCACATCGAACGTTACCAGAATTTGCGCCGCCCCACGGGGGCCAGCAGGAATGTCAGTTAACTCAAATTTGGCAAGGCTGCGATTACCACGAGCCAGATCGCGCTCGCCTTGTAAGACGTGAACCTCGACTGTGCTTTGATTGTCGGCAACGGTAGTAAAGGTCAAGGCTTTTTTGAGCGGGATGCTGGAATTGCGTTCAATAATTTTGGTGAACAATCCCCCTCGCGTTTCAATCCCAAGCGACAAGGGAAGCACATCCAGCAAAACCAATTCTTTCACTTCACCGCATAAAACTCCGCCTTGAATCGCTGCTCCAATCGCCACTACTTCATCAGGGTTAATTTCTGCCGAAGGCATCTTGCCAAACATCTCGGTTACTTTTTGCCGCACCAAGGGGGTGCGCGTTTGTCCTCCGACTAACAAGACTTTATCTATGTCCTGTGGTTTGAGCTTTGCGTCCCACAACGCCTTTTCACAGGGTTCGAGCGACTTTTCCACTAAATCGAGGATCATTTCCTCAAATTGAGGCCGCAGCAAAACTTTATTAAAATGCTTCGGCCCCAAACTGTCCGAAGCAATAAAGGGTAGATTGATATTCGTTTCGTGGGTGGTGGAAAGCTCGCACTTGGCACGTTCAGCCGCTTCTTTCAAGCGATGTAAAGCGGGATTATCTTTGCGCAAATCAATGCCTGTTTCCTTTTGAAACTCACTGATAATCCAATCCACAATGCGCAAATCAAAATCCTCGCCGCCGAGAAAAGTATCACCCGAAGTAGAAAGGACTTCAAAAACGCCATCGTGCATTTCGAGAATGGAAATATCGAAAGTGCCGCCACCCAAATCATAAACTACAATCTTTTCGGCAAGTTCTCGCCCCAAACCGTAGGCCAAGGCAGCAGCGGTCGGCTCATTGAGGATACGCAGGACAGTCAATCCAGCGATCTTGCCGGCATCTTTCGTAGCCTGGCGTTGTGCATCATCGAAATAGGCGGGTACGGTAATAATAGCTTCTTCGACTGTCTCCCCTAAATACTCTTCGGCGCTTTGGCGCAGCCGCTGCAAAATAATCGCCGAGATTTCCGCTGGACTATAATCGCGCGCGAAAAGACGCACGCGCGCATCTCCATTGGAGCTGTCAGTAATGGTGTAAGGTGCCGTATCTTGCATACGGCGAACTTCTGGAGAATTGAGTTTGCGCCCAATCAATCGCTTGACGGCATAAACTGTATTGGCGGGATTGGTCGCCGCTTGGCGCTTGGCGATTTGCCCGACCAATCGTTCCCCCGATTCCTGAAACCCAACGATGGAGGGAGTCGTGCGCCCGCCTTCTTTATTGGGAATAATTTGCGCAGCGCCCCCTTCCATAATTGAAACGCAGCTATTTGTCGTGCCTAAGTCAATACCAATAACTTTTCCCATAATGTTATCTTCGTTAGTCGGCCTTGTCACAAAACCGAAAGCTAGTTCAGGGCAGAGAGGAGAGGTTTAGGGTAGTGGGTTGTTGGTAAAGAATTGATGATTGCGTGGGGAACGCGATAATAAGGTTCGTTGGGCTAATAATGTGAGACGAAGTCTGTCTTTAACTCATTACAGTAGCGGGGGCATCGTTTAGCACGCGCTCAAGCATGCATGCGACGTAGCTTACCACATTTATGGTTCGCGCATACTCCATTCTTAAGGGGCCGACGATCCCAAGATTACCAGTCATTTGATTACCGTAGCGATAAGAAGCTGTGACAACCGCGCAACCGCGCAGGCTGGGCAGGCGATTTTCCGCACCGATGCGAACAGTAACTAAGGGTTGCTCCTCAAGTGAAACACACTCGTTCAATAAACTAATGAGCCGTTGCTTTTCCTCAAAAATCAGAAATAACTCCCGGAGGCGCTCCAAATCAGCAAACTCAGGCTGGGAGAGAATATTTGAAGCCCCTTCCACAAAAACTTCTGGGGCAGCTTCATCCTCCCGACTTAAGCCACGATGGCATAAAAGAATCGCGTTTTGTAGTAAGCGATCATACAACGCTTTTTCTTCTGTCATCCGACGCACAAGTTCCGTATGAATGGCGCTGAGAGTCAAGCCAGTAAAGTTGGCATTTAGGTAGCGGGCTGTTTTATCCAACTCATCCTGTTTGAAATCCTCTGCGACACGAACGAGCCGATCTTGGACTAGGCCGGCTCGTGAAACGGTGATCACTAAAATGCGCCCATCACTAATGCGGACGAACTCAATCTGGCGAATCACGTCGCGGCTGATGTTCGGTGAAATTACGATACCGACACTCTGCGAAAGAGCGGAAAGCAAATGGGAGGCGCGCGACATAATCTGGTCTGCGCTCGGCAAGTTATCATTTAGCATTTCGCGTTGGATCATATCCTCATCATCCTGCGAGATACGCGTCTGCTCAAAAATATTATCCAAATAAAAGCGATAGCCTTGATCTGTTGGAACCCGTCCCGCAGAAGTATGGGGTTGTTCTAAATAACCCGCTTCCTCCAAATCAGCCATCACATTACGGGTCGTCGCGGGTGATAACCCTTCGCTGGATAACTTCGAGATAGTCCGCGAGCCAATCGGCTCCCCGGAAGCCAGATGTGCTTTGATAATGAGCGTCAAAAGCTCACGACCTCGTTTATCTGGCATTTCCGTATTGACCATCATATCGTTGTAAGGGTTAAATCAAGGCTTAGTATGACGGCGTTTGCGCCTACCTCATCATCAGCAATCACAAACACTTCAAGCAAAAGCTAACATCGCAGATGGAACACTGTCAAGTTTTTCTCCAGCGCGAGTGGTAAGCAAACAACTCCATAGCGCATAAACCCCTCTTTGCCCTTTCTGCTGCTGTTCAAAATAATGGAGTGAAAGGACTTGGCTTTTTTAACACTTATGATAGAATGCAATTCGGTTTAACACATATCGATAATTTATAGGTTCGTTATTGTCATTTTGGCTCAACGAAACCTTTGATTGAATAGAACAACTACTACTTTACTACTACGGAAAGGATCGCCCACTCATGAAAAGAAAAGGCGTTTTAATCGGAGCCTATGTGCCCCCGGAGATGAAGGAGGCGCTCAAACGTCGCTCGCAACTCCAACACCGCACCTTGTCCCAAGAACTTATTCGCATTCTCGCCGAAGCACTAGGACAACCCATTCCTGGTTCTCCTGATCGGCGGGGCGAAACATCAGCCCCTCGTCGTCGTGCCTCGGATCCGTTCCCGCGCCGCCGGACAGGAGATTTAGTGCCGGGCGAAGGCATTGCTCAACCGCCCGAATTGGACCTCGACTAATAGATTCTTTGCCCTCCAAGCTTGTTTCCAGAAAGAGCCTATTGAGTGACCTCAATAGGCTCTTTTAATCTTCTTTCCAGCAAAATTTCCCGCCCGATGCATCATACTGCTATCTGATGATTTGCATGGATACGGGGATTGTACTATTCTTCTCAAGCTTACTCGCTGTACTTTTCCGAAGTGAATTTTATGACGTAACGTTGTGGTAGTCTCCTCAGATTGAGGCATAGATTAAAGATGAAAGAATACCTACCGATCCTCGTTGTTTTCCTATTCGTTCTTGGTTTTGCTGTCACAAATTTGGTATTGGCTCACTTATTCGGACGACATCGCAACACACGCGCAAAACTGATGCCGTATGAATGCGGCATTGATCCCGTCGGCTCCGCTCACCAACGCTTTTCCGTGCGCTTTTATTTGGTGGCGATGATGTTCATTCTCTTCGACATTGAAGCGGTGTTTTTGTTGCCGTGGGCAGTGATCTTCCGCTCGCTTTCGGAAAAACTTTCACGCCCCTTTGTGTATGCCGAGATGATGGTGTTTTTGGTCGTATTACTGATAGGATATATCTATGTTTGGAAAAAGGGCGTCTTTGAATGGAATCGCGGTTAGGACTGTTATATGAAAGGCTTAGAAACAACGCTCGGCGAAGTCATGCCGGATGTGCTAACAACCAAACTGGATTGGCTCATCAATTGGGCACGCAAGTCCAGTTTGTGGCCTGCAACCTTCGGCTTGGCCTGCTGCGCCATCGAAATGATGGCTGTGACCGATGCACGCAATGACCTGGCACGTTTTGGCGCTGAAGTGTTTCGCGCCAGCCCACGCCAAGCCGATGTCATGATCGTCGCGGGTCGTGTTTCGATCAAGATGGCTCCCGTGCTACGCCGCATTTACGATCAGATGTCAGAACCGAAATGGGTCATCTCAATGGGCGCTTGCGCTTCGGCAGGCGGTGTATTCAATAATTATGCCATCGTGCAAGGCGTGGATAAAATCGTGCCCGTAGATGTGTTCATACCCGGCTGTCCACCGCGTCCCGAAGGCTTAATTTATGCGGTTATGAAATTGCAGGAAAAAATCGAGCGCGATTCGGTTTTGAATGAGCGTCCAGATACACCGAGTGTGTTTTAATTCCAATGGCTGAACTAACCAATCAAACTAATGAATCCGGGCATGCTCTGGCAGTACGTGGGCCAAATCAAACTTCGCGGTATGTGAACGCCTCCGCTTTAAGTGCGCGTTTTAGTGATGCCATTGAAGAGGTTATCGAAGCTTTGGGAGAAGTCACTGTCGTTGTCCGCCGTGATCGCTTAGTCGAGTTAATGGAATTTCTGCGCGATGAACCGGGCTTGAAATTTAATTACCTGAGTGATGTAGCGGGACTGGATTTAGGCGAATTCGCGGAACCGCGGTTTTCGGTGGCCTACCATCTTTATTCACTGCCACACAATCATCGCCTGCGCCTCAAGGTCTTTCTGGAAGAGGATGACGCCTGGCTACCAACCGTCAGTGAAGTTTGGAAAGCTGGCGGGTGGCTGGAGCGCGAAATCTACGACATGTTCGGCGTGGACTTTGTGGATCATCCCGATTTGCGCCGCATCCTGATGCCTGCCGATTACGAAGGTCATCCGCTGCGCAAAGATTTTCCGGTCAAAGGGTATTAAGATTTATGGCAAGCACCAAAGAAATCGTAGTTCCGACTGCCTCCGTAACAACTCTCGGCAAACGTGATCCACTAGGCGATCAGCGGATGACGATTTCATTAGGGCCACAACACCCGTCAACCCACGGCGTGCTGCGCGTTGAAGTCGAGTTGGACGGCGAAGTCGTCGTAGCAGCCAGACCAGACATCGGCTATCTCCACACCGGGATGGAGAAAACGATGGAAAACCAAAAGTGGCAGCAAGTCGTCACGATCACCTGCCGCATGGACTATCTGAATTCAATGGGCAACGATCTCGGTTATGTGTTAGCTGCTGAAAAGTTGCTCGGCGTTGAAGCCACTCCCCGCACGCAAGTTTTGCGCGTGATGCTCACAGAATTGAACCGCATTTGCTCGCACTTAGTATGGTGGGGAACACATGTGATGGACATTGGCGCGATGTCGCCATTCTTTTACGCCTTTGATCAACGCGAAAAGATTCTGGATTTATTTGAATGCGTTTCCGGTGCAAGGTTCCATCAAAGCTACTTTCGCATCGGCGGTTTAATGGCTGACCTTCCCGATACTTTCTTGCCCTTGCTCAAAGAATTCATGGCGGGGTTTCCTGACTTCCTCAAGATGGCAAATAAGTTAGTTTCAGGAAACAAGATATTCCAATCACGCACCAAGGGTATTGGCATCATCGGTGCCGAAGAGGCGATCAATTGGGGCTTAAGCGGCCCATCGCTCCGCGCTTCTGGCGTCAGTTGGGACGTGCGCAAAACTGAGCCGTACACTGGCTATGAAACGTATGACTTCGAAGTACCGCTCGCGCGCGACGGGGACATCTGGGCACGTTATTTGGTTCGAATGCGCGAAATGGAAGAAAGCCTGAAAATCGTCCAACAAACGATTGATCGGTTGCCTGCTGGCCCTATCCAATCTGATCATCCTAAGCTCAAATTACCGGAACGCGATTTGATGAAAAAACACATTGATGTAATGATTCATCACTTCCTGATCGCGTCCGAGGGATTCACTGTGCCGATTGGCGAAGTGTACTTCCCTATTGAATCCGCGCGCGGCGAATTAGGCTATTATCTGGTCAGTGATGGTAAAGAAAAACCCTGGCGCGTGCGTGTCAAAACGCCTTCTTTCATGAACTTGCAGGTGCTGCCCAAAATGGCGGAAGGCCAATTACTAGCCGATCTCATCGGCATCATTGGCAGCATTGATATTGTGCTGGGAGATATTGATCGTTAGGAATTAGGGGCTAGGATTTGGGATTTAGGAACAGACTCCTCAATCCTAGTTCCTAAATCCCAAATCCTGAATCCTGAATCTATGTACAGCCCTGAAAACGAAAAGAAAATTGACGAATACATTTCTCACTATCCCGTCAAACGCTCGGCAATTCTGCCGGCCTTGCATATCGCGCAAATCGAACACGGCTATGTGACAGATGATGACGTGCAGTACCTCGCGCGGCGTTTGGATATGCGCGTCAACGAAGTCGAAGAAGTCGTGACGTTTTATTCGATGTACTCGCGCAAGCCAATTGGGCAATACAAACTGCAAGTGTGTCGCACTATCTCTTGCAATCTGGCAGGCTGCGAAAAGATCAGCGAACATATCACTGGTAAGTTAGGCATCAGGGTCAACGAAACCACCCCCGACGGCAAATTTACGTTGCAGGAAGTCGAATGCCTGGGTTATTGCGACCTTGCGCCAGTGTTGCAAGTCAATTTTGATTATCACGAACAAATTACTCCTGAGCGCACTGACGAGATCATTGCACAACTCCAGTAACCGATTGCAAATATGACGAAAGTCCTAACATCAAGGTTCGATTCCAAAGGCGAAGCTTGTGACATTGATGTGTACATCAAAACAGGCGGCTATCAAGCTCTCGCCAAAGTCCTGAAAGAATTCACGCCTGATCAAGTTATCGAAGAGGTCAAAAAATCGGCGTTGCGAGGACGTGGCGGTGCGGGATTTCCAACCGGGATGAAGTGGAGCTTTGTCCCGAAACAATCCGCGCGCCCGAAATATGTGGTATGCAACGCCGACGAATCTGAACCCGGCACGGGCAAAGACCGCGACTTGATGCGCTGGGACCCGCATATGCTGCTTGAAGGCATGGCCATTGCCGCGTATGCGTTGAATGGCGCGCCGAACAATTACATCTACATTCGCGGCGAATACTGGTACATCATTGACATCCTGGAAAAAGCGATTGCGCAGGCCAAGGAACGCGGCTATCTGGGCAAAAATATTTTAGGGACAGATTTCGAGTGCAATATTTATGTGCATCCGGGCGCAGGCGCATACATCTGCGGCGAAGAAACGGCGCTGCTCGAATCGCTCGAAGGCAAACGCGGTCATCCCCGCTTGAAACCGCCCTTCCCTGCTGTCGTTGGTTTGTACGGTGGCCCAACCGTCGTCAATAACGTCGAGACATTGATGGCTGTGCCCTGGATCATTCTCAATGGCGGAGAAGCATACAAAGCTCTCGGCACAGAAAAAAGCGGCGGCACGAAGCTCTTCACCGTCAGCGGCCACGTCAACAAACCCGGCAATTACGAAGTCCCGATGGGCTATCCGATGCGCGACCTCATCAACAATGAGTGCGGCGGCGTCCGCACTGGACACACGCTCAAAGGTGTCATTCCTGGTGGTTCGAGTATGCCCGTCTTCACCGCCGAAGAAGTAGAAAAGGCGACGATGGATTATGAGTCCATCGCCGCGCTCGGTTCGATGCTTGGCTCCGGCGGCGTGATCGTGTTGGACGACACCGTAGACATGTTCGAAATGGCAATGAACACGACTCACTTTTACAAACACGAATCCTGCGGTTGGTGTACGCCGTGCCGCGAAGGGACGCGCTGGTTATACAAAGTTTGCGAGCGGATGAAGAAATACGAAGGCAAACCCGGCGACATCGAATTGCTCGACGATTTGGCCGGCAAAATTTTAGGCAAGAGCTTCTGTGCGCTTGGCGATGCGGCGGCAATGCCAGTGCAAGCGTTTATCAAAAAGTTCAGGCCGGATTTTGAAAAGCGGATCAAGCATAACTTCGTGCAACTAACGGCTGCGGACTAAATTCACATGGGTTGGGCGATTCAATACATCGCTAAATTGAAAAATGGAGAGACGGTTTCTTTTCGGCCTCGCGGCAACTCTATGTCCGGCAAGATTGACTCGGGTCAACTTTGTACCGTCGAGCCTGTCGCCTCTGAAGAAATCAAGGTAGGGGATATTGTTTTGTGCAAAGTGAATGGCCGCGAATATCTCCACTTGGTGAAAGCTATTCAGGGACCAAGATTTCAAATCGGTAACAATCGTGGTCGCATTAACGGTTGGATCACAGCTAATTCGATTTTCGGGAAGTGCGTAAAGATTGAAAATTGACAACAAGTCAAAGCGAAATTATGGAACTCGTCAAAATCACTCTCAACGGACAAGAGTTTGAAGCCCCGAAAGGCGAACTTCTCATTGAAGCTGCCGAGATGGCGGGCATTTACTTGCCGCGCTTCTGTCACTATCGCGGGCTTACTGCGCAGGCTTCGTGTCGCCTCTGTGTGTCGTGCGCGTAGATAACCCCAAAATCCCGAAACTGCAAACTGCCTGCACGATGCCGGTCAGCGACGGGATGGTCGTAACAACGGATTCTGAAGAAATCGAAACCGTGCGCGCTTCGATGATTGAGTTTCTGCTGGCCAATCATCCGGTAGATTGCCCGGTTTGCGACCGCGCGGGCGAATGCGAATTGCAAGATCAAACCTTCGGCTTTGGCGAAGACGCCATTCGTTCGCAGTACAAAGATAAAGAGGTTGAACTCGAACGACAAATCTCGCCCTTTATTTACAACGATCCGCAACGCTGCGTCGTGTGCAAACGCTGCACCCGCGTGTGCGAAGAATGGATGGATGAATTTGCCATCACGACGATTCAATCGCGGCTCGCATACCTTCATCGGTTCGTATGGCGGTTGGGTTGAATGCTCCGATTGCGGCAATTGTGTAGATGTTTGTCCGACCGGAACGTTGCTGCACGTGCCGTACAAATACATCGCGCGTCCGTGGGATTTAAAACAGACGCCAACCGTGTGCAATTTCTGTTCAGATGGCTGCTCAATGTTGGCCGGTTCACGCAGCGAAAACCTGATTCGTGCGGTTGCCCGTGATGGACGCGGACGCACGGCAGGCGGCATCAATCCTGACTTTTTATGTGCGCTGGGTCGTTACACGACGGATGTAGTTCATCATCCCGACCGCATTGATCGCCCGATGATTCGACGCGGCGAGCAGTTGATCCCGACGACGTGGGACGATGCGCTGAATTACATTGCGCTCAAGCTTGGCGATATTAAGGCTCAGCACGGTGGCGATGCTATCGGCGTAATTAGCGCCGCACGATTGCTGAATGAAGATCAATTCACGCTGCGGAAGTTTGCGAGCGACGTGTTAGAAACGAAGAATGCCGACTTCTATCACGACGATGACGAAATTGATCTGGCGTCCTTCTTCAAATATGGCTCGCCGACGATTGCGACGCAAAAGCATATTCAAAGCGCCGACACAATCCTGCTCATCGGCACTGACCCGAACGAGGAAAATCCGCTCACTGCGTTTTCCGTGCGTTGGGCAGTGCGACGCAAATCCGCGCGCCTGCTGATGGTCAATTCCGTTCCTAGTCGTCTCGAACGCCAGGCCGAAATCGCCGTGCGGGTGCGTCCCGGCAGCGAAAATGCGCTCATCGCAGCCTTGCTTGATGAAAATCTGGCGAACGAAGCAGCCGATGTGATGGGAACGCTGGCAGAAAATCTCAAAGCCATTCGCCAGATCGTCCTGGAAAGTGAAAAAGTAGTTGTTGTATTCGGAGATGAGTTGCGCGGCGCGGCGCTCGAAGCCTTGCCCTTACTCGAAGCAACACTGGCTACGCCCAGCCCGGAAGCCGCTGCTGCCGCGCGCAAAGCGTACCTTGACGCGCAACAACGCTTGGCGCAATCCACACAATCCACCGCCAAACCGGCCATCAACGAAAACCCCTATTCAAATATTACGCCGCAACCGACGCTGGAAGTTGGCGATGAGCCGGTGCGCAGCTTGACCAAGTTTTCCTTCCTCCCGCTGGTTCGTTATGCGAATTCGCTGGGCGCATATCAAATGGGCATGGATGCGCTGCAAAACGGCGGCATGATCGCGCAGGCAATGTTGGTGGGCGCGGGCAATGCGATCAAAGCGTTATATATCGCGGGTGAAGATGTGATGGGAAAAGCCGAAGAGCAAAAAGGCCTGCGCCATCTGCTTGGCAAACTCGATTTCCTGGTCGTACAGGACATGTTCATGACGGAAACGGCGCGACAGGCGCATGTTGTTTTGCCAACCACCAGCTTTGCCGAATCGCAAGGCACACAAACCAACAATGGTTCGCAAGCGCAACTTGTACGCCGTGCGATTCCGCCTGTTGGACAAGCGCGTCCTGATTGGATGATTACGGCTTCCCTTGCCAAAATGATGGGGCAGGATTTCGGCTATCAAGGTGCGGTCAAGAATGTTTTCAGGGCAATTGCCGACGCCGTACCCGGCTATGGTGAACTCACGCACAATCGCCTGGCTAACGAAGGCGCATCTCCGATTGAGGGCGCACCTATTGATGTTACGCAGATCAATCGCCAAGAGGTAATGGATCGCTTGAACGCAGAAATCGCCCGCGTAAATCGCCACGCCATTGTCAATTTGGGCGAGTTGCGCGATAAAGCGGGTTCTCGTTTGCATAAGCGCTACCCGTTGATAACACGTTATTCGAACACGTTGCCGCTGCATCCGACCAACGGAAAAGAAGAGAAAGCGAAAGTCGTGATGTTTCCGGCCTAACTAAAAACGCGATTATTAGTTTCCAGGCAGTAACTCAAGCAGCAAATCAATTCGTAAACTATGCCCATTGACCAAGAATCCATTCAATATTTTGTCGGGATACTGCTCAAAATTGTGATTGTCTTTGTAATCGGCCTATTGTCGCCGATTTCGATGAACTGGGTGGAGCGGCGCGCGCTGGCATTTATGCAAATGCGCCTAGGCCCCAACCGCACCGGCCCGTTTGGGTTGCTGCAATCACTGGCCGACGGGATCAAGTTTGCTTTTAAAGAGGATGTGATTCCGCTGGCAGCCAACAAGTGGCTTTATGTTTTCGCGCCTGTCGTCGCCGTCGTTCCGGCGTTTATGGCCACGATTGTTTATCCGCTGGGACCGAAGAATGTGCCGATTCCCTTCGCCGCCTCCATCAATTCGTTCTTTGCTTCGCTGACGGGAATTCAACTCAATCTGGGCACGATGGATCTGCACGTGACCAGCTTTAACGTGAGCTTATTGTATGTGCTGGCCGTGACCAGCCTGGGCGTCTACGCAATTGTAATGGCCGGTTGGGCGTCGAATTCCAAGTTCAGTTTGATCGGGGGCTTACGCTCTTCGGCGCAGATGGTAAGCTATGAATTGAGCCTTTCCCTGGCGCTGGTCGGGGTACTGATTCAAGCTGGCACAGTAGACTTAGTCAAAATTGTCGAGATGCAGCAGGGCTTCTATTGGGGCTTTATTCCGAAATGGTTCGTCATAGTTTTCCAGCCACTCGGATTCATGATTTACCTGATTAGCGCGATTGCCGAAACGAATCGCATCCCCTTTGACTTGCCCGAAG
The DNA here is from genome assembly GCA_963794955.1 of uncultured Acidobacteriota bacterium. Lineage (GTDB taxonomy): Bacteria > Acidobacteriota > Blastocatellia > RBC074 > RBC074 > JAFDVL01. The sequence continues at coordinate 252,067 of CAWCGF010000002.1, forward strand.
CTGAAACCGAATTGGTCGGTGGCTTCCACACCGAGTACAGCAGTTCGCTGAAGTTTGCGATGCTGTTTATGGCGGAGTACGTCAATATGCTGACCGTTTCCGTATTGGCAACGGCGCTGTTCCTGGGCGGCTGGAGCGGGCCGTTTGTGAGCGACTTTCCGCTGCTCGCGCCCGTGTACTTCTTGCTCAAAGTCTTTTTCTTTATGTTCCTGTACATTTGGCTGCGCGGCACGCTCCCGCGCTTGCGCTTTGACCAATTGATGAACTTCGGGTGGAAATTTCTTTTGCCTGCGGCTTTGCTGAATATTTTCATTTCGGCGACGATTGCCCTGTTCGCCTATTGATGCCTGCTTATTGATTGCCCTATGTTTGAGCTTCCGATTCAACAACTCATTTTCCTGTTCGTCGCGGCAGTTGCAGTCTTTGCCGCGTTCAATGTCATCCTGCAACGCAATCCGATTTACAGCGCGGTGGCGCTCATCATCACGATGTGCGCCTTGGCCGGGACGTTTCTGATGTTGGAGGCGCAGTTCGTCGCCACGATGCAGGTCATCGTCTATGCCGGAGCCGTGATGGTGCTGTTTGTATTCGTCATCATGCTGCTCAACGTACGCATGGAAGAGGCACGCCAGGATCGCGTCAAGTATCTGCAAATCGTCGCGCCACTGTTATTTATTGCCCTATTGGGCGAAGTCTTTTTTGTTGCGCGCACAGTGACAACCCCGATTCCGCCCATTGTTGTGACAGCCAATGAACCGGCCTTTGGCACGGTCGAAGCCATTGGCGAAGCGATGTTCTCATCTTATCTCTTCCCGTTTGAAGCGACGTCTATCTTGATCCTGATGGCAATGGTGGGGTCTTTGATTCTGGCGCGCAAACGTACGGCGCAAGAGGTCGAGACGCTGGGCAAAATCCTTGAAGAAACGAGTAAACCCAAACTGGTGCCTGCGGCCCCCGTCGCCGAATTGGAAGAAAAAAAGCATGAGCTTGCGGCGTAGCAGACGAGCCGTTTGCCTTACACACTTAAGAATATGGTTCCACTTTCCTGGTATCTCGCGCTGAGTGCAGTTTTATTTACGATTGGCGTCGCAGGCGTCTTAGTGCAACGCAACGTCATTTCGATTTTCATGTGCATTGAGTTAATGCTGAACTCGGTGAATCTCACGCTTGTAGCGTTTTCGCGCTTTCTCCATCAAAATACGGGACAGCTTTTCGTTTTCATCGTAATGGCCGTCGCGGCAGCCGAGGCCGCCGTGGGCTTAGCCATTATCATCTCCGTGTTCCGTAATCGTGAAACGCTCAACGTAGATGAAGAAAGTTTGCTGAAGTTATGAATTTGGGGCTGGGCGGGTAGGGGCTGGATTCCAGCTTCCCCCAATCCCCAATCCCTAATCCCTAATCCCTATCATTTATGCTTAAATGGATCACCTTCGCGCCTCTGATTGGTGCCCTACTCTGCGGATTTCTTGGTAAAAGGCTCGGCGAAAAATTTGTCAGCATTGTCGCTTGCGGCTCCGTCGGGGTTTCGACTTTGCTGGCCTTCATAGCGTTTTTCACCAAACTACTTCCCTTGCCCGAAGGCCAGCGCCAAATCAAGGACTTCTTTTTCACGTGGATTGAAGTCGGGACGTTTCGCGCGGACTTTGCCTATCTGCTTGACCCTTTGTCCGGCATCTTTTTGCTCTTTATCACCGGCGTGGGATTGCTGATTCATATTTACGCGACTGGGTATATGCACGGCGACGAAGGTTTCTATCGCTTCTTCGCCTATCTGAACCTGTTTATGTTCATGATGCTGACGTTGGTGCTGGGCGACAATTTGTTGTTGCTCTTCGTCGGCTGGGAAGGTGTGGGGCTGTGCTCGTATTTACTGATTGGCTATTACATCGAACGAAAAGAGGCGGGCGACGCAGCGAAGAAAGCCTTCATCGTGAATCGCATTGGCGACTTCGGCTATTCGATTGGCGTGATGGTCGCGTTTACGGCATTCACAACCGTCAGTTTTGTGGATAAAGAAATTGGCGGCAAGATTATTCCCAGTCTGCTTACGCAAGCGGCGGAAAAGCCCGTTGAAGCGGTCGGTGCTTTTGGCCTGATGACCGCCATTGCGCTGCTGCTCTTCGTCGGCGCTTGCGGTAAGAGCGCCCAAGTTCCGCTCTTCGTTTGGTTGCCGGACGCGATGGCGGGGCCTACACCGGTTTCGGCCTTGATCCACGCGGCGACGATGGTCACGGCTGGTGTATATCTGACAGCTCGTTGCAGCGCGGTCTTTACGCGTTCGCAAACTGCCATGCTGATTGTCGCTGTCGTGGGTGCTTTCACGGCAATGTTTGCGGCGACAATAGGCATTGCACAAAACGACATTAAGAAAGTACTGGCTTATTCGACCGTTTCGCAACTCGGTTATATGTTTTTGGCTTGCGGCGTGGGGGCCTTCACGGCAGGCATCTTCCACGTGATGACGCACGCGTTCTTCAAAGCCTTGTTATTCCTGGGCGCAGGTTCGGTCATTCACGGCATGCATGAAGAACAGGACATCCGCAGAATGGGCGGATTGCGAAAATACATGCCCTGGACGTTCAAAACGATGTTCGTGGGATGGCTGGCCATCAGCGGCTTTCCGCTGCTTTCCGGCTTTTTCAGCAAAGATGAAATTCTGTGGCAGGTCTGGGCGTCAACGTCGCTCCCGGCGGGACTCACCAAAACCTTATGGTTCCTGGCGCTCGCCACTGCCTTGCTGACGGCGGTGTATATGACGCGCTTGATGGTGCTTACCTTCTGGGGCAAAGAGCGGTTTAAGGTGGCACACGATGATGGCCATCACCTTCACGCCGCAGACGGTGAGCATGGCATCCACCCGCACGAATCGCCGCCGGTCATGTGGGTGCCGCTTGTCATCCTCGCGGTGCTTTCGATTGTCGGCGGCTATGTCGGCGTGTCAGCCGCGTGGGGTGGCTCGAATCAGATTGAGCATTTCCTCGCGCCCGTACTGGCGAAAGCGGTTCCGGTGCTTGATGCCGCGCACGGCACGGTTGCCGCGACAGCCTCACACGCCGCAGCAGAAACGGTACATCACGATTTCACCACCGAGCGAATCTTTACAATCATCTCTGTCGTCGTGGCTTTCCTGGGCATCTTGCTAGGCTGGACGATGTTTACGGCGAATCCGCTCCGGCGTATGCCGCGCTTGCTGGAAAACAAATACTACGTGGACGAGATGTACGATGCCGCGATTGTGAACCCGATTCTGGGCACTTCGCGCAATTTTCTCTGGCGCATTTTGGATGTCAAAATCATTGACGGCGCGATCAATGGCATCGCGCATCTTTTCGGCGAAACTGGCAGTGCAATGCGATTTTTACAGACCGGCTTTGCCCGCAGCTATGCGGCCATCATGCTGGGAGGCGCAATTGTGCTGATTTTGTACTTCACATTTAGATAGGAACAAACGAATTCAATGGAGTTGTATCTCATCTCAATTCTTCTTTTTTTGCCGCTGGTGGGTGCCGCAGCGTTGTGGGGGCACAGCGCGATGTGGCTCTCGCGTTTTCCTTTAGAAAAAATCCGCGAACATTATCGCTGGATCGCGCTGGGCGTGGCGGGCCTGGAATTTTTACTGTCACTGCTCCTGTTATTCAAATTCGATCCCGCCAAAGCTGAGCCGCAGTTGCAACTCAATATTCCCTGGATTGAAGGACTGGGAGCACATTTTCATCTCGGCGTAGACGGCATTAGTTTGTGGCTGGTCGTACTGACGACGTTTTTGCTCCCCATCTCCATCCTCGTCACGTGGAAAGTAAATAATAATGTGCGCGCGTATTTCACCACGTTATTCTTTCTGGAAACTGGCATTATCGGTGTGTTCGTCTCGCTCGACATGCTGCTGTTTTATCTGTTCTGGGAAATGTCTATCATCCCGATGGGCTTTCTGATTGGCGTCTGGGGCGCAGAACGGGAACGAAGAGTTCCGGCTACGATCAAGTTTCTGATCTTCACCGTGGTCGGCAGCCTGTTTATGCTCGTTGCCGTCATCGGTGTGTATTATTACGCGGGCGCGGATACCTTTGATCTGCTCGAAATCACCCAACGTCTGCAAACCAGTCGTGCCGCAGGCATAGAATTGATTCCGGCGAATTGGGCGATCTGGTTTTGGCTCGCGTTTGCACTAGGTTTCTTCGTCAAAATTCCGATCTGGCCGTTGCACGGTTGGATGCCGGAAACTTATGTGCAAGCGCCAACGTCCGGTTCCATTATGCTGGCCGGCGTGATGGCAAAGATGGGCGCGTACGGCTTGATGCGCTTCAATCTGCCGCTCTTCCCCGACCTCTCCCGAAAGCTCGCGCCCTGGGTGATGGCACTGGCCGTGATTGGGCTGATTTACGGCGCACTCGTCGCTATCGTGCAAAACGATTTGAAGCGGCTGGTCGCGTACTCTTCGCTGAGCCACTTGGGCTATGTGATCTTAGGGATTTTTGCCTTCACGAGTCAATCCATGCAAGGCGCGCTGTTTCAGATGATCAATCACGGCATTTCAACAGGCGCGTTATTTGTCTGCGTCGGTTTGATCACGCAACGACGGCAAACGCGCGAGATTGACGAATTCGGCGGCATGGCCTCGCAAATGCCGGGCTACTCGACCGCCTTTATGATCATCGCGTTCAGCAGTCTGGGGCTTCCGCTGCTGAATGGGTTCATCGGCGAGATTTTGATTTTGGTCGGCACCTTCTCTTCGTCGGTGCCCTACGCCAAAGTCTTTGCCATCATCGGCGCGGCAGGCGTCGTGTTGGCGGCGATTTACATTCTTTGGAAGATGCAGCGCGTCCTTTTCGGCGCTGTCACCAAGGAAGAGAACAAAGAACTTGAAGATTTGACGCGCCGCGAACGAGTCGCCCTGATTCCGATGGTCGCGCTGGCCATCATCTTAGGCGTCACCCCAATGGTATTTTTGAGCGCGACAGATCGGACTATCAATCAAGTACGCGCAATCGTACTGCAACAAAGCACCAAATAAACTGGTACTTCGTCACTTGTCATTGGTCATTGGTTCTCGCCTTCCCAGGCTAACCCTGAGCACAAAAGACTAATGGTTAATGACCAATGACGAATGACCAATGACAAAGGACTATTCGCCGATGAATTCATCAATTGTCACTATCACCACATTCTTCCCCACGCTCGGCGCGATTGTGATTATGCTCTACAGCATCATCCAATTGCGACGCGGCAAGTCCCGTGAAGAGATTCGCCCGCATTATCGCTGGATTGCGTTCATCGTTTCGATGATTACGTTCGTCCTTTCTCTCGGCTTATTGCTGGGATTTGATACGGGTAAGAGTGAAGCCCAACTGGTGACAAAACTGACCTGGATTCAGGAACTCGGCGTGCATTACCACATCGGCGTGGATGGCATAAGCTTATGGCTCGTGCTCCTCACAACCTTTATGGTGCCAGGTGCGGTAATGGCAAGCTGGACGTTTGCCAAACGCGTTCACGAATTGATGATTTTCATCCTCATTCTGGAAACCGGCATGATCGGCGTCTTTGTTTCGCTCGACCTGTTTCTGTTTTACCTGTTCTGGGAAATCGTGTTGATCCCGATGTATTTCCTGATCGGCATTTATGGCGGTGAAAACCGGATTTATGCCGCTATCAAGTTTGTCGTCTACACGGTCGTCGGCAGCTTGTTGATGCTGGTGGCCATCATTGCCTTGTACTACCTGAACACCCAAGCGACGGGGGTTACCACATTTGACCTGATCGAAATCACCAACAACATTACCACGGGCAAATTGGTTATCGCGCGCAATTTCCAATGGTGGATGTGGTTGGCATTTGCCTTAGCCTTCTTCATCAAAGTTCCGCTGTGGCCGTTTCACACCTGGCTGCCCGATGCTCACACGGAAGCGCCGACGGGCGCGTCTGTCTTGCTGGCAGCCGTTCTGCTGAAGATGGGAACGTATGGCTTAATGCGTTTCAATTTGCCGCTCTTCCCCGAAGTTTCATATCAAGCCGCGCCGTGGGTGATGCTGCTTGCCGTCATCGGCATTCTGTACGGCGCACTGGTAGCCATGGTACAGCCCGACATGAAAAAGCTGGTGGCCTATTCTTCCGTCAGCCATCTGGGCTTTATCGTGTTGGGCATCTTTGCGTTTACCAGTCAGTCTATGCAGGGCGCATTGTATCAGATGCTCAACCATGGCATTTCGACCGGAGCCTTGTTCCTGTGCGTCGGCATTTTGTATGACCGCCGTCACACACGCGAAATTGACGAATTCGGCGGCGTCGCACAACGCATGCCGCGTTATTCGACGATGTTTCTGATTACGGCCATGTCGAGTTTGGGACTGCCATTACTGAATGGTTTCGTCGGCGAATTCCTCATTCTGCTTGGCACCTTCTCCTCGACTGTTCCCTATGCCAAAGTATTCGCGGTGGTTGGCGGCATCGGCGTGGTGTTGTCTGCCGTGTACTTGCTCTGGATGATTCAGCGCGTCCTCTTTGGTCGGATTACCAAACACGAAAACGAAGAACTGGATCACCTGTCCATCCGCGAACGATTCTCGCTGATGCCGCCCGTGGCGATGGCCATCCTGATGGGCGTGACGCCGATGTTGTTTTTGAAGGCCAGCTTCAACTCGGTAGATAATGTGCGCGCGATTGTCGAAAGTCAGGCATCACGCGCCGCGAAATAGTTGAAGAGAGACAGCAAACGGGAAAGTTTGCGGCTGCCTTGGTAAAGAATCGTTCCGAGTGTCCTCAGCAAACGGGAAAGTTTGCTGTACATTAAAAAACTCATGCAACTTAGCAATCTCAATCTTGATTACGTTTCGATTCTGCCCGAAATCATCACCGCCATTGCGGGCGTCATCCTCATGCTGATTGACGCATTCTCGAAAAAAGGCGCGCGCCGCTCGGCCCCGTTATTCAGCATTTTCAGCCTGCTGCTGACGCTGGGAGCGATCATCTCGTTGTGGCCGAATTCCTATTCCACGTCCTTCTCCGGGATGATTGTGAACGATCACTTGCGGCTCTACTTTGCGCTCGTCATCGTTGTCTGCGGCATCATCACAACGCTATTGGCCTCACAATTCCTGGATGACGAAGCGTTGCCGTCAGGTGAGTTTTACGCGCTGATGATGTTTGCGACCACAGGCATGTTGATGATGGCTTCGGCAGGCGATTTGGTCATGGTCTTTTTGGGTTTGGAAACGTCGTCTATTGCCACGTATGTGCTGGCAGGGTATCGCCGCACTGATTTGCGCGCAAATGAATCTTCGCTGAAATACTTTCTGCTCGGCTCATTCTCTGCCGCGTTTTTGCTCTACGGGATGGCCTTGACCTACGGCGCAACCGGCACCACGAACATCGAAGAGATACGCCAGGTTTTGATCGCTGGCAAAGTCCTATATCCGCAAATGCTGCTGGTGGGCGCGGCAATGATGCTGGTCGGCTTCGGCTTCAAGATTGCCACCGCGCCGTTCCATTTGTGGACGCCGGACGTGTACGAAGGCGCGCCAACCCTGGTCACCGCGATTTTAGCTACGGGGCCAAAGGTGGCAGTATTCGCTGCGTTCCTGCGCGTTTTTGCCGAAGGCTTTGGCACGCCGACGGCACCGCTGGTCGGAGCGCAAATCCACGACAACTGGATCAACTCGCTGGCGATTATGGCCGCGATTGGTATGACATTCGGCAATGTCGTCGCCCTCACACAGCGCAACATGAAACGCATGCTCGCGTATTCGTCCATTGCGCATGGAGGCTACACGCTAATCGGCTTTCTGACCACGGAATACGCGCCGGTCGGATTTTATCTGCTGACCTATGCGCTGATGAGTTTGGGCGCGTTCGCCATCGTGCAAATACTCGCGCGCGAGGGCGATGCCAAAACCGAAATCAGTGATTATGCCGGCATCGGCTTTGAAGTCCCGAACCTCAGTTTCCCGCTGGCGATCTTTATGCTGAGTATGGCAGGTATTCCGCCGATGGCAGGGTTTATGGGCAAGTTTTATGTCTTCAAATCCGCCTGGGTTGGCTCCCCGAATTTGCGCTGGCTGGTGATCGTTGCCATCGTCAACAGTATCATCTCGGTCTATTACTATTTGTATCCCATCGTCACAATGTTCTTCCGCGCGCCCGCCGAAGGCTTCATTAAACCGCGCCTGACTCCGATGTCGCAAATTGCGCTGGCATTGACGATCATCGGCACGTTGTATTTCGGGTTGTTCCCGAACGGCGCGCTGCGGATTTTGCAGCAGAAAACGCCTGCCGCACAGCAAATCGCCATACAGAAATAAAATGTTCAGCAAACTTTCCCGTTTGCGATGCACCTTGAGCCAGAATAGAGACCGGAGTCAGCAGCAAACGGGAAAGTCTGCTGTATTCATTGTCAAAGCCTAATACCGATTCCCCCAAACACGAAATTCGATCACGACGAAATTCACCCGCTACGGGGCGCAGGCGTCTTGCCTGTCATGAGCGCAAGAACTGTCGCTCATATCGCTCACAAGCGGAACGATGCGGTGTTTTTTTAGTAGTGGGGGTGCTCAACAGTGACGCAAACTAGCAGTTTGCGCCTCAGCACCCAATGTCTTATGAACCTGAATCAAATCACAATTCCCTCCCTTGATGTCGCGCGCTCCATCACGTTTTACCAACAACTCGGCTTACGACTGATTGTGGATTCCGTACCCCGGTACGCGCGCTTTGTTTGCCCGGATGGCGAGGCGACGTTTTCGATTCATCAGGTCGAGAGTATTTCCCCAAACCCCGGCCTCGTGATTTACTTTGAATGCGAAAAGCTGGATGATGTCGTCGCGAAGCTGAAACAGACAGGCATTACTTTCGATTCCGACCCGCAAGACCAACTATGGCTCTGGCGGGAAGCGTATTTGCGCGACCCTGATGGCAATGTGATCTGCCTGTTTTATGCGGGCGAGAACCGTCTTTATCCACCGTGGCGCATTAACGATGAATGAAACTATGGCTGAAGTAATAGACATCACCGAGAAGCTCGAAGCGCATCCCAAAACCGTTAAGGCCGATGCCATTGCCGCCGAAGTCGAACGACTTGCTGGGCGAACAGCAAATTGCGATCCTTTATCGTGACCGCATCCTGCCGATGCGCACGCGCAAATATGAACTCAAAGCGCCAACCAAACCGACCTTTGTGGAGGTGCTGCACACGCTGCTTGGCATTGAACTCAAAATTGGCAAGCGGCGCTTGCTCTGCCCGGATTTAGCGACGGCGCGCTATTTGGCTATCTTTGCGCGGCTGGGACTCGAAGCAGTCGCCGTGCCCTACGACATCACGCAGATTTCGCGGCTGGCGGATGAGTTTGAGTCCGCCTGGTTTCGGATGCTGACCTTAGCCGAACATTTGACCGCCGGACGCAGCGTACGGCTCCGCAGCCTGGTGCGTTCGTACCTGATTTCGAACCAACGCAGCGAGATTATTAACCTCGGCGCAGGCGCGGCCCGACCCGAATTTATCCAAACTACCAAACAACGTCGCGGCTGGTCATAGGCGGGAAAGTCTGGTGAGTTGAGAGCGTCTGGTAAGTCTCGTGAGTCTGGACTCTCCCGAATTGCAAATCTGCGTTAAATCGGTTGTCACAACGCGATGTACCCGTTAATATGCATCTTGCGCCCAAACGAAAAGTTCATCATCACGGTCGAAAGTCAGGTTTTACCTTATGCGTCCTCTAGTGTGGTTGGTTGTTGTTTTATCACTTACATTTTTCATTGCTTGTGCTGGTAGTGTTGTGCAGGAAAAGCAACTTAGCACCAGCACGCGGACGCAGCCCGAAGGGCCGGGGGGAAAGCCCACAGATATCAAAGAACTGAAAGACTTTGAATTGCAGATGATTGAAGAGAACGGCGATCTGAAGATGCGCAAGCTGTCGCAAACGGTGGGGCAAGGCAAGGTTGTCGTGATTGATTTCTGGGCGACCTGGTGCGGACCTTGCCGCAAGTCTATCCCTGACCTCATTGCCCTGAACACCGAGTATGAAAGTAAAGGCGTAGAAATCTTTGGCCTCTCCATCGAAGACCCGGACGAAGCCAATCGGATGGACCCGTCCAAGAAAAACCCTGAAGCAGTGATGAATATGTCGAAGGATTTCAAGATCAATTATCGTGTCGGGTTCGCGCCGCAAAATATGCTGGCGGCCTTCGATCAGCGCAAAACAGGTGCGATTCCACAAACGTTTATCTTTGGCAAAGATGGCACGCTGGTCAAACACCTTGTTGGCTTAGTGCCAGCGAACGTCATCCGTGAAAACTTAGAGAAGGCCTTAAATTCCTGAGCCTACGACCCCAACCCATCGTCAGCCGTTCCGGTTTTCTCGTACTTGACGGCGGACGAAGAAGCAGCTAACCACTATGATGATTTGTGAAAAATGCGAGAAGGAAATGCCAGGGAGTGTCGTGCATTGTTCGCATTGCGGGCACAACCATGTCTTACAACGAATTGATTCCTGGCGCGAACGTCGCAGCCAGCAAATCTCGTCGCTTCGGCAAGACAGCAAACTGCCGCGTCCGACGCCGACGCCCATCAGTAATGATGTGCGTGCCAAGGCAAAAGACTCGACGCTGATTCGCTTTCCCAAGCGCCCGCTGCCGGCCCCCGCATCCCCTACGCATCCCCCCACAAAAAATGTCGAATCGCTGCCCGAATGGCGGCAACGATTAGACGAGCGGCTCAAAGAAATTCGTGAACAACGTTCCTTCAGTGGTGCTCCGGCTGATGCCTCCCGCATGGTGGCGCAAGTGGATCGCAACCCCATCGTCGTCTCGGCCTTGAATCGCATCCATCGCGCTAATTATTTGCAGCCCATCACGCCGCGCCCAAACTCGCACTATGCCGTAGTCGCCGAGCTGTCACCAGAGCCGTTGGTGGAAGTTTCCAACCTCGCCAGCCCACCGATGCACCGTCTGGCCGCAGCCCAAGCGATTGCGCCTGTCCCCCTACGGAACCTTACGGCAGTGCCGCAGGTGCTGGAAGCGGTGGAGGAACCAGCGCCTCCTGTGGCCGAGATGCCGGAAGATTTGTTAGCGGAAATCATGGCGGAGCCTGCTTCGAAGGCAGAGGAAAAAGTCAGTGTCAGCGGCGTGGCGATTCTCGAAGCCGCATCGCTCGCCAAACGTGCTGCCGCCGCCGTGATTGATGCGGAGATTATTGCCTTTTCGATGTTGCCCTTATTCGCCGCCTACTTCTTCCTCGGCGGCTGGTTTGAAGCACCGACGATCTATACGCCAGTAATCGTGGGAATCGTCCTGATCGCCGCGTATTTCTTCGTGACCTACGCTCTGGCAGGCCGCACGATGGGTATGGCATTTATGAACCTGCATCTGGCCAGTCAATCTTCGACAGACGTGACGAACAATGCAGTTCCTTCGACCGTCACATTCACCTTTCAACAAGCCGCGTGGCGCGCCCTCGGCGGCACGGTTTCGCTGCTGCTCTTCCCTCTTAACTTCATCTGCATTGCCAAAAGTTTTGAGCGGCTGAGCCTGTCGGATTATTTGTCCGGCACGCAGGTGGTGAAGATCAAAAAGTAAATAAATCAAAAGGCAAAAGGCAAAAGTGGGATTCGGAAGGAAGGCCATTTCTGAATTTCTGAAATCAAGTTCCGACCTTTTGCCTTTTGATTTCTTATGTAGTGGTCAGAGAAAAGGCTACATCCTTATTTCGGATCGCTCTAATTGGAGTGCGGCATTGCGATTTAGTAAGGCCAAAAGCTTTGAAGAGCGGCGTCCCCTGGGCCAGCAGACCGTAGAAGCATTCCTCCCACTCTGCTGCGTCCTTTCCGGAAATTGTGGCGTCAGTGGCAGCCATGTTTGCGACATGGGCGACCTCAACCGCCAGGAGCAACGCCTTGCACGTGGCCAACACGACCAGTCTTGTCTTTGATTCCAGGAGGAGGGCGGCGAAGCCTTCCGCTGATAAGGTGTCTGGCGTAGTGGGGTGAGCTTCGTCGGGCGTAAAGCCGACAGGACTAAAGATCAAATCGCCGCTATTCGGGTCTACCGCCAGCACCAGATGCACAATATCGAAATGTTGCGTAGTGAGCAGTTCGCGCAACCGCTTGCGGGTCAGTTTCGCCTCAACGACCACACGCTCCGGGAAGGCCTTTTCAAGTATCGCCACATCAAGATTGAAGCCCAGGCTTGGCTGTGCATACTCCTCACTGGCCGCGCACAAAATGCGCGGATTCTCAATAATTTCCGCTGCCTGTCTGGCCTGGATATACTTCGCTTCCAGTGCCTTTAGTTCAATGGCTAATTTCTGAAAATCTACCTCCGGCGCAGTTACTCGGAGTGTTTTTGCCAGCACGTCATAGAGCTTCTGTAGCCCCTCAGGTCGGCTGCACTCGAGGCCTTCAAGCATGCCCAATGGCACGGGCAAATCGTCGGGCTTCAGGCCTGAGTGGCAGAGGGGAATCACGGGAATGCCTCGCAGCCAAACTGCTCCGGCCTCGAAGTTGACCCACGGACGCCCAACCGATTCCTGGCTGCAAAGCACGATTTGCAAATCGGCACTCTTCAAGGCCTTGTCCACCTCATCCAACCATTTGCTACCGGCCTGAATTGTTTCTCTGTCCGACGAAACAAAAATATCGAGTAAGCCGAGAAAATGTTTCGCAAGTCGCTGCTTCAGCGCTTGCGCGAGTTCAGTCTCACGGCTGATATGACTGATAAAGACCTGCTTCTTTGCCATAAATTTTCCTCTCGTAAAAACTGTACTGTAAACTTTCCAGTCTGCTGCCGTGTTCACGTGCGATCCACACGGGGAGTTAGCTACAAACTGGAAAGTTTGCTGTCCAGTTTGTACGCTCAATCAACGCCGGGAATGCCAGAGCCGTCTTGCGCGACCGGACTCTTTTTCCCTGAGGCATCCCATTCGAAGGTGTGTCCTTCGTAATTGTCTACCGTACCCCACGGGCAATAAGTTACGCCATACTGGAGGGCATCCGCCGCCACAACACTACAGCCGGCAAGTTGGGCCATGTGTTCGCAAAAATATTTGCCCATACCGGTGCTCGCCACCTTGCAGGCCACCAACCAGATAGTGCCGAGGTCTTTGCCGCGCAGGTCGCTGAAGGCGCTTACATTGTAATTATTGATCGTCGGTTGCCCGTCTCCGCCCACGTACAACTTGCCGTCGAGACCGTGGCAATTGATGACCACGTTGTTCAGCGCCAGTTCCGGTGAGTGGTCACGTGCGTAAAGGATCCAATAAACGACATCTTTGGCGCTGGCCCCTTTGGGCATTTTCCAGCTTTGCCACATTTGGTACTTGTAACCGGGCACGTCGTGCGAATGGAGAACCAAGGAAGGTTGCTTTAGCTTGATCATAACAATTACTCCTAGTAGTTGGGATCAAATCATGTAGTGTGGACGACCAAACATCATCGCGTGTTGGCCGTACGCTACTGATGAGCTTAGTCGCCAGCGGGCTAAAACGGCGGCAGCTACAAACTAAGGGGAGACGCCAGCGAGTATAGGCGCGCCGCCTAGGCTCGGCAATGGAAAAAGAAGGACAACGGAGGAGAGCGGGGGAGAAAGGGAGAAAGGGAGCTAACAGCCCCTTCTCCCCTTCTCCCCTTCTCCCCTTCACTTCTTCATTCCGATTGAAAACTCGCCCTAGCTAATCCACACTGCGGTCATGGAAAATTTCACCTTGCACACGATTGCTGCTGAGTTGACGACCTTACTCGTGGGGCATCGCATCGGCAAAATCTTTCAGCTTGGCACGACAGACCTTGCGGTGGATTTTCGGTTGCGGGATGGGCGCTGGCTACGCATTGCGACAGACCCGCAACGATTGGCGTTGTATTTGACGGCGCGTTCCGTGCGACAGCTTGAAATAGAAGCGCGTGCCGATACGCCATTTGCCGCGCTCAGCAAAAAATACCTGAGCGGCGCGCGCGTCGTGGCAGTGGAAGGGCTGGGCTATGATCGTGTTGTGCGTGTCTCGTTGTTCGTCGAAGAAGAAGATAGCCCTGAAATCCCACGCGAGTTAGTGATTCAATTGATCGGACGCAGCGCGAATGTCCTGGTGCTGGAAAATAATCGAATCCTCGCCTCGTTGCGTGAACGACAAACTGAAGCCGAGGAGACGTACCACGAACCGCTGCCGCCAGCCGATAAAATTGATCCATTTTATTGCTCGGCGGAAAAACTGGCGACCTTGATTGAAGTTAGTGAGGGCGATTGTATCGCAGCGGCGCAGACCAACTTGATCGGCTTCGGGCTGCTATACGCGACGGAACTCGCCGCGCGCGCCCAGCAACAACCACCCGCCGACGCCTTAGCCCAACTACTGGATGAACTCTTTGCCCAACCGCTGCATCCGGCGGTGTATTCTTCCGCGCCGCTTGACGAAATGAGGCACAACCTGGGCGGCGAAGAGTTCACGATCACCTTGGCACCGATAGAGATGATTCATCTGCGGCATTTGCATCGCACCGCCTTCGCTTCGATCAATCAGGCGGCAGACGCGTGCTTCACCTTGCAGGACGAGCGCCGGAGTTTTCTTGCCGCCCGCCAACAAGCCGAAGCACAACTCAACACGCGACTGAAGAAGCTGCAAGCCCTCGCGAAAAACCTGACACGCGAACGCGAGGGCTTCAGCAAAGGCGAAACGCATCAACGCTATGGCGAATTGTTGCTGGCGAATTTGCATCAAGCGGAGAAAGTCGAGGCTGAGTTTCGCGTCGTGGATTTTTATGATCCTGAGCAAAAAACGATAGGTATTCCTGCCGCGAAGCAAGGCACGGCACAAGAGGCAGCGGAGCATTATTTCAAGCTCGCCCGCAAGTCACGCAACGGATTGCAAACCATCAATGCCCGCTTGCCCCAGGTAGAAGCTGATATCTCAAATTTGAAATTGCAGATGGAAGATTTGAAGACAATCACACAACCTTCTCAGCTTCAGACATGGTTGGCGCAAGCGGGATTAACGCGCCCACAGGCCAAAGCAGAGAAAGCTATCCATTCAACGCCACACAAAAAAGCCAAAGAACAAAAGATCAGCGGCGTGCGGCGTTATCGTTCCAGCGACGGTTATGAGATTTTGGTGGGGCGGACAAGTCGTGACAACGATACCCTGACGTTGCGCGTCGCCAAATCCTTTGACCTATGGTTTCACGCGGCGGATTATCCAGGTTCGCACGTCGTTTTGCGCAATCCCAAGCGCAACCCGGTGCCGAATCGCGCTATCCTCGAAGCCGCACAACTCGCCGCAAAATTCAGCCAAGCCAACAACAACAGCGGGGCAAAAATCGCAGTGAATTATTGCGAGAAGAAATTTGTCACCAAGCCCAAAGGTTTTGGCGTGGGGCAAGTGCGCCTGTCAGCCTTCAAAACGGTGTTAGTGGAACCAGCCGAAGCGGGGGAAAGATTATTGTGAGGAGGAGGAGAAAGGGAGCAGGGGAGAAGGGCGAGATACGCGCCTCCGCTTCCCTACTCCCCTTTTCCCGTTCTCCCCTTCCGTCACTCCGAGACGCTCAATGCCAATACAGCAAAAGCCGTCGCCGCGTCCGACATAAACATCCGACGCCAGGGTTCTCCTTTATCGCCGCCGTGTTCGCGGTCAAAGTTCAACGAGTGCGCGCGCCGTTGGCGGCGCTGCCCCCTCTGCGGTTGATGAAAACGAATGGCGTTATTCTGGAACGAACGGGAGTATAAATCTGCCTCAGCGAAGGGCACAAGCGGCTTCAGGAGCGAGGCTAAGACTCCTTTGCGCGTTGTGCGATTCCAATGCGTGTACTTTTTCCTGTCTGCGGTCTTAGCTTTCCTGCTCAACCCCTTTATTGATGGTGCCTGGCGTGCCAGCAAGCGATGGCACACAAGCTGCGTTGTAAGAGTGTGTTGCTCGAACAAAATGGTTAGGTAATTGATAAGAGGAGAACTATGAATACACTGAAAAAACTTGTTGGCTCGTTGGCACTGGGTGCTATCTTAACTACCTCGTTTGTTGTTGCCAGCCTGGCCCAGGATGGACGGCGGAATGATCAATGGGAACAACGTCGCAATAATAGGGACGATGCAGAGGAGACAATGATCGCCATCGCCGGCGCAATGATCGGTGGGACGACAGGCGCGATAATGACCGTCTCAAGACGGCGTGATGATCCGTTACAACAATGGTAATGAAGGCTGGAACAATGACCGTTACGGCAATAACAGTTATGCGCGCGAGCAAATTGAAAAGGGGTACCGTGATGGTCTGGATCGTGGACGGAAAGATGCACAAACCAATCGGCAACGCACACCGAACAATTCCAGTCACTATCAAAAAGGCAACCAATACTATCGCCAAGGCGTTGAACGAGGCTTTTTTGAAGCCTACAACCAGTACAGCAACAACGGGCGCAATCGCCGCTGGTAAGAAGTGAAATAAAGTGAATAAATCGTATCTTTCAAAAGGCAGGGCAGTACGGCTCTGCCTTTGTTGTTTGGTAGTGTGCAATAAAGAAAAGCGCGCCCAAAGCCAGTGGGAAGACACTCTCATAATCCTGGATAGATCGTCGTAAAATTTGCTCAAACGGCGAGACTCAGTTGATTCAACCGAGGCCGAGCCGTTAGTATCAGCCCCAAATTTCGTAAACTCTAACTTTGCTCGTAAATGCTTCCAGGCTGGCGCACGCTCATTTCCTGAGTCCCTTCGCTGCCAACACGATGAGGAGATAAGATGAATGATTTCAACCCAATTCAGAAGACGCTTGATCCCAAATTCAATCCTGACCGGCGGGCGTTCAGTAAGCTTGCCTTGGCCGGAGCAATGGGAGGGACGGCGTTACTTGCTGCCGCACAAACCAGCGCCGCAGAAGTGCATAAGAATGCACCCGGCATCAAAATCTGTGTGCAGTCGTCCGCCGTTCCCACAGACGATGACCTGCTATTTCATCAAGCAACTGGGCGTGGAATATGTGAGCGTCGGCTCGACGCCAGAGCTACGCACCGCCGAAGGCTTCCTGCAGATCAAGCGGCGGTACGCGGCAGCAGGCATCACGGTGTGGAATATCGGCAATACCGATGTGCATAACATGCCAGAAGTCACTTTGAACCTGCCGGGGCGCGATGAGAAGATTGCGGCCTACAAGCAGTACTTGCGCAATCTGGCGAAAGCGGACATCCACTATACGACTTACGCGCACATGGGTAATGGAATTTGGAGCAGCGAGCGGGCGGAGTCGCGCGGCGCTTCCGCCCGGGCTTTTGACCAAGCCAGCCCGCAGAAGCAGGGCGTTTGGGCCGGAAAGACGTGGACGGAGCCGCTCTCGCATGGTCGCGTCTTCACTGAAAATGAGATTTGGGACAACTATACCTACTTCATCAAGCAGGTCGCGCCCGTGGCTGAAGAGGTGGGCGTGATGATCGGTATTCACCCGGACGATCCGCCCGTGCCGGTACTTGGCTGGCGTCCCACGCTGCATCTTCAGCAACTTCGCGGGGTACAAGCAGGCCCTGGAAATCGCCAACAGTCCGAATGTAGGAATCTGCTTGTGCTGCGGGACGTGGCTCGAAGGTGGGCGCAAATTGACGGGCAAAGACCCGGAGGAAATGATCCATTATTTCGGCGCGAAGAAAATCTGGAAGATTCACTTCCGCAACGTCAGCGCGCCGCTGCCAAACTTTGTCGAGACCTTCATGGACAATGGCTATTACGATATGTACAAGATTATGAAGGCGCTACGGAAGGTCAACTACGACGGCATCGTCATACTTGATCATAGCCCAAACATGGTCGGTGGTAGATATGCGCAAACGGCCTACGGTGTCGCTTATATGAAGGCGCTCCTAAAACGGGCGAACGAAGAAATCAAAGGGTAGCAACAATCCCCTCTCACTTTTTCTAAATAGTGCAATAGCATCAGCCTGGCGCTTGGTGGCTGGTTGGTGAGACGACGCAGATTGTCCTTGCCAGCCTGTTGTGGCAGTCGTACACTGCGCCTTTGCCAAGTGACAATTATTCAGCCGACAATTTACAGCAACGGTTCTTTACATGAAACTCCGTGAGGAGCGCGCAGTTACACCCCTGATGGACGCGCCCGCCTATTGTCAGGCAGTAACTGTCTGTTTTTCGCCCTCACGTCCATGGATTTGTTATGCCGCCAATGATTAAAAGACATCTCCCGTTTTATTCAGGAAATCTACTTTGGACAGATGACGTTTGCGTGCCGCACCGTTAGAAGCCATTTGCTCTTTTTCTTCATCCAGATATTCGTATAGCGTCGGCGCACGGTTTGCTCCGTGCCTTTCGGTTTAATTGTTTCCAGTCCCATCACAACAACAGTATTTTCGTAAAACAGGAAAATTTCCGGTTCTCGCACGAACGAAGAATAACTGATTGAGCCGTTCCGGATTAACGCAAAGACTGCTTCTCTTCCTTTGGAAATTTCATTACGAGGATTATTAACGGTAAAATCTTCTGCCAAAAGTTTATTCAACGCCTCGAAATCACCGCGCAGAATCGAGTCGGCTTCTGCCATGTCAAGTTTTCTGATTTCCTGCTCAAGCGTGTCATTCTTTTTCGTACTCTGCCCAAAGACGAAACCAGTAGCAGCAAAGACGACGATTGTTGCAAGTAAAATCAATTTCACAGTTTTCATCTCCTTTAGTTTCCTCACGACTTCCATCACAGCGAGAAGCGGTATAACAAACCGTTCACCGCGTGCGCGCCCAAACCTACTCAAAAACCACAGCGCTCGTGGCAGGCGCTCTTAAGCAACGGCACCGCTGCCACGGCCCAAGCTGACACCCTTACTCCGGCTGCGACTTCGCAGGAATTCATCTTTTTGTAAGCTCCTGCACGGGATCAAGCCACTGTAGGATTCTCACCACTGTCATCCAGACGGACTCTTGTGACCACACTCCAGTACGGGTTTTGGGATGACACCGACGCGCGTTCGGCCTTCGCGACTGCCCACGAGCGGGGGCTTTGATTTTACTCCTGCTCCCTCGGGCTCGTGAAGAGCGCACCCGCTCATCACACGTTTCTGCTTGTCGTCCGCCCCGCTTTGGGGGCTGGGGCATTCCGGTGCAATGGATGTTATGTCTTTTTTTGTCAAGATAGTTGTTTTGTTTGTGCCACTAAATATTCCCGATATAAAAGAGGTAGTTGTTTTAATGCCTCATTATCATCGGGGAAAGCTTGTTTCATAACGTCTCGCCAATGCAGTGTGGCTGTTATTTTTAGCTGTTTCCATAACCAATAAGTAAAGTTTCTGAAGCCAGTTGTCTCATCATAATATTTGATTGTTTCAAGCCCCCAGATGTAACCATCAAGAAATGCGGCCAAATGTGAAAATGAGTTATCCCCACCAAACATTTGCGGTCGTGAACAAGCAGCCAGCAAGAAAGAATAAAGTGCAAGCTGTTTTTCGTTTGTAACACCCGCTTGTCGTAATTGTTCGAGGTCATTTGCCAGGTCGGGATTAAGTTTTTTCAGTGCTTCAGACATTTACGATATACGGTCACAGATAGAGACATAACGACAGGTTCAGCGGGCGCGGCCTTTAGTGTTGGCGTTGACCACAACCCTCGTGGGCCACGCTCCGCTGGAATGCCTGTTTGGCTGTTTTTATGGGGCAAAGAGTTCTCCTAATACTCTCAATACCTCTGCTTGCGTTTTGGAATCAAGGCGTCCCACTTTCTGGACCAGGCGGATTTTATCGACGGTCCGAATTTGATCCAGAATCACCATTCCTTGTTTGCCCCGAAGTTTGCACCCCACTCTGGTTGGATAGAGCTTGCCTTTGGTTGTCATTGGAGCCACGATCACGGTGTTAATATACAAATTCATCTGATCAGGGGAAATCACCAGACAAGGGCGGGTCTTTTTGATTTCACTCCCTACGGTCGGATCCAAATTGACCAAAAATATCTCGAATCTTTTCACGACCATTGCCACTCCTCTTGATCCCATTGAGATTGCCTCATTAAGTCCTCATCTAGGAGTTGATCGTCGCCTTGTTGTGCCATTTCCTGAAAAGCCTCATCCCAGCCTTGTCGTGGGTAAGTAACAGAGCGCAAGATAATTTGATCTCCTTGTGCTTCCATTTCAACCTCTTCGCGCAGCTTGCTTTGTTCCAGAAATAGTTTAGGGATGCGAATCCCTTGCGAGTTGCCAATTTTAATAATTCTAGTTCTCATAGTGACTACATTGTAATCACACAGATAATGATGAGCAAGGCAAAATGTCCAGAATGTAGCTCCGCAGGTAAGAGGCCGAACGATTTGTTCACCGGCCCGAAGAATGAGGCTCCTGTGAAACAAAATCAAGAGCAGCGGATTTCGTCCAAACCCCTGCTGGCGCGTGGGCCGGGCAACGGCGCACGCGTAAACCCGCTCTGGCTTGTCATCTATTCCCCAGCTTACACGCCACGGGCCACGGCGCGTAATTCATAGCCCAGCGCCGCCGCCTGCTTCGTCAACTTCGCCACCGTGCGCGCTTGCTGGTTTGCTTCGTAGTGGGCTGCGCTCTGCGGCTCGTATTCTTTCTGCTCTTTCACTAACACGTAATAGAGCTTTGCCAACTTGTGCGCTGTCGCTGTCACCGCTGCTGCCGGGCCCTTCTGCGCCCGCTTGCGCCGAAAGTATGCCCCCAACTCCGTCTCCGTTCGTCCCGCACTCACCGCTGCTCGTCGCAACGCTTCTGCCGCCCGATTCCGATTCGGTTGCGTCCGGCTCGACAACACTTTCCCGCCACTCTTCTTCGTCCCCGGACACACACTCAACCACGACGTGAAATGCTTCTCGCTCGGCCACCGCGTCAGGTCGCGCCCTGTCTCCGCCAGCATTCGCAACACCGTCTCCTCATTGAACCCTGGCAGCCGAAACAAATCCACCCCCACTTGCCGGTACATCTCCGGTCTCACCTCAAAGGCTAAACTCCGCTGTTCTTCTTCGCGCCCTGCCACCGCGCAGGCGCTCCGGCAGTGGCTCTTTCGTCACCGGTTCCAGCGTCTGCAGGTATTGCTCTATTGCCGTCTCGCACGCTGTAATCTTTGTCCGATACTCCTCGTACAATTCCACCGCTTGCTGGAGCGCAAACAGATGTTCCGCCCGATAGTTCCCCACCAGACTTTGCATCATCACTTCCGCCTCGTGTGACAGCCCCCGTGCCGGTTGTCCGCTACTAACTTCCTGGCATCGCGCTCGCCCGCCAGGATCGCTTTGATGATGCGCATCCCGGTCAAGCCCGTGATGTCTGTCACCACGTTGTCGAGGCGCACATTCATCTGTTGCAGCGCCTTTTGCATATGCTGAATGTGCTTGGCCGCGTACTGCACCAGCATCTGGCGTTGGCGCAGGTACGCCCGCAGTGGCAGGATTTCATTGGCCGGACGAAACGCCCCGGCCAGCAAGCCGTAGCTGTGCAGTTGCCGCAGCCATTGGCAATCCAGCAGATCACTCTTGCGCCCACTCACATTCTTGACTTTGCGTGCATCCACCAGCCGCACTTCCAGCCCTTTCTCTTCCAGCACCTCAAAGAGCGGAATCCAATACACGCCCGTGGATTCCAAGGCCACGCGTTTGACCTGGCACTCTTTCAGCCAAGCCGCGAGGGCATATAGGTCGGCGGTGAACACCCCAAACTCGCGCACGCTTTCGGCACGACCTTCGGGCGACACCGCCACCCAATGACTCGTCGCGCCCACATCTATGGCGGCGGCTTGGGGGTCATAGGGCGTCAGCGGGCTTTCGGCAGCGAGGGGTTTGGTGGCACGAGCAGGTTTGCGGGTACGAGTTTTGGCGAGGGCGACGTTTCATGCGAGTTCTCCTTCTGGGATTGAGTTGTCCCCACTCGCGCCAGCGCAGGAGTTCATCTTTTTAGTAAGCTCCTGAACGGGATCAACCCCTTGCGAGATTGTCACCACTGTCATCAATACGGACTCCTGCGACCACACTCCGGTACGGGTTTTGGGATGACACCAATGCGCGCTCGGCCTTCGCGACTGCCCGCGAGCGGGGCTTGGATTGTACGCCTGCGCGTGCAATCCCGAAAGGGCGCGCCGCACTCACCCCGCGTTTCTGCTCGTCAACCGCCCCGCTTTGGGGGCTGGGGCATTCCGGTTACAGTAGGCGAGGGAATCGCTTCCCCCGCCCCTGCTGCAAAACCGTGCATGCTACTTTCATAACACACGGCTCCTCAATCGTGCAGTACCGGACACGCATACCGACGGCGCTCCTGCGACGTTTTCCGAATGTGGCAGTAGCGGTGTAACAATTGGAAGTTCGACCTTTTATCGCCACCGTCTTCACGGCGCGCGACAAGGTGGTCTATCTCCATTACATCACCCGCTTTGAAGTAACCACCGCACTGCGGACATTTCCCCTGCTGTTGTTTCAGCAAGCGCGCCACTCTCGGCGCGACTCCGGGATGATGCCCGCGTCTGCTGCTCCAATAAACCTCGTCACCATCGAACGGGCTGCGTTTGCCTTGTACCTTGACGTGCCGTTTGATCGGTGTCTCGGCGTGGTCGCGCAGCCGTTTGCCGCCCTTGCGTGGTACGAAATCCAAGCGCCCTCCCTCGCGGTGAAAGTACTTGTTGTACCCCGCCTTGAGCGACTTCTGCGGATGGCGATACCTGATCCAAGCTCGCAGTTGTTGCCGCAACTCGCAGTCCAATTTGCCGAACGTCTTCTTGCTACAGACCGTCGAGAAGTAGTTACTCCACCCCCGAATAACAGGATTGAGCGCATCAATAAATCGCTCCTGACTGTCGTTTCGCTGGCGGCGAATAACTTCCACTACCTGGCGACGGTGACGCTCGATGGACTTCCGGCTCGGTTTGATGATCGTCTTGTAACCGCGCTTTGACATCTTCACCCAATACTGCCGGATGTTGAAGCCTAGAAAATCGAATCCCGCTTCGCCTTCCGTTACTTCCAAGGTATGCGTGATCCGCGTCTTGCTCGGTTTCAATTCCAATCCCATCCCGCTCAGTTGCGCGGCGATCAACGCCTGACCTTGCTCGATTACTTGACGGTCAGGATGTAACACAACCAGATCGTCCGCGTAACGTATCAGCGCCGGTTTGTTACGGCCCGGATACCTATGCTCGATCAGTTCTTCCAAACCGTGCAGCGCAATGTTGGCTAACAGCGGCGAGATCGTACCGCCTTGCGGTGTACCCGCCGCGGTCGGAAATAACTCGCCCTTGTCCACCACTCCGGCCTTCAGCCACGCCTTGATCTGGCGCGTGACTGCCGGATTGGCGTCAATCTTTCGCAACAATGTCGCGTGGTCAATGCGGTCGAAGCATTTGGCGATGTCCGCATCCAAAGCCCATTTCGGTTTTTGGTTGATTTGGACATAGATCGCTCCGACGGCATCCCAGGTACTACGTCCCGGACGAAAACCATAGCTGTTGGCTTCGAACTGCGCTTCCCATTCCGGTTCCAGGACTAACTTAACCAAACTCTGTTTGGCGCGGTCAGCGATGGTCGGAATGCCCAACGGTCGCGTTTCGTTCGTGCCCGGTTTGGGTATTTCCACCCGGCGCACGGCAGACGCTTCCCCCTCAAGTTGCAGTTCGTCAACCAGTTTCATCCGCTCGGTCGGGGTGAGGCTGGCTTTGCCATCCACACCCGGCGAACGTTTGCCCCGGTTATCTTGCGTCACCTGACGCACGGCCAGCAATCTGGCTGTTCGGGAACGTAACAAGAGTTTTTGAAGCCGGCGGACTTGCTTTCGATTACCACCTTCGGCGGCTCGATAGATGCGCTTTTGGAGCTTGTAGACCGTCCGTTCAGCCTGCGGCCACTTGACGGTCTCCCCTTTATACATCGGTCGCAATGCCGTGTTCATAACGTCTGCACTCCTACTCGTACCTCTATCTTCCACACGACTGTGCTCATGTCAGCTTATTCGTTTGGCTTTCCCAAAGGCTTTTGCTTCTTGAGCAATCCTGTTCCGCACGGCATCCGGTTGACACCTGCTCAAGTTACTCCGGGTTACTCTGAGTCAGCGCGGATGTTATTCCGTTTTACTCAGTGTTACCCGAAATGGCTCGTCACGAGAGAGCCGCGTCGGGGTTACCCCGTTCCTCAGTTCCGTTTGATGTGACGGGCAGGACCTCACTCTTCGCCGGGTTTATGTGGAGTGTCGCTGAGTCGGTTCCAGAAACGCTCAGCCCCTAGCCTTACCATTTTGGTCGTAGCCTGACTAATCCGCGTTGGCTACTTCATCCTAACGACGATTCAAGCGTGAGTTCAGCATAAAGTTTATCCATTCGCCACTGTGCTCGACGGGATTCCCGGTCGGATTCCGAGTGACCGCCTTTGCGCCCCGCATTTGGGATTGATGGTCAGTCGCTACCCAAGGGGCGATGCTTTCACCGTGACACTAACGGGGCAGGAATTTCACCTGCACGAAACTGAAGTTATCAAAGAAAAACCAGCGAGTAACCTATTTACTCGCCGACTGTTTCCCAACTCCCTTTCTCCCGGTCAGTTACCGTCTGAGTAATCAGTTGTAACTGAACGGTTTCAGGGAAACGGGTCGCACGTTGAACAGATGTTCGGTGCAGCATAATCATTTGTATTAGCTGAAATTAAAGGCTGAACAACTTTCGCAGTCTATTTTCAATTTCCGTCTGTTGCGCTAATGATAACGCGCCTAGCTGACGCAGCACGATTGATTTTGTGACTGTCATCAAACGATGAAGGCGAATGGTTGAAGACACTTTTAAGCCAGTTGCCGCGAAGTCCGCGTCCGACTTATCAATCACAAAATCGGTTGGTGAGGCGCTCGCCGCAACTTGACTGGTAATAAAGGCCAGAACGATATGACTGTGCGGTTTGATTTCATCAGTCAAACAAACAGCCGGACGAACTTTGGTTGCCGTCAAATCGTCGAACGGAAACGGCACAAGAACGATTTTATATTTCATTCGTCCAGTGCCTTTCCGTCGCTCAAAGAGTAAATATCTTCGTCCGGGTTGTGCAGAAAATCGAACACTTCGTTTTTTGCAGCCGCTTGCAGCCATTCGCTTTCATTCACATCTTCGCTTTCGGGAAACAAAACGATAACGCGCACTAAAGTTGGCGTGTTAACCGAAAAGGTTTCGTCAATCACGATTCTTCCGCTTTGTTCAATGGTTCCGGTGGTTTCAATTGCTGTTAGCATAATTTATGACCTCTCGAAGTCATTTTACTGAATTTCAGATAAAAGCGCGAATTTGCAAAACGAATTGTCCGTTCTTGTCCGGCTTCCAGTACGGGTTTTGGGATGACACCAACGCGCGCTCGGCCTTCGCGACTGCCCGCGAGCGGGGCTTGGATTGTACGCCTGCTCGCGCAATCCCGAAAAGGGCGCGCCGCACTCACTGACTCCGCGTTTCTGCTCGTCAACCGCCCCGCTTTGGGGGCTGGGGCATTCCGGTGCAATGGATGTTCGGTATGATTTCAATAATACGATGGCCTTTTTAGCTGTGTTACAAGGTCTTTGCCATCTTCATAAAGCAAATTATCTATCAACCATCGGGTTTGCGATTGAACCATTACAACACGTATCTTTCGACTCATTTTGCCCACCGTGTTATCGTTCCAGTAAACCCACACAGTTACTGTTGCCTTACCTTTTTCTTGTTTTGAACCTGTTACTCGATAAACCTGTGGCAACGACCCCGCGTTCGTAAAAACATCGCCATCAAAATATGCCTTTGGTGGTGGATCAGGATGAGCTTTGGCATAATCGTCCCCTCGCCGAAATTCATAGAGTATTAGCCGATAGAGTTTGGGCGTAAGCCATTCTCGTTTCCGTCGAATATTTTCAGGTTCAAAATACATCCGGTCGCCCCGAAGAAAATGAAGCCGATAAAATTCTTTGGCTGTTTGCAAGGCTGATGTCTGCGTTGTTTGCCCATAACCAAAGTTAGCAGGCAGTAGAAAAGCCATTACGCAAAAAACATAATTCTTTTTCCTCAAATTCATTTTCGCCCTCGCCTGTTTACCCTGCTGTTGCCACGAAATACCGAACGGCTGAGATGACGTGGGGCGAAACCGCCAATAAGCCCGCTAAATGTACAAGGACAAGCCAAATAACAAAGTCGCTGCCCGCGCCCTCACGTCCATTGATTTGTTCGGTTGCGCGTTGGGTAAAACGACACTCGTTAAATGCTGCTTTCGACTTTTGGCGAGATGCTCAATGCTCGCAAAGCGGCAAGCCAACCCGCCGAATATAAAACTACACGCACCCAATTTAAGCCGACCCACCAATTTGTCAGGCTCGTTACTTCGTTAGGACTCATCGCCAACACGGTTCTGCCTGATAACTTGATAATGTTCGGGACAAACCACGCAAACGTGAATATGACGACAACTAGAGTTAAGGCTGTTCCGACAATTCGCCATTTACGATGTTCGGGGCGCGTTTTCATACCCGAAAGCAAAGTTGCGACTGCCAGCAAGCCGAGAAGCGGAGTCAGAAATATCCAAAATCTGCCGCCTGTGTTAAGCGCAAACTGCGGATTTGCGGCGTTATGCTGATGGTAAGCGATAACCGAATCGGGCGGCGCACTGTCCCACAACGGCATCACGACCAATGTTTCATACAAACCTCCGCCAAGAGTGATTCCCAAAGCAATCACGAAAAGCCATAGAAACATTTGCGTGATTGAAAATTGTCTTGTCATTTATTTTCTCACCTCATATCTAGCAAAGCCGACAAAGCGAAGCAACCGAACGGCTGAGATGACGTGGGGCGAAACCGCCACCAAGCCCATTTAATTTTAACGGACGACGCAATAAGAAAGTAGCTGCCCGCGCCCTCACGTTCATTGAATTATTCGGCGGCGCGTTTAATCCAAACTCGAAGATTTCTCCCAGATTTCAGAGCGAGTTAGAATTTGCCAGCCAATCAAGGCAAACGCGGCACCTAAAATAATGTCGCACGCTGTAATTGCCCAAGCGTTATTCATCGCACGTCCGACGGGAAACAAAACTCCGCCAATTGCGAGCAACACACCAAAAAAACGATTAACCGGATGCGCCCAAACAAGCGCAATGCCGAGCGTTATTAAACCCAACGGAAAAAATATTCCGATTGGAACAATACTTGCCCACACCGGCGGAGCGGATTTCGACAAAAAGTCGGCTAAGTTTGGCGGAATGCCTGATGTGCCGCTCTGTGAAAGCGCATCAAGTTGGATAATCACCCCAATTCTGCTGGCGGCAGTCCAACCAATCAGTGTGGATGCAGCGCCCAACAAACCTATCCAGTCAGCACGCGTCCGCAAAATCTGCACAATGCCCAAAACCGATGCAATCATCAAAACCATATTGACGACGGTAATAAATCCGGCAATCGCGATTTTTGCCTGCGACGGCGCAGATACTCCGGTCATCATTCCGGTCAACGTATTGAAAAGAAATACAACCGCAAGCACAATCAGGCTCACGCCCGCGATTATTCTACGTCGGTTGCTGCCTGGCGATAGGTTCATTTAATTTCCTCCATCTTGCAGGTCTCAAGGGCAAGGGAAGCCGCCGAACACTTTGATCACCGGGTCGCCGGGTGATTTTAGAAATAATCACAATACAACAGCGGCGACTCCTGCGAAACAAAATCATTAGCAGCCGATTTTCTGAAAACTTCTCCTGACTCGTGTTCATTTATCCTTTCCACAAGTTAGGAGAGAGCTTCGTTATCTCGCGCTGGCGCGCGGCGCTTAGCTGGCCACCGCGCGTAATTCGTAGCCTAGCGCCGCCGCCTGCTTCGTCAACTTTTGCACCACCCGCGCTTGCTGTTGCACTTCATACTGGGCCGCACTTTGCGGCTCGTACTCTTTCTGCTCTTTCACTAACACGTAATACAGCTTTGCCAGCTTGTGCGCTGTCGCTGTCACCGCCGCTGCCGGTCCCTTCTGCGCCCGCTTGCGTCGAAAGTACGCCCCCAATTCCGTCTCTGTGCGCCCTGCACTCACCGCTGCTCTTCGTAGTGCTTCCGCCGCCCGATTGCGATTCGGTTGCGTGCGACTCGACAACACTTTCCCCCCGCTCTTCTTCGTCCCCGGACACACACTCAACCACGACGTGAAATGCTTCTCGCTCGGCCAGCGCGTCAGGTCGCGCCCTGTCTCCGCCAACATTCGCAACACCGTCTCCTCATTGAACCCTGGCAAGCGAAACAAATCCACCCCTACTTGCCGGTACATCTCCGCCCGCACCTCAAAGGCAAACTCCGCTTTCTTCTTCGTCCCGCCGCCGCCCGCAGGTGGCTCCGGCATTGGCTCTTCCGTCACCGGTGCCAGCGTGGCCAGATACGCCTCAATCGCCGTCTCGCACGCCGTAATCCTCGTCCGATACTCTTCGTACAATTCCACCGCTTGCTGGAGCGCAAACAAATGTTCCGCCCGGAAGTTCCCCACCAGACTTTGCATCATTACTTCCGCGCTCGTGTGACAGCCCCCGTGCCGATTGTCTTCCACCAACTTCTTGGGATCGCGCTCGCCCGCCAGGATCGCTTTGATGATACGCATCCCGGTCAAGCCTGTGATGTCTGTCACCACGTTATCCAAGCGCACATTCATCTGTTGCAGCGCCTTTTGCATATGCTGAATGTGCTTGGCCGCGTACTGCACCAGCATCTGGCGTTGGCGCAGGTACGCCCGCAGTGGCAGGATTTCATTGGCCGGACGAAACGCCCCGGCCAGCAAGCCGTAGCTGTGCAGTTGCCGCAGCCATTGGCAATCGAGCAGATCGCTCTTGCGCCCCGAGACGTTCTTCACCTTGCGTGCATCCACCAACCGCACTTCCAGCCCCTTTTCTTCCAGCACCTCAAACAGCGGGATCCAGTACACGCCCGTGGATTCCAGCGCCACGCGTTTGACCCCGCCTTGCTGCAGCCACGCCGCGATGGCATAGAGGTCTGCTGTGAAGACGCCAAACTCGCGCACGCTTTCGGCACCGCTTTCCGGTGGCACCGCCACCCAATGACTCGTCGCCCCCACGTCTATGGCGGCGGCTTGGGGATCATAGGGCGTCAGCGGGCTTTCGGTAGCGAGGGGTTTGGTCACGCGCGGTTGTTTGCGCGCACGAGGTTTAGCAGGGCGACGTTTCATGGGAGTTCTCCTTCGGGATTGAGTTGTCCCCCCTCGCGCCAGCGCAGGAGTTCATCTTTTTAGTAAGCTCCTGCACGGGATCAATGCTTTCACATCGTCACCACTGTCATCAATACGGACTCCTGAGACCACACTCCAGTACGGGTTTTGGGATGACACCAACGCGCGTTCGGCCTTCTCGACTGACGGCGAGCGGGGCGAGGATTTTACTCCCGCGCCCGCCGCCTCGTGAAGGGCGCACCCGCTGACCTCGCGTTTCTGCTCGTCGTCCGCCCCGCTTTGGGGGCTGGGGCATTCCGGTGCAATGGATGTTGTCGGCACATTGATGTCACCTAACGCTTTGGGGGGCAGTTGGCCTCGGAGGCAATAGTCTCCTCGTGATTAGTTGCCAATTCCTTGCAGCAATTTTAGTGATGCCTCAAAACCACTCTGAGTGACGATTTTGGGAGATGCAGATATGCGCCGTAAAAATTGTCCTCTGCCGAGGGCATTTATGTGCAGCGATCAATACTTCAATTTATCAACCTTTTTTAGCGCATTCCGAATATCGTCAAATACGATGGGCTGAACCGTTGTTAGTTACTTTGTATACGGTACCTCGATAAGCAAAGGCCAAACCTTCAGGACCTCACAATCGCCGAGCGAAAAGTAGATCGACCAATACTTCTGACAAAGGTATAATTTTTGCGGCCCAATTAGCTTGCGGACGTGGCAAAAAGACCCAATTTCGTCAGTTGTTATTGTTTTACTCTGGCCCCAATCCCTCCAAATAAATCTCTCCGAGCCAACTTGATGCCTTTGCCACATTGACTTATTTTTCGGATTTGTAAATACAGACTTTTTTCACTCTTTTATAAACGCTTCCTTAAAAAGTAAGCCGAACGACTAGTTTACCGGGGCGCCGCCATCCGCAAAGGTGTTATCTGATCACAACCCTAATGGCGGCGGCTACGGTAGAACGGATGTTAGGGGATCAAATATACCATTTTCCTCGCACGGCGGGCCATCTAGTGCTTATTTTGCTGCGCCGAACGGTCAGCACAGCTATTTTGCAGGTTGGGGGCGGTGTAGTTATATTGATGAGTGGACGTCGCGCAACCATTCCCCTCCTCGCAAGTGGTCAGTCCCTCTAAATCTTTATATTCCAGTAAATCTTGTTTTTTGGAACTTGCTTTCAGCGTGAGTCTGGCAAATGCGTGTTATCGGCACACAATGGATGAAATTATCGGCAAGGTGCTTGTTCTCTCGATGGAAGCTGCGTTTGAATCTGGTGAGTGGCAAGCAAACGTTGTCCCAAGAATTAAAACATCATCCCGTTATTTATCTAATTTACTCCTTACTTTTCACCGCTCATGGTTGGCGACGGCCAGTTTGATCTCACGATGTAAATCTATAAAGAGTGGCACAGCTAAGCTGATGGCAATAAAAAGCCCGAATATCACATAGAGCCAGACGCTTGGGATCTTTAATCGCCGTGCCTCAAGCAACATCCATAAAACTATAGCCAATCCCAGGAAGAGAATATCAACGGTTAAGAAGCGACTGGCCTCATTAACAAGAACATCTTGCCAGAACTTTATCGTACCGCCCCAGAATCCCTGCCCCCTTAAGACACCTAACATATTCCCCCAGGTGCCAACAAATGCGATAAGACCAATTAAGCCGTAAATCACGCAAAGCGCCTTACGTGAAACAGTCATATACCTCCTCTTTTAATATAAACGTGATCTCTATTTGTAGCCTAACAAAGAGTTCAGCGGTTCAGCCGCCACTCACACTTCGCTCAGGGCACATTGGTGGCGGCTGAATCCGCTGCAACGACCTGTTGTACTAACGCGGCTTCCTATGGGGATTGCTTCCCCTTCGGACTCCTTTTTTCAGCCTCCTGTGGCGGCTTGACTTCCTGGCGGCTTCCGCTTGCTCTCTTTTGCATAAGCCTGCGGCTCAGCCCTTTCTGCTTCTTCTTGTTTCTTCTTCTTGCTCACCCACACCCGCGCCGCGCCTGTCTCAGAGACGCAGCGGAACGCCAGCGCTTGCCGCTTCTTCCCCTCTCCAGCGTAACCGACAAGCGGGACATAACTGGCTCAGCATTTCCCCCTTCGCCATGGCTCCGCGCCCCGTCGTGGGCGCTGCTCCTTCCGGGCTGGCCTGCAATAATCTTCGACAGTGCGCCAGTCGTTGGGCGCGCCCGCGGCTCGCCAGCAGTCCATAATGCCGAATGCGCACATACCCCGGCGGCAAGACATGCTGTAAGAAGCGGCGCGTAAATTCTTCGCACGTCAACTCCATGGCTTTGACTTGGCCATTGGCACGATAGTCTTTCCAGCGGAAGCGCACGCGGTCTGCCGTCAAACTGAGCAACCGACTATTGCCGATGGCCACGCGTTGCGTGTAGCGTCCCAGATAGGCGATCACTTGTTGCGGCCCACACATCGGACGTTTGGCATAGACCACCCAGGCCGTCGCAGAAACGCTTGCCACCAAAGCACGCAGTGCGCGCGCCAAGGACGGCTCGGCGGTCGTTTCTGCCCAGCGTTGCAGGCCCGCCAGATAGTGCCGTTGATAGCTCGCGCTCAACGCTTCTACCGAGCCCAGAAAGCCTGGGCGCGCACGTTGAAAGCGTTGTCCATCGGCACGGAGCGCCCCGCCCGTCACGATGCAGTGCAAGTGGATGTGCTGTTGCAGGGTCTGCCCCCAGGTATGCAACACGGCCGTGAGTCCCAGTGCGCCGCCCAGGGTGCGTTGTCCTAATGCTAAGAGGCTCTGCGAGGCTGCCGCAAAGAGCAAATCATAAATGGTGCGCGGATAGCGGCGCGCCCACTCGTTGCACTGCTGCGGCAGCGTAAAGACCACATGGAAGTATTCAATGGGCAGCAATTCGGCTTCGCGTTGTGCCGTCCACAGCAGTTGTTTGTGTTGTTGGCATTTCGGGCAATGGCGATTGCGGCAGGAATTATAGGCGATGCGCGCTTGCCCGCACTTGGCGCACGCTTCACGATGGCTGCCCAGGGCTGCCGTACGACAATGCACAATGGCGCGCAGCACGCGTCGTTGTTGTGTGGTAACGGCGTGCGTGCGCAAATACGCTGCGCCACCAGCACGAAAGACATCGGCCAATTCCAAAACCGGACGTGAGTTGGTAGCAGGAGTGAGCCCCATGAGAATGCTCCGAAAATCCAGCCTGAATACTAAACTTATCGCGCGCCTTCGACCGCGCAAACTGCCTGAAATGACTGATTTATTACGATATAGCGTTAGTTCAACATGTAATTAGACTGGTGCCGGGTTGCACTATTAGTAGATCGTACGATCTACTAATGCTCACTTCGATCTATTTGCCTTACTACTAATAGATCGCGCCTCCGGCACGATTCGTGATGTTAATTCCAGTACAACCACCTTGTCATACCGGATTTCCCACACCCGTCGTGTAGGGTTCCATTTCGCGCCCGCCGCCTTTACAAGCCGTTGGACTTCGGATTCTTCATAGCCGATTTGCAACCCGACAATGGTCTGCGGCTTGTACTGAACGGTGATTGGGGCGTAAGGAGTTTCTTCGACAATCAACTCGACTGTCTTGAGTCGGCGACCTTGTGCTTCGTCATAACGATAGCGCACACAAACCAGCTTGGCACCATACTCCGCGACGAGCCGTTTGGTGCCGGGTTGACCGGGTTGTCGGATGAGCCGCGTTCGCATCTTGTATGCCTCCTATGGCTGAAACCCTTGTTGCCGATGAAAACGAATGGCTATATTCTGGAACGGTTGGGAGTATAATGCTGCGCCCCGATCAGGACAAGCGCCTACGACTGAGAAGCAAAAAAAACTATAGGAGAAGAACTATGACGACCAGCCCCGGCTCGTCACCGCCGAAACTCATGGAGCAAGTCCGCACTGTTATTCGACTGCGCGGCATGAGCTATCGCACTGAACAAGCCTATTGTGATTGGATCAAGCGATTCATTCTCTTTCACGACAAACGTCATCCCAAAGACATGGGCGTGGAGGAAATACGCACCTATCTCACGCATCTGGTAATGGAGCGCAATGTTGCGGCGGCCACGCAAAATCAGGCGCTGCACGCGCTTTTGTTCCTCTACAAACAGGTCTTGGAAATCGCCTTACCACACCTCGGTGCCTTGCCCGTCGCCAAGAAACAACCCCGGTTGCCTGTGGTTTTCACACGCGATGAAGCGCAGGTGATTCTGGCAAACTTGAGCGGCGAGAAATGGTTGATGGCCAGTTTGCTCTATGGCTCCGGGCTGCGGCTCAAAGAATGTTTGCGGCTGCGGGTGAAGGATATTGATTTCGAGCGCAACATCATCACCGTACGTGAGGGCAAAGGCGCGAAAGACCGCATCACGATGCTGCCACAGCCGCTCAAAGCGCCGTTGCGCACCCATCTGGTTGGCGTCAAGCAAGCGCACGACGTGGAGTTGACCGAGGGCTTCGGCACCGTCAGATTGCCGTTTGCGCTGGCCACGAAATATCCCAACGCAGCGACCGAATGGAAATGGCAATTCGTGTTTCCCGCCCCGAAACGCTCGTGCGATCCGCGCACGGGGCTTTGGCATCGCCACCACTTGAATGAATCCGCGTTGCAAGTGGCCGTGAAGCAGGCCATTCATCAGGCAGGCGTCCATAAACCCGGAAGCTGTCATACGTTCCGCCACAGCTTTGCCACGCATCTGCTTGAGGCAGGCTATGACATTCGCACCGTGCAGGAACTGTTAGGTCACGCAGATGTCAAAACGACAATGATCTATACGCATGTGCTGAATCGCGGCGGCTTGGCGGTGCGCAGTCCGTTGGATTAACTGTCCTCGTGCCTTTACTATTTCAGCCACTGATCCAAAAACGCATACGCTGCGTGCCGCATCGCGGTGGGAAATTCGTGTCCGGCGTCGGGATAGTTGGCGACCAGCTTTGCGCCCGCTTTGAAAACACGTTCATAAACTGGTCTGGCAACGGCTTCGCAATCACGCACGCCGGAGACTGCAAAATTGCTATCATGCAGCGGCGCATTGATGAACAACGGACGCGGCGCTAATGCGACGAGGATGTCGGGAAGATCGAAGGGAACTTGCGCCGGGTCGTTGTGATATTGCTTTCCAATCAACGGCATATAGCGTTCGCCATCCCAGCCTTTCAAATTCCCGTTGTAATACTTGCTCATTTTGGTAAAGCCGCAACTCGTGACCATCGCTTTGATCCGGTCATCAAAGGCGGCCACGAACAATGTGTTGTGCCCGCCCAGTGAATGTCCGATGGAGCCGATGCGCTGCTTGTCTACTTCGGGCAGCGCTTGCAGCACGTCTACGGCGCGGCGGTGATTGACGATGCCTTTCATCGTGCAACTAACATAGCCGTTTTTGTAAGGATCAAACGTGTTTTCGCCCAAATACGGATAATCCGGCACGATGCACACGTAGCCACGTTCAGCCAGTTCTTTGGCATAGTGCAAATTCGGATTGCCGCCCAGCCCGGCGGGTTCGTCTTTGCCGATCTTGATCGTCTGATGCAGGCACAACATTGCGGGGGCTTTTTTCCTGAGTTGTTTCGGCACGAGCAAGTACGCATCTACCAGATCGCCCGGCTCGCTCAGGTATTTGATTTTCGTGCGGGTGAAGGCGGGCGTTTCTTCGGTGGCGAGTTTTGTGATCTCCAGCGGCAGCGGTTGGTGAGGCGGCAAATTGCCCATCGCCAGTTGCATTCCGGCAAGGGTTTGCGCGCGTGCTTTTTGCCAGTCCTTCCGCGTGCGCAAGATAGCAAAATCAGGTTTGTTTTGGGCGTGCGCAAGGGTGTGACTCAGCCCTACCGTAGCGATGCCAACCAAGAAATCACGTCGTGTCATTGCAAGCATAGTCGTTTCCCAATTTGTCATTGTATAATCCGCGCACACACCACTTGGAAGAAAGGATCGTCAACATGAAAAAAACCATCTTCTGCACGGCAATCTGTTTTAGTAGCCTTGCACTCTACGGCACAGCTTCGGTTTCGAGCAACACCAGCCCAACCAAAACCAATGTCACCTTCACCAAACAGATCGCGCCGATTCTGCAAAAACGCTGCGAAGAATGCCATCACGCGGGCGGCGCAGCCCCGATGGCGCTGGCAACGTATGAAGATGTGCGCCCGTGGGCGAAAGCCATCCGCGAAAAAGTCGTGAGCCGACAGATGCCGCCGTTTCATGCCACAGGTGCCATTGGGCGCTATCACGATGATCCGCGCTTGAGCGAGGACGAGATCGCCACGATCAAAGCCTGGGTAGATGCGGGCGCGCCGAAAGGCAATCCGAAGGACAGCCCAGCGCCGCTAGTGTGGAAAAACGATTGGAAGCTGGGCGCGCCCGATATGACGCTCAAAGTGAGGAACGTTTATAACATCAAAGCCAATCCGAAAGATCAGTATGTGTTCTTTGTTTACGATCACGTGTTTGAGGAAGACACGTGGGTGCGCTCAATTGCCACACGCCCCGGCAATCCAAGCGCGGTGCATCACGCCAACACGCATCTGGTGCCGCCCAGCTTGCAAGCGCCCGAAGCAGGCTATTTTGAAGGCGATTTCAATCCAAGCGCGCGCGGCACGATCATGATTTCCGGTTGGGTGCCCGGCACGAATGACGTGCTTTTGCCCGCAGGCACAGCGGTAAAAATCCCGAAAGGCATGCGCTTCGGCATTCAGATTCACTACGGCCCGAACGAAAAGCCGACGACGGATCAAACGGCTTTAGGACTTTATTTAGCCAACGGGGTTATCAACAAAAACCTGCGCATGATGATGGGTGATCGCCGGGATTTGCAGATTCCGCCGAACGATCCGAACTATTCGCTCACGTCTAAATCCACCTTCGGCAGCGATGCGTTGATTCGCTTCTTCCACGTTCACATGCACCTGCGCGGCAAGTCGTACGCGTTTCGCCTGACCTATCCTGATGGGCGCGTGGAAACCGTATTCAATGTGCCCAACTACGATTTCAACTGGCAACGCAGCTACATCTTGCAGGAACCAATGCGTGTACCCAAAGGGACGCAGGCCGAATTTATCGGCACGTACGACAACAGCAGGCAGAACAAATTCAATCCTGATCCGTCGCAGGCGATTCGTTGGGGCGAGAAAACCACTGACGAGATGATGCAAGGTCGCATCTTTTATGAGTCCGTAGACGAGCAATTAAACCTCCGCGTCAAGCAAGGGCGCGTGGTGCCGACAGAAACCGCGAAGAAGTAACTCACGCACTGAAGATAAAAGCGTTGACGTTAACAACCTCTTCATCCCGTAGGGATGCTTTGACAGTAGCCCGGCAATTTATTGCCGGGAATGGGGCGGTATATCGCCGCGTCCCAGCGGGACGCTTGATTTCGGCAGCGCAAGCGTCCCGCTGAGACGCGGGGGCTTGGTGATCATCACCCGGCAATGAATTGCCATGCTTCCGTCAGGCCGTCCCGTTGGGACGAAAACCCTGGCAAGTCGCCCTTGCGCGTTGCAGGGTCGCTTCATCAGAAATCAGGAAGGTGTTCAATGGCCGCTGGATAGTTCCTCGCCAGCCCCTCGGCCACGGGTAGTGAACGGCTAAAAGCTGACAACCATTCAGCAGAAAGGATTCCGCATCATGGCTTCAATCTTCTCCCAGTTGTTCGGCGACTGGCATAAAAACATTCGCTTGATCGGACTGCTCAAGCTCCGTCGCATCCGAGACCGATACCGCCAGGAAAACCTGCACGACACCGAAGCTGTCGCGCTGACTGCCGGGCAGGAGCGCTGGAGCAAATATCCCGCGCCCGGTGCATTAACGGAAGAAAAGCGTAAATGGCGCACGCCCGATGGAACCTTTAATGATCTGGCGCAACCGAGTATGGGCCGCGCAGGGACGCGGTTCGGGCGCAATGTGCCGTTACGCAACACAACGCCAGAGGAGGCTACGCTGCTGACACCGAATCCGCGCGAAGTTGCCAATGTGCTGTTGCGCCGGGATCAGTTTCTGCCTGCCACCTCACTGAACCTGCTGGCCGCCGCATGGATTCAATTTCAATTGCACGACTGGCTCAGCCACGGAGCGAATCGGCGCGACAGCGAGATTGAAATTCCTCTGCCTGCGGGCGATTCCTGGCCGGGCGGGCGCATGCACGTGCGGCGCACTCGGCTTGATCCCACGCGCACGGACGCCAATACGCCGCCGTCCACTTTCGCCAACACCGAAACACACTGGTGGGATGGCTCACAGTTATATGGCAGCGACGCCGCGACCCAACAAACGATCCGCTCCGGGCAGGAAGGCAAGATTCGGCTGGACGCGCAGGGCTTGCTGCCCCTTGATGGCGAGCAAAACGAAATCACCGGCGTGAATGGCAACTGGTGGGTTGGCCTGAGCCTGCTGCATACATTGTTTGCCCGCGAACACAATCAAATCTGTGATCGGTTGCGCGCGCAATTCCCTGCCTGGTCAGACGAACAACTTTTCAATCAGGCGCGGCTGATTAACGCGGCGCTGATGGCAAAAATTCACACGATTGAATGGACGCCCGGAATTTTGCCAAACAAGGTAATTGCCGCTGGGATGAAGCAGAACTGGGATACGATTCGCGGGACGAAACCTGATCATCACGCCGCGCCTTACGCCATGACCGAAGAGTTCACGGCAGTCTACCGCATGCATCCGCTCTTGCCAGACAAGCTGACGTTCCGTGCGCTGACAACCAGGCAAGTGTTGCAGGAACGCCCCCTCCAGGACGTGACAGACCAGCAAGCACGCCAAATCATGAACGCCATCCCGCTGGCGGATCTGTTTTATTCCTTCGGGGTATCGCATCCGGGAGCGATCACGCTGCACAATTTTCCAGGGTTCCTACGCCAACTCCAGCGCGGCGATAATCAGATTGATGTGGCGACAATAGATATTTTGCGGGATCGGGAACGCGGTGTACCCCGGTATAACGCATTCCGCCGACTTTTTGCGATGCCGCCCATTGAGCGGTTCGAGGAACTGACCAGCAATCCAACCTGGGCTGAGGAACTGCGCCGTGTTTACAACAACGACATCAACCAGGTAGACCTGATGATCGGGTTGTATGCCGAACCTCTACCAGAAGGCTTCGGGTTCAGCGAAACGGCCTTTCGTGTCTTTGTGCTGATGGCGTCGCGGCGATTGCAGAGCGACCGGTTCTTTACCTCGGACTATAACGAAAAGACCTACACCAAACTGGGGCTGGACTGGATCGAACAGAACAATATGCGCACGGTGCTGATGCGCCATTTCCCGGCGCTTGAACCGCTGCTGCGCAACAGCCAAAATGCGTTCTGGCCTTGGGGGTAAAACGCAGACAAAGCAACGGCTGAGTGGTGTGGCGTGCGCTCTCGCAGGCAGCCACTCGGCAACGCGTGCCTTTCGGTCAACGCTATGCCGACGAGGGCGCAGGCGCACCACACGAGTCGGCGAGGGCACAGGCGCACCCTTGGCAAACCGCGCCAAATCTTCCTCAGATTTTTCCCTGCAAGTTTTCCTCTCCTATCGTCGCTTACCTCAGTGAGCACCCCAAACTATCGGTGAATCGGCTGGCATCGCCAGCGATTCGCTTATCACTAAACTTGATCTCACTTGGAGGAAACTTATGTTGACCTTAGCCAATCGTAAATTCATAAGCTTCGTGCTTGTGGCTATTCTCGCCCTTGCCACGCCCCTCAGCGTGTCAGCAGACAATCCATTCAATAAGCCCTGGACAACGGTGGCGTCCGCCGGAACCGTGGACGAAGCAGACCTGAACAAAATCAATTACACCGAAGCCACAGCCCGCATGAATCTAGCCGTCCCCGGCAATTCGAGCGCAGTGATTCGGTACAACGTCGTGGCCATAGACGGATTAGCCGATGCCGGCGGGGATGGGAATTTCCTGCGGGTTCGCTTCCGCGATAACGGACAGGATGAACGCGTCATCGTGCGCTTGAAATCCGTGGACATCACTACTGGCATTGTCACCACGTTGATGACGCTCGATAGCAATGCATTTGCGCCCAATGTCCTCTTCCAAACCCAAAGCGTCGCCGTTTGCGCGCCGACTTGGGGTTTTAATTTCAATCGCTATGCCTATTTCGTTGAAGCGACCTTGAGCAAAGGCACAACGTTTGGCAATCCCGGCTTGAGCGTCGTGCAAATCGGCAAGACACTTTGCTAAGGATTGAAAATTTAATAAATCTACCAACCACGAAGGGCACGAAGAGCACGAAGGAAAGAAAGCAACCAGCGGGAAGAAGGTAATCTTCTTCCCCTGCTTCGTGTGCTTGGTGCTCTTCGTGGTGAAGTTATTCGTTTTCAATCCTAAGGGATATTTCGATTCATCCAAAAAAAAGACTTTCCGAAGAGAGTTCCGCAGGGGCGGCAAGAAATTAGCCCTGGATGCAATTTGGGGAATAAAGCAGAAAGCCTCGCCAGCCCACTGCCCTCAGGGTTGCGGCTGACGCCTTCCCACTGGGCTAATTTCTGCTCACCCCTGCGGGGTTCTTTTCGGAGAATCATTTTCTTGAGTTCCACATTATTTAGAGGCCAAGATGAAAAGCTGTCTGTCTGTCTTTGTATTCTTGTTAACGAGTGTGACCGTGTTTGCGCAATCGAATGACGCCGACAAAATTACCGCCCTGCAAACCGAAGTCAAAAAGCTGCGGCTGGAAATGCTGCAACAGCGCATCGAATTTCAGCATTGGAAAATTGAGCAACTCGAAACCAGCCTCCGACAAACCAAAAGCGAACTCGCACAACTCGACGCTGAAGAACGTGCGGTCCAACAAGCTTTGGCGGATGTAAGTATGGCAGACGAGGCGGAAGCGGCCAGCTACAAAACGGAACTCACAGAAACCACCCTCAAGCAGAATCGCGCCCAACAAGCCACCCGCCAGCAACGCGAAACCGAATTGCTGGAAAAGCTGCAACGCGAGCATCAGGCACTTCAAAAATTGGCGCAGCAGGTGCGGCAACTACGCAGTAGCGAGTGATGCGGTTGCGGACATACCAAACCTGACCCTGGCAAAAACGGAAGCCGTTTCCGCCGCAAGGGGCATCGCGTCGAGAGAAAATTAAAGTGACAACCGTTACGGTCGGGGGCCACGTCTGATTTTCACGCGCGCCATCAGTGGGCCAAAGCCCCCGACCTCCACCGCATAAGAATAATCGCCTTCCAGCACATCTTCTCGCACCGAACCGGAATTCTCGGTGATCTCTATTTGCGGCAAATCCTCAATCAGGTTAGCGCCATCGAGAACAGGAATTAGCCCCGGGCCAAAAACGTCCTCCTCAAAAGGCGTCCCCGCCTCGGCCTGATCAAAGCGCGTTTCCCAGGCGGGTTCACTGCAAATCCAGACGATTTGCTCGCCGTCAAATAAATCCCGTTCGAGCGGATCAACCGTAACATTGCCCTCATTCACAATAATATGCACCGGCTGATTCAATAAGCCTCGGCGGCTGGGCGGGTCGCGCCGAACGGGGGAACGCTCCCTCCGCCCTTCTCTGGTTTCGGTTTCAACCCTGGCGGCACTGCGGAAGTTGGCGTTGGCCGGGGCGGTTAAGGGGCGATTGTCATTCGATAAGTTTCCGGTACTTCTCCTGCTGAAGAAGTTCTTTAAGGAGCGGATCATGTTTCACCTCGAATAAGCTTTTTCGGTTTTGTACTGCTTGCGAAAATTGGGTCATCAATTTATCAGGCTCATGGGTAAGTTGGTAAACCTTCATGGCGCTGACCATACAATCGTAGTTATGTGGTTCGAGCGATAACGCCTCTTCTATTTTCTGAAGAGCTAATTTTTTATTATTTCTTCTAGCATACCACTCAGCAAGTAAAGAAAGATAATCGGCGTCTCCGTTCAGGTCACTTTTCTTGAGTAGTTCAATGGCCTGGTCATAGGCTTGTCCGGCCTGATTGGTTGGCGTAGGAGGACAACTTAATGCATCGCCTTCCGCGCCCCAAAATTCCGGGTCTTGAGGAGCCAATTCTTTGCCCTTCCTAAAAGCTTCCAATGCTTGCTCACAAGCGCCACGAAACAAGTAGGCCACGCCTAAACTTTGATAGGTATCTGTCAACGGCCTTCGATTTAGCGCATCTCGATACGCTTTGATCGCCAAATCATATTGCTCCTGATAGAGCAACGCGCTGCCCAGGTTATTAAAGCCGCAAGGATTGGTATCCAGCAAATCTGTAACCTTCCGCCAATGTCCCTCTGCCTTCTGGAATTCTCCCCGGTCGAAATAAAACGCGCCTAATTGATTATGAATGTCCCAGTAACTGGGACGGAGCGCGAGCGCGCGGAAGTAATGCTCCTCGGCCTTTTGAAAA
The DNA here is from genome assembly GCA_963794955.1 of uncultured Acidobacteriota bacterium. GTDB lineage: Bacteria > Acidobacteriota > Blastocatellia > RBC074 > RBC074 > JAFDVL01. The sequence continues at coordinate 293,459 of CAWCGF010000002.1, forward strand.
TCCCCTTTGAATTCATAAGCTCTAGCCAGGGAGAGAAGAGCATCGGAATCATCACTTCGTTTTTGTAATACTTGAGTAAAGCCACTAATCGCTTTATCAATATTGCCCAGCGCGACCGAGACTTTGCCACACAGCAAAAACACATCGGGATTATCCGAAGGAGAGCTGGTAGCTTGGTCGCAGTAACTTACCGCCTCGCCTTTATCAACTGCGGATTTGGACAGGTAAAATTTCAGATAATAGCCCCATCCCAAAGCTGCTTTGATGGAAGCGCCTTTCGTCGGCTCGCTCTTCTCAAGCTGCTGAAGGAGAGCGATAGCGTCATTCACAGAATGCTCATTTTCATAATGATCCAGCAATGTAAGAGCGCGATAATACTCCGCATCCTGGTCACTAGCCTGTAAACTCGCCGCGTTGCCTTGCAACTGCAACGTGTTGATGACGCTCAGCAACATCTGGCTCAAATCCACCGCCGTTCCCTGTGCCAGCGACGCGCCTTGTTTATTCGTCAAGGAGTAGCGGATGTTCATCTTGCCATTGAGACAATCCGTCGCGGCAACCTTCAGAATTGTATTGGCTTCCGCTGTGAGCGCGGCCTGGGTCAAATCGGCGTCAATCATCAGAAACGGCTGGCTGCGTTCTGAAGTTGGATAGCTGACCAGTTGCACACCGCGAAAATCGCGCAGCTTATCATTGACGAATTTGGCTATCGCCTCGCTGCGACCTGCTTCGCATGGAGCCGCGTCTGGCTCGGCAATGACGGCCAGCACGGCCAGGGGGCGAGGTTGTAGCCAAAGGTAGCCCGCGTACAAACCCAGCAACAAGACCAGACAGGCCGCCGCCAGTCCCACTTGCGGCGCAGCGCGTTGCAGGCGAATGACCGCCAGCGTTAAGCGGGAAGGTTCTGTGACGTTTTCGAGCAGCGGCAGGACTTCGTCAGCCTTGCCGATGCGCTGCGATAAATCTTTGGCTAGGCAATGATGGATCAGCTTGATCAGGGCGGGCGGCGTATTAAGTGGTAGCGTCTTCCAATCCGGTTCTTTGTTGAGAATCGCGGCTTGCGTGTCGGCGGCGCTGTGGGAACGAAAGGGATTTTGCCCCGACAAAGCTTCGTAGAGCATGCAACCAAATGCCCACCAATCCGTGCGCTGATCAAGTTCCCTATCACCGCGCACCTGTTCAGGACTCATATACCCCGGCGTACCCAGAATCATCTGTGGTTGTGTAAGTGTTTGCGAGTCCGAGCGCAGGCCGCTAACGAGCGCAGGCTCTGCGGATGGGATTTCTTTGCGCGTCGGTTTCGCCAGCCCGAAGTCCAGCACTTTGATGGTGCCTATGGGAGTGATCTTAATATTGGCGGGTTTCAGATCGCGGTGCATGATGCCTTGTGCGTGCGCCGCTTGCAGGGCTTCGGCGATTTGCCGAAAGATCGGCACGGCTTCGCGTACCGTCAAAGCGCCGCGCGCGAGTCGTTCGGCCAGTGTTTCGCCTTGCACATATTCCATCACCAAAAACTGCGGGCCATTCGTCGAGGCACGATCATAATCAAACAGCGTTGCCACGTTCACATGATTCACGCGTGCCAGCATTTCAGCCTCGCGCTTGAAGCGTTTCAGGCGGTCAGCATCCTGCGCGAAAAGATCGGGCAAGACTTTGAGCGCCACCGCGCGCTGCAAATTCAAATCGCGCGCCAAATAGACTGCCCCCATACCGCCCACACCAAGTTCTGAGATCACTTCGTACGCCCCGAACCGCTGTCCTTTCATTGCCAGCGTGGGCGCGTCGAGTTTTTCGTGGGCAAGCTGACGGGCAGCGTCTTCGATAGCAGGAGTTTCGAGGAAGTCTTCGGAATGATCGTGCGGCTCTAACATAGCCAGCACTTCGCGCCGCGCTTGCTCCTCAATATTGGCTGCGTGTTTGACGAAGGCTGCGCGTTGGTGGGAAGGAAGCTGCGAAGCCTGTTGCCAGAGTCGTTCAATTTGGTCCCATGTTTCCTGTGTCATGCATAAGGTATAGCGGATTTGGCGTGTGTTTACTGGACTCGTGACACCACTTTTATGTTGAGCTTAGCTCTTTTAGTAACCAAGCTTTGGCAAACTTCCAATCATCCATTACGGTATCTTCGCTGACCTTGAGTACAGCGGCAGTTTCTTTCACGGTTAAGCCACCGAAGTAACGGAGTTCGACCACTTGCGCTTTGCGCGGTGCCAGGGTGGCCAACTTCTGGAGCACTTCATCCAAAGCGGCGAGGTCTACGCCACTTTGCTGCGGCACCATCAGGGCTTCATCCAGCGCGACTTTTTGAAATTCGCCGCCGCGCTTGAGTTGCTGGCGCGCGCGCGCATGATCTACCAGAATGCGGCGCATCATATTGGCGCAGACGGCTAGAAAATGGGCGCGGTCATTAAAGCTTATGGCTTTGGCATCAATTAAGCGTAGGTACACTTCGTTGACAAGTGCAGTGGTTTGCAAGCTGTGATCAGGACGTTCCTGCCGCATGTAATAATGCGCTTTGCGATGCAATTCATCGTACACGAGCGGGGCCAGTTGATCGAACGCGGCTTGATCACCATGACTCCAGGAGACCAACAATTGCGTCACGTCCTGAGGTGAGGGAACAACATTCATAGCCATATCACATCCTTTTATTGGCGGTTGCAAGTCTCTGAACAAACCAGCTTGTAACGCTGCCTGGGGGCTGTCTTCAGCAAATCTCTGGACGCGGCTATTATGAAACCACGCGCCGCAGATTGCCAGCCAACCGCCCGCGCAGATTTTTTTTCAGCCCACTGCCAGTTTTTGCTGGTGATCTTCGCTTAGGTAAGTGAGGACAAGAAAAAGCCTCCCATCCAAGGATGGAACAGAATGCTGGCCTGACCCGTGTCCGAGACCAGCGACTTGAAACTTCACGCCAAAGATACGTTGTTTTGTGAGAAACAACGTGGGCATTGAGTAGCGCGGATCTTGAGGTTTGTTTGACCGGCATGCCTCACCAATCGCAAATCTGTGCTACTCATTTTTTTGGAGCAGAACCAATGTCAGGCCAGATCATCACCCTTCGCGGAACACAAAACGATTGCTGGATCGTGAGCCGCTTTGTGAGCGATGACCCACACTGGTTTGGCCCATCGTTTGAAGAGGAATGGTTCGCCATGTTAGCCGAACATTGGATCGTAGCTTATAGCGAATTTTCCCACTGTGAAGTTTCCCCTTGTCCCAAAGTTCAATGTGTCTTGCGCCGCGCGCCCGTCGTTTGTTAACAGCTGGGCGTCTGAATTCGATCCGCTTTTCTGGGGAGCAAAGCGGACACGAACGACACGCATGGTCAGCCTTCTCTTGAAGGCTGACCAGCAGTGCCGTCATGGCAAGACGCGAGTCGAGTTTCTACTACAGGCTCTCACCGCGAAGCAGCGAATCGTTGGCATTAGATTGCGTGGGTTCCTCAGCCAGAAAACACACCTAACAGTCCAACCAAATTAGCCTAACCCTCAAGCCGCGCAACCAAGGCCAATGATTCGCCGTTATTGCTTCCCACCTGCCTCTCATCGTATTCTCCACCAACATCACAACGAACGGTTTTCAAAGCAAGGAAACCCTGGAAAGCAAGTGTCAAGAGTACAAGCTTTAGCTTGGTTGTTTGCGTTGGCAGGGTAAAGCCAAGCTAAAGCTTGTACTCTTGACACCAGCAACTGAAAGCCGTCGTTATCACTATGGGAGAAAGATGACATGGCTTTGAGTTTACGCGGGTACTGCTTCTTTTGCCTCTCTTTGTGGCTTAGTGTTCTGGCCACAGCACAAGTGCAATCGCCTAATACTTATCTGCAAAAAACGCGCACATTTCATACGGCGGAAGAATTTGCGCGAATGACAAAAGGCGAAGTGAAGATTCATCGCACACCGCAGCAGGAATTTTTCGGCGGTGAATTTAATCTGATTGGCACAAGCCAAGGCGCAATAGTTCAATCCAAAGATAAAAAAAATATCTATCCGTATCCCAATAATTATTTACTGCCAGTTAACGAAATTAATGTTGTGGCGGAACACTTAAAATTCCCGATGGTTTTTTGGTTTGGGACAAAACAAGGGGCTATTCTTTATGCTGGCGGGCCAGACAAACCTAATGTCGTTTATTTTTCGGGGAGTAGATGGCTTCCTGATGACAACGTTGTTGGTTTCGGTTTTGAATCAAAGCCGATGGTAGTTTGGATCGAAACCCCCAAAGGCTATTCACGCATTGAATACAAATCCATGACGCTCGCCGACAAATCCCGCGAATTCGTCAAGCGCGTGCAAACCCGGCACAATCGTTGGGGGCAAACCGCCGATTCGCATTTGCGCGTGCCTGGCGACTTATCCAGCAACCAAATGGTCTCCAGCGATAACGATGGTTTATGGACAGCAATGTATGTCGCGGCGGAATGCTTCCGCTACAAAGTCACGGGCGAAGCGGATGCGCGCGAAAATGCCCGCGTCGGCATGCAAGCCTTAATGCGGATGGAAGAGATGACGGGACTCTCTGGCTTCCCTGCTCGTTCGTTTATCAAAGTTGGCGTAGATCAACAACCGAAGGACGGCGAATGGCACGACACGCCGGATAAGCTCTGGCGGTGGAAAGGCGACACGAGTTCGGATGAAATCGTCGGACATTATTTCATCTACCCGATTTATCACGACCTCGTCGCCGATGAAGCCGAAAAACCCAAGCTGCGCGGCGTGATGGATCGCCTCACGAATCACATTCTGGATCACAATTATCAGTTGGTTGACCTGGACGGCAAGCGCACGCGTTGGGGCTTTTGGGGGCCGGATGAAATTTGGGAAGACCCGGATGAAACGGGTTTGCGGGCATTGCACATCCTGGCGCATTTGCGTGTGGCGATTCATCTCACTGCCAACGATCAATATCGCGCCAAGTATCAGGCTGCATACGATGACCTCATCAAAAACCATAAATATCATCTACTCACACGCAACCAGAAGATTATGGTGCCGGGGCACATCAATCATTCGGATGATGAGTTGGCATTTCTGTCTTACTACCCGCTGCTGAGCTATGAAACCGACCCCAAATTGCTGGAGGTTTATCGCTATAGTCTTGAACGCAGTTGGCTCATCGAACGCCCCGAACGCAATCCGCTTTGGAACTTTATCTATGCCGTTGGTTGTAACGCGAAAGAATTCGACAGGGACGAATCCGTTCGCACCTTGCGGGAAATCCCGATGGATCAGATTGATTGGACGGTCAAAAATTCGCATCGTCAGGACGTGCCCCTTGATCCGCTGAGTGATCGCTTTAAACGCAGGCAAGCCTTGGTCGTGCTGCCCTACGATGAACTTCCGATGTCGAAATGGAATGGCAATCCGTACAATTTAGACGGCGGCAACGGCGGGCGCAGCGAAGACGATGGCGCGTATTTTCTGTTGCCGTATTGGATGGGGCGGTATCATAAGTTGATTGGCGAGTGACCGCAAATCAAGGGGAGCAAGCAGGCTCGCATGGATCAGATCAGCGAATACACGTCCCATCCGTCGCATCCTGTCTTTATCGTTTTGCTTACTGAAAGTGTCGTCTCAAATCTTCATTGAGAGAATGCAAGAATGCCACCAGTGGCGCGATGTCTGCCTCACCAATCTGAATCTTTATCAACTCCGTATCTGCCGCCCGCACTTGCCCGGCGCGTGCCAACTCGCTTAGTCGCCACAGTTCCTGCACCGTGTCTTCCAACGTCGTATACGCGCCATTGTGCATGTATGGAGAGGTGTAGGCCAGATGGCGCAAGCCCGGTGTTTTGACAGTGGCAATCATCCGCTGCAAAAACTGATCGTCCGTTTCGCGGGGGTAGCGTAGGGGCGAAGTTGTGAGGTTCACAAAATTCCAATAGCCCAAATCCACTTCGTTCGGCTTTTGGCGCGTCGGATATGCGCGGAATTGCGGCGTTGGGCGCACGGCTTGCACGACATTCGGAATCGGCAACAAGGCAAACCTCCCTGCCCCGTGGACTTGATCATATTCGACCTGACTGATGCCAAGGTTGTGATACGAAAAGTCGGTGAAGAGCGGCGGCGCGTGGCACGTCACGCAGTTGCCTGTGGCGGGATTGAAAAAGAGTTTTAGTCCCTCCAATGCGGTGGCAGAAAAACTGTTTGGCCGCTTGAGTGTGTTGGCTGTTTCCAGCGCAGCGACTTTCGCCAACATTTTCTTGCCAAAATCCTGTGGGCTTACTCCCTTCGCGGGTTGCAATTCCAAGCCGTTCGCTTGCACAAACTGATCGTAGGGCGCATTCATTTTGCTGTTGAGCGTGCGCATAAAATCCGTGACGGCGCGTGCTACGGCGTCAACGACTTCCTCGCGGCTCAGCTTTTCCAAGGCAAGACCGTACGCTTTTTTGAATTCCTCACGATAGCGACTGTCCCGCAACACAACCGTTTGCACCTGCGTCAGACCTTGCTCCTGCTCATTCGGCAACCAACCCATCGGACGCCCAGCTAAGGTGCCTCTGACCAAATCTTCGAGCGAAGCAAATTCGCCGTCGTAATGCAGGCGCGGCTGCACGGCGACATCAAACAAGGCAGGCGAGTTGCGCAACTCAAAGCGTTGCGGGCTTTCTTTGCGATACGAAATCCAACTGCGATTGAAGAAATCAGCAAAGGGGCGCAAGCCCTGCGGGTCTTCATCGAAGAGGTGGCAATTGCTGCAACTCGCGGGCAAATCGCCCTGTGGCGCGGCAAAGCGCACGTCACGGAATAACCGCTCGCCAAGTTGTTTTTGCAGGCTGGTAATAGGTGCCTGTTGTGACCAGCCGGGCAGGTTTAGCAGCAGCAACCCCACAAAAGCGAGCAGTGTGGCGTGCTTGATTGTTTTGCCTTGTGTGAGCCATCTGGGCATGCGGAAAGAACCTCCAGGCGCGATTAAACCATACTTCTCGCCAGCGGGCGAATTTGTTCAGTGGCTCAATCTGCGGCGGCGTTGTATATTGATGCGCAGCTAGATGTACAGCAAACTTGCCAGTTTGCTGATGAGGCTTGGCGCGGCACGCGGGTGCAGCCCCCAGCAAACTGGCAAGTTTGCTGTATATTTTTTTGAGGAGCAATCTGGATGTCAGGTCAATTGAAGCAACAGGATCAGCGGTTCAAAGAAGCTGTTCTTCATCGCGCGCTCGGCACCTTCGGCGCGGCAGCCTTTGTCGTTAGCAGTATGGTCGGCACGGGCATCTTCACGGTTCCAGCGGTCGTGCGCAACGCCACAGGCAGTGGCACCGCATCATTAAGCGTATGGCTCGTCGGCGCGTTGTTGGCCCTATCCGGCGCGTTTTGTATTGCTGAATTAGCGACGCGCATGCCGCATGCGGGCGGCGAGTATCAATATCTGACGCAAGTTTACGGGCGGCTGTGGGGCTTTGTTAGTGGCTGGCTTTCGTTCTTTGTAGGTTTTGCCGCACCGACCGCCGCCTCTGCCTTAGGTGCGGTGGCGTATGCGGCCAAGCTCTTTCCCGCCTGGAATCCCGATACGCCGGTGATGACAGGATTAGATGTCACGCAGGGCGCTGCCATTGCTGCCGCCGTTGCTCTGGTTATGGCCGTAGTGCATTCGCTCGGCGTGCGTCCCAGCGGGCGTTTGCAAACGATTCTGGCGGCGACTGCGATTAGCTCTATCGTGTTGTTCGTCTTGATCGGATTCGCCACCGGGCGTGGCAATTGGAGCGGCGTGACGCAAAAATCTGAAGCGACAGGAATGTGGTGGCTGGCGCTGATTCAAGTCAGTTTCGCCTACACCGGTTGGAACGCCGCCGCCTATTTAGCTGGCGAAGTCAAAGAGCCGCGCAAAACCTTGCCGCGCGCGTTGATCGGCGGCACCCTGGTAGTAGTAATTTTGTACCTCGCGCTGAATCTGCTGTTCTTTTACGCGCTGCCAGTGAATGCGTGGACATCCGAAATCGCCGTCGGACAAATTGCCGCTGAGTATCTGTTTGGCGTAAATGGCGCGAAAATCGTGAGCCTGATTATTACGATCACGATCCTTGGTTCGATCAGCGCGTGGACGGCTTCGGGGCCGCGCGTGTATTTTGCCATGGCGTGTGATGGCGCTGCCCCCGCGTTCTTTCGTCGCCTAGGCAAGCACGGCTCGCCCGTCGTGGGAACGATGCTGCAAGCGGTGGCCGCAGCGATTATGGCTCTCAGCGGCGCGTTCGGACAGTTGCTGACGTATGTAGGTTCCGGATTGCTCTTGTTTTCCGGCTTCACGATTGCGGCAGTCTATTTCGCGCGGCGCAAAAACATCGCGCAGTCGTCCGATTACTTCCGCGTACCCGGTTATCCGTTCACGCCTGCTGTGTTTATCCTGATGGTAATCGTGTCATGGATTCAAAGTTTGCGCGAACAACCTCTCCCCACTGGCGCAGCCGTAGTCACGATTGTCGCAGGCATTGTAATTTATTACGTTGCGCGGGCCTTCGGATTATTGACCGAACAACCGATTCCGCAAACATCAGAAGGAAACCTGTGAGTGATCGAACCTTCCTCTTTTCCTTTTGCTGCACCGCTCTGTTGGACGGCGTCTCGTCCTGGCGCAACCAGCACAACCACCACGCCGTACTGCCGAGGACTACAACAAGTTCAGGGCTTCGCACTCCCTGGCTACGCTTTCTCTCTAATTAAGCTTATGAAACTACAACAACTTATCATCACTCTTTGCATCCTCGCTTTGACCTTCTCGCATTTCAGTCTCGCCATAATTGCTGATGACCGCGATGAAATGCTGCGCAAAATGGATGCGCAGGCCGAACACTACGGCAAACTCTCGCGGCAGATTTGGGAATTCGCTGAAGTCGGCTACAAAGAAAAGCAAAGCGCCGAATTGCTGAAAACGGAACTGCGCAACGCCGGCTTTCAGATGCAGGACAACGTCGCTGAAATCCCGACCGCGTTCACGGCGACCTTCGGCAGCGGCAAACCCGTCATCGGCATTATGGGCGAATACGATGCCTTGCCGGGGCTGTCGCAAGAAGACACGCCCGAAAAGAAAGTCCGTGTGGCAGGCGGAGCGGGTCACGGCTGTGGGCATAACTTGTTTGGCGTCGCGGCGGCCTTTGCAGCAATTGCAGTGAAAAATTATCTGGTCGAACACAAGTTGCCCGGCACGATTCGCTTTTATGGCACGCCAGCAGAAGAAGGTGGCGGCGGCAAAATCTATATGGCGCGCGCGGGCGTCTTCAACGATTGCGACACGGTGTTGACGTGGCATCCAGGCAACAGCAATCGCGCCAGCCTCGGCACTTCGCTCGCCAACATTCACGCGAAATTCAAGTTTTATGGCAAAGCCGCGCACGCTGCCGGAGCGCCCGACAAAGGCCGTTCGTCGCTCGATGCCGTAATGCTGACCGCGCACGCCGTTGATATGCTGCGCGAACATGTGCCGCAGGAAACGCGCCTGCACTATATCGTGACGAATGGCGGCGAAGCGCCAAACATCGTGCCGGATTTTTCCGAGGTTTGGATTTACGCACGGCATCCGAACATGCCGATGCTGGATAACATCTGGTCACGCATCATCAAATGCGCGGAAGCAGGTGCGTTGGGCACAGAGACGCGTATGGAGATTCAACTCGTCAACAGCGTCTACAACCTGCTGCCAAATGATGCACTGACAGCGTTGCTGGATAAAAACCTGCGGCGTGTGGGCGGGATGAAATACACGGCGGAAGAAAAAGTGTTTGCCGAAAAGTTGCGCCAGACGTTTCAGCCCCAAGGCGCATTGCCACTCGGCAGCGAAGAACAGGTGTTACCAGTCGAAGCCGAATTGACTTCCGGCTCGACTGATGTCGCCGATGTCAGTTGGATTGTGCCGACCGCACAATTCACAACGGCAACGTATGTTCCCGGCACGCCCGGCCATAGTTGGCAATCTACGGCGTGCGCCGGTTCCAGCATTGGGCGCAAAGGAATGATGATCGCCGCGAAAACATTGGCCTTGAGCACAATTGACTTATTTACCGATCCCAAACAAATCGCCGCCGCGCGCGCCAGCTTCAATCAACGCCGCGCCGGACACGAATACAAATCGCGCATTCCGGCTTCGCAAAAAGCACCGTTGAATTATCGGAATAAATCGTGAGCGAGCGAGAAAGAAATGCAGCGGGTAGAGTAGCGCCACCAGCCAGAGTTGCGACAGTTCTATCGCCAAGCCCGTATTAATTTCCACACAAATGGCACATGTCTTTGGCTTTACCGCCTGCTAGGCAGAAATGGTGATGCCCTTCCGCAGGCGTGTTCTTCCACCGTTGTGCGAATAATTGCCCGCGGGTTTTGCTCTGCAACCGGATGCGCTAGACTGTCGCCAATGACGATCAACCACTGTGTTATCACCATCAAACAAACCATTCTGGATCGCGGTGGACGTGCAGCTACGTTGGCACGAAAGGGCGATGCGACTGCACTCCGGCTCATTAAATCCGATGCTGAGCAACAGCGCACCATTGAAGTCGTGCAGCAAACTTTGACCAGGCATGGCGTCCCCTTCACAGCCTTTTCCGCGCGGGATTTTTCGCTCGCGGAGAAGCGAAAAATCAATGCTGCTGATTTGGTCATTTCGATTGGCGGCGATGGCACGGCGCTGAACACTTCGCATTACATCAAGAAGGGGTTAATGCTGGGCGTCAACTCTGCGCCCGGCGATAGCGTAGGCCATTTCTGTCACACACATCGTCGGAACTTCGCCGCCCGCTTTGCTGACCTTCTGCAAGCGCGCTGGCAGCCGACGGCATTGTCACGACTAGCGGTAACGTTGGACGACAAGCTGCTCCCGGAACTAGCCTTAAACGATGTATTGATCGCACAGGATTGTCCGGCAGCAACGACGCGCTACATCATCGAATTTGCGGGCAGCCGCGAAGAGCAACGGAGTTCCGGGATTTGGATCGCAACGGCGGCGGGTTCTACGGCAGGCATCAAATCAGCCGGCGGGAAAGTAATGCCGCTCACCTCGCGGCGGTTGCAGTATTTCGTGCGCGAGTTATATCGAGAACCGCAGCGCAGTTATACGCTTGACGCGCGGCTTTATCGAGCCGCAGGAAGAATTCATCGTCGCCTCCAAGATGCAAAAAGCGCATTTGTACCTGGATGGGGCGCGTACCACCTACGAATTCCCCTTCGGCGCACGGGCACGCTTCCTGCGGGCAGAATACAGCCTGCGACTTTTCAAATGAGTGAGCCTACCTGGAAAGGTAGAGCAGACTTTCCCGTTTGCGCTTGTCTCCACCCATCACAATCTTAGTAAGCAAGGATAAACTAGCAAGGGTTGCTTCACCTTTTTCCTATATCCGGTTTGCACTCAGCACGTTTTTTGCATAGAGTTTTGGGCGGGAAGATAAGCTATTTTCGTTATTGTTGACCTGAGGTTGCGACGACGTCCCTTTGCGCGCGACCGTCTTGGCAGGTAAGACTCCGCTGTCTAGTCCCTAGGCAATGATTCATTACCTGCTTGATGGAATTGATTTATGTACGTGTCAAAATTGTCTGCCGGTCGCGGCCAAGAATTTGTGTTCCTAATCTTGTTATGCTGGTTGGTGCTGCCCGCTGCTGCCAGTGAACTGCAGCGGCCCTTGTTCCCCGACTCTTTTGGCGCGCCTTTCGCGCCGCCGAATTCAACCTTTCATTCCGATTTGACAGTTCTCAAGGTCACACCAGGTGGCGCGCGAGAACACCTCCTCGATCCATTCAAACCGCCCCTCAAACCGCGCGACGCGCAATGGCTGAAAGACCAGTTGTCCTTGCGGCAGGAACCACGCGCTACCGACTTACCCCCACTGCCCAATGCTGCTCCTGTCGCTGTACCGCCTGCCCAATCACCCGATAACAATGGCGTGCAGTGGAAACCGCTGCTGGCACAGTCCATCACCTTCCTCTGGATTGAGCATGGCTTTCGCTTTCTGACCGAACCGGGAACGCGCGAGGAATTGCGCGGCCCCTTTTTTAAGGACTGGTATAACTCCGTCAGGAAAACGCGGGGCTGGCGCGATGGTGACCCCTTCATCGTCAACTATGTCGGACACCCGATGCAAGGCTCCGTCACCAACTACATCTTCGTTCACAACGACCCGAAGTATATCCGCCAGGAGATGGGGTTCAATAAAGCCTATTTCAAGAGTCGGCTGCGGGCGATGTTATTTTCGACCGTGTATAGCACACAATTTGAACTCGGCCCCCTCAGCGAAGCCTCTTTGGGGAACGTCGGGCTGCACCCTTCGCAAACCTCGCGTCACCCCTCGGCATTGGTTGACTTGGTCGTCACACCGACGCTCGGCACGGTCTGGACGATGACGGAAGATGCACTGGATCGTTTCGTGATCAAGCGCCTGGAAAGTCACGTCGAAAATCGCGTCGTACGTTTATTGGTGCGCGGCTTCCTGAATCCCAGCCGCAGCTTCGCCAATGTCTTACGCGGCAGATACCCGTGGAATCGGGATGGGCGACGATTATAGTCAGTGGTCACTTGTCATTGATCACTTGTTTGTTGCTACAGCGCACTAACTACCAGATGCAAATGACTGCTGACTAATGACCAATGACTCAACCTGTGCTAGACTCCTCTCACCGGCAGCAAAACAGATAAGCAATGAGTTGATTTCCATCATCCCCATCGCAACTCATCCATTGCCTCTAATCAGTATTGTATTCGTTCTCACTGGTACAGTATCTGACTCCGAAACTATTACGAACCCAACCGGGAGAGAAGCTTATGTTAATACCTCATGAATGCCCTTTTGCGCCTTTTCACCGTTTCGTTTTCCTGGCAATAACGCTGCTCGTACCGCTTGCCTTACGTGCTGAAAGCACCAGCTATTATGTCTTGCAACCTGCCGTAGCACTTGGCGGCTCGCCTTCCAGCTTGTTAATGCAATCGAGCTATCTGGACGTACCTGCGGGAGCGATCTTATCTGTCCATTTGCTGAAAGGTCATCAGATCGTTTCCACCAGTAAGTTGGAATTTACCGCCCCTTACAAAAATGCGTCCGTGTTCCCTTCGCAAATCGTTTCGTTTCTGGCTTCCGGCTCTTCCACCGTACCAGGAGAACCCGTGGCCGGGGGCAAACTGTACAGCGGCATCACCGACCTGACACCCGTAGCGGCTAGTCCGAGTCAATATCAATTCCTGTGGTCGCTGTCAGATGGTGTGATTGCCACGCCCGGCCAGGCGATTGTCACGGGCGGCCTTCAGACGGTGAGTTTTGTTGACCTCAAGCTGAGCGGGATTCCGGCGGCCATCCGGCAAAGTGATCAAAAACCTGGCTCGGTGCTGTTCTATCATCGCTACCTCTCCAGCATCGGCACCAGCAGCGGCAACAACACCACGATCAGCATCACCAACACCTCGCTGACCGACAGCACTAAAGTGCGGATGTTTTTCATCAATTCCATTGATTGCCAAGTATTTGAGCAAGCCATTTGCCTGGCGGCGCAACAAACCACCTCATTTTTAATGAGCGATTTCGATCCTGGTACTACGGGTTATGTGATTGCGGTGGCCTGTGATGCACAAGGACGCCCAACCCAATTCAACTGGTTGATCGGCAATGCGCAGCTTCGGCAAACCAGCTCGGTCAATAGCCAACTATTTGATTCGACGTTAAGCGCCTTGGCAATTGCGAAGCACGCGAGTGGCCCACTTACGCCGACGAACAACGTCGCAGAGATGGCATTTGATAACACGACTTATGATCGTTTACCCGCGCAACTTGCCGCCGACAATCTACCAAGTCAAGGCACAACCGCAGCCAATGCGAATGCCACCATACTATCACTCTATCGCCCGCTCGCTAATCTCGCCGGAGGAGCACCCAGCGCCCAGGTGACCTTCACGCTCAACAATAGCACCGGGCAAGCTACTACCACTTCGCAAGCGATTGGTTGTTACGCGGATCTGCGGTTGTCTACGCTTCGCCTGAATCCAACGTTAGCGACGATTTTACCGGTAGGAAAAACGGGCTGGATGCGAATTTCGGCAGGTGATAGTGGGCCGTTGCTTGGCGCGCAATTCAATAGCGGTTTATATGCCAGCGGCGCTACATTGCGCGCTGTCACGTTCGCGGCGGATTACCGCATCAATATTCCGATTAAAGTGCCGGGCTGTTAAGACAAAGCCTGTTCATTAACGAAAAGGGAGCCAGACGGCTCCCTTTTCGCTTTTCGGCTTGTTACTCATCAACGGTCAAACCGGCGTAGGCTACCGGACAAAAACATAGCTGCCGTGCCAAACTCCGAAGGCCGTGCTTCCCACACCATTGCGCGTGGTGCTCGTGTACGACGATTGGCCGGGCCGTATTTCAATCGTCACCGTCCCGCCGGAACCAGTGGTAAGCAACCCAGCGTGCAGGGCCGCGTTGCAAATTGAAGAGTCATCCGTGTAGATGTCGGTTCCCCATACACTGCCCCCGGAACCGGCGGGACAGGTATAGGTAAACCGCTGCCCATTCTTGCCACGGTGCTCAACGGCATTGGTTCCCCACGTAATCCGCGTACCGCCACCCCCGCCACCATTATTACCACCGCTTGTCACCCCACCCTTGACGCCCGAAATATGCCCGGTGGCAGCGTTTCTTCCGGTCACAGCAGAAAGTAAGTAGCACATGGCCGCATCCCCCGTCTTGTAGGTGCCCGCCTGAATCCAGGTGTAGCCTTTGCAGTTGGGATTATTGGTGCAATCGGCTTGGCACTGTCCTACGCTAGGGCGCTGATAGTAGGTCAGCGTTGTCCCCGTCAAGGCAGTATTATTTTCCCCTTGCGTGCTCGGCGGAGGCGTCGTAGTTCCGCCCAAAAAGTTCTGCACCCAGGTCGCACGGTTATAAATTGCTGTGCGCGTTGGTTGGCTCGTACCTACTTGATTCATTAGGCCCGCCAGTTGTTCGTTGTAATACTTCAGGGCTTCGGTCAGCCAGTAGCGGCTCCACTGCGGATTCTGATTGAATGCGCCATAGGCATAGCTGGTGCCTTTATCATAGCAATCCCAAGCCGCCGCTTCATCCCGATACGCCAGGTAGCGATGTGTGAGCGACAGTAAAACCTGCACGTCTTGCGGCGCGGACAACGCCAGTCGTCGCGCTTCGGTGAAGTAGGGCAAAGCCTGATTGAATTGTCGGCTCGCATAATACCGGTCGCCCGCCTCCAGATAGCTCTTGGCACGACTGGGCTGGGCTGGTTGGGCGAAGGCGGTCAGAGAAATCAGCATTAGGATACAAGCGAAGATTTTTTGTGTGTTCATAGTGTTACCTCCCGGTTATGCCTTGCGGCGAACTCTCAAAACGATTGCTCTTCGCCGTCCTAATGGCGGCAGGGCAAAAACATTTCAGAAAATATTTTCGGAGCCACCTTCCATAGAAAAATCGCCCCCGCAATGCTACGCTACGCCGCACGCAGAGCAGTAATCGCAGAAACACAACCTAATGCTAATTTGACCCAACGGTATGCCGATCAATCCCGGCTTTCGCTTCGATCACCACGAAAGCATCGCGCCACAGGGCGCAGGCGGGAGGGGCAAGGTCTAATTGAAAGGAAATCTCATGCCAACTAAACCCCGTTTTATCGTGTTGTTACTCGTTGTGCTAACCCCCGTGTTCGCGCAACTCAAATCCGGGCCGCCGCTCGCACAGCAACTGGTCAAAGACTGGGCGAAGCTGCCAAAAGGCTGGAATTTTGGCGAGACTTCCGGCGTCGCCACCGATAAACAGGACAACGTCTGGGTCTTCAATCGCGGTTTGCATCCGGTCCTACAGTTCGACCGCGAGGGCAAATTTCTGCAAGCGTGGTCGGACATCAAAATCATCTCTTCGCACGGCATTCGTGTTGATCCCGAAGGCAACGTTTGGCTTATTGATGTTAAAGGTCATGTCGTCATCAAATGCAATCCCGAAGGCCGCGTACTGATGATCCTCGGCAATCGGCAAGGCATTGCGGGCAACAACGAAAGCAAAGACGCATTCAATGAACCGACGGGCATTGCGTTCGATAAACAAGGCAATCTCTACATCTCGGACGGATACATCAATGCGCGCGTCATCAAATTTAACAAGGACGGCGAATACCTCACGCATTGGGGCAAGAAGGGGACAGGCGATGGCGAATTCAATCTTGTCCATGACGTCTGCCTTGATGCGCAGGAGCGTGTGTATATCGCCGACCGCACCAATCAGCGCATTCAAATCTTCGATACGAACGGCAAGTTTTTAGGCAAATGGACAGACATCGGCGCGCCCTGGGGCCTGGCTTACGCCGCTAAAGAAAACTGCATTTATATGTGCGACGGCATGAACAATCGCATCATCAAGCTAAGTATGGACGGGCAAGTAATGGGCACGCTCAGCGGCTATGGCAAAGCGCCGGGCAAGCTGGATTTTGCGCATAACCTGGCCGTGGATAGCACCGGCGCGCTATATGTCGCCGAGATCAAAAATTGGCGCGTGCAGAAATTTGCGGGGCGATAGAGAGCAAAGAGAAAGGGAGCCAAAGATCGTATCTCCCCTTCTCCAATACGCCCTTCAGTACAAAACTTCTTTTTCACCTTTTTGAGCAATCAGCTTTTCGAACAGCGCGACGATCTTGTCACGGCGCGCCATAATCGCTTTGATTTCGGAGTTGTTCAGATATTGTTTTGTGTTCTGCTCGACTTCACTCGCCTTCAAATTGCGCAAGGCTTCCAGGAGTTGGCGGTCACATTTGACGAGGTCTTTTTCATTCTTGAGCTGATGATACAGTCGGAAGGCACGGCTGAAATCAATCATGTATAGCTCCCAGTCGGGACTAATCAGCATATTGGTCAAATTCCGGTCGGTATCAAACACCAGTTGCGTAAAGACCCGAATGCGGTGCATCTGCGCATTCCAATTGTCGGGGTTGGGTGGGTTGATTTTCTTTTTCATCCGTTCGACTTCATCCATCTGCACTTTCAACCACCAGGTCAGAGAGCCGGGTTTGCCTTGTAATTTCCGCTCCACCGTCACGGGCATCATATTCCCCAGTCCTAACATGCAGGCCAGTTCGTAGGCGGCGATGTTGTATTTGTACGAATCCCGAAAATTCATCTCCGTGCCACCCATCCCGAACTCCATTTTGTGCTTGGACTCATCAATCGTCTGAAACCCGGCGTCATGGGTGATTACGCCATCCGTCATCGTCAGACGCGAGGGAGCGGTGATGCCTTTGGGGGTTTGCTTTTCCTTAATGACCTTAGCCTTCAGCAGAAATTCTTTCATCTGCTCAACGGTGAGCTTTTGCTCTTGGAGGGAAGCCGCCGGTGGGACTTGCGCGTAACCGACAGACACTGATAGACCCAAGCAGAACAATGCCGTAAACAAGAAACGGAACATATTTCCTCCTTTCAATTGACCGGAATAGTCAATAACTGCCTATTGTTTTTCTGATCAATAAAGCCCGCAGCTTCGACCTTAGTAGGCACTTCGTCGAAGTACGTGCTCCATGCGGTTTTTACAAATAAAGGCTAGAGTACAAACGGAACTTATACCTGCGGCGAATATTTGGCAAGAGATGGCGTCGAAAATGTAGAGCAAACTTTCCAGTTTGCTCCTGTCTCATCTTGGTATCGCTCAAGGGGATTAAGCGAACGGGTGGTGAAGGCAGCAGAGAGAGTACGCAGCACATGCAATGAACAGAACAGACAGAAACAAGCTTCCATGCTATGCAAGATTTCCGGGTGCTTCGTTCTTTCCACATGTTCCGTACTCTCGCCTTTCTTAGTTAATCCCATTGTAGTATCGCGTGCGGAAGCATGAGCAAACTGGAAAGTTTGCTCTACTTTTTCACGACTTCACTAGGCAGTGTGAGCTTCCTTGAGTAAACTACGCTGGC
Organism: uncultured Acidobacteriota bacterium; assembly: GCA_963794955.1. GTDB lineage: Bacteria > Acidobacteriota > Blastocatellia > RBC074 > RBC074 > JAFDVL01. The sequence goes on from CAWCGF010000002.1 coordinate 311,312, forward strand.
CAAGCAGATAATTCAGCAGCAGTACTTGATTTGATTTTAGTAAGTTCAACGAAGGATGTGTGGATGAAAATTCTGAATCCAGAGGCTTTACTTATTTTACTGTTCGCCTTGAGTTTGCCCCTCCCCTTAAATAGCGCCGCTTCTGCGCCGCCGTTGCAAGCCAAACCGGAGTGGACAGGCATCGCCAAGGTCGTAGCCATCGGAGACATTCACGGCGCGTACGATGAATTCGTCGCGCTGTTGCAGGAGTTGCGGCTCATTGACCAAAGCTTGAACTGGATCGGCGGCAAGACGCATTTCGTGCAAACCGGCGACAGCATTGATCGCGGTGCGCACGACAGAAAGGTTTTGGACTTACTGATAAATTTGGAGAAGCAGGCGGAAAAAGCCGGAGGCCGGGTGCATGCGCTGTTGGGGAATCATGAAGTGATGAATATCATCGGCGATCTGCGCTACGTGACGCGCGAAACCTATGCCGCATACGCGAACGAAAAGTCCGAGGAACTGCGCGAGAAAACGTACGCGCGTCACATCAAATATCTGGCAGCCAGGGCGGCGCGGCACCTTCCCCCGCAGAAGTTCACGCCGGATCAGAAATTTAAGGAGGATTGGCTGGCGAAACATCCGCCCGGTTATCTCGAACATCGCAAGGCGTTCAGCGAAACGGGTGTCTATGGCCGCTGGCTCAGCAGTCACAACGCGGCGCTCAAGCTGAACGACACGGTGTTTCTGCACGGCGGAATCAACGAAACAATCTCGCAGTTGGGTGTCCGCGAAATCAATGAGCGCATCCGCCGGGAAATCAAAACCTTCTACGAATTGCGCGTGGTCTTGATCCGCAATGAAATTCTCGAAGACTATCTCAACTTCGAGGAATCACTCCAACAACTCTCGGCGGAAATAAAATATCTGCAAGCCAAAGGCGGCTCGGATGATCCCCAATTAATTAAGGCGCTAGGACAGTTTCAAGCTTTGGAAACCTGGCTGATCACGAACCCGGCGGGGCCGTTGTGGTATCGCGGCTATGCACAGGAACCGGAAGAGACGTTCAAGCCGATCCTCGACCGCATCAAAACCAACCTCGGAGTGGCACATTTCGTCGTCGGGCACACGCCGGTTCTGACTGGCATCACAAGCCGCTTTGGTGGCGATGTTTTCCTGATTGATACCGGCATGTTGCGCAGCTATTACAAAGGCCGTTGTGCGGCGCTCGTCATCGAAGGCGGGAAATTCACTCCGGTTTATCCTCAGAGCGGCCCCTGCGCGTAACCACCTATGTACTGGGACTTGCAAACACTCAAACATCTGTTGACCAGCCGCAAAGAGGATTACATCAACGCCTCGTTGCTGTTCTTTTATCTGTTTCTGGTCATCACTTCGCTAATGGTCGGGAAGTCGGTGAGTACGGCTTGTTTTATTAGCGGATTTAGTGCGTTGCGACTGCCGTATGCAATTATTGGCCAGACCATCCTGATTACAATTCTCATTGCGTTTTACCTGCGACTCTCGCGCTTTTTTCAACCGTCCGTGTTGATTTCGATCAGCTTACTTTTTCTTGCCTCAAATGCCATCGTGCTGTGGTTGTCATTGCATTACGACTTGCCGGGTGTTGTTCCTGTTTTATACATGTGGGTTGGGCTGTTCGGAGTTATTGCCCCGATGCAGGTTTGGATTCTCGCCAATTATATTTTCAATACCAGAGAAGCGCGAAGGTACTTCGGGTTTATCGGGAGCGGTGGCATTTTAGGGTTTGTCTGCGCGGGGTATATCAGCAAATCGTTGGCACTGCAGCTCGGGGCAGAAAATCTATTACCCAGCATCGCGGTCTTTTGCTGCATAGCCGCTATATTGGTGCAATATCTCTGGCAGAGAAACTGTGACCGCATTGAGGAGTTGCAAGCCGACGCTTCCGAAGAAAATCGCACAATCAGCCTGAAACAAAGCGCAACGTACATCAAGAAATCGAAATATCTTTTACTCATCACGGCGCTTGTGACTATCGCTTCGCTGGCGACCAAAATCGTGGATGTGCAATTCTCCGCCATCACCGAAAAATTCATTACGGACACCGACGAAATGACCGCATTCTTCGGTAGCGTTAATATCTATATGGGCTGGGGCGCGTTCTTCCTGCAACTGTTCTTTGGCGGGCGGATGCTAGATAAACTAGGTATCGGCATCACCATTTTAGTTCTTCCGCTAAGCTTATTGACCAGTTCGCTTGCTGCCTTGTTTTTCACGGCACTGTGGACTGCCGTGATGTTACGACTGAGCGATCAAGTCTTTAAGCATTCGATAGACAAATCCACGACGGAACTGCTGTATCTGCCGATTCCCAGCGAGATAAAGTTTCAGGTCAAATCGTTTATTGATACGGTCGTGCTGCGCGCAGGCGACGGATTGGCCGGACTGTTACTGTTGTTTTTCACCAATGTGATTCCGCTCATCAATCGTTCGCGGCCTGGTTGGATTAGTCTTTTGAATCTCCCGGTGATTGGCCTGCTGCTCTATGTCGCCATCCAAATTCGCAGAGAATACCTCAATGCCCTGCGCTCCGGGTTCAAGAATCGGGGACTTGATCCGAAAACCGTCTCGCAATACATCACCGAACCCTCGACGTTGAAGCGGCTGAATATCTATCTGGTCAGCCAAAAGGCCGAAGAGATTTTATACGCGCTTGACCTGTTGTCGCAGGGCGAACGCAAGGAAGAAGTGCTGCTGCCACAACTCCGACGCTTGATTCATCACCAATCGGCCATCGTCCGGCTGAAAGCGTTGCAAATGCTTTCCACCTTGAGTCACGAACACGTCGTGCCCGAAGTGGAAGAATTGTTGGTTGATCCCGACGTCCAAATCCGAGCCGAGGCGGCGCGCTACGTCTACACCTACTGCCACACCGACCTGCTTACGCGGATTGAGTCCCTGCCCGATTACCCGCAGCAAGTGATTCAGGGTGGTATTCTGCTGAATCTGCTCCAGCAAGACAGGCCGGACAATTTGCCTGTGGCCAAAATCTTTCTTGACCGTATGGTGGAGAACAAGGACGAGGAAGGAAAAGCCGCACGCATCGAAGCCGCACGCATCCTGGGGCTGATTCCATTGCCGGTGAAATGGCATTGTTATCTGATTGATCTGCTGCAAGATGATGCGCCCGAAGTCGTCAGCCAGGCACTGGAAAGCGCCGGCAAAAGCCGTCATCACGATTTCATTCCCTTTTTGCTGAAAGCGTTGCAAGAGCGTCAGACACAGGTAGCCGCGCGCGAGGCGCTGGTCGCATACGGGGCACGAATTTTCGGCATGCTGAAAGACCATTTGAGCGATGAAGAGGTGAGTCTAGACATTCGCCGTCAGATTCCCCGCGTGTTGGCGCGCGTCGGCGGACAGGAAGCCGTCCAAATCTTACAGGATTGTTTGGAGCAAGAAGACGTAACCCTCCGCTACAAAATTCTAAAGGCCCTGAACCAACTGCGCTCTGGCGATGCGCAATTCCAGTTCGATGAGCACAAGGTGCTGAATCAGCTCTTTGCCGAACTCAAATATTATTACCACCACGCGCAACTGCTCCTGGCCTTCAATCCCTCGGCGGTGACGGTCGCGGAGGCCAGAGCGCGCAAGCAGGATTTGTTGACAATCTCTTTGTTAGAACGACAAGAGAGAACTATCGAACGGATTTTCCGGCTATTGGGATTGATTTACCCGCACCAGGACATTCATCAGGCGTACTACGGCTTGCGCAGCCAACGCTCACAGGTCAGAGCCAATATGATCGAACTCCTGGACAACCTGCTCAATCCAGCCATCCGCAAGTTCATCCTGCCCATCATTGACAACAAAGTAACGCTGGGGCAGCGCGTGCGCAAAGGGCGCACCTTTTGGAAATGGAAGATGATGGCACGCGAAGAGGCCTTGGCGGAACTCATCAACGCCGATAACCCCTGGCTGTGCGCTTGTGCGATGCAGGCCGCTGGGCAATTACGGTTGATGGGGCTTTCCACACCGATTCAAAAACTAACACAGGCGTCCGATCCGCTGCTGCAGGAAACGGCACGGGTGGCGATGAACCAGTTTTCGTCTCGACCAATGCAGGACGAAACCCTCTTACAGGTTGCTTACAGTCCGTTCTCCGGGATCGAATAAGAATTTGCCATGCTCACGATTCTCGAAAAAGTCATGTTTCTGCGCCATATCCCGCTCTTTTCCAACACACAGATGGAAAACCTGGCGCGCGTGGCTTCGATTACGCACGAAGTCGAATTCCGCAAAGGCGAGGTCATCTTCCGCAACAATGATCCTTGCGATGCCATTTACTTCATCATTCACGGCGCCGTGCGTTTGCACCGCGACGACGTTGATATTTTCATCGTTTCGGACGAAGAGTCCTTTGGCGAAATGGAAGTGCTGAGTAACGAACCGCGCTTTGTCATGGCCACGGCGCTGGAAGACGTATCCGCCCTGAAAATCAGCAACGAAGATTTTTTTGATGTCCTGGCGGACAATATTTCGATTGCGCAGGACATCCTCCGGTTATTGGTCGGACGGATCAAAGTGCTGCTGGAAAACTCCCGCATGAGCCTCGTCTTCTGGCTCAAAGATGATTAAGCAACTGAATATGATGTCTATACAAAAACGCTTGCTGCTTTTGTTTGCACTCTTACTCCCAGTCCTGACCATTACGGCTCAGCCAAAAGAGTATGTTTGTTATCGCACGAACAGTAAGATCAAGATTGACGGGAAGCTGAATGAAGCGGCCTGGCGCAACGCTCCAGCAACCGATCTATTCGTTGACATCGAAGGCGACCGCAAACCACTGCCCCGCTTTGCCACACGCGCCAAAATGCTGTGGGACAAGCAATACTTTTACATCGCCGCTGAGTTGGAAGAGCCGCACGTCTGGGGAACGTTGACCAAGCGCGACTCCGTGATCTTTCAGGACAACGATTTTGAAGTCTTCATTGATCCGAATGGCGACCGTAATGAGTACTATGAATTCGAGATTAACGCCTTGAATACGGGCTGGGATTTGTTTTTGCCGAAGCCGTATCGTGACGGCGGCAAAGCACAAAATAGCTGGGACATCGAGGGCTTGAAGACCGCCATTCACATCAACGGCACGCTGAACGATCCGCGCGACAAAGACAAAGGCTGGTCAGTCGAATTGGCGCTGCCGTGGAAAGCCTTGGCGGAGTACGCACATAAGCCTGCGCCGCCCGTAGATGGCGATGAATGGCGCATCAATTTCTCGCGCGTCGAGTGGCAACACGAAATCATCAATAACAAATATCGCAAAATCGCCCAGACAAAAGAAGACAACTGGGTCTGGTCGCCGCAAGGTGTTATAGATATGCACCGCCCGGAAATGTGGGGTATCGTACGATTCGCTAATACTGCAACCGTCAAAACCAAGTCGAAAAAATTAAAATAATCACCTCTCTCAAATCATAGGAGGAGCACGATGAAGCTCATTATATCTTTTCTCTTTTGTGTTGTTGTCAGCTTTAGCCTGCAAGCTCAAACCTGGACGCCCCCAACTGATGCCGAACGTTGTCCATGCAAATGGGGCGCGAACGATCAACGTGGCTCGGCCAATCACATGAAACCCGAAACCGTCTTGCGCGCAACAAAGCTGATTCGCACTGGCGAAGTGATTGAACTCGGCCAGGTTCTCAGCCCGACGATGCCGTTCTTTGGTACGCGGCGCTTTGAAGTGCATACTAAACGCACGTTCATGAATCCGCAGTCCAATCGGCGCGGCAGCAACGAAGAATATGTGACAGGTGAGATGGGGCAGATCGGTACGCAGTTCGATGGCTTCGCACATCAGACCATTGGCGGCAGCATGTATAACTGCTTTAAGCTCGACGATATTGCCACGCGCAATGGCTTTGAAAAACTCGGCATTGAGAAAGTCGGTGCATTGATTACGCGCGGCGTGTTGATTGATATTGCCGGATTGAAGGGCGTCGAGATGTTGCCCGACAGCTACGAAATCACGGTGCAGGACATTGAGCAAGCCTTAGCCAAGCAAAAGCTGACGTTGCAACCCGGCGATGCCATCGTATTGCATACAGGTTGGGGCAAGCTGTGGAACAAAGACAATGCGCGTTATGCCAGAGGCCAGCCCGGCATTGGCGTGGCTGCTGCCCACTGGATCGCTAAGCAAGACCCGATGTTAGTTGGCGCAGACAATGGCGGCGTCGAAGTGAATCCGAATCCTGATCCAAAACTCTCGTTGCCCGTGCATCAAATTATGCTGGTCGTAAACGGCATCCATTTGCTGGAAAACTTGAAGCTGGATGAATTGGTAACAAAGCGCGTGCAGGAGTTTGCGTTAATGGTGCAACCGTTGAAAATCCAGGGCGGAACAGGCTCCACGGTTGCGCCGATTGCAGTGCATTGAAAGTTAAGGGTAGAAGAGATAAACCCTGAGCGCGCTAACGCACATCAAAGCGGCGAGTTTCGGCTTGCGTATAGTCGTGCGCAACGGGATCAAAAGAAATGACGGGAGGCGGGATTTCCGCGCGAAATTCTTGTGATAGCTGATTGGTCACTTTCGGTTTCGCTTCGCGGCGGTACATAAATAACAAGTAAACGCCTAGCCCGATCAACAATAACGGCCATAGCCCGGAAATAAAGGAATGCGGTAAGACCCAGCGCAGAATCGTCAGCACACCGATGCCAATTAAACCAGTGCCCCAAACATTCGTTTTTTCACGCAGGATTTGTTTGAGGTTGCCTTCTTCTGCACTCAAATCATGACCAAAATTGAGACGCTTCGCATCCTGAAAGGCATTGAACATGGAGTACACGTAAAACCCAAATCCGCCCCACCAGAAGAACCCTGAACGAAACAGGTCACTAATCTCCCATAACCCGACAATTACGGCAAAATGCACGAGCGCTTTGATAATCAGCCCGTTATATGCCGAGCCAAGTCCGGGCACTAAACTTAAGAAGGCCGCCAGTCCCGGAGATTTCAGGTCAAAACTCCGTGGTTGCGGGGCATTGCTGCTGTGGCCTTCGACACCAGCGACAATACAATCCTGACAATAAGTAAAGCCTTTGACGCGATGATCGCAAGCCGGGCAAAGCGGGCGCGCACAGGTGCGGCAGCGAGTATTGGCTAAAGTAACTTGGTGGTAAGAGCAGTTCATTGTTAGCGAGTCGGTTTTGTCGGTTCTGGCTGATTGGCTGGTTGCGGTGTTGGTTGTGCAACTTGACGGCGCTTGCTCATCTGTTCTTTGGTGTCGTTAATTTTCACCGAAAGGAACTGCATGCCCATGACCGCTATCGTGCCGGTTTCGATAAAGGCTTGATTAAACTGTTCCTGCTTTTGCGTGGCGAGATTTTCGACGCTGCCGTAGCGCCAGTTAATCATCATGCCCGTCGCCGCGAAAATCAGTATGGCGGCAACCCATTGCCCCACCTTGAGGGAATGCGAAAGTTTATCAAAAAAGGTAACGGTCTTTGGCCCCACGGTTGCCGCCATAATTCGTTGCGACAAGGCGGCTGGCACATCAACTTCCGCTTCCCTTGCTTCTCGCATCATATCTTTGGCTTCTTCAATACCACGCAACAAGCGACGGCATTTCCAGCAATCGGCAAAATGAACTTGGAAGCTTTGAAAGGTTGGGCCGAGGATGACGCCATCAAAATATCGTTCGATCAATTTATCGAACTCGGCGCAACTGAGCATTTCGCCTGCGCTCGTGGCGTCTAAAATTCGATCTTCCAGCGCGATTAAAGATTCAGCAGTGTCTTCGTGTGCCATCACACCGAGTGCCTGCACCGTACCGCGGACATCATTAAATAGTTCGCGGCAATCCCGGCAGCCCAGCCGATGCGTGGCAAATTCGGCTTTCTCACGCGCCAGCATCTCGCCGTCGAGGTAATCTGTAATCTTGTCTTGGAAGTTACTGCAATTCATCTTGTTCATTGTCCTTTGTCCTTTGCCACTTGTCCCTTGTTTCACGGATTAAGGCAATCGCCCTTCGCAAAAACAAATAACAAATAACAAATGACAAACGACGCTTAAATGTATTCGACAACCTTCATTCTTCTCAGTGTTTTTGCTAACTCAATTCTGCCTCGGTTGATGCGCGATTTGACAGTACCGAGGGGAATTTCCAGAATGTCTACAATTTCCTGATAACTCAATTCCTCAATGTCACGCAAAATCACGCATTCCCGTAAATCCGGCGGCAATTTTGCAATCGCCTGATGAACTTGCAAGGCGCGTTCCTGTCGTTCGACGCGACGATCTGGCGTATCGGTGCCACTGCGCAAATGAAATTCGTGGTCAGTTAAATCCTCGCCTACGTCAGTCGGAGTCCGAACACGTTTGCGATAGTCATCAATAACCAGATTTCGTGCCAGCCGCATAAGCCAATTGGCCAAATCTCCCGCCTGTGGGTCGTACTGCTCCAAAGAACGATACACACGAACAAATACTTCTTGCGTCAAATCTTCTGCTGATTCGTGACGATTGGTAAAGCGATAAGCCAGGTTGTAAACGCGACGCGAATAACTGTGGACGATTTGCTCCCACGCTACGCTATCGCCCGCCCGACATCGGCGCACCAACTCTGCATCTGAAATCATTAAACTCGGGTTGGCTCCCATATTTTTCCTTGTTGTGAATGAACCTCACTTGAAAAAGAAAAGGGCAGTAGCTCACATCCGGCGCGGGAGCTTAACCGCTGCGGTTGAGCTACTGCAATCTCTTTTTCAATCAACATCAACCTCACAGCGTTCCTTACGTGGTTGATGTGCGAGAAGTTCGATAAAAGTTGATAGTGAAAACAGCGACTTCTTTCATTTATCAAGACGATCCTGCGAGCATTTTATTAACAAGCATCGTCCTTAATTTCTTCTTTCCTCGGAACCATCAACGAGTTCCCCATTCCCACATCCCGAATTGTATTTTCTTATCCACCATTTGTCCGGCCAATTTCAGTGTCAGCAAAATTTGCCCGCGATGATGCGATTCGTGCGCAATCACGTAGCCGAGAAACGCCGTCACGTTGGGCTTAAAGCCTTTAATTTTGCCCGTCTCAAGGCCGCGTTGTAAGAGCTTCTCTATCGCTTCGCCCTGAAGCTGCCAAGGCAAATTCGAGATCGGTCACGCCGACCGCAGTGCCCTTCTCGATCTTTTCCAACTCAACCATCAAATCCGGGGCTGCCACACTCAGCCACATAATTCGCACATTGTGCATGTGCGCGAATTGGTCGGCGACATTGCGGCCCTTCTTCGTCGTACAAGCTTCCAGCGCTTCCGGCTTGATTGCAGCGAGCAGGTACAAGTTGATGCGGTTGTGAATTTGCCAGGTTTCGATGAGTGGGTCTTGCATCTTACTTGACCGCTTTCGCATTAGCCGGTTTTACAAACAACGCTTCCGGGATGTCTACATTCAGCTTAATGCTCTGATAATTCACGCGGCTAATCTGAATGCCGTTTCTGTACAGGTCTACAATATTTGGAAACTTCACATTATCGTACGGCACGAATTGATTGAAGCGATATTCATACTTCGCCATGCCTTGCTCTTCGGCTTTTTCGTAGCTTAAAGTCGCAGGCAGTTTGGAATATGGGTCAAGCATCAGGAGAAATGTCGTTTTGAGCTTAATTGAAATCACGTCCGCGCGTTCGCCAGGACGAGTTTCCGCACGTCCGTAAAAGCTGACTTCAGCATCTTTATTTTGCATCGCAGCCCGCAAAACCATGTCCAGGTCGGATTCGCGGCTGTCGTGGAAATCTTTAATCTGCTTATCGGTTTGATCTTTCAGCGTTTCTGCTTCGCCGTCATAAACCCAACCGGTGTTGCCGACGTTAACATTGATTTTCCGGTCTTTCTTCTTGCCTTTGCCGAACTCTGTGCGTTCTTTGTCAGGAATAATCAGGAAGTCATGGAACGGGATCGGAATGGTCGAAGCCCCCTGATCGTAGGGTGTCCATTGCCCTTGCGCTTCGATTGTTTTGAAGCCAAGAAAGCTTACGCCACCGCGCGCTTCCACGGTTTGCTGTAAAAGCTTTTTGCCTTTTTCGAGATTCGCTGGATCGGTGGGATCGGCCTTTTGCGCATAGCCTGGCGCGAGCGCAAAAACAAGGATGATGACTTTCCAAATTGATGTTCTCAAGATGCTTGGTACTCCTCTGCGGGTTTGTTTCGATTACGACACTGCTGATTATAGCAAAGAAAATTGGCCACAGATAAACGCTTCGTCAGCTTCTGGCTGATTTTGCGTAGCGCCGTGGCCAGTCCCTTGCCCAAAACCAGTCTATCGTCTTCGCCTCACAGGTCGCGGCGGCGGGGGTGCGTCTCCGCTCTTTGCCGCTTCTTCCGCATCCTCTTCTTCCTGCTCAGTCGCAGCGGATTTGTCCTCTTCGTCCGTCACAGTTGCGGGCGCGCCTTGTTTATCCGCCGCGCGCAGCTTGCCCGACTCATCAATGAAAAACGATTGCCGTCCCAGCCGACCGTATTTGATCGGAGTCGCCGTCACTTCATAGCCTTTACCGTTGGGCTTTAATTTGAACTCAAAGCGATAGTATTCGTCTTGCAGGCTTTCGGCTTTGAAATCTACCTCTTTTGCTTTGGCCAATAGCTCAACCGAAGCGTAGCGATTCTGATGTTTTTTCGCATACACTTTTTCCGCTTTGGCCAGTTGGCGTAGTTTGTAACGCGCATCGTTTTCTTTGCGCTCGGTGCCTGATTTAACATCGCTGCCGAAGCCCCATAGTGCCAGGGTTCCGGCCATACCAAGTGGCGAAAAGGCTTCGAGTTTGATACTGCTCGCATCGGCGTCAATCGCGGCGGCAACGGTGGCGGGAACATTTAACGGCACTTTGGCGCTGAGATCAGGTTCAAGCTCGTCCGGTTTGGCAACCCAGGATTTGATGAAGTCGTTCAGCATCCCATCAAACATCTTTGGCCCCACAAATACTTTCGTGGTGGCGGCGGCGCTACCACCCAGCGCGCGGCTGTAGTTAAAATCGCTGGCCAGCGCGCGCCCACCGTCAGGCAAATCCAGCATCTGTTTGATCGTTTCTTTGCTGTCCGCCACCATCATGTACTCGTCTGAAAAAGCCAGGTACGCCGCAAAGACGGATTTGATTTCGACTTTCTTGTAGATTTCACTCGGCATCATCGCCCAGGCCATTTGGGCATTTTTATGGCGCAGTTCGCGTTCTTGTTTTAGTTGGTCTTCGGTTTTGGGCGAAACGTTTTGTTGCTCATCATCCCCGCCACGAACGTTCATCATTCCACTGGTAAAATAGGCAAACGCCTTAATCAACGCCTGTTGCGTTGCCACCCGGTCTTTGATGCCAATGAAAACGGCCCAGCCTTCGTCGTCCTTTCTCTTGCCCTCGCTATCCACCGCAGCAATCATCATTTTGGGAATGCCATAGGCAACGGTGATTTCGTGACCGAGGTCTTTGCCAACTTCATCGCGTAGGGTGAAGTCGAGTTCGGTGTTCATCTTTGCTTCCTGCTCTTTGACGGCCTTCGCCAGCTTTTCCTCGGTCATTTCGGCAGCAATTCGTTGGCTCAAAACTTCGCCATTCTCTTCGGGAGGCTTTTGGTTATTGGCTTCTGCTTCTTTGCGGGTGGTTTCGATTTCCGCATAATACTTCCGCATCAACTCCTGCTGCGCCATCATCGCGTAGACCGTTTTAACGAAGATGTCATCGTACAGTTTCACCCAATCCAGACTATGCGAAACTACAATTTCCGTGCCGGCTGGAATGAGCGGCGCAGCTTTGGGTTCGTTTTTCGGGCCAGAAAAAAAGGTGGTGAGCAAATTCTTTTGGGCCGGATCAAGATTGATCTGGAAGCGATCCACCACGCCTTCGCGGTCGAACGTCGAAGCCAGCGCCGCACTCTTGATAGCTGCCGCTCCCAGCAAAAACGACATCAGCGAATCCATGCCACCCAAGCCCAGCCCGCCACTACGTGCACGTCCCAGCATGGTATTCACCAAACGATTGAGCGGCTTGCCATTGAGATACGCGAACAAGCCGGTTTGCGGCATCAGCTGCGTGCGTGTTCGCAAAAACTCCTGATCGTCGGCGAGGCGTTCGGCACGACGGTCTGCGCGTAAATTCAGAAGATGATCAAGCGCCGCCTGCTGGCTCAGGACGTAGGTCGCGCCAAACCACATTCCGACATCGCCGTTTTTGAAGCGATCCAGTTTTACGCCTTTATAATTCGTTTGTTTGATTTCGGAGAGCTTGCCAATCGGCTGAAAATTCTCGTTGTAGTAAGCGAGAAGCTGTTCGCGCGCCTTACGGGCGTCTTCGATGCGTGTGCCTTCGAGGAAAAACAGGATCAACGGTTCAGGCATGCTCTGCCGAGCATCGGAGTTCTCCGCGATGGCGGGCTTCCCTTCCGCTTCCGGCAATGGCGGCACCAACAAAGCCAGGCCGATGCGCGCGCCTTCTAACGCGCGTGAATCCTCTATGCCAAAGCTTAAAAAACGACTGACCACGCTGAGCGGATTATCGCCCGCTTCCAACTCTTCTTTCGGCAAGCGGGCTTGCGCGACCTTGTAAACATCCAGCAATTGAAAGCTGTGTTGGAGGCCAGCCAGATTGCTGGTGGCGACATACGCCAGCGTGTCAGCGGGCAATAAATCTTCTATCGGAACAATCTCCGCAAGTGTCTCCGATGCGACTTTGTTCGCAGTTTGATTTTTAGGCGTTTGTCCAAGGATTGGCTGAAGGATTAAGGCGACGGTCAACAGGGCGGAGCAGAGTTGTTTCATAGTTTTGGGGCTGGGGCTGGCGGCAGCAGAATCTCAAACCTGAAATCGGGAATCTGAGATTCTGCTGCCGCCAGCCCCAGTTTCATTTTGCTTCGTAGCGCAAAATCATTCCGCCATCTCCTACGGCCCAGCCGTGGGTTGACGAAATGAAAAAGACGTCCCGAATTTGTTTACCTTTGGCGACGAAATCGGTAACCCATGATCTCCCGCCATTATCTGTTCGCAGGACGATGGTATCGTAGACTTTGGCTTCTGCCGAACCGGTGCGGCGCGCGGAAGCTGCCGTCCAACCACGCGCCGCATCTACAAACTGGGTGCTATGCATACTACTGGAAGGAACGCGCGCCTGCTCCCACGTTTCCCCGCCATTGCGCGTTTTGAGGGTAAAGAAGAAGCGTTCCTCGCCATCTTCCATTTCGCCCGTAATCATCCCATTGCTGACATCGGTAAAATGCACCGACTTCAAGTTTCCTTTGGTGAACCGGGTGGAGTTTGTTTTCCGTTGCATTACGATCGGGATACGTTGCCAAGTATCGCCGCCATTCGTCGTCATAAATAAGCCGCCGACATTGGTTGTGGTCGCACCGTAGAAATTGCCTACGGCCCAACCAATTTCCCCACCTTTGAGAAAAAAGACATCGCTGAAGCCAAAGGTTAAGGAAGCGGATTCGACCGGCAACCCAACTAAGCGTGTCAGATTTTCGACAGGTTTCCATTTCATGCCGCCATCCGCCGTGCGCAACATGGTCGAGTTCTTGCCAACCGCCCACCCCTTTTTGCCATCCACAAAGAAAAAGCTGGTAACATTCGGCAACTCAAAATTTTGCCAGATTTTCCCACCATCTTCCGTCGAAAGCAGTACGGTTTTGGGTTGCTCTTTGTCACGTGATTCAGCCAACATCCAACCTCGATTTTCGTTCAGGAAATAAATGCGATTTACATCCACGACAGCGCCCGCCAGCGTTGCATTACGGATCGGATTCCACTGTTTCCCGCCATCGGAAGTCTGAAAAATCGCGCCGCCATCTCCCGCTGCCCATCCTGTCGAAGCATTTACGAAATGTACCGCACGAAGGTTCTTATTTCCGGCAATAGGGGCTGGGCTAACCTTCCACTCAGGATTTGCGATAGCCAAATTAGTCGTCTCACCAGTCGTAGAAACGGAGCGTTCGATCAGTGAATTAACGCCCGTAGAAGAAGCGGACGCGATCGCTGCGGCCCCTATATTGGACAGCGGTTTAGCCAGCGAAGTGGCCTGTGACAGAGAAGCACCGCCGCTTCTTGCAGTCGCGTATTTGTAGGCGTTTGTGACAATCTCTTTGGGAGTGGCAGCAGGAACAAAGACAACGGCAGCAGCCTTGGAATTACTCGTCACCACTGGCGCAAAAGCTGGTGGTTTGGGCGCGACATTGGCAACCGGAGGTATCATCGTATTTTTAGTGACAGACTTTGTATTGGCTGGCGGTGGAGTGGTGGTGTTGGCGATATTCAAGCTTGGGGAGGACTGGTTTGTTGGAACTGTTTCCGGCCCCCTGGGCGTTACGAGTGGCGGCGGAGTGTTTTTCGATTCTGCAATAACGGCAGTCGTTGGTTGTTTAGGTGGAGTTGTCGCTTTGGGGGTTGGGGCAGGAATATTCGCCGCTTTTTGCACGGAATGCTCAGAGGCCGACTTGAGACGCGCCGCAGTTGCTAACGCTGACTTACAGGTTTTCGCGGGAGCACCAACCGGAACAGTTTCGCCATTGGCTACGAGATAGTGAGTAATTGCACGTGATTTACAAGCCTGAGCAGCCCCTAACTCTGCTTCATCCTCAGCCGTGTACCGTCCGATACGCACACGATACCGCGCCCCCAGCCCTGGAACCTCGGCTTTGACCCAGTAAGCATCCAGGTTACGCGCGCGCAAACGAGCAACGGCGGCCTCCGCATCGGACGCCTTCAAATAAGAAGCAACCTGGACAGTAAGCGGATTTGTTTGCGCATAAAGGGAAGAGGAGTTCCAACTTAGGCTCATTGCTAAGGCAAGGAAAAAAAAGACAATCATTCGTGGACTCTTAGTCATTTCACACACTCCTAATGAATCTAGTTCACCATCGAGAGAATATCAACACTCGTCATTGTTGGTCGCGGAAGACCAGATACTGGATCGTTTTGAGGAGGGGCTGGATTCTGAGAGGCGGCTCAGACCGTCGGAAGCGAGGGGAGTATAACGCTAATATCAGATTTTTGTGACAAAAATTATTGCCGCCATTGAGAAAGCGGAGGAGCGTGACTGAGGCCCGCTCCTCCGCTTTTCTTAACCCGTGGAGTTGTTGGTCTTAGCAAACTGGAATGAACATGGGAATAGCCAGACAAGCTGTGCTGACACGGTTTTTGTGCAAGCTGCGAATCCCGCTCCACTTATTATTCCCTGTCGGAGTCATGAAAAGCCCAACCGCAGGTCCCGTACCAAGAGTCATTGTCCCAACATTCCCGGAAGGAATCAGCTTTGCCATTCCAAACGGAACGCGCGGAACCGTTGGGCCAATAACACTAATGGCTTGACAAGCGCCGAGATGGAAAGCAGAAAAACTACCAAAGGGTCGTTCATTTCCATTATAAACAGTGCCAACCCCGACTTGCGACGCGCCACTCAAGCTACTCTCATTAAGATTACCACTTAAACTTGCCGTGACGATTCTCTGCCCGGGCGCATCAAGCGGGCTTTGAATAGAAAAAACGAACCGTGTGGGGACGAAGTCATAGCCATTCATCGTATTCCCGAAATTGATGATGCCGTCATTCTTGATCCCTGGATTACCGTAGGCCTGAAAGGCTTCAGCATTGTAGTTGCCTTGATATTTACCTTCCGAAACAAACGCATCACCAATCAATGAGTTTTGATTCGTCAGATTTCCAGTGTTCTTATCCACGGCTACCGCGATCAGATACCCGGTGACATCTGGATCGAAATCCGAGGCCTTGAGGGTACAGGTCGCATTGGGAGTGAGGCAGACAAATTGGTCTGATTGATTACAGGTTTGCCCGTCAATAAAAAACAAATGGACATACGCGGTGCCCAGCGCCGGGATCATGGCACCCTCCCGGCGAAAGATGTCAGTATTTGCAATCGTTAAGCGTGTATCAAGGTCAGTCCCCCAACTGGAGGTGTAATAGGGATAGACTAGAATCGAGCCAGTAGCTGCTGTCGGCCCTGAATAATCCGCAGCCCAAGCGCTAGCTGCTAGTATCCCCAAAAGGACGACAGCAAACAAAGCACGAGCTAAGAGGTGTGAGTGATTCATATTTTTACTCCTTGAGATTCTCGGTCAGCCACTGCGGGAAGGAAGGAGCGACCAACTTAGAGACAAACTGATCTGCCCTTACCTTAAGGCTGACACGACAATTTGATTGGCCCCGAAGTGAAACTAACCTGACCGCGGCTGCTTGAGCGGAAGTGGTGAGCTAATGCTCAATGCGGCACAGGCGAAGTGAGAAAAGATTGAGAGGTTGAGAGTTGTTTCAATAGTGAGGTTTGCTAATATCAAACCTTCTTGTTTTGTTTTGCCGGATGTGAGGATTCTTGGTTAAGTTGAATCGCAGCCATAGTAATCGAATCCACAAAGTGCCGTCAATAACTATTCCTGCAATCGTCGGCACATAACACTTGAATGATTTTCACAAAACTATTACACTGCGCCATAAAATTTGTTATAAGTAACTCTGCTTATGACAGAAGTAATTTCTCGAATCGGGATCGTGCTTCCATTGCGATAGCCGTTTCGTTCCGCTGAGCAGCTTCTAATTGATGTTGCCTCAGAAGATTGTTGGAGTAAATTATGATCAAACAATTCCTCAAAGACGAAAGTGGTCAGGATATCGTTGAATATTCCTTGTTGCTGGTATTAATTGGTGCTGTAGCAGTGCTAATTCTGACGGGCATGGGAGCGAGTATTAGCAGTATTTTCAATAAGATTTCTGGCACTTTATCTCAAGCTGATAGCAATATTCCCGGCAGTGGTAGCTCTGGCAGTGGTAGCTAAGGTTTCGCCTGTCTTGCTGATAGCACGATTGTTTTTCTGATTTGTTTTTTGCCCCGTCCGAGCCAATTAGTTACCAATCAAAACCCCTTAGCTCTTTATTTGGTAGACACTCAACTTACCGACCCTAGTGCTTGAATTTCCGGGTTGATCTCTCACTTTCGCATTTACAAATTATCATCCGTTGCTGGCGATTAGGGCGTAGTATGACTGAATTCAGCGGAATCGCATTACTTGTGCTCATCGTCCTAACGATTGTCGTCATAACGCTGGCCTACACGGATCTACGCGAACGACGAATTCCGAACCTGATCGTTTTTCCAGCAGCACTAATTGGTTTAGGGCTAAATGCTTGCTGGGGCTGGGCCGGATTGTGGTTTGGTATTAAAGGACTGGTCGTTGGCTTCGCGTTACTTTTCATTCCGTATTTGTTCCAGGCGATGGGGGCAGGGGATGTGAAATTTCTGGCGGCAGTGGGAGCATTTTTGGGTGGCGTCGAAGTCATTCGAGTTTTGCTTCTAGCCCTGTTAGCCTATCCCCCGCTGGCCCTTGTATTCCTGATTCAGCAACAAAAGGTCAAGCTGACGCTAAAACGCTTCGCCAGGTTGACGGGCAAAATATTTGGTATTTTCATTCCTCCCTTGCGCTTGTATGCAACTCAATTGGAAGTAAGCGATGATCCGAACATCGCGTCGGCAAGAACTCCATTTGGGTTGTCCATTAGCATCGGAACGCTCTTGGCTTTGTATACGAATTTATTGCGATGAATCCCAGCGTACAACCTACGAACGGCTATTCAATAAGCAAGGCGCGCGGCATCAGTTCGTATAATTGCCGTCGCCCTGAACAGGGACAAGCGATAGTGGAATTCGCCCTGGTTATGCCTATCCTGATTCTCCTGCTCATGGGGGTTGTCTTTTTTGCCATGGCCTTCAATCTGCAAATGGTCTTGAATTCAGCGGCGCGTGAGGGAGCGAGAGCCTGGGCCAGTAATCGCGCGGATACCAGTCCTTGCCTTATAACCGATACCTCGCTCGCAGATTTTTACTATTGTGACCCCACTGGCGCGAACACTGGTTTCAATAAAACCGTTGTGCCCCTGGTTAGGAAGTATATGGACGACAACGGCTATGATGGAGTGAAAGTTGTCTTTGAAAAAGCGCAGGTGACGAAAAGAGACCTTTCGCCGCAAGAATGGAGCCAATTGACGGATAGTATAGAGGATGCAACTAAAGTTAAACTCATTATTTATTATTCTATTACGCTCCCCACAATGGGCTTGAAATTTGCCCCTATCACCTTAAGAGCAATATATACCTTTAAGCGAGGCTCATAGTTTTCAGTGTTTAACTTGCTTACTCTGCTGCCACAAACTACAATGCCAAGTAGCAAGAAATAATTGTCACGAAGCAGTTTTATGTGCCAGATCATAACCTCATTGGCAGCCGTTTGCCCTGTCAGATTGCAACGAACCTCCGAGCGTGGTCAATCCATGGTGGAATTCGCGTTGCTGCTTCTGCCTTTTTTACTCGTTATGATTGGGATTATTGAGATTGGTCGCGCCTGGTCGGTCAAACAAGCGGTGACAAATGCGGCCCGCGAAGGAACACGAATATTACTGCTGCCTTACGGTACTGATCAAGCCTGCCCCGATATTGACTGTACTAACGCGGAGAGCGTCCGGGAGGCGGCGTTACAGGCAACACGCGGATTTCTCAACAATGCGGGCGTAGGCACAACGGAGCCGCTCACGCAGATTACCTTATTGCGACAAACGTTGGAAATAGATGGAACGATCTCAAGCGCACCCTTGAGCGGCGAAATGCAAAGCGGCGATTTAGTGGGTATTCAAATTCGTTATCAATACACCAGTCTGGTGCAAGGGTTTATTGCTGATGACAGCGCAACCATCAATTTGGTTGGTGTGAGTGTAATGCGACACGAATAACTGCTGCGGCAAAACTGGCAGCTTGCGCTTATCACTATGAGGGTTTCACTATGAACAGACGCTTTTTATTGGCTTTAGTCGCTTCAGCACTTTTTGGGCTGGTTGCAATTCTCATCTTCCAGAAAATTCTACAAAACAAGTTAATCGAAGAAAGGAATATTCGTCCAAATCAAATTGTCTATGCCACAACCAAAATTCCGGCAGGGACAACAATTACCCTAAATCAAGTCAAACTAGTCGCGCACGATGCGCAGTTAGAAGGGGCGATTTCCAGGACGCAAGATGTTGTCGGGAAAATTGCTCAGGTTGATTTGGACGCCAGCCTGCCCATTCGCGCCAACTTAATCGCCTCGGATAAAGACAACCGACGACTCACCCTCAAGCCGGGCTATCGAGCAGTCGCCATTCGTGTTGATGAAGCTAGTAGTGTCGCCGGATTTGCGACGCCTGGCAGCTGGGTTGATGTTGGGGCGGTTATTGCGGCAAGCTCTAATTCGAAGCCCGTCTCTAAAATCATCGTACAAAACCTGCGCGTGTTGGCAAATGGACAGCAAACTCAAGTCAAGACCGAGAACACTGGCAGAACTAGCGGCACAGTCACGCTGGAAGTTTCTTCAGCACAGGCTGAAACGTTAATGCTAACCCAACGTGAGGGAACGCTGTATTTAACACTCCGTCATCCCGCAGATCAAAATCTGGATTTCATTCCCCCAGTAGACATGGGTCATGTTGTAGAGCACTACAAGAATGAACTACGTAGCGTTTCGCCTAATCCACCGCCCACGGTGTTTATGCCAACGCCAAAGCTTACCCCGACTCCGACTCCGACGATCAGCCCAACATCGAAAATTGCTGCTGTTAGGGTTATCGCTGGAGATAAAGTAGAAACCGTTCAAGTTAGACAATGAACGACGGAACTGACCAGGTTTTTTGAGGTTCTTATGAATTACTTCCACTCCACGAAACGAATTTTGCAGCACATCATTGTCGCCTTTGTAACGGCAATACCATTTCTTCAGTACAGTGCTAAGGCGCAAGAGCCTCCAGTGCTCAAGGCATCTTTTAGTCGCGATGCCAGTCAGCCCATCAATATTGACCTACTGATGGGTCAGTCCCGCGTAATTGAGTTAGATGAAGAGTACGATGCCACCCAATTTTCGGGGGACAAAATAGTTAGTGTGGCGGCCTTCACCAGCAAAGTCATCGTCATAAATGCATTGGGAATTGGCCAGGCGAATGTCGTCGTGGCGAAGAAGCTGACAGCTCAGAATCAGTCGGAACAAGTGTTAGTCTTCCATGTTTTTGTCCAGAAAAACCTAACCCTGATTGATAACCAAATCAAGATTCTGTACCCCAAAGAAAATATCCAACTGAGCCAGGTTAATGACTCCGTGGTGCTGTCCGGCAGTGTGACACGCCCGGATATTTCAAAAGCGGTCGAAAACATTCTCACCAAAGCGAAGATTGATTTTAGTAATCTGCTCAACGTTCCGGCATCTATCGTCCAGCAAGTGCAAATGGAAGTGCGCATTGCCGAAGTCAATCGTACCGCTTTACGAGAAATTGGAACTGCGCTGGGAGTAATGAACCGGACGATTCCCACGTTTATAAGCCCAAGCGGTCCGGCAGCAGCTACAGTTACAGGTGGGTTGGGACAAAGATCTATTGTGCTCGATAGTGCGGCCACCGCCATGAACATTTTTCTAGGACGCCCTGATTTAACTTCTGCTTTTATCCGCGCCCTGCAAACGCGCGGCGCTCTTCGATCATTGGCAGAACCGAATATCATTGCGCTGGATGGCAAGGAAGGGAAATTTTTATCGGGCGGCAAAGTTCCTATTCCTCAGGTTACCTCTGCCAGTTCCGGTCAATCGGGGTTCTCTATATCGTATCAGGAATTTGGTGTAAAACTGGCCTTCACGCCAACCATCACTGATGAGAACCACATTACGATTAAGATGGATACGGAAGTCTCCAACATATCCTATGCGAACGGAATTGAGACCAACAGTATTCGGGTTCCGGGCTTTACAACTAACAGCGCCAGCACAATCCTGGAGCTAGCAGATGGCCAGAGCTTTGCCCTTGCCGGCCTCCTAAACAATCAAGAACAGATTAACCATTCACAAATTCCCTGGATTGCCAGTGTTCCGGTGCTTGGCGAATTATTTAAAAGCAGAAGTTTCCAACGTAATGAATCAGAGTTAATGTTCCTCTGTACCGTCCGCCTGGTCACGCCGCTCAACCCCGATCAGATCCCACGTTTGCCGGGCGCGCCACTAAACAATGCCACGACATCAACGAAACCAGCGACGAACGCACCGGGCATATTGGTCGCCCCTACCTTCAACAGCACGTCGCCTACGTTGTCGTTGCCAAGCGCCAATTTACTCGAAGGGGATTCAGGTCACGCGACGCCGAAAAAAACAACCAAAGCAACGCTTAAATCTGACAACTAACCTCAATAGCAGCTATGCGTCTTTTTGCCGGGACACCACAGCGCGCGACTGAACGCGGCACCGTTTTACTGATGTCAAGCATCACCATTCTCGTGGTCGTCGGGATGCTGGCGCTGGCCGTAGATGTCGGCTACCTGATGAGCGGGCGTGGGCAGTTGCAAAATATTATGGACGCCTCGGCTTTGGCTGGTGCGCAGGGACTACGTGTGGCGATTAGTCAACCTGGCTCAACATCGGAACAAGATGCTATCGTCCGCAAATTAGCGAACGACATGGTTCTCTTCAACCCGATGCGTCGGGCTGACGGAACAAGCGGCTTACAGCTAGCCGAGGCTGACATCTCAATTGATTATCAGGCACAGCCAGCGCGTGTCATCGTCCGCCATCGGTTACCCTTGCCGACAATTTTCGGCAACATTTTCGGCATTCCCAGTATGAATATTGGTGCGGTTGCCATTGCCAGCACTACCCCAGTGGATGGGGGGACAGGCTTCGTGAGCGGCTGCTGGCGACCAATTCTCATGCCAGATACGTTTTATGATAAGAATGATCAGGTGTGGGGGATTTGTGATCCCGATCCCACTTTTTACAGTGATGGCAGTAGGCCTTGTCGGGCGACGGGGCCACCAACTCAAGACCCGACCATCGCCCAACAAGACGGGGATCGCTATAAGTCCCGGTTTGCCTCAACCAACGCGGGCAGCATCCGCAATGAAAATACTAACTTCACCCAAGCCTGGCCACGCGGCAGCAACGCAATCGGCGAACCAACCAGTATTCGAGATGCCAACAATCAAGGCGAATTAAAGTATGTCAATGGGGTGCCGACTGGCAGGAATTTAATTGGGCAACGGATGCGACTGCGCTACAGTTCCACCAACCCGCAACAGTGTGACTGGCGTATTGTCAACTTTGCTGCCAGCAATATTACGGGGAATTTCCCTACCGACCCAATCCAGCAAATCAATAGTGGCTGTTGCGCACCCATTCAGGTCGGAAAATTAGTGCAGGTTTATGACGATCCGACAGGGAATCATTTGGGTCTCTATCAAAACTTTATCCAGCAATTACAGGTCTACCGTAATTCGCTTCCATTGACGGATCTACCGACGGTGGCGTCGCAACAATTTCGGTATGCCCAAACGCAAAGATATCCAACACCCAATGCCAATCCGCGCGTGATCCCGGTTTTGCTTTGTAGCCCGATCCAATTTTCAGAACCCGCGACACCACAGTTCTTTGTAACGAATATCGCCGCCTTCTATCTTGAATCAGTTAGTTCTGAATATCTCATTGGCTATTTTGTGCGCGAAGTGGTCACGGCAGGAACTCCTTTGCAACCGGAAAATGAGGTAGAAAACAGTGGGTTATTGCCCGTTTCCGTCCGCTTGGTTAGATGATTTTGCGGTTCCACTTTTGGTTTCGTTAATTCTCTTTTTAAGGTTTGTAGTTTCATCAGATTTGCGCTTATAATCCGGTTCCAATATCCTCCCATTGGCAGATACGTTTTTCCCGTTAGCGGGCGCAATCAAAATGATGTGATAAGGCACAATCCAATGCGAGGGCACGGCGCGGATTGTCACGGGCAAGGAAATTATTTGTGGTAAGAAGTATTTCAGTTGTCATCATTGGCCGGAACTTGACCCAGCAGGAACGTACTCGCATGCGGAGTGCGGCGAGTGTGCCAATTTCCATCGTCGCGGAGCTACCCAATAATGTCCAGGCTATCGAACAAATCAATCGCCTGCGTCCGCAAGCTGCCCTGGTAATGCTCAATGGTGATCTTCCCAAAAGCTTGCAAATGGTCGAGCGATTACGACAGGAAGTCCCTGAGACTGCGGTGATCTGCTCCCATGAAGAAAGTTCTTCGGACGTGATCCTGCAATCCTTTCGCTCCGGTGCAACCGAATTCTTACGCCAGCCGCTGACCGAAACTGAAATTAACGAAGTTTTCACGAAACTGGAACAGGCCCGCCAACGCTCTGCTGAAGAAACACAACAAGGCCGTGTGATTGCGGTGTATTCCAGCAAGGGCGGCTGCGGCACGACATTCGTCACCGCGAATCTGGCTGTCGCACTAGCGCGCCTCGCACGCAACCGCGCCACAATTGTAGATTTGAATCTGCAAGCTGGCGATCAACCGACTTACTTGGGCATCGAAAACACGCCGTACACGATTTATGATGTCGTGCGGAACTTTGATCGGCTGGATGAGGATTTGCTCAACAGCTATCTGACTCCGCGGGGCAAGCTGATTTCCCTGCTGGCAGCGCCCACCGAAATCGGACGCGACGAAGATGTACGCCCGGAGCACATCACACAAATTATTACGATGCTGCGGGCACAACCCGGCTATGTGTTGATTGACCCACAACACTCGCTCAGCGAAAACACGATTGCGGCGTTGGACTTGGCCGATGATTTGGTGCTGATGCTCACCCTGGATATTCCTTCCATTCGAAGTGCCAAACGGGCCTTGGATATTTTCCGCCGCCTGGGCTACGAAAAGAGCCGCATCAAAATCGTGCTGAATCGTTATTCCAAAACCCCGGAATTCGAGATTGGGCAGATTGAAAAGGTGCTCGAACATTCGATTGACGCCTGGCTCTCCAATGACTATAAAGCCGCCATCTCCTCCATCAATATGGGCGAACCACTGGTGCAATCGAAAACACAATCGCGCCTCCAAGCAGAATTCGTCAGACTGGCTTCCAAGCTGGCAGATATTCAAGTCGAGGATGACCCACGCCCAGCCTCACGTAGCACCTGGTTCCCGTTCGCCAGGAAATAAGGCGCAGTATCCATGCGTGCCCTAACCTGTAGTACATATGGCCTCGCTTAAAGACCGTCTCGAACAAGAAAGAAGTTATGCGCGCGGCAGCGTCTCCAACGAATACCAGGAGTTAAAATCCCGCGTTCACCGCTTGCTGATCCAGCGCCTCCCTTTGGCCAAACTGGAAACCGCCGAAGAAGCGGAAAAACAAACCCAGGTCAACAAATGGATTAGCCTCATCCTGACCGAGGAGAAGACGGTTCTCAGCGCCATTGATCGGGAACGCATTCAAACCGAAGTTTACGATGAGTTATTTGGCTTCGGTCCTTTAGAGCCGTTGCTCGCTGACAAAACGATCTCCGACATTTTGGTCAATGGTTCGGGTAACGTTTACATTGAACGCGCGGGGCTACTGGAACGGGTTGAAGCTTCCTTCAAAGACGACGACCATCTGCTGCAAATCATAGATCGTATCGTCTCGCGTATTGGTCGCCGTATTGATGAATCTTCTCCGATGGTGGATGCGCGTTTGCCGGACGGCTCTCGTGTAAACGCGATTATCCCGCCGCTCTCCTTAAATGGCCCGGTGCTTTCCATTCGCCGCTTTGGGGTCAATCCGCTCACGATTGATAATTTACTTGCTTACGAAACGATTACCCCGGCGATGATTGAATTTCTGGATGCCTGCACCAAATCACGGCTGAACATGCTGATTTCAGGAGGCACGGGTTCAGGCAAAACAACGCTGCTCAATTGCCTTTCAGGCTTCATCCCACCCGAAGAACGTCTGGTCACGATTGAAGATTCGGCTGAATTGCGGCTGCAACAACCGCACGTGGTCAGGTTGGAGACGCGGCCTTCCAATATCGAAGGGCGGGGTGAAATCACGCAAAGACAATTGCTACGCAACTCGTTGCGTATGCGCCCTGATCGCATCATCATCGGTGAGGTACGTGGCGAAGAAGCGATTGACATGCTGCAAGCCATGAATACCGGCCACGATGGCAGTCTGACAACCATTCACGCTAATTCTCCGCGCGATGCTCTCTCGCGCCTGGAAACGATGATCTCTATTGCTGGCCTGCGACTGTCTGACCGATCAATGCGACAACAGATTGCGTCCGCCATTGACCTTGTCATTCAGGTCACGCGGCTGAATGATGGCACCCGCAAAGTGAGTAGCATTTCGGAAATCACCGGACTGGAGGATGAGACCATCACCTTGCAGGAAATATTTGGCTATCATCGTACGGGCTTGGGACGACACGGTGAGGTACGCGGCTTTTTCTCCGCGCTGGAAACGCGCCCGAAATGCAGCGAGAAGCTAGAGATATACGGGTACGATCTACTACAGTTAAATTTTGCCGGAATCTGAGGGGCTATGGAAACGCTAGGCATTATTTTTGTTTCGTTGACGCTAATTTTCCTGACGCTGGCCATTTACTTTTATGTCAGCCGGGATTTAGATCGTTATCATCGCCGCGTGGAAGAACGCTTGCAAAAGCTCATTGACGAGCGCGGCCCAGCGGTAGTCAGCCAACGCGATATTCAGGAACTGAAACAAGAATTACTCAGCGACATCCCGCTGTTCCATCAACTGCTGCTGCGCTTTGAGGTCTTCAATCAGCTACAAGCAATCCTGCGCCAAGCTGAGTTTACGAATATCACCGTTTATAAATTTGTGGTCAGTAGTTTGATTGGAGGCTTTGTCGTTGCCTCAATTGCCGTGTTTTATCAACGTTCCTTTTTCGTTTGGCTCGTTAGTTTAGTCGTGGTCAGTTCGCTCCCGCTCTTTTTTGTCTTGAGTCGGCGGCGGCGGCGCTTCAAGCTGTTTGTCGAGCAATTGCCGGAAGCCCTGGAAATGATCGTGCGCTCGTTGCAAGCCGGACATAGTTTCAGTTCCGCGCTGCAAGCTATCGCCACAGAAATGCCAGAGCCGGTAGCACGCGAGTTTGGCAAGGCTTATGAAGAACAAAATCTGGGCTTAAGTATGAAAGTCGCCTTAGAAAATTTGGCTGACCGGATGCCGATTATGGATTTAAAGCTGTGTGTCACAGCCATTCTAATTCAACGTGAAGTTGGTGGAAACCTTTCTGAAGTGCTGGCAAATATTAGTCACACAATCCGCGAACGGTTTCGCATCCAAGGCGAAATTCGCGTCAAGACGGCGCAAGCGCGGCTCTCCGGCTATATCGTCAGTGCCTTACCGTTCATCTTGTTTTTCTGGATCAATGCGGCGAATCCTAAATATTTACAATCGCTCTACGAGCATCCGATGGGGATGTATATTTTAGGGTCTGGAATCGTCATGCAAATCATTGGCTGGCTCATTATTCGCAAAGTGGTACAAATTGAAATTTAACTCTCAATAAGACTCATAGGACTTAATAGACTTATTAGACATTTATGCAATTAGCCTTTTACATTGCCACGATGATGTCGTTTGTAGGCGCAGGTCTGGCGTTGTATTACTGGGTGGTTCGGCCTGTCAGCCCCTTTGATGAACGGTTGCGGGAAATCAATCCGCGCGCAGATCGAGAAGTCGCCTCGCCCCCTGTTCGTAAAAAGGTTAATACCGTCATTGTTGAGCGTGTCGCATTGCCCGTATATCGGATTACACGCCCGTCCAATCGCAATGTCAGGCGCTTGCGGCGACGTTTGCTGAAGGCAGGTTTTGCGTCAGAAAACGCTGCTTCGGTTTATACGGTCATTCGGATTTTCGCGGCCATCCTTTTACCCATCACAGTATTTTCATCCTTGCTCACCATCAATTTCCCGCGCGGCCCGCAATTTGTTGCGCTCGTCATACTCGGGGCGATTTTCGGGTTATTTATTCCGTCGTTTACGTTGTCGCGCCTGATGACGAAACGCCAACAAAAGATTTCGCGCGCCCTGCCTGATGCCATTGATTTGTTGGTGGTGTGCGTCGAAGCCGGGTTAGGATTAAATGCGGCGCTGCAGCGCGTGGGACGCGAATTAGAATTAGTGGAACCCGTGTTGTCCGCCGAGATGGCGATTACCAATCGAGAAATTCGGGCGGGCAAAGCACGCGACGAAGCCCTCAGGAATTTAGGGGATCGCACGGGCGTGGATGATATTAAATCCCTGGTTGCGATGCTGATTCAAAGTGATCGTTTCGGTACCTCTATTGCTTCTTCACTCCGCGTGTTTGCAGACTCGATGCGCACAAAGCGCCGACAACGCGCCGAAGAGATGGTGTCAAAGGCCTCGATTAAGTTGATTTTTCCGTTACTCTTATTTATCTTTCCTGCGTTACTAATTGTACTTCTCGGACCAGCACTGATTATGCTTTATCAAGCGCTTGATCAATTGAGTAAATAGGCTCAAGCGTTTTGGCATAGTATGTCGTTGAGGTAGCGATTCCCCCGACTGTCCGACTCCCGTGTTTTTCTGTTTGCTTTACTGTCAGAGGGAAACGCCCAATGCCTTGCAAGCTATCAGTTTGCGCGAAACTATTTCAGGAGATGCCACATGTTTATGTTGGTTGCTTTGCTCCAACAAGCCCCAACTCAACCCGATGACTTAACGTTGAATTGGATCATTCTTGCTGTATTGCTGGTTATTGCCGCAATACTCGGGGTGATTGTTGCCAAGCGCCGTATGCGCGAGCAGGATGATGATTACGATATTTGACGATCCTTGTCTCATTTAAAGCTCTATCATCGCAGTTCCGGGGTTTGCCTGGCCGAAAATCTCGTCCTGGCGAATACTGCACTCAAACGCTTACAAGGGCTGCTCGGACGCTCATCATTGCCGCTGCACGAGGCGTTGTGGTTACGCCCATGCAATAGCATTCACACCTTTTGGATGCGTTTTGCCATTGATGTAATCTTTTTGGATCGCCAACTCCACATCGTTCACCTCGTCGAAAATCTCCGTCCTTTTCGCCTGACTGCTCCCACACGGCAGGCTGCAAGTGTGATTGAGATGGCGGCGCATTCCATTGCACGCCTGCAATTGCAGGTGGGAGATGAATTACGAATTGAAAAAGAAATTTCATCCTGACCTGTCAACTTGACCGAATCTTCTTGCCTAAATAGCTGCTAAAGCCGAAAATAGGGCGTCCTTTTCTCACAAGCCGCCTGTTTATTTAGATGGAGAGGCTTAATTGAGTTTTCCCCTGCCCCATCACCTTCGGAGAGATTCCTTATGAACTTGCATACACCCTGGAAAAGCCTGAAAGATCGAGCCGCGCTGTTGGCGATTTTACTGAGTTGTGGCCTCGCCCTCTCGCTTAGTCTGTCGTATGTGGACTGGCAGGAGGCCCTCAATGAAGGCAGCAGTCCTAGCGCCCAAGCATTTGATACGGCCACGCCACCTCCGCCTGGCAGCGGGACGAAGCAAGAAAGTTCTACGTTCAAGAAGATTGTCACCGCACCTGTGCGCTTAATCGCAAGATTGTTCCGGCGTGGGGATAGCAACGTGGCAAAAGTTACGGCACCAACAGGAAAAACCGACCCATCGGTAGCGACTGCCATTGAACGCGAAGCGGCCACTGTCTTTGATCAAGCCGTCGAATTACACGAAAAGAAACAACTTGATGCCGCCATTGCCAAGCTTACAGCCGTCGTCGGCATGCAGCCGAATAATTCCGAAGCTTATAATCTGCTGGCCGTTTGCTATGACGAAAAAGGCCAATATCGGGAAGCCCAGGAAGAATATAAAAAGGCCATCCAGTTGGAGCCGATCAATGCGCGTTTTCTAAATAATTTGGGCTATTCGTATTACCTGGCCACCAAGGATAAGCAGGCGATCAAATGGTATCAAAAAGCGCTTAAATTCACCCCCGATGATCGTCGTATTATGAATAACCTCGGCCTCGCCTATGGCCGCAGAGGCGAGTATCCCAAGGCCAAAGAGCAATTCGTCAAGGCTGTTGGCGATCACGGTGCCTTCCTGAACTTGGGTTACATTTACAGCCAGCAAGGGCGCTATCAACAAGCCATTGAACAATTTGAGGCGGCGCTGAAGCTACAGCCCCATTCATTAGTCACGATGACCAGCTTGGCCCAGGTCTATGATCGCGTCGGACGCGCTCGCGAATCCGCCATGCTGCAAGAGCAATATAAAAAGCTGGCCAGTGCGACACAACGCATCCAAACCGCTGAGAAACAAGAGAAAGAAGAAGATCGCTAATTTTGCAGCTCAAATCACCCATCTCAAAGCTCAAACTTCTTGCCCTCGCCCTGTGCGCTTTAGCGCTGGGCAGCACAGCGGCGCAGGCCGATGATCTGCGGCTGCGCGATGGCACGATTATCCAAGCCGACGCCATCTGGGAACGAGACAATCTGGTTTGGTATCAGCAAGGACAGATCATTCGTTCTATTCCTGTCACTGAAGTTTTACGCGGCAACGCTTTAGTAAAAGCGACGGAACCTGTCCGGCCTGCCCTGAAAAAATTATCGCGTCGCCAGCAATTTGCGCCGACCAACACGACCGAAAACAAGCCAACTACAACCGCTTCCCCGCCCGCCCACAAGGCAAAGCCTATCACCAGAATTGTTTTCAAGGATGGTGTGCAAGTTGATGCCGACTCGATTTGGGAAATGGGCGATAGGATTGGCTACCGGCTCGGCAATGTGCAGGCATTTGTTGAGAGGGAAGTCGTCGCGCAAGTGCTCCAGGATTACGTGCCTGCCGCTTCACAACCCATAAACATTGACGCCCGCTCATTTACCTTTACCACGCGGCATGCGGGACTGGACGAGTTGATTGCCGCCAATGCTACGCGACACGAAGTTGATCCGCTCTTGATTTATTTAGTCATGCAGCAGGAATCCGGGTTCAATCAGCGCGCCGTGTCACGTGCAGGCGCACGCGGTCTGATGCAACTAATGCCCGGCACCGCGCGGCAATTAGGTGTGCGCAATATTCACGATCCTGTGGAAAATATCGAAGCCGGCACGCGGTACTTAAAAAATCTACTCCAACGCTTTTCCGGAGATGTGAATCTGGCGCTGGCGGCTTACAATGCAGGGGAAGAGGCCGTCGCCCGCTATGGCAATCGCGTTCCACCGTATCGTGAAACGATGAATTATGTGCGCCGCATTAGCGGGGCGTACCATCAGTACAAAAAATGATGTATCGTAGACGGCACAAGCAGGAGTTTTTATGCAGCGGTTTATCTCTTTCGTCTTTGTCATCATTGCTTCCCTCACGCTAAGTCTGCCGATTGCGGCACAAAACCCGACGCCCACGCTCAAACAAACTACCGCGCCCAAACGCGAAGTCCTGACCAACGAATCCATCATCAGTTTGGTGAAAGCGCAATTCAAAGAAAAAACGATCCTCACGCTTTTGCGCACATCGCCTGTTAATTTCGATCTTTCGCCGCCAAAGCTGATTCAGCTTAAAAAGAATGGCGTGAATGAAAGTGTGATCCAGGCGATGATCCAGCAGCAAGCTCTGGCATCGGGCAGCTTTTCGTTGCGCGATGATGAATTCTTCAATGCCGACGACGACACCTTTTTCAAAGCAGCACCACGGCTTGAGTTGCCGGAACTGAAGCGCCCGGGAACCAGGCGCGACGAGGCTGACACGGAGAAACAGACCGACATCTTTGGCTCCCGCTCCGGCAATCAAGGCCAAACGCGCAGCAGTCGTGGCGGCCTCAATAGTGACCATTCTGGCACCAGCGAGATCAGCGGTTCGGCCACTGTGCGAATCATCAAACCGCCGACCGAAAGCAGCGAGCCAAAGCTGGAACGCGCCCCACGCCTCACCAATCAAAATATTATCGAGATGGTAGAGGCAGGGTTTTCCGAAGGCACGATCTTGCGGAAAATCGAACTCACGCAAATTGAGTTTGATCTTTCCCCCAAGGCCGTCGAAGAGCTACGGAAAAATCGCGTCAGCGAAAAAATTGTGAAGGCCATGCGCCAGGCGATGGATGAAAGTAAATGAGCCGCAGCAAATGTACAGCAAACTTCCCAGTTTGCTGGTGTCTTCATTTACGATCCCTCATTGAGTCAGCAGCAAACTGGAAAGTTTGCTGTACATTGCTCCTCCTGCTAGTCGTAAATATTGCCGGGCAAACACCTCCCACCAGCCAATCCCGCGAACCAGAAGAAATCCTCAAAATTGACACGCAAGAAGTCCTGTTGCCCGTCACCGTGCGGGATCGTTCCGGCCAATTCGTACTCAACCTCAAAGCCGAAGACTTCAGCATCTATGAAGATAAGGTGCTGCAACCGATCACATCCTTCACGCTAAAACATTTGCCCGTACACGTCGTACTACTGATTGACACGAGCAGCAGCGTGACGCGCGAACTGGAGGATTTTAAGGCAGCCGCCAGCAGTTTTGCCGCGCGCCTTGATCCAAACGATCAAATCTCCGTCATCAAGTTCGATGACAAAGTTGAATTAGTCATGGATTGGACGACGAGCCGCACTGCGCTGCGGCGCGCCTTGAACCGCTTAACGACTGGCATGTTCACCAACTTCAATGATGCACTCTGGCTGACAGCCCGCGATCAACTCAATCGTGTCACAGGTCGCAAAGCCATCATCGTCTTGACCGACGGCATTGACAGCGGGCGCGGTCACAAAACGCAGCCTCAAGTCCTGCGCGCGATGCAGGAAACCGAAGCGCCGGTTTATACCGTCAGCAAAACCGAAATCCAACGCCGCAAAGAAAGCCGTGAGTTGGAGTTTTACGAGAAGGATTCTGCCGTCGCTGCCAATCGTATTCGGGTGGATGGCTTGAAACTGTCGCTCGCCGCACTGGATCAGGGCGAACAGTGGCTGGCAAAACTGGCGGAAGAAACGGGCGGACGATTGTTCTTACCAAAAAGCTTTGACGAACTCGGCGATGCCTACCAACAGGTCGCGGATGAATTGCGCAGCCAGTATGTGATCTACTACACGCCGCGCGACACCAAGCGCGATGGACGCTATCGCACCGTGCGCGTGAAAGCCAAATGCAGCGATTGCCACACGACTTCCAGACTTGGATATTTCGCCAAGTAATTTTCAGTGAATAGCTGTTAGCCAATCTTTCTTCCTGGCTAACAGCTAAGATGCGGGCGTTACGAGGGAAATCCTTGCTTCATCGTCTTTATCTAAACTCATCAGCTCCTTGCTCTGACTTATCAGAAGATTCGTTTCTGCCCTGAGCCGATCAGTCGCTTGCCAGCGTAGCCCATCATCACTTTCGAGCGGTCGCAAAGCTGTAGCCAGCCTTTTTATCGCCGAAGTAAAGCATGCATTTTCAGCTTCCGGGATTTCTATGGTTATAGAGTTGATTCATAAGACTACCTTCAAAGCAGCTTCTACCTCACTCGTCGTTACGTCACACTTCCAGCCCTACCGAACGCATCAACTCAATCGCATTACTTTTCTTCACGACGCCGTCGCGCAAAATGTAATCGAAGGTCATCTTGCCGTTTTCCAGATGGTCTTCCAAATGCACGTTGCGCGCGCGGGGCTGCAATTCTTCGACGATATTGGTTAGGGCCAAGTCATGTGTCGTGACTAAGCCCATTGCGCCGCGTTCGACGAGGCCGCGCAACACCGCTTCGGAGCCGATGCGGCGGTCGTGCGAGTTGGTGCCGTGCAGGATTTCGTCAATGATGAAAAGCACTGGCAATTCGTCTTTGGTCATTTCCATCAATTGCCGCAGACGAGTGATCTCGGCATAAAACAGCGAAGCGCCAGCACGTAAATTGTCTTGAATACGAATCGAAGCGCCGAGTTGCAAAGGCGAAATGCTGAGTTTCTTGGCGCGAACTGGAGCGCCAGCCAAAGCCAACGCAGCATTCGCGCCAACGGTTCTGAGCAGCGTGGATTTGCCCGACATATTGGAGCCACTGACGACGAGCAATTGGGGTTCGTGACTTAATTGCAGATCGGTGCGAACGACCTGCGCTTCTGGGATTAACGGATGCCCAAGCTCTTCGCCTGCAAACAATACCGGGCCTTCCACAATCTCGGCAAAGCAATCCTGTGGATGCTCGTAGGCATAATTTGCCAGCGCGCATAACGCTTCGATTTCGCCGACCGCTGCGATCCACTTCTCAATCAGCACGCCCGACCGCAAGCGCCAGGATTCCAGCGCCAAAGCAAATTGCGAGGTCCAGAAAAACGGCGCGGAGACGGGACGAAATAATTGATTCATTCGCGCATCCAGCCACGTAATCAAACCGTACAACTGCGCCATCTGTTTTGAAGGCGGCAGCCCCAGGGTTTCAAACGAAGCACGAAGCGACACCATTTTCGGAGATTGAAACTGTTCGGCTTCGATGCAAGCTAATACGTCAGAAAGAAGTTTTAGATCACGGCCCGCGGGTTCGACCTGTGCAATGATCGCATTAACGCGCAGGCGCAGCCACAATCCGACGACGGCGTTTACCCCTAGTACAGTGTAGAAAGGAAGCAAGCCATAGCCCGCAAACCAAGCCGCGATGGTGCTAACAGAAGCCGCGCAAAGTAACCCGGTCAACCAGCGAAAAGCACGCAGATTAGCGAGCGGTTGCCCGTTGCCCCACTCAATCAATGCTTCAGGATGAATGCCCGCGCGTAAATCTTCGCCGAGCATCGCCAGGTCTTCGCGCCAGTCGAGCTTGGGTTTGAGTTCGGTGATGGCCTCCTGACGTGCGCGGATTTCGGCGGTCATCGCCGGAGCCATTAACCAGCGAGCCAATGCGTCTTCGCCGGCGCGCGTACGAGCCGTGCAGAGCAATTCAAACAAAGAGCCGTGGCCGAATAAGTCAATATCTTCGGCATACGGATGGGAGCCGGTACGAAAACGTTCGCCCGCCTCGCCTGTACCTGCCCATTGCCCGGCGAGTCGTGCTAACCCGCGTTCGTAAAACTTCACAGCCCGCGTCGCACGCAATTGCGCTTTGTGAATTCTCTGATGAAAGGCCAGCAGGATGAGCGAGATAATCGCCAGCGGAAGGACCCACCACAACAGCTTTCCTTGCCCGCTAAACAAAGCGCCTAAAACGAGCAACGCTCCGGCAATCAAAAAGACGAGGCGGGCGATACCAAGGTTGCGATAGGAGGCTACAAGTTTGGCAGTCGCAGCCTGGCGATTTTCCAAGCGTAGAGTGTATTCAGCTTTCGGATCAGAGGAATTTTTCATGCAGGTCAGTACAATAAATGTAGAGCAAACTTTCCAGTTTGCTCTAGCTCTCGGTACGAATCGCTTGGGAGGACAGGAGCAAACTGGAAAGTTTGCTCTACATTTTTATTCTCTGGCAACAGGATCAAGTGGAGGGACAGGTTCAATTTGCTGCATCCGTACGCGCACGATGCGGCGTTGATTGATGCGCTCGACAATGAATCGAACGCCGTTATAGGAAACAATATCACCTTCGGCCAGCAAGCGTCCTTCGCGCGCAATCAGAAAGCCAGCTAAGGTGGTGTAATCGTCGGATTCAGGTAATTGCAAATTGAATTTGCGATTGGCATCCCGAATCGTCAGCCCGCCATCCAGGATGACCGCGCCATCACCGCGCTCATGGATTTTTTCGGCGACGTTTTCATCATGTTCGTCTTCGATTTCACCGACGATCTCTTCCAATAAATCTTCCAGTGTCAGGATGCCTTCGACGCCGCCGTGTTCGTCTACCACAATTGCCAGGTGGAGGTGATCGCGCTGCATTTTTTGCAGCACATCTACCAACCGGGCGGAGTCATGAATGAAGACGGGCGGATGAATCTTGGCTTTCAGATCAAAGGCCTGCGGCTCGAAAACAAATTGTAGGATGTCCTTGTGATGCAAAATACCGATCACGTTATCGAAGTTGTCTCGATAAACCGGCAGCCGCGAAAAACCGGAGGTCTGAAACGCCCGAATGACTGCTTCAAAGGGCGCGTTTTCTTCAATGGCCGCGACCTGCGTTCGGGGGATGATGATCTCGCGCGCGGCCAAATCAGCAAAGTTGAAAATGTTATGAATCAATGTGCGCTCGTCTGCTTCAATATTGCCGGATTGATGGCTGATGTTGATCAGATGGCGAATTTCTTCGCCCGTATACGCAGACTCATGCCCGACTTGCGTTTTGATGCCCATCAATTGTAGCACCGTCAAACCGGATTTGTTGATGACCCAGATAAACGGCTTAAAGGTCTTGTAGAACCATTCCATGGGTTGGGCAACCAGTAGGCCAAATCGGTCTGAATATTCAATCGCTAACGCCTTGGGGACATATTCGCCAATTACCAAATGTAAATACGTAACGACCGCCAGCGCGATAAAAGAGGCGCTGCCATGCGCGGCAACAGTCGCCCAGGTCGTGGGCAAAATCTTTAGCAATAGCGGTTCCACCAGATGCGCAATTGTTTCTTCGCCAATCCAGCCGAGCGCCAGGCTGGCTATCGTAATACCGAATTGTGTGGCCGAAATCATTTCGTCCAAATGATCCAGGGCGCGCAATAATGCCTGTGCGCTGCGGTTGCCAGTCGTTGCCAGCACTTCGATTTTGGAGCGGCGAACGCTGACCATCGCAAATTCTACGGCGACGAAAAAGGCGTTAGCCAAGACCAGCAACAGAACGATCAGGAGTTTGAAGACGACATTCATAAATGCGGCGCGGATTATAGTACAGATCAAGCCACATCGCATCACAGAGATTCTTTACGGCAGACTTCTACCTGCCACAGTTTCTTACAAAACTCTTACACTGCGCGGCGGACTTCCCTGTTACAATCCTGGCTGATTGTTTTGGGTGGCGTTGATTAGGCGGAAGGGAGCAGCGATTTGCACGCGTACCACATTACTCATATTCGTCCTGAACAAATCATCAATACGTTATTTCGCATTTCACGAGAGGAAATTCATGCATACTGGGATCACAGGAAACCACCAATCGAATCGCGTAAATTGGCCGTTAACTATCTTTCTGGCGAGCTTCCATGTGGGAGCCATCGCAGCCTTGTTTATGTTTTCCTGGCAACGTTTAGCCGTTGCGGTGTTTTTATATTTTATCTCAGGCTGCCTGGGCATCGGGGTCGGCTATCATCGCCTGCTCACGCATCGTGGCCTCAAAGTCCCGCGACCGCTGGAATATTTGCTGGCCATTTTTGGCACCCTGGCCTTGCAGGGCGGGCCAATTTTCTGGGTCGGATTGCATCGCATTCATCATGCCAAGGCAGACCGTGCAGGCGATCCACATTCGCCGCGCGAGGGATTCTTCTGGTCGCACATGGGCTGGATAATTTTCGGCAGAAACCTGTATGAGAACAAAGACCAGCGGCTCCGCTACACACAGGATTTAGCTGTGCAGCCATTTTATGTGTGGCTCACGAAATATCACTATGTACCACAAACCATCGTCGGTTTGACGTTGCTGGCGTTCGGCGGCTGGCCGATGGTACTTTGGGGCTTGTGCCTGCGCAACACGGTGAGTTGGCATGTCACGTGGTTCGTCAATTCGGCGACGCACGTGTGGGGCTATCGGCGTTTCCTCACGAATGACGATTCGCGCAACAACTGGTGGGTCGCCATCCCCAGTTTTGGCGAAGGTTGGCACAACAACCATCACGCCCACGCCGCCTCCGCGCGGCATGGGCTGACCTGGTATGAATTCGACATGAATTGGATAGTGATTCGCACCCTGGAACGGTTGGGGCTGGCCACAGACGTGCGCAAGATTGATCTGGCCACCGCCCCGCGCAAACTCAAAGAACCGATCAAACCCGCGTTGCAAAGCGCAGGCTGAAGAAGAGAGGGAGAGAGGGAGAAAGGGAGAAATTATTTTTTGAACTTTCCCCATCTCCCCTTCTCCTCCACTCCCTTTCTTCCCCACTCCCTTTCCGGTTATCATTGCCGCGATGCTTGCAAGTACGCGACGAAAATCCATTATCTTTTTTATTTCGTTCGGTGCCTTATTGGTCGCGTTAGCGGTAGCGCTCAACGTGGGGTGGATATTCCTCAATTGGCGCGAAGTCGCAATGCTGGTTTTCGGGGCCATCTTTTTCGTAGCCATTATTGCGGGGATGGTGCTGAATACGATTTTCCTGGTGCGCGAAATCCGCCGCAACGAACAGCACGATAGCTTCATCAATGCCGTCACCCACGAACTGAAAACGCCCATCGCCTCGATTCGCCTCTACCTGGAAACCCTGCAAACCCGCAAAGTTTCAACCGAAAAACGACAGGAATTTTACAGCGTGATGTTAGCTGATACAGACCGTTTGTTGACGACGGTGGAGCAAGTGTTGCGCGCGGGGCAAATGGGACACCGCCGCCGTCAACTGAACCTTGCCCCGATTGATCTTGGCACCTTGACACAGGAATGCCTGGCGCTGGCGCGGACACGTTATCGTTTGGCAAACGACACACTCACCTACCAGGAAAAACTGAGCAATGGTCATCGTCCGGTGATTCAAGGCGACCGCGACGAATTACGGGCCGCCTTGTCCAACCTGATTGACAATGCCATCAAGTATTCTGATCGCCAGATTCAAGTTTCGGTCGTGGTGGCGGAAGAAATAAAAGATCAACTCTCCATCAAAGTACAAGACCAAGGCATTGGCATCCCGCACGCACAATTGAAGCGCATCTTCAAACGATTCTACCGCGTACCGGGACAAGTCGTGGCCCGCGTCAAAGGCACTGGATTAGGCTTATTTATTGTGCAGTCCATCGTCGAACGGCACGGCGGTAAAGTAAGGGCGGAAAGCGAAGGCGAAGGAAAGGGCAGTATCTTTACCATTCAACTGCCCAAAGTATTATGAACTCTGTGTTGGTGGTGGAAGATGAAATCCATTTGGCCGAAGGCTTGCGGTTCAATCTGGAAGCGGATGGCTATCAGGTGGAAGTTGCCCCGAATGGGGAAAAGGCACTTGATTTACTCCTGCAAAACCCGGAAAAGTTCGATGTTGTGCTGCTGGATGTGATGCTGCCGGGCTGTGATGGTTTCTTTGTAGCGACTGAGCTTCGTCGCAAGGAAAACTTTGTCCCGATCCTGATGCTGACCGCGCGCAACCGCCCGGAAGATGTTTTGCGCGGCTTTGAAGCGGGAGCAGATGACTATCTGGCCAAGCCATTTGAGTTGGCAATTCTCGTCGCACGCTTGCGCGGTTTGTTGCGGCGGAGCGAGTGGGCCAAGCGCGAACGTGCGCCGCAAGTCTTGGCGGAGCTATTCACCTTCGCTGGCAAAACGATAGATTTCTCAACCCTGGAATTGAAGGCCGGGGGTAAAACTGTCCGCCTCACCCTGATGGAAGCGGATTTGCTGCGCTACCTCATTCAGCACGAAGGCCAGCCCGTGGCGCGTAAGGCCATGCTCGAAGCGGTTTGGGGCTTGCACGAGGACACCGACACACGCGCGATAGATAACTTCATCGTGCGCCTGCGCAAATACATCGAAGACGATCCTTCACAACCGCAACATTTATTGACGGTGCGTGGCATCGGATATCGGTTTGTGGCGAGGCCCCCAGCTTGATTTTATGCCGCAGCTCCCAAACTTACTGCGCCGGGGCATTCATTGCCTGTGGCACTATCAGTGCGGATTTCGTCCATAACAAAATTTCCACTTTGGCAAGAATCAACGGTTTAGAATTAAGAGTGCTAACCAATAGGCGCATGCGAGGCGTAACTAAACCGCTTGTGCAGGACAGTCAAGAAGGAACTGCACGAACCATTTGTCTCTGCTATGATTGCGCTTCACTGTTAACGGAAACCTAGGAATGACTCAAGCAAAAACCATCAACATCATCGGCGGCGGATTAGCAGGCTCAGAAGCAGCGTGGCAAGCGGCGACGCGTGGGCTTCAGGTTCGGCTCTACGAAATGCGCCCGCAGCGAACAACCGGCGCGCATCTCACCAGCAATTTTGCCGAACTCGTATGCAGCAATTCATTCAAATCCAATGAAGCGAATTCGGCACCACGCT
The DNA here is from genome assembly GCA_963794955.1 of uncultured Acidobacteriota bacterium. Lineage (GTDB taxonomy): Bacteria > Acidobacteriota > Blastocatellia > RBC074 > RBC074 > JAFDVL01. The sequence goes on from CAWCGF010000002.1 coordinate 350,138, forward strand.
TGCTCAAAGACGAATTGCGCGCAGGCGGTTCGTTGCTCGTGAAAATTGCTGAGCAGTGTTCGGTGCCGGCGGGCGGCGCACTTTCGGTAGACCGCGAGCAATTTTCGGCGACTATCACGACCACACTGGAGCAACATCCGAACATCGAAATCCACCGCGCAGAAGTCGTGGCCATCAACCCGGAAGAAATCACTGTGATCGCGGCTGGACCATTAGCATCGCCGCCGCTTGTGGCAGCGATCAGCAAGCTGACAGGCGAAAAAGATTTGTATTTCTTCGATGCGATTTCGCCGATTGTCGAAGGCGACACGATCAATTACGACATCTCGTTTAAAGCAGCCCGCTACGGCAAAGGCGGTGACGATTACGTCAATTGCCCAATGAACAAGGACGAGTACTTGCGCTTTTATGAAGCGTTGACCGCAGCCGAAAAAGTGAAGCCGCACGCGGGGATGAATGACGAAGCCAAGTTCTTTGAGGGCTGCCTGCCAATTGAAGAACTAGCGCGGCGCGGCATTGACACATTGCGGTTTGGGCCGATGAAACCCGTCGGCTTGATTGATCCGCGCATTGGGCGCGAACCGTACGCATGCGTGCAATTGCGGCTCGAAAATCTAATGGCAGAGGCATATAACATCGTCGGCTTTCAGTGCCATATCAAATACGGTGAGCAAAAGCGCGTGTTGCAATTGATTCCGGGCTTGGAGAATGCTGAGTTCATCCGCTTCGGGCAAATGCACCGCAACACGTACATCTGCTCGCCGCGCTTGCTGCAAAAAACCTTACAAATGAAAACCTATCCCAAGGTTTTCTTCGCCGGGCAAATTTCCGGCATCGAAGGTTACACAGAAGCTATGGCAACAGGCATGATTGCGGGGATAAATGCCGCACGTATTGCCCTTGGCAAAGAGGCAGCGACACCGCCGCGCGCATCGGCAATTGGCTCCTTGACGAATTATCTGGCCCACGCTGAAACGAAAAATTTCCAGCCAGCCAACACAACGTTCGCCCTGTTGCCGCCGCTGGAAGAAGAGATGCGGAAAAAGATGAAGAAAAAGGCGGATCGGCATCGTATTCAGGTCGAACGCGGGCTAAAAGCCTTCCACGATTGGTTGAGCGAGATTGGAGAAACCAGAGTAGGACTATGAAAAGACAGGAAAGCAAAAGGCAAAGGGCAAAAGGCAAAGGGCAAAAGTGGAATTCGGACGTAAAGCCTTATCTGAATCTCTTAAATAGCCTTCCGACTTTTTGCCTTTTGTTATTTGCCTTTTGCCTTTTAATTTCTTTGTTTTTCCCTGTTGCCTCATCGGCACAAAGTGGGAATGTCCCGACGAAAAGCGCGGAACGACAGCCACCGATCAAACCGGTTCCCCCGCCGCAACTTCCTGGCCCTGGCGCTAACTCATCAGCCAAAGAAGCGAAAAAAGAAACGGACGACGAAGTGCTGAAGATTGACAGCAGTCTGGTCACAGTTGTCACCAGCATTACGACCAAATCTGGCGCACAAACCACCAAACTCACGCAGGACGATTTCGAGATTTTAGAAGATGGTGTGCCCCAGGAAATCAGTAATTTTGCGCGCGATGAAGATATTCCGTTGCGGTTAATTATGCTGTTCGATACCAGTTCAAGCGTCAAAAATCAGATTCGCTTCGAGCGCCGTGCGGCAGCGAAGTTCTTTGAGCACTTACTCCGCCCACAAGATCAAGCTGCCCTCTTTTCCGTTTCGACAGAGATCACGATCATCCAGGACTTTACCAATAAAGTCCGCCAGCTAACTGAGGCAACCAAACTCCTGCAAGCCAAAGGGGCAACTTCGCTTTACGACGCAGTCTACTTGGCAGCGGGATATTTAAAACTCACGCAGGGTCGCCGCATTATTGTGATTGTTTCCGACGGTGGCGACACCACGAGTAGAAAAAAATTGAGCGAAGCCTTAGAACAAGCGCAAACCTCGGATGTCGTCATCTTCAATGTTTTCACCGGCTTGTTGTCAGTTTCGCAAAACGTGCGCGATTTAGCCGCCGAACGCGCAATGCAAACGCTCACGTCAGAAACGGGTGGCGATGCCTATACTCCACAAATGGCGCTGAATGGCAGCGAAATTGACGAAGATGAGTCGCTCAAAAACTTAGATGAAGCGTTTATGCGCCTGGCCGATCAACTGCGCACACAGTACACCTTGCGCTTTTATTCAACTAACGAAACCCGCAATGGCAAATTCCGCAAATTGACCGTGCGTGTCAAAAAACCTGGCCTTTCTGCGCGCGCGCGGGCAGGGTATTATGCGCCTAAAGGTTCATAGCCGACACTTAGCAATCTCCATCATACTTTTGCCATCCATTATGTCATTAATCATATTTTCATCATCATTTATGCCTAGTGATGGGTCTCGCCCTAAACCATAACTCTCAGTAAATACAGGATTTTAACATTTTTTAGCAGAAGTAAGATTTTCCGCTAGACCGATCAACAAAGTTTAATAATAATATGTCGGCGGTCGAAATAAGCTTTGCTTCTTTGGGAATGAATGCTGGGTAAGGCGTTGATGTAAGCAAAGCTCACTACAAAATAGCTGCAAGGCATCTCTCACTGCTTTGGCTTTGGGTGCATTAAGCATCAACCATTTTTTGTCCGGTGAAGCGATTACCACCGTGACTGAGGCTGGCCATACATAACGATTAAGGTGAATTTGTCTCAACTGCTTGTATCGCTCGTACTGTAGACAAACAAGCCTTCGGCCAGTAAAGGCCATGAGCAAGAATGATAACCCGCTTGTGAGATTTATTAGACTCACCTTGATCCTCGGTGGTGCCCTCTTTCTTTCTAAGGCTGCCTTGGCATTATTCCATCCCCTTCCTGATTGGCGCTATATGATTCTCTTGGGCCTGGCAATGGTGCTGTCATGGCCCCGGTTAAAATTGCCGGTTAATACAGCAGAAATACTATTTTTCTTAGTGCTGCTGGTGTATGGAAGTCCGGCGGCCATCGTACTAGCAGCGATGGTGACAGTAGTCGCGGCCAGAAATTTGCTCAAGACGGATAAGCAAACTTTCTTTGTACGCCTGGGACAAACTATTGTCTCCGCTACAATTGCTGGATTTGTATTACATTGGCTCCTGGCCTCGCCAACTACACAGGCGTTGCCTGCCACTTCAGTCTCGCTTATTAACGCGTTGGCGTGGATCGCGTGGATTCGGTTTTTATTTCATGCGAACTGGTCACTCGTCTTTGCGACAATCCGCACGGGCAACATTTGGGAACAGTTTACACAAGGGCAATGGGTTAATAGTTTTATTGCGTATTTTGCTGCGGCAGTGGCGGCGGGCATCGTTTGGTTAATCGTCAAACAACAGCCGCCTTATATCGAAGTGCTAAGCTTGTTGGTCATCACCATTTTTTACTTTGCTTATTGGCACTTTAAAGAAAAATACATTTACGACGCGGAAGAAATTTCCAAGCTGCATTTGCGCACCATTGAGGCCTTGGCCAGCGCGATAGAAGCTAAAGACCATCGTGCAACCAAACACACGCAGCGCATCCAAACTCTTACAGAATGTTTAGGCAAAGCCATGGAGTTAACCGAGCCTGAACTGAAAGGGCTGCGCGCTGCCGCCGTGTTACGCGATATTGGGAAATTGGCAGTGCCGGATTATATTCTCCATAAATCCGACGAACTAACCGCAGCCGAAATTGAAAAGGTTAAATTGCATCCGGTTATTGGTGCCAGCATTCTGGAACGTGTGGCCTTTCCTTACCCACTCGTCCCAGCCGTCAAACACCACCACGAACACTGGGATGGCACCGGCTATCCTGATCAGTTGAAGGGTGAAGCGATTCCTATTACCGCCCGCATTCTGGCGGTAGTAGAAGCTTTTGACGAGGCTTATGAAGGCGGCTCGAGCAAATTCGCCAAAGACGAAGCCATTAAATTATTATTGCAGGAAAGTGGCCATAAATACGACCCGGAAATCGTGCGTATTTTCCTGCAAAATCTCTCCACTTTTGAAGCGCAAACTGCCTATTTGTATAAAGAAGAGCTAAGATTGACGAGTAGTCCGTCTTCCGCGCTACCCATCGCATCGGAGGAGCTAGCGCTGGAGCCAACCCCTTATCTTAAAGAAATACGACAAGCACACTTGGAGGGCACCGAATTACTCTATCTGGCACAAACTTTGAGCAGTACATTAAATCTCGAAGAAGCTGTCGCCATCATTGTTTCGCGCATTGGCCGTCTGATTATGTTTGATACAGGGGCCATTTATCTTTGCGATGAAACGGGACTGACCGCTTACGTGGCCGGGGCCGTGGGTATGTATGCGGAAAAACTGAGGCAACACGAAGTATTTGTGGGACAGGGCATCGTGGGGCGAGCCTTAGCCAGCGGACAAGCCATTTCTACGGCTAATCCGGCGTTCGAGTTCCACGAATTAGAATCTGCGGTACAGCAAGCTTTTCAATCCATGACGGTCTATCCGTTGACCAAAGCAGGCCGCATTATTGGCGCGATTTCGCTCTTGAGCGCAGAGCCAAACAGTTTCACCAGCGAACATCAACGCGTTATTGCGATGGTCGAACCGCTGGCCGCCGATGCCTTGTTTAATTCGATGACCTACTTGCGCACCGAAGCGCGGGCCTTGACCGATGCCTTAACGGGCTTGCCGAATTCACGCGCGCTGATCACGTACTTCGATCAGGAAAGCAACCGCGCCGAACGCTATAACACCACGCTCGCTATGCTGATGGTTGATTTGGATGGCTTCAAACAGGTCAATGATACGTTTGGCCACCAAGCCGGTGATACGGTGTTGCGCGAAATCGCCTTGTGTCTCAAGCAGGAATTGCGCGCGGGTGACCCATTAATTCGTTACGCAGGCGACGAATTTATTGTGCTGTTACCCTACGCTGAAGAAAGTTCCATCAACGATCTTATTGCTCGGATTCAAAAATACCTTGAAGCCTACAGCATTCTCATCAACGGCCTGGAAGTTCATATTGGGGCCAGTATTGGCTACGCCATTTATGGCCGTGACGGACTTACACTGGATGAGTTGATGCGGGTGGCGGATGAAGGTATGTATCGCAACAAAGCACTGCGCAAAAGACAAATCAGACCCCGGATGATCCATACGCCCGCGCCCAGCACGCCCGACGACATCAGCCTTTCCCTGAAAGAGGCAGTGGCCTCTTAAATCAGTGTGTCAGAGTCACCGACATTCCTCGCACCACCTGCAATTGCTGGGCGGCTGAAGTTTGCCATAATGCAATTTCCCAGTAGCCGGCACTGCCAACATAAGCCAGCAGGTCGGTCGCATTTGGCGCTTGCGCGAAATGTGTAGCAAAGCGCCGCACTTCCTGCCCGGCAATCGTAAGCCGCGTAGTCGGGGTGATTTGCCCCCAGGCAAGCTCGTTTGTCGTCAGATTCGTGATGCAGTTGCCAAAATGATCTATGTGAATAATTTTGCCCACAATCCTGTCAATCAATGATTGTGGCTGCGTCCAGGCCAAGCGCACATAATCGCTAATTTCTTCGCCTAAGTCCTCAGGGGCAATTCCTTTCGATAACCAAGCCGCCAATGGAGCAAATACATCGCGTCCGTGAAAGGTAGGACTGGCTGGATGACGAAAATAGACTTCGCGCGCGACGTGAAAAACGCGTATGTTCTTTTCGCGCATATAGACAAAACTGAAAATTCCATTGTCAGGCCCGACGAAAACATGGTTTCCGGCTTCGACCACAAGCGCGCGCCGCGCTGACCCAACCCCTGGATCAACAACGGCTACGTGAATCGTACCAGCAGGGAAATTGTGATAACAAGCGCCCAACGTGAATGCAGCAGCAGCAATATCTTGGGCCGGAATATCATGCGTGAGGTCAACGAGCCTGACCTGAGAAGCAAGCGAAAGAATCACGCCTTTGACGGCTGGGACAAAATAATCTGTCGTGCCGAAATCGGTGAGCAATGTAATCATCCAAGAGTCCTGTGGGTCAAATCCAAGCGCGGGTATTATTTCAAGAACCAATGTCGCATGTCTAATTCCCTGCCCCATAGCTCACGATGTTGTGTGTAAACACGTACGCTGCGATCTTGTTCTCCCGTCAGCAATCGCTTTCCGTCCGGCGCAAAAACAACAGCAGCCACAGGCGAAGTGTGCGTGCCAACATCTCGCAGCAGCTTCCGCGCCTTGACATCCCAAAGCTTGACCTCTTTATCGCTGCCCGCCGAAACCACGATTTCACCATCGGAGGAAAAACTCACGGAACTAATGCGCCCCACATGTTGGCCGAGCATACCAAGTTTTCTGAGCGGCTTCGTCTCCCACAATAGCAGCGTTCCATCGGTGCTTCCGGTCAGCAGCTTTGTGCCGTCAGGGGAAAACTTGACGGCAACCAATGGCGCATTCCCATCAGCTTTCCGGTCAACGATTCGCCAGACTTTTGGATCAACGAGCATTACCTGGTTACCCTCCACGCCAGCAAGCAGTTTGCCATCCAAAGAAAAGGCCGCAGAATTCAGGAATTCCAAGTCATTATCCGGCTTTCCCAATCCAAAAAGCTTTCGTCCATCGTTGCTATCAATGATTACATGACGCGTCACCAACCATCTACCATCAGGCGAAATGGCTAAACAGGGAGCACCTTGGGAGGCATTGATTTCCCACTGGTCAAGCTGCCGTTCAAGATCCCAGCGAATCAACTGCCCTTTTTGATCTAATGATGCCAGCCATTTGCCATTGGGCGAAAACACCAAGTTGGTTACGCGCGTAGCGTGTTTGCGCAACACCGCTTCTTTCAACCCTGTTTCTGCATTCCAAATGATAATAGACCGATCATCGCCTGCCGAAGCATAGCGTTTGCCATCTGGCGAAATGGCTACTGTTCGCACGGCACTGGCGTGTTCGCCGAAGCTGAATTCTGGGCGGCGCTGCGCGACATTCCACACCTGAATCGTACCGTCGCCGTGGGTCGAAACCAACCAACGTCCGTCGGGTGAAAAGGTTACGCCCCAAACACTTGATTCAGAGGGAAAGCGGCCTTGGATATTCATCGTGGCCGCATCCCAAATCACTAAATCATCCGCTCCAGTAACGACAAGTTTACCATCCGGCGAAAATGCGACGGCGCGCCCAAAATCCTGATGCGATTCGTAATCGCCAATCAGTTTGCGCCCCATCAATTGACCGGGGCGAAGAAGTTGATACCGGGCAACGCTCCCAGCCCCGACACCAAGCAGTTGGTTCGCCCCCGGCGCAAACTCATGCCAATTTAAACCGAGCGCATCGCCTGTTGTTGTTACTTTGCTTCCAGTCGCAACTTCCCACTGCGAGTCCTGTGTTTTGAGCCAACGACTGTCAGGCGAAAACAATAGATTGCCATACGTGCGTCCCTCCGGTAAGGCGCGCAATTGCCGCCATCCATTTACCTCCCAAAGCACAGTACGGAAATCCACGTTGCCCCCAGTATCACTACCTGAGGACGTCGCCAATAGTTTTCCGTCCGGCGAAAAGGCAACCGCTTTTACAGCATCACGATGCTCATTCAGCATCTTTACCTTCTCCATTTTTTCCGCATCCCAGACGATCACCGATTTGTCGCTGCTGCCTGTTGCAAACCACTTTCCATCGGGCGAATAGGCGATAGAATTCACCCAGCCCGTGTGATGCGTGAGCGTCTTGAGTTTTTCGCGCCGCGCAAAATCCCAGACTATCACTTGATGATCTTCACTCCCCGACACCAGCCGCTGACCATCTGGCGAAAAGACCGCGCGCCGCACCGCAGCCGTATGGCCATCGCGCAAAATCTTTTCCGGCCACGTTTCGTTGATCGAAAACCACACCGCCAAAACCAATGCGATAAACAACAGGGCCACTCCGCTCGCGCCGCCCACAATGCCCCGGCGCAGCAACTTCGTCGCCGTGTGCCGTTGCAGCGTTTTGAGATCATTCAGCAGTTGTTGTGCGGTTTCATATCGTTCTGCCAAATTCCGCTTGAGTGATTTGCAAATGATCTGTTCCAACACTCGCGGCACGCCATCAAACTTGTAGTCCGGCAGCTCTCCTTCGCTCCGCAAAAGGAATAAAACCTCCTCTGGCTTCTTGCTGGCAAATTCCCCTTTCCCTGTCACCATCTCCAACAACATCTGCCCTAATGAAAATATATCCGCCTGCCCAGTCAACGGTTCTCCGCGCGCCTGTTCCGGCGACATATAATTCACCGTCCCCAGCACTGTGCCGAGCGCGGTTGCGAAGGGGAGAGTGGGAGAAGCGGAGAAAGGGAGCGTAGGAGAATTTATAAAACCGGATGTCTCCTTTCCCCATCTCCCTTTCGCTCCGTCTCCTCTTCTCCCTTTCTCCGATTCTTCTCCCAGCTTGGCAATGCCAAAATCCAACACCTTCACCTTGCCATCATCGCGCAGCATAATGTTTTCGGGCTTGATGTCACGGTGAATGATCCCGGCCTGATGCGCAGCGGCAAGCGCATCGGCCACTTGCGCCGCCATATCTACGGCTTCCTCGTGCGTTAGTTTTCCCGCCTGCAAGCGCGTCCGCAGTGTTTGCCCTGCAACATGTTCCATCACGAGATAGTGCCAATCTTCGTGCGCTCCGATTTCATGAATCGTGATGATATGCGGATGGTTGAGCGCCGAGGCCGCACGCGCTTCCTGCTCAAAGCGGTGTACGCGTTCCGGGTCAAATGTAAAATGCTGTGGCAGAAATTTAATCGCCACCTTGCGACCGAGCTTCGTGTCATGCGCTAAAAACACCTTGCCCATCCCGCCCTCGCCCAGCAATGACTGAATGTGATAATGCCCAACCGTTTTGTCGAGCAGTGTTACTATTTCCTCGTGAACAATTTCTCCGGCAATCTGTTTCCAGGCCGTGCGATCCAGAAAGCCCGTCCCCGTTTCATCGAAAGACAGCAGTGATTCCACTTCGCGCCGCAATTCATCATCGCCGGCACAGGCTTGATCGAGAAAGGTGGCGCGTTCATTCAGCGGGAGTTCATGCGCGTCGGAACAGAGACGTTTGAGAAGTTCGTTTCGTTCAGAATCCATAGGCACAACAATAAAGAGAGAGGGCAAAACAGACGGAAATGGTTATCAGGTTTTCTGTCTGTTTCGTTCATTTCATGTATTTCAGAACCTCTTTATCTGAACAGATCGTTCGTTTCTACCGGGCATTTTAGGGCGCACTACTCAACTCTCGTCGCAGCCACATTTTCGCATAGCGCCAATCGCTCTTGACAGTTCTATCTGTCACGCCAAGGACTTCAGAAATTTCTACATTCGTCAGTCCACCAAAGAACCGCAGTTCTACCACCTTGCCACAACGTTCGTCCTGGAGCGCCAATTTTTCCAACGCCTCATTAACCGCCAGAATGTCTTCGAGATTGTGCTGTTCTTGGCACGTCATCCCGTCTGCATCCGTGAGCGATTCCTGCGGCACCCCGCCACCGCGTTTCTGGTAGTTGCGGGACCGAGCAAAATCCACCAACACCCGCCGCATCATCGTCGCCGCTACACTGAAGAAATGCGCCCGATCCTGCCATTCGACGGCGCGGATATTGACGAGCCGCAAATACGCTTCATTCACCAGCGCCGTCGTTTGCAAGGTGTGCCCGTCGCGCTCATTGCTCAGGTAGTGGCGCGCCACGTGCCGCAATTCTTCATACACCAGCGGCATTAGCTGATCCAGCGCCTCACGATCACCATTGCGCCAAGCCAGGAGCAATTGCGTGACGCCTTGCGGTTGGGGAGTGTTCATAGTTCGCGTCCCGTTGCCAATTGATTGAATTGAAGTTTTTTTTACAAGTCGTTTCCCTTTTTTGCAAAAATCCACGCCTGTAGTAATGACAAACGTCAAAACGGCTGATGGCGTTGCTGAATTGTTAGTCCTTTAGCGAGGTTTGCAATTTAGCATCGCTTTCAGTCGTGAGCAATGTTGTTGGTAAATCACCTCACTATTTTTGAGAAAGGTATCAGGCAAAAGGTAAAACCCAGAAATCCAATGATAGCTGAGGTCATAATGAGAGAGTATTTTGGATGGATTGATTAAACGATTAGCTTTCCTAGCACACGTTAATTTCTAACAGGGCAATGAGAGCGCATATTTCTATATGCGGGTGATGATGGCGCTTGCGACAATTACCGACGCTTTGGTCTGTTCTTGCTGGTATTGGTTTCATTGCTTGTTCTGATGGTGCGGGAAAACACGACCTGTCTTCAGCCACTGTCCAAGCGGCGGGCGAATTGCTGCAATGGGTGCAACTAAGCATCACAAGTACGGCGCCCGCCGCGTTGGTACAGCACGCGCTGGTGTATTTGCCTAAATGAGACAAGGCGTTGATTTAGGGGGAACCACACCGACGGCGCTTCAAGCAACACGCTGCAATTGCTCTTGCTCGCAGCTACGATTGACTACGGCACCGAGTACTTGTGCACCAGCGTCATGTAATTTCTGGCGGGCGGTACTCATTGCCGGGCCGCGCATGGTTTCTTTTTGTGCAACGAGGATGACGCCGTCGGCTTTGCCCGCAAAGGTGGCGACTTCGTCTGTCCAATTCACGGCATCAGTTTCGAGCAAGACAAAATCGAAGCGCTGCTTGAGCATGTCCAGCATTTTTTCAATGTCGCATTCGCGGAGTAGTTGTCCAATGGGCAAGAGTCCGTGCAGCGACACAACTTCACATAAATTCGGAATCGCCGTGCGATGAATTTTGATTTGAAAGTTGCTGGATAATGGCGTAGGCACGAAGGCCGCGGAGGGCGAGAGCAAACAAAACCGGGCAATGCGCAAGGCTGGGTTTTCGGCCAGTGCCAGCGATAAATTGTCCAGGACAAAGTCGGCGCGATCCTGCGGATCAAGGCCACAAATGACCACAGCTTTGAGCGTTCTTTGGGTCGCCGTACGCATCACAATGGCACCGAGTTGCCGAAACTCCGCGCGATATGCGGCTGGAACTAAATCCTTGAGCGTAGGCGTGGTAGCCAGTTCCATGGGCGGGGGCGGGGCGACAACAGGTTGCCAGGCGGGGGTAGTGAAACTCGTGGCTAACGTGGAAACGGATTCGGCAATCGCCTCCGCGACGGCCACATCTGTATGGACTGGATCAGCGCCGTCGGGCAACTCGGTCGGCAACAACCCAAGCGCAGCTAAATCCAGCGGGTCATCCTCATCAAACGACGCATACGGATCAGGCATTACTTCGGAAAAATTGTATTCCGTCAAAAACTGTTTGGTAGCATCAGGGGCATGCTCCTGCGATAACAACATGGCTTCGTAAACTTTTGCCATCTTTCCTCCCAAAGAAAATCTAGTTCCGGCGCATACGGCTTCCGCTGGCAGATACCGTTACTTGATGGGAAGTAACAAACCCCTATGGATTATTGATGACGAAATAATTACAACGTTGGTGAGGAAGATTTGGTGAGGTACGCTACCTGACCGCCAGGCAGCGCTTTTTGCTAGTGTGTCAATCTCATTTTTGCAGCCGGGAATTTATCCCTGCCGGGCGCTGCAGCACTTCATTAAGCGCACCCTGACGATAGCCTTCTAAATCCAGCGCAATGTATTTGAATCCAAGCTGCTTAAAGGCAGTCACGATGTTTTGCGCCATGGCGGCGTTCAGCGCGCGCGGCAGTTCGTCCTGTGCAATTTCGATGCGGACAATGTCGCCATGATGGCGCACCCGCATTTGCTGAAAGCCGAGGCGGCGCAAGGCAGCTTCGCCACGTTCGATGTCGGAAAGTTTTTGGATCGTCACCGGTAGACCATAAGGAATCCGGGAAGATAAACAGGCCGAAGCCGGGCGATCCCAAATCGGCAAGCCAGCCGCGTGCGCCAAAACACGAATGTCGGCTTTGGTCAGATTGGCTTCGATTAACGGGCTGCGCACCTTCAATTCTGCTGCGGCTTGCCGACCAGGACGATAATCGCCCACGTCATCGGCATTATTGCCGTCGCAAACAAACGCAAAACCACGCTCCTGGGCGAGCGCACTCAGTTTGTCAAAGAGTTCGTGCTTACAGAAATAACAGCGGTTCGTGGGATTTGCTTGATAGTTTGGATCGTTGATTTCTTCCGTGACAATCGTTTCGTGCGGAATGGCGAATTCGCGCACGACGGCGAGCGCATCCTGGCGTTGAAAATCAGGATAGCTCGGACTTTCGCCAGTCACGGCTAAGGCTTTGTCGCCTAACTCCCGCGCGGCCACATACGCCAGATACGCACTATCTACGCCGCCGGAAAAGGCGATGATCGCGGATTGCATTGTCTGCACGATGTGGCGTAGCGCCTGCTCTTTTGCCAGGACTTCCGGTGCAACTGTGATTTCTGTAGTTTCAACTGACATAACTAAAATACTGAATAGCCCTTGATGCCGACCGGCACGCGATAGACGCGTTGTGTGCTCACGACAATCATATCGCCTTTGCCATCAAACGCGAGTCCAACCAGGTTCGCTCCAGCCACGACTACTTCCGCCTTCCCGCCATCAGGAGAAATACGAATAATGCCGCGATGCCCACGTAAGGAAGCAGCCACATAACAATTCCCTTCCGTATCGAAAGCCAAGCCCTGTGGTCGTCCTAAACCAGTATAAAATTTGCTGACATCGCCCACCGCGTTGACACGCATGATGCTATCGAACGAAGAGACGGTTGGCCCCGTCACGTACAAATCACCATCCGGCGCAAAAGGCCAAATGATAGGCCGACACGCTGGCTTCCAACGAAGCGAAGGGACGCGCTTCGCCAATTTCATTGACGCGATGAATCGTGCCGCTGCGATCTCCGATGTAGGCGTCGCCTCGGCTGTCAAAGGCCAATCCCGTTGCGACGCCCAAATCTTCCGCCACCGTTTCGGCTTCCTTGAAGGGCGTCACGCGATACAGCGTGCCCTCATAACGACTCGTCAGATGCAATGTCCCATCGCGATCAAACGCCATGCCCGGTTGGATTGATCACATCGGAAAGAAAGGGGGAAACAACGCCTTCCGCCGTGATCTCGTAAACTGAGACCGGCACCTTCTGACCACGCGTACCAGATAAGGTCACATACACATTGCCCGACTCAGGATCAATCGCGGGATTGGCAACCGGATGCAGGTCATTGGCAATGCGCGTGCCCCAAACAAAAGAACTCCGCGCGGAAAAAAAGCCACCTTCCAAGTGTAGCTCCCGCCCTCCACCTTTGCCTTCAGGAATGGCCGCGATGACCCGCTGAGCCGACGCGCAAACAATACGCCCTAGTTCCAAGTCAAATAGCACCCGACAATCGCGGTAATCTGACGCATCAAACCCGTCGCAACTGATAATAACTTCGCCGCCTTCCACTCCCACTGCGGGCAGTATACTTTTGATCAATCCACTCATAATGATCGTATTGCTGACTCTGGTAGCACCTAATGAATGGCTCATCATACGCGAGGCAAGGATGATTGTCTACAAACCCCATTTCGCATTTTGAAGGGAAATGGTTTGGTGCTACACTGCGCGATTTGCGTGAGCGGCAAAGCATCAGTCATCCGGCAATGCTTACGTTTGCGTGGCACTGACCGACCACCAATTTTCAGTGGCGGCAAACTTATTCACGAGGATATCAGGTAATGCAAGCACTAATTCTAGCTGGAGGAAAAGGCACACGGCTTAGACCCCTTACCATTCACACGCCGAAGCCGGTGGTGCCCATCGTCAACCGACCCTTTCTGAATTACCAAATTGATTTACTCAAGCGCGCCCAGGTCAAGGACATCACGCTTTCGCTTTCCTATCAGCCGGGCAAGATCGAAGAGATTTTCGCCGATGGCCAGGATTACGGCGTGCGGATTCATTACGCCGTCGAAGCCTCGCCGCTCGGCACGGGCGGTGCGTACAAAAATGCCGAGAAACATCTGACGGAAACAGCCGTTGTCTTCAATGGTGATGTCCTCACCGACATGGATTTGGCCAAAATCGTCGCGCATCACAAAGAGCGCAAGGCCGCTGCCACCGTTGTGCTGGTGCCGGTCGAAAATGTTAGCGCCTACGGTGTCGTCGAAACTAACAGCGAAGGCCGCGTGCAACGCTTTGTTGAAAAGCCCAAGCCCGGTGAAACGAATGCGCAATACGATCAATGCGGGCTGCTACATCCTGGAGCCTCATATTCTGAATTATGTCCCGGTGGGCGAATCCTATTCGTTTGAATATCAAATCTTCCCGTCCATCCTGGCCGCAGGCGAGCCTTTTTATTCGTATGTGTGGAACGATTACTGGCTCGACATCGGCAAGCCGGAGAGTTACCTGCAAGCACACTACGATCTCATCAATGATCGTGTGCAAACACATCCGGTGTATCGGCACAAACTGCCCCCCTTTAGCGGCACGGGCGAAGCGCCGAAAATGGACCATGTATCAGTGCTTGATCCGAGTTGCACGCTCAAACCCGGCGTCGAAATCATCAATTCCGTCATCGGTCCGAACTGCATCCTGGAAGAAAAAAGCAAGATTGAAAACTCCGTCATCTGGGCCGCCTCGCGCATCGGCAAAGAAGCCGTGATCCGCAATTCAGTGATTGGCAAGAGCGGCATCATTGGCCGGAATTCCGTGGTGGAGGGCGCGATCTTAGGCGATAAAAGTTCGTTGACCGATTATACGATCACCTGATTTCGTAGGAACGATCCCGCGCCAAGCTGAGTTGCTGAGGGCAAAGGTTTGGCAGTACACCAATGACCGATTTTGGTAAAGGAATAACAGCAACGAGCGACACGATCACGATTCAAAACCTTGATGCTGCCACCACGCCTTGGCTTTTTGCTGTAGCTCAGCGCCAAACCAGCGCGCGGAGGAGTTTGTCATTGACGAGTCGCACTGACATTGCTGTGTCTGATTAGCTATGCCTGAACTCCCGGAAGTCGAAATGGTGGTGCGTCACTTACAGCAGCTTGTCACCCACCGCACCATCCTCAAAGCCCAACTCAAATTACCGTGCCTCGCGCCCGACAATTCGCCCCGACAATTTGCCACGTGGCTCAAACAAACGCGTATCGAAGCCGTCACGCGTCGGGGCAAACATATCCTGCTCCACTTTGACAATGCGCGCAGCCTGCTGGTGCATTTGCGGATGACGGGACGGTTTCTTTACCAGGATAACGACCAACCGGAAATCAAACATACGCACGCGCGCTTCTGGTTGGATAATGACAGAAAACTGCTGTTCGTAGACCCACGCCAATTCGGGCGGATGCACCTGGCACGCACCGACGAATTGCACCAATCGAAATATCTCAGCAAACTTGCGCCTGAGCCGTTTGGCGATGAATTCACCGTGACGCAGTTGCACGCCACCCTCAAGCGCAGCCAGCAGCCCATCAAGCTCACACTCCTGGATCAAAGCAAAGTGCTGGGACTCGGTAACATCTACGCGGCAGAAGCGTTGCATCGCGCCGGGATCAGCCCGCGTCTGCCAGCGCATAAACTCTCCCAGCCACGCGCCGCCCGTTTGCGTCATGAGATCATCGCGGTTCTGACTGAGGCCATTGCGAATAACAGCACGATGAATACGAACCCGGAAGACGTTTCCGGCAGCTACACCGGCGGCGTGTATGAAACAATGACGAAGGTATATGAACGCGCAGGCTTGCCTTGTTATAGCTGCCAAGCGCCGATTCGTCGTTTTGTGCAGGGTGGACGCTCAACCTATTATTGCTCGCAGTGCCAAGCACGCTGAAAAAGTGAAACCTGCTTAGGTCACTTCCCTTCACATCGTAGCCCCTCCCTATCACTTTTGCCTCATTCGCACCTCATTCTGGTTCATGAACGGCGTCAGGCAAAACATCTTTTTCAATACTGTCATCT
Organism: uncultured Acidobacteriota bacterium; assembly: GCA_963794955.1. Lineage (GTDB taxonomy): Bacteria > Acidobacteriota > Blastocatellia > RBC074 > RBC074 > JAFDVL01. Next base: position 365,971 of record CAWCGF010000002.1, read on the forward strand.
TAGTGGGTGTTGTAGGGCAGGTGCCCAGCCCATGCCCGAAAGTTCTCATCTTCATTATTTATTCTCTGTGAATTTGCCTTCTTGCTTATTTCGGTTTCGACATCTGCTCGATGATCGCGCCAAGTTGTTTGAGTTCTTCGCCGTAGCGTGCCCAATCATTGTCACGTTGAGCTTGCAGCGCGCGGTCGTAATGTTGTTTCGCTTGTACTGCAAGGCTCTGCCCTTCTGCTATCGGTTGTGCCGCAGCGGTTTCTCCTGCCTTCAAGGGTTCGGCGCTACCTGCTTCTGGCGTCGCCTTGCCGAAGACTCGTGCCAGGCTGGCTTCGAGCGTTGGTTCCATCGCAATGCGATTTTCTGCGGCTACGATGACGCGCTTGAGTTCGGGTATCTTGCCGGTCTCCGCCCGCAGGTAGAGGGGTTGCACATAGATGAGTGATTCCTTGATCGGTATCACCAGGAGGGTGCCTAGTATTACCTCTGACCCGCGCTGGCTCCAAAGCGAGAGTTGGCGTGAAACCTCCGGGTCCTGGTTGATACGCGCCACAATCTGTTTGGGGCCATAAATCAGTTTCTGTTTGGGGAAGCGATATACCAGCAGGCGTCCATAATGCTCCCCGTCGGCACGCGCTACCATCCAGGCGGCGAGGTTGTCTTTGCTTTTTGGGGTGAATGGCAGCAGCAGCATAAATTCCTCGGTGCGTTCACTGGGCAGCCGCATGATCGTGTAATAAGGCTCCATCACCTGCGTTTCCGTCCCCCCCTGTTGCTCCGCCATGGCAACGACCGACCATTGATCTTCTTTGTTGTAAAAAACCTGCGGCTGATTCATGTGATAGGTGGAATAGACCACTGTCTGGAGTTTGAAGATGTCTTCCGGGTAACGTACATGGGTGCGCAAGTCGGCGGGCATTTCACTGAGTGGTTTCAGAATGCTGGGAAAGATGCGCGCGTAGGTTTGAATCAGCGGATCGCGTTCGTCGGCGATGTAAAGTCGCACATCTCCGTGGTACGCATCCACCGTGGCCTTGACCGAATTGCGAATGTAATTGAGGCCGCCAATGGGTTGCGAATAGGGGTAACGGTCGCTCACTGTATAAGCGTCGGCAATCCAACAGAGCCGCCCTTCCGAGATAACCAAATAGGGATCGCTGTCGAACTGTAAAAACGGCGCGACCTGGCCAAGTCGTGCTTTGATGTTGCGGACGTAAAGTACGCGGCTATCCTGTGTCATATCATTGGAAAGCAGTAGCTTCAGATCGCCGAACCGAGTGGCAAATAACACTTGCCGCCAAGTCGAGCCAATGGCGACACCACTGGTACCCGCAAAGCTGGCGAAAACATTCTCTTCGCCTGCCGGGTAATTGAATTCTTTAGCGGTTGTCTTCACGTAAACCTGGTCGTTCGCTACCTCACCGAAATAGATCTCCGGGCGTTCGATTTTTAGCGCCGGCATAGATGAGGCGGGCGGGATGTCTTTGACGAAGAGCACGGGCAAGCCTTCTGGTGTGATCTGATTGACCGGGCCGAGCGTTAAGCCAAAACCGTGCGTAAAGGTGAGTCGTTCATTGATCCAGTTGCGATTGGGAAGGCTTGTCGTTGACAGTTCACGTGCTGAAAGCATGACCTGTTGCAATTGACCATTAATGTAATAGCGGTCGTTATCCACAGACAGGAAGTCGTAGTAAGTGCGAATTTCCTGAAGCTGGGAAAATGTATCAAGCAATGGCTTCTGATCCCAGAGTCGAATGTTATTGATGGTCGGCTGATTCTCTTGAATGTCTTTGGCGGTAAGCGATGTTTCGCCCAGCAACTCGCGCTCTTCCACTTGATCCAGCCCAAAGGCTTTGCGGGTTGCTGCGATGTTATGCACGATATATGGCGTCTCTTTCGCCAGTTCATTTGGCCCGACGGAAAACCGTTGCATTATGATCGGATACACCCAACCACCAACGAGCGTGAGTAAGTAAATTCCCACTGTTATTAGCAGTAGCCGATTTTTGGCAAGAAAGAGGCTGACTGTCGCACCTATAGCGACCAGTACTGCCGCGCCGACTCGGACATAAAGCAAAGGCAAACTGGCATTGATGTCGGTATAGCTCGCGCCCGCGAAGGGCCGATTGGTGGAATAGAGCAGATTGGGGATTTCCAAATACACTTGCGCGGCCAGCACCAGAAATAGTGCTGTAGCCAGACTCAGCAAATGGGCGCGTGGCGCACGTCTCACAATAAGCTGACGCAGTTGGCTGAGAGCCTCTACTCCGTACACCGCTCCCCGCAGCAAATAGATGGCTGCTGTTCCGATAATGGCAAGCAGCACCATGGTGAACAACAAACTGGTCAGGGCTTCGAGTGCAGGCAGCGAAAAGAAGTAATAAGCGATGTCCCGCCCAAAGATCGGGTCAACTACGCCAAATGCTACCTGGTGGCGGAAGCGTAACCAGATGTCCCATCCGTTCCAGCCAATGGTGGCGGCAAGTGCCCCCATCAACAATGCCGCCGGGAGCGCTAATAATCCTACTAATCGAGTAAAGTCCGGCAGCGGGATTTCTTGTCCGTTAAGGTTGAAAGTGCGTCCCTCCGTATTGGTGTTGGATAACGGCTCAGGGCTACGCCGCAAAGCTAATCTGAGGTTCAGCCAGATGAACGCAGCGGCCAGTAATCCGACGGTCAGTCCCAACGTCACCTTAGTTGCCAGTACGGTCGTGAAAACCGTTTGGTAACCCAAGTCCTGGAACCATAACCAATCAGTATAAAATGTGGCCCAGGCGGGCCAGACGACAATGGCAATAACTGCCACAATGCCTGCGAGGAGTAACCAGCCGGGCCTCCTCCGTTTCAGAATTTTTGCTTCAGCAGTAATCGGTTCTTCAAGTATTTTTGCTTGTTGCATAGACCCTCTGTGCGGCGCATCCGCCTTAATAGCACTGCAAAAAGTGCCGCTGCGGCTCAGTTCTTTGTGCGGAGATTGTTTCGATAATCGGTGTTTGCAAAATGCCTCATCGGAATTTGCCTGCTTATGATTGCCTGGTGTGGAATAAATTGCTGTTCACTCTTAGACAATTTCAAAAAGAAATTGGTTTTACTGATGGCGCTTTGTCACAAGCGAATAGGCACTGATTTCTGATGGAGCGGGAAAGCTGTGTAAACTGGTCGCATGGAAATTGAGTATGAATAAGCAAGAGCTGATCTTTGAAATTTTCACCCAGGCTGATGGTTCAACCACGCGCAAGTTTGGCGGCACCGGCCTTGATGGGCGGGAAAATTTAGGTCGAGAGTGAAGCCGGGAAAGGCAACACCTTCTACTTCACCGCCCGTTATGGGAGAGATGTTGGGTAATTGACCAAGCCATCTTGGCGCAGTTCCCCCTCCCCAACTGGTTGACAAACATTTTCCGGGCAGATTATTTTGTAAGACGAACACCGACAAAGAAATCAGTGTTCCGCTGATTCCTTCCCCAATACTAACGGTGTAATCTCTCGCTGTGTTTAAGTAATCCCCCATAGTTCCTAAACACTGATTGATACTTAATTTCCCCCTCCCCCAACAGTAGTGAGGAGAGGACATTTCCCCTCACTATTTGTAGTCCCAAAAAGCGTGTGCTGCGAGCTTCCCTTGCGCACACGCTATTTTGCCTTGTGCGGCTGATGCAACCGATGGAGTAACGATGAGGCAACGAATTTTAATCGCGGAAGATAATGATGACGTGCGCTCCCTGTGTACGCTGATCCTGGAAATGGAAGGCTACGAAGTGGAAACAGCCGTAGATGGACAAGCCGCGTATGATGAGTTGCTACGTCGCCCCGTTGATCTTCTCATCACCGATCTTTCTATGCCTCGGATGGATGGCTTTGCCTTGATTAAGGCGCTTAGGCAAGAGGCGCTTGTCGCACCAATTCCCATCATTTTGTTTACAGCGTATGGAACCGGACGGCTGAAAAATCTCAGGCCATTGGGGGTAAACTTCGTACTTGAAAAGCCCATTGATCCTGAAGAACTAACACAAGCTGTCGCAGCGGTATTGCCAAACTAATTCCCTCCATTTTCTGAACTTAGACAGCTCAGACAACAAAGGTAACCCAAATAAAATAAGGCGAAACTGGCGAAACGAAGCGCGGTTGACGTATTATCCCAGCTAAGGTCAAGGCCGCCAGTCAGGAACTGAGACACGGCTTTGCTCGTAACATTACCGAGGCAAACTGAATGCGCAATCGCCCCTCGTCACATTTATTGCTGCTCTTCCTCTTGTTCGCACTAAATGCGGTCGCATATCTGGCCATCTATCGCGCGGGCGTCACGCGGGGGTTCTCGCCTTCCTTGCTGTTGGCAGCGCGCGATTTATTTATGCTGCTGCCGATCTTGTTTGTGTTCCTGTGGCTAATTCGGCGGCACAAATTCAAAGGCAATTTCACTCTGTACACGCTCGGCATGCTGCTCTTCAGCGTCGGACTCGTGGCGCAATATCGGCTTTTCACCGATCCTGAATATAGCGCCCGGTCGAAATCGGCGGCACGGCTTGAGAAGACGCAAACCCTGCGGCAACGCTATGTTAACGAGCACTACGATGCGGAAAAGAAAAAGGCGCTCTTCGGCAATGCGAATTTCCAGATTCAGGTGCAGTCCGACACGCAGCAGGAAGAACGCTATTGGACAATGGGTCGCATTCTCACTGCGGCTTCGACGTATATTCCGATCCTCGCACTCATCGGCTTTGCGCTTGCCTTTTCCTTGTTTAAGCGCGATGACGTGTTGCTGTGGCTGCAACAGCACAGCTTTCTGATCGGCATTGTCACGACCGTGCCCTTTTTGTTAATTGCCGTCATCGGGTCGAGCGCCGGTAAATTTCTGGGTAATACAACGCCGTGGGAGCCGGTGAAGATTACGTTCCTCATCAGCTACGCGGGCATTCTGGCCGACCATTATCGGAACCTTTCGCGCACCTATTGGGGCATTCCTTCGCTGCGCTTTCTGCTTCCCTTCCTCGCGGTCGCAGCGATGCCGCTGATTCCCTTCTTTGCGCTGTCCGACTTCGGGCAAATGCTCGTCTTCTTTGGCGCGTATGTGACGTTGTATCTCGTCGCCGTACGCCGCCTGCCGCAAGTCACCGTAGCGATTTTGATGATTGTGGGTTTGCTGACAGCCTCAATCTTCGCCGCCGGTATTTACAACACGGTCGTCAACATCTTCACCGATCAGGCGCAAGTCGGCGCGGTCGAACGCGTCAAGAACATCGTCAGTCTGGGCGTGCCACGCCGTATTCATCAGCGCTTTCATCTATGGTTGCACGCGGAAACGCCACCGAACCCGGAGGAAGATTGGTGGTGGGAAAAAGAAGCAGATCGGCTGAAAGAGCGTGGCCTTTCCAACGATGAAGCCTGGTACAATTCGTATGCGTTTCAACCGACACAAGCCTTGTTCGGCGTGAGCGATGGCCAAGTCCTCGGGGCGGGTTTTGGGCGGGGCTTCCCGGAAATTGTCCCCATCGCGGATTCAGATTTTATTTATGCCTCGCTGGCCGAAGAAACGGGCTTAGTCGGCGGCCTGGTGGTCATTCTGGGGATTATTATCCTGATGATTGCCGGGATGAGAACTGCCATTGATGCGCCTGATATGTTTACGAAACTGATCGCCACCGGTATTACTGCGTTCCTGTGTTTTCAGGCGATTGTGAATATCGGCGGGGTGATTCGGATGCTGCCGATGACGGGCATCACTTTGCCGTTTGTCAGTCATGGGGGCTGGTCGTTAATTACCTGCTTCGTCATGCTTGGCATGCTGATGGCGATTTCGCATCGCGGCGCGGCTGAAATAAAAATGTAGAGCAAACCGGCTCGTTTGCTCAGATTTTCCCCACTACTCCCTCATTACGACTGGAGCAAACCGGCAAGTTTGCTCTACATTTTGGAAACCTCAGAAGTAACCACGAGGTCACACATGAAAAATTTCATCGTTCGGTGTTTGATTGTCTCCTTACTCGTCGCAACCATTTTTGCGCAACCACCCGCCTCAACCACAGACCAGGCCGAGGCTGAAAAGACGAAACTGGAGAGAGAAAAGAAAGCGTGGGCGTTGTTGGAGGTGATCATCGCCGCCGCCAACGCGCTCAAACTGCCGGAAAATCGCGCGTATGTGCAGGCGACGGCTGCCGACTTGCTGTGGACGAAAGACGAACCGCGCGCGCGTGCCTTGTTCCAGGAAGCGGCAGGAACCCTGGCGCAGATCATGAACGGTATCGAGAGTGATGATCCAACTTACTACAATCGGATGCAAGTCCCCACGCAATTGCGTCAACAGATGCTGCAAATGATTGCGCAACGCGATGCGCAACTCGCGCTCGAAATTTTGCGCACAACTCGTCCGCCAAATGCACCGGATCAAGGGCGCAATACTTATAACCCGGAGGCCAACCTGGAATCGCAACTCGCAACGCAAGCGGCAAAGTCCGATCCCAAACGCGCCGTGCAGATGGCCGAGGAAAGCTTAGAGAAAGGCTATTCCCACGGCGTCTTAGACACCATCTCGCAGCTTCAAGCCAAAGACCCCGAAGCGGCCAAGTCGCTGGCCAGCAAATTGGTGACCAAGCTCAAAAGCGAAGACCTGATAAAAAATCTGCAAGCGAGCAGTATCGCCGGTTCGGTACTCTTCCTCATGAACAATTCGCCCAACGCACAGATAGAGAGCGCAAGCAAGCAAGCATTATTCAGCGAACAGGATAAAAAAGAATTCATTGAAACTATCGTGGCTGCCACGCTGAAAGGCTTTGGCACATCCGCAGAAGGAGGCGCAAACCAGCTTGGCCACGTCTTGCAACAGATGATGCCCTTGGTAGAAAAATATGCGCCCACGCAGGCGCTCGCGTTGCGGCGCAAGACTCCCTGCCCCGCAAGCGCCTGCCCCCGCGCAAAATAAGGGGTATGAAGAATTGCAGCAATTACAACAAAAAGGCTCGGTCGAACAAATGCTCGCCTTTGCGAAAACTTCGGCCCCTGAATTAAGTACGCAGGCTTATAGTCAAGCAGTAGGGAAAGCTATAGAACAAGGCGAGACAGAGCGCGCCCGTGAAATCGTCAACACACAAGTGCCGCCGGAGCAACGCCGTAATATAGAGATGAGCCTCGAACTAACGTTGATGTCACGGGTAGCCATGGAAGGAAAATTGGAGGAAGCGAGACGGGAGTTGGCGCGGATGCAGCCCCCGGAACGCAAAGCTACTTACTGGTTGGAAATGGTGGATATTATCATGCGCAAGGGAGACAAAAAAACGGCACTGCAATTATTGCAAGAAGCGCGCACGATAATCGGAAACCGACCCGACAATGCCAATCAATTCCCTGTTTATTTACAACTGGCTCGCAGCTTTGCTCAATTTGCCCCCGATCAGGGAATCGAGTTATTGGAGCCACTGGTGACACAGCTAAATTCACTAATCGCAGCTAGCGAGGTGTTGGATGAATTCGAGCAGCGCAATGGGTTTCAAAATGGCGAGATGCGGATGCAAAACCCCGGCAATTGGACGATCCCCCGATTACTACAACAATTTGCCGGGACACTGGCAGATGTGGCAAGCTCTGATTTTGACCGCAGTAAAACAATTATTGATCGTTTTGATCGTGCTGAAACTCGCTTGTTGGCGCGCCTGGCAGTTGTGCAAAAAATGCTGCGCAGTGCGCCAAACAGTGAAGGAGTTGGGGGAATCAGAAGTGGCGGAACGAGAATAGCGCCATTGCCACCTCCACAAATGATTCGTAAGCAGTAAAAAAAACCATTGGCTGTTAGGCTCCAGCTAGAAAAAATCCTGCTAAGGGCTAACGGCTAATGACCATCAGCTAATGAATGCAATGACTACGCTGAAATTCACGATTGGCTCCATCACAGATCGCGGCTTAAATCCGCGTCGCACGGCAAATGAAGATCGCTTGCTGGTATTGCCAGCGAGCGGTTTGTTTTTAGTCGCCGACGGCGTGGGCGGGCATCGCGGCGGACAAGTCGCCAGCCAAACGGCGGTGGACGTTTTCACCGAGGTTTTTGCCACTCATCCGGCCACTGATTTGGTTTCCGTAGTGCGCTCAACCATCGCGCAAGCCAATGGCAAGATTTTCAAAGCTTCGCACGAAGTGCCGGATTTGGAAGGTATGGCTTCGACCCTGGTACTCGTTGCCATTGAGGGCATGCGCGCTGTGATTGCGCACGTGGGCGATAGCCGTGTATATCGCTTTGATGGGCGTAAACTATATTGCGAGACTGAAGACCACAGCGAAGTCAACGATGCCGTGCGCGCTGGGACGATGACCGTCGCGCAGGCAGCCAAGCACCCGCACCGCAATATCATCAATCGTGCGCTCGGCGCTGATGCCGAAGTCGAAGCTGACCTCAAAGTCGTCACGCTTGAAGCACTTACCAGCTTTCTGCTGTGCAGTGACGGCATCACGCGCCACATTTCCGACCTTGAGTTGGAAAAGCTGATGAACAGCGGTCAGCATCCGAACAACATCTGTGCGCAATTGAAAGATATGTGCTTCGCGCGCGGAGCCGAAGACAACTTGACCGCCGTGATTGTGGATTGCGGCGAACGCGCCTACGTCGAAGAAGCAACACGCCCAACTGTGCAGAGAACCGCCGCCGCCCCCTCGCTGGTCGCCGCACCTGCTACGTCTCGCATCAGCGTTGATTTCACCGAAACAGCTCCCGAAACTAAAATGCCGACTAAATCTTCTTCGCAACCTTCCTCTGCCAATCGCAGTTCGCTGGCGAGCGGTTTAGTACAATTGGTCTTATTGCTTGTCGCGCTTGGTTTAGCGTTTCTGGCCGGACGTCATTGGGAAAGCATTTCCGGTTGGGTAATGGGCCAGCCGGTCGCCACCAACACGGCTACCACAGGCAACGATCCTGCCGTCGCAACCGATGCCGAACTCGCAGCGGCACGGGCGTTGTTTGAAGAGCGACGCTACGACAAGGCGCGTGACGGTTTCGCGGCGCTCGTAAAAAAAGACGCGACAAATGCGGAGTATCATTATTGGCTCGGTCGCGCACACTATGAATTGAAACAGCCGGCTGAAGCCGTCAAACAATTGAACGAGGCGGCCAAAGGCAATGACAAGCTGCCCAATATCTTCGTGCATTTGGCCCTGGCGTATGAAGGAGCGGGCGATAAAAAGAATGCGATGGAAAGTCTCAAACGCGCGATCACGCTGTCGGACAGCCCGGCACCAGCAGCTTCGGCTACGCCTGCGGGGTGATAGGAAGGTACAGCAAACTGGCCCGGTTGCGCCTATCTCTACCAATAATCTACGATGAAAGTTAGCAGCAAACTGGCCAGGTTGCTGTACGAAACCTTATGAAAACCTTCCTGCGAGAATTAATAGAAAATGTCCTGATTGTGCTGGGTATTCTTTCGGCTGGCTTGGGGCTAAAAGGGTTCTTGTTGTCGAGCCGCTTTATTGATGGCGGCGTGACGGGCATCTCGATGTTGCTCTCGGATGTGCTGGGGTGGCCGTTATCCATCTTGATTTTTGTCATCAACCTGCCCTTCATCGCCTTGGGCTATCGGCAGATCGGCGGCAAATTTGCGCTTAAAAGCACCTTGGCAATTGGCGGACTTTCGCTGTGCCTGGCCTTCATCAAATACCCGGATATCACGCCTGATAAATTGCTGACTGCGGTGTTCGGCGGATTTTTTATTGGCGCAGGCATCGGGCTGGCGATGCGTGGCGGCGCGGTGTTAGATGGCACAGAAATCGCCGCGCTCCTGATCAGCAAAAGCAGCCAGATATTGAAAGTCGGCGATGTCATCCTGATTCTGAACATTTTCATCTTCTCGGCGGCGGCGTTTTTCCTCGGCATCGAATCCGCGATGTATTCGATCCTGACCTATTTTGCCGCCTCGAAAACGGTAGATTTTCTGGTCTACGGGATTGAGGAATATCACGGCATCACGATTGTTTCAGCCAAAAGTGAGGCCATCCGGCTGGCGATTTTGCACGACCTCAATCGCGGCGTGACGGTGTATCAAGGGCGCGGCGGGTTAACCGAAGCAACGCAAAATATTTTGTATTGTGTGGTCACGCGGTTGGAAGTGCCCAAGATCAAGGACATCGCAGCCAAAATTGATACGGCGGCATTTATTACGGTTCATCATATTGCCGATGCCAGCGGTGGAACCGTCAAAAAACGGCTCTTGCATTAAAAACTTTCTGGCTCGGAATGAACTTCAGAGCTAAGCTTGCCGTTAAGTAACATATCGTTGATTTTCAATCCAACCCGTGGCTGTTTACGGGCAAATCTGTCAAGGAGGCACAAACTATGGTTGCTATTAAGAGAGTCGCTTTTGCCGTTGTCGTCTTAGTCGTCGTGGCTATCGCGCAATCGTCCGAACCACCGCTGTCCGATACCCGTCTGACCATTCACACGCTGGTGCGCGAAGACATCTTCGCGGGCTTCCTGGCCAATGATATGGAACGGCTGGCCAGAGGCGAAAAGAGCATTGACGCGCTGCTCGAAAAACGCCCGCAAGCGAAAGCGGAATTATTAGCCTGGAAAGGCGGCGCGACGCTGAACCGTGCCGTGTTCGCCTACGAAAACAAACGCCCCGAAGAGTTTCAGCAAAAGTATCAACAGGCGCTTGACCTCTTTGCTGAAGCAATTAAGACCAGCCCGAATAATGGTGGCGTTCACGCAGTAACAGGTGGCACCTATGTTGTTTTCGGGGATCGGCTGCCGCAGGAAAAACGGGCGGCAGCCTGGGCCCAAGCCTACGATTCATTCCAAATTCTTTGGAAACTGCAAGCCCCTGCCGTAGATAAAATGCCCGTGCATCTGCGCGGCGAGTTATTGGCCGGACTCGCCCAAGCCGCCCAACGCACCGGACACACGCAGGAATTAGCGCAGTTCTTAGACAAGATTATCGAAGTATTGCCGGGCACACCGTATGAACCAATTGCCAAGCAGTGGAAGAAGAATCCTGAAGCTGCCGCAAATTCAGCGATGACGTGCCTGACCTGCCACGAACAAGGTCGCCTGTCTGCGCGTCTTGCTGCAGTTAATAAATAAAGAGGGCGCTTTACAGCGGTTTTGCCTGGTGTGTTCAGGGTATCGGTCGTAGGTTAGTAACCTGCCGAAGCCAGGGTATCGGTCGTAGGACAGGTTAGTAACCTGCCGAAGCCCTGTGTAGATCGCTGTAGATAAGGTGCAGTACGGGGAGTTTGAGTCATAATGAAGAGCGATCTTAGGCAAAGCCCAAGTCGCTCAAGCATCCCATACTGCCAAATACCGCGGATGCAAAAAAGCCACGAATGGCTCTAGGAAACCATTCGTGGCTTATTGTTTGGTCAGATGAACCAAACTAGAAAATGAACTTGAACCCAAGCTGCCAGAAGCGTGGGAAGTTCGATTGTCTGACCGTATTCTTGTTGATTGAACCAAACTCTGTGCTGTTCGGATCGGTATTGAAAGCGCGTTCATCGTACATCGGCGTATTGAAGAGATTGTAGGCTTCAGCACGGAATTGGAACGCGGTCTTCTCGGTCAGGCGGAACCGCTTCGAGAAGTTGATGTCCAACTGCTCATAATCCGGGCGGCGCACGCGGGCATCACGAATCGCTGTGGTGCGGGTCGTAAACGGTTCCCGAATGATAAACGAGGGCGCGGTGCAACCGTAGGCAGTCGAATAGGCCAATAGTTCTGGCACCAAGCCACCTGACGCATTGCGTTTGTAACTGCCATCCGAATTACGCCCATATTGCGCGACGCACGGACGCACGCCCTGAATCCAGTCTTGTCCACTAACTAGGCGTTTCTCATCTACCTTGTAATAATCCTGATTGACGATGTCCACGTTACCGGGCAATTGCCAGGGTCGCCCGGTGTTGAAGATATACAAGCCAGCCATTTCCCAGCCACCCAGGAGCAGATTCTTAAGGCCACCAGCATCGCTCATGAAGCGTTGCCCCTTGCCAAAAGGCAATTGCAACGTCCCCGAAATCGTGAAGCGATGTGGACGGTCGGAGAAAGCCAGGCTGCGATTCCTAACCTTTGCAATATCATCAATATAGGACGACGTGCTGTCCTGTTGCCCAGGTTGCTGGATCGCTTCTTCCATGGTCTTCGAGAAGGTATAGGTAGCATTGACCGATAATCCACGTGAGAGGCGTTTGTTCAGCACAGCCTGCACCGAGTTATACCAAACGCGGCCTTCGTTCCCTTCCAGTTGCGTAATGCCCCCGAATTGCGGGAAGGGGCGACTCAATTCAAAACGACTCAGAGTCGTGTTGGTAAAGCGCGCGGTACCTTCAAACCCACGCACCTGATAGAACGGATTCGGTAACAATTCGTCGCAGAAAGCACGTGTGCCGCCTTTGTACACGTCGCACTTGTCGCGGAAGGCGAGGGACGGTTCGTTGATTCCGCCATACGCTGATTGCGCGTCGTGGGTACGGCTGCCAACGTAACTAATCTCCGTTGACATATTCCAGGGCAGTTGCCGTTGAATGCCGACCGAGAAATTATCCACGTAAGGAACCACAAAGTTCGTCTTGGAATAACTGAAGCCACGACCGAGGAAGGTTTCCAAGCCTCCTGCACTGCCGCTCGGTCTTGCAACTCCGCTGGGGAAGGGATTCGAGAGATTAAACAGCGAAGTGCGATTGGCATCATTCGAGCCAATGAAAGGCGTTTGCACACTGAAGCCATTGTTTGGATAGCCAGGGCCACCTACGGGGTTGACAAAATACCGACCATAGCCGCCTCGGATCACAGTTTTGTCATTGATTGAAAAAGCCGCGCCCAAGCGAATCTGAATATTGTTCTTGTCATTCTGGACGGGCGAATTGCCATTGCCGCCGCCGGCAAACCCAAGTCCGCCGAGCACGGAGGTTGCGCCGTTAAGCAATTTGGTCTTGTCTATGCGACTACTGACCGGGTTCGTAGACGTGGTGTCAAAACCATAATTGATGCGGTTGTATCGTTCGACAGCCGGGTTGTTCAGGTCCCAGCGTAAGCCGAGGTTAAGCGTCAGCTTGCGCGCGATTTTCCAGTCATCCTGCACCCAGGGCGCATAATATTTGAACATGTAAATCGGGAACACATTGTTATCAATTGCCCCGGATGTCGGCGCGCCCAACAAAAAGGCCGCTACTGAACTGCCGCTCAGGGTATCGGCACGATTGAAATCTTTCTGGGTAAACGCCCGGTCAAAACTAAGCGTCATACCCGCAAAGTCGCTGGTTTGCCGCGCATACTGCTGCAACCGCATATCCAGGCCAAAGCGCGCCGTGTGTGCGCCTTTGATCCACGACATGTTCGGCTGGAAGCTATAAACATTGGTTACTTCACGGCCAAAGTTTCCACGTCCAAGTTGGGTAAAATCGCTCAGGGTGAAGCGTGGGAACATTTTGGTCGGCAGTTGCGAGGCCAATGCTGACGGAAAGCCAAGTTGGGTGATGTCATAATCAAGCCCATCCTGGAACCGGGCCTCTTCAATGTAGCGATTGGACGAGGCGCGGAAGTTGAAAATCAGGGTGCCGCTGAAGGTATGAACCCAATCTGCGACGCCCGTGTAATTGACCCGATTGAGCGGCAATTGGCCATTCTGGGCGGGGCCACTGGTGATGCCGTTGGTCCAGCGAATCTCCGCACGATTGTTATAGCCATAGCGGAAAAAGACTTTGTCCTTTTCGCCAAGATTCTGATCCACCTTGAAAATCCAGTTTTTGAACTTGTCATTGGCGATGTTCGGAATGTCAGCGTAATTGTTGCGCCACGGATCACCGCCCGGCGTGGTGGTGTTCGAAGCCGGATAAAACGCCAATAACTTCGCGGCAATAGGGTTAATGCGATTCGCACAGATGACATTGGCGACGCCGTTGCAACTGATCGGATCACGCGTCCATGTGCCATTGACGTTACGTCCAGTCGCCGGGTCGTAAACGGTAATCAATTGACCTGCCGCCGTTTTATAGTTTCTGAAATCGCCCCTAATAAACTCGGCGTTGGGCATGGTCATCACCGTGGGATTGGGCGTGCCTTCACGATACCCCTCATAGTTGAAGAGAAAGAACGTCTTGTCGCGTCCATCGAAGCCGCCGATTGGCCCAAAGAATTTTTTCGGAAATCGTACCGGGCCACTAATGACGCCACCGTATTGATCCAGAAAGTGTTCCGCCTTCACCAATTCGCCTGCTGCTGTGCGGAAACGTCCGGCGGGAATCCCGCGGGCATTGGAAAACAGGTAGTTCGAATCCAGAAAGTTGCGGCGATAAAATTCATAGATCGAGCCGTGATATTGATTCCCGCCCGATTTAATTTGCACGTTGACGGTGCCACCACCGGAACGGCCATATTGGGCGTCGTAGGAATTCGTCATAATCTTGAATTCGCCCACGGCATCTACCGGCGGAACATACGCGATATTATTGCCGCCCTGAATCGAATTGTTCGGCGCACCATCCAGCAGGAATTCGTTGTTGCGATTCAAACTGCCGTTGACCGACCAATCAGCGATGGCGCCGTTGTCGAACGGACGCTGATAAATTGCCGGGCCGTTAAAGGTGATGCCGGGGGTGAGCGTCGCCAGCATAAACGGATTGCGCGCATTGAGCGGCAATTCCACAATGCGACGATTTTCAATCACGTTGCCGCGATCCGCTTTGGATTCTTCCAATAAGGGAGCATCGCCTGTAATCGTCACCGTTTCACTTGTTGAACCGACTTCGAGTTGAATGTTAATAGTGGCCGTTTGACCGACCTGTAATTCTTGTTGGTCGCGCGTGTGTTTTTTGAAGCCAGCGGCTTCAACGGTAATGGTATACACGCCCGGTTTGATGAAGGGCGCAGTGTAATTGCCTTCGCCATTTGAGCTTACAGTAATGGTTTCATTGGTCGCATTGTTGCGCACCGTGAGGGTAGCATTGGGGACAGCCGCTCCTGTCGGATCAACCACGCGACCATTCATTGTCGCGCGGAATTCCTGAGCCAAAGCCGCAACTGACAAGGAAGCTAGAATCAAAAGTATAACCAGGGTTTTACGTAACATTTTTCCTCCGTAGGTGGCCATTTAAGCAATGGCTCGTGGGAGAGCCAAGGCAGACAGCCTTCGCTCAGAAATAAGAGAGTCAAAGCACTTCTTTTCGTATTAAATGAAATCGTAGGTAAGTCAGTGTTCCCAGCATGGGTGTCAGAGCTTCCTTGCAGCAAGCGATAACACCGCCTGCATTCTATCTGGGTTTTATCAACTGTCAAGGTTGTGGGGGAGCGTTTACCGTTAACACTTAGCCAGGCATTTCTGATGAATGGCGACTGCGTCAAAAAAATCGCCACGCGGCCCTTTCGCCAACAAAATCGTTTGGGCTTGTCGCAAGGGAAGGCTGACCGCCTGTGCGGGCAAGGGGCGCACTTCATTGTGCAGCAAATAGGCACCCAACCTCATCATTGACGCAATGTTGCTCAAGGCAAGAGCCAGTTGGGTTTCGTCGAAATACGGAAACACATTGGTCACAACCACTAAGTCATAGTCCGGTGAAACAGCATACCTTTCCGTAATAATGTTGAGTTTATTGGCGCTGATTTTAGCCGCGATGCGGGGATCAATCTGCACGCCTTTGCGCAAATAGTTGGCGAGGAAATCGTTCTGTGGCACGGCTTGCTCGGTGCCAATGAATTTCCCAAAGCCGCGAAAATACGCTTGATACTCCGCAGTCAACTGATGGTTTTGATTGTGCGCCAAACCGGAAAGCAACGTCAGCGTCTTGTTTTTGCGGCGGGGAAAGTCGTGCAGGTATGCCACAACCCGGTCGTTAATGTCCACGCCCTGAATTTGCAGGTTCGAGATTTGCGTCAGTTGCAGCGACAGCAGCGCATCAGCAACCGCAAAAGGCTGATAACATTGCGGCCCAAACGTATCCAGCAAATCTGTGCGCGGCGCGAAATCAAGTCCAGGGCCAACGATCAACACACGATCCAAGCGCGCCGTAGGCTCCATCGCTTTGATTGTCGCCAGGGCTTGCGACAACGCGTAGTTGGCTTCGATCTGGGTGTCGGTACTGTGCCCGCGTTCCTGATACAGCGAGGCGATATACGCCGCCACTTCTTGCGGAGTTTTGAAGCTCTGCGTCAGAAATTCTTTGCGATACAAAAACTTCATCGCACGGGCGTATTCGTGGCGGAGTTGCGGCTCGGTTGCAGCGGTAGTCGTCAGGAACCGTTTGAAGTAGCTCATCCGCTCATCAAGTTGATTGAGTCTTTTGAGAAAGGCTTGTAAACGAGCCTCAACGGCTCTAGGCACAGTTAGCAGAGGCGGGAAATATTCTTCCGTGGCCAGATATTTTGCTCGTTCTGCTGGGGCCAATCCCTGTACAAATTCATACGCGCTAAGCGCAGGTTCAATTTTGGGTAATGAGGTGAATTGCCGCGATTGCAATGCATAATAAATCAAATGGTCAAACTCTCCATTGATTTCACGGCGCTCTGTTTGCTGATTAATGACGTCAACGAAGGAGTCAAAGTTTTGCCCGGAAAGTTGTCGCGCTTCCAATCCACGTTGCAGTTCCAGCGGCAAATCCTGCCAGCGGATGTTGCGTTTGGCGTTACGATCCTGCGCCAAGGCAACCAGCGAAAGCGCCAAAGCAACCAGCAAGAGAGACAGAATAAATCGTTGTGCGAACAGAGGGCTTCTCATATTTTTTTCTAGCGGTGTAGCACGATGCAATGGATTATGAAAACTGTTTCAGCTTCCGTCAAGAAAGTAGCCTACCTGTTCACTTCTGAACACCTCGCGTTCAAGGCTGAACAATTTTGCCCGCACAATCCTGTATTTTGCCGGTGGTCTGGAAGTTGCAATAAGGCTTGCGCAGGATTCCCTTCAGGAGCAACGCATGGATCGTGAAATTGACGTCATCGTACGCCGTAAACAAATCTTCAAACGAGTCGCGCTGGGAGTCATATTACTTTCCACGTTTGCAACGCTACTCATTTTCGGCCCCGCGTGGATCAAGCCGTCGCTCAATCGCAATCGCATCCGTGTCGCAAAAGTGGAAACAGGGTCACTGGAAGCTACAATCACCGCTGCGGGAACGGTCGTGCCTGAATTTGAGCAGGTGCTTTCCTCCCCCGTGGATGCGCGTGTGCTGAAGATTCTCAAGCGCCCTGGCGATTTACTGGCGCAAGGTGAGGCGATTCTGCAACTGGATGTCAGCGCGTCGGTCTTAGCCGTGGAGAAGATCAACCAGCAAATCGAACTCAAACAAAACGCGCAGGCCAAAGCGAAGCTGGATTTGGAAAGCACACTGAACAGCTTGCAAGGCCAGATTGAAACGAAAACGCTGGATCATAAATCGCTCAGCGCGGGCAGCGCGCGCAATCGGGAACTCTTCAAATCCGGCTTGTTAGCCGAAGATAAATTACGCGAAGTGGAATTGCTCGAAGAGAAGGCGGCCTTAGAACTCAAACAACTCACCGTCTCCAAACGCACGGCACAGCAATCCACCCAAACGCAGTTGGCAGGCTTAGACCTGGAACTCAAGCAACTTGACAAAGAGCGCGACGAAGCGAAACGGCAACTGGAATTGGCGACGACGAAATCCGACCGCAACGGTGTGCTGACGTGGGTCGTGCAGGAAGAAGGCGCGACTGTGCCGAAAGGTTCCGTCATTGCCCGTATTGCCGATCTGAATTCATTTCGCGTAGACGCCACCATTTCAGATGTGCATGCGAATCGGCTATCGCCCGGCATGCTGGTCAGTATCAAGATCAATGATGATTATCTGAAAGGCGCGCTTCGCAGCATTGATCCGACGATCAAAAACGGCGTCATCACATTGCAGGTCTCATTGCTCGACAAATCCAGCGCGCTGCTGAAATCGAATTTGCGCTGCGATGTTCTAATTGTGACCGATCACAAAGACAAAGCGTTGCGCATCAAGAAAGGGCCGTTTGCCAATGCCGAAGGCGCGCGTGATGTGTTCGTGATTCGCGGCGATATGGCAATCAAAACGCCCGTTAAATTCGGCATTGCGAGTTTTGAAAACTACGAAGTGTTAGCAGGCTTGCTGGAAGGCGATGAAGTCATCATTTCGGATATGAATGATTACCAGCATTTGAAAGAAGTAAAGATCAAATAGCTGGTAGTTGTCAGCCGTTAGCCAGAGGTTTGGCTAACGGCTGACAACTACCAGCTAACAGCATTCAGGAGAGCTATGATCCAACTGGAAGGCGTCGAAAAAGTCTACCGCACTGACCGCATTGAAACGGTCGCGCTCACCAACATTAACCTCCGTGTCCGCGCAGGCGAATTCATTTCGATTATGGGGCCATCGGGTTCGGGCAAAAGCACATTGCTCAATGTCATCGGGTTGCTGGATGTGCCCAGCGGCGGCAAAGTCGCGCTCAATCAAAAGCCGATCACCGCATACACCGATAAATACCTGGCGCAAATGCGCAATGAAGAACTCGGTTTCATCTTCCAGACGTTTCATCTCATCAATGATTTGAGCGTCGTAGATAACGTCGAAATTCCACTGCTCTACCGCAAAGGCGTGTCGAATGCGGAGCGTCGCAAGCGGGCCTTGGCGGCGCTGGAAAAAGTCGGCTTACAATCGCGCGTGCATCACTTTCCGGGCCAGCTTTCCGGCGGACAACAACAGCGCGTGGCGATTGCGCGCGCCATCGTCGGTAATCCCAAAATCCTGCTGGCGGATGAACCAACGGGCAATCTGGATTCGCAGATGGGGGATGAAATCATGGACGTGTTACAAACGCTCCAACGCGATCACCAAACCACAGTCGTAATGGTCACGCACGATCCACGCCAGGCCGAAAAGACCGAACGCATCGTGCGTTTATTTGATGGCAGACAAGTCAGCTAATTCGGTGATCAGTGGCTGGGGGTCAATGGTCGGTAAAGCCCGCTCCGCCTTCCAGCCACCCGCCACCAACCACTAGCCACTATGCTAAAAAACTACCTCAAAATCGCCTTCAAAGTTTTCCTGCGCCGCAAATTCTTCACGTTTATCAGCTTGTTTGCGATTAGCTTCACGCTGGTTGTGCTGATGGTGGCGGTTGCGTTTCTGGATCACGTCTTTGGGCCAAATGCGGTGGAAAGCCGCAATGACCGCACACTCGGTGTTTACTTCATGGAAATGCATACGCCGGACAAAAACGGCACCTGGAACGGCACCACGGGCTATCGCTTTCTGGATCGCCACACACGCCATTTGCCGAACGTGGAGAAGATGTCTATCTTCACGGAGTCAAAACAAGTCGTGTCTTATCTCAATGGCGAAAAGATTCAGTCGTCCCTGAAGCGCACAGATGGCGAGTTCTGGGAAGTCCTGACGTTTCGCTTTTTGGAAGGCGCGCCCTTCACCGCCGAAGACGAAAAAAATCGTAACTTTGTCGCGGTAATCAATGATGCCACGCGCCAGAAATTCTTTGGCAATGAATCGGCAGTCGGCAAGACCATCGAAGTAGATGGGCAAAACTTTCGCGTCGCAGGCGTCGTTGCCAATGTTCCCTTCTTGCGGCAAGTGCCGTTCTCCGACATTTGGGTTCCGATCAGCACCGCCAAGAATGACACCTATCGCAACGAGATGATGGGCGATTTTCAGGCGCTCTATCTGGCGCGTTCAGAAAACGATCTCCCAGGCTTGCGCGACGAGTTCAAAACGCGACTGAACAGCATTGAATTCCCTGATCCGAAAGAATGGAATTCGATGTATGGACAAATGGACACCTACTTTGAAGCCATTTCGCGGGAACTGGTCGGGTCGCATGATGATAATGGAAGGGCGAGCCGTCCGGGCCGTTTGCTGGCGGCGATGGTCATCATTGCGATTTTGTTTATGCTGCTGCCGACGGTGAATCTCATTAATCTCAACGTCAGCCGAATTATGGAACGGGCTGGCGAAATCGGCGTCCGCAAAGCCTTTGGCGCTTCATCGTGGACATTGGTCGGGCAATTCATTGTCGAAAATGTTTTGCTCACTTTGGTCGGGGGTGTTTTAGGCTTCTTCCTGTCCCGGTTCGTGTTGCAATTCATTACCGCCAGCGGCTGGTTTCCTTATGCCCAATTTCAGTTGAACTATCGCATCTTTTTCGGCGGCCTCGGGCTGGCCGTAATTTTCGGATTGATTTCTGGTGTCTATCCTGCCTGGAAAATGTCACGCTTGAATCCGGTGCAAGCCTTAAAAGGAGCCGTGCGATGATTAAGCATCTCTGCAAACTGGTTTGGAATCGCCGCCGCGTCAACTTTCTGATCACGCTCGAAATTTTCTTTTCGTTTCTGGTGATGTTCGGCGTGCTCGTGTTTGCGGTGTATTACCTGGATAACTACCGACATCCGCTCGGCTTCAATTACCAAAACGTTTGGAATGTGCAGGTCGGGTTTCAGCAAAAAGCCGACAACTCCGACAAACAGCAACATCTGGATACGGCGAAACAAATGTTGGCGACGCTAAAAGATGTCAGCGAAATCCAAGCCGTCACTGCCGTAATGATGACGCCCTATTCACGTGGTAACTGGACGTCAGGGAATAAGGTCAAAGGCCGTGATGTGCGTTACTGGATCAATTTCATGACCGACGATGCCAAAGACGTTTTCGGCTTGCAGATCGTGCGCGGGCGCTGGTTTGGCAAAGAAGATGACGGGGGAGATTACAAACCCGTCATTCTCAATCAAAAAACGGCGTACGAACTCTTTGGTGACGAAGACCCGCTCGGCAAAAATCTGATTGACCAGCTTGAACGAAAAAGAACGGGTAAAAAAAGACGGGACGAAACGCAAAGAAGAGCGCGTCATCGGTATCATTGATGATTTCCGTAAAAACGGTGAATTTGCGGAGTTGTATGGCTACCTGATTTTCGCAACGACCTGAAATTACCCGATGGCGAAGTGCCGCGCAACTTCGTCCTGAAGGTTCGTCCCGGCACAACGGCGGAGTTTGAAGAGAAGCTCATCAAACGGATGCAAGCCATCGCCAAGGATTGGTCGTTCGATGTCAAAACCATCGCACAGATGCGCACCGAAAATCACACCAATTATTATGTGCCAATCGCCGCCTTCGGCCTGATCGCAGGCTTTCTCATGCTGATGGTGGCGCTCGGATTAACGGGCGTGTTATGGCAAAGCGTCACCCAACGCACCAAAGAAATCGGCCTGCGGCGGGCCAAAGGCGCGACAGCTAAGCGCATTTACAACCAGATTCTCGGCGAACTGTTGGTCATCACAACGTTTGGCCTGTTACTTGGCACGCTGGTCGTGATTCAATTCCCGCTGCTGGATTTTCTCGGCTTTGCCACCAAGCAGGTTTATTTGTACAGCCTACTGCTTTCGCTCATTGTGATTTATGCGCTGACGATTGTTTGCGGTTTGTATCCAAGTCGGTTGGCCACGAAGGTACAACCCGCAGAAGCGTTGCATTATGAATGAACCTCGCGGGGTTCTCTTTCGTAACCCTCCACATCTATACTATCCCGCGTGGAGGTTATTATGTTTTGTCCTGGTTGCGGTTCTGACCAACACGGTCAATATTGTCGTTCGTGCGGCACGGATTTACGAACGGTTCGCACGGCTTTAGATAAATCGGAGGCGATTGCGCCCGCGCTGCTTTCGGCACGCGAGGAAATCGGTCGTGCGGTCGCTGATAAAATCCGAGAATTGAAATCCGCTAAAGAATTAAGCAAAGTCGTCGAAGATGTGCTGCCTGAAATCACCAAGTTTCTGGAGTCGCCCGCCGAAAAACGGCTCCGGCGCATTCGGTCCGGTGTGATTTCAGCGTCAATTGGTGCAGGGGCGGCCATCGGGTTCGCGGCAATTGGCGTAGCGACAAATAACGAAGGTTTGCTGTTTCCCGCAGGCGCTGGACTTGTCACCTTTCTTATTGGTTTAGGCACACTGCTCAATGGCTGGCATTTTACGGTTCCACAAAACACAGAAGCAGAACAGGCAGAACTGACAACGGCGCTAGAGCCATTGCTCAAACCAACCGCGTCGGAGCGACGGTTCCCAACTTCTGTCACTGATCACACGACGCATCAACTGCCTGCCCCTCCGTTGCGTAAAGCCAAGTTGAAGCAATGATCTTAATTGTTGACGACGATCCTTCGGTTACGACTTCGATTTCGCTGCTGCTCAGGCAAAGCGGCTATCGCGCGCAAGCTTCATCCAATCCTACCGAAGCACTTGCCCTCATCGCCAGCCAGCCCTTTCAACTCGTCATTCTGGACATGAACTTTTCGCGCCGCACAACGGGTGAAGAAGGCATTGAATGGCTCAAACAAATCAAAGCCGCGAAACCCGCGCTGCCCGTGATTTTGTTGACGGCGTGGGGTTCGATTCAACTGGCTGTCGCAGGCGTGCGAGCAGGTGCCAGCGACTTCATCACAAAGCCTTGGACGCATCAGCAACTCTTACAAGCCGTCAAAACCGCGCTGGAACTTTCTGCTGCGCATTCCACTCACACGCCGAATCCTACCCGCGAAAAGCTGGAGGAGCACTATCAATTCCATGACCTGATCGGCAATGATCCAAAGTTTCTCAAACTGCTTGAAGTGATCGGGCGCGTGGCAGCAACCGATGCTTCTGTGCTCATCACCGGCGAAAGCGGCACAGGCAAAGAACTGATTGCCGCCGCGCTACATCGCAACAGCTCGCGTGCCCCCCAGGCCTTCGTCAAAGTCAATCTCGGCGGCATCCCTGCGCAGTTGTTTGAGAGCGAAATGTTCGGCCACGTCAAAGGCGCGTTCACGGATGCACGCGCGGATCGCAAAGGCCGCTTTGCAATGGCGGACGGCGGCACGATCCTGCTGGATGAAATCGGCGATCTGGATGCCAGCGCCCAGGTGAAATTGCTGCGCGTGCTGCAAGACCGCACGTATGAAGTATTGGGTTCCAGTGTGACGCGCACGGTGGATGTGCGCGTGATTTCGGCGACGAATCGCAATCTGGCGGAGATGGTGGCAAATGGATCGTTCCGCGAAGATTTGCTGTACCGCTTGAATCTGATCGCCGTCCATCTGCCGCCGCTGCGCGAACGCACGTCCGACATTCCGCGCATCGCTCAGCACTTTCTGACCAGCATGGCCAACGTCTATCGCCGCGCCAACCTGACAATCAGCGAAGCCGCGCTACAATGGCTGCAATCGTTGGCGTGGCCGGGCAACATTCGGCAACTCAAACACCTGATCGAACGCACGATTTTAGTCAGTGGCAAAGACGTGTTGGAAGTGGACGACTTTCGCTTGCCCCTGGAAATGGAAGGCACGGAGTCGAGCAAAGATGCGCTGCCGCAGGTTGGTTCGATGACGCTGGATGAGTTGGAAAAGGCGATGATTAGCAAAGCCCTGAAACATCACGGCGGCAACATTAGCCGCGTCGCCGAGGCGCTGGGCATGAGCCGGGCGGCGTTGTATCGGCGGTTGGAAAAATACGGGATTGAACTTTAGGGGCGCAGATCGTAGCGGAAGCTGTACAGTATCCCCTTGCTTCGGAGCAAACTAACAGAGTTGCTCTACATTTTCGGAATAGAAAGTGATTGCTGGCTGCGCCTACACAGCCAGGGGGGGATTGAAACGGCGCAACAAAGTAATGTACCGCTCATCTTCGTGCAAATTTTTCAACATTGGCTCCGTCCCGAACCACAGCATCCACGGATCGGATTCAGCCGACGACTGCTGGAAATAGGTGAACGCCTGGTCGCGTTCACCCAGTGCGGCATGTGCCATCGCCAGGAAATACGGCTTGACGTAGGTGTTAGCGGTCAGCGCGTTAATCTCCGCCATCACCGTACGCGCCTCTGCCTCCCGCCCGGCAGCAACATACGCAAAGCAAAGCTGGTATTTCGCCAGCGCCGAATGCGGAATCATCTCATCAAACTTCTGGAAATACAGCACGGCTTCGGCGGGTTGTTCCAACGCCAATAAATTCAGGCCGATTTGCGAATATCCCTGGGGGTAATTCTTGTCCAGGTCAACAATTTGCCGCCCGCGCTCCAAAGCTTCTTCAAAGCGATGGGCTTGATAGAGCGTCCAAGCCGTCATGGTTTTGGTTCGCAGCGAGAGCGGGTCAAGGCGTTCCGTCAGTTTGATTTCCGCAATGCCCTGCTCGGTTCTTCCCGTGCCAACCAGTTGCGCCCCATACCATTCGTGTGCGTGTACATAATTGGGGTTGAGCGCAATGGCCTGCTGTTGCAGTTTTTCCGCCTCGGCCCAGTGCTGGCGATTCTGCATGATCAACCCCAGCGAGGCATAGGCTTCGCCCAATTGGTCATCCAGTCCCATAGCACGGCGCGTGGCCGCTTCGGCTTGCACGAGGGCAGGTTCCGATGGCATCAGCCCGTAGATAGTCCCCCAGATGTAAAAGTCCGCTAAGCCCACGTAAGCGAGCGCGTACTGTGGATCAAGCGAAATGGCGGCTTCAAACGCGGTGAGGGCTTTCGGCAAGGATTCCGGCGTGAACTGATTCCAATGATAGCGCCCGCGCAAATAGGCTTCGTACGCTTCGGCACTGTTAGTGCCGCGTTTCGAAAGTTGCTTTTGCTCTTCCCCAGTCAGGTGCGGAATTAACGCTTTAGCGACGCGTTCGGAAATCAAATCTTCGAGTTCCAACACATCTATATTTTTCTCGTCAAAACTCCCGGCCCAGTTTGCTGCCTGCGCGCTGACACTGAGCAGTTGAATCGTCACGCGAATGCGATCCGCGATGCGCCGAATGCTCCCTTCCAAAACAAAATCAACCTTCAGTTCGCGCCCGGCTTGCAATGAATCCGTCGTCTCCCCAAAGCGCAGTACCGAACTGGTCGGGCGCACGATGAAGCGGCGCACCGTTGACAGCCGCGTGATCAAAGCATCGGCCAAGCCAACGCCGATAAAATCGCCGCTCGCATCGCCGACCGTGGGGGTGAGCAATTTGAAAGGCAGCACCGCCAGTGATTTTTTGCTGCCTGAATTCAGGGTTGGGCGGGAAGCAGTCGGCAGTTGCGGGGCAACGGGGTTGTTGGTTTTGCGGAGCAAAGCCGGATAGCGGGGGTCTTGTCGCAAGCGATCCAGATTAGTGTCGGTCGCCAGCCAGATCAGCCACTCACTGCGCTCAGCAACAGCCTTCTCAAACCACGCGAACGCCTCATCAAATTCCCCCAAAGCCGCGCAAGCCAGGGCCAGAAAATACGGTTTGACATAGCGTACTGTTGCCGTTGCTTTCATCTCATCCAGCACTTGTCTGGCTTCGAGGCGTCTGCCATCAGCGACCAGCGCACAAACCAGCATGTAATGCGGCAGGCGCGAACTTTCCCACAGCCGACAGCTTTGGCGCAGCAACGGAATCGCTGCGGCGGGGCGTCCCGCGTGCGTTAGATTGTTGCCGAGATGCAGCAAGCCTTGCGGGAAATTCGCGCGCAGTTCATTCGCCTGACGCGCCTTGTTCACGGCCTCTTCGTAATGTCGTGCCTGATACAGCGTCCAGGCGGTCATTAGCATCGGGCGGGGCGAGAGCGGATCAAGTTCTTCGGCGCATTTGATTTCCCGGATCGCTTCGGTAAAGCGTTTTTGTGAGGCAAACCAGTTGGAATAACACTCGTGCGCGAAATAATAGTTTGGACTTAAGGCCAACGCGCGGAGCACCAGCCGTTCGCTTTCGGCCCAATCCCAATCATGCAGCAGGGTGGAAAAGGCGAGAATCGCGTATGCTTCGCCCACCTGATCATCAATTTCCAGCGCGTGCCGAGCCGATGCTTTGGCCTGTGGAAACGCTTCGTGGGAGGCCATTTCGCCAAAGATCGCCGCCCAGTTGTAATAATCCGCTATGCCCACGTGAGGCAGCGCATACTGTGGATCAAGCGCAATGGCTGTGCGGAAGGAAGCGACCGCTTTCCGCAAACCGTCCTCGGAGAATTGATTGTAAAAATAGCGGCCTCGCAGATAGGCCTCATAGGCTTGCACATTGTTGGTGCAGCGCTTGGCAATTTTCTGCTCCTCTTCACTTGTCAAGCGCGGCACGAGTGAGTGGGCGATGCGGTCTGCAATGGAATCTTCCAACGCTAAAACGTCCGTGAATTCCTCATCGAAATTCTGTGCCCACCGCGTGGCCGATTCTTTGGTGGCAAGCAGTCGCACAGAAACGCGAATGCGCTCTCCCACACGGCGAATCGTGCCTTCGACCACCAGTTCGACCTCAAGTTCGCGGCCTGCTTGCAATGGATCAATGACTGCATTTTGATAGCGCAACACTGAACTGGTCGGACGCACGATGAAACGCGGGACTTTTGAGAGCCGTAAAATCAGCGCATCCGCCAAGCCAATCCCCAAATACATCTCGTCTGTGTCTTGCGTGTTAGCCGCGCCAATCACGTGCATGGGTAAAATGGCGACCGTATGCTTTTCTGTCGGCGGCGCGGCCTCGGTCGGCAAACTTGCCGAGAGCGTCCGCCTGCTGGGCACGAAGGATTCCGCCTGCACGGGACGTTTTTCCAGATAATTATTGAGGTCGTGCGCGAGTGCGGCAGCCGAAGGGTAACGCTCGGCAGGGTCTTTGCGCAGGGCTTTCAAGATAATCCGATCCAGATCGCCCGCCAGCGCCTGGCGCAACGTTTCAAGCGTGGCATTACGCGCCGCAAGCACTGCTTCCGAGGTTATGTGCTCGCCCGCTCCGGTAGGCGCAAAGTTATCTTCGCGGGTCAAACTTTCGCTCGGTCTTTCCGGCTCATCTTCGCACACAGCCCGCGAAATTTCGTGCGGCGCGCGATGGCGAAACCGATAGGGACGATGTCCGGTCAGCAATTCGTAGAGCAAAACACCGAGGCTGTAAATATCACTGGCTACGGTGACGACTTCTCCTTTAACTTGTTCCGGGCTGGCATATTCGGGCGTCATCAACCGCAGGTGCGTGGCCGTCGGATCAATCGTGTCGGCGGTGCGTTCCGGGTTTAGCAGTTTGGCGATGCCGAAATCCAACAGCTTCGGCGTCCTATCAGGGGTCACCATCACGTTGGAGGGCTTTAAGTCACGATGAATGACCTGGTTTTCATGGGCGTAATGAACGGCGTCGCACACCTGACGAAATAAGCGTAATCGCTCATTAAGGCTCAACTTTTTTTCATCGCTGAAGTGATATAGCGATTGGCCGGCAATGAACTCCATCACGAAGTAGGGCAAGCCATCTGCCGTCGTGCCACCATCCAGCAGACGCGCAATAAAAGGATGATTCAGCGTCGCCAGAATTTGTCGTTCCCGGCGAAACCGGCGCAGGATAAAGTTCGTATCCATCCCACGCTTGACCAATTTGACTGCAACCTGCTGTTTGAAAGCGCCATCCACCCGCTCAGCCAGATAAACTGCCCCCATACCACCACGTCCCAACTCCATCGTAAGCTGATAAGCGCCCAGCCGTTTTCTCAGCAACGGATCAAGCTCCGGCGGCAAGGCAGCAAAATCCGGCAGGCTGCTCTCATCAAACACCGTTTCCTGTATCAGGGTTTCGGCTCCTTCGCCCTGTGCCAATAACCGCTCAACCGCCTGCCGCAGTTCCGCGTCCCCCGCACAGGCAACCGCCAGATAGGAATTGCGCTTGTCCTCGTCGTCGAGCGCAAGCGCAGCCTGGAAGATAGCCTCGATCTTTGTCCAACGTTCAGGTGTCATTTGCATGAACTTATTACGCTTTGATTACCGTAACGCGTGTCTCCGCTTTGCGTGAGGGCGATTATAGCACGCCGGGGAAGATCAATCGCTCGCTCACGTAGTGGCGAATTTATTCGCTGGATGGGCGGAGAAAATCAATTAGCTCCGCCGTGCCTGGCCGCAATTTTTTTGCGGTGGTGATAGTTTTTGCGTGCCGATTGCGCGTTATAGGGTGAAGAAAATTTTGCTGAGCTTAGACGGCTTTGGCTTTACCCAGGAGAATCTAATGCAAGTTGTTTCTTACCGAACCATTTCGTCCAAATTCCTTGCCATCATTTTCTGCGCGTGCGTTTTCATGGCGGGTTTGACCACTCCGACACAGGCGCAAGTTGAAACCGTAGCCGCCGCGCAATCCAATCTGACAGGCGTTACTTTGCCGACCGGAGCCTTGCGCGTGCAGGCGCAGAGTGTGCCGCCAGAAATCAATCAGACGTTAGAAAAACTGGTAGCGGTCGGGGCAGGCAAACTGCGACGAGGTGACCGGGAGGTACTGGCGTGGTCAGGCGCAGGCTATAAAAAAGCGCAGGCCGCGAGCTTACTAGCGCAGTTGCAAAATAATTTGCAGGCGACTGGCTGGACGTATGAAATAGGCGCTAACGATAGCGGCGTCACCATTTTTAGTGTCGTCAAAGATAAGCCATCTCGCCGCACCGTCTTAGGCTTCTTTGTGCCCACCGACGACGCTTTGGTGGTGGCCTGGACGGAAGTCTTGTTGGCTGGGAGCCAACCCAATCCGGCAGCGACGAATGCCAAACCGACTGAGCAAACCACCGCGCCAACTGCTGGCAAGGCAAATGCGCTACTCGGAACCTGGACAAGCGGCGGGATGTCCATGATGGCGGATCGCAATCGGGTGACGGGCGCAACGACGCCGTCGAACGGTTCGACCTTCAAATATGTTTTCACGCCCGATGGTCGGTTTGAATTTATCGGCTTGATCCAATCTACGCTATACGGTTGCACGACGACGCTTTTCAATGACAAGCGCGGCAGCGTGGAAATCAGCGGCTCCACGCTTATGCTTGTCCCAAACAAAAACTTCTGGCGACAACAAAACTCCTGTGCGCCGAATAGCAACAAGGAAAAAGATCACACGCTCGCCCATGAAGCCTTCCAGTTTCGCACCAAGACGGACGAATATGGCAAAGCCTACCTTTGCCTGACCAGCGAAAAAGGGGAAACCTGTTATCGGCGCGCGGAAAAGTGAGCTTGTGGCCAGGGGGAACTCGATTGTCGTTTAAGCAATTTTCCAAAGCGAATCGGTGAAATAATGATTCTGATCAAAGAAATTGTGCGCTACCTGGAAGCCACTTCCCTGCGCTAAATCGTTTATCATTTCGAGGCTGTATTTTTGCGAGATTTCCATAAAGATCGC
Source organism: uncultured Acidobacteriota bacterium (assembly GCA_963794955.1). Lineage (GTDB taxonomy): Bacteria > Acidobacteriota > Blastocatellia > RBC074 > RBC074 > JAFDVL01. The sequence continues at coordinate 394,994 of CAWCGF010000002.1, forward strand.
TTCCCATTGATTGAAATGAAAGGTGCGATTTACCGCCTTGATAAAAACTTCCTGCTCTTCCCGGCTGATGAGAAAGGAGCGCGCGGCACATTCGTTGAGATGATAACTGGCGTAATGGGAGAATTTTTCCAACTCGAAATCTGCCCCCAGTTCGTGGTTGATGCGCCGCAGTAGGTTCAGATTGAACGCCGCTGTCACGCCTTGCGCATCGTCGTAGGCGCGCACGATCCGGCGCGGGTCTTTTTGTAAATCGAACCCAACAAAAAGCAGATCGTCCGGGTTCATTACATCGTGCAAACGCTGAAAAAACTTCAGCGCCTGTGCGCGGGAAAAGTTGCCGATATTGGAGCCAAGAAATAGCAGAATCTTGCGCCGTTGCGAAGCCGTTTTGAGCGTTTCCAGGATCCGAAAGTAATCGCCGATTTTTGCATTCATTGTTAGCGCAGGAAAGTCGCGCTGGAATTTATCTGTCAGCAACGCAACCGCTTCCTGCGAAATATCAATGGGCGCATAAGTAAAATCGGCAGCCTGCCGGAGGAAATAATCAATCAGCACAGCGGTCTTCGTGCCATCGCCCGCGCCGAGTTCGATCAGATCGAAGGCTGATTTTTGCGCGGTAAAGGCAGTACAAATTGCTGACGCCTGCGTTTGAAAAATCTCATACTCAGCGCGCGTCAGGTAATATTCCGGTAGTTGCATGATTTCCTGAAACAGGCGCGAGCCTTCATCGTCGTAAAAGTATTTCGAGGAAAGAAATTTTGGTTCGGCGGATAAGCCCGCACTGACATCGGCGGCAAAAGTGTTTTGTTGCGTAACGCTTGATGATTTCATAGGCTTTCAGTAGTAATTCAGTAGTGGCAAACATCCCTGAGTCAGACCTGAATAAATGGTCGTTTTAAGTACGAATTATTGCGCCAGGCGGATTCCTGTAAATTGCCAGCGTAGGGGGGGGTGAAAGAAGTTCCGATAGGTTTTACGGCTGTGATTGGTTGAGGTTGCTACACTTGCGCCGCGCAACACCATTTGATTGAGCATGAATTTTCCATTGTACTCGCCGACCGCGCCAGCGGCTTTTTTGAAATTCGGATACGGCAGATAGGCCGAATTTGTCCATTCCCAACGCAAGCCCCAGTTGAACTGTTCGGACGCCGCTTCCCATTCAAATTCAGTTGGCAATCGCAGCTGCTTCCATTCGGCAAAAGCCGCCGCTTCGTAAAAAGACACATGACAGACAGGTGCATCCATTTGCACTTCGCGCAATCCAGCCAGCGTAAAGTTCATCCACTTGCCGTCCTGCTGTTGCCAGTAAAGGGGGGCATTGACGTGGTGTTGTTTGACCCAATCCCAGCCTTCTGAATGCCAGAGACGAAAATCTTCGTACCCGCCGTCCGCCATAAATTCCAAGTATGCGCCATTCGTCACCAGCTTCTTACAGAGCGAAAAATCGTGCAGCAAAACCGGATGGCGGCTGAGTTCGTTATCGAAACAAAAGCCCTCACCCGCAAACCCAATGTCATAATTGCCGCCCGCGATTTCGGCCCATCCGTTGGATAAAGTTTCGCCCTGCTCTTCCCGCACTACGTTCGCGTCATATACCGGGAACAACGGGTTACAACTGAAGGTGTACTTCAAATCTGTCAGAAAAAGCTCCTGATGTTGCTGTTCGTGATGGAGTCCGAGCGTAATTAATGCGGCGCTTTCGTCCGTCAAATTGGTGTGCAGCAATTGCCGCATCGCCTCATCCACATAGCGGCGATACTGAAACACTTCGGCCACCGTCGGACGAGACAAAGCGCCGCGCTGATCGCGCTGCGTACGCGCGCCGAGAGAGTTGTAATAGCTGTTGAAAAGATAGCCGAACTGCGAATTGAACTCGCGGTAAGGAGCGACGAATTTCTTCAAAATCATCTCTTCAAAAAACCACGTCGTATGCGCGATGTTCCACTTCGGCGGACTGACATCCACGATGGGTTGCGGAATATAATCTTCCGTTTCCAAAGGCTGACAAAGTTGTTCGGTATTGGCTCGGACTTCTGAATAAAAGCCGAGCAATTCGTGCGGCGTTTGTTTTGATCCACCTTGCATACACGCATTATAACGAGATTGTCCGGGTATTTCACGGCGGCAAAAAATTTGGGGCAGTCGCCAGCTTACTTTAGGGAGGTCGTCATAGGTTTGCCAGTTTGTTGGCGGAGGGGGGTTAGCTTGTTGATAGGTACTTTCGCCCAGCTTTCTTTGGCACCGCTCGGCCATTGCACGATCACGCTCTCAATTACAGTGGCGGTATCCAACCCAAAATGCACGCGCAGGTCGCTGGCGCTCAGATAACTGCCATCGCTGTGCGCGCGACGAATTAAAGGGGACTGACCTTTGCGGACGACCGTTACCAATGCGCCGACGCCATTTCGATTGTCCTTCGTACCTTCCAATCGGATGGTCAGCCAGTTTCGTTTCATTCCAACGTCATTCAATAACAATCGCGCCCCGCCATTGTTATTGCTCACCAATAAGTCCACATCGCCATCGTTATCCACATCGCCCAATGCTGCCCCGCGACTGACTTCAGATAATTGTAGCGCCGCGCCTACGCTTGCGGAGACGTCACGAAAACTCGTGCCTTCATTGTGAAAGAGTTGGTTGCGTTGCTGAAAGGGATAGGGCGAGCTTTTTTGCGTGGCGATGATTGTTACAGCCCCATTGGCCGTAAACAAATCCAGGCGTCCATCATTGTCGTAATCAAACCACGTTGCGCCGAAGCCTGTGGAGAGAAAACTGGCCTGCGTCAGGTTGAATTCTGAGGTTGCATCATGAAAATCGCCGCGACTATTATTGCGATACAGCGTGCTACCTTCTCTGGCTAAGTTCGTGACCAAAATGTCTTCGTCGCCATCGTTATCAAAATCGCCCGCCGTTGCTCCCATTCCGGCCCGTGCAATCCCATCCATGGCGTAGGCAGCACCGGAAAGCAGACCGTTTTCTTCAAATGTCCCATTGCCTTTATTCATCCACAGAAAATTGGCCGCACCATCATTCGCTACATAAATATCTACCCAACCATCGCCATTGAAGTCCGCGCACGTCACACCAAGGCCAGGGCCAGGAATCGCACCGATACCGGAAGCAACGGAGACATCCGTAAATTGCCCCTTGCCGTCATTGCGAAACAACCGATCCAGCAAAGGGCGATACGCGGCAGGCGTGCAATAATCTAATTCGCCTGTGGGACTGTAGCAACGCTTGTGGGTTTTGACCGTGAAATCCACGTAATTGCACACATACAAATCCAAATCGCCGTCGCGATCATAATCCAGCCAGGCCGCGCTCGTGCTCCAACGCGGATCGTCTAGACCGGCTTGTCTGGTGACGTCGGTGAACGTGCCATTGCCGTTATTATGAAACAACCCATTCGACCCCAGATTCGTCACGTACAAATCTACGAACCCGTCGTTGTCGTAATCGCCTGTCGCCACGCCCATGCCAAAGCCAATATAGCCCAGCCCTGACTTTTCGGTCATATCCACAAAGCGCAATTTGCCAGACGGAATGAGTTCATTGCGAAACAGCCGGTTGCCCGGGTTTCCAATCTGTCGCTGGTGGAAAACGAGCGTCGCTGAGCTTTTTCTTTTCGTCGAGCAGTGTGCCTTGCACCAGATACACATCCAAATCGCCATCATTATCGAAATCAAAGAGCGCACAGCCCGCGCCCATAATTTCCGGCATGAAATATTCGCCCGTTGCGCCCGTGAAATGCTGGAACTGCAAGCCTGTTTCGGCAGAGACCTCGCGGAACAAGGACGCCTGTCCGAAACTTGCCCGGGGCAAGGCAACCACCACCAAACAAACCTGAAGAACCAAACAAAACCAACGAGAGCAGGTGTCAAGAGTACACGCTTTAGCATGGGATTTATTTCCGCGTGAAGCTAAAGCCAAGCTGATGCTTGAACTCTTGACGCCTGCTTTCCCACGCTTACGTTGGTCTTTCATTCCTTCCCTTCCAACGTTCGCAAATCGCGCTCCAACGGCGCAAGCAATTCTTTTTGCCCAAACGTCGTCGCGTGCTTTTGCGCCTCGCGTAAATACTGGATGGCTTTTTGCCTGTCGCCCGCGCGGGCATAGGTTGCGCCTAAGGCGTAGGCATAACGCGCGGTTTCTACATCTACCGGAGTGAGTGTTAGCTGAAACTGCTGAATCGCTTCGGGCAATTTATTCTGATTCACCAGAATCCTGCCGAGAAAGAAATGCGCTGAACGGTAGCCGGGTTTGTTTTCGATGGCTTTGCGATAATGCTTGGCGGCCTCGTCCAGTTTGCCTGTTTGTTCGACCAGCACGGCATAATTGTGATGTGCTTCGGCATAATATGGATTAAGTTCCAGACAGCGTTGAAAGGCTTGCGCGGCTTCGTTGACCCGCTCCTGTCCAACCAGCAAGACGCCGTAGTTGTAATAGATGTCGGGCAGGTCGGGATTGATCGCGACAACGGCTCATGATAATGTTTCTCAGCCTTGTCAAATTGGCTCGTGCGACCATACAGCGAGATCAAATTGATATGCGCCTGAATAAACCAGGGGTTCAGTTCCAATGCCTGTTCGTGTTCCGCAATAGATGCCTCAAGCTTCCCTTCACGTTCCAGCAACGCGCCGCGCTTGAGGTGCTTTGAGGCTCCCGCATTCATCTCAGCAAGACCGACGATCAACGGGTCTTCCAATGTTGGGCGAGATAGTTTGAGTTGTTGCGAGCGTGCCAAATGTTCCTGTGCCTCAGCCGTTTGCCCGGCATCACGCAAGGCCAGGCCAAGCGCGTAATGCGCCGCGCCGTATTCCGGGAATAGCTCAATCGCCCTACGATAATGCCGCAGCGCCTCGGCGGGTTTGCTAGTGGCAAACACCCGCCCCAATCCATAATACGCCTGCGCAATATTGGGATTGCGCTTGATGACGATTTCATAAAACTGCTGGCTTTCACTCAATTGCCCGCCAGCCAGCAACGCCTCGGCCAGCCGCAACTGCGCAGGCAAATGCTTCGGCATCTTGTTGCAACGCAATCCTGAAAGCTCGCCGCAGCTTCGCGCTGTTGCCCCAGTGCCGCCTGCACGATGCCCAGGTAATATGCCCAACGAAATTCGGTCGGCGCTAACAGGTGCGCCCGTTGATAACAAAGGCGTTGCCCACTCAAATTGCTCGTAGGTGTGCAATGTCATCCCCAGCCAGCCGTTGGCTTCAGCATCGCGTGGCTTGGCCTCGACTTGCCTCACAGCTTTTTGGATTTGCTCTTTGCTTTCTGGGTCGAAGCCGTCCAAGACAATGGCCGGCAAGTCTGGCAGCGTTTGCGCGCGTAATGAATGCGCGCAAAGACAAAGACAGCAGGCCAAAGCGACGGTCATCGTAGTGGCCGTCGCGGCGCGCGATTGGATGAGAGAACTGATGAACAAGCGCATTTTTCGGACAATAACAAATGACAAATGACAACTATGCTTACTTGCCTTGCGGCAGTGCGAAAGCTACATACATGCCCCCTGAAGGCGCGCCACGTTTGCCGCCACCTGCCGCAATCACGACGAATTGCCGCCCCTTCACTTCGTACGTCGCGGGTGTAGCGTTGCCAGCAAACGGCATTACGCCTTCCCACAGCAATTTTCCCGTGGCCTTATCAAACGCGCGAAACTTGCGGTCATAGTTGGTAGCGCCGATAAATACGATACCGCCCGCTGTCACAATCGGCCCGCCGTAATTCCAGCTTCCGGTATCGCGGAGGCCTTTCGCCACTAATTCAGGATGCTCGCCGAGCGGAATCTTCCACACGATTTTGCCGCTATTCAAATCAACTGCATTGAGCGTACCCCACGGCGGTTCGACTGCCGGGTATCCATCAGGATCGAGAAAGCGCGTGTACCCACCAAATGTATATTTCTGTTCAATCGGCGAGGCCGCAACGCTTTCTGCCGTGATTTTGACATCTTCGCCTGTGAGCAAGAAGCGCACGACAGCTTGCAGCCCTTCCATTGCCCAGCGAACCGAAGCCCGGCATGCGCCCCACGCCGGTGCGGATGAGCGTGTGCAATTGCGTGTCGTTGTATTTCCGGTTGATGTTGACGAGAGCAGGAAACTCCGGTGGTGTGCCTTGCATATCCCTGCCGTGACAACTGGCACAGTTGCGTTCGTACAGGCTCTTGCCGCCGGGTTGCACTGTGGCTTTCGGACGCTCGACGAGCTTCAGCAAGCACGGGACTTCGCTGGCATTCACAAACAGCAAACTGGATTCAGGATCATACGCCGTGCCGCCCCAGCCCGGCCCGCCATCAAAGCCCGGAAACACAATGGATTCCTGCAACGTCGGTGGATCAAATTGGCCGACACTCCGAAACTTGCGAAAGCGTTCCAGCACGGCGGCGTGGGCTTCCGGCGTGCGTTTCGTCAGCATCGCTTCGGTCAGCAGTTGCCGCGCAACCGGCGGCGGCAACAACGGCAACGGTTGCGTGTCGGCAACGTGTTCGCCGTCTATGCCCTGCGTAGAAACTTTGCGATATTCAAGCGGGAACAGCGGCTTGCCTGTCTCACGCTCAAAGACAAAGATGTGACCGGATTTCGTCGTTTGGGCAACAGCGTCAACTGCTTTGCCATCACGTTTGACCGTAACCAGCGCCGGCGCGGTCGGCAAATCCCGATCCCACAAATCATGTCGCACAGTTTGGAAATGCCATTTGCGCTGGCCCGTGTTGGCATCCAGACAAAGCAGCGTGTTCGCAAACAGGTTATCCCCTTTGCGATTCGCGCCATAAAAATCAAAAGTTGCCGAACCCGTGGGCGCAAACACTAGCCCGCGCTTTTCATCCAGCGCCAGCCCGCTCCAATTGTTCGTGCCGCCGATGTATTGCCACGCATCTTTTGGCCACGTCTCATAGCCGAATTCGCCCGGATGCGGAATCGTGTGAAATGACCAGCGCAGCTTGCCCGTGCGCAAATCGTACGCGCGAATATCGCCAGGCGCAGCCGGCAAAGTTTCGCTCACCAAACTGCCGACAATCAACAGGTCTTTGTACACCACGCCCGGCGTCGTTAACCCCACCGATAAGTCTTTTGCCGGACGCCCCAAGCCTTCGCGTAAATCCACGCGCCCTTCGCTGCCAAAGGTTTTCACGGGCTGCCCCGTTTTGGCATCAAGGGCGTAGAGCCAGTTGCGATAGCCGAAATAAAGGCGTGGTGCGCCGTTGCCCTCCCAATAGGTCACGCCGCGGTTAAGGCTTCTGCCGGGCGCTCTTCTCAATCGCATTCGGATCAAAGCTCCAGCGTCTCTTTGCCCGTGGTGGCGTCAAGGGCAAAGACGCGCGTCTTGGGTGAAGTGCCATACAAGACACCGTTCACAACAAGCGGATTGCATTGCATTTGGGAGCCATTGGAAGCATCGCCCGTGTCATAGGTCCAGGCAACATCAAGTTGCTTAACGTTGTCGCGGTTGATTTGTTTGAGCGGCGAGAAATGCGTGTTTTCGAGGTTGCCGCCGTAGCTCGGCCATTCTTGTAATTTGTTGGCGGCATCGCTTGGTTGCGAGCGCAGGGCGAGGATGGCAGCGACGGCGACCAACCCCAATAGCAGAACAAGTTTCCAGTTTTTCATGGTCAGGTAAAAGAAGTTCAGATGAGGCGGTGAAAGTAGCGCAACCAGCCATGGGTGCGGAGCGTCATCGCCAAGCCCTTCGTTTCGCTTCTTATCAATTGCCACTAACTTCAGTTAGTGGATAAGAAGCTACAAGAACAATAAGGCTTTAGCCGAAGAGCAGAAAAATGAAGTAGACTTTCTGATTTGCTTCAGCTAAAGCAGGCGGAAGAAAGCTTATCTATAATTTCGGCTAAAGCCTGCCCATTGAAGAGAGCGTGCCACGAGTTAAAACTCGTGGCAATTCAGCAAATGTCCGCACGGATTATATACAGCAACTATTTGCTTGCAGGCTCATAGTAAAAAAGGGGATTGCCAAGTAGCAACCCCCTCGGAAAAAAACGAACCGTAGGTTAGAAGCTCAAGCGAGCGCCAAACCGGAAGAGCCGTTCGTCAATCCCTTCGCGTCCGAATTGCCGTGTGCCGGTGACTTCCATAAAGCCATTCAGCCGCGGGAGTCCAGTCAGAGGATCGAGTCAGGATATTGCCTGCCGCATCTCGTGAAGGTGATGAAACGTTACCGCCCGGCGCAGCAAAATGCGGCGTATTCGTCGCATTGAAAGGCTTCCACGCGGAACTGGAGCTTGAACGCTTCCGTAATGCGGAATTCGCGGAAGAGTCCCAAATCCAGATTCGCTGTACCGGGGCTGGTCAACGTGTTGAAGCCAACGGTTCCGAACCGCGCTGCCGTCACAGGAGCGAAGGCGGTTGGGTCGTAGTACGGATTGCCAACACCGATGCCGCCAAGCTTCTTGACTTCGGATTTGACCTGATCGGCACGTTGCGCGCTGCTGGGAGCATTCAAGGACGTGCCGCTCGACGAAACGCTGAAGGGGAATCCAGTGAATGCACCATAGAGCCAGCTCAATTGCCAGCCGCCCGCGAACGCAGAAGCGACTCGGTTCTCATTCGCCCACCGTTTTCCTTTGCCGAAGGGCAGTTCCCAGGCACCGGAGATTTGGATGTTTTGCGGAATGTTGATGCCGAGGATGGCGCGATTCAAATGACGGAAGTTCGGTTCGTTAATCGCGAGCGTGCCGTCATTATCTCCACCGAGCCCTGCCAGGCCGATGCCCTTGCTCCAGGTGTAATTGGCCTGTATTTGCAGACCATTGGAGAAGCGGCGTTTCAAAGTGGCCTGCAAGGAATCGTAATGCGAATTGACGATTCCGTCCTGCAGGTGGGTCGAAGCTCTGCGCCCAAACTTCTGGTTGAGCGGTTGGCTGGCTGTGCCGCCACCGACGAGTCCGGCATTCAGGTCAATACGCCCGGACTGACCAACAGTGCGGGTGGCAATATATCCGGCAGAAGCCGTGAAGCCCCAGCCGATACTTTTCTCCAACACCAAATTCCAGGACTGAATATAGGGACGCCGGAAGCTGTCGCCCAGCGTCAGCACATTGACGGTGCCGGGAACAGCCACCCTCCCATTGTTGATGGGGACACTAGGGCGTAGCCGGAATCCCATCCCGCAACAAGCCCGCCGGAGCCGCTGAGTTGGGAGCCACAATATTGAAGGCCAACAACATCGGATAGTTGGTGCGGAAGGTGCGCGCCAGACTGATCGGATCAAAGGTTAAGCCGTAGCCGGTTCGCAAAACGAATGAATCGCTGATGCGCCAGGCCACGCCGAGACGCGGCGAGAACAATTTCTTGCTCATTTTCACACCGCAGTCTTTCGGCACATCTGCCGACGCCGCAGACCAGCATCGTGTTGGTCGCCACGTCATAACGTTCGATGCCGCGATCCGTCCGTTGTGGCATGGGGTAATACTCATAGCGCGTGCCAAGCGTTACGGTCAGGTTTTGTTTGACCTGCCAGCCGTCACGGATATAAGCGCTGTAAGCTTGCGATTTGTAAATAATGGGCGGTTCCACCAAAAAGGTGCGTCCCGCGCTGGTGTGATAGCCTAACAGGAACGTCGCAAATGAATTGAATTGATTGCCCTGTGGAAGGTCGAACAGGCCGTGCCGGCACGTATTCGCTGCGGTACACAATTGGGTGGGGCCAGTGCCAAATACGAAGCCGCCTGAACCAGGTTCGGCAGTACCGCCTCCATTCCATTCGGCTTGCAAGTGATTTAGCGTTTGTCGCGCCATTTCAAAGCCAAAGCGAATGTTGTGATTGCGTTTCGTCCAGTTGAAGTTCGTCACATAGACCCATTGAGGATCATTCCGTGTATATGGCATGAACGCATCCTGCACGCCCATATTTGCAAACCCTGAAATGGCAAAGCGCGGCCAGCCATTTTCAAAGTCACGTGCGCCGTTGGTACCGGGAATTTTCAGCACATCCAAACCAATTTTCTTGTCCAGAAAACCTTGTTCTGAACTCGTGCCTTGTTTTGTGTAGCCGATGTTGCCATCAATGATGAAGTTGGTACTGACGGTGTAAACGCCCGCTACCGTCACACCATAGGTGTTGCCTGAACCCACACCTGTGTTACCTCCTGCTGGTGCAGTTCCCACGCCGTCAAGAGGACCAAGCGCACCCGGATTCAGTTGTTTATAGTTTAAGAAGCTAAAGCGACCATAAGTTGTGAGCTTCTCATTTACGTTGTAATTGATTTTGGTGTCGAACGTTTTTCTATCAAAGGCATAAGGAGCCGTTGCATAGTAGTTGTTCGCAAACCCTGAACGGTTGGGCAACGGCAAGTCTTTCAGAATCAGTTTGGCAATCGGGTCAATGCGCGCGTCGGGAATGATCCCACCCGCAAATTGGGCGCGATTTTGGCCGATAGCATTACCAGTCGCCGGATCGTAGATGCCTAAGCCGCCGCCCGAAAGATTCCCCGTGCGCATTTCTGCCGTCGGCAAGGTCAGGAAACGGTTTCCGAGTTGGCGGTCATTGGTGCCTTCATAGCTGACAAAGTAAAACAGTTTGTCTTTTTTGATCGGGCCGCCGAACGTGCCCCCAAATTGGTTGTACACGCGTTTGGGTTTGTCCTGCGCGACGCCATTGACCGGGCGTCAAGATTCCAGGGCCGCGCTTTGGTCAGGTGATTGTCGTGATATTCAAATGCCGAACCGTGCAGTTGGTTGGTGCCGCTTTTGATTTGTACGTTGATGGCCGCGCCGCCCGCGAGACCTTGTTCCGCGTCGAAGTTATTGGTCACGACGTTGACCGTTTCAATGGATTCGAGCGCTGGAACGTATGCGGTCACGTGGGGAAGGAAAAGGTTGTATTGGCTCGCGCCGTCAATGCGGACATTGTTGGAACTGGAATTCGTTCCGTTGACGTTGTATTGCAGCGCACGTGAAGGATTCGTCGGGATGGAGTGCGCATTGCTTGGCGGGGTGATGCCAGGCAACGTGCGCAGGAGTTGTTGATAGTTGCGCCCTGGCGGGATCGGAATATTTTGCAGCGTTTGGCTGTTCAATTCCGCTCGCACTTCCGCGCGGTCGGTTTGCAAGATGCTGGCATCGGCAGTGACGGAAACCGTTTCTACCACTTGTCCGACTTCCAGCGCCAGGTTGGAGCGCGTGATGTTGTTCAGTGTCACTTCGACATTGGCGCGGGTCAAAGTTTTGAAACCCGTCTTAGAAACCGAGACGTCCCAAAGACCGGTTTGGACCGTAGTGAAGGTATAGCCACCTTCCTCATTCGAGACAGTTTCACGCGTCTGATTGGTGGCTCTGTTCGTAATTTTGACAGTGGCTCCGGCCACGACCGCGCCGGAATTATCTGTCACGTTACCGACGATGGAACCGTACAGCGTCTGCGCAAAACTCACAGAGGCCAGGAACAATGTCAGCAGAAGGGCGAGGGGAACCGATGTCGTAAGCAGCGTTCTCCTGCTAGTTCGTGTATTCTGCATAGGATCAAATTCTCCTGAGAAACGAAGGTTGATAAATTGAGGCCTTGAGAAAGCGAATGCCAATTCAGGTTGCAGCGACCATCGTTGGATACCTGATGAAGCTACAAATCCGCTAAGATTTTAGCGTGGCAAAACCAAATTGTTTATGTTGAATAATGCCGCCAGCTTTTGATTGTTTACGCTGTCGGTCGTGTCGTTCCAGCAAAGTACCAATCGTTTCGGGATGTCGAGGAGAAGGACTTCATCAGCATACGTGACATCCGTTATTCCGATTGGTCGCAGTGAGTATACAGGCCAGACTAGAGATGAACAAGTCTTGCGGGGATTAAACCACGCAAGTCGCGGGAAGCTTCAGGAACTATACTGCTTACAATCCGCTGGCAAACCGAACTATATTTTATGAGCCTACGACTAAAATTCATTCTTTACCTCGTGCTGACGCATCTACTCTTTGGCATTGCGGCGGTCTACTTGATCCAGCAGCGCAGCCTGTGGCTCTTCGCCTTTGAAGCCATTTTCGTGCTCTCGCTCAGCATCGGCATCAAATTAGTCAGCGATTTATTCGGCACGCTCGAACTCATCAACACGGGCGCACAGTTCATTCACGACGGCGATTTCACGGCGCGTCTGGTCGAAGTCGGGCAGCCGGAGATGGATCATCTGGTCACGATCTATAACCGCATGATTGACCATTTGCGGGAGGAGCGAACACGCGCGCAAGAGCAGAATCACTTTCTGGATAAGCTCTTGATGGCTTCTCCGGCGGGCATTCTGACCTTGGATTTTGATGGGTATGTAGCAATGGCCAATCCGAGCGCCCGGCAGTTGCTGCAATTGCCGGAAGCCGCCTTCATCGGGAAAAGATTGCCGGATATGAATGCGCCATTTTTGCAGGAACTGCATGCGCTCAAACTGGGCGAAGCGAAAGTTATTCCGTGGCTCGGGCGGCGGCGGGTGAAATGCCAGAAATCGCACTTCCTGGATCGTGGCTTTCCGCGTCATTTTGTGCTGCTGGAAGAATTGACCGAAGAATTGCGGCAATCAGAAAAGTCCGCCTATGAAAAGCTGATTCGCTTGATGTCACACGAAGTCAATAACACGGTCGGCGCGGCCAATTCCCTGCTCCATTCGTGTTTGCATTACAGCGCCCAAATCAGCCCCGCCGACCGACAGGATTTTGAGACCGCCATCAACGTTGTCATCACGCGCACAAATCAACTCGGCGTATTCATGAAAAGCTTTGCGGAAGTCGTCAAATTGCCCGCGCCGAACTTGCAACCCTGTGACGTGCAACAGTTGCTGACCGCCATCACGCATCTGCTCAAAGCCGAAGCCAGACGTCGTCAAATTGAAATCGTGTGGGACGTGCAAGCGCCGCTTGGCGAAATCGCCGCAGATCGTGTGCAAATGGAGCAGGTCTTTCTGAATCTGCTCAAAAACGCGCTCGAAGCCATCGGCGAAAAGGGCCGCATTACATTGCGAATAGGCCAGCAAAATGGTCGCTCATTTATTGCCATCGAAGACACCGGCTGCGGCCTTTCACCCGAAGTACGTGAGCATTTATTCACACCGTTTTTCAGCACCAAAGAACACGGGCAAGGCATCGGCTTGACGATGGTGCAGGAAATTCTGGACGGGCATCAATTTGATTTCTCCTTAGAGAGTGAAGCAAGACAGCCGACACGCTTTACGATTTGGTTTTGCTAGATAATCAGGAGCAAGTGTTAGCGTACTACAACCCCTTCTCAGCGTTCACTTCTGCGCTTTCGCCTGCGCCGCAAATTGTGCCCATTCCGCTGGCGTCAACTGATCCAGCTTGCTGAAATCTGCTGCGCCTGCCAACCACTTGCCGCCATCAATCGTTATACAATCGCCTGTGATGTAAGCCGAATAATCCGACACCAAGTAGGCCGCCAGATTCGATAACTCATCGTGCTCGCCCAGTCGTCGCAGCGGAATAGTGTCCAATCGTCCGGCAAAGCTGCCGGTCGGACTCAGGCGCATGGCCGCGCCTTCGGTCGGAAACGGCCCCGGCGCAATTGCATTCATCCGAATCCCGTATTTGCCCCATTCGACGGCGAGCGATTGGGTCAACGCCAGCACGCCTGCTTTGGCGGTCGCAGAGGGAGCCACGAACGGCGCGCCAGTCCAGGCATAGGTGGCAATGATGTTCAGCATTGTGCCGCCGCGCTGAGCCGCAATCCATTTTTTGCCGAGCGCGAGCGTGCAATACCACGTGCCGTGCAAGACGATATTCAGTACCGCGTCTACGGCACGATGCGACAGCGTTTCGGTCGGCGCGGCAAAATTCCCTGCCGCATTGTTCAGCAACACATCAATTGTGCCGTAGTGATTCCAGACGGCATCCATCATCTGGTCTACCTGTTCGGGCTTACGCACATCGCAGGTTGTGTAGAAAACCTCGCCGCCCGTTTCGTCCTGCAACTCTTTGGCGGTTGCGGCCAATACCTCTGCGCGGCGACTGGCGATGGCGAGCTTCGCGCCGAGTTCTAAAAACCGCTTGCCCATTGATTTGCCCAGGCCGCTGCCGCCCCCAGTGACTAAAATCACTTTATCCTTCAGTAAGTCAGGTTGGAACATTGAGACTCCTTGCTATTTTCGAGTTTGTTATTAAAGTTAACAGTTGTTGGTTAGAATAAATCTGAATTAGAACAACACCAACGGTAAACGCGTTATCAAATATGATTTTCTTTACTACTCCCCGACTGGCCAAATTATTGTTCCTCTCACTGGCAATCCTTTTTTGCAGCTCTTCCCCACAGGCACAAACGAGAGGAGTGATCACTGGAATCGTGACAGATGAAACGGGCGCAGTGATTCCCAAAGCAAGGATCAGCTTGAGCAATCGAAACTCTTTTCGTGTCGAAGTAATTTCTGATGCCCAAGGAAGTTTCGCGCTTGGAAATTTGGCTGCCGATAATTACGAATTATCCGTGGTGGCTGATGGTTTTCAGCCAACGATTGAACAGATTCAATTGTCTGCTGATGCACAAAAATCCGTCCGCCTTGTGCTCCGCGTCTCCAACATTATTCCGCATCCAGCAATGATTGACAGCCAAGCCAGGTTAGAACCCGAATTTCTGACTACCCGGCAAGCCACTGTCATCACCTCTTTCTCGCCAAAACAAATCCAACAGGCGGGCGCGCAAACCGTGGATGACCTGCTGCGCCAGGTGCCCGGCTTCAGCAACTTTCGTCGTTCCAGTTCGATTGTGGCGAACCCAACGGCACAAGGCGTTTCGTTGCGGGGAGCAGGCGCAAGTGGCGCGAGTCGGACGGTAGTGCTGGCGGATGGAATTCCGATGAATGATGCCTTTGGCGGATGGGTATATTGGGATCGCATTCCGCGCGAGGCGATTCAAACCATTGAAGTTGAACGCGGCGGCGCGTCGCATTTGTACGGCTCGGATGCACTCAGCGGCGTCATCAGCTTGAATACGCGCAATGTGGCCGCGCCAACGATCAGCGCCTCATCCAGCTACGGCAATTTGCAGACGGGTGATGTATCGTTTTTTGCGGGCGACAAGTTTGGCAAGGTGAATCTGGCGGCCTACGGCGAGGCATATCGCACGGACGGCTACTTCATTATTGCCCCGGAAATTCGCGGGCTGGCTGACACGCGGGCGGCTTCGCAGCATCGCACGTTGACGGTCAGAACAGGCATAGATTTTGATGCCGGCAACGCTCTCTTTGTGCGCGGTTCTTTGTATGATCAAGACCGCAAGAACGGCACCGTCTTGCAAGTAAACGACACGAAAACCGAATCGCTCGCGCTTGGTGGCAAAGCACAAACGCCTGACAAAAGTAGCTGGACATTTTCGTTGTATGGCAATCAGCAACGCTATCATCAATCGTTCACGGGTGTCGCGGCGAATCGCAATTCCGAGACATTGACGCGTTTACAGGCGGCCCCCTCGCGTGATGTTGGTCTACGGCTGAATTGGGCCAATGCGACAAACGGCAAGCACACGTTGTTCGCAGGCTTTGAAGTGCGGGGCGTGCGTGGCACCAGCAATGAAACGGGATTCGCCAACAATCGGGCGACAACATTTGTGAGTTCCGGCGGCAGGCAGCGTCGGCTCGGCTTTTTCGCGCAGGATTACATTTCGCTCAGCAAGCGATGGGCATTGGCGCTCAGTGGTCGCTACGATCAATGGCGTGATTCATCGGCAGGGTCAGTGTCGCGGTCATTGGTCACCGGAGTCATTACGCCGACCTTTTTCACTCCGCGCACGGAAAATGCGTTCAGCCCGCGTGTAGCCTTGATGTTCAAGCCCACAGCAGGTGTTGAATTGCGGGCCTCCGGCTATCGTGCCTTTCGCGCACCGACGCTGAATGAGTTGTATCGCGGCTTTCGCGTCGGCGACACGCAAACAAATGCGAATGCCAGCTTAACGGCAGAACGATTGACGGGCGGCGAGGCGGGACTCAGTTGGACCGTCAATCGTCAGGTCACGACGCGACTCACTGGCTATTACACGGAGATCGTTAATCCGATTTCCAACTTTACGGTTTCGGTTACACCAACGCTGATTACGCGCCAACGCCGCAACCTCGGTCGTACGCGCTCGGCTGGTATCGAAGCTGAGGTGGAAATGAAAGTGACGGAGCAAATCCGGTTTTCGAGTGGTTATTTATTTGCTGACGCCACAGTCAAACGCGCGCCGCAGGACATTCGCCTGGAAGGACGCTTAATCCCGCAAGTGCCGCGCCATCAGTTCACGATGCAAGTTAGCTATTTCAATCCGAGCATTATCAATGGCGCATTGCAATTCCGCGCGACCAGCAAGCAATTCGATGACGATCAAAATCTGTTGCCGCTGAGCAGTTATGCGTTGATTGATGCGACGATTTCGCGCTCACTCGGAAAATACTTCGAGGCATTTTTTGCCGCGCAGAATTTGTTGGATCAACGATTCGCCGTGGGACGTACCCCGCTGGAAACGCTGGGCATGCCACGAATGTTGCGCGGCGGGTTGCGGATTCGGCTCGAAAAGTGAGGGGAAAGAAGTGATGCAATCCAGTGCAATAATTCTCCGGCATCCGGCAGATTGCACCACTTCGGACTCAAAGCCCGGCCAACCGCTCAATCACCCGAAAGAGACTTTGCGTGCCGTCGTCGCCCCGCCCTTCCGCTTCGACAGCGGCCAGCAATTGATGCACGAGCGAAGTACCGGGCAAAGTAGTATGACTGCTGCTTGCGGCTTCCAGTACCAAGCGCAAATCCTTCTGTTGCAACTTCACCATAAACGCAGGCGCGAAATCACGATCAATCATCTTTTTGCCGAGGACATCCAGTGCCCACGAATTTGCCGCGCCGCCCGTCAACGCGCTGTGAACGGTAGTCAGATCCAACCCAGCTTTCGCCGCAAAGACCAAGCCTTCGCACGCCGACAACAAATTACCCGCGACAATCACTTGATTGCTGAGTTTGGCAAACTGCCCATTGCCCGCTTTGCCAAAATGCGTAATGCGTTTGCCCATCGCTTCAAGGACAGGGCGTGCTGTTGCGAGCGCAGCATCAGCGCCGCCAACCATAATCGTCAGCGTGCCCTCAATCGCGCCTTTTTGCCCGCCAGACACAGGAGCATCGAGCCACTGCAAGCCTTTAGCTTCGGCTTCGGCGGCAAGCTCCTGCGTCACTTTGGGCGAAATCGTACTCATATCAATAATGATTGTGCCGGGCTTTGCCGTGGCGAAAAGTCCCTGTTCGCCACGCGCGACAGCGACAACATCCGGCGAATCCGTGACCATCACAATGACAATGTCACTGGCAGCAGCGACTTCTGCCGCAGTCTGAACCGCGCGGACACTGCCGAGTTCCTTGTTATCGTTGGCGAATTTTTCAGCTTTGCCAGGCGTGCGCGTGGCTACGGTGACGGCATATCCGGCACGTAATAAATTTTGCACTTGGGGCGCTCCCATGATGCCCAAACCAATGAAACCGATTTGCATGAATTCCTCCTGAAAAGTGGACAGTAAATTGGGATGTGGTAAATTACCCGCTTCGTAAATTTAGCTATAAAACAGAATTGAGGATAAAGCAATGGAAGCCTTTCGTGAAAGCATCTTGCAACTGGTCACCCAAACTTCGACCAATTTACCTGCCGATGTGCGGCGCGCGATGACAACTGCGCTTGATAATGAAACTGGCGCGCGGTCTGCGCAAGCATTGAACGTCATCGCCACCAATATTGACATGGCCTGCGACAACGAAGGGCCGATTTGCCAGGACACGGGTTGGCCGACGTTTGAAGTCAAAACGCCGATTGGTGCCAATCAAATCGCAATGAAAAAAGAAATTCGCGCCGCTATTGCTGAGGCCACCAAACGCGGCAAGCTGCGCACGAATTCCGTAGATTCACTGACGGGCAAAAACAGCAGCGATAACCTTGGCCCAGGAACGCCTACGATGCACTTCGACCAATGGGAAAATGACCACGAAATCGAGGTAAAATTACTGCTCAAAGGTGGTGGGTGCGAAAACAAAAACATTCAATATTCGCTGCCCATGGAAATCCCGCATCTCGGCAAAGCCGGGCGTGATCTGGAGGGCGTGCGCAAATGCATTTTGCATGCAATCTGGCAAGCCCAAGGGCAAGGTTGTAGCGCAGGTGCGCTGGGCGTGTGCATCGGCGGAGATCGCACGCAAGGATATATGAATGCGAAAGAACAACTATTCCGCACACTGGATGATGTGAATCCAATCCCTGAATTACAAAAGCTGGAAGATTATGTGATGCAAACTGCCAATACATTAGGAATTGGAACAATGGGATTTGGCGGAGGCGTGACGTTGATCGGTTGCAAAATCGGCGTGCTAAATCGTTTACCTGCCAGCTTCTTTGTGTCGGTCGCTTACGATTGCTGGGCCTTTCGTCGGCTGGGTGTAGTGCTTGATGCCAAGACGGGCGAGATCAAACGCTGGCTATACCGTGATGCTAATAAGCCCGAACAGAAGATGGCGCGGGGTGAGGGTTTCGTGCGAACAGGAAATGAAAAAGTCTTACGTGCCCCCCTGACTGAAGAACAGGTACGCGACTTGAGAGTTGGCGACGTAGTTTTGATTTCCGGCGAAATGTACACAGGCCGGGATGCCGTCCACGCGCATCTAATGAAGCACGACCCGCCGGCGAACTTACATGGGGCAGTCCTTTATCATTGTGGGCCGGTGGTGTTGAAAAATGGTCATTACCAAATTAAAGCCGCCGGGCCTACAACAAGCATTCGTGAAGAACCGTATCAAGGCGAAATCATCAAACGCTACGGCGTGCGCGCCGTAATGGGCAAAGGCGGCATGGGCGCGAAAACGCTGGCGGCGATGAAAGATTTTGGCGCAGTGTACTTGAACGCCATTGGCGGCGCAGCACAATATTATGCCAAGTGCATTGATGAGGTAATGGACGTTAATTTATTGGAATTCGGCATCCCGGAAGCCATGTGGCATCTGCGCGTAACAGATTTCCCTGCCATCGTCACCATGGACGCGCACGGGAATTCGCTGCACGCGGATGTCGAAAAGGCTTCGGCCCTGATACTTGGAAAACTAGCTGAACCTGTCTTTTAATTGGCAAGTTCGTACCGCCAGCTTTTGCCGATAAATTTAACTAACTTGTTGGTTAAGCGTCAAAAGAGCATCTTGCAGTAGGACACTGCAATTAGGCAGATTGAGATTCCGTGTTAGCGAATAAGGCGGCAAAAGCTTCGCGCGCACTTGGCGATTCTTTTCGATTATTAAGCCATAGTGCCGTCGCTTTAATCGCCTGCGTAGTCATACTTGGTGCAGGTTTGCGTGCTTGTTTTTTACCTTTTTTCCGCGCTAAAAAGTCCGCGGGAATATCGTCTTTTTTAACCAATCTCGGTTTACTCATAGTTTTACAGTCCGTCTCAAGAAAATAACGACAAAATCAACTTTTAGTGCCTTGCTTGTTAATCAAGCCGACCCTTTAAGTCTTCTTTTCAAATGAATGAAAATCCAGTTTCAGCCTAAGTATTCACGCTTGCGAGTGAAGCAACCCTTGTCGAAGGAGTGGGGCTTTAGATGTGAGAATTAGGGGCTGAAAGTTGGCAGATGCTAACTCCAATTTTCAGCTTAACACATCTGATAAAGATTGCAAGCGAGACTTTAGACTTTTTGTATCCCAATTTGGTTGCATTCTAATAATAAAATGAGGAGAGTTTAATTAGTAAGCAGTCAAAGATCAGGTGACAATCGCACCATAAGCCTTAATTTTCTCATAATATAAGGACTAGAAAAGAGGAGATCAAATCACACCTAAAGTAGAGCCGTTATTCGCCCGCTTCCGTCACAAGTCCTGACTTCGGCTGCTTTGCGCCGTCCACAAAATAAGCTTGTGCTGATGGTACAAGCAAGCGTGCCGTAACCGCTGCGCGATGATCGAAGATTTTTTTCAACATAGCCTCAACAAATAAAGCGTGCGCGATGTCGCCGAAAAAGCCTAGCGGAAGCTGATATTCCACTCTATCCTGCATCAATGTTCGATCTGGCCCCAGCGCCTTGAAGTTATGGGTATGAACCCACAATGCGTATGGCCCAGTGATTTGCCGATCTACGAACTGGATGCCCGGTTCCCATTTTTCAATGCACGTCTGCCATTGGAATGGAACGCCAAATAACGAGAGACTGTAATCAATCCGCGCCCCGGCCTTCATGTCAATCGGACGGGGCGTCAAAATCTTAAAGCGCAGAAATTCCGGCGTTATTTTTTCTAGATTGTAGGCATCCCCAAAAAAAGCAAAGGTTGCATCTAATGGCCGTTCAATAATTTGGGTACGTTCCAAAATATGTGTTTGCATAGGTACTTCCTTAAAAAGAGCGCAGTGATAAAGGAGATATTAACGGGTGGATGAGTGGAGTTCTTCAAGAAGGAGGAACGAAAATCTCACGCTTCTGTGTCAAGAATTTAACTGGAGAACAAATTTGCTAGAGCATCACGAAGCAGCGGATACTGAAATTGATAGCCAGTGGTAGTAGCAACGACAGGAATGACGCGCGTACTGCCAAGTAATAAGTCTGCCATTTCGCCCAAACCCAATCGCAAAACAAAGCTGGGGACGGCAAACATTGCTGAGCGATGGAGAGTCGCTGCCAAGGCTTTAGTAAAGTCGGCATTCGTGACAATATCTGGCGCAACAGCATTGATCGGGCCAGCAATTGATTCATTGAAAATCGCGTGCTGAAAGATGCCAAGCACATCCTCAATGTGAATCCAGGGGAACCATTGTTGTCCGCCGCCTAAACTGCCGCCCAAACCGAACTTAAAAATTGGCAACATTTGCTCCAAGGCCCCGCCCTCTTTAGCAAGAACAACGCCGATACGGACTGGCGCAACACGCATTCCAAACGACTGGGCGGCACCTGCTTCCTGTTCCCATTCCTGGCAAACGTCGCTGAGAAACCCTTGACCAGCAGAGGCGTCTTCGGTCAGTTCTTCCTCACCTCGATCCCCATAAAAACCGATGGCAGAAGCACAAATCAAAGCTTTAGGTTTAGGAATTGCGCTTCCTATTCCCGCTACTAAATTGCGTGTACTCAGAACGCGGGAATCACGGATGCGACGTTTTTGTTCTTCTGTCCAACGACCACTGGCAAGCGATTCACCAGCCAAATGAACAATCACATCAACGCCTTCCCATGCCTGTGCGGGAGGCAATTCTCTTTCCGGTTGCCAGACATAAGTTGTGACACCCAGGCCTTGGCCTTTGCTGGCTGACCGCGAGAGGATGGCGACGGAATGACCTCCTTGTATCAATTTTCGACAAAGCCGAGAACCGAGTAACCCTGTTGCGCCTGTTATTAGAAACTGCATATTTGAGTACTAAATCAGCCTTGCGGTGTGGTCAAGCGAAAGGAGAGGGCTTAGAAGGAAAGCAAGAACTTCTTGACCAATCTGTGACAGATTGACGCGGAACAGGTATTGAAGCCTTACTTTATCGCACCAATGCGAATCAACTCCGAACGCACCTGGTCATTGGTGGGGCGCTGGTAGTTTACTTGATCGAACAAGCGAGAAACGACAACACCTTCCTTATTAATAATGTAGGTGACAGGATAAGGAATCCCAGAAGGGGGAAACGAATTGGTCGCGGCATCAAATTGTTCTTCCGCCGGATTGTAAATGCCGTAGGCGTCAATGACTTTGTGCAGCATATCGCTCAGCAACGTCAGGTCAAAGAGGCCGGGATATTCCGGCTTGTTGGTTTCATAAATCATCTTGCGCGCATCGTCATGCGAATCCTTGCTGATGGCCAGGATCACGATATTTTTCTTTTCATCTTCTGAGAGTAAGGATTTCAACTGCCCGAGTTGATGTTGGCAGTGCGTTCAGAAATACCCTCGATAGAAGACTAGCACCACATGTTTTTTCCCTCTGAAATCTGAGAGATGAGTCATCTTTTGGTTCATGTCCTCAAGCGAAAAATCAGGAGCTACAGTGCCAACGACAACGCGATTGATATCCGTGCGCCGTGGATCAACCGAAGGGGGCGGCGTCACAGAAGGAGTTGGGGAATTGGATAACGGCTTGGTTAAATCCGAAACCGTAGCTTTCGGCTGCTCACAACTCCACAGCAGAAGACACGACAATAACAAGCAGAGGGTAATAGTAATTTCTTGTAACTTCATGGGTAATTCCGAACTAAACTTCGCGCACTTGCACGCCTTCACGGGCAATTTTGTAGGAGATGACCTGTCCTCCGGCGTCGCGTAGTGCTTGCTCGACATCGGCTTTGCGCCCGGCGGCGCAGTAAAATGCCACACAACCGCCGCCACCGGCACCACAAACTTTCGCGGCTTCCGCGCCATGTTGTTTGGCTTTGACGATTAACTCGTCAATAAACTCGGTCGAGATGCCAGGTACCAAATCGCGGCGACTCGCCCACTCTTCGGCAAAGATCGCGCCAATTTGGTCGAACGCTTTATCTTGCAAGGCCCCCTCGATTTTCACCGCCGTTTCGCAAATACGCTCAAACTTCGCATAGATCGCCGGATCGCCATCAATGTGGGTCTTGAACATCTCCCAATTATTCGCGCCGGAATTGCGTGGCGCGTGGCTATAGCAAAGGGCGATGCGGTTTTCCAATTCGTCCAGGTCAGTCACTACCTCCGAACGAATCACACCTTCGACGCGCAATTTTACGTTTGAGACGCGGCCATACACCGCAGGGAAATAATCCTGAAACCCGGCTGGTACTTTCAGCACTTGCGTTTCGACATTCGCCGCCAGAAAAGGCAAGCGTCCCTGCTTGTATCGCGCCCCAGTCAATTGATTCAGCGCAGCACAAAGCGCGATGTTCAGGGCAGAGGACCCAGCGAGTCCCGCACCAGCCGGAGCCATACAATCCGTTGTAATGTTGAGACCAGTTTCCGGGTGGAAAAAATAAACCAGCTTGGAGATCAGCGAAAGTTCTTCGTCCTCTCGCAAGGCCTGATAAGAATCCAACTCGACCGTGGTTTCTCGATCTTTCGACTCAAACACGAAACGACCATCTTTGCGCGTTTCCAGGCGGCAGCGAGCATACTGGTCAATTGCAAAATTGATCGTTTGTGCGTGTTCGTGAAATAAATAAAGCGGCCATATATCCACCGTGCCGCCCGCTAAATCAATGCGCGTGGGCGCTTGTGCTTCGATAATCAAACTTCCATCCTCACAATCATGTCTTACGCCGCCTGCGATTTACTGCGTAGCTTGCGCGGCGTGTTACGGCGTAGGGGGATAATCTCCGTTGTCATTAGCGGCTTTGGGGGCTCGACCTGCGTCGGCTCCCGCAAGCCCAGAATCCCAAGTTCCGGGAATTTATGAGCGAGCCAGTAACGCTCAATTAGATAAACTGTGCCAGCAATAATAAGCGTCACCACAAAGGCTACCAGCAAGATGAACCCGATGCGCTGTACGCGTCCAATGATTAGTTCAATTGCGCCACTGAAGAAATAGCCGATGCCGGCCAGCAACCCGACCCAAACCATACAACTCGCCGCTGTCAACGGACCAAAGCGGCGATAGCGCATCTGTGCGAAGCCCCAAAAAACGGCGCTCGCCGTGCGCAAGCCGTAAATGTATTTCACCAGGAAAATTGAATAGAGGCCAAAGCGATGGGTTATTTTTTCCATGCGCGGTTGGGCGCGTTGAATGAACCCGCAGGCACTGATGCTGCGCTTGCTTGTATAGCCGAGCCAGTACCCGATGGAATCGCCGATGAAACCACCCAAGGTTCCGCAGAAAAAGACTTCGCCGAAGCTACACAAGCCGTAATGAGCCAATACACCAGCGAAGAGCAAGGTCAATTCGCCTTCAATCATGGCACCGAAAAACACTGCCCATAGGCCGTATTCACGGATGAGATTTTCAACTAAGAGCAACAAGCAGTTTGCCTCCGTATGCGCATTGTTATTTGGCTTCGCTGTTAAGGGCGTTCAGCGGGGGAACAGCGAACAAATATGCAGCTTGGGGTCAGGAGCGACTACCAGGCCATTACCATTACTTTGAGTTCGATCAACACCGTCCTACTCGACAAAATTAGAAACTTAGAATGGGGAGATGGTTTCAATTCTTGCTCAATATTATTTCCCATCTCCGGGGAGCCGACTTTCTGATACTGGATACGCGCCAAGCTCAGGCGCGAAGCGTGTGTAAGATAACCGAAGCTGAAAATTTGGGCAAGTCCAGCGATCCAACAGCACAACTTGGCTTCGCGCTCAGTCCGAATAGTCAGTCACACAAAACAAAAGCGCAGCAGCAACGACAACAAAACTGCCCGTTGTTAATGCTCCCACTTCGCTGGCACCTTTAATAAACATGTCTAAACTGCACGAATAACGAACAGACTGTATCCTTTTTGCCTTGTTCGATAAAATTCGATAAAAAGGTGCGAAGATAGGGATTAGTTCTTCACTTCACATCGCCTGTGAGAGAGGTAGATAAGTAGCAAATCCAATACCGGTTTTATTTAGAATAGCTTGTTACAGCAATGAACTGGCGGCTAGGCAATTTAGCGCGCTATAAAGTATCCAAATCTCGCCTAAACATATCCTGGCACAAAGGTTGCCATTCTCGGGATGAGGGTATGGTGGAAAATTTGGTTAGTAGCTAAGCTGTTTTTTCAGGAAGAGTGAGGGCAAATGGAATTGACATTAATATTAGTTGGATTAAGCATGATTCTTTTTACAATCCTGCCGATACTCCAAAGTAATATCTGGTGGATCAGAATTTTCGACTTTCCTCGTTTACAGATCATCATCATTCTTGCCATCATTTTAGGCGCTTACTTTTCCATCTCAGCTATTGATACAGCCGCTCAGGTCATATTTATTGGAATCCTACTCGCTAGTTTGATTTATCAATGCTACATGATTTTTCCTTATACGCCATTGGCACGTAGGCAGGTACAACATAGTAAGCAAGTCAATCAGCGCACAAGATGTCGTTTATTTTTTGCCAATGTGTTAATGAATAATCGTCAGTCAGCTTCGCTTCGTGAACAAATTCGACAGGCAGACCCAGATATTATCTTAGCCGTAGAAACTGATTTATGGTGGCAACAGGAATTAAATGAATTTGCTGTTACACATCCCTTTACGGTTCATTATCCTCTTGATAACACTTACGGCATGTTGCTTTATTCACGGTTTGAACTCAACGAGGCTGAGGTAAAGTTTCTTGTTGAAGACGACATACCATCTATTCACGCGCTTGTGTTATTGCCTAATGGTGAAGAGGTAGCTCTACATTGCCTCCATCCTCGCCCTCCTTTTCCAACTGAGGCGATGGAATCAACTGAACGCGATGCGGAAATATTACTGGTAGGACGGATGATTAAACAAAATCGCAAGCCAGCTATTGTGATGGGCGATTTAAATGATGTTGCGTGGTCATACACAAATTATTTATTTCAAGACATCAGCGGGTTGCTTGATCCACGTATTGGTCGCGGACTTTTCAATACCTTCCATGCACAAATGCCATTGCTCCGCTTTCCACTTGATCATTTTTTCCATTCCAATCATTTTCGCCTGATAGAATTAAAGCGGCTGCAGCATTTTGGTTCCGATCATTTTCCGGTGTTGATTACGCTCAGCTATGAGGTAGATGCGGCGCGAGAACAAGAACAATTACAAGCTGCCCCGGAACAAGTTCAGGAGGCAACAGAACGCATCGCCAAAGCGCAAGCGCGTGTGATAGCCCGACGGCAATGTAACCGCCTTCAAACGTGCGACGCGTTGAAACAAGGTAAGGGCCAAACTTCAACTGGCTGGTTGGCCTTTTCTGCCTTTAAGAGAAGAAAAGTCAGGCATTTTCCTGCTTCTTAAAATCCAACAAAAAAAGCGGCCAAAACCCTCTTGCTTGACAGGGCTACCTGCAGTTTGTTACTTTCCCTGCCTCTTGGAAGTGACCTTAGGCTCGTAGCTCAGGGGTAGAGCACTACCTTGACACGGTAGGGGTCAGCGGTTCAAATCCGCTCGAGCCTACCATTTTTTAAATGGTGAGAGAGGTCAAGAATCATAAGTTCAACGTCAGCTCCAGAAGAGTTGTCAGGTTTTATGCAGAAGCGTTTTCCGACATTTCGTACAACACGAACTAGCAAGCTGCGGTGATTCCAAGAATCATTCATCGCAGCATTTTCTGCATTGACGACCGCTGACGTAGGACCTTACCTGAAGCACTAATATTTTGTTTTAGCTTTTGGGACTGTCCGACAGTGAATTTTAAGATATGAAAGCGGAGATTTGAGATGGATGCTCAAGTCCGGCTTTCAGGCTACAGCAGTCCCGGCTGTGTTGCCATTCTGTTTATTTAGGCAATGAGCGAAATACAAAATCAATCCGTTTTATTAGAACCGCAAGTCTTGACGGCCTTTGACCTGCTCAAGCAACAAGACCGCGACGTAGCGAAGAAAGCTATCGCCGCGCGCCTGCTGCGTAATGGTGTGCAGCAGGAAGAACCTGTAGATTTAAGCTATGTGCCGCAACTGGGCGAAACGGTCGAACCGTTGACGCCCGAATCCGGTAACGAAGCGTTGGAAGTCTATCGCCACTCGACCGCGCATTTGCTGGCCGCCGCTGTGCTGGATTTATATCCCGGCACGAAACTCGGCATCGGCCCAGCCTTGCTCGACGATCCGAAGGGCGGTTTCTTTTACGACTTTCATCGCCCCGATGGCGAACGCTTTACGCCCGAAGATTTGCCGAAGATCGAAAAGAAAATGCGCGACTTGATGAAGCGCAACCTTGAATACAAACGCATTCAGATGCCGAAGGCCGAAGCCGAGCAGAAATTCGCGGAACTCGGCGAACCGCTCAAATGCGAGTTGATCGCAGAAAAAGCGGGCGAGACGGTCAGTTGCTACACGATTGAAGGCACGCCCTTCGTAGACTTTTGTCTGGGGCCGCATATTCCTTCAACAAGTAAAATCAAGGCGATCAAATTATTATCTATTGCCGGAGCGCATTGGAAAGGCGACGAAACGCGCCCACAAATGCAGCGCATCTATGGCACGTCGTTCTTTTCGCAAGAAGACTTGGACGGCTGGCTCAAGCAGAAAGAAGAAGCGGAAAAACGCGATCATCGCAGACTCGGTCAGGAACTTGATCTCTTCAGCTTCAGCGATGCGATTGGCCCGGGACTAGTGCTTTGGCATCCGAACGGCGCACTGATCCGCAAAGTCATTGAGCAGTTTCTGAATGATGAATTGTATCGGCGCAGCTACAGTTTTGTGAACACGCCGCACGTCACGCAATCAGAACTCTTCAGGATTTCGGGTCACTTGGAAAATTATCAAGAGGGCTTGTATCCGCCGATGACGGATAAGGAGAACGAGCAGATCGAATATCGGATGAAGCCGATGAACTGCCCGTTCCATATCCAGATTTACAAATCCAAGCAGCGTTCGTACCGCGACCTGCCGCAACGATATGCTGAATACGGGATGGTTTATCGTTACGAACGTTCCGGCGTTACGCACGGGTTGATGCGTGCGCGGGGATTTACCCAGGACGATGCGCACTTGTTTTGCACGCCGGAGCAGTTGGTCGGCGAAGTGATCGCGTGTCTTGATCTAGTAGATTTTGTGATGAAGGCATTCGGCTTTGAGTACAAAGCTGAATTGTCTGTGCGCCACGCCACAGATCATGCCAAGTATCTTGGCTCCGACGAAGTTTGGACGATGGCGGAAGAGGCCTTGACGGAAGGGCTGAATCAATATGGTCTTCCCTACGTGCGAATGGAAGATGAAGCGGCGTTCTATGGCCCGAAGATTGATTTTAAGGTGGTGGACGCGATCAAACGCACGTGGCAGCTTTCGACGATTCAGGTAGATTTCAATTTGCCGCAACGCTTCGGCATTGAATACATCGCGTCCGACAACAAACCGCATCAACCGATCATGGTGCATCGCGCGATTCTGGGTTCGTTCGAGCGGTTCTTCGGCATTCTGATTGAGCATTATGCCGGAGCGTTTCCGGTTTGGCTTGCGCCCGTGCAAGCTATCGTGCTGCCGATTTCGGATCGCTTCAACGAACAAGCACAAAAGGTGGAGGCGGAATTGAAAGCCGCTGGTCATCGCGTCGCATTCGATCAGCGCAGCGAAAAAATCGGGGCGAAGATTCGGGATGCCCAATTGAAGAAAATCCCATTCATGCTCATTATCGGCGAGCGTGAGGCAGAGTCCGGCATGGTGGCTGTACGCGACCGTGTCAAAGGAGACTTAGGCGCAATTCCCGTGGCGGAATTTGCGGCGCGTCTCAGCGAGTTGAATCAGACTCGCGCATTAACAACATAGGAGTCAGGAGCCAGGATTTAGGATTTAGTTAGAGAAACAAATGCTTGCTAAATCCTAGCTCCTAAATCCTAAATCCTTATCTGTAGGAGGTGAAATTATTGCTATAACTCCCTTTCAAGGCGGCTATCGCGGCCCGCGTGGCCCACAGCGTGGGAATCAGAGAGGGCCACAGGTGCGAACCAATGAACGGATTCGTGCCAAAGAAGTTCGGGTCATTGATGAAGAAGGACAAGTCGGTGTGATGACACCGCAAGAGGCGCTCAGAATTGCCCGGGATCGCGGCTTGGATTTAGTCGAAGTTGCGCCCACAGCCAATCCGCCTGTCTGTAAGATTATTGACTTCGGCAAATACCTGTACGAGCAAAAGAAACGCGCGCACGAAGCCAAGAAAAAACAGGTCACGATTGAAGTCAAAGAAATCAAGTTCCGGCCCGCGACCGATCAGCACGATTACAATTTCAAGATGAAGCACGCGCAGGAAATCTTGCAAGACGGCAACAAAGTCAAAGCCACCATCCGCTTCAAAGGCCGCGAAATAACCCACAAAGAACTGGGTGCCGCCTTGCTGGATCGGCTGACTGCTGATTTGTCGGAGTTTGGAATTCCAGAAGCCCGTCCGCGTCTGGAAGGGATGCAGATGATAGCAATCTTTAATCCTAAGAAGTCGTGAACAGCGGACAGTTGACAGTTAACAGAAGCGCGCTAACGCAAACCGCTCATAATTACCTGTTTACTATTAACTGCTCACTGTTCTCTGTTAACTTTTAGCTGGAGTACTTATGCCGAAATTAAAAACACATAGAGGAGCGGCCAAGCGTTTTCGCACCACCGCGACCGGAAAAATCAAACGCGGGCATTCGCATGCTCGCCACATTCTGACCAAGAAAACAGCTAAGCGGAAACGCTTTCTGGATATTGATGTACTGGTCTCGGAAAGCGATCAGAAACGCGTCGAAGCCATGCTTCCCTACGGGCGAAGCTAGTTTCGCGTTGCGGGTTTCGGGTTTCAGGTTCATTCATTTTCAGAACCTCCGCTGCCATCGCCGGGAAACTCGAAGCTAAGAATTCATAACATTTTTTAGGAGGAACTCATGCCTCGCGCAAAACGTGGTAATAAGCGCTTACAAAAGCGCAAAGATTTACAAAAATTGTCCAGCGGCTATCGCGGCACCAAGAGTAAGCTGTATCGTTCGATGAGAGAGTCGGTCCAACGTGCGCTGAAATTCGCGTATGTGGGTCGTAAACTGAAAAAACGTGATTATCGTTCGCTCTGGATTGTGCGCATTGGTGCTGCCGCCCGCTTGAATGGCATCAATTACAGCCAATTCATGCACGGTCTCAAAGCAGCGGAAATTGATCTGGATCGCAAACTGCTGGCGGACATCGCAGTCACTGATCCGAAAGCTTTTACCGAATTGGTCGGCTTAGCGAAAAAAGCACTGGGACGAACAGACAACGACGCGGCAGTACCTGCCGCCCAGCCCACCGCAGCGGCAGCGAAACCTGCACCAGCAGTGGAAGCAGCAGCGCCCGTGGCACCTGTCGCCGAAGCAGCAGCGCCCGTGGAAGCGGCAGTTGAGGCCGAACCAGCAGCAAGCGATTCCGATTTAATTGATGTCGAAGGAATCGGCCCGGTGTATCTCGAGAAATTAGCCGCAGCGGGGGTCACCTCGCGGGCGCAATTGCTGAGAAGAGACGCGGAAGGTCGGCCTGCGCTGGCAGAAGCCGCTGACATCGGTGAAGGCTTGTTAGGCAAATGGGTCAGCCAGATTGAGTTGGCAGGCCTCGAAGGGCTTTCCGATCAGGATGCGGAAATTCTGGTAGCAGGCGACATTACTTCAGTCCAAGCCCTCGCAGCAGCACATGCCGACATCCTGAATGGCACTTTGATTGCGATCAATGCTGAGAAGAATCTGGTCAAAGAGGTTCCTTCCATCGAGCAAATCAAAGGCTGGATTGAACAAGCCAAAGCCTTGTAATTAGGCAGTACAACGCAAAGTCGTTGGCTGCTGGCAAAAAAACTGACCCAGGATCACAAGCCCTTCAACTTGAGGTCTTGGGTCTTTGTTTCATGATTCACTCTATGTCAGATCGCCTATCCCACTTGCGTGCCACTTTCAGTGTAGAGTTAATTGCGACAGCCACTGACGCTGAGGCAACGGCCTTGCGTGATCGCTGGCTTGGTCGTAAGAGCGGCTTGATTACCGCAGAAATGAAAACGCTCAGTGCGCTTTCACCCGATGAACGCAAAGTTGCAGGGCAGCAAATTAACGACCTCAAAGCCTACGTCGAAGCGGAAATCGAAACATTACAAGCACGCTTTGCCGCCGAACGCGAAGCGGCACAACTGGCCGCCGAAAGTATAGACATCACACTGCCGGGGCGTCGCATTCCAGCCGGCCACTTACATCCCATTACGCTTCTACGCCACCGCATCGAAGATATTTTCGTTTCGATGGGCTACGAAATCGAAGACGGCCCTGAAATCGAAACCAATTTCTACAACTTCGATTCGCTGAACATTCCGGCTAATCATCCGGCGCGCAGCCCACAAGACACGTTTTATCTCGCAGGCGCGGACTTGGCGTTGCGCTCGCAAACGTCGACGATGCAGATTCACGCCATGCAAAAGCGGCGTCCGCCCTTGCGTGTCGCTGCGCCAGGGCGGGTTTTTCGTCGTGACACGCCGGATGCCACACATAATCCGATGTTCTATCAAGTCGAAGGCTTGCTCGTTGACCGCAATGTCACACTCGGCGACTTAAAAGGCACCGTCGAAGAATTCGTGCGCCGCCTCTTTGGCCCACAAACCAAAACGCGCTTCCGCCCTTCATACTTTCCGTTCACCGAGCCGAGCGCCGAAGTGGATTACAGTTGCTTTAAATGCGGCGGCACAGGCTGTCGCATCTGCAAAGGCTCCGGCTGGATTGAAATGGGCGGTTCCGGCTTAGTGCATCCAAACGTGCTGAAGGCGGTGGATATTGATCCGCAGGAATTTTCAGGCTTCGCGTTTGGTTTAGGCTTGGATCGTCTTTGCGCGCTGATGTATGGGCTGGATGATATTCGATTGTTGTACGAGAATGATGCGCGCTTCCTGGAGCAGTTTGTATAAAGTTTATAGCTTAGACTATTTTCATCTCGCAAGACCTATTTCTCAGATTACAAGGCCATGCCGACACTAATGGAATCAGCCTTGAGCAACTATTAGAAAGATAGTTATAAAGGGATATGGAAGAAAACATTGCCGCTACAATTAAAGATTTTTCCCATACGATCAAAACCGCCTACGAACAGCTTGCACAAATCAGCGAAGCGGACAGCGCCCAATTCCCTGCTCCCGGCAAATGGTCGAAAAAACAAATCATCGGCCATCTGCTTGACTCAGCCTCTAACAATCATCAGCGATTTGTGCGCGTGCAACAGACGGATGGGCTGCAAATGCCGCGCTATGAGCAAGAGCAATGGGTGACTTCGCAGAATTATCAAAATGAGCCGTGGAGCGAATTGCTCGCATTTTGGAAAAGCTACAATCAGCATTTGTTGCATGTGATGGCGAACATCCCGAAAGAAAAACTGGCCCACACTGTGCGCGTTGGCGATGGCGAACCGGTAACGCTTGGCTTTTTGGTAGAAGATTATGTGGCGCATTTGCAGCAGCATTTAAAACAAATCCTCGGCTGACGTTTTTATGAAAGTTTCTTACAACTGGCTCAAAGAATTAGTAGACATTCATCTCTCGCCGCGCGATCTG
Source organism: uncultured Acidobacteriota bacterium (assembly GCA_963794955.1). GTDB lineage: Bacteria > Acidobacteriota > Blastocatellia > RBC074 > RBC074 > JAFDVL01. The sequence goes on from CAWCGF010000002.1 coordinate 427,027, forward strand.
GCCACACGACTTACTATGGTCGGACACGCGGTAGATGCCGTCGAAGAGCACGGCGACGATTTCGTGCTGGAAATTGATTTGACCTCGAATCGGCCCGATTGTCTGTCGCATCTGGGCATCGCGCGCGAAGTGGCAACGATTCTTGCCCAACCATTGCGATTACCCACAATTAACCTGACTGAAATTGCGACTCCAGCAACACAGGTGACTTCAGTTGTGGTCGAAGACTTACAGCGGTGCCCCCGCTACACCGCACGCGTGATTCGCGGCGTCAAGGTCGGCCCTTCGCCCGCGTGGCTCGTGAAAAGGCTGGAAGTCCTGGGGCAACGTAGCGTCAACAATGTCGCGGATATTACGAATTACGTGATGTTGGAATTGGGGCAACCGCTCCATGCCTTCGATCTCGATCAACTCGTAGACAAGCGTATCGTCGTGCGGCGCGCCCAGGACAAAGAAAAAATCACCTTGCTCGATGGCGAAGAAAAAGTGTTGTCGGCGGAGATGCTCGTCATCGCCGATGCAGAAAGACCTGTGGCAATGGGTGGCATCAAAGGTGGGCTTGATTCCGGCATCTCAGACAAAACGGTGAATGTGCTGCTTGAAGCGGCGTATTTCGATCCGACTTCGATTCGGCAAACGTCGAAGGCGCTCGGCGTCAGTACCGAAGCATCGTATCGCTTCGAGCGTGGCACAGATTATGAAATGCCGGTGCTCGCCTCGAATCGTGCCACGGCTTTGATTGCGGAACTCTGTGGCGGCGAAGTGCTGGCGGGCATTCTTGATGTCAAAACTGCACTGCCGCAACCTGCGCCAATCACCTTACGACTTGCGCGCTACAAGGACAAAACCGGACTGGAAGTTGCGTTGAGCGAAGCCGCGCGCATCCTCTCTACGCTGGGGTTGACGGTGACAACCGCCACGGATCAGTTGACGGCGACAGCGCCTTCGTGGCGACATGATCTCTCCATTGAAGAAGACCTGATCGAAGAAGTCATTCGCATCGTCGGCTATGACCAATTGCAAACGACGTTGCCGGGCAGCGCCAGCGCTGGCTCATATTTGCCAGGCGAAACCGGGCGGCGCGCGGTGCGCAAGACCTTAACTGCGCTTGGCTATCACGAAGCCGTGAATTTCAGCTTTGTGAATGCTGAATCGGATGCGCTGCTGACCACTGTCGAGCCTTCAGCCCGCCTGCAACTCAGCAATCCAATTGATGCGACACAGGCGGAGATGCGAACGACATTGTTGGGCGGGCTGCTGGATTCCCTAACGCATAATCTGAATCACGGCACGCGCAACGTGCGGCTGTTCGAAATCGGCAAATGCTTTTGCTCGCAGCCCGGTCAGGAACGCCCCTGGGAAGTCGAGAACCTGGCCCTAGTAGCAACGGGCGCGCGGAATGAAAGTGATTGGCAGGCGGCGACAGCACGCTACGATTTTTACGACTTCAAGGGTGCCTTGGAAGCCCTGGCAGAAAGCCTGCATTTGCCCAACATAATTTTTGCGCCGGTAAGCACGCTTCCCTATTTGCATCCGGGGCGCGCTGCGGTAATATCGCTGGGCAATGAGTCGGTGGGGCAAGCAGGTCAACTCCATCCTCACCTGGCGACGCGTTACAGATTCAAGCAACCGATTTTTATCGCTGAATTGAACTTTGGTAGGCTCCTGGGAGCGGAAGCAAAAGAAGCGCGCTATCAGCCCTTACCGAAGTTTCCTACGGTGTTGCGTGACATCGCGATTTTGGTTGATCGTTGCGTTACTTGGGCCGCGATAGAAGGCTCCATCAGGTCATTGGAAATTCCGCAACTTGAAAACTTAAGACTGTTCGATCTTTATGCCGGGAAAGAATTGCCGTCGGGCAAGCATTCCCTGGCTTTATCATTGCGCTTACGCGCGGCAGACCGGACGTTAACGGACGCAGAGATAAACGAAATGTATGAGCGGGTCGTCCAGACATTGCGTGAACAGTTTGGCGCAGAATTGCGATGAGGGTTATTGGTTATTGGCTTCCTGCCACAACTATTGCGCCCGGAACCAATGACCAATGACAGATGGCAAATGACTACTACACAGGAGTATTCCCCACATGTCCGTACCCGGATTGGAGAAGTTTTCGCACCTCGAAGACAAGATTTATCGCACTGTCGAGCTATGCAAAACGCTCAAGCAGGAAAATGACACGTTGACCGACCAGGTTAATGAATTACGCCGTGAAGTGCGCGCTGGCTATTCAGAGCGGGAGCGGTTGGAAACCCAAGTCGAACGCCTGTTGGCCGACCGCGATGCGATGCGCTTGAAAGTCGAAGCAATGCTTGATGCCATTGCCGTGCTTGAAATGGAAGCCGAAATGACGGCCAAACGTTAACGGACGAATTCATTCTCATTGAATACCATGGAAACAACTCCGGCACAGACCGTGAAGGTTGAGATTTACAACCAGACCTACAACATTCGTAGCCGTGATGGTGATACGGATCGCATCAAGGAGCTTGCGGCCTTCGTGAACAGCCGCATGAATGAAATTGCGACCAGCGCGTTAACGGTGGATTCGTTGCGGCTGGCGATTTTAGCGGCCTTGCATATTGCCGATGAATTGCACCAGATGAAAGACCGCCGCGATAAACTGGATCAGGAAATCGGCGAACGTAGCGCCGAATGTGTTGAGTTGCTCGACAATATCCTCAAAACCAAATAAAGCCTTTCTGGTTCTTCTCACTTCCTGCTACTCTCTCTCCCGCAGAAATTTTTATCGCAAAAGGAACTGTCACGATGCGCAAGCTACTCTCTCTCTCGCTGATCCTGGCGTTGACGCTCTCACCAATACTGGCGCAAACCAAAACTGCGGCATTACCCAGAGGCAACGCCGAAGACATTACAGCACAACAACTCAAGGCTTATTTATCGTTCATCGCTTCCGATGAAATGGGAGGCCGCGACACACCGTCGAAAGGCTTGGACATTACAGCAAAATTCATTGCGGCGCTGCTGGCACGTTGGGGTGTGCAGCCCGGCGGAGAAAATGGCACATATTTGCAAAAGATAACGCTGCAACGCAGTCACCTTGAGGCTGAAAAGACGTTCGCCAATATCAATGGCCAGCAATTCAGCTATGGCGTTGATTTTTTGGTCAGCGCCAATACGCCCCTGCAAACTGTGACCGGCAATTGCGTCTTTGTTGGACACGGATATGTCCTCAAAGCCAAAAACATTAACCCCTACCAAACGGCGGCTGGGCCATTGGACGTAAAAGGCAAAATCCTCATCGTCGGCGGCGCACTCCCGAAAGGCGTGAGTGCGCAGGACATCAGCGGACAAAAAGGCGACTACTTCTTAGCGGCGGCAGAATATGCCGAACAGAATGGGGCCAAGGCGATTATTCGGCTGCCAACTTACCACGCTCTTAACAATTGGAAATCCTCTCAGGCGGTGGCCTTGCAGCGAAGAGCTTTGGAGCCGCTCAGGACAGGGATAAAAACCAAGCTGCCTGAAATCACGGTTTCGGTGCCGATGCTGAATTCGTTGCTGGCTGGCGAAAAGGTCAGTGGTTCATTGCTCTACAACACGATCTCAGCAGGAGAAACGGTCGAGTCCTTTGAACTCAACAAACAAGTGACAATTACGCTGGGAGGCGAGGCGCAGCAAGTACCCACACAAAACGTAATTGGCATTCTGCCGGGCAGCGATCCGGTGCTGAAAAATGAATACATAGCGATTGGCGCGCATTACGATCATGTGGGTATTGGCGCACCGGATATAAAAGGCGATACCATTTACAATGGGGCAGATGATGACGGCTCCGGCACCACGGCGGTACTCGCCTTAGCTGAAACCTTCGCCAAAGGCCCACGCCCGAAACGCTCGCTCTTGTTCATCTGGCATTGCGGTGAGGAAAAGGGCTTATGGGGTTCAGAGTATTTCACCAATCACCCTACCGTTGATCTCAAGCAAGTCATCACGCAGCTCAATATTGACATGATTGGCCGCAGCAAACCCGCGGGCGATACAAACCCGCGCAACCGTGAACTTTCAGGGCCGAACGAAATCTATGTTATCGGCTCGAAGATGATGAGTACGGAACTCGGCGCGCTCAGCGAACGCGTGAACAATGGCTTCCTGAAGCTGGAGTTCAACTATAAATACGACGACCCACGCGACCCGAATCGCTTCTTTTTCCGCAGCGATCACTTCAACTACGCCCAAAAAGGTGTGCCGATCATTTTCTATTTCGATGGCGAACACGAGGATTACCATCGCCCGTCCGATCAGATAGAGAAAATTGATTTTCAGAAAATGGAAAAGGTCTCACGCACCGTGTATGCGACGGCGTGGGAGTTGGGCAATGTGGCAACACGCCCGAAAGTGGATAAGCAATTGCCAGCAGAATTGAACGCGAATTAGACGCGAAAAACTGAAGTAGCTGGGGCAAGTCCGGTGGAGTGATTCATCGGACTTTTCTCTTTGAAGCTAAAGTTTTCCCGCCTAATCCTGCCACAGGACGCACTATTGTCTCCTCCGCATAACAGCGATATACTGCGCCACTATTTCAATCCAATCCTTCCAACAGCAGGACATTATGTACAGTCACGAGAGGAACCAAGATGAATCAAGGGGATCAAACCTTCATCAGTTATTCACGAGCCGATAGTGAGTTTGCCTTGCGCTTAGCCAACGACTTGCGCGCCGCTGGCGTACATATCTGGCTGGATCAGTTGGACATCGCTCCCGGTGAGCGATGGGATCGGGAGGTTGAGTTAGGATTAAAGACTTGTCGCCGAATGCTGATTATCATTTCCGCCGCCTCTTCAAAATCCGAGAATGTGCAGGATGAGATCGGCTTCGCCATGCAACAGAATAAACTCATCATCCCGGTGCTGCACCAAGTCTGTGACATTCCGTTCCGCTTACAGCGACTCCAATACATTGACTTCACCCAGGATTATGCGCGCGGGTTGCGACAACTCTTGCCAGTAATGAAGGGGACGGATGCGGAGGTCATTAACAGTACTGGCAGTTTCAAGCGGCCTGATTTCAACCCGCCGTCCAGTAGCCAGCCCCAAATCAGTTCCAGCGAGCCCGCACCAAAACCTGCTTCGTCGTTCCGCAAAGGGCTGGCGATTGGCGGCGGAACGGCGATCTTGCTCTTCCTCTTGCTGGTGGTCTGGGCGGTGAACACGGAAGATCCAACGACACCTGAAAATCAGGCCGCAGCGAGTGCGAGCAAGCCCGCAGCGTCGCCACAAGCAACTATAACAACGGCAACCAATCAAGCGGCTCTCCCTAAAGAGCATCCGTGCGAACTTGAAAAATCCCTACACTCGGATGACAACGGAGTGAAGGACGCCATCACCTTCACCAATAAACGCAGCGAACCTATAAAAATATTTTGGCTCGACAATAATGGAAAGAGGAGCCTTTCCGGCAGTCTCAAACAAGGCGAAACTGCAGAAATTGAGGCGAATAACGGCGACGTTTGGGTAATCACGAGTAAAAGCGGCGCTTGCATCAAAATACTTGAAGGCGCTGGTTCTGCAATCATCGAATGAGTTTATATTGCCGAGCACGTCGTTCCCACTGCTGTTTTACGCCACGATCAATAGCGGGAGTTGTAATTCCAAGGCAATTTCAATCTCTTCGATCATGTACTTGGAGGTTTTGTAGCGTATGCTGCCCCCTTCGCCACGAAACGGCAGGATCGCCAGGAGACCGCCACAACTGGCAATGATTCGTCGTATCCGGTCTTCGCCAAAGCTGGGGTTATCAGTAGAATCCCCAATCAGCCGGATGCCGGGATGTAGCAGCTTTTGGCAGACGTAATCCGCCAGCGGAGATTCACTATCTTTCCACGTCCTGCTGAGATAAATGTCTTTCGGGTTTTCCAGCTCAAGATCAATATCGTCCTCGTAAAAGACCTTCAGGAGTTCTCTGATAAATATCCAGGTCCAATTGGTAATGAGCGGCATTGATGCACTTGGTCGCGCGTAAAAACTTCGGCGGCTCACAACCATCAATATTGAGTGCGATGATTTGAAAATCTTTGCATTCCGTTCGCTGTTGAATTGCCTGGCTACTTTCTTCTTCACACCAGCCTGAATCAATCCATTTCTGCGAGACAAAAAAGATCGCCGCGCAGCATTGATCCAGCGCCTTTCTGCCAGCGCGCTTGCTCTGTTCAGTTGCCATTACTGGCGTACTTGTGCTTAGCTTCCGGGCATGAACATCGGTATCACGGTTTTCCCCACTTACGGCGGCAGCGGCATCGTCGGTTCTGAATTGGGACGCGAATTGGCGGACCGTGGACACAACGTGCATTTCATCAGCTATGAATTGCCGACACGGCTTTGTCATCTCGACGCGCGCATGCATTTTCACGAAGTCGAGATGTTCACGTATCCGCTGTTTGAGTTTCCCCCCTACGACCTGGCGCTGGCTTCCAAAATTGTCGAAGTAGCTCAAAGCGAAAAGCTCGATGTAATGCACATGCACTACGCGGTGCCGCATGCCACCGCAGCTTTTCTGGCGCGGGAAATTTATAAGCCTGTACGCTACCTCCCCTTCGTCACCACGCTACACGGCACCGACATCACACTGGTCGGCGCGCATAAAAGCTTCTTGCCGGTGACCAGGTTTTCCATAGAGCAATCTGATGCCGTGACCGCGATTTCCCAGTATCTTGCTCAAGAAACCAGTCGCACCTTCGCGTATAACAAAGTCGAGATCATTCCGAACTTCATCAATGCCAAGCACTATTATCGCCGTGACAATCACGCCTTGCGCCAGGAGCTTGCGCCCAACAACGAACATTTGCTAATGCACGTCTCGAACTTTCGCCCCGTCAAACGCATCACGGATTGCGTCCGCGCCTTCGCGTTGTTGCGTGCTAACTGCGCGCAGTGCGTGCGGCTCGTGTTATGCGGCGATGGGCCGGAACGCGAAAAAGCAGAGTTATTAGCGGCTGAGCTAGGCGTGGCGGACGATGTAATCTTCCCTGGCTCGGTGCCGAACATTGCGGATTATTTGTCGGTCGCGGATGTATTTCTGATGACGAGCGAAACGGAGTCGTTCGGCTTGGCCGCACTCGAAGCGATGGCGTGTGAAGTACCGGTGATTGCTACGCGTGTCGGCGGCTTGCCCGAAGTCGTCCGCGACGGAGAGACGGGTTACTTAATCCCGTTCGGAGACATTCAAGCAATGGCGACGCGCGCGGGCGAACTCTTCGATAACGAAAGCTTACGAACGGCAATGGGGCGCAGAGCCAGAGCCGTAGCGATTGAAGAATTCACGACCGAGCGCGTCATCCCCCAGTATATTCAGATGTACGAACGAGTAATCGCCGAAATATGAATTAGAACGCGCTCGAAGACTTAAGACTATTTCAACTTTCAAGCGCAACAGCTTACAATTGCCCCAACCAATTCAAACCGTCTTGTAACGTAAGGGAGAATTCGCTTATGAAAAAACAAAAACTCAACCGTCGAGAGTTTATCAAGCACAGCGCCGTCGGAACTGCGACTGCCAGCTTGGCGCTCAACACCGCCACCACCTTTATCACAAACGCACAAAGCTCCAGCGCCAATAGCCGCGTTAACGTCGGCTTCATCGGTGTGGGAGCGCGTGCGCATCAACTGTTGGAAGATACAAAGAGCGTGCCGGGCATCGAAGTCGTGGCAATTTGCGATGCATATAAAGGCCGTCTCGAACGCGCCCTGGAGCGCACTGGAGGACGCGCCAAGATTTATCCAAATCACAAAGAATTGCTTGCGGCTAAAGATGTGGATGCCGTCTTTGTCGTCACGCCGGATCACCTCCACAAAACTCATGTACTGGATGCGCTGGCCGCAGGCAAAGATGTGTACTGCGAAAAACCATTGACGTATACGATTGACGAAGGCCTGGAGATGATCGCTGCCGCCAATAAAACCGGGCGCATTGTGCAGGTCGGCTCGCAAGGTGTGAGTTCTGCTGCGCAACAAAAAGCGCGCGAAATCATTGCGTCGGGCAAACTCGGCCAAATCACGCTGGTGCGCGCGACCAATCATCGCAACTCGGCCAGCGGCGCGTGGATTTACCCGATCCCGCCCGATGCTTCGCCGGAAACAGTCAACTGGGAAATGTTTCGCGGCACCTCACAGCAAAGGGGCTACAGCCCAGAGCGGTTTTTCCGGTGGCGCTGTTATGAAGATTATTCCGGCGGCATCGCAACGGATTTGTACGTTCATCTGATCACGACGATTCACTTTATTATGAATGCCCAAGCGCCGGACACCGTGATGGCCATGGGGCAACTGTATCGCTGGAAAGACAGCCGTGACGTGCCCGACACACTCAACGGTTTGCTGCAATATCCCGAAGGCTTCGTCGTCAATCTCAGTGCGACCTTCAATAACGAAGCGACGAATGAACGCGGCTTCCAGATTATGGGCACCGAAGGCACGCTGGAAATCGGCGGCAAAGGCGTAACGTTTACGCCTTCGCGCAGCGCCGATGACAATGGCTGGATCGTGGATTCGTGGCCGAGCAAATTGCAGCGGGCGTATTACAACGACCCGAAAATCCTTGCGGCTGAACGTCCCAATCGCCAAGCGCCCAAACTTTTAGCCGGAGCCGAACGCTGGGAAGAAATCGGGTACGGCAGCGCCGTGTCGCATATTCAGAACTTCGTCAACGCGATCAAGACACGCCAGCAGCCCTACGAAAATGCTGTCGTCGGGCATCGTGCCGCCGCCGTTGCGCACATGGTGAACCTGGCCGCGAAGTACAAAAAACCGATTTTCTGGGATCGAGATAAAGACAAAGTAAAAGCTGATTAAGGAGGCTGCGTGCGAACGGGACTGGAGCGCAAATGATACGAACATTATTACTGATAGGCTGATCATCAGGGTCAGCCTGGGCGCGCTGAGCGAAACGCGCCAACTGTCAGTACTCATCATAGACGGCGTCTTTGCGGCGCAAAACTTTATGCCGCCTGTTTGCGTGATGGAGCGCCGCGTGAGACAGCGGGAGAGGAATATTTGAAAACTGTACAGGCCATGTACGCCTGTTACGAATCGGCTGTCACAGGCCGCTTGATCACACTAAAATGACCAATCAAACCTATCGTATCGCCGTCCTGCCGGGCGACGGCATCGGCCCTGACGTAGTGGCCGAAAGCATCAAGGTGCTGCGCACTGTCGAGGCAAAGCTGACTAGCGTGCAATTTGAATTGCGCGAATTTTCGGTCGGCGCAGGCGAGTATTTACAAAGCGGCGATCCGCTGCCGTCTGCGACCTTTGAGGCGCTCAAGGAATTCGATGCAATTTTGCTGGGCGCGATGGGCTTGCCGAATGTGCGCTGGCCGAGTGGCATTGAGATGACGCCGCAAATTGATCTGCGCGAAAAGCTGGATTTGTATTGCGGGTTGCGCCCCATTAAGCTTTATCACGCCAACGACACGCCGCTCAAAAAATACGGAGCGGGCGAAATTGATTTGCTCATCGTGCGCGAAAGCACGGAAGGGTTGTTTTCCGCGCGGCTCAAGCAAACTCCGGCGGGTGCGAGCGAAGCGACGGATGTAATGCGGATCACGCGCTACACATCGGAGCGATTATTCCGCGCGGCGTTTCGTGAAGCCCGCAAACGGCGCAACCTGGTTTCGCTGATTGACAAAGCCAATGTGCTGCCTTCAATGGCGTTCTTTCGCAACATCTTTGATGAAATCAGCGCCGAGTTTCCTGACGTGCGAACGGAACGAATCTATGTGGATGCCGCCGCGCTTTATCTGGTGCAGAACCCACAACGCTTTGATGTGATGGTCACGGAAAACATGTTCGGCGACATTCTTTCGGATTTGACGGGCGGATTAGTCGGCGGGATGGGGATGGCACCGTCGGCAGACATCGGCGACAAGTATGCGGTCTTTCAGCCTTCGCATGGTTCCGCGCCCGACATCGCGGGGCAAGGAATGGCAAACCCGACGGCGACGATTCTTTCCGTGGCGATGATGCTGGAATGGTTCGACCACGATGAGGCGAAACGCGGCGCGGCGCTGATTCATCGCGCCGTTGAGCAGGTGTTCAGCGCGCCCGAAAACCGCACGCGTGATCTGGCGGCTCCGCCCGCCACCGCGCTTACGACCCAACAAATGGGCGACTTAATTACGCAGGCGATAGGGAGGCTCAATGAAACGTAGAGATTTTCTGATTACTGTGCCCGCACTCACGCTCGCAGCCCGGCAGAGCTTTGGCGCTGCGCCCAAAACCACGGTCTCTATTCAGGGAGATCGCTTCTTCATCAACGGTCGTCCGACCTACGAAGGCCGCAGCTATCAAGGCATGAGGATCGAAGGCCTGTTGATGAACTCGCGGATGGTGCAGGGCATTTACGACGACCGCAACCCGGAGACGCAAAGTCGCTGGCGGTATCCCGACACCGGCAAATGGGATGCCGAGCGCAACACGCGCGAATTTATCGCCGCGATGCCGGAATGGCGCAAGCACGGCTTGCTGGCCTTCACGATCAACCTACAAGGCGGCAGCCCGCAAGGCTATTCCAAAGACCAGCCCTGGCATAACAGCGCATTTGAAGCCGATGGTTCGTTGCGCGCCGATTATCTCCAACGATTGGAACGCATTATCAAGCGCGCCGATCAATTGGGGATGGTCGTGATACTCGGCTACTTTTATTTCGGACAGGATCAACGCTTGCAGGACGAAGCGGCAGTCAAACGCGCCGTCGTCAACGCGACGAACTGGTTGCTGAAAAAAGGCTGGCGCAATGTGCTGATTGAGGTGAATAACGAATGCAACATCAAGGCGTATGATCACGCGATTCTCAAAGAAGGCCGCATCCACGAACTCATTAACCTTGTCAAGGAAACCGCTGGCAAAGGGCACCGCTTGCTGGTCGGGACAAGCTATGGCGGCAATGCGATTCCGACAACGAATGTGGTCCAGGTTTCGGACTTTTTGTTAATCCACGGCAATGGCGTGACTGACCCCAATCGTATTGCTGAAATGGTCGCCATCACGCGCCGCGATCCGGCCTATCGCCCGATGCCGATTCTCTTCAACGAAGATGACCATTTCGCTTTCGACAAGCCGACCAATAATTTTCTGAAGGCTGTGGGCGCGTACGCTTCGTGGGGCTACTTCGATCCCGGCGCGAGCGATTACAACGACGGCTATCAATGTCCGCCCGTGAATTGGGGCATCAATACAGAACGCAAGCAAGCCTTCTTCAAACTACTCAAGCAAGTAACCGGAACGGTTTGAGCTAACGCTGAGACAATGCTAACGATTGCGAGTTTTGTTTGGAAAGTAAAATGGGGGGAAGGGGTTGTAGGCGGAAGCGCCAGGCAATCCAGGAGGGAAACCCAAAAGCACCGAATCCATCCACCGTACGGCGAGAGAATTCGTAGCGCCTTTTGCTCAGCGACGCGAACGCCAATTGCTCACCCGGACTTGAATCTCGGAACTCCAAACGGCAGCTAAAAACACGCTACATAAAATCATTCCTGCGACGGTCATAAACGTTACCTCTTTCTCAGTAGTATCATCCCGGAGCGGCGTCACTCTATTCCGTAGTTGTCTCAATCTCATTACGCCTCTGTGAAAATTACGTCTACAAACTGGTTTCGGTTCTGTTAGAGGTTACGATTTACAAAAAAGTTGTCGTGTCTGTCAGGGATTTTTTCGAGATGGCAGGAACCTCCGCATCATCAGCCGGATAGCCAACAACGAGCAGGAGGAAAGGCTTCTCCTGCGCCGGACGCTCGCAAATACGGTTCAGAAAGCTCATCGGACTTGGCGTGTGCGTGAGTGTTACGAGTCCCGCTGTGTGCAAGGCTGTGATCAAAATGCCGGTGGCAATACCCACAGATTCTGTCACATAGTAATTTTTAACCTTGCGGCCATCGGGCAACAACGAATAGCTCTGTGCGAAAATCGCAATCAGGTACGGCGCGATTTCCAGAAAGGGTTTGTTTTCATCCGTGCCCAAGGGCGCTAACGCCTCAAGCCATTCCTGCGGCGCGCGGGTGTGATAAAACTCGTGCTCTTCTTGTTCGGCGGCGCGGCGAATTTCCTGTTTCCGAGCCGGGTCAGTGATGACAACGAAATGCCAGGGCTGAAGATTCGCGCCACTCGGAGCCGTGCCCGCCGCCAGGAGTGCTTCGTTCAGAATTCCCTGCGGTACCGGGCGCGCGGAAAATTGTCGCACCGTGCGCCGCCGCTGCATCTCGGTGCGAAAGTCCGTGCTGCGTTGCAGCATCTCTTCCGGTGGATATTCACGATAGGAAGAGAGCGGAGTGAAGAGCGGCGCGGTCATTTTTTCTTTTCCCCTTTGTTTCTTGCTTCAGGAATGCTCGTCGCTTCCGCCTGTGCCATCAGTGTTGCAGTATACAGCCATTCCGGGTAGCGTTCGACGGGCGCACCAGTCTTGCGTGCCAGCGCAAAAATATTGTCGCCGCGCAGATCAGTCGCAAAATTCAATTGCCGGAGCAACTGCAAAATAGCCGGATTGGATTTCGCCCACACATCATCCGTTTCCAACGCAACTACGGTAAAGCCCGCAGCTACCAGACTATCCCGCACCTCATTTGGCGTATATTCGCGGTGATGCTGGCCCCCGCTGTTTTGCAGGTTGTATTGCGAAAGCAAATACGGCTGGCACGAAAGCAAAACGCCTTCCAGTGAACGCGCGCTGGCCAGATTCGGGGTCGTCAAGAGCAGAAAGCCATCCTTCTCCAACACACGATTGCACTCCCACAAAGTGTGCATTGGATCATGCGCCAGGTGCTCCAACATCTCGCAACAAAGCACGAGCGAAAAATGCCCGTCGGGATAGGGAAAGCGGTCGCGTTCGGCATTGAAATTATTGAGTTCAAACGACAGCGACTCGGCCCCGTGACGCTGTTTAAGCGTGATTTGTTCGGTTAAGCCGGAATCCAATTCAGACCAATTGGCGCACGCGATTTTACTGTAACCGCCGAACTTTTTGAGCGCCGGCGTAAAGTGGATTTCGCTGCCTAATTCCAAGGCCCGCGCCGCAGTACTGCGTGGCGGCGGAACACGCTGTAAGGTCGTGATAAAGCGGCGCAGATGTTGGCGCGCGTAATGCGTGGCATCCGGCTGATCCTGCGGCGAAAAGCTCAAGATGTAATCCACGATTTCCTGTTCATCTGCCGTGAATTGCTGCAACGCCTCAGTCGCTGTCTGCTTCCATTCGACAATTTCCTGATACAGCGCTTTCGCGGCCTGCGGATGTTGCTGCAACAGAGTCTCCGCGCCAGCCCCCCCTCACTTGCCCGACTGCGCGGTGCCGTGAGTTGGTCGAACGCAGCAAGATTTTCCTTCCTGCCTTGCTCGGACTTTTCCGCCGCTAAGATCAGGCGGATTGCGCGGCGCAATTTATCAATGCGCTGTTCGGATTGTTGCAACAAGACATCGGTGCGCGCCACCACATCCTGGCTATGCTTGACCATCTGTTCGTCCGTGTACTTTTCACGCGTATACAGCCGCTGATCTATGCCCTTCTCGAAATTGCTCATCCGTTGGTCAAGGTTGCGTTCCAGATGACCGAGCCGATCATCCATCCGCATATCCAACGCTCTGGCGCGTTGCTCGAACGTTTGATGGACCGATTCGGTCAACTGCTCGGTGCGTTCATCCGCACGTAATTCGATATGGCGCAGGCGCTCTTCTATGCGCGTATCAACGGCATTGGCATACTCCTGGGTTCTGGCATCAACGGCTGCCTCATAGTTGTTCAGCCGCTCGGTGGTCGCGCCTTCCTGGTTTGTCAGCCGCTCATCTACGGCGGAATCCAGTTGCTGAAACCGCTCGTGCAGAGAATCCTCAAAATCGCGCGCCCGTTGCCCCACTTGCGCGGTGAGGGCGGTTATCTTCTCCTCCATCTTTACTTCGACTACATCCAGCCGTGCCTCAAGGGTATTTATCCGCGTTTCGGTCAACTGCTCAAAGGCGGTGAAGCGCTCTTCGATCCGCGTACTAAATACCGTAACCTGTTCTTCCAATCGTTGGTGTAGCAACTCCGCCAGACTCTCCAGACGCTCTTCCATCACTTGCCGAACGACGCGCAAATCTTCGGCAACATTTCCCACCTGTCCCTCAACGGCATCCAGCCGCTCTTCAGTGGCGCCTAGGCGCGGCTCGGCCACGTCCAGACGCTGCTCAGCACGATCCAGGCGTTCGCCGGAATGATCGAACTGCTGCGCGTGCGTTTTCGTGAGTTGTGATTGATCTTGCTTGAAGAGTTGCCCTAAGTTGCGGAAGAAAATTTTCATACGTTCGTTGTCACTCGTCATTCGTCACTGGTGAATTGTAAGTAAACAATCAACAACCAAAGACCAATAGCAAATGACCAATGACAAAATCACTTTTTTCTCTTTATCCAATCCTGAAAGACCTGATCGTAAACCGCTTGCGTTTCATGGGCGGCGCGTTCCCAGGAAAATAATTGCGCACGCGCCAATCCAGCTTGTCGTAAGTGTCCGCGCTGAGCCGGATCATTGAGTAAGTTTACTAACGCCTGCGCCAGTTCCGATGCTTCATGCGGACTCACCATTACGCCTGCATTGCCAACGACTTCCGGCAAACTCGACGTATTGCTTGTTACAACGGGCGCGCCGCACGCCATGGCTTCAAGCGGCGGCAACCCAAAGCCTTCGTACAACGATGGATAAACAAAAACCTCGCAAGCTGAATATAAGGCCGGCAAATCTTCATCTTCCACATAGCCCGTAAATTGCACCATCTCTTGCAAGTTCAAGGCCGTGACCAGATCAAAGATTTCGTTATCTAACCAGCCCCGCCCGCCGCATAACACCAGCTTCAGGCGATGTTCTGTCGTATGTATGATTTCACTGTACGCCCGCAGCAGCTTGAGCAGATTTTTGCGCGGCTCAATCGTGCCGGTGTAGAGCAAATACGGGCGATCAATGCCATGCTTTTGCAAAACGGCAGCGCAATCTGCGGGCGGCAACGGCTGCATTTTCGGACGCGCCGCTTCGTACACCACGCGAATGCGCTCCGCCGGAATGCGCAGATAATGCTCGATTTCACGCTTCGTGGCTTCACTCGGCGCAATAATCATATCCGCGCGCCGCGCCATAATCGGAATCCGCCGCTTGCCCCGCGTAACGTTATTTGCTTCGTGCGTGGTGGTTTGCGCGTATAACGACAGGTCGTGAATCGTCACGACCGTCGGGCAAGGCGCAAAGACCGGAATGCAATAATTCGTCCCGTGAAAGAGATCAAAAGGAGAGAGGCGCAGCAGCGTAGGCAAGCCGACTAACCACCACTTGCGCAAGAGCGGATGCACCGGCGTAAAGCGTTTGTGCAAATTCGCTGGCGGTTGATGCCCGTTGGGAAAGTGAAAATCAAACGGAGAAACTAATTCGTATTGATGATCGTGATGAGTGCGCGCCAGCCATTCGGCCAGCGCATCAGTGTAGTGACCAACCCCGGTTTTGTTCGCAACAAGGGGGATGGCATCCAGGGCAATTCTCATTGGTCATTCGTCATTCGTCATTCGTCACTTGTTATTAGCCATTGATTGCTTGCTGGCAATGAACCAGAGGCAAATGACGAATGACAAGTGACCAATGACTATTTATTCTCAATTCGTTTGAGGCCGCGATTGTCTTCATCAAAAGCGGGCAACTTCAATTCGCGCTCAAAGCGCACGCGTAATACTGTTCCTTGATCTAATTTCAGGTCATTGCCTTTGGTCATTAAGACGCCTGCTATCGCGCCTGACGCCTGCACCAATCGCCATCCCGCCCAGGCCGCCGAAGATGCCGCCGAGCGTGCCGATGCCTGCGCCCGTCCCGGCATTGCGCGTCGTCCGTCCGCCGGAACGACCACCGCCCACTTTGCCTTCGCCGTCTTTAGACTTGTATTTTTCGTCATTGGCATAATCGTCTATCGCCAACACTGTCACCGCTACTTTCTCAGCACCGTAGGGCATCAGCATCGTTTCAAAGGTGATCTTGAGTGACGATTCTTTCTGTCCCTTTTTCGCGCGCTGGACCTGACTGACTTTGCCAATAAATTGCGTACCACGAGGAATTGCCACGCGCCCGTCTTCCGCTCGCACCGGTTCATACAACACCGCCAACACTTCATCGCCGACTTCGTTGATTTTGGTACTCAACGCCGTTTGCAACGTCAGCTTCCCCATCGCGCCTTCAACGACAAGCAGATTATTTTTATCACGCGGTTCGCGTTCGTTCGCCTCCGGCGGGCTAGCAGGATTTTGTGCCAAGGCGGCGAGGCTGAACAAAGCAAGAAGCAATACCGATACGCAATTTTTCATGATGACCTCCAAGAACAACTGGTGCGGGGGCCAGACAAGCATAGCCGTAGAACTGGTCGGCAGCAACTTAAAAGCCAGAAAAAGAACGGGAGTGGGGGAGATGGGGAACGAGGGAGGTTGTTGCTCCCTACTTCCTTTCTTCCCTACTCCTCATCTCCGGCACCATTCACCGCTTGATGTCGCTCTTCATCACGGCGCGGATTTCCTCATCGAAGCCGCGCTTCCGATCTCGATTCTTTTCTTCCAGTTCGCTGGCACCGGAAGCACGACGCAACAAGCGCACAGAACCATCGCGTGCCTTTTTGATTTCGCGCCGCCCGTCTTCAAACAAAATCTCAATCGCCTGCCCGCCTTCGAGCAAGCGCGCCACTTCGCCGTAGTGCATCCCGGAACCTGTCGCGTATGAAATTTCATCACCGACTAAATAATTTGTTGTAGGCTTTTTATTACTGGCAACCATAGGAACTCCTGAAACTGATTAGGAAAGATTGGAATAAGTAAGGATGAATATTAGAGGCTGCGCGGCAAAGTTTCAATTGCTGCGCTAAACACTAAGTTATAGCCTGCCAATCGTAGCAATCCGCTTTCACCGCGCCATAATTTGCGTCCAACGCGGGTTCCAGCAACAGAATCGCTGCGATGCGCCGCGCCATATTCGTCACTTCGCGTACTTCGTCCAGCGTCAACGCCCGCCCCAGCAAATCCTGTTCGCGGTAGCTGAGCCATTTCTTCATCACCTGATAGCCGCCGATGGTGTATTCCCAAACCCGCAACGGCACGCCGCGCCAATACGCATTGCCGTTCAGGTACACGTCGCAAGTCTCTGCGCCCAAATGCGCGAGCGCGAGTTCCGGCCCCAATTCGCTTGCTGCGAGCGCAGCGCGTTCGGCTTCGGTGTAAGCGCGCGTGACGAGCTTGCCTTTGCCGGGCATCGTGATGCCGCCTTTGCCGCCGTGTCCCCAACCGGCAGTCACCGCGAAATCGCCCGCCTCGCGGTTCAGTGGTTTGCCGTCCGCCGTAGCCGCTGCGCCGATGACTTTCAATTCCGCGCGGATCGCGCCCGTAGTCACGCCTACGACAGCGGTTTCGGTGTCGAGCAGCGCCGCAACGTTGCGCCCCAACGCTGCCGACGCCAGCAGCAAGTCTTTGCTCGCGGGCAGCGGAATGCGCGGCCAATCCTGGCGCAAGGCTCCGGCGTTTTCAGTGCGATAGGCGGGCGTGTGTAAAATTGCTACCGCGTGAAAAAATAATGAGGCGGAATCATGTTGCGTTCCCAAATATGCCAATGCTTGTTCGCTGCTGTTCGGTTTGGTTTCATTGTCTGACAGTTGATCGAAAAGCGAATGTTGCTTTTGTTCGGGCTTGAGAAATAATGGGAAGAAATTTGCGCCGCTTTCGATGATGTGTCGGCAACCTAACTTTACGGCAATTAAGGGAGGCTCAAATCCCTTGCGAACTCGCTGTGTTGCGGCAATCCAAAAATTTCCCTCGCTAACATGTGGGACATATTCTACTCGATTCCGATCTAGTAGTTTCGTTTCAGGTTCCCAATAAAGCCAGCGTGTATCAAAAGGGCGATAACAGAATCGAAAGATGTTTGTTGATAGAAAACCTCGTTGGCGAAGATGGTCACGTGCGACCATCGCATCAAAATGTGCTGTCGTTTCCATTGCTCCCGGTGCAATCCGTTTCATTTCTTCGTGACTTATCTTCGGATCAAAATATTGCTGCATTCGTTGCAACAAACGTTCACGGTCAATATCAACAACGACATCATCACGGCTGGTTTGGACGCCAGGGAATGAAGCAGGAAAGAGTTCAGGCAACAGCGGCCAAGACAGATATTGACACTTCACGCTCGTCGATCGGCATGAACGGCAAGCCAAGATGCAGCGACGGCTCGCAACGGCAGTGTCGCATCGTTCTGAATGATTCAAGAGCTTGCAAGCAAGCGGCGCGTCGCGTTGCGCGCTTTATCCCCAGATGGCGAAAGCGGATGGCTTCGACTGGCTTCGTGCTTCTCCTTTCTCGACGAAGCAATGCGATAGCTGTGCCAAGCTGAATTCCTGGCGTTGTACTTGACTGCTGAAACACTTGGATCAGGGTTACCCTTCAGGCGTCAGCTTGCCAGTCCTGAACTTGTCGCCGTTCAGAGCAATCAATCCAAATGTTGTCGAACTCGTCCAGAAAGCGTTCGCGCATTCCCGGATGGGACGAGCCATCAAGCCATGAATAATTCGAGATGTAACAGACGATTCCTTTGCCTGACATCTCAGTGATACGCCGCTCTGCCATCCGAAAGAAACGAACATAAAGCTCATTTAAGCCCTGGCCTTGCGGTTTTGGAGCGCGTTTCGTTGTGCGGTAAGCATCGGTCAATCCTGCGCTCCTCGCTAACGGCGACTCCAGCAAAGCCGTAGTACGGCGGATTGCCGAGCACGACCAGAATCGGCGTGTTGCGTTTGACCTTCTCCGCCGCGTCGCGCTCTTCTTCCAACTCTGGATACAGCAACCTTTGTTTCGGGCCAGTGGGCGGTTCCCATCCGGTCAAAGCGTTCGTCAGATATACGCCTGCGCGTTCGTCTTTGCCCATCGGCGCACCGAGCGATTGCAGCAGCAAACCCATTTGCAGATGCGCGACGACAAACGGCGCGGGCAAAATCTCAAAGCCGAAGACGCGATGCATGGCTGCGGCCTTCAACTCTTCCGCCGCCAACGCCTCTTCGCCGCGTTCTTTCAGCGTGCGGTCAATGCGCTTGAGGACTTCGACCAGATACGCGCCCGTGCCGCAGCACGGATCAAGCACGTACACATTCGGGTCGGCCAAACCGTCAGCCAGATGCAATTCTTCGCGCAGCACGGTGTCTACGCGCGCGACCATGTATTCGACGATCTCGCTCGGCGTGTACCAGACGCCCAATTGTTTGCGCAATTCAGGATCGAAGGCTTCCAGAAACGGTTCGTAGAAATATTGCACCGCGTGTTCGGCTTCAAAGCGGCTGAAGAATTCGGCGCGATTGACGCGATTGAGCGCGGCTGCCGTCCAATCCAGCACTTCGGGCAGATTCAGGCGTTCAAGCTGTCCCGGCTCGGAAACTTCGTGAAAGAGCTTGCGCAAAATCGGCACGCGCAAGTAATGCGACGCCAACCGCCAATCGAATTGCTCATTCGGTTTCTTCGCCTGTTTGTGCCACAACACCCACGCCGAAAAGACGCCATAAAAGAGCGTCTGCACGAGCGTCGAGCGAAAGAAATGCTCGCCCTTCTCATCTTTGAACTGAATGCCAAGCGCTTCTTCGAGCGCCTTGCGAATCGAATCCAGCGCAACCTGTCCGGCAGCTTCCACGCGCGCTTTGGCATCACGCGCGTATGAGGCGAGAAACCACGCGACATCCGCCGGAGCTTCGAGCGGCGCATTGGAAAGCAACACGCGCTTGAGGTATTCGACAAAGCGTTCGCCGTGGATTGCAGTGTCGCGGTCAGGATTCGCAGCAGCCTGCCAGAACGCGGCCTCGCTGTCCGCCAGCCGATACGCTTCCAACTCACCCGCCTCTTTGCTGACCAACAAAAAGTCGCGGTAATTCGTCACCAACACTTGCCCGTAGCGTTGCAGATATTTAGCGACTTGATCGGTCTTGGCAATTTTCGCAACATCGTCTTTCGTGCCCTTCACTTCCAACACGCCGCGTTCGGGCAACAGATTGATAAAGGCTTCGGTTTCGTCGAAGCGTTGCCGCGAAACGAACAGCCCAATGTCAGGAATGCCCGCGCCCTGATTTTTCGGCGTCAGCACGCAACGCACTTTTGGCTTGAGCGTTTTGCCGATTTCGTTCAGCAGCCCGACAAGCGCCGGATAGTACGAAGTTTCTTTGACGGCTGAGCCGGTGGAGCGAATGTCACGCAGGTCGCGCAGGTATTTTTCAAGTGGGTTCATGTTGGCAATTGGGGCATGGATGAACGATTTCAGCCTGCGAGAGCAGGCGAGAGCGTAAAGCCTGGGGTGAAGCGCAAATGCGCGTAACCCCAGGTAGGCTTGCGGTTAATCACGTAGCCCGTGAAACGGGCGGCAGCCCTTTGTTTTCAATCGTGGCGTATTGTACACGCTGTCGCTCGCTCTGCGAGCTTGTTTAATCGTGGGCGCACTTTCTGGGGTTACGCGCTACCGCGCTCCACCCCAGGCTTTATGCTGGCACCCACTTCGCGGGTTGGGAGCAATTCACCCTGCTGGCACCCACTTTGGGGGTTGGAACAATCCCCTTTACTGGCAGTTGGAGCATTGTCTAGATTTGGTGCTTGAGCATCAAATGTATCGTTCATCATATTCAACGCCATTGACTCGCAAAAACCCAATGAATTCGGCGCGAAACGATTGCTTGCGATGATGCTCTTGCTGGCCTGCAATGTAATCCCGCACGCTCTCAATCTGCGATTGACTGACCGTGAATGCGCCATAGCCGCGTTGCCACGAGAAATCTCCCAGCGCAGGAAAAACGTCATGCATCCAGCCGCTCGCGTTCGCCTTGAGGTCACGCAGCACATCGGACACAGACTTATCCGGTCGCAACTTTGCCAGCAAATGAAGGTGATCCTCTGTGCCGTTGAGCGCCAACGAAATCCCGCCCAGCCCGCGAATCGTGCCGCCGATGTAATCGTAGAGCCTTTCTTGATACGCCTCAGTGATGAGTGGTCGGCGATCTTTGGTTGAGAAAATGATGTGGTAAATCAGATTCGTATAAGACGATGACATGGCTTCCCTCTGAATGGCTGTCGCCTGCTCGCGCAGGCTGGTGTTGTTGGTGACGTGATAATCTAGGATTGCGCGTCACAGGCGCTGCCCCCCAGGCGTTAGGCTCTTGTTCTTACCCAAATCTTTGCACGAAATGCGTCATTGCGTTTCAGCCCGCGAAGGCGGGCGGCAGCGTACAGCCTGGGGTGTAGCGCGAAGGCGCAAAACCCCAGGGAAAACGCGCCATTTACACCTCAGCCCGCGAAGACGGGCGGTAGCCTGTTGCCGCCAACTAACCAATGTCCGTCGCCCACTTCTTGGGCTTGGGAATCCATTTGACGCATTCCTGGGGTTGCGGCTAATGCCTTCACCCCAGGCTATATGCTATCGTCCGCCTTCGCGGACTAAGATCGTACAAAGATTTGGGTAAGAACAAGCTTTATGCGCTCGCCTGCTACCGCAGACTTAAATTGCTACTCGCTTTTTCTCTAATGCGGGAAGCAATTTATCTATCTATGACAGACCAATCTGTAGCTCACTTGACAGGATACTTCGCCAATAATCCTTTCGCAATAATCAGCCGCTGCAACTCATTCGTCCCGCCGCCAATCACGAGCAGTGGCGCATCGCGGTAATATCGCTCGACATTCAAGTCTTTGGAATACCCTGCGCCGCCGTGGACGCGCATCGCGGTCCAGGCGACTTCCTGTGCGGTTTCGGTGGCGAAGAGTTTGGCCATGCCCGCTTCCAGATCACAGCGTTCACCGCGATCTTTCTTTTCGGCGGCAGAATACGTCAGCAGGCGCGCGGCTTCGATCTTTGTGCCCATTTCGGCCAGCATGATTTGAATCGTCTGATGCTCGCAAATGGGTTTGCCAAAGGTTTCGCGTTGTTGGGCGTATTGAATTGCGTCTTCAAAGGCAGCGCGTGCCAAGCCGACACCGCGCGCGGCGACATTGATGCGTTCGCTTTCGAGGCCGGTCATGATGTGCTTGAAGCCTTTGTTTTCAAGGCCGCCGAGCAGATTTGCTTCCGGCACGAAGAAGTTGTCGAAATACAATTCGCACGTCTCGACGCCGCGATAGCCGAGCTTGTCAATGTCGCGCGCCACGTGAAAGCCTTCTCCTTTTTCGATGATGAAGGCCGAGATGCCTTTGTATGGCGGGTCGGCGTTGGGAACGGTTTTGGCGGCGAGGACGAATGTATCGCCATAGCGCCCGTTCGTGATCCACATCTTCGAGCCGTTGATGACGTAGCCGCCTGCGACGCGTGTGGCAGTTGTCCGCAGGCGCTGCACATCTGTTCCGGCATCGCTTTCCGACAATGCCAAGCCGCCACGTCGTTCGCCGCTGGCTAAGCCGGGCAAGTATTGCTGCTTTTGTTCGTCAGTGCCGAAGCGGTTAATAATGTCGCAGATCACGGAATGCGTGCCAATCGGGCCGACAAGGCTCATCCAGCCGCGCGACAACTCTTCGATAATCATCGCAAACGTCGTGTAGCTCAGGCCGAGGCCGCCGAATTCTTCGGGCACGTTGCAGCCGAACAAACCAAGGTCTTTCATCCCGGCGACGATTTCGTGCGGATATTCGTCGCGATGTTCCAGTTCTGCGGCGACAGGTAGGACGTGGCGGGCGACAAATTCACGGATATTAGCGACGATGTGTTGTTGCAGTTTGTCCGGCGTGAACATTGGCTTAGGCCCCAAGCACCTTCAACTGCTCGGCCTGGGCAAGGATGGTAATCATCGGTTCTTTATCGCTGCCGAGATTCGTGATCGCGGCGCGAGCAATGGCTTTGGCTTCGGCTAACGGCCCTTGGACATGCACCTTGCTGAGGGCAAAGCCAACAACGGCATTTTGTGCATCTACGAGGATGTCGCCGAGGGTACCGATTTTCGTGCCGCCATCGGTTTCAATTTCGCGGCCTCGCAGCGCATCACCCATCACATAGCTCTCCGCGCCTTGCACATCATCTTTGGCGATAACGATGTCGGAGCCATCCACCAGCCAGGCATCCAGCCCCAAAAGCTTGACATGCGATAACTCGACCAGCAACGATTTGCGATTGATGATGCCGGATTTGCCGAGATGTGCGGCAGTGACTTTTGTGACTTCGGGATCGAAGTACACATCTTTGACTTCGCCGAGATGTTTGCCATCGGTCACACTGATAAGTATTTTTCCAGCGTACTCTTTCGTGGCTGCCATGTGGGTCTCCTAATTGTGATTTATTCGAGTGGTCGCAGATGCGGATTCTGAGCGGATTCGTCGAATGAAACGTTTTCGTAAATTTCTCCTAGCGCCAAGGCACAACCGACCGACGTGAGTTTCACCGCATCAGCCAGATCGTTATATTCATACTGAAGCCACGATCCATCGCTCTGTCGAATATATTGCGATACATGCGGGCGATGCTGCGCGATCAGCAGGTATTCGCAAAAGCTCGAAATGGATTTGTAGTGCGTGAACTTGTCGCCGCGATCATACGATTCCGTCGAATCAGACAGCACTTCGATGATCAGCGCAGGATTGGTTAAGACATCTACACCGCCGACTGTCACAAACTGAGGCTGGCCACAAAGTGCGGACACATCACCATAACGGTACGGCGGCATACTGGGGACGCGTATTCGCATGTTGGCGGTAAAGGTACGACAGCCTTGCTCTTTTGTGCGCAGCTTCAAATACAGAAACACATTTCCTTCAATCTGATCGTGTTCATTGCTCACGCCGCTCATATCAAAGATTTCACCATCCCAATATTCGAGACGAGCTTCTGCCTTGGCGTCTATCTCAAGGTATTCTTCCAAAGAGTATTTGTATTTTGGCAAGGCCGTCATTACTTACGCTCAATCAGTTCTCTATTTTTCCGGCACCAGGGAATTGCGCTGCGACAGCTTCTTGTAATACTCGTCCACGAGCTTGCGATAGCGTTCGGGCGCTGCGCCTTCGTCCGCCAAACGCAGGTTGCCTTTGCCGAGTTTCGCTTGCAGGCGCTTGCTGAGTTCGAGTTCGATTTCGCGTAGCGGTTCGATGACTTCGGCTTTCAGGCGTTGCGCGGTCGCCTGATCATCAGCAAACATTTGATTTTGCAGGCGTGCCATTTCCTGAATAGCTTGATCCAGGGCCTTTGTTAATTCGCCGCCTTTGCCTTGTCGGGCAAGTTGCTGGCGCAGGTCTTGGGCTTCACGCAGGCGTTCGCGCAATTCGGAACCTAACTGACGATCTCCGCCCATCGGACGACCACCACCAGATTGCGGGCCTTGCGGGGTAGAATTGAAGTCACCTTGCGAACGCTGACCACCTTGCGATGGCCCGCTCTGCTGACCACCTTGCTGACCACCCTGCGCTTGTTGTCCCTGTTGTCCGCCTTGTCCGCCTTGTCCTTGCTGGCCTTGCTGGCCCTGTTGGCCCTGTTGGCCCTGTTGGCCCTGCTGGCCCTGCTGACCTTGCTGACCTTGCTGCCCCTGTTGTCCCTGCTGACCTTGCTTACCCTGTTGCCCTTGTTGCCCTTGTTGCCCCTGTTTACCCTGCTGGCCTTGTTGGCCTTGTTGTTGATTATTACGCGCCTGTTGCTGTCCCTGCTGTCCTTGTTGTCCTTGTTGTCCTTGTTGTCCTTGCTGTCCTTGCTGTCCTTGCTTACCCTCTTGTCCTTGTTGTCCTTGCTGGCCTTGCTGTTTCCCCTTGTCTCCCTGTTTCCCTTTGTCACCCTGTCTCCCCGTCCCGTTTTCCAGGCGGCGTTTTAGTGATTCCAGGTTGTCGGCCAATTGCCGAGTTTTATCCAATGCCTCTTCGGTTTCGCCGCCAGGGCCTTTGTTGTTCTTCGTGGCCTGCTTGGCGGATTGATCGGCGGATTGCAATTGATTGACTAAATCGTTCAGGTTTTGCTGAATCACTTGTTCGCCTTGACGAGCTGGTTCCAATTGATTGCCCGCGATGTTCTGGTTGTTGCGGCGAATCCGATTGGCGACTTGATTGTTACGCAAGCCAGAAGCGGCAGAGCGCAATTGCTCGGCGGCTTTTTGCTGCTCGCCGCTCATGCCACGCGCGGTTTGATCCATCTCGCGTTCGAGGTTGTTGACTTCGTTCGCCAACTCATTCTTCTTTTCCATCAAACGCTGCTTGGATTCCTGCGATGACGGATCGTTTTGCTTGCGGATCAAGTCATCCAATTGCTTTTGGATGTCCTGTTGTTTTTGCGCCGCACCCGCCGCTCGATTCTTCAAATCCGAAACGGAGTTGCCGCTCTGCCCGCGCTGATTTTGCTGCTGCATTTGCTGGGCGCGTTGCAAGCTTTCCATCGCGCGTTGCATTGAGGAGGAAGATTCCTGTGCGTTGTTATTATTTGCTGCCGCCTGCGCCTTTTGCATCTCCTCTGCCGCCTTCTTTAATTCATCCGCTTGCCGCTGCAATTGGGGATCGCGACGCTCGCGTGACAATTTTTCTAGTTCGCGCGCTTGCTTCTTCGCCTCTTCGATCAACTCTTGCTGTTGCCGCGAACTACCGCCGCCACCGCCCTGTTGATTGCGGGCTTGCTGGGCGCGGCGTTGCTGCTGTTCCAGTTCTTTTTGCTGACGACGGGCGAGTTCTTCCAGCTTGCGTTTGGTTTCATCGTCTTGTTGCTGGCCTTGTTGCTTCTCTTCGCGCTTGAGCGTCTCGTACTGATTCTTCATCTTGTCGAGTTCAAGCTCAAACAAATCGGCGAGTTCTTCGGCTTGCTGACTTTGCTGGCCTTGTCCCTGCCCCTGGCTTTGCGACATGTTCACCTGGATTTCGCGGAAGATTGCATCGGCACGCAGCAGTTGTTGCAGCGCGCGTTGCTCAAACGGTAACGCTTGCTGACCGCGCTGCGCTTTGAGTTCGTTCGACGCGCCTTCCATTTCTTTCACGGCTGTTTTCAGGTTTTCTACCAACTGCGTGAATTGTTGGGCAGTGCCTTGTGCGCCGCCTTCCCCCAAACGTCGCTTGATGCGATCAATCAATCCGTTGGCATCTTCGCGCAATTTATCCTGTGCGAGCGAAACCGTGTTGTAGTTCTCTTTTTTCTCTTCGGGCGTGTAGCGCGCTTCTTCGCGGTTGATGCGGAAGGTTGCGGCGATAATGTCTTTCTGACGACGCGGCAAAGCTTGTTCCTGTTCGCCGCCTTGCCCTTGCCCCTGGCCTTGTTGCTGTTGCCCTTGCCGGAATTCTTTCTCGAACGGTTTGACTTCGATGAAGTAAATGTCGCTCGTCGTTTCGTTGCTCGCGTCACGTGCTTTGGCGTAGTACGAAAGGAAATCGCCCGGCTTCAGGCCGAATTCTTCGAGGAAGAAGGTGTGCGAACCAGAGAGCGATTTCGCGGCATCACGTTGCAAATTCTGCAAGGCGACCTTCTTCTCTTCGCCGCCGTTGACCGAGTAATACAACTCTAACGACTGCACGCCGTAATCATCTTCGGCTTTGGCTTGCGTGAAGATTTCCTCGATGTTCGTCGCCTTCGTGTCACGTCCGGGTTTTTCAAAGATGACGGTCGGCGGCTCGTCTTCGAGGATCGTAATGTCATGTTCGTTCGAGCCATTGTACACATCACCGTCCACGCTGGTGAGTTCGATATGATAGCTGGTGTTTTCGGTGACAGTCAGCGAGCCAGTGAAGAAGGGTTCAATCTCGCCGCTTTCCAGGCGTTGCTCAGACGGCTTCATTTCAATCTTCTTGCCGTCTTTCATCACAATAAATGCGGCTTTCGCTTTGGCGGAAATAACCGCTTTGATGGTGGCGACGGTTCCTTTTAGCGCGGCAATGTCACCGCTGTCTTCTTGCGTCTTGCTCGGCATACCAGTGTAGGCCGGATAATCAAGCGTCACGTCCAGGCGCTTGACGAACGGCAAATCGGCCACGTCGAGTTTGAAGACATCGGATTTGACAGTGCCGGATTCGACGAAATACTCAATCGTGTCCTGCACGTTGAAGATAAAATATTGATAGTCGTTTTTGTTTTTCGCCGCTTCCATCACCTGCCCAACCCACTGATCGTCCGAACCGGCCTTGCGATAATAAAACGTTACATTGCCCAGGCTTTCCGGCGTGAAGTTGACAAGTGAGGCGATGAATTGTTGATCGGAACCTTTCGGCACGCGCGCGGTTCCCGGCTTGACCGTAATACGCATCGCGTTGGGCGAGAGCAAACTTTCGGCGCTGACTGGCGCGAGCAAATGCGTTAAGCCGCTGGAGATTTGTTTTGGCCCAAAGAGTACCGCGCCCAGGAACAAAGCGACCGTGGCGACAACAATACCGCCATAGCCGAAGAGGCGTTTGCGCGGCACAACTTCGTGCGGCTGGATTTCTGCGGCTTTCTGATTCGCGTCATCAATCAAGCGCGCAATGACAGGCTGTTGCTTTTGATTCTCAAACTCCACAGCAGTAATCAAGCGATCTTCCAAGCCCGTGTGCCTCTCTTCAATCAAGCGCGCTACTTGATTGTCCGAAACCTTGTGGCGTAGCGGGCGAATCAAAAAGAAGTAAAGCGCGGCCCCCAATCCCAACAGCGCCACGAGGCGGAGCGAAATCAGCGTACCGCTGCTATAACGAAAGCGATAGGCGGTATAGCTAAGCGTCAGCAGCAGCGCGGCGGCGGCGGCAATAGTAATCGCAGCGCCCTGAAAAACCGTTACCAAGCCACGACGACGACGAACGGAGTTGATAATGCTGGATAATTGATTACTCTCTGTCATAGCTACCTCTCGCGTAATGAAGAATTGTTAGGCGCGTGATGCGCTTGGTTTGCCGCAGTCGGGATTGTCTCAATTTTTTGGCCACAGTGAAAGCAAGAAGTGCTCATTAGCCGAATTTCATTCTGCAATGAGGTCCGTTCTTAACGCATTGCCTGCATTGCTGGGGATGCCGAAGTACCACCAATTCTGTTCGCGCGTCCAGCCTTCTTCTGCGGCCACTTCGTCGCCCCACAAGCATTCGTCCGCTGGTAGCAGCAACGATTTTATTTGTGCATCTGCCGCTTGAATGCGGGCGAGTTGTTCCTGGATTTCATCGGGCAACGCCACCGCCAACGCTTCTTCGAGCAATTGGCGCGCGTCCAAATCATTCAGAAAATCATCAAGTCCCAGGCGGTAGCCTTGAGCAACTGACGCCACGACCTTCTCCCAATTCTCCACCAACCCGACAAAACCACCGCTGATGATGTGGGCACCACACCCTTTTTCCTGTAGATATTCACGTACTGGATCAATCATAAAATTGGTCATTGGTTATTGGTCTATCGTCATTGGTCATTTGCTTGTACCAAACCCGTAGCAAATGACTAATGACGATCCCGCTGCAATTGCCGTTTGAAATAACGTTCGCCGTCATTCGGTTTGAAGTAGGTGCGAATTGTAGCGTCCGCATTGCACGCGAGAAACGCGCCCGACTTGCGATCAAAGCGAGTAGTGACGCCGTCAGAACGTTTGGCTTCGAGAATGTCGCCACCTGCCGGAGCGTCGCGCAAGGTTTGGGCTTGGCGCAAATACTCGGATTGCGAAAGCGAACCAAACTCGCGCCCGTGTTTTTCGTAATGCTCTTCCAAATTGCGCCGCGTGCGAAAGCCAATCGCCGTGTTTATTTTTGCAGGCACCGTTTGTTGGCTCGCTATCTGCTCGGCTTTGGCCACTGCCTGGGCTTCATCAACCTTTTTGGGGCGACAAGCGGAAAAGCCGATCCACCATAAAAGATTGACTAAGATTGCACTGACAATGCTTCGACGCAAGAATGATTTCATAAATACCAACTGCCAGCCTCCTCAGGGCGTAAACCCTGCGCGACGCAACAGCGAAATAAACCGGGGATCAGTACGCACGAAGTCATAGGTAGCATCGGTCTTCAGCCCGCGAATCGTTGGTTCGCGTTCTTCATAGCAGACCTCTAACCATTTGAGAAGCTGCTCGACATTACCTAAGCGGGCATAAATCGTCGTGTAGCCAAAAGGGGAAACATACGTGTGCTTCGCCATTTCGTCCAATTGTGCCAGTGCCTGGCGGGCTTGTTCGGGTCGCCCCATCAGAGCGTAAGTCGCGCCGAGCAGAGCAACGAAATCCGAACTGTTTGGCACTTGTTGCCGCCCGCGTTGAAATTCCGCCAGCGCCTCCGCAAACTTGTTCTGCCGCGCATAGCAAGCGCCCAGGTAAACGCGCGCGGTGACGTGATTCGCATCCAACTCCAGCGCCTTCTGCAAAATGGCTATTCCCTCATCGTAGCGGCGCGCACGATAAAACACATTGCCCAATTGCGTGCTGACCGCAGGCGAGAGGGGGTCTAGCTCAAGCGCACGACGGGCTTCACGCACGGCTTCGTCAAAGCGCCCTTCATCAATTAACAAATTGGTGTACCAGAGGTGGCTGTATTCATAGTTGGGTTGCAACGCGATGGCCCGCTGGAATTCCTGTTCCGCCCGCGCGCGCTCCCAATAATAATCGGTGAGCAGCCGGGCCATCGTGGCATGGGCTTCCGCTAAACTATCGTCGAGTTGCAACGCCCGTTCGACCGCAGCGCGCGCCCGTGGGACGGCATCCTTGGGCGGCATCAGATGATAGCTGCCCAGCGTCGCATAGGCGTCAGCCAGTCCCACGTAAGCGAGCGCGAATTTGGGGTCGTGGTTGATGGCTTGCTGAAACAGCGCAATACCTTTTTGTATCCCCTCGCCACTGCGTTTGTTCCAATGATGACGCCCCTCCAGATACAACCGATAGGCTTCCGGGTTGGTCGTTGTTTTTTTCGCCAGGTCTCGTTGCTCCGCGCTACTCAGACGCAAGCGGAGATTGGTAGTCAATTCACGCGCTATCTCTTCCTGTGTCACTAACAATCCGCTGAGCGAAGTGCGATATTCGCCATGCCAGAGTTGTGATCCGTCCGCTGCATCCACCAACTCCACCCGAATCAGTAAACCATCTTCCTGGCGCTGCACTCGTCCGAAGACGACCGCGAGTACCTGCAAATCCTGGCCCACCTGACGCGGGTCAACCTCGCGCCCCTTGTAACTATAGACCGTGCTGCGCGCCTTGATGCGCAAGGACGGCAAACGCATCAGACTGTCAATCAATCCCTCGGTGAGACCGTCGGGAATATACTCCAATTGCGGATCATTGCTGACATTCAGGAACGGCAATACGGCGATGGAGTTGGTGAGCCGCGCGGTGCGGCGCGGCCACTGCAACGCGGCCCAGCTTAGCCCCAAAACCAGCGCGAGTAGTGCAACCGCCCAGCCTACACGACGACGCGGCAAAGACTGCCGCCAGTTCCCCCAGCCAGGAGAAACGATTGCTCTGGCTTTGGCCGCGTTCGACTTTCGCTCTGCTGGCGCGGCGTTTGCTGGCGACAACCTAACCGTTTCGGCTTTCGACGACACTTGTTGCAACTTGGCCGAAAAGTCCAGCGCCTGTTGCAAGCTTTTCAGGTCGTTGAGCAATGCTTGCGCGCTGTTGTACCTTTCCGCTACCGGCTTCGCCAACGCACGATTGAGGATGTGTTGCAGTGCTGTCGGCAAGTGGGGACAGATGAGAGCCAGGGGTACTGGCTCACGCGCCAGCAACGCGGCAATCATATCGCTGGGCGTCTCACCATCGAAGGGCTTACGCCCCACGACCAACTCGTAAAGCACCGTACCCACACTAAATAAATCGCTACGCGCATCCACAGCCACGCCGCGCGCCTGCTCTGGCGACATGTACGCGACGGTGCCCATGACCATACCAGCTTCACTGGAAAGAAGGGGAGAAGGGAAAGGGGGGAGTGGGGGAGTGAGCGGAAGTGGGGGAGAGGCGGAGTAGGGGAGTGAGGGAGATAAGACAAGTGTCTCGTCCTTCTTCCTTCCCGCTTCTCCCCTTCTCCCCTTCTGCGTCTTCCGTGAGCTTGGCTAGTCCAAAATCCAGCACCTTCACAATGCCATCGGGCCTGACCATAATGTTTTCCGGTTTGATGTCACGGTGAATAAGGCCCGCTTCGTGTGCCGCAATGAGTGCGCTCGTAACCTGTATGACGATGTCGAGTGAGGCACTCAAAGTCAGGCCCTGGTTAGCAATCAGGGCGCGCAGCGTTTGCCCTTCGACGAATTCTGTGGCGATGAAATACGTTGTCTCGACTTGCCCGTCCTCATAAACAGTCAGGATGTTGGGATGATTCAGCGCCGAGGCCGCCCGCGCTTCCTGCTGAAACCGACGCACGCGCTCCGCGTCTTGCGTGTAGTGCTGAGGCAACAGCTTGAGCGCCAGCGCCCGCCCCAGCCGGGTGTCGCGTGCCCGATAAACAACGCCCATGCCGCCCTGCCCCAGTTTACGTTCGACATAGTAAGGCCCCAGCGTCTGCCCGGAAATCAAGTCTTCCAGCTCCGTCTCCTGCTGGGTCGGAGCAACGACTGGCTGCCCCTTAAAGTCTCCTGGTTCCTCATCTGCGGCCAGCAACGACTCGACTTCTTGCCGCAATTCCTCGTCACCTGCACAAGTGGTGGCCAGGAAGGTGGCACGCTGGCTACGGGGATACTCACTCGCAGCCTGAAAAAGTTCCTTTACCTGTTGCCAACGTGCAGGAGTCATAGGTTGTTCTTCGAGTAATGTGACGTGACAGCGCCGAGTATAGCATCTCCACCTCAACCTGGTGAGGCGAGAAGCCGCTGCCAGGGAAAAATCTTGTCGGCGCTGAAGGAATCCAGCAGCGATTTGCGCGTGTGTCAGGTGAAGAGCAAGCAACGCAGCTCTCAAAAATGACTAACGACAAAGGAGAAAATCATGAGAACAAAAATGAACACAACCCCTATCTATGCGACCCATAGCAAAATCGCGGCTCGCACGATGTTAAGCCTGATGCTACTGATGGTTATCCTGACAACGGTGGACTTGGCGCAAACCAGCCGACAGACTAACCGTGAGGTGGCGGATCGCCAGGCGAAAACTGCCGATGGCGAATACACGGTATTCACCAAACCACTGGACAAAAATGATCCCCGTGCGCAACTCCCGGCGGATTTGCAAAACGTTCCTGCCAAGCGGATGCCTGTCATCAGCAAAACGGCGGAAGCCGCCCCTGGCATTGACGCGGAAGCGTTGGGGACAGTCGAATATGACGTGGCAACCGGCCACGTCACGCAACAAAGCGCGGACGCAGACGCCATTCCGGCGTTCGTAAAAACGATGTTGGAAAAGGGGAAGAACTCGCTGCCGGGGAATTTAGGGGCAAATTTTCAGGTAGATACCGCAGACAAGCAAAAGGGCACGGCACAAACGGAAACCATTGTAGGTACCGATGATCGTGTCCGCGTTACGCCCATCACAGTTGCTCCCTGGCGAGCAATGACACGGCTATATTTTACGGCGCAAGATGGCACCAAATGGGTCTGTTCCGGTGCGATGGTTGGCCCGCGACATGTGTTGACAGCGGCACATTGTGTTTATGATTCCGCCCACGGCGGCTATGTGAAAAGTGCGACCGCTATCCCTGCGCAAGACGTTATGCAATTGATGGGTATGCAACTCCCCATCGCGCCGTATGGCAAGGTGGCAGCCACCAAGATGCGCGTCTTTCTGGGCTGGCTCTTGTACAATGGGACGAGCCAACAATACGATCACGATATGGCACTACTGACCCTAGCGAACCCGATTGGAAACAGCACAGGTTGGTTAGGAATGAAGGCACTGGAAAACGGGGACTGGCCCAATAATTTGGTCCTTCAAACCGCCGGCTATCCCGTGGATAAGAATCTAGGGCTTGCCTTATACAAAACCCAAACCGAGCCAGGAATGTTTGATCTGTTGGGAGCCTACAAAATTCAAACCAGACTGGATACAGCCGCCGGGCAAAGCGGCAGCCCGCTCTACTACACCGAGGGTAACATGCGTTATATCGTCGGGGTTTTCTCACACGACTTCGCCCCCCCATATCTTGAATCCAATTTCACTCGCCTCTACGGAGCGAAACTCCAGGTAATCCTGAATTGGATGGCAAACGATTAGCGCCTGGAACAGCGCCGCTTTCAGCCTGCCCCGTTACATCAACGGGGCAGGCACTGTCTGAGCCAGAGCAACTTTATGTGCTCGCCTTGTTTGGCAAAACACGAGCGAATCAGGGTGCAAGGCCGATCCCGCGGAGCAATTCGCTAAAGCGTGGGTCCAACCGAAGCGGATCAAAGAGCGGGTCCACGCCGAGAAAAAGCAAGTGGTCGTTGCGCTCAGCTAAGGCTCGGCGCAACCAGGCGAAAGCCTGCGCCTGGTCCCCCAAAGCCAGGTGAATACGAACAAATGAGAGTGGCGAAATACGTTCCCGCACCGCGAATGCCTCTAAATCCCGCAGCAGTTTCAGCGCCTCGCGGCGCTGCCCGGCACACGCATAGAAATAAGCGAGCCACGCTGTTCGCCCCGCAGACAAAGGCGACGTTGCCAGTTGCTTCATCGCCGCGAGTCCTTCCTGCGAGAGTCCTTGCTGGCCGAGCGTCACGGCAATTTGGAGTTGCGCCCCGGTATGCTTCGGGTCAAGTTCGAGAATATTGCGCCAGATGGCAAGCGCGCGATCATACTGGCGCATGTAAAAGTTGATGCTGGCTTCCCGCCATAGGGCCTGACTGGAAGCCGGATCATATTCCTCAGCCCGTTTGACTTCGCGTAAGGCTTCCTCAAAGCGCTTTTGCTGCGACAATAATTCGGCGTAATAAATGCGTGTGTGGACGAGGTTGGGATTGAGTTCCAGCGCGCGTTTGTAGGCGCGTTCCGCTCCCGCCCAATCCCAGTCGCCCCACAGCTTGACCAATGCCAGCGAGTGATGCGCTTCCGGTAATGATTCGTCCAACTCCAGGGCTTTCAAGGCGGCTTCGCGGGCTTTTGGCATCGCTTCGCTTGGTGGC
Organism: uncultured Acidobacteriota bacterium; assembly: GCA_963794955.1. Lineage (GTDB taxonomy): Bacteria > Acidobacteriota > Blastocatellia > RBC074 > RBC074 > JAFDVL01. The sequence continues at coordinate 460,916 of CAWCGF010000002.1, forward strand.
AGGTATTGACTGGAGAAATCGGCGTAGACATCGGCGATCCCGCAATACGCCAAGGCATAATGCGAGTCGAGCGCAATGGCCTGACGATAATATTCCAGCGCCTTTTCCTGACTCTCACGCTTGTACTGAAGATAGAGATAACGCCCCTGCGCATAAAGTTCATACGCTCGGTTATCAGCGGTGTGGCGTTTGGCGAATTGTTGCTGATTTTCCGGGGTGAGTCGTCGCTGGAGTTTGGCCGCAATCTCACGCACAATCGCTCCCTGAATGGTGAGGATGTCGGCGTGAGGCTGCTGAAATTCATCGCCCCACACGCGTGAGCCATCGCTGGTATCCACCAACTCCACGCGCACAATCAACTTTTCGCCTTGCCACGTGACGCGCCCTGTGACAACGGCTCCCACGTGCAACTCTTTCCCCACTTGACGCGGATCCACTTCGCGGCCTTTATAGCTCATGACCGTACTGCGCGAACTCACGCTTAAGGCGGGCAGCCGCGTCAAACTGTCAATCAAATTCTCGGTGATCGCATCGGGCAGGTAGGCTTTTTGCGCGTCATTCCCCACGCTGATAAAGGGCAAAACGGCAACCGCATTCAGCGCGGTTCCGTTGGGCTGCCACCAGAATCGTCCCAGCAATATGCCAACCGTTAACAACAAAGGGGCCAACAGTATCAGCCGGAATGACCGGGAGCGCGCGTGCCCCGCAGAACGAAATGCCAACGAGGATTTTTGTTCACCCGTCGCAGCGAGCAGAAACTGCGTTACTTCGTGGCCCAAAGCACCCGTCCCAACCTTCATCTTGAGCGGTGGGTCTGATTCATTCGAGCGGCTCAAATGCGCGGCAAATTCCAACTCTTGCTTCAATTGCTTGAGCGCCGCCCCGAATTCCTGCGCGCTTTGATAGCGTCCAGCGGGGGCTTTGACTAACGCGCGCGTGACAATCTGTTGCAAAGCGGCTGGCAACCCCGCAACGTAATAGGTGAGCGGTGGCGGTTCGCGTTCCAGTAATGCGGCCAGCACATCGCTTTGGGTTTCGCCTTGAAACGGCTTCCGTCCAGTCAGCAATTCATAAAGCACCGTACCCACACTAAACAAATCGCTGCGGGCATCTACGGCGACACCGCGCGCCTGCTCCGGCGACATGTAGGCGACGGTTCCAATCACTATTCCCGGAGCGGTGAGAAGAGGAGAAGAGGACGAGACACTTGTCTTATCTCCCTTACTCCCCCACTCCCCGTCTCCCCTACTTCCGCTCTCTCCCCCACTCCCCGTCTCCCCGTCTTCCCTTCTTCCCTTCTGCTCAATGAGCTTGGCTAGTCCAAAATCCAGCACTTTGACAATGCCATCGGGACGCAGCATAACGTTTTCCGGTTTGATGTCCCGATGGATGATCCCGGCCTGATGCGCGGCGGCTAACGCCTCGGTTAATTGAATTGCCAGGTCAAGCGCCTGGCCTAGTTGCATCGTGTCGTCACGAAACAATTCGCGCAACGTTTGCCCCTGCACAAACTCAGCGACGATGTAATAGGCTCCGCCCGCCTCCGCTTCCATTTGCCCTACTTCATAAATTGTCAGCAAGTTCGGATGGTTGAGCGCCGAAGCGGCGCGCGCTTCCTGCTGAAAGCGACGCATACGTTCCCGCTCCTGTGTAAAGCGGGGAGGTAAGAGTTTGAGCGTCACGTGTCGTCCTAAACGTGTATCGCGCGCCAAATAGATCACGCCCATGCCGCCAGAACCAAGATGGCGCTCAATGCGGTAAGGCCCAACCTGTTGCCCAGTAACCAGGACGATTTGCTCAATGGATGGCTCGCGTTTCCGCACCGGGAGCAGGGGCTGCTGCATAAAATCGCCCAACTCTTCATACGCCAATAACAGTGAGTTGACCTCCTGGCGCAGTTCTTCGTCCGCTCCACAAACGTCATCCAGATACGCGATGCGGCCTTCCGCTGGGCACTCACGCGCGGCATGAAAGACTTCTTTGATTTGCTGTCGTCGGTCATTGGTCATTGGTCATTGGTCATTGTTTTATTCTCCCCTCTTCTCCCCTTCTCTCAAGCTCGACTCAATTCGCGTCGCAGCCAGGCACGCGCCAACGCCCATTCCCGCTCGACAGTCGAATCCGACAAGCCAAGGGCTTCGGCTGTTTCGGCAATCGTCAGCCCACCAAAATAGCGTAATTCAACGATTTGGCTTTGTGGTGGATCGAAAGCGGCCAGGCTAGTGAGCGCATCGTCGAGCGCAATCAAATCCGCATCGCGCTCTGCGGCCTGATCAAGCGCTTCGTCGAGCGCCAGACGCGGGTGATTTCCACCGCGTTTGGCGTTGCGCGCCGACCGCGCATAGTCCACTAAAATCCGCCGCATTGCCTGCGCCGCAATGCCGAAGAAATGGGCACGGTTCCGCCACGTCACCTGCTGATCAATCAGGCGCATGTAGGCTTCATTGACCAGCGCCGACGTTTGTAAGGTATGCCCATCGCGCTCGCGCCGCAGGTAATGATGCGCCAACTTATGCAATTCATCGTAGACCAAGGGCACCAGTTCATCGCGTGCTACTTGATCGCCGTCGCCCCAGGCGACCAGGAGTTGCGTTATGTTTGGGGTTGCGGGTGAAGACATAATGCTCCTGTTATTTTGCTGTTATGTTGAGAAACCGCGGGGATTATAGCACCGTCCCCTTCCTCCGTCACCGCGCGTGCTCCTTCACAAAACATGTACAGCAAACTTTCCAGTTTGCTGTGGTCTCCCGAAGCAGATCTGCACCGGGAGACCAGCAGCAAACTGGAAAGTTTGCTGTACACTTATCGTGGCCTACCATTGACGGTCATCCGGTGTAGCCAGTAACATTCCTCTCGGACTCCCTAATAAGTCTCGAAAAATCCGTCTCTCCTGGACGGCGTTAGGCTTCACCAGACTCCGCATTATGACGGCGCAACGACGACAACATATCGAAGCGATTCTGCAACAGGCGTTGGAACTTGCCCCGGTGGAACGCGCTGACTATCTTGCGCGTGCCTGTCGCGGAGATAGCGAGTTGCGGCAGGAAATCGAGGCGTTGCTTGCGGTGGAAACCGTCGAGACTTCCATCAATTGGGACTTGCAACCGACGCTCCCGTTGGAAGGCTTGCTCGGCCAATTGATCGGCGTCTATCGCATCAAGCGGCTGCTCGGGCGCGGCGGTATGGGTGAAGTTTACGAAGCCGTGCGCGACGATCAGCAGTTCGAGCAGAAAGTCGCGCTCAAGACCGTGCGCCACGAAATGAACGAAGAATTTTTGCGCCAACGCTTTCTGAGCGAACGCCAAATCCTCGCCAGCCTCAAACATCCCAACGTCGCGCATCTGCTCGATGGCGGCAGAACGCCTAATGGCTTGTCGTATTTCGTGATGGAATATATCGAAGGCGAGCCAATCACCGATTATTGCCACTATCACGATCTGTCGCTCACCGACAAACTCCGCTTGTTTCAGCAAGTCTGCTCTGCCGTGCAGCACGCGCATCAAAAGCTCGTCGTGCATCGAGACATCAAACCCAATAACATCCTGGTCGCGCAGGACGGCACGGTGAAGCTGCTCGATTTTGGCATCGCCAAGCTATTAGACCGCTCGTTATTACCGCGTGATGCCAAAGCTACGGCCACAGACATGCGCTTGATGACGCCCGATTATGCCAGCCCCGAACAAGTGCGCGGGCAAGCCATTACGACCGCAACGGACGTTTATAGCCTGGGTGCGGTGCTCTACGAGTTATTCACCGATTTTCGCCCGCATAAATTCAAATCCATCACGCCCCTCGAAATCGAACGAGTCATTTGCGAGAGCGAAATTCTCAAGCCCAGTGAAGCCGTGAAGCGTTCGCTCAAGGCACCGGCTAAACTTGCGCGGCAACTGGATGGCGATCTGGATAACATCATTCTGATGGCGATGCGCAAAGAACCAGAACGCCGTTATCGCTCGGTGGAGCAGTTCTCTGAAGACATCCAACGCTATTTGGACGGACGCCCCATCGTGGCGCGTCCCGATACGATGCGTTATCGCACGGGCAAATTTTTGCGCCGCAATGGCCTGATTGTGGGGGCAACTGCGCTGGTAATTCTCAGCCTGCTGGCCGGCCTGGCGCTGGCGAATTATCAAGCGCGGCGGGCAGAGCGGCGCTTCCAACAAGTGCGCAAGATGGCAAACACCTTTCTCTTCGACCTGGATGGCAAGTTGCAAAAGCTGCCGGGTTCGACCGAAGCGCGCGAAATGGTGGTCAAAACCTCGCTCGAATATCTCGACACGCTCGCCGAAGAAGCCGCGAATGATGCCTCGTTGCAATTGGAATTGGCGCAAGCATATGAACGGGTCGGCGATGTCCAGGGTAATCCCGAAGGCGCAAATCTGGGGGAAACCGTGCAAGCCATTGTCAGCTATCGCAAGGCGGTAAAGCTGGAGGAGCAATTAGTTCGCAATGACCCGCAGAATTTCCAACTCCAACGCCTTTTGAGCCGCTGCTATTTCAAGATTGGCGATTTGCACGGCGCAACCGGCGCGGGCGAACCCGCGATGCAGGCGTTAAATCAGGGGTTGACCATTGCGCAAAAACTACTGCAAGCCGAACCCAGCCAACTCCAAAATGCGCAACTGCTGGTGCGTGGATATACGCTGTTGGGCGACCGCTCCTACCGAACCAACAAGGAAGGCAAAGCCCTTGATTATTACCGCAATGGACTCGCCATTGCCGAGCCGCTGGCGACCGAACAACCCGGCGAGGTCACGCAACGACTACTCGCCACGGTGCAGGAACGCATCGGCAATGCTTTATATAACCGCGCAGACTTAACGGGGGCACTCAACACTTTTCGGCAAGTGCAAAGCATTCAGGAAGCACTGGTCAAAGGCCCGCAACCGAATAAGAGTGACCGCAATAATCTGCGCCTCACCTATCAGGCCATCGGCGATGTGCTGGGCAGCCCGCTCACCTTCAGCTTCGGTAATCCGACCGCCGCAACCGGATACTATCGGCAGGCGCTCGCCATTGCCGAAGAATTCGCCGCCGCCGATGCCAAAGATGCCAAAAGTCAATCCGACCTCAGCATCATCTATCGCAAATTTGGCAATGCGCTACGCGACGACAATCCGGCCCAGAGCGCGGAACTCATGCGCCGGGCAATTCAACGGGTCGAAGGATTGTTGGAAATTTCGCCCGAGAACCTGAATTTCCGGCGGCGGCAAGCATTGAATTACCTCAACATCTCCTACCCGTTGCGCAAGCTTGGCGATCAGGCCGGAGCGTTGAAATACCTGCATCTGGCGCAAGAGATTCAGCAAGCAATTCTGGCCAAAGACCCGGTGCGGACGCCGGTGCGCCAGGACGCCCTGGCCACGTACAACCTGCTGGGGGATTTGCGACTCCAGGCCAAAGATATGACCGGCGCAATGGAGCAATACCGCGCGGCGGTGATCATCGCTGAAGCGATTGCTACCAGCCAGCCCACCGATGTATACCCGCGCCGCGACCTGGCCGATTGTTATGAACGCTACGCCACCTGGTTTCGCCTGCTCGCCACCGATCCCAAAACCGCAGCGACAGATCGCCTCAGGCACTGGCGCGAGGCGCGCACCTGGTATCAAAAGCAGCTAGCCGTATGGGAAAGCTGGAGCAACTATGCGGTTTCCAGCGTCTACAATACCAGCCGTCACGACAAGGCCGCGCATGCGGTCGCCGAATGCGACGCGGCGCTGGTTAGATTGGGCGCGGATTAGGTCATTGGCCATTGGTCCTTTGCCACCGGTCATTGGTTGTCAGACAATTCCCCATTATCTTGCAAGGCCATCGCTTCCTGTCGGCGTTCTCCTTTCCATCGCTTACCAATCTATCACCAATTCATCACCAAATTCTCATGAACGAAACTGCTGCCTGGGCAAGAATGCCTCTCGGTCGCAAGCGGAGAGATGGAAAATAATTTGCACCGTTGATGATTGGGCATAACCAGGAAAGGGACTTATATGAAACTTCAAATCGCATTCGCCTGTATCACCATATTCCTCGCAACAACTTATGTTGGTGCCTTTCTGCCGCAGGGTATAGAGAAGAAAGCGGCAGCCTTTACGTTCGCTGACATCAATTACTTTCACCGTTATACGATAAACGATCAGCACGAATACACACCCACTAATCAGGCCGACCTGACCGCATGGACGGACATGGTGACGATTAATTCGTATCGGAAAGCGAAGGAGGGGGAAGCGTTGACCGCATACGCGAACAGCACGCTGGAGAACTATAAGGCAGCCCAGGGAACCGTGCTGAAGACGGCGTCAGTACCCCGCACTAAAGACAAACCGGCGGAGCATCTGGTCGTGGCAGCCTTTCGCCGACCGGCGTTCACCGAAGTAGCGTTCGCCAGATTCAGAATGCACAAGGGCGTCCGCTCCGCTGTAATCTATTCGCATCGTGTTTACGGCAAAACGGCGTGGGACACGATGAACGCCTGGCTCGGCAAAAATGGGCCAGGTATTGAGAAAAACCTAATGGCCTGGGATGCGATGCCGACGCTGCCCACGTCAAAGCATAAAGATACTAAATGACTCGTAGTAGCGAATTCATTCGCTGGCCTTGCCAGACAAGGCAAATAAATTTGCTACTACGTGACTGGAAACCAATTATCGAAGAAAGGATGACTATGGCACATCTCAAAATTCGGGGCTTTGCACTCCTGCTGATGCTCGTCTCCGGCGGACTCACTTATTACAACTGGTACCAACTTCAGAACGAAGGGAGCTACTCCCTCAAGCTGGCGACATTTGGCCCCGTCGGTGTGATCGGCGGCCTCTTTATGCTCTTCTTCCCGGCGTACATCGGAAAGCCGACAACGACGCGCGAAAAAGTTGTGACGATGACCGTCTTCGGGCTGGGGTTAACGGCAGGATTAGTAAACTTGTATCTAATGAATCCCCAAATGTTCGGAAGATAAGCAGGCGAGCAAATGAAAAATGTAGAGCAATTTTTTTCCGTGGTTGAGGGATTTCGCTGACCATTTACGCATGTATGAGTATGAGTGAGAGACAGTGTGACAACACACCCAAACCAGCGTAGGAGAACACAAACTATTCAGAGGAAAAAAATATGATGTATAAAGTTACTCCCAATGTCGTTCCACAGATGCAACCATCAGGTGCCTGTTGTTGGCTCACCTGTTTAGAGATGCTGTATATCTGGAAAAACAACAAAGGCGATAAATCTAAAAAGGTTGGTTCGATTTTAGCGGATATGGATCAATCGCCGAATCTTTTTCCCTACTATATGAAAGATGCGGGGATCGCGCCGGGTGAATGCCGGGAAACAGCGCGCATGCTCAAGCTCGGTTGTTCCGGTGACACGTCGGTGATTGATGCCCAGATTCTCACCAGTATGTTGAAATCACATGGCCCCCTATGGATTGCCGGTAGGTGGTATATGGAGTGCGATCACGTGATTGTCATCACCGGTTGCGACCCCGACACGGGCAAAATCAAATTCGTGAATCCCTGGAAGAATTATTCGGGCGAAGAAAGCGATGGCACAGTTGGTTGGTTATCAAAGCGTGGTAATGCCTGGACCAACTGCGATGCCAGCATCATGTACTGGCGGTAAGACTTAAACGACTGAAGGAGACCCGAACGATGAAAGTCACGGGAAAAATCATTGGCATAGTTGCCCTCACCGGGTTGTTGCTGGTTTCATTTGCGCAAACGCAGCAGCCGTCCCAAAAACAAAACAGTACGTCATTTGCTACATTCTGGAGCGAATTCAAAGCGGCGGTCGCTAAGGATGACCGCGAGGCCGTCGCGTCCCTGACCAAACTGCCGATTTATCTGGCGAACAAAGAGCAATCAAAAATCGGGTTCCTGAAACTCTATCCGAGCCTGTTCCCGAAAAAAGTGCAGACCTGTTTTGCAAAAGCGAAACCCGTAAAGGAATACAACCAGGACAGCTATTCCGTCTTTTGCGGCAAGAGTATTTACGTCTTCTCACGAGAGAATGGGAAATATAAATTCACCGACCTCGGAGCGAATGATTAAGGAGCTTCACATGATACTTTCTTTACGCAATTTGTTACTCGGACTTGGTCTCTTGCTGCCTAGTTCGCCTGCGCTACTGGCACAAAACAACAGCGCCGCCTGCGCCCCGAATATGCGCTTCGGCAGCATTCTGAATCATGTGCAAATCACGAGCGCAGGCTATTTGATGCTGGGCAATATGATTGCCACTTGCCTGCCGCCACCGGTGCGCCAGAGCAGTTCCAATTACCCTTATAACCCGGATGACGGTGGCAAGTTTTCCACTGTGCTGAAAACGGCGAAGGGACAAACGCTCACCACCTACGCCTGGTCCGTCGAAAAAATCTCCAGCCTGTGGGAACTGCGCGATTACAAAGTTGTGGGCGGGCAAGCGGTCATCAAACCACTGACGCCCGGCGATTATGTGCTGGAATTCACCCTTGAAGACCAGCCGTTTCATCGCTTCCCATTTTCGGTCGCTACGAAAAAGAGCGAGGACGTTTATGCGCCAGGTACAATCTTCATGCTCAACGGCGCGTGGGAAGAGTACGGCGTATTTTATGTCTATAAGCCGGATCGCTACACACAGTTTTTCGTCAGTTTGCGCGATACGGGCAAGCCGCGCAAACAAGCGGTGCCGATTGAAATGAAGCTGCTGCGCAAAAGCGATGGGAAGTTGCTGGCGATGACGCGCCCCGGCAATGCCGTGAAGCTAACCGCCGAATGGAAGCGGTTTACGTTGAGCTTCAATCCGGTCACCGAAGACGGGCAATTGACCAATGCGGGCGAGTTTCACGCAAGCGAAATCCTAAAATCCGACGGCGCATACGTTGTGAAGCTGACGTTGGATGGCAAGCCATACGGCGAATATGAGTTCATTATCAAAGGCGGTCAGATTCAACCTCGCCAGGGGCGCGATGCAACCAACCCGTTACAGCACATCGAAGATATCAACAATGCCTGGTGGCTGAAGCGAACCAGCGCGCAATAACTTCCCCGTAACTCGACCATCTGGTGCGCCTGCCCCCCGCAGGCAGCGACTGGGAAGCACGCGTTTTCCGTAAGGGGCACGCACCGCAAATAATGCGCGCGGGGGCGCGTGCGCGCCCCTTCGGTCAATCGCTAGAAGAACTCTTTTGTCGTGGAAAGCTGCATGCCGCGCGCCAGCATGTCATTGAGAAAGGTTTGTGCGTGCGCTTCAAAACCGGGGATGTCGCTGGAGGCATCGGTCAGCAGGACAAACTTCCTGATATACGAGGCATCGCCGAAGCTATTGGCAATATCGCGCATCGTGTTGGCGACGCAATGCGTCCGCGCTTCGCCGGCAATGGCGACGATGTCAGCTTGTTCCAGCGTTTGAATCAGCCGCGTGTTGATTTGTGTACTTGGATCGCTCTCGTCAGGAACATCGGACTGCACAGCGGAATAATGTTCGGTGAGAAGGTTGCTGCCCTTCGTGACGAAATCTACGAATGCGAAACGCTGCTCCCATTCCTGGAGCGCGTCAAAGAGTTCAGGGAATACCGCATGGCCGGGTCTCCGATCAAACAATGCGGCGGCCAAATCGTTAGATCATAGCGTCCGTTTTGTGCCAGCTTGCGCACATACTCTAATGCGCGTTCATACAAGCCCGGCTGCGTCGTCGTCCATTTGCCGTCTTCGACTTCGGGCAGCGTAATGCGCGTGAAAGGCAGCGGATGATTGCCTTGCGGGTCTTTCCAAAAGATCGGATGCGCAATGTGAATCAAGTGATGCGAATCCAGCGTGACATGAATGTCATCAATCTTATCCTTCAGCCGCCGAATCATGTTGGCCAACCGCCTCATATCGTGTTCGGCATTGGGGACATACAAAGCGCCTGTATGCGGATCACAGAAATCAATCTGTGGGTCAATGATGAGTAGTTCAATTCGTTTGCTCATAGCGTTCTCCGGTTCTGTGCGTAAATTATACGCTAAGCTGATTGGATAAAAAAACAGGCCAGTTACTTCTTGCTGTATTGGACGATGACTACTTCGGCATTTGTGGGACTCTTATTCAACTCGTCTAGCATTATCTCCAATGCTTTTGCTTGATTGAAGCTTCCTGAACCTGACCCAATAAGCGGAAATGCCACAGAGGCAAATTGGTTTTCATTGACGATTTGCATCGTATTACTCACCGACATACGGATTGAGAATTCAGAAGCACGCCAGAATAAATTGATGCCAGCAACGTGAATGATGGCACGATACTTCAGCTTTCCCGCCGAAGTAATGACAGCAGAACCAAGCGGCAGCAAGCCGAACTTGGTTACTTCCCGAAACGGTTGAATACCGGCACACCGTTTGATTGCGCCGGAAACGCCCGATGGCAGCAAGAGCCACCACGGAAGATAGTTGCGATTCCAGGCATTAACAATTACCTCAACAGGTTGGTTTAGCAGATTGCCTCTGACAACTTTGGCGGTCATTGCCGGTTTCCTCATCTTCTGCGAAATATTGCGGCACCACCGCATCTGTTAGCCCTATGCCATTTGCCAAGGGCGTTAGACTGCTTGTCCCTCGCCTTCAACGAAAGGTGCCAAACTGTTTACAATCCCTTTGAATAAATAGTCTTTTGCTTTTTGCTCATCTGGTAGCTCGTGATAAGGCACGAGGCAAGGATGCGTTTTCGCCTCCGCGTCTTTCGCTTCGCCGTATTGCCAGCCACCAGCAATTTTGTCTGCCATCCAATCCTCATGCTGTGCGCTGGCTGGCGCGTTCGGATTCTGTAAGGCAAACGTAACGCCTTGAATAGCAGCTTGGCGCTGCCATTCTTCCGCATTGTCCCAAGAAGTTTGAGAAAAATCTCCGTGGCTAACACAGAGAGCTTTATTTGCCTCGTGGCAAATTTGGGCAATTTGTTCAATTGTCATTCTTGTTTCCTTTCTTCCGTTATTTCAGATTTTATCGCTGGTGCTTGTTTTTAGCTAAGAGCGCCTACCACACTCCCTATTCAAGCCTTGCAGACACGTTCCTAAATCTCAAAGCTCAGTCCTTGCTTCGTCAATTGTTTGTACTTGCGCTCATCAAATTTATAGAGCCGCGCGGCACGATGGGCGACGCCGGTTTGGATTTCGTTGAGTTCTTTCAGCACGTTCAAGCTGAAAATCTTTTTGCGAAAGTTGCGATTGTCCAGCTTGCGTCCCAACACAATTTCGTAGAGCGTTTGCAATTGCCGAATGCTAAACTTTTCGGGCAATAGTTCAAAGCCAATCGGCGCATACGTCAACTTGCCACGCAGCCGTTGCAACGCGACGCACAGGATTTCATTGTGATCGAAGGCAAGCTTTGGCAGTTTATTCACTGGAAACCATTCGGCACGACGCGCATCCGTTGTGGCCAGTAAATGATGCTGTTCTGGGGCAACAAGCGCATAGTAGGCTACGGAGACGACCCAGCCGCGCGGATCACGATGGGGCTGGCCAAAGGTGTAAAGCTGTTCCAGATATACATCTGTAATGCCGGTTTCTTCCTGCAATTCACGCAGGGCTGCCGCTTCGAGCGATTCGCCGTTGCGCACAAAGCCGCCAGGGATCGCCCACATTCCGGCAAATGGTTCGATATCACGTTCGATCAGCACGACTTTCAGTCTCTCTTCTTCTAAGTCTAGCCCGAAAATTACGCCGTCTACCGTAAGCCCTGGTCGCTCAAATTCATAAGTGAAACTCATCGTTACTTTCTCTCATCAAAGCGTAATCAAAACGCTAAGCTATGCGTGAAAAATACGCTAAGCCTAAAAATCTGTCAAGAGGTTTGGTTGCCTGGGAGCGGCCTACATTCTTACTGCTTGCACCGTACGGCAAAGCGCGCGATGATTCGTGCGTGCAGCAACACCCTGGCTGCGGAAAGGAAAATGCCATGCCACGAACGACAAACAAAAAGTTTTGTCTCTTCCTGTTGCTCACCGCGCTGCTGGGTCAAAACGTATCCGGCTTCGCACAAGGCAAGATCGCGCAACGGCAACGACGCGTCATGGTGCCAACCGTCGGCAAAGAGCTAACGGAACAGCAACGAGCGAATCACCTGCTCAATCGGCTGGCGTTTGGCGCGCGCCCGAGTGAAGCGGAGCGGGTGCTGAAAATGGGCTGGCAAAAATATCTTGCGCAACAACTGCATCCCGAAACTCTAGCCGACACGGTGATCGAAGAAAAGCTCAAAGCCTTTCCCGAATTACAACTCACGAACGAACAATTGGTGCGCACGTTCCCGCAACTGAATCTGTTGAATCGCTACCTGCAACAGCGGGGCATAGATCAACGCGCGTTCAGCGAAATGTACAATCAATTTCGTAACAACCGGCCTTTCGATGCGAAGGCGACGGCGGAGAATAAAAATCTGGCGATTTCGTCTTACGGTACAGCTACACCCGAAGAGGTTGAAATGCGGCGCAACGAAATCCTCGCGGTCATCAAAGAATTGAATGTCCGGCCAACCAATGAAGCCTTTACGATGGCGCAACAGGCCAAAATCCTGCGTGCGGTGTATAGCGAACGACAATTGCAAGAAGTGCTGACGGATTTCTGGTTCAATCACTTCAACGTCTTTGCGCGCAAAGGCGGGCCGAGCACTACAACGCTGATCCCGTACGAACGCGACACGATTCGCCCGAACGTATTTGGCAAGTTTGAGGATTTGTTGCGCGCCACCGCCCAAAGCGCCGCGATGCTGTATTACCTCGACAATTTTCAGAGCATGTCGCCCACGGGCAGAAGGCCGCCGAATATGAACTCGGCGGATTTATTTGTGGAGCCGAATGTCAGACCGCCGCTGCCCAGCAATCCGCCGCGCCCCTTCCGTCCGCCCAACAATCCGCCACCGAAACGTCCCGGCGTCGGCATCAACGAAAACTATGCGCGCGAGATTATGGAATTGCACACGCTGGGCGTGGATGGCGGTTACACGCAACAGGATGTGCAGGAAGTCGCGCGTTGCTTTACGGGTTGGACGCTGAAGAATCCCCAACTCGGCGGCGGCTTTCATTACGAGTTGATGATGCACGATGACGGCGAAAAGACGGTGCTGGGACAAAGGATTCCGGCTGGTGGCGGCATTGCCGACGGTGAGATGGTCATCAAGATTCTTGCGCATCATCCTTCGACGGCGAAATTCATTGCGACCAAACTCGCGCGCAAATTCGTGTCCGACAATCCGCCGCAATCGCTGATTGAGCGCGTTGCCAAAGTCTATCTGAAAACCGATGGTGAGTTGCGCGAGGTGTATAAGGCGCTGTTCGCTTCACCCGAATTCTGGACACTAGAGAACTACCGCGCCAAAATCAAAACTCCGTTGGAAATGATTGTCAGCACCGTGCGTGCGACCGGCGCTGAGACTGATGGCGGCAGGCAATTACAACAGGCGTTAGAGCAAATGGGCGAAGGTTTGTATTTGGCGCAACCACCCACCGGCTACCCAGAAACCGCTGAGCATTGGGTGAATACAGGGGCCTTGTTGTTGCGTATGAATTTTGCGTTGGCACTGAGTAATAACCGTATTCGGGGCACGAAGGTAAATGTGCAAAATCTGGTCGCTGATGCCAAGTTAGCTACGCCTGAAGCTGTCGCCGAACAGGTCATCAACGCACTGCTCAATGGCGAAATGTCAGCGCAAACACGCGCTACGCTGACGAAGGCGATTTCGGAGCCACAAATGATGAAGGCTACTAATCCGGCTAATAATCTAATGGTGCCGAAAATCATTGCCCTGGTACTCGGCTCGCCCGAATTTCAGCGGCAGTGAAGAAGTCAGGTAGTAGCGAATTTATTCGCTTGAGAACGTTGCGAGCGAATAAATTCGCTACTACGTTATCTATCGCGCATACCCATTACCGCGATTCCCGTGATCTGTCAAAGCGCATCGCCTGATTTTAGAAAACCTGCCTGCAATGCTACACTGCACGCGTTTTACCCATCACAATTGTAGAGGACGAATTGTATGCCGATTGGCCCCGGCGCTCGATTTAATCATTACGAAGTGTCTGTCCTGCTTGGCAAAGGCGGCATGGGTGAGGTGTACTTGGCGCAAGACACCACGCTGCAACGTCGCGTCGCGCTCAAGATTTTGCCAGCCGAATTCACGCAAGATGCTGACCGATTGCGCCGCTTTGCCCAGGAAGCACGCGCCGTTTCCGCGCTTAATCATCCAAACCTCGTGACGATTTATGAGATCGGCGAACAGCAGGGCGTCAATTTCATGGCCTACGAATATGTGGATGGCCAGCCGTTGCGCGACCGCTTGCAGCAAGCGGTATCCTTGCCCGAAGCACTGGAACTATCCATTCAAATGACGACCGCACTGGCCGCCGCACACGACGCAGGCATCATTCACCGCGACATCAAGCCCGAAAATATCATGGTGCGGAAAGATGGGATCGTGAAGGTGTTGGATTTTGGGCTGGCCAAGCTCGGTGAAACGCAGAAGTTGGAACGCGGAGCGCGGAATGAAGAAGCCGAAACCTTGTTGCAAGCTTCGCCCGATATTCCGCCTTCATCGTTCCGCGATCATCCTTTCACTACGCCCGGCATGGTCATGGGCACCGCCAGTTACATGTCGCCGGAACAGGCGCGCGGCGAGCGTGTAGATGCGCGCTCCGATCTGTTCAGTCTGGGCATCGTGCTGTATGAAATGATTGCCGGGCACCAGCCTTTCACAGGCGTGAATATGCTGGATGTCGTCGGCGCGATTCTGCATCAAGAGCCAGCGCCGTTGATTGACACGTCGGTTGAAGTGCAACGCATCGTCAGGAAGGCGTTGCAAAAAGAGCGTGCCGCTCGCTATCAAACCGCGCAGGAATTCGCGCGCGACTTGCGGGAATTGAAAGACGAATTGGCCTATCAAGCCCGCGCCGCCCGGGAACGCACGCGCCCCGCGTGCCATGGCGAGCGCAAGCGATGCCAAACCCGTAGTAAGCGAATCCGCTGAATATCAAGCAAGAAACTCACACGCAAAGCGAGCGTCGGTTCCCTCGCTCGCAGCACGCGAGACGCGTGCGCTCCCAGGCGCTCCGCGTTCCCACTGGTTGCGCTTTCACTGATTGCTCTTGCCGTAGTGGTTCTCGCTGTCGCCGCATTTTTCTACTTCAAACGCTCTCCCGCCTTGACCGACAAAGACACGCTCCTGCTCGCGGATTTCACCAACACGACGGGCGATGCGGTGTTTGACGGCACGCTCAAGCAGGCGCTGGCGGTGCATCTGGGGCAATCGCCGTTTCTGAATCTTTTCGCGGACGAACGCGTGCGCGAGACTTTACGGTTAATGAACAAATCACCGGACGAACGTGTGACACCCACCATAGGCCGCGAAATCTGTCAGCGGCAGGGCTTGAAAGCAATGCTGACCGGCTCGATTGCGAGTCTGGGGCGCAACTACGTGATCTACCTCGAAGCGGTCAACGGGCAAACGGGCGATGTGCTGGCGCGCGAACAAGGCGAAGCCGAGGGCAAGGAACAGGTGCTGCGGACACTAGGGGAAGCGGCGACGAGAATGCGCGAGAAGCTGGGCGAATCGCTCAGTTCGATTCAGAAGTTCGATGTGCCACTGAGTCAGGCCACGACTTCATCGCTGGAGGCGCTCAAGGCTCACTCCTCATTTATCTTACTCAATAGGAGTGGAAAGTTTTTAGAAGCGATCCCATTAGTAAAACGTGCAATTGAACTCGATCCAAATTTTGCTCTCGCCCATGTCGGGCTGGCAACGGCATACACTAACAGCAGCCAACCAGGGCTTGCCATCGAACCAGCACAAAAAGCCTTTGAGTTGCGAGAGCGGGTTAGTGAGCGCGAGAAACTTTGGATCATGTATCGCTACTATACGGCAGTAACTGGGGAAGAAAACAAGGCATTCGAAGTACTGGAATTAATGAAACAAACCTATCCGCGCGAAACTTATCAGAACGATCTGGGTCTCAGATACTTAAAAATTGGGCAGTCTGAGCAGGCGCTCGAACCACTTACCGAAAGCATCCGCAAATATCCCAATACTCTATTAGCTTATAGGAATCTGGCAATAGTTTTCACACACCTCAACCGTTTCGAAGAGGCTAAAGCGATTTGCGAGCAAGCACTCGCGCAGAATAAGGACTCTGCTCGTACTCGTGGTTTCTTATATATCGTTGCTTTAATCAACCGTGACAGCGCCGCCATGCAACAACAAGTGGACTGGGCGAGCGCCAAGCCAGGGGAATACGCCCATCTCAATTGGCAAGCTGACGCAGCCGTGTTTGCCGGTCAATGGCAAAAAGCGAGGGAGTTCACGCTCCGCGCGGTTGCACTGGCCGAGCAGCGCGATTCAAAGGAAGTAGTAGGAGAAATCGCAGCGTCAAATGTAGAGGGACCTGCTGTCTTGGGTAAATGTCAGCCAAGCCGCGCCGAGATTTCTCGCGCGCTGGCTTTTCCACGTACTCCGAGGTCTTTTCTCAGAATCGGCATGGCCTTGGCCCTGTGCGGCGAAGCAACCCAAGCGAACGCTCTGATCGAAGACACGGTCAAGCAGTTTCCGAAAAACACGCTGGTCAACGAGATGTACTTACCCTTGATCCGCGCCGCGCTTGAGTTGCATCGCGGCAACCGCACGCAGGCCATTCAAATCCTGCAAGCCGCCAGCCGCTATGAAAGCGTGAGCTACTTCTACCAGAACTACCTGCGCGGCCAAGCCTACCTGGGCGAACGCAACGGCGCAGCGGCGGCCAGCGAGTTTCAAACGATTCTGGATCATCGCGGCTGGGCACCCACCTCGCCGCTCTACCCGCTCGCGCATCTCGGACTGGCCCGCGCGGCAATGCTGCAAGGCGATACGGCGAAAGCGCGCCAGTCGTATCAGGATTTCTTTGCGCTGTGGAAAGATGCAGACGCTGATTTGCCCGTGCTGATTGAGGCGAAGAAGGAATATGAGAAGGTGAAATAGAGCAGCGCAACCTGCCGAGGTTGCGTCGTCCCCCTTAAAAAACGCCTGGAGTAGACAATGCAACCTCGGCAGGTTGCGCTACATTTTCAGAGAAGTGCAGTATGCAACGACGAACTTTCATACAAAACAGCTTGCTAACTATGGCCGCCGCGTCTTTGCCGCCCGCATCGCATGTCCGCCTGATTACGCGGGGCGATGATCTCGGTTGTGCGCGCAGCCTGAATCGGGCGGTCAAAGAGTGCTATCAAAAAGGCATTCTCAAAAACTGCTCCGTGCTGGCCGCTGCGCCGTACATCGAAGAAGCCGCTAAGCTGCTGGCGGGCACCAAAGGACTATGCTTTGGCTTGCACTGCGATTTGACTTCGGAATGGGACAACGTGAAGTGGGGGCCAGTTGCGCCGCGCGAACAGGTGCCGTCGCTGCTGGACAGCAAAGGCTATTTGCATCAAACCAACGATAGGCGTGAAGGCTGCGGCCAAAGCGGACGAAGCGTTGATTGAGTTGCAAGCGCAACTCGACAAGGCGCGTAAATTGGGCTTTGACATCAAGTACGCCGATTTGCACATGAACACGGTGCAAGTTGTGCCGGGGTTACCAGATAAGTTTGGCGAATGGTGTCGCAAAAACCGCGTGATTGATACGCGAGGGATTGGCGGACGGCTGAACTTGCCGCGCAGCAGTCCCCTGTCGCGCAAGCATCCAGGCGATTATGTGCTTGATGTGATGAACGCGCTGAAAAGTGCGTCAGACGGTGAATATCTGATCGTCGGGCATTTGGCCTATGATGATGCGGAGATTCGCAACCTCGGTCATCCCGGCTATCCGGGCGATGCAGTCGCGCATAATCTGAACTGGGAGCGGCTGGCATACGTTGATCCGCGCATCGTGAAATTTGTGAAAGAAAGTGGCGTGCAACCCATCCGCTACGATGAAACCGAAGCCGCACAGGCACAAATGAAAGCATTCAATGACTAAATTATTATCCTACATTCCCCTCTTGCTCGTCCCGGTCTTGGCCTGCTCCGCGCTTACCTTTGCGCAAGAAACGGCAACCCAAAAATATCTGCTCTCGGTCGAACGCATTTGGGATCGCGCGCCGCACAGCGCCTTCACCGATCTGATCGAATTCAACGGCAAGTTATATTGCACGTTCCGCGAAGGCTCCGGCCACGTGCCGGGCAAAGAAGGAACCAACGGTACGATTCGTATTATTGCTTCAGGCGATGGACAGAACTGGCAATCGGTCGCGTTGTTGGAAGAGGAACATGTTGACCTGCGCGATCCGAAACTGGCTGCAACACCGGACGGACGATTAATGGTCGTGATGGGCGGTTCGTTTTATGAAGGCGAAAAGCTCGGCGTGCGACATACGCGCGTCTCGTTTTCTGACAAAACGGGGATGCGGTTCAGCGCACCGAAGCCCGTCGTGATCGATGCCAAAATCCGAACGGAGGCCGATTGGCTGTGGCGCGTGACGTGGCATCGGGGCACGGGCTATGCGGTAATTTATCAATCGGGTGGCGAAGAGTTCCAGGCACATCTGGTGTCAACGCGCGATGGCCTCAATTATCAGTTGGTGACGACCTTTGACATCACCGGCAGGCCGAATGAAACGACGGTGCGGGTGATGCCGGATGGAGAAATGATCGCCTGGGTGCGGCGCGAACGTGGCAATCAAAATGGCATCATCGGCACGAGCCGCGCGCCCTACAAGGAATGGTCGTGGAAAGAACAATCCGTGCGCTTGGGCGGGCCGAACTTCATTGCCTTGCCGGACGGCAAATTGATCGGTACGACGCGCGGCTATTTGCCGGATCGCAAGGCGAACACGTATGTCGCGTGGCTGACCAAAGACGGCGCGGTGACGCCTATCGTCACATTGCCGAGCGGTGGCGACACGAGCTATGCGGGAATGGTAACGCGCGGCGATAAATTGCTGGTGTCCTACTATTCCAGCCACGAAGGCAAAACGGCCATTTATCTGGCGACACTGAATCTGAAAGCGTTATCGCGGTGAGCAACGAATCCCGCCCAATCCCGCTTTTGCAATTGGCCTTTTGCTTTCCGGTGAAGTCTTGAGTTTCGCCCCGCATCACTGCTAAGCTGGCGACCTCTTACTGACAAGTGTTCACGCGAAAATTCAAACAATATGTACTGTTTGCCGTAGCAAGAGCGGCAGGCAGGCGAAGCAACTCTCAAGCACGACAGGAGAACCCAAATATGATTACAAGAGCATTGCACGGACTCGCCCGATTAGTAGGGCTGATATTATTGGCGACGGGTGCGCTGGCCTCGGTCAAACCACATGCGCTTTTTGCCGAGGGGATGGTGTTGCAACGGGACATCGCCGTTCCCGTTTGGGGCAGCGCCGACACGGGCGAGAACGTCACGGTCGAATTCAATGGGCAAAAGGTTTCGACCGTTGCCGCCGAGGGCAAATGGATGGTGCGCTTGAAGCCCCTCAAAGCGGGCGGGCCATTCACGATGAAAATCAATAATCTCGAACTCAAAAATGTGCTGGTCGGCGAAGTCTGGGTATGCAGCGGGCAATCGAATATGCAATGGGCACTCCGGCAAACAGACAATGCCGAAACCGAAATTGCGAATGCGAAATATCCGATGATTCGCCTTTTTTCGGTGCCGCGCCTGGAAGTGGATAAACCCCAAACAGACATCAAGGCTACCTGGAAAGAATGCACGCCGGAAACTGTGCCCGGCTTTTCCGCCATCGGTTATTTCTTTGGCCGTGATTTGCACAAAGCCTTGAACGTGCCCATCGGCTTAATCAACAATGCGGTGGGCGGCTCTCCCGCCGAGTCCTGGATGCATGAGGCGCTACTCAAAGGCGACGGCGAGTACAAGCAATTCCACGAAGCTTATCCAGCCCAAATAGAGCGTTACAATCAGGCCGTAGAGAAACACAAAGCTGCCGTAGAGAAAGCCAAAGCCGAGGGCGCAAAACCACCCAATGCTCCCGGCAAACCGTGGATGCCGTCGGGCTTGTACAATGGCATGCTGGCTCCGCTGATGCCGTACGCGATCAAAGGCGCGATTTGGTATCAGGGCGAATCGAATGCCGGGCGGGCGTATCAATATCGCCGGTTGTTCCCCACCATGATTAAGAATTGGCGTAATGATTGGGGACAAGGCGATTTCCCTTTCCTCTTTGTGCAACTGGCGGCCTTTGGCCCGAATGCGCCGAAGCCGGGCGAAAGCGATTGGGCAGAACTGCGCGAGGCACAGACGATGACGCTTGCCAATACGCCGAAGACGGGCATGGCGTTAGCAATTGATGTGGGCACGTACGACGATATTCATCCGCGCAATAAACTACCTGTTGGCGCACGCCTGGCCTTGGCGGCGCGCGCGGTTGCCTACCATCAGAAACTCGTGTTTTCGGGGCCGGTGTACGCGGGTCTGAAAGTTGAAGGCAGTAAAGCGATCTTGAATTTCAAGCATCCTGGCAGCGGCTTAGAAGCCAAAGGCGGCGAGTTGAAAGGTTTCCTGGTCGCAGGCGAAGACAAAGTCTGGCACGAAGCCAAAGCCGAAATTCAGGGCAAGCAAGTCATTGTTTTAAGCACGGCAGTGGCCAAGCCAGTCGCCGTCCGGTACGCCTGGGCGAAGTTCCCGACTTGCAATCTGTATAACAAGGAAGGCTTGCCCGCCGTTCCTTTCCGCACGGATGATTGGCCGATGATCACCGCGCCGAAAAAATAAGTCCGGCGGTAAATTATCCGAATTCGGGTTACCTGTTCAGCGTGAAGCTGAACCCTAAAACCAGTCACCTGATACCTGGTTTTTCTCAGACTCAGGTGACTGGTAGCAAATTTTGGATTTCAGCTACATCCAGCCGAGTTCTTTCATCGCCCACGGGGCATTCCAGACTTTGATCATGCGCGCGACTTTATTGTCGTCATTCATAGTCAGCACGTAGACATAATCGCTATGGGTTTCCTGGTTGGTCGGCGGGACAGGGCCGCCTTCTCCGGTATGCCGTGCGTGATATGTCGCAAAGAATAAAGCCGTGTTCGTCGCCTCGTCATAGGAAGCTGTATGTAGCTCGTAGGTGGCTCCTGGGGCGGTAACCTTGCCAATGGCTGCCATCCAGTCACAATAGGCTTGAACCGTGGTAATCTCTGCCAGCGGTTCACTCTGGGCCCTGAAAGTTGCCCCCGCTGCAACATAGGGTTGACACCCTTCCCAGCCTTCTGGGGCTTCACAGGCTGTAAAGAATTTCTTGGCGTTTTCAAAAGCGGTCATATTTTCTCCTTGCTTGTTTTGTAAGATGGAATAGCTGTTGGGCTAGGTTTACTGTCTAGTTGATCCCTCGAAAATGTATTCTGGCTACTGCGGATCGCCCACATCGTAGGCATCACTGACGCGCAGTTTCACGCGAAAGCTGCCGATGTTATTTTGCCAATGCCCGTTGTCGTTCACGGCGAGGTAGAGGCGACCTTCCCCCAGTCCCGATTTGTCCAGGTGACGCCCCACGATGAAACGCGGCCCGGTGACGCCGACCTTGCCCACCAGCGCACCAAAAGGAAATCCATCCACCAGATTCGTCTTGTAGTTCGGCCCTGGCACCTTCAATCCATCTGGGTCAGAAGCCCAGCCATCCATGGCGAAGGAGAGCCGCACATACCCGGCGGCGCTCGCTTCGACACGCGAGTTGGGGCCAATGATGACGCCGGTATCAAGGAACTCAATCTGGGTGCAGTGCCTGAGCGAGTGCACGTCAAAGGTTTTCTCAATCACAGCCTGCCGTACTGCCAGCGAACGAATTGAAGAGAGGGGAACTTTCATCATAGTACCGCCGGGCGGCTGGAGCGTGAGCGATTCCGTTCCCACTCGTCCGCGCAGGGCGTCCCCATTCCTCAGCCGGATGAGGTCAAGCGAGCGGTCAGCCGCGTCGGCATAGCCGGGCATCAAGCGACCGAAGAGGCGGTAGAGAGCATCCGGCTCGCGCAGGTCACGATCCTTGTAGGCGTTGAGCACAGGTGTAAGCGCGGGCAGACCGATCTCGGTCAACTCCGCCACCGCTGTGTCACGCCCTATGCGGTCGGTGCCCTGAACGGCGGCGAGACCTGCGGTGATCCGCTCTGCTTCACGGGGGCTTGCCTCCGCAGCCAAATTGATGGAGAGCAGTGTCTCTATCCCCACGGAGCGGGAAGCGGTTCCATTCAGCGTGAAGCTGCCTGTCGAGAGGCGACCTTCCAACACCTTGCCGTCGCGTGTAAATAGACGAACCGTACGGTCCCCCTTCGCCTTCTGGGCCTGGACGATTCCTGTGGTGACCATACCGCAAACGAGCGCCAAAACGATGAAGGTGCAGATGAGGCTGGGGTTGATGAGATGACGCAGCATGGGGGTCTTCCTTATAGCTATTGAATTGTTCATGAGTAACTCTCCTTGGGTTGTGGCATTCCTAATAACTACCTGATGCAGCCGCTCTGAAGTCTTCCACCTTGTTCTTTGAAATACAATATTAGACGGGGTAGGAAAGGAATTTTGTCATGCCCAATCAAACTTCAGCTAGGATTGCGGGTTCAGGAAAAAGCTACCCGCATTTATGGTTGCACCGCCACAATGCGAAAGCCGATATGGTCGGAGCGGCGTTCCGGTTCGTAACGCAACCGCATGGCTGACCGCACGTATTTCGGCGCGTCGTTCCAGGCTCCGCCCCGGCGCACGCGCGAATAAGTGCCGTCGCGGTTCATCACGCCCAGGCGCGTTGAGAGATTGGGATCGGTGCCGCCCGGCAATTGCGCGTGATACCAATCGCGGCACCATTCGAAGATGTTGCCATGCATATCCTGCAAGCCCCAGGCGTTTGCCGGATATTTACCCGCTGGCGTCGCGCGATTCAGTCCACGGCCCGGTGGGACAGGAGTTCCGTGCGGGAGATCGTCCGCCCTGATATTGGCCTGTTGCAGGTTAATTGTGTCACCGAACGAAAAGACAGTGGTTGTTCCAGCACGACAGGCATATTCCCATTGCGCTTCGGTTGGCAAGGTGATTTTCCAATCGCGCGGCAATGCGCCTGACTGATGGCCTTGCGCGGTCAATTTCTGGCAGAAGGTTTCGGCTTCGATGAAGCTGACTTCGACGACCGGAAAATCGTCGCCTTCGTTAGGAGGTTGCGCGCGCGGGAAATCACCGACCAGTCGTTTCCATTGGCCTTGCGTCACTTCGTATTGGCCCATCCAGAAACCTTTCGTCAGCCGGACTTCGACTTGTGTTTCGTCGGCACGGCGCTGCGGCTCACTCGCTGGGCTGCCCATCACAAAGCGCCCCGGCGGACACCAGCGCAATTTGACGCCGCTCACTTCGCGTTCATCGCCCGCTTTGGCGTTGAGGAAAGAGGGCCGGTTGCCCTGGTGTCCGGCGGCGCGTTCGATCAAGCAGGGAATGGTTGCCACAAGCAGGAGCGTAATGAATGAGACGGTTTGAAGCTTCATCTATTCATCCTCAATCGGTTTAGTTTTTTCGGCGAATGGAATACAGCTTTGTTTCCGTCCGCAGCAGCAAGCGTTCGCCCACAATGGCGGGCGTTGCCTGCGCCATCTCATCCAGTTCATTCACGTGCAATAACTGGAACTTCTCGCCCGCCGCGATGACAAACGTCTGGCCTTCTTCGCTCAAGCAAAACAGCTTGCCGTTGTACGCCCAGGGCGAAGTCGTGAACGCCGTCGCTTTCGGGTCAATGCGTGTCTTGTAGATTTGCTTGCCCGTCTTGGCGTCAAAGCGGGTGAGGATGCCCGTCTCGGTTAGCGTATAGATGCCGCCTTCATAAGCCAGCGGTGAAGGCAGATAGGTTCCGGCGCGCGGTTGCGACCAAACGACATGCGCGTTAGAACTCTCGCTTTTGCCGAGCGAGATGTCGCCCGTTGCGCCGGGGCGAACCGCGAACATGGACGCACCGCGTCCGCCATCAATGTACAGCAGTCCGTCATAAGCAAATGGCATCGGAATCGGCGCTGGAGCCATGCCCGACAGTCGCCACAATTCTTGTCCCGCCAGATCGTAGCTCACCGCTACATTCGGCCCCACCGTTACGATCTCGGTGCGCAGCGCGTGCTTCCAGACAAACGGCGTCACCCAGCCGGATTGCATCCCCTTGTTGCCCAAGTTCCGATTCGTGCGCCAGACCTGCTTGCCCGTCTGCTTGTCGAACGCCGCGATGAACTGTTGTTTCTCGTTGTCGTTCACGATTACCAGCAGGTTTCCGATGAGCGCGGGCGAACTGCCTGTGCCGAAGTCGAGGTAAATCGGATTCGCTTCGAGCGGCGTTGTCCACACCTGTTTGCCTTTCAGGTCATACGCCCACAATCCCAGATTGGCCACATAGACATAAATGAACTTTCCGTCAGTCACCGGACTCTCTGAGGTAAAGCTGTTCTTGCGGTGACGTCCACCGGGCGGCTGTCCCGTGAAAAATTCCTGCTGCCATTCCACCTTGCCACTCTTCAGGTTGAGGCAATAGAGACTGTAGTGGAGCTTCACTTCTTTCGGCAGTTCGATGTCGCGCTCGGTCACGCGCTCCAGTATCTTGTCCATCGAAAGCCCCTGTTTTTGCAGCTCTGCAGCTAATTCGTTGCTGTATTCTGTGCCGATCTGCGGCGGCTTCGACTTGCCCTCGGTCGTGGCGGTGGTCACATACACCTTGCCGCCTGTCACGATGGGCGACGACCAGCCGCGCCCTGGAATCTCCTGCCTCCACTCGACGTTCTCAGTCTTTGACCAGCGTTCGGCCAGTTTTGCATGTGTTCCCACGGGGTTCGAGTCCGGCCCGCGAAACTGTGGCCAGGGGATGTTTTGGCCATGCGCTGCGGGCAAGGTGATGAACAGCGCGCACGCCAGACCAGCGAGGCGCAAGAGAAGGCAACGATCATTAACTTTGCGGATATTTTTCAGTTCAGGACAATATGTATTCATTATTTTCTCGTCTGTTTTGGAGTCTTTTTCAGTAACCATCCGAAGCAGCACAGTGAGCAACGATAAAAGCCCGCTCATCGCCATCTATAGCTTTTAAGAAAAAAGAATTTCCGCAGAAAGTCCCGGCGGGACGGCCAGACATTAGCCCCGGAGGCAATCCGGGGAACCAGCCCCACCAGCACCGGCAGGGGCGACCGAACAAATCCCTAGCAAAGCGTTGTCTGTCGCCCCTGTCGGGGCTGGGTACCTTGGCTGAACTGCGGGGTTCTAATCGGAAAATCATTTTCTTGACCTCTCCACTTCCTGCTTCCCACCTTCTTCACCACCGGGACAAACAATTGCTTCCGTCGGACAGTCAGATCAAGCAGCGTACCTATCAAGTAGAGTCACTTGCAGAGAGTTGTCCGTTGGCGGCCAGTTCAGCCAACAGCTTCTCAATTTCCGCCGGGTCTACAGGCTTGACCAGATGCCGATTGAATCCGGCATCCTGTGTCCGCCGCCGGTCGTCGGCGGCCCCCCAGCCGGTCAAGGCTACGATAATCGGCTGCTTGCCCCACGGCTCCTGCCGGATGCGGTGCGCCGCTTCGTACCCATTCATTTTCGGCATCCCGATGTCCATCAAAATCAGGTTGGGCCGAAATTCCGCCGCCACTGCAATGCCTGCTTCACCATCGTGCGCCGTGCGCACTTCATTTCCCATCATCTCCAGCATCGTCGCCAGCCAGCCCGTTGAGTCCTCGTTGTCGTCCACGACCAGAATGCGAAACTGCGCTCCTTTTGACTGCGCCGCCTCAGCTGTCTGATCCGGCTGTGACGAGGCCGCTTTCCGCTCGATCAAAGGAGGCAAGCGCACAATAAACTCGCTCCCCTGTCCGGGGCCGTCGCTGCGCGCCGCGATGGTGCCGCCGTGCATCTCCACCAGCCCCTTGACCAGCGACAAGCCAATCCCCAAGCCGCCTTGCGCCTTCTCCAACGCAGAGTCCACTTGGGAGAACATCTCAAAGATGCGCGGCAAGTGGCTTGCCGGGATGCCGATGCCGCTGTCTTTCACCCTGATCACAAGCTCCTCTGTCTGTTGCTCGGCGCTCAGCCAGATGTGCCCGCCTTTGTCGCTATACTTAGCCGCATTGTTGAGCAGGTTTTGCAGCACCTGCGCCAGGCGTGTCGCGTCCGCTTCCAGATAAATAGGAGTCGGCGGTAAAGTGATGCTCAGCCGGTGGCCTTGCTGATCAATCAGCGGGCGGCTCGCTTCCACCGCGTTTTGCACAATGGTGGCCAGTTCCACCCGCTCCTTGCGCAATTCCAGTTTGCCCCGCGTAATGCGGCTCACGTCGAGCAGGTCATCCACCAACCGTACCATGTGATTTAACTGGCGATCCATCATCGTGCGGGCGTTCTCGGCGACGCTCGGGTCGTCCTTCGCCATCTTTGAGGACATGCAGCCCGGTGCGAATCGGTGCCAGCGGATTGCGCAGTTCGTGCGCCAGCGTCGCCAGAAACTCGTCCTTGCGCCGATCTGCTTCCTGCAAGGTGCGATAGAGACTGGCATTCTCGATGGCGATGGCCGCCCGCCGCCCCAGGTCTTCTGCTGCGCAGCAGATCATCGCCGTTGTAAGAGCGTCTCGATTCCGCCGTCACAAACGTCAGCACGCCCAGCGTTCTGCCCTTCGACTGCATCGGCACGCAGATGTAAGAATGTAACCCCAACGTCACGCAAAATGCGCAGATGCGCTTCATCCTGCGCCAGCTCCACCAGCAACGAGTCCGGTATGTCTTCCACTAATTCCGCTTTCCTGGTGCGCGACAACATAAGGCACGCCATGTGGATCATCAGAGATGGGGCGGATAGCGTTCTATCAGTTCATGGGCCAGCCGCAATTTGGCCGGGTCGGTATGTTTCACGGCCAGCCGCTGCAGGCTGCCATCGGGATTAACGAGATCAACCGCACACCAGTCGGCAAAGGCCGGCACGGCGATACTCGCGACCTTTTGCAAGGTGCTTTTGTAGTCGGTTACTTCCGCGAAGTCGGCACTGGCCTGCGCCAGGAAGCGCGCTCGCTGCTCGCTCTGGCGTAAGGCGGCTTCGGCCCGTTTCACCTCATCAATATCCGTGTTGGTCCCGAACCACTGAACGATCTGCCCGCTCTGATTGCGCTGTGGCATGACGCGGGTCAGGAAGGGCCGAAACACGCCATCGGCGCCCCGCAAAGGGAAGACCATATCGAATGGATCACCGCTGACCAATGAAGCCTTCCAACGCTCCAGCACCTGCGGGAGCACCGCCGGGTCGTGGACGCTCTGCCAGCCCCAGCCCTCCATTTGTTCGGGCGTCGTGCCGGTGTATTCGTACCAGCGGCGGTTATACCAATGGATGTAACCATCGGGGCCGGCCATCCAGGCCAGTTGCGGAATGGATTCGGCCAGCGTCAGGAACTGCGCTTGTTGCTCTGCTAGCTTCGCTTCGGCCTGCTTTGCGCGCTGTGATGTCCTGGGTATAAATCGCGAGCCCCTCATGAGGACGGGAAAGACGCGAATCTCGAACCATCTGTTCAGCGGCGGGTAGAACATCTCAAACTTGACTGGAACCTGTCAGCTGACAGCACGATGGATATTGTTCATCAAGCCACCGAGCCAACCAGGTCCGGAAACTAAGTCCCAAAGGTTCTTGCCCAGCACTGCTTCAGCGGGAAAGTTGCAGGCGCTGGAAAAGTTTTTCGGCTTCACGATTCAAAAAGGTGTAACCGCCAGTCGTGGTCAAGGGTAATAAAGCTGTCGGTGATGCTATCAAGAATATTCGCGACTTGTTTTTGTGCCGCTTGCGCTTCAGCCCGTTCGTGCTGCGCCAAGTTAAAGAGGCGGGCGTTATCCAGGGCGATGGCTGCTTGCGCGGCAAGTCCCACAATGATGCGCTCATGGCGCTCAGTGAAAACACCTGTTTCGGGGTGGCCGAAGAAAAGTCCGCCCAACACTTCACCCGAACGCGAGATGACCGGAACGGCCAGATAACTCGTCACCGGTAAATGACCGGCGGGCATGCCGTAATAGGGAGAGTTTTTGCCATAGCGAGGGTCTTGCTTCACATCCGCCAGCCGAATCACTCCCTCGCCGCGAAAGGTCGGGCCAAAAATATCGGTGTTGCGCGGCATCGGGAAAATGCGCAAAAGCCTCGCGGGGAACCCCTGACAGACGTGTAGAGCAGCAAGGATTCACCCGTGCTCATCCACGACGTTATAGAAGAAAGAACCGAACTTCGCGCCCGTCAGTTCCGTCGCCGCATCGGTCAGCGCCTGCACCAGTTTTTGCTGGTCAAGTTCTGCCGACAGAGTTTGCCCGATACGGTTGATCGTCTCGACCACTTCGGTTTGCGCGCGCAAGGCTGATTTCTGCTTGTGCGCGCAGGCTCGCGAGTTGTGCGCCTTTGAGCGCGATGGTCGCTTGATTTGCTGCGACACTTAGGAGAAGGGTTTCTGTATCAGTCGGAAAGTCTGCCCGACTGGAGCCGGCCATGACCAGTCCGGTCTCTTCCTGAAGGCCAAGCGAGAAGCGAGCGAGGTTTACTTTTCCTTCTCCGAGTCGGATTAGGCACGGTAAGGGGTAGGGCGAAGGGATCGGAGGTCAGCCAGGCGGCGAGCGCTCGGCCAACCATTTGCGGCTGAAGCGCAGGCTGGTATTGCGCCAGGCGCACGGCTTCGACGGGCTGTGCGTCTGTCTCATCCTTCAGCCGCGCATAGATAAAATCCAGGCGCAATATGCCGACCAGCGCGTCGAGCAGAGTTTCGACAATTTGAGGTGGCTGGCGGTCACTCCACATCGCCGGTAGCGCCAGCAAACCGAGCAGATCATTGATGCAACCGCGCAGATGCCGAACCTCGTCAATGCGCTCTTCGGCGCTATCTGGTACGTCTTTCCCTGCATAGTTACCTTGGCACCTGGTCCGCCAGACTGCGCGACGCATCGCGGGCGCGCAATTCTCGCAGGAACTCGTCCGGCGGAACGAAGAAAGGATTTTCCTGCAGAATACCGCCGACGATGATCATCGGATGTGTCCGCATAATATCAATGACGACCTGCCCGCCAAACTTGGCGAGATTGTACGTTCATATGACGGGGTCTTGGAAGCGTGGCAGAAGATAGTTCAGGCGCGTCTCATACTCTACCAGATCATTAACGCCCTGGCCGGTCTTCCAGCGCCCACTCCATGTGAGCGACCAGCCGGGTTAACGTCAAACCCCTGTTGATGGCCATCCATCCAGCACTTCCTCGATCAAGGCCAGCATTTTGTTCTGATCAAAGTGGCCGTCACGCAGATAGGCATCTTCCCAATTGAGCAGTTCAAACTGCCCGGCTTTCTCAGCTTCAACAACCTCAATGCCCACGGACTGTAACCGTTTGAGTGTGTTCAGACCGCAGTTTCGGGTCAACGATATGGAAGGCTTTCTCACCACGCTCGAAACCTTCCTGAATGAAAGGAAGCAGCACACGATACTCTTCATCGGGGCTGTTAAAGAAAGCGCAGATGTGGCGATACGAGCCAAGCGTGGAGCCAGCAAATCGGATCGGTTGCTCACTGTTGAGAGTTCTTTGGACAATCGGTATTGAATTCCTCGTTGGCTTGCTCATTGTCTTTGTTGGGGTCCATATTTTCCTCCTCTTTGGCGCTGCCAAATATAGATATAATTTACCTCTTTCTAGGCCACCATCCGCAGCACGACAGCAGGTAAGTATAAATTCCCCTTTGCAGCGCGGCGTTAAGTGGTGGCCAGTTCAGCCAACAGCTTCTCAATTTCCGCCGGGTCGACAGGCTTGACCAGATGCCGATTGAATCCGGCATCCTGTGTCCGCCGCCGGTCGTCGGCGGCCCCCCAGCCGGTCAAGGCTACGATAATCGGCTGCTTGCCCCACGGCTCCTGCCGGATGCGGTGCGCCGCTTCGTACCCGTTCATTTTCGGCATCCCGATGTCCATCAAAATCAGGTTGGGCCGAAATTCCGCCGCCACTGCAATGCCTGCTTCCCCATCGTGCGCCGTGCGCACTTCATTCCCCATCATCTCCAGCATCGTCGCCAGCCAGCCCGTCGAGTCCTCGTTGTCGTCCACGACCAGAATGCGATATTGCGCCCCATTTGACTGCGCCGCCTCATCTGTTTGATCCGGCTGTGACGAGGCCGCTTTCCGCTCGATCAAAGGAGGCAAGCGCACAATAAACTCGCTCCCCTGCCCGGGGCCGTCGCTGCGCGCCGCGATGGTGCCGCCGTGCATCTCCACCAGCCCCTTGACCAGCGACAAGCCAATCCCCAAGCCGCCTTGCGCCTTCTCCAACGCAGAATCCACTTGGGAGAACATCTCAAAGATGCGCGGCAAGTGGCTTGCCGGGATGCCGATGCCGCTGTCTTTCACCCTGATCACAAGCTCCTCTGTCTGTTGCTCTGCGCTCAGCCAGATGTGCCCGCCTTTGTCGCTATACTTAGCCGCATTGTTGAGCAGGTTTTGCAGCACCTGCGCCAGGCGTGTCGCGTCCGCTTCCAGATAAATAGGAGTCGGCGGTAAAGTGATGCTCAGCCGGTGGCCTTGCTGATCAATCAGCGGGCGGCTCGCTTCCACCGCGTTTTGCACAATGGTGGCCAGTTCCACCCGCTCCTTGCGCAATTCCAGTTTGCCCCGCGTAATGCGGCTTACGTCGAGCAGGTCATCCACCAACCGTACCATGTGATTTAACTGGCGATCCATCATCGTGCGGGCGTTCTCGGCCACGCTCGCGTCGCCCTTCGCCATCTTTAGGACATGCAGCCCGGTGCGAATCGGTGCCAGCGGATTGCGCAGTTCGTGCGCCAGCGTCGCCAGAAACTCGTCCTTGCGCCGATCTGCTTCCTGCAAGGTGCGATAGAGACTGGCATTCTCGATGGCCATGGCCGCCCGCCGCCCCAGGTCTTCTGCCGCCAGCAGATCATCGCCGTTGTAAGAGCGTCTCGATTCCGCCGTCACAAACGTCAGCACGCCCTGCGTCTTGCCCTTCGACTGCATCGGCACACAGATGTATGACTTCAACCCCAACGCGCGCATGAGGCGCAGATGCTCCGCATCGCGCGCGGTTGCCGCTAACAACTCGTCCGAGATCTCTTCCATCATCTCCGACTTCCCGCTGCGCACCACATAAGGCACGCCATGCGGATCGTCAGGAGAGGGCGGATAGTGTTCCATCAGTTCGTGCGCCAAGCCGCATTTTGGTCGGGTCGGTATGTTTCACCGCCAGCCGCTGCAAGCTGCCATCGGGATTGACCAGGTCCACCGCACACCAGTCCGCGAACGCCGGGACAGCGATACTCGCCACCTTTTGCAAGGTGCTTTTATAATCGGTCAATTCCGCGAAATCGGCACTGGCCTGCGCCAGGAAGCGCGCCCGCTGCTCGCTTTGGCGCAGGGCGGCCTCCGCCCGTTTCACCTCATCAATATCCGTGTTGGTGCCGAACCACTGAATGACCTGGCCGTCCTGATTGCGCTGCGGCAGGATGCGGGTCAGGAAGGGCCGAAACACGCCGTCCGCCCCGCGCAAGGGAAAGATCATCTCAAAGGGTTCACCGCTGGTAATCGAAGCATTCCACCGCTCCAGCACCTGCGGCAGCACTGCCGGATCGTGGACACGCTGCCACCCGCTGCCCTCCATCTCGTGCGGCGTGGTACCGGTGTATTCGTACCAGCGGCGGTTGTACCAGTGGATGTGACCATCCGGCCCGGCCATCCACGCCAATTGCGGAATGGATTCGGCCAGGGTGAGAAATTGCGCCTGTTGCTCCGCCAGTTTCGCTTCCGCCTGCTTGCGCGCCGTGATGTCCTGCGTGAAACATTGGGTGTGAACGAACCGATCAGCCTCCCAGTGAACGCTGGAATTGATGGAAACAATCCGCTCCGACCCGTCTTTGCATTTCAGGCGAGCTTCATACTGATACAGCTTCTCGCCCTGTGACAATCGTGCGAGGATGTCAGTAATGACCTCCTGGTCGGCGTGAAATTTAGTGATGGATTGACCAATGTATTCTTCGGCTGAGTAACCCAGTAATTCCAATTCCGCTTGATTGGCCCACTGGATAATGCCATCTGCATCCACCCAATGCAGACCCATTGAGGCATTTTCAAAAAAAGCCGTCAACTGATCCTTGTGCCGTTGAATCTCCGCTTCGGCCTTTTTGCGCTCGGTAATGTCCGTGATCGAACCGACCATGCGAACGACCGTGCCCGTTTCATCCCGCAGTCCTTTGCCGCGTGAGACAAACCAGCGGTAGCTGTCGTCTTTGCAACGCAGCCGCAATTCCACCTCGTAAGGATGGCGCTCGGCAAAATGCAGGCGGACGGCTTCACTGACCGTCGCCACGTCATCGGGATGAATACGTGAAAAGAAAGAGTCATCTTTATTCGCCAGTTCGTCTTCCGCAAAACCCAGCAGCGCTTTCCAGCGCGGTGAAAGATAATCTTCGCCTGTCAGCGGATTCCAGTCCCAGACGCCATCATTGGTTGCTTGTTCGACAAGGACATAACGCTGCTCGCTCACGCGCAGCCACTCTTCGACCCTCTTGCGGTTGATGCACTGAGCGATAGCATCTGCAATGGGTTGCAAATCCTCAAGTATGCCGTCGCTTAACGGAGTCCGGGCAAACAGGGCCAACACCCCATAAACCTGCCCCTCAACCAGCAAGGGGTACCCGGCAAAAGCGACCATGCCTTCGCGTTCGGCCCAGGCTTTGTCACTGACGTTTGGATCGTGTGGGACATCGTTCGTCAAATGCGGCTGACGACTGCGGGCGATGCGGCCAATCTTAAATTCCCCCACCTGGACCCGGCTGTGCGCTCCATTCAGATGGGTATAGAGTCCCGCGCTGGCTTGCAGCTCCAAGACATTTTCAGCTTGATTGAGCGTCCAGATACGGGCGAACGCCGCCTCAGCCGGATCGAGATGATGGACGATGGCTTCAGTGCATTGTTGCAAGGCGGGGCGCAGTTCCTGACTAAGGGCAAGAGCGGTGCTGATGTCGGCGCGCAATGCTGTCAACCTGGTTCGCTCGGCGCGGGCGAACTCCGCTTGCCGCTGTTCCGTGATGTCGCGAAAGACTAAGACAACCCCCGTAATAACTCCTTGTGTATCACGAATGGGAGCGGCGCTGTCGTCAATGGGAAGCTCAGTGCCCTCTTTGGCAATAAGGATGGTATGGTTTGCCAAACCAACGATCCGCCCTTCTCGTAGCACTTTTGCCACTGGATGCTCGACGGGCAGACGGCTTTTTTCGTTGATAATGCGAAACACTTCCGCCAACAAGCGGCCTTTGGCGTCAGCCTGTTGCCAGCCCGTTAAGGATTCGGCTACACCATTAACAAAGGTCACGCGGCCTTCTGTATCGGTGGCAATCACCGCATCGCCAATACTGGTCAGGGTGACGTTCAATTGCTCGCGCTGTTCCCGTTCGGCGGCCTCGGATTGCCGTCGTTGTTCGACCTCACGTTCAAGTTCTTGTTGCTTCAATTCCACGCGACGGCGGGCGTTGTGCAGTAATTCGCTCACAATGCTGATGCCAATTCCGACGAGGAAGAATAGGACAAGTCGTACGCCGTCGTCCTTTCCCGCTACCCATAGGCTGTATTGCGGCGAAAGCAAAAAATAGGAGATAGCTAACGAGCCGAGGACAGTCGCTAACAATCCGGGCCGCAACCCACCCAGCCAGGAGGCTAGTAAAACAGCCGGAAGGAAGAGCAGGAAGGTGGCCTTCTCAAATAATATTGGAGTAAGCGCGAGATGGATCAGCAAGGCTATTGCCGTTGCCACGACTGCAAGCAGGTAATTGGCAGTAGAAGAAGGGTGGTGGTTGCGCATGGCAGCCAGTTTATCATTGAAGCTGAATTTTCGACACGAATGCAGGCCGCATTTGCGCTACCTCAAAAAATCATGTCGAAGGCAGTGATACCTTTGTTATCTTGTTCATCCTTTTCGCGCTTTTAGTCCAACAGTTCGATTGAATCGCCCTTCATCAATATTCCTTCCACCAAAACGGCACCATAAACACCGGCACAGGCAGCATGTGCTTGGGCGACTTTGCGTAATACTTCCGGGTTCTGTTCCCCCGTGTCAGGGTTGAGCGAAATCATCTTACAGCGCGGGTCGCGTTCCAGAATCATAAGCACCGCGCTTGAACCGATACGCAGTTTGCGACCGACCAACTCATCCTCGGCAAAGCCGTCAGCCGCTGCGAGATTAAGATAGACGTTTGCCCGAAAGCGTCGTTTATCAACCGGAATATCTAACTCCGCTTCGATCTGACGAACGGTTTGCAGGCTAATCAACGAAACCGGGCGACAATCGGTCAACGCGCGGTCTGAACGCACGAGCGTCAGGTGATTTTCACCGCGTAATCCTTCAACGAGCATTTCTATCAACACCGGGTCATCAACTGAGACAACCTCACCTGACGGCGTAACGACATCCAAAATCAGGTCGCCGGGGTCGCCGTTTGCCGGAGTAACACCGGGCGCGATGCTCATCGCCTCAGTCAAATTCGACGGTTTTACCGCCCGTTCGGGGTAACGAAACTGTGGACGATAAAGCAGCATTTGTTGCTGAACATTTGCGTTCAAATATGGAAATCCTTTGCGTGCGGCTGAATTCTTGAAAGCGAAGCAGCGGTCGCCGTAAAAGCCGGAAAACCCCATAAACGCTTCGGTCATCGCCTCGCCGCTCATACTTTTAATCGGGTATCGCCATAAACTTTCGACTGTTCCAATCGTTGTCATATCAATGTTTCCTTTTATTCTTTCTGCACTTTACGTGTAGCAACCTAACGCTTGAGTTGACGTGGGCGGGACGATTACGCTCAACCCTGGCTTGAGCTTGCACAATACTCGCATAAGCTGTGGCCTCCGATTGTCGGAGAAAACCTGCGGCTGAAACTACTATCTGAGAGCGAGACGGCGATGAATATACAGTCGTGGCAGAGGCGAAACAAGGAAAGGCGGGTCAATGATTGAGAAGTCCATCTGCGCAATGTGCGCTGGAACGCGTCTCAATATGATGTGTAATTGCCCATCCCTAAATGCGAGACTCCCACGCAAAAAAAGGTGGGAGGGTATTGGTAGGCGATTGGAAGGCTATTTATTTGTGCGGGATTTTTGGTTTTAGTGCGGTCTCCGCATTTTGTGTTCGCTTCGGGCATGCCTGTTGGAGGCAAGAAAGAGGGAAGCAAACTGCGGTAAAAGGTGGAAGGAATGGAACAGGACGCCTGGTGGCCCCGGATCATCGCCGCTGAACAACCCAACTAAAACTACGACGACAATCACCAGGCGCCCTTGTTACGTTATATACTAGAGCGAACCGCGTGCCACAGCAGAACAAGCGCAGGCTACCTTCACGAAACACAGTAAAATCAGGGCTTTGCTCGCGTTTCGTCATTTTCCCCATCACTTCCGTCAACGTGAAAATGCCGTGCGTCGTCACTTTGACCTGACGTATTGCGGTCTTCTTGCTAAAACGTCATCATGCGGCACATGAAATTTACAGAAGCCATCGAATTGATTGCACAAGCACGCCGCATCGTCGGGTTCACGGGCGCAGGCATTTCGACCGAATCTGGGATTCCCGACTTTCGCAGCCCGAACGGCGTGTGGGCCAATAACCGCATGATTGAATATCAGGAATTCATCAGTAGCCGCGCGGGTCGCATCGAAGCCTGGCGACAAAAGGTCATTGCGTGGCCGGAAATGCGCAACGCTCAACCGAACGCAGGGCATCAGGCGTTTGTCGAACTAGAACGGCGCGGCAAGCTGATCGCGCTGATAACGCAAAACATTGACGGCCTGCATCAACGCGCCGGACACAATCCCGCGAACGTCATTGAATTGCACGGCACCACGACCGAAGCCGTTTGCTTGTCGTGCGCAGTTCGCATCCCGATGGATGAAGCTGTGGCGCACATTACCGCAGGCGACCTCGCGCCTGAATGCGAAGCCTGTAGTGGCTTGCTGAAACCTGCGACGATTTCATTTGGCCAGGCCATGCCGCTGGATGAGATGCAACGTGCGGCGGATGCCTGTTATGCCTGTGATGTCTTTATTGCCGTTGGTTCTTCGTTGGTTGTGCATCCGGCGGCGTCCTTCCCTGCCCTGGCCCAACAAAGCGGCGCGAAACTCATCATCATCAACCGGACGCCGACGCCGTTGGATGACATTGCAGATTTGGTGGTGAATGAAGAAATTGGCAAGGCATTGCCGCGCTTGGTGGGAATCAAAGTTGCGAATTAACGTGAAAATTGGCAGTCGCTGCTAGTCTTCATGGATTTCGGTTTCTGAGGCTGCGCGCACTTTGCGTATCACAATGTCATAGCCAAAGCCCAGCCGCAGTAAATAATCAAATAACTTCTTCGACTCGGCTGGCGTCGTCGGCTTGCCACGCAAGCGAGTGCGTTTGGCAATCGCCTGGTCAACCAGCGCACCTTCGTCGTGCTCTGTATAAACGTCTTCGAGTGCCTGATTGATAATAGTGGAGGAGATTTTTTTTCGTTGCAGGTCGCGGCGCAGACGGGAACGACCGAGCGGCTTGGCGGCTAAGCGCGAATTGGCATATTGCTCAGCAAATTTTTCGTCATTCAGATAGCCGAGTTCTTGCAGGCGGGCAATAACGCGCGTGACGATTTCTTCTTCCGCCCACGCTTTTTCGAGCAAGCGTGTTTTTAACTCGGCAATGCTGCGCGGCTTGGCAGACAGCAAATTGAACGCGCGTGCCAACGTCTTTTCGTACCGCTTGTCTTCCATACCGGCATCGTAAAGTCGAAGCCAGCAGAAGTCTAGGGCGGTTTCGAGAAGTCTGTGCTGGCACGAGGAACAATTGCAGGAGAAGCCTCAAGCAGCCGATAACAAACGGGAGAGGTTACCTGGCTCCTATCGCCAGATGCGCCTCTTCGTGGTTTCCTGAAGTGAGAAGACCTTTCAATTGCAGCTTGAGGTCTTCAGGGTTCGTCGCGCCTAACACGGCTTCTTCATAAGTGATCAGCCCTTGCGTAAACAGTTCAAATAAAGATTGATCGAACGTTTGCATGCCGTATTGCGTGCGGCCTTTGGCAATCGCGTCGCGCATCAGGCGAGTTTTTTCGGGATACATCACGCATTCGCGAATCGTTTCGGTAGCACGCATCACTTCGACAGCAGGGACGCGTGTGCGACCATCGGCGGAGCGTACCAACCGCATTGAGACTATGGCCCGTAAGACACCCGCCAATTGCAGGCGGACGCCCGCTTGCTGATGCGGCGGGAAGACGGTCACGATGCGCTGAATGGTTTCGGTCGCATCCAGCGTGTGCAACGTCGACAGCACCAAATGCCCGGTTTCAGCCGCCATCAGCGCGGTTTCAATCGTTTCGTAATCGCGCATTTCGCCGACCAGAATCACATCGGGGTCCTGACGCAAGGCACCGCGCAAGGCAGACTTAAAGCTCACGGCGTCCACATCAATTTCGCGTTGGATGACAAACGATTTTTTATCTTTGTGCAAAAATTCGATAGGGTCTTCGATGGTGATAATCGTGCAACTCCGCGTGCTGTTGATTTGATCGATCATGGCCGCCAGTGAAGTAGATTTACCAGAACCCGTGGTGCCCGTCACCAAAATCAACCCGCGCCGTTCCTCGGCAATGCGATCCAGCACGGTGGGAAGCTTTAATTCCTGCACCGTCTTTACCCCCGTGGCGATGATACGGAAAACCAAGCCCACGGTGCCGCGCTGCTGATGAATGTTGCAGCGGAAACGGCCCAAGCCGGGCACGCTGTAGGCGACATCAATTTCAGCTTGTTCCTTGAATCTTTCCTTTTGCCGGTTATTCATCACAGCAAAGGAAATTGTGAGTGTATGTTCCTGGGTCAGGCGTGGCCAATTCCGCACGGGGCGGATTTCGCCATTTACGCGAATCGCAGGCAAACAACCCGCTTTGAGGTGTAAATCAGAAGCGCCTTCACGAACAGCGATCCCTAACAAATCATCTATAGTCGGCATGTAGTAGTCTCGTTATCAGTTAGTAGTTAAGGAGCCTGTCGGAATTTGTTCTGTAGTAAGTGGGGTTGAGTGGGCCGGGAAAACGGGGGCACTCTAGCACGCACGCAAAACGAGTGTCAATAAATCGTTTTTTTGTTCCAGCCAAGATAGGGTAAGATAACCCTTGTTTTTGTTGCCCTGTCCCCCCTTGGCAACTTTTTTGCTGCGGCGGCGCTCCAACTACCGCAAAGAGTTCGGCACCAGATTTTGTTTTATCAGGAGTTATTTTTTCATGGGTTTTGGCCATCAATTTCGCTTCAATCCCCCTTGCTGGTTGGTCTTTTTCTTACTGCTTACAATTGGCCTTCCAACCACGGCGCAACCGCCACTCGCTTTCGATAATGAGGCATTTCGCGGGAGTCTGAATAAAGCGGTGTCACCCACCTCGGTAATGGAAACTACCGCTACCAGCACCTTAGGGCAGGAACGTATTTGGAAGATGAGTGGCCCCTTTGGCGGAGATGTCGCGGCGCTGGTAAGTGATCCGCGTAACAGCCACCGGCTTTTGGTGGGCACTAATGACGGGCAATTATTTCGCTCCAATGATGACGGCATTACCTGGCAACGCATCAAGCCTGGCCTGCAAGCGTCTGGTTATGCGTTGGGGATTATTCACTTTGACCGTGAACATCCGAATGTCATTTATATCGGCTCGACGCAAATCAAAGATGCCATCAGCGATGCCACGGGCGGCGCTATCTTCGTAAGCGAGAATGGCGGGGACAGTTGGCGCGAAATCCAGGCGATGCGAGGGCGGTCAATTCGCGGTTTGGTGCAATCGGCGAAAGACCCGAATGTTTTGTTGGTCGCCGCACGTGACGGTATTTATCGCTCCAAAGATCGGGGGGCAAACTGGGAGCGCATCACACCGGATAATGATCCCGAATTGCGCAACTTCCACTCCGTCGCCACCGATCCACGCGATACCAATATTATTTTCGTTGGCACGACGCACTTGCCCTGGAAAACAGCGGATGGCGGTTTGACGTGGACGCGTGCCGGAACCAAAGAAACCGGGATGATTGATGATTCAGATATTTTCTGCATCAGCATTGACGGCACGAATCCCGACACTATGTTTATGAGTGCGTGCAGCGGTATTTATAAATCCTCGAATGCCTCGGAAAAATGGACAAAGATTCAAGGCATGCCGTTCACCAGTCGTCGCACGCATGTTATCTATCAACATCCGTCGCGTCCTGAAATTCTCTTTGCCGGAACGACCGAAGGGCTGTGGTACACCAAAGACGGCGGGCAAACCTGGAGTATGGGGGGGATGTCGCCGCGCCGTCAGGTCATCAACGCAGTTGCGATTCATCCTGAACAACCGGATCGCGTGTATATCGGCACCGAAGATAATGGCATTCTCATCAGCACGGATGGGGGCGAAACCTTTGAGGCCAGCAATCTGGGCTTCATCAATCGCCAGATTCGGGTCGTCGCGCATGATCGCACGGAACGTGGGCGCGTCTATGCAGGCGTAATTTTTGACGGCGCGAACGGCGGTTTTTTCGTGAGCGAAGATAGCGGCCTGACGTGGCAACAAGCAGGGCGCGGCATGGGCATCAGTGATGTATATACCATTCATCAATCCACCGAACACCCGGAAACGCTTTATGCCGGGACAAATCATGGCTTGTATCGCTCAGATGATCGGGCGCTGAGCTGGACGAAAGTCGTCAAAGAACCGCCGCCTGCCCCCGCTGTGCCTACACCGCCAGCGCCAGTAAAAAACATAGTGCAGCGAAGACAGAAACCTGCGGCGAAAAGCAAAGCGGTGCCACGAGCGAAGGCGACGAATAATAAACCCCGCAATCCGATTATCAAGAAACCGTTGCCGCCTGAGCCAGCCGAAGTAACAGCGCCGCCAGATGATTCTATTGAATTGCAAAAACAGATTT
Organism: uncultured Acidobacteriota bacterium; assembly: GCA_963794955.1. Lineage (GTDB taxonomy): Bacteria > Acidobacteriota > Blastocatellia > RBC074 > RBC074 > JAFDVL01. The sequence continues at coordinate 500,750 of CAWCGF010000002.1, forward strand.
TCGCGCTCGCCTCCTTTTATCCACGCTCGGCAGACGATGCAGGTGGGATGATCGCAGCGACCTGGGAGGGGCTGTACATTACGCGTGATGAAAAGAAGGGCTGGAAGCAAATTAAGTTTGAGAACTCGATGCACCCGTACTTCAATGTCGTCACTACCCATCCGATGGTTCCTGGTGTGATTTTGGTAGGAACGGAAGATACGCTGTTTGTCTCGCATGACAATGGCGAGAGTTTTGCGCCAATGCCGATTGCCGCCAAGCCGCTGCGCATTCAAAATATTGTGTTTGACCCGCGTGAGCCAGCAACGATTTATGTTGGCACCAATGATGGGTTCTTTCTGACTTACAACGGCGGAAAAACCTGGGAGCAGCGGGGCAACGGCATGCGCACTTCCATGGCGACCAGCGCCATCGTCGTCAATCCCAGCAACCCTGATGAATTGTATGTCGGCGATCAACGACAGGGCGGGCTTTATCACTCAACGGACAAAGGCCATTCCTGGGAACCTATCGAAACGCTACGTTTGCCAAGCCAACGGCTTTATGCAATCAGCGCAGATCCGTTCGACCCGACGAGTGTATGTATTGGTTCTTTCTCTGGCGGAATTTATGTGATGAACAAACAGGCGGCAGGCCGCAGAAGGCAAGTCGGTCAATAAGATAGGAAAAATCTGAGAATGGCTTGAAGAAGTCCAGGGATGCTATCAGCGTTACTGGGCTTTTTTATTGCTGCACAAAAACAAACAAGCGAAAAACAATGATCCGTCGCCCCGTTGACCTCACATTGTTTTCCGCTTGACCAATAACTACTACCGAAAAAGCAAGCGCAGTGTAATCAATTCGACATCTTTAAGCAAGTTAAATCTTCAAAGTGATTAAATTTTATCTCTTTATGTTTAATTCATTATAAGTCAAGCACTTATCTATTACGCCGCCTATTAGAAGATGTTTTAGCTAGTCAAATTTTGTTACTTTTACATAATTTTCGTCCTGCTCTTTCAATCTCACCGAAGTCATGGAATAACTAGCTTGAGGCGGTTATCCTCAGGATGAATATGCAGAAAAAAAAGATTTATGACGTTTGTGTTATCGGTTCCGGCGCAGCGGGCGGGTTTATGGCGAAAGAACTGACTGCCGCTGGAGCCAACGTCATCCTGCTCGAAGCGGGCGGGCGCGGGAAAATCGAAGACCTTTTGATTCACGACTGGCCTTACGAATTACCCAAGCGCGGGTTTGGTCTGAACAAACAGGCATCGCTTTATCCCGATAGCATCGGACGCGATATTGAATTCCAAGGCGACCGCATCGGGGTAGATCGCATTCGTACCTTGGGCGGCAGGACGTTTCATTGGAACGCGGCCACCTTTCGCTTTTCGGCGGACGATTTGCGCGAATATTCCCTCCACGGCGTCGAAGAAGATTGGCCGATCAGTTATCAAGAACTCGCACCGTTTTACGATTACGTCGAACACGAAATGCACGTCTTCGGTTCCAAAGAGGGCTTGCCACAATTGCCCGATGGTAATTTCGTGGCTGATGCCCCGCCGCTGCGCTGTGCAGAAGTTGTCGCGCGCAAGAAGCTGGCCCCGCTCGGCATCAAAGTCATTCCGGCGCGCAAAGCGGTGCTGACTAAACCGCGCGGGTCACGCGGCAGTTGCCATTATTGCGGGCATTGCATGGATGTATGCGATGTGCGCGCTGTGTGGTCTAGCGATGTCACGGTCATTCCTGAAGCAATGGCAACAGGCAAGCTGACATTGAAGATGAACGCCCTCGCCCGGCAGATTCTGATCAATGACGACGGGCTGGCCAGCGGCGTTTCTTTGGTAGATCGCACCACAGGCAAAACCGAAGAGGTAAATGCCAAGATCGTCGTCTTAGGATGTGCCACCATCGAATCGGCGCGTTTGCTGCTGAATTCCAAGAGCCGTAAATTCCCAAACGGCCTAGCCAACAACAACGACATCGTAGGCCGTTATCTGGGCGGGCATGTCGCGGCTGGTTGCAATGCCTATCTTAAAGAACTCATCCATCAGGACACGTGGCAAGGCGATGGAATGACAGATCACGCCTACATTCCGCGCTTCAATCACCAGCGCGGGAAAAAAGATTACGTTGGCGGCTTCGGGATGCAGCTTAACTATTCCAGCTACCGCACACCACACCACGCCAAAGATATAGCGGGGTTTGGCGCAGGCTATAAGCAACGCGTGCACGATTTGCAATCAGCGTATTTCTTCATCGGCGCTTTTGGCAAAGTCCAGCAACAGGCTAACAATCGCGTTGTAGTGCATCCAACCAAGACTGATAAATGGGGCATTCCAATTCCCGTCATCCAATTTCAATGGAGCGACAACGACCGCAAATTGTTTGCCGATATGCGCACGAGCGTGGAGGAAATTCTCGCCACGATTGGGGTAGAATTGGCATTAATGAATGGCTTTAATTTAGGCGGCTTTGCTTCGCATGAAGTCGGCACTGTGCGGATGGGCAGGAATCCCAAAACGTCTGTACTCAATGCCTACAATCAGGCGCACGAAGTTAAGAATCTGTTCGTTGTGGACGGCAGCAGTTTCACGACGATGCCAGAGAAAAATCCGACGCTGACTATCGCGGCGCTGTCTGTTAGGGCAGCACGCTACATCACAGCGCAACGCAAGAAAGGCGAGTTATAGCTTTCCCATGAACTTCCAGCAGAAAAAAATCTACGACGTGTGCATCATCGGCTCCGGCGCGGCAGGCGGATTCATGGCCAAGGAACTCACAGCAGCAGGCGCAGAAACCATCCTGCTCGAAGGTGGGCGCAAGATTGACGTCGCCGAAATGAATAATCACGCGTGGCCGTATGAATTGCCCAAGCACGGCTTCGGCTTTCGCCATCAGGCCGAAATGTATCCTGATGAGATTGAAAAGCAGATCGAATTCCACGGCGATAATATCGGCGTCTCGCGCGTGCGCAACCTCGGCGGACGCACATTTCATTGGAACGCCGCAACCTATCGTTTCGCGCCCGATGACTTCCGCGAATGGTCGCTCAATGGCGTCGAAGAAGACTGGCCGCTGACATATCAGGAACTTGCGCCATTTTATGATTACGTCGAACAGGAAATGCACGTCTTTGGTACGCGCGAAAATCTCAAGCATTTGCCCGATGGCAATTTTGTCGCCGCCGCGCCACCGCTGCGCTGCGCCGAAGTGTTTGCCAAACCGCGCCTCAAAAAACTCGGCCTCAACTTAATCGCCTCGCGCAAAGCGGTGTTGCTGAAAAGTCGCCGGAATCGCGGTGCCTGCCACTATTGCGGGCATTGCATGGATGTCTGTGATGTGCGCGCGATCTGGTCGAGCGACATCACTGTGATCCCGGAGGCAATGGCGACAGGTAAACTCACGCTCCGCACCAATGCTCTGGCGCGTGAGGTTTTGGTGAATAAAAACGGGCTTGTCAGCGGCGTCTCGTTCATTGATCGCACGACGGGCAAGACCGAAGAAGTTTATGCGAAGATCGTAGTCGTCAGTTGCGCCTCCATTGAATCCGCGCGCTTGTTGCTAAATTCCAAGAGCCGTAAATTCCCGAACGGCCTGGCCAATAATAATGACATCGTAGGCCGTTACCTCGGTGGGCATTCACAGACAACGTTCACCGGCTACTTAAAAGATTTGGTCAATACCGACACGTGGCAAGGCGACGGCGTGACGGATCACGCGTACATTCCGCGCTTCGTGGACAAGCACAAGGATTTTGCTGGCGGCTATGGCTACCAATTGAATTATGTCTCGCGCCGCGCCCCCCAACACGCCAAGCAAGTCACAGGTTTCGGGAACGGCTACAAACAACGCATACGTGATTTGCAGCCAGCGATTTTTCAGATGGGTGGGTATGGCAAAGTCGAACATCGCCCGACGAATCGCGTCACGACTGATCCGCGCAAAGTGGACAAATTCGGCATTCCGATCCCGATCCTCCATTTTGAGTTTAGCCTTACTGACCGCGCATTATTCCAGGCCATCGTTGGCACTGCCCAAGAAATGTACGACGCGCTCGGCGCGGAGCTAGTGCTGGGCAACTTCAAGAATCAGATCGGCGGCTTTGCCTCGCACGAAGTCGGCACCGTGCGGATGGGGCAGAATCCGAAAACATCCGTCCTGAATTCATACTGCCAAACGCGCGACATCAAAAATCTGTTTGTCGTGGATGCAAGCTGTTTTACAACTTTCCCGGAAAAAAACCCGACCTTAACCATTGCGGCTATTGCCGTGCGAAGCGCCCGCTATATCGCAAAACAGAGAAGAACAGGCCAACTCTAACTTCCCTCGCTCGCTAGTTCGCGCTTTTCTTTTGTGACAGTTGTCATCTCTCTTATTTTTCTCCTCCCCGAATCACTTTTCTGTAGATATACGGATAGGAATTCTCGCCTGTTACGTGTACACTCTCCGACATACCGGCAGACAATTATCCCAGACTAAGCGAGTGCAGCGCCAATGGATTGGTGTGGCAAGCTATTTGAACAAGGTGTCTGGGGCAGAGGAGAATCTTCCGAGATGACTTTTATTGACTTATTGATCCAGGAAACGACCGAACGCTTCGGGCTAGGCAACAAAAGTATTGCCGTAATTTCCGCCTTAGTGGCCACGATGAATCAGCCGGGTGCTGGCGGGCTGGAAGGCTTTCTGACCCATTTTCGTAACGCCGGGTTCACTGACCACGTCCAGGCATGGCTCACGGCTGACCAGGAAAAATCGCTTACTTCAAACCAACTCGAAGCCGCGCTCCCCGCCCTGACGTTGCAACAAATTGCTGACAAAACCCAGCTTCCATTGCCGCAAACCACTGAAGTATTAGCCTTCCTTGTGCCCCTTCTGGTAAGGCAATTGGCCAGCTACCAGTCAGAGCTATCCACCTATCCGAATGACATTCGACGTGCTCTCTGGAGCCATCAGCCCGTACCGCCAGCCGTGCGTGCGGCGCAGGAGGCCGAAAAACCAACTGTGGCCCCGGCGCGGGTTCCTAAACTCCGACAAATCGCCGCCTACACCAAAGCACGGGGCGCACGGCTGCTGCGCACCATTCCATTTGATTAGTGTTCATTGACTGGAACTTTCTCGCTGGAAAATTGTCTAAGGCTCCAGCTTGAGAATCGTTTATAGTTTGGCACGACTACTGCCAAACTATTTTTCAACCACCTTCGTGTGGGAGAGGTTCCATGAAACAAACTATTTGTCGCCTCCTGCTGGTTGCCTTATCACTGCCGTCATTCCCCGCGCTGCCACAGGCACAATCACGCCGCCCGTCAAAACCAACTGGCTTGCTATTTCGCTTGAGTGAAGGCAAGTCAACAAAAGAAGTTACGCTCACCGCCGCGCTTGCCGCGCCACTTTCTCCCGCTGAGACCGAAGCGTTGTTGCGCCGTTTGCCTGCCAGCCAAACCGCCGCCGAAAACGAGCCGGAATTTGCCTTTCGAGAGCGTTCGTTGCCGCCACCAAACACAAACCAGATCAGCACAGAATCGTTTCCCAACAACATTGTCGCTGATGCGCCAGTCGCTTCAACTGGCGCGCTCGAAGTCGTGCGATTCGCTCCTGAAGGCGAAGTTCCACTTGCGCCGCATTTGAGCGTCACGTTTTCGCAGCCGATGGTCGCGGTCACGGCACAAGCGGATGCCGCGCAAACTGTCCCCGCCAAACTTTCACCGGAAGTAAAAGGCCAATGGCGCTGGCTTGGGACCAAGACGTTATTGTTTGAGCCAGAAAACCGTTTTCCGATGGCGACAGAGTTCACCGTTGAAGTCCCGGCGGGCACAAAATCTGCGCTCGGTAATACGCTTGACGCCACGAAAAAATGGAGCTTCAGCACTCCGCCGCCGCAACTCAAATCTTTTGCGCCAACCGGCGAAGCCAGCAGCCGTGACCCGTTGTTTTTTGCCGCCTTCGATCAACGCATTGATCCGGCCACGGTGCTGAAAACGATCAAGCTGACAGGCGCGGGGAAGGGTTGGAAATTGCAGTTGGCTACCGTAGAAGAAACGCAAAGCGACGAAAGCATTCAGCAGCGAATCAAAGCAACAAATAAAGGCTATTGGCTGGCCTTTCGCCCCATCAAAGAAGCCAAAGAAGCTACGACAAAAGATTTTCCGCTGCCTGCCGCGACGAAATTCAACGTCTCTATCGAATCCGGCACCGCGTCTGCTGAAGGCACTCGCCTAACGGCAAAAGCGCAAGAGTTTTCCTTCACAACGTTTGGCGCATTGAAAATCAAGCAAGCAGGTTGTGGATACAATTTCGTCAAAGACTGCGATCCATACGATGAATTTCACGTCGAATTTACGAATCCTTTAGATCAGGAAACTTTCGCTCAAAACCAGCTTCGCATCGAACCGCCCATCGCTAATTTCAAGGCTGAACACTATAACGATTCCATCAGGATTGAAGGCCAATTGAAGCCACTCACGACTTACAAAGTCACGCTTGCTTCTGCGATCAAAGATGAATTCGGGCAAACGCTCGGCCCAACAGCCCCGCTGCTTTTCCGTACAGGTCGTTCCGAGCCGAACTTTGGTGGCCCCGATGGTGGCTCGCACACGCTTGATCCGTATGGCCCGCGCGCGATTTCGTATTACAGCATCAATCATCCCAGCCTGCGCGTCAGCCTTTATGCCGTCACACCCGAAGATTGGCCGCAATTCGTCAGATACGAACAGAGCCGCGACGAAAAGCCCAAGCCACAACCGCCCGGTCGCCGCATTTTCTCCGAACTCATTCGCATTAACGCGAAACGCGAAGAAACGATTGAAACGCGCATTGATTTGACGCGTGCGCTGAAAAACGGTTTCGGTCACGTCGTTGTCATCGTCGAACCAACGAAGCGCAACCGCGACTACGACGACAGCGCCTGTGTGTGGGTACAATCCACGAACATCGGGGTGGACGCGTTCGCCGACAACACCGATTTAGTGACTTGGGCAACGTCGCTCAAGGAAGGAAAACCGCTTGATCAAGTTGCCATCTCTATCTTTGCGCCCGACTTGAAAACCAACAACACAACTTCAGCAATCACACAGAAGAATGGCTTGGCGAAAATCGAATTGCTGGAGAAACCGACTGTCAATCAAACAAGAATTTTGTTAGCGCGGCGCGGCGATGATTCGGCCATCGTCCCGGAGAATGCCTCGCGCTACGGCGGCGATGGCTGGTACAGAAAACCCTCTTCCGATCAGTTGCGCTGGCACGTCTTCGATGATCGCGCGATGTATCGTCCGGGCGAAGAGGTTCACGTCAAAGGCTACCTTCGTCGCCTCAGCAAAAACACAATGGCGATGTCGAGCCAGGCCACGAGACAGTCAAAAGCATTTCGTTTTTCCTCAGCGATAAGTTCAGCAGCGAAGCAATTCGCGGGACGGCGACCGTGAATGCTTTTGGCGCTTTTGATTTTTCCTTCAAGCTGCCGGAAATCTTCCAACTCGGCACGGCTCAATTAAGCCTGAAAGCAGCAGATGCAAGTGATTCGCTGACAGGCCGCGAAATAACGCATCAGTTCCAAGTCCAGGAGTTCCGCCGCCCCGAATACGAAGTCACTGCTTCGGCAAGCGCCGCGCCGCAATTCATCGGCGGGCAAGCTAACGTCACGGTCAACGCTGCGTACTACGCAGGTGGCGGCTTACCGAATGCTGAAGTCAATTGGCGCGTCACCGCGACACCGACAAATTTCACACCACCCAATCGAGATGAATTCACCTTTGGCAAATGGATGCCCTGGTGGAATAATTCATCCGACGACGAAGAATCAACCTCGCAAAATTTCGCTTCGCGTACCGACGCGACAGGCAAGCATATTTTGCGCGTTGATTTTGATTCCGCTGACACGCCGCGCCCGCACAGCGTCAAAGCCGAAGCCAGAGTCACGGACGTGAATCGCCAGCAGTGGAGCGCGTCTTCGACAATGCTTGTGCATCCGGCGGATTTGTACGTGGGTATTCGCGCCGACCGCATCTTTGTGCAGCAAGGTGAAGCATTGACCGGCCAACTTGTTGTGACCGATCTTGACGGCAAAGCGATTGCCAACCGTGCGATCAAGCTGCGTGCCGTGCTCTTGGATTCGACGTATAAAAAAGGCGAATGGGTCGAAGAAGAAAAAGACTCGCAGGAATTCACGCTCCAATCCGGCAATGAAGCCGTGCCCTTCCGTATCGTAACGAAAACAGGCGGCACGTATCGCATCACGGCTACGATCCGCGATGACGAAGAACGGCGGAACGAAAGCGAATTAACGCTGTGGGTCGCGGGCGGAAAGATGCTTCCCGGCAACGGCGAAGTCGCACAGGAAACAGTCAAACTCATCCCGAATCGCAAAGACTATCAAGCGGGCGACGTAGCGGAAATCTTAGTTCAAGCGCCGTTCTATCCAGCAGAAGGCGTGATGACGTTGCAACGTTCCGGCATCCTGCAAACCGAACGCTTCACGATGAACACGGCAGCGCACACGCTAAAAATCCCGATCCAAGAAGCCTGGACGCCGAACATTCATGTGCAAGTAGATTTAGTCGGTACAACAATTCGCAACAATGACAAAGGCGATCCCGACAAATCGTTGCCGAATCGTCCGGCGTTTGCGAGCGGGAAGATTGAATTGAAGATTCCGCCGCTGCAACGCAAGCTCAATGTTACGGCTACGCCACGGCACAAGGCGTTGGAACCCGGCGGCGAAACGACAGTTAATGTTGAAGTCAAAGACACGACGGGAAAAGCGGTCACGAACGCCGAAATCACGCTCGTGGTTGTTGACGAAGCGATCCTCGCGCTGAGCAATTACCAACTGCGCGATCCGTTGGCGACGTTTTATACGTTGCGTGGGAGAGAAGTCCAAACGCAGCATTCGCGTGGGCAAGTGATGTTGGCAGGTGACAAGGAACTGAAGAAAAAGTCGCCATTCCCCCATTGCTACTAAACCGATGCCTACACCTATAGCAAAAACAGCCTCCATACGTGCGCGTAAGCTCGGGCATCGTGGAGGGGGACGCAAATTATTTCTCAGGGCGTTGCGGGCGGCACTGGCGTACCAGGCGGAGTGGGCTGGTGGGATGGCAATCCCTGATACCAATCAAAGCTCGCGTTGACTTTAATCCATTGGCGGCGTTCGTCGCCTCTACCAAACCGGATACAAATGGCAAAGCTACGATCAAGGTGAAATTGCCGGACAGCCTGACGCGGTATCGCGTGATGGCATTGGCTACGGATGGCTCGAAGAAATTTGGCATTCATGAAGCCGCGATTACTGCGCGAATGCCGTTGATGGTGCGGCCTTCTGCGCCGCGCTTTTTGAATTTCGGAGATCGCTTTGAATTACCCATCGTGCTGCAAAATCAAACGGACGAAGCGATGATTGCTGACGTTGCTGTGCGAGCGACTAATGCAAGGCTCGCAGAAGCTACCGGCAAACGCGTCTCGATTCCCGCCAATGATCGGGTCGAAGTGCGCTTTCCTGCCTCGACGATCAAGCCGGGCAAAGCACATTTCCAAATCGCAGCGGCAACCGTCGTCAAGGATCAGGGCTTCGCCGATGCGGCGGAAGTTTCGTTGCCTGTGTGGACGCCGGCGACGACGGAGGCGTTTGCGACGTACGGCGAAATTGATGACGGCGCAATCGCGCAACCGATCGAAGCACCGGCGGACGCGATCAAGCAATTCGGCGGCTTGGAAATCACGACTTCATCTACGCAATTGCAGGCATTGACGGATGCGGTGTTGTATTTGACGAGCTACCCGTATGAATGCGCCGAGCAACTCTCATCGCGCGTGTTGGCAGTTGCGGCGTTGCGCGATGTGTTGTCGGCGTTTGAGGCAAAAGGGCTGCCGTCGCCGCAAGAGTTGCAAGCCGCTGTTACGCGCGACCTCAAAAAATTGGAAGCGATGCAAAATGCAGACGGCGGCTTCGGCTTCTGGCAACGTGGCGAAAAGTCGTGGCCGTACTTGAGCATTCACGTCGCACACGCGTTGCAACGGGCGAAGGACAAGGACTTCGATGTGCCAACGCCGCTGCTCGAAAGCGCGCAGAAATATTTGCGCAACATCGAAAGCCGCATTCCATCGGAGTATGGCGTTGATGTGCGCCGCGCTTTGAAAGCCTACTCGCTTTATGTGCTGAATCTGGGGCAAGAGCGGCACGCACAGGAGGCGCGCAATTTGATCACATCAGCGGGATTGGAGAATCTTTCGCTCGAAGCCATCGGTTGGCTTATGCCGGTATTATCGAATGACAAGCAATCGCAAGCGCAGGTCGCCGCGATTCGCAAACATCTCAACAATCGCGTCGAAGAAACTGCTGCTACTGCACATTTCACGAGCGCCTACAAAGACGGCGCGCATTTGTTGTTAGCCTCAGACCGTCGTGCGGATGGCATTTTGCTCGAAGCCTTAATCGGCGATCAGCCCAACAGCGAGTTGATTCCGAAGCTGGTGCGTGGGCTTCTTGCACAGCGCAAGCAAGGGCGTTGGCGCAATACGCAAGAGAATGCGTTTGTTCTGCTTGCGTTGGATCGTTATTTCCGCACGTACGAAAACGTCACGCCGAATTTTGTTGCGCGCGTCTGGCTTGGCGACGCGTGCGCGAATGAACAAACCTTTGCCGGTCGCAGCACGGAGCGGCATCAACTCAACGTGCCGATGAAGTTCATCGCAGGGCAAAGCAATTTGACGCTGCACAAGCAAGGGCAAGGCCGGTTGTATTACCGCATCGGGATGCAATACGCGCCGTCGGACTTGCAGCAGAAAGCCGCGGATTACGGCTTCACGGTCGAGCGCAGCTACGAGGCGATTGATGATCCGAAGGATGTGCGCCGCGATGCGGATGGCACCTGGCGCATCAAAGCGGGCGCGAGCGTGCGCGTGCGCTTGACGCTGGTCGCGCCGACGCGTCGCTATCACGTGGCGTTAGTTGACGCATTGCCAGCGGGCTTTGAAGCACTTAACCCGGCTTTGGCTGTTACTGGCAAAATCCCGAAGGATGAGAAAGAAAAACCGTCACGTTATTGGTGGTGGAATCGTCCCTGGTATGAGCATCAAAACTTGCGCGATGAACGTGTCGAAGCGTTCACGTCCTTGCTGTGGGAAGGGGTTTACAACTATGCTTACGTCGCACGCGCTACGACCCCAGGAAATTTTATTGCCCCACCGGCCAAAGCCGAAGAGATGTACCAACCGGAAACCTTCGGGCGCAGCGCAAGCGACAAAGTGATTATTGAGTAAAGAGATTAGTGAACCACGAAGGACACGAAGAGCACGAAGGAAGAAGAGAAAGAGGGACAGGGAGAAGGAGAGACATGGTGATAGGGTGTTGTCTCTCTATCTGTCCTTCCGTTTTTCTCTCTTTTTCTTCTTCGTGTTCTTTGTGTCCTTCGTGGTTCCATCAAAAGGATGAATTATGAGCCAACTTACTCGCAGAGATTTCACCAAAGTTACGACCGCTGCCAGCGTCACGACTGCGCTCAGTTATGCGCGTGTCTTGGGCGCGAATGATCGTGTCCGCGTCGGCTTCATCGCGCTTGGCAATCGTGGCGATCAAGTGCTGGACGCGTTTCTGAAACAACAGGATTGCGAGATTCCTGCGGTGTGCGACATCTATCAGCCGTACATGGATTTTGCCGCGAAAAAGATTGGCACGAATCCGAAGCACATCAAAGACTATCGCAAGCTGCTTGACCTCAAAGACCTCGATGCGGTCGCCATCAACACGCCCGATCACTGGCACGCGCTGCAAATGATTCAGGCGTGCGAAGCGGGCAAGGATGTGTATGTCGAAAAGCCGCTTTCTCTCACCGTAAATGAAGGCCGCGCGATGGTCAATGCGGCGCACAAGCATAAGCGCGTGACGCAAGTCGGCATTCATCGCCGCTCGGCGTCGTTCGTGCGCGAAGCATGTGAGATCGTGCGTTCGGGCTATCTCGGCAAAGTGATGGCCGTGCGCGCGTTTCATATTCAAAACGAATGGCCGAAAGGCATCGGCAATCCGCCCAACGAAAAGCCTCCGGCAGATTTCGATTGGGAAGCGTGGCTGGGGCCTGCACCACTGAAAGCCTACAACAAAAATCGCACGTTCTATCGCTTTCGCTGGTTCTGGGATTATTCAGGCGGCCAGGTCACGAACTTCGGTGTGCATTACATTGACGCGATTCATTGGGGCCTGGGGCAAGAGGCACCGACGGCTGTCACGGCGATGGGCGGCAAGTTTGCGATTGAAGACAATCGTGAGATTCCCGACACGATTGAAGTCTCGTGGCTCTATCCAGGCAACACGCTCGTGACGTTCACACAAATCAACGCGAATTCGCACGCAGCAGGCTTGAATCGCGGGGAGATCGAATTTCGTGGCACGAAGGGCACGTTGTATTTGCAAAGTAACGGCTACGAAGTCGTCCCGGACAACCTCAACCAATTCGAGTTTTTTGCGCGCACGCCGTTGGATCGCTCGCTGGATAGCAGTTGGCGCAAAGGTGCGAAGCCGATGATTGAAGGGCGCAAAGGCACGGGCGATGCCGACACGAAACATCACGCGCGCAACTTCCTGGATGCGGTGAAATCGCGGCAAAAAGCGAATTGCGATATTGAAACCGGTCATCGCAGCACAACCGCTTGCCTGCTCGGCAACATCGCGTATAAGCAGAAAGCCTACCTGAAATGGGATGCAAAGGCGGAGCGCTTTACGAACAATGAACCGGCCAATCGAATGTTGAGTTACAAATATCGCGCGCCGTATAAGTTCCCAACAATGGCATAAATGTACAGCAACCTTTCCAGTTTGCTGCGGATTCCCCAAGGATATAGGCCGAGGGTCTGCAGCAAACTGGAAAGGTTGCTGCACACTTTCGGAGTAGAACCCCTATGAACACACGACGAGATTTCATGAAAGCAGCGGCTGCCGCAGTAACTACGGCAGCCCTACCCAAACTAACTTTGGCCAACGGCTTCAATGGCACGTTCTGTTTGTTCTCCAAACATTTGCCGAAAATGAACTGGCAAAAGCTGGGACAAACTGTCAAAAAGCTCGGCTTCGGCGGCGTAGATTTGACGGTGCGCCCGCAAGGTCACGTCCTGCCCGAACGCGCGGCAGAAGACCTGCCGAATGCCGTCACCGCGATTCGTGCCGAGGGACTAACAGTGCCGATGATCACAACCGGGCTGCTTTCCGCTGCTGATCCAACCGCCAAACCGATTCTGCAAACCGCAGGCAAGCTCAGGATTCCCTATCTCAAGCCGGGCTATTACAAATACGCGTTCGTGGACGTGCGCAGCGAGTTGGATAAGGCCATGAATGATTTCACCAGCCTGGCCGAACTTTGTCAGGAAAGCGGCGTGCAAATCGGCTTTCACAATCACGAAGGCTATCTCGGCGCGCAGTCGTGGGACGTGGCCAATGTAATTGACAGCTTGCCGCCGAAATGGGTGGGGTACTATTTTGACATTCGCCACGCGCTCGTGGAAGGCAGTGGTGCAGGCTGGAAAATCGCGCTCAATTTAGTCGCGCCCCGTATCAAGATGATTGCCGTTAAGGATTCGCACCCGGAAAAAACCAGTAAAGGTTGGGAGCAGAAAAATTGCCCGCTTGGCCAAGGCGCAGTGAATTGGAAGGCGTATTTTCAGGCGCTCAAACAAGCGAATTTCCACGGGCCGATTTCTTTGCACATTGAATACGACGTGGCAGGCAAAACCCCCACGGAGATCGAAGACAACACGCTTGTCGCCGTGCAACGCGACCTTGAATTTCTGAAAGCGCGCGTCAACGAGGCTTATCAATGAGCCATCCCCAAACGCTTTCCCAAATTGAGCAAGGACGCGTCGTAGCGATTTTGCGCGGCGACTTTGGTGGCCGCGAACACGAAATGGTGGCCGCGATGATCGAAGGCGGTTTGACGGCGGTCGAAGTCACGTTGAATTCGCCTGATGCGCTCATCAAAATTGCTAAGCTTGCGGCGCTGTTTGGTTCGCGCTGTGCTATTGGCGCAGGCACCGTGCTGAAACCATACGAAGTGCGGCAGGTGGCGGAGGCCGGAGGCAGATTCATCATCTCGCCCAATTGCGATCCGCATGTCATCAAAGAAAGCAAAGCACGCCATTTGGTTTCCTTGCCGGGCGCGTTCACGCCCACAGAGGTTGTCACGGCGTTGGACGCGGGTGCGGATGCGGTAAAGTTGTTCCCGGCGACCTCGCTGGGGCCAGGCTATGTCAAAGCGTTGCGCGCGCCCTTGAATGATATTCGGCTGGTGCCGACGGGGGGCGTCACGCCCGAAATGGCACGCGAGTATCTGGCCGCTGGCGCGTGGGCGGTGGGCATCGGCTCTGAATTGCTCGGCAAAGAATTTTTAGCAGACACAACTTTTATCACCTTGCGCGAACGCACCGCAGCGTTTGTTGCAGCCATGAAGAAACAATGAATAATGCTATTTTTGTTGATGCAGGCACGACGAATACGCGTGTCTGGCTGATGCGTGGCGACGAGGTACTGGCACACGCCAACGCGATGGTAGGCGTGCGCGATTCGGCGCGCGATGGTTCTACCGACAGATTACGCGCCGCCTTGCGCGACTTGCTGGCGGAAGTGCAAACGAAGGAAAACGCGTCGTGCGTGATCGCCGCCGGAATGATTACTTCGTCGCTGGGTTTAGCCGATGTGCCACACGTTGCCGCACCGGCTGGCTTGGCGGGACTGGCGGCAGCAACACAAAGCTATCTATTCCCGGATGTCACAGATTTACCTGTCTTGCTCGTTCCTGGCATTCGCAGTGGCGTGGCAGCGTGTGATGCTCATTCCGTTTCGCAAGTGGATGTTATGCGCGGCGAAGAAACGTTGTGCGTGGGGTTAGTCGAGCTTGGCCTGGCACCGCTTCCCTGCACTGTTTTGAATTTAGGCTCGCATTGGAAAGCCATTCAGCTTGATGCGGGCGGGCGTGTCCGTTCCAGCGTGACGGCGTTGACGGGCGAACTGATTCACACAACACAAACCAACACGATTTTGGCCAGCGCCGTACCGCACGAACGCCCGGTCAACCTTGCTCCAACGTGGGCAGAGGCAGGGATGCGCGAACAACGGCAAGCAGGTCTCGCCCGCGCGCTATTTTGTGTGCGGTTACTGGAGCAAAAAGGCGATTGCACGCCGGACGAACGTCTGGCGTTTTTGATTGGGGCGTATCTCGCAGCGGATTTCGATGGACTGACCCGACAGGGCTTGTTGCAGGTAGGCAGTGCTGTCTTGCTAACGGGCGGCGGCGTTATTGCTGAAACTTGGGCGCGCGTCCTGGCAGAAGCGGCTATCCCCGCCCGCATCATTCAGCAGGAAGAAAGCGAAAAGGCTTTATTGACAGGGTTGCGCGCGATTTTGCAGCGGCGTACTTAACATTATTTGCATTGCCTCCAGCTTTAGGAAGCAATGCAAATACAATGATCATTCAAGCCCTCGCTGTAGCTTTTCCCTGGCCGCGATCCAGCATCTCGCGCACTCGTTGTGCCAGCGCCTCCAAAGTAAAAGGCTTTTGCAGGTAGGCGAAATCAGAGGAGGGCGAAGCCGCCAGCACGCGCTCGTCATCCGTGTAGGCCGACATAAACAGCACACGCATCTGAGGTCGCAAAACCTTCAGCTTTTCCACGACATCATAGCCACTCAACCCAGGCATGCGCACATCCGTCACAACCAAATCAATCTGCCCGGTATATTGCATCGCCAACTCAATGGCTTCCTGCCCTTGCGTGGTTTCCAAGACGGTATACCCGATGCTTTCCAAAACCTCGCTCACCAACTCGCGCACAGTGGGTTCATCTTCAATGACCAGCACGGTTTCGCTATGCAGCAAGGCAGCGGCTACTGTCGCTTTCGTGGGATGGACAGCCTGCGCGTCATGCGTAACAGGCAGGTAAATCAGAAAAGCTGTCCCTTCCCCCTCAATGGATTTCACTTCGATATACCCGCCATTTTGCTTAATGATGCCATACGCGGTGAACAAGCCCAGCCCGGTACCCTTGCCGCGTTCTTTCGTGGTAAAAAATGGCTCGAACAGATGCGATACCGTTTCTTCGCTCATGCCGCAGCCCGTATCTTTGACGAGCAAGCGCACATAATCGCCGGGCGGAATCGCGGGATTGAATTGCGCCTGCAACTCGCTAATTTCGAGGTCGGTCGTTTCGATCACAAAATCGCCACCTGTTGGCATTGCATCGCACGCGTTAATGGCCAGGTTCATAATCACATGTTCCAACTGTCCGGGATCGGCTTTCACTAATCCGACTTCGGAGCCGAGGATGATCTGGATTTCGATATTTTCGCCTAATAACACACGCACGAGATTGCCCCAATCTGACACGGCTTCGTTCAGGTTCAGCACCTGCGGCTGTAAGACTTGCTTGCGACTGAAGGTCAGCAACTGGCGCGTAAGTTCGGTGGCGCGTTCGCTGGCGATTTTAATTTGTTCGAGGTGATAATACCGCTGATCCTGCTTGTCAGTGCGCTTCAGCAGTAAATCTGTAAACCCCATGATGGCGGTTAAGCGATTATTAAAATCGTGGGCAACGCCGCCCGCCAGACGTCCGACCGCATTCATCTTTTGCACTTGCCGGATTTGCTCTTCCATCCGCTTGCGTTCGGTCAGATCGCGGGCAATGCCCTGGACGCCAATCGGCTGCCCTCCTTGATAAATTAACGTCGAACTGATTTCCGCCGTCAAATATTGCCCATCCTTTGTCTTCACACGCACTTCATAGATCGTGTTGGTCAGGTCTCCCGCCAGCTTTCGCTGCACCATTTGCTGAGCCTGCTTTTCATCTTCAGGCGGTAATAGCTGGGCCAGATTCATCCCCAATAACTCTTTGTGCGAATAGCCTAGAAATCGTAATCCTGCCTCATTCATCGAGGTAAGGTTACCCTCCAAGTCATGCGTATAAATCGCGTCATTGGCTTTTTCATAGAGTTCCCGATAATGACGCTCGCTTTCGCGCAACTCGGCATCCGCCCGCAACCGCTCGCTGATGTCCTGCACAATGACCAGGCGCGCCAAGCCCGTAGCGAGTTCTACCGTGTACGCGTTAATTTCAACGTCAAAGAAATCCCCATTCCGGCGGCAATGTTTCCAGAGTTCTTTTTGCCGTGATTGTTTTGGGCTGACGCTGAGCGTCTGTTGAATGCGGGCAAAATCTACCGGATTGTGCAGGTGAGCGAGCGTTAAACGCAAAAACTCGTGGCGCGTATACCCATACGTTTCGAGGGCGGCTTGATTGACGTTAAGGATGGCAAAGCTAACCAGATCGTACACCAACGCTGGCAAGGGTGTGACATCAAACAACAGGCGATAATACTCCTCGCCTTCAGACAACTTGTTCATAGCGCAATCATCGGTGGGGCTGGTTCTTTCCGGTATGCAAGGCGCGGAGTATAGCAATTCACTCTGAGCAAAGGAATAAAGAAATGTTTAGCCGCTATCTGCCCCTTCGGAAGTCCAGTGGGGACGTCATCATTTGCATTTCACCAATCTGCCAGGAAGCTACCAGTGAAAGGTGTCCTCGCGCTGATCTCTTCTTCTCTGCAAATTCTTAACCATTGTGGGGCGCAGGAATAAATAAAATCCACGCTCCTTTAGAATCAACAGATTACAGGAGACTACAAGAATGAATTTTGTATATTCACTTAGGTAAAAAGCTGCGACACCAGAGATCGTAGCACGGTTTAGCTCGTGCCGCGCTCGCCCCAGCGTGCGCTCCCCAACCTGGTGACGTGCCCCGTCATCCTCAATAACGCCCTTATAATTCCCACCCGTTGCCGCATCACGGTCGTGTCCAGGGCTGGCTGCACACACACAAGCAGTGGTAAGATTTCTGTCCAGGCAGTTCCGATACGAGGTGAATTCAGCTTGCAAACCTAACTTCAGATTGTACCGGACTGCCATCTTTTCTTTCATCCTATCCCCTTCATTTTGGCGAAGGTATTGACGCAAACGAGGCATAGCTAATAGCTCTCTTCTTATGACCAACACGATTTCCGTTCAGCACGTCAGCAAATATTTCGGCGACTTTATGGCTGTCAATGATCTCTCGCTCGAAGTCCCGCCCGGCACGATCTTCGGCTTGCTCGGCCCCAACGGCGCAGGCAAAACCACGACGATTCGGATGATTGTCAACATCACCATCCCGGACAAGGGCGAAGTCAAATTGTTCGGCGAAAAGATGAGCGCCAAGTTGCAGGAACGCGTTGGCTACTTGCCCGAAGATCGCGGGCTGTACAAAAAAATGCCCATCGGCGACCAACTCGCGTTCTTTGCTACGCTGAAGGGCGTTCCCAAAACAGAGATTCAAAAACGAATTGACACGTGGTTTGAGCGCATGTCGCTGACCGAATGGAAAAACAAAAAATGGGAAGAGCTTTCCAAAGGCATGCAGCAGAAAGTGCAATTCGTCTCGACAATTTTGCACGATCCCGATTTGGTCATTCTGGACGAACCGTTTTCCGGCCTTGATCCCATCAATTCCAACCTGCTCAAAGACATCGTGCAAGAGATGAAAGCACGCAAGAAAACGATCATCTTCTCGACGCACTTAATGGAACAGGCTGAACAGATGTGCGATGCGATTTGCCTTGTGAACCGCGGACGCAATATCGTCAGTGGCCCGATTCGGGAAGTCAAACGCAACTTCATGCAAGGCATGCCCGAACGCAAGATCGCACTGAACGCCGAAAACTTGAATGGCCAATTGACTGACAGCCCTTTGATTAAAACCATCACACCCTGCAACCATCATTTAGAACTGACCTTGCAGGAAGGTGCAAATCCCCAGGAATTGTTACAACGTCTAGTAGCCGATGGAGTAAGCATCAATCGTTTCGAGATGGTGGAACCAACGCTCAATGAAATTTTCATCGCCAGCGTCGAGCGCACCAATGACATCAGTCGAACCGCGACGGACGTGTGACGGCGAGTTTCTTTTGTTGAGCTTCGATTTGGTAGGTGAGCGTTTTGATGCGGGCGTTCAGCGCGGCATTCAGCGCATCCGATTTCCCTTCATTCATCAACAATGCCCGCAACAACAGTTGATAGGCCGCGGAGAAATTGCTGCGCCCGGAAGCGGCTTCGGCTTCGGTCAGCAATTGTTCCCGATGCGTATTGCTTTTGGTGGGGGTGGTTTCGAGCTTAGAGACAAAGGTTTTGAATTGCGTGATGGCTTCCGCATTTGTTTGCGGTGCAAGGAGAAAGGCTTTGAGCAAGAGTCGGTAGGCGGAGGGCAGATTCTCGCGCTGGGCTTCGAGCATCGCTAAGGTAATGGTTCGTTCGTGTTCTTTTTGTTGATCTCCCTTCAGGCGCGCCAACCCGATCAGTTGTTCGCACTCGAAGGCAGCTTCGTCGTAGTTGCCCAGGATTAAATGCAGGCGCAGCGCTTCCGCCAGGGAATCGCCTTCGGCTTTGTGATTGCGACTGAAGCGGGTAAGGTTGATGGCTGACGCATCGTAATCCGCCGCTTGACGTAAATCACCCTTGCGCTCGTAAAAGCGCGCCAGATTGTTCAGAGCCATTGTTTCGCCACCAAAATCTTTCGCCCCGCGCCAGAAATCCAGCGAGTTGGCCGTCAGCTTGATCGCCCCATCAAAGTCTCCGCCTTGTGCGGCAATCAGCCCCAACGCCACCTGCCCCGCCGCAGCTTCGCGGTGCAGGCGCGCGCCAATCGCCAGCGACAAGCCCGTTTGATAGGCTTCGATAGCCGGTTTCATTTCTCCCGACTCCAAATAAATGCGCCCCAACGTCAGGTAGGCACGAGCCGCCTGCGAAGTCGAAAGTCCGGCGGACGAACGTGTGGGTAAGGTGCGGATTTGCAGAAGCGTGCGCGCTTTAGCGGCGGCGCTTTTGGCTTGCGCGGCATCTCCGGCACGTCCGGCAACCTGGGCAATCCGATGCCAGGTCAAAGCGGCGGCCTCAACCTCACCCGCTTGATAAAACGACTGTGCGGCGGTTTGGTATAAATGAATGGCTTGCGTCACGCTATCCGCAGCCGGTTGCTGCAACATGCTTTCGGCTTTACGCACCAATTGCTGCCCGTTTTCCGGCCTTGTCACGAGTGGCGGCGAGTTGGGTGTTTGGGCAATAGCTGAAATGACGAGGAAGAAAGATAAACCCACCCAACAACAGAAAAAACTCCGCTGCGGCGTAGGTTGAGGTCGTGACATAAAGGCTGCCTAATTGAGTTGTGTAGTCAGCACGTAGTAGCGAAGTTATTCGCGCTATCAGATCAGGCCAGCAAATGAATTCACTACTACGTGTGCGAGAAACAATTTTTAGTGGAACACGAGTCCAGTTGAGAACCGGAGATGATGGACGTTGCGTTTCTGAATGGGTGTCCGGAAAGGGTTGCGATAGCGTGTCAGCAGGTAATCGGTTTGCACCACGCGCCAGGAAATACGATCTGACAATTTAGCGTCCACACCGCCACCAGCGGCCATCGCAAAGCCTGTATCGGCGAGAGTGCCGCGAGCAGTGCCCTGCCTAGCGTTGGTAATATCGCGCGCTACGCCAAAAATCGCGTGGAGAAAGGGATTCACCCGATCTGACGCGCGAATGTTGAATTGCGGTCCGAAGAGAAACGTGTGCAAGGAGTTATCCACGCTGATGTTATTGATCGGATTGCGAATGGTGTAACTGTCATAGTGGCCGGCAAAATCCGCCTTCACAGCGAAATGCCGCGTGATATTGCCGGAAACAGAAGTGTTCCAACCGTGTGAGTCCTGGTCATACCCACTCCCTGTTCGCAAATACGAATAACCGCCGAAAACTTCAACAGGTGGGACTTCATCCTGGGCCATCGCGGCCAGAGGGTAAACACCCAACAGGAAAAGAAAGAAAAGTAGTTTACGCATTGAGGTTCCTTTCAGATTGAGGGTAGTAGCGTGAGTTAACAACTAGGGGCACCAAGGTCGCGTATTGACGGGGGCAGAGTGTAGCACAGGTGACGAAATAGTTGCCAGAATTAAGTTTTTTCCCCGCCGGGACTTTTAGACAGGCGGCAGCGTGCTTTAGAATGACGGCTGTCACAGAAGTCGTTGCCGCCATCGTGACCTTCCGCGCCAACGATTATCACTCCTGAATAGATCGGAATCGTTTATGCACACTGCTACGGCTGACTTGAACCCGACGACTGATTCGACTGCTGATCGCTCCGGCATTGGCGGGCACCCCAGAGGTCTGACCACGCTATTCTTCACAGAGATGTGGGAACGGTTTAGCTACTATGGCATGCGCGCCTTGCTGGTCTTGTATATGACAGCGACCGTCGGCAATGGCGGTCTTGGTTTTGACACGAAGACAGCGACGAGCATTTACGGCGCGTACACCGGCTCGGTCTACTTGATGTCCATTCCAGGCGGCTGGTTTGCCGACAACGTATTGGGAACGCGCCGCGCCGTGCTGGTCGGCGGCATCATTATCGCACTCGGACACTACTCGCTCGCCGTGCCTTCGCTCTACACCTTTTTTGCCGGGCTGATTCTGATCGTCCTTGGCACCGGACTGCTCAAGCCGAATGTCAGCGCGGTGGTCGGCGATTTATACAGCCCCGAAGACCAACGGCGTGATGCGGGCTTTTCGATCTTTTACGTGGGCATTAACATCGGCGCATTCACGGCACCGCTCGTGTGCAGTTACCTCGGCGAAAAGATCAACTGGCATCTCGGCTTCGCCGCCGCAGGCATCGGCATGACGTTCGGGCTGGTGCAATACGTTCTGGGAAGCAAGCGCCTGGCCCACGTCGGCAATCCGCCCCAGCAAACTACTGCCGAGATGCAGCGCAAGATGGGAATGGGGATTCTGTTCATGGCGGTGATCAGTGCCGCCGTGATCTTTCTCTATTTCGGCCCAGCCCTGGTGGTAGCGAATCAAATGTGGATTATGATCGGGGCGCTGGTACTCTTCATCGGCTGGCTGTTCTTTGGCTTCCTCCGACCGGAAGAGAAAAAACCCGTGGGAGTTATCATCATTCTGTTCCTCTTCTCCATCGTCTTCTGGATGTGCTATGAACAGGCTGGATCAAGCTTTAACCTCTTCGCGCGCGACTTCACGAATCGCAATGTTTTCGGGCGCGAGTTCCCTACCGGCTGGTATCAGGCGGTTCCGGCCATTGCTGTCGTCGTGCTAGCGCCAGTAGTGGCGGGTCTCTGGCTGAAGCTCGGCAACCGTCAACCGTCCAGTCCGGCCAAATTCTCGCTCGGTCTGTTGTTTGTAGGTTTGGGTGCAGCGGTGCTGGCAATAGCTTCGCTCTTTATTGGCGCGGGCAGCAAAGTCGGTCCGTGGTGGCTCGTCGGGGTTTATGTGCTGCAAACTATCGGCGAAATCTGCCTGTATCCGGTCGGTCTCAGCACGACGACTAAGCTCGCTCCACAACGACTGGCAGGCTTGATGATGGGCATCTGGTTCCTCTCTATTTCGCTCGGCAACTTTGCGGCAGGGATGGCAGCGGGATACTTTGAATCGGGTTCGCAGGAGGCGTTAGTTGGACTCTTCAGCAAGGTCGCCGCGTTGCCGATTATTGCGGCGATTATCCTCATTGCACTCATCCCGTGGCTTCGCAAGCTGATGGGCAAAGTGAGATGAGTAGCCTTTAGCCATTAGCTGTGGGCAATTAGCCAGAAATCGGTTTTAGCGAAGACCTGCAAGCTAACGGCTAATAGCTCCGGCAAACCAGTTGCCCTCGCCGCATTTGAGGCGTAAACTGCTGCCGTTATGGACGAACGAGATTTATACACAGAAAAACAGGAAACCAAACGGGTCAGTTACACCTGCCCGAAATGTCGGCAAGCATCAGAATTTCAAATCCGCTGGCTGCGGCGCACGAAAAAAAGTTCGTTGCCCCGCGGTGCGGATGATTACCTGCGCGCGAAATTCGCCAACGCCCGCGATTACATGGTGCGCGTAGACGATATGTTGAGTTGCCCGAACCCGCGCTGCCGAGGCCGCTTTGAGATTCCGAATTCACAGACGGTCGTTTTTGTCTAAGGGTGTTTTGGACGGCAACAAAAAAACCACTCCCAAGGCAATCCAAACCAACATCCGCGCCTTGCGAATGAGCGCTAACGTTATGCCTGCTGCCGTGCCCAAGCCAAGTACATTCGTCAGCAACCCTGTGCTGGCTTCGTCCACGCCCATCAGCGCAGGGACAAAGGCGAACGCGATATTGATGACACGGTTGACGGCTTCGAGCACGAAGGCTGTGACAAAGGTTGCAGGATAATCAAGTAAGTAGAGCGTGGCATAAATCTCTCCCACACCGGCACAATGAAACGCGATCTCGCACCAGGCGACGACCAGGAAGTCACGGCGTCGTTTGGCATAAAAATCAAACACATAGATTTCCAGTTCATGGACGCGCGGAAGCAGCGGCGCGGCGCGAGCAATGTGGCGGGCAACGAATGTGGCAAGTGTTGAAGCAATAGGCCAACGACGCTTGAGTCCCAGCAACAAACTCAGCAGGGCGCAGGTCACAATCAGCAAAGCCCACAGGCTTGCCACACGGATATTATTGGCAACTGTAAACACGGCGAGTAGCGTTAGTGTCCCGGACAGCACAAGCAAGCCACTGGCAATCGCATACGTCAGATTTTCGACTGCCAAGGACGAAGCCAAAGAGGTAGGGCGAATCTTACTCTGCAATTGCGCAATTTTGAGAGGTTCGCCAATGACTGGTCCTGCCGCCGTCAAATCTGCTAGCGCATCCCCCGCCAAGCGCGCGCGCAACACAGCCCAGAAACCCACGCTGCGATCCTCGTCGCTCATACAGCGCAACCATGCATAGCTACGCGCAAATTGCCGGATGGCAGAGATTGCCAGAATAATGAGAAATCCCCCTCCCAAGTCTCTCACGCGTGCCAGGATTTCAGTCGTGCCGGTTTGTTTGAGCAGGTAAATGAAAAGCGCGCTCCCGATGAGGAGGGAAACAATACTGAGGAGGCGGGACTTCATACAAACGCAACAGGCAAAAGTGAGTTTCGGAAGGAAGCCCCTCGCTAAGTTTCTTGAATCAAGTTCCGCCCTTTTGCCTTTTGCTTTCGTCTGAAGCTTTTTGCTTTATTCGTAACTCAACGCATCAATCGGGTCCTGGCTCGCCGCTCGCAAGGCCGGATATAAAGCGCCGATCAAGCCGCTTAGCAAGCCGGCCAGGATAGCCATCGTAATATACTTCGGTTCCATTTCGATTTTGAGGCCGCGACTACTGAGCAAGAACCGCGCGAGAAAAGCAATGCTCAATCCCAGCACAACGCCGAGGCCGCTAATCAACAAGGCTTCCTTTTCAAATACCCACGCAATCGCCAGCTTTGAGGCACCGAGCGCTTTCATTATCCCGATTTGCCGGGTGCGTTCGGTGACGCTGGTGTACATCGTCAACAAAATCACCAGAATGCTGATGAACGCGGCTAAGGCCGCTACCAGGTTCAAGAAAATATTGAAGCCGGAAAATCCGTTCGCAAATAAATCTGGCAAATCGCGCGTGAACAGGATGCGGAATTTGCCGGGAAACTGCGCGTCAATGCGTCTGGCAACGGCTTCCTGCTCATCCGTGTTGTGGCACTTCACCAGGATCATCGAACATTTGTCCTGGGCGTTCAGCCCTTCCTGCATGGCCGCCAGCGGGATTTTGATGCGCGCGCCGGCTTCGGGTGAATACACGCCGACGATCTTAAATTTGCGCTCCATAGTTTCGATAAAATCCCCGATTTTGCGATTCTTCTTGGCACCTTCAACTTCATCCACAATGGCAAAATCGCCAGTGGCGGGCAACGCTTCGCCGCGTACGATATGGACGTTGCTGACGGTGAGGTAGGGGGAAAAATCAATACCATCCACTTGCCGAATGCCAAGTCCCGCGTCGCCCTTCAATTCCAGGTTTTGCATAATGCCGGTGGCCGCTGCGACGCCTTCAATTTTTCGGACTTCAGCCACCAAAGCAATCGGCAGCGAGGCCGATTGGGATGTGGGCGAGAGGCCGCTTTGCCCTTGTTCGCCCATCATTAGTTCGGCTCCGATATTGGCATCGCGCTCGCCCCGATCCCGCAGCATGCCGCGCACCAGACCGACCGTCAGCACGACGAGGATCACACCGACCGCGACGCCAATGACGCTGGCTGCCGTGCGACCGGGATGATGCGTTAAGTTGGAAATGACGAGGTTGTTCATAAAAAAAGTTCGCCGTTGGCCGTTCATCGTTCGCGGTTCACAGCATTAGCAGAATAGAAAGAAAGCGTAATCAGCGTGCAGCGTACAACAAGCACCTGATCCACTCACTGCGAACGATGAACGGCCAACGGCAAACTAACTACTGTTTTGTCCCATAATTAATCGCCATAATCCCGCCCATAAATTCGTAATAGCCACAATCTACAAAGCCCGCTTTTTGCATCATTTGCTGGATGCCGCGTTGACCAGGATAGCGTTTGAGCGTTTCGGGAATGTAGCGATAGGTGTCTGCGTCGCCGTGAATGGCAATGCCGCTGAGCGAACCAATGACCGTCAAGTATTGCAAATATGCCCAGTCGTAAAGCCCGTTGCGGGGATGGCCAAAGTCGAGCGAAAAAAATCTGCCGCCCGGTTTTAAGACGCGGTGGATTTCATAGAGCGCGCCCGTAATATCCGGCACATTGCGAAGCGCGTAGCCGCCCGTGACCACATCAAACGAGGCATCCGTATGCGGCAAGTGCATGATGTCCCCGCGCTCAAAGCTTATGTTGTTGGCGTTTAAGGTGCAGCGTTTGCGATTCGCCAGTGCGAGCATACCTTGCGTTAGGTCTAAGCCAATCGCTTCCCCGGCCTTCAACTCCTGCGCCATCGCAAAGGTAATGTCACCCGTGCCACAAGCCAAATCCAAGACACGTTCAGTCCCTTGCAACGCAGCCATCTCTACCAGCTTGCGCTTCCAGCCTTTGTCCATGCCATAAGACAAAAACACGGTGATGAAATCGTAGCGATGGTAAATCTTGTCGAAGATGTAGGCCGTGTACTGGCGCTTTTTTTCCTTGGTGGCAAGGTTCTCAATTAGGTTCGGTTTTTTGGGGGCAGTCATAAAATTAACTTACGGTTTTCTCGATGATATGCGCGACAGCTTTTAATGCTTCATCTACTTGGTCGGCTTCGACGCCGCCTTCTGCTAAATCCGCCTTACCGCCGCCGCGCGCGCCGGGCAGTTCACGAATAATCTTGCCGGCCTGCACGCGGGCTAACGCATCGTCTGAGACCATCACGAGCAATGAAGCCTTGCCGTCTACGACATCGGCAATCACAACAACGCCTGGTGCGATTTTGCGGGTGAGCGAATCGGCTAATTGACGGCGACCTTCTTTGCCTAAGTCTTCGACCTTGCGGACGAGAACTTTCAAGCCTTTCACTTCCGTCACTTGATCAGCAGCGCCGCCACCGCCTTGGGCGAGTTTGAGTTTGAGGCGTTCGATTTCGCGCTGCTGGGTGCGAATTTGTTCTTGCAGCTTCTCGACGGTTTCGGGCAATTGCTTCGGTTGCGCATTTAAGCGGGAAGCGGTTTGCGTCAGAAGTTTTTCCGCTTCCTGGAAGCGCTCGAACGCGCCGCGACCAGTGACAGCGCGAATGCGACGCGTGCCAGAAGCAATCGCCTCATCGCTCACGATTTTGAAGGAACCGATGTCGCCTGTCGCGCGCACGTGCGTGCCACCACAGAGTTCTTTCGAGAAAATCCCTTCGCCTCCGTTGACCGTCAGCACACGCACTTTCTCGCCGTACTTCTCGCCGAATAAAGCCATCGCGCCGGAACGCATCGCGTCTTCAATCGCCAGCACATCCGTTTGCACTGTCTCATTGCGCAGGATGTGGAAGTTCACGAGGTTCTCAATCTCTTCGATCTCGGTGGTGGTCAACGGCTGATAATGCGCAAAGTCAAAGCGCAGATAATTCGGCTCCACCACCGACCCCGCTTGCTTGACGTGTGTGCCCAGCACTTCGCGCAATGCCGCATGCATTAGGTGCGTCGCCGTATGATTGCGCCGCGTCGCATCGCGCTTGCCAACGTCTACCGAAGCCGTGACGGTGTCGCCAACGCTGAGACTTCCCTTCTCGACCTTGACTTTGTGAACGCGCAAATCCTGCACGGGCGAAACGGTGTCGGTGACGATTGCAGATGCGCTTTCGGAATTGAGCACGCCGCTATCGCCAACCTGTCCGCCGCTTTCGGCATAGAATGGGGTTTGATCCAATACGACTTCGCCTTCATCGCCTGCATTCAAGCCGTTGACACTGTCTTCGCCTTTGATAAGCGCAATGATTTTTGCGCCGTCGACGCGCGTGGTTTCGTAGCCTTTGAATTCGGTTTTTGTATCGTCACGACGTTGCAGATGTGACGTAAGCAGACTTCGCAGCAGTTTTCCCTTCGGGCTTGCCTCCACCACCTTGTTGTTGAAGTTTTTGTCTCAATTGTGCTATCTTCGATCAAGCTGCTGCCGAAATTTTTCTTCGCCTAACGCTTCGATTCCTGAAAAACCTGATTTTGCGAAAGCATGACATACATCAGATCAATCGGCGTTCCAAAGGTGTCGTATAGCCGTGCGATATCATTCAAACTAACCCTAGAAAGAAATCATCGGTAATGGGGCCGCCTTGAATATTAATGCCGTTGTCTATCAGCTCATCCAACTTCTTCAAGCCCACCGTCAATGTTGTGCCGAAGCGTTGTTCTTCCAATCGCACCATCTTTTCGATGTAGCCGCGTTGCGCATCCAATTCGGGATAGGCTTCTTTCATGAAATCCACGACGAATTCGCAAACTTTGAAGAAAAACTCATCCTTGAAGCCGAGGTTCTCGCGTCCGTTATAAATCGCGCGACGCATGATTTTGCGTAGCACATAATTGCGCCCTTCGTTGCCGGGCAGGATGCCATCCGCAATCGAAAACGCCGTCGCGCGCGCGTGATCGGCAATGACGCGCATGGCAAAGCCGTCCTGCGTGTTGTAATCGTAGGTTTTGCCCGCCAATTGCGCAGTAAAATCAATAATCGGCTTAATCAAATCCGTGTCATAGTTCGTTTTAAAGCCTTGCAGCACGGCAGTCACGCGCTCCAACCCCGCCCCTGTATCCACTGAAGGCGCAGGCAACGGATCAAGTTTGTATTGGCCCGGCGCGACCTCGCTCCGGTTGTATTGCATGAACACGAGATTCCAGATTTCGACCGTGTCATCACCTTCGCCATTCACGTATTCGGGTTTATTGAACTGCGGGTCTTCCGGGTTTTCGCCCAGGTAATAATGAATCTCAGAACAAGGCCCACACGGCCCGGTTTCGCCCATTTGCCAGAAGTTATCTTTGCGTCCGAATCGCAAAACCCGTTCGGCAGATGCACCAACTTTTTGCCAGAGTTGCGCGGCTTCTTCGTCCGCGCCGACTTCTGCATCGCCCTCAAAAATCGAAAACCACAGGCGTTTTGGATCAAGCTTGTATTCATTTACGAGCAAGTCCCAGGCGAACTGAATCGCATCTTCCTTGAAGTAATCGCCGAACGAAAAATTGCCGAGCATCTCAAAAAACGTGTGATGCCGCGCGGTCTTGCCAACTTCATCCAGGTCGTTGTGCTTGCCGCCCGCGCGCACACATTTCTGCGAGGTCGTCGCGCGTTTGTAATCGCGCTTTTCTGCGCCCAAAAATACGTCTTTGAATTGGTTCATGCCGGCATTGGCAAAAAGCAAGGTCGGGTCGTTGGCGGGCAGCAGCGGCGAGGAACTGACAATCTTGTGTCCGTGGCGAGCAAAGTATTCCAGGAAAATTTTACGAATCTCGTGTCCAGTCATCATGTTGGTGATAGCCTTTATTTATCGGTGCAAATAGTTTGTCACGGCGAAAAAGTTAAGGGTAAAGGGCGAACTAGGCTTTGTCAATTTGCGGCTGTGAGTGAAAATACGATCACGATCAAACAGGAGGTCAATTATGGAACACCGCATCACGAACTTCGCCGCATTCTGGCCGTTTTATCTCGGTGAGCATCGCAACCCCGTCAATCGTTTACTGCATTTCATTGGCTCTAGCCTGGGGTTGATTTGCTGGCTGTCCTTTTTGTACACGATGAATTTCTGGCTCATTCCATTGGGGTTTATGCTGGGCTATGGTTGTGCTTGGGTCGGGCATTTTTTCATCGAACACAACAAACCCGCGAGCTTCAAATATCCGCTCTGGTCATTTTTGGCCGATTGGCGAATGTGGTTTTGCATGCTCACGGGGAAGATCAACAGCGAACTGAAACGGGCGATAT
This sequence comes from uncultured Acidobacteriota bacterium, assembly GCA_963794955.1. Taxonomy (GTDB): domain Bacteria; phylum Acidobacteriota; class Blastocatellia; order RBC074; family RBC074; genus JAFDVL01. Next base: position 530,007 of record CAWCGF010000002.1, read on the forward strand.
GATGCCAAATAAGTTTTTCCACTACAAAGATCACGAAGGCTAAAAAGGAGCGAGGGAGTGAAGCTGTGCCATTTCGCTATCTCTCCTTCTTCGTGCGCTTCGTGAACTTCGTGGTGAAATCCTCTTTCATACTTTAGCGTGAGTTTTTGCTGCCTATTGCTTCGGCTCGGCGGCTATGTAATGCGTTGTGACCAAATCGCCGTAATCCTGATACAGCTTGGCGTCCACGTCCTTCAAAAACACCTCAATTAGTTGCAACAGCGTCGCTGACCGATGGTTAGGCAAGCGCGCTGGATGCGAATAGCGCCCGGAGGCGGAACGAATGAAGAGGCTTTTCGGGGTGATCGGCAATGTGCGCACGTTTTCCGCAAAGGCGGTAAAGACTTCGTTCTGAAACAGGTACTGCTCAACATTCGACGTGTAAAACGCCGTCACAGTGTAGCCGTTTTTGCGTAAGAATTCACCGACGGCAAGTAAGCCTTTCTTCCCAGCAAAATCCGCGACGACAGGAATAATCAGATTCTTGCGATGCAGGTTGCGGACAAACTCGTAGTCATCCATTGCCGCCAGGAAATTGCCCTGCTTCCCATTCAGATCAGTGCCAGCCAGGATTTCCTTGAAGGTCGGGAAACTGCCACGTCCGCCAAAACCGCCTTCCATACGATATGAAATCTCCAGCCCTTCATCACGGAAGCTCTTGTAAACATATTCCAGGCTTTTCTGATCAGCATCGGAGAGGGGAAACTGAAACTCTTCCTGAATGGCTTTGCGAATGCTGGCCAAATTCGCCGTGTAGGCTTTTTCGTCGGCTGCCGTTTGACTGAAGTACGCGAGCAAATCGTTGAGCGGAGCATCTGCCGCATTCAGCTTTTCAGCAGGGGCTTTTTCTTTCGGCAGCGGACGACTCAGCAACAGCGACAGGAACTGTGCGCGCGTGGGCGAGGCCTGAAAGATCGCTTTGTACATCAGGTGCTGCAAAATCGCTTGGCGGCGAATATCAAAAAGGATGACAATGCGCGGGCGGACTTTGGCGATGTAAGTAAAATTCTGCTCTGGCCCAACCCCCAGATACGCGCCGCCACTTGCGCTCAATTGCTTCAACTTTTCCACGATGTGTAGATACGGTGTTTCGTTGGAAGTGAAATTGTCCGAACGAAAATAGCCGCCCTCTTCTGATAGTTCACGACTAATCTTTGAGAATTCGGTGGCGGATAAACTCTCCAGCGGTTTGGGCTGTGCCTGCGCCGGAGCAAGCGAAACAAGCGTCACGGCAACGAGCAAGAACAAAGAGGAAAGGCGCGATGTCAGAATCATGTGTATATCTCCATGGTAGATTTGAGAGCGGCTAATCATGAACGCGGCGGGCATCGTATTTCAAGCGGCAAAAGTTCCAAACCTTCAGAACTGATTTTTTCTTGAGCAAAGGTGTCGCGCAACCTTTCCCGTTTGTGCATGATTTCCCCGGGGCTTCCTGGTGGCTACTTGAGCAGACGGGAAAGGTTGCGCGACATTGGCGCGTCCGATCTGGAATGGACAAGTTCAGGCCAAGCGAGTTAATCTCGCCGCTACAGCCATGACATTGAATGGCTTGCATAGAAATCAAGACCCGTACACTCAAAAAACAAAAGGAGAACCTCCATGCGCCATCTTTTTCGTTCCTTAAGTCTATCGCTGTTAATTGTTGCGCTCTGCTTGCCTGCGCCCGCCGCTGACCAGCGTGGCATTACCGAAATGGATTTATTCAAATTTGTCTGGCTGGCCGATCCACAGATTTCGCCAGACGGTTCATTTGTCACCTATGTGCGCGTGTGGGTCAATCAAAAAGCGGATCGCTATGACTCTGCGCTGTGGATCGTCCCCGCTAACGGCGGCACGCCACGACAATTAACCGCCGGGCCGCGCGACACGAATCCGCGTTGGTCGCCCGATGGCAAAACCCTGGCTTTCATTCGCGCCACAGAAAAGGAAGGCAAGCCACAACCACCACAAATTTACTTACTCTCGTTGGATGGTGGCGAAGCGCAACCACTGACGGAGTTGTCCCGTGGGACGGCGGGCTTTGAATGGTCGCCTGATGGCAAAACAATTGCCTTCATGAGTTCGGAAGAACCCAAAAAAGATAAGGCGATGACCGAAGGCGGCGAAATGAAAGACAAAGCGCCAGAACACGTCAGTGATGTACGCGTCATCACCAAAGCAACCTATCGCTCGAATGGCCCTGGCTATGTCAATCCTAAAGTTCACGCTCATATTTGGTCAGTGAGCGTGCCCGCGACGCTGGGGGAGAAGCCGAAGCCGAAGCAACTCACCCAAGGCAACTGGGACGAAGGCAGCGTTAAGTGGTCGCCGGATGGAAAGCGGCTGTATTTTACAGCGCGCCGCGTGGTCGAAGCGTATTACGAACAACCGCGCACCGACCTCTATTCGATTGATCTGAACGGCGGCGATGAAAAGAAAGTACTGACATTTGAAGGTGGAATGCGCAGCTTCGATTTTAGTAATGATGGAAAACGCCTTGCCTTCAGCGGCTCGCTCGCACCAACGCCTGCATTGTCGTACAAGCAGCCAGACTTATTCGTGTCCAACAACACGATAGGGGCAACAGCCAAAAATCTGACAGCCAATTACGACTTCGATATTGGAGGCGGTATCGGCGGCGATCAACGCGCACCGCGCGGTGGCAGTCCCGGCGGTGTGACGTGGAGCAGGGATGATCGTTCGCTGTTCATTAATGTGGCAGAACATGGCCGCGCGAACCTCAAACGCATTGATCCCAGTTCCGGCAAAGTCGAAGCGTTAACGACAGGCGATCACGAAGTACAGGCGTATACGGCAACCGCTGACGCTTCCAAAATGGTGTTGTTGATTTCGACTTCAGTCAACATTGGCGACTTGTTTTTGCTTGATACGGCTTCGGGCAAGCTGACGCAACTGACCAAAACCAACGACGACCTCTTCTCGCAACTCAACCTGACCCACCCGGAAGAAATCTGGTACACCAGCTTTGACGGCAGGAAAATTCAGGGTTGGATTCAAAAACCACCGAATTTTGATCCCAAGAAAAAATATCCCTTCATCCTCGAAATTCATGGCGGGCCGCATGCCGCTTATGGCTTCACGTTCACGCACGAATTTCAATGGATGGCGGCAAAAGGCTATGTAGTGCTCTACACAAATCCACGCGGCTCGACCAGTTATGGGCAGGACTTCGGCAACATCATTCAGTACAACTATCCCGGCGATGATTACAAAGATTTGATGGCGGGCGTAGATGAAGTGCTGAAGCGCGGCTACATTGACGAAAAGAAATTGGGCGTCACAGGCGGCAGCGGTGGCGGCGTGTTGACGAATTGGACGGTAGGCAAAACCCAGCGGTTTGCTGCCGCAGTCTCGCAACGTTCGATCTCGGACTGGGCGGGGTTTTGGTATACGGCAGATTTCACGCTCTTCCAACCGACCTGGTTTCGGGGCGCGCCGTGGGAAACCCCGGAAGATTTCGTCAAACGCTCGCCCATCACCTACGTCAAAAACATCACGACGCCGATGATGTTCATCGAAGGCGAAGCCGATTGGCGTACGCCCCCCAACGAAGGCGGCGAGCAAATGTTTCGGGCCTTGAAATATCGCAAGATTCCGACCGTAATGGTGCGCTTTCCCAACGAATCACACGAACTCTCGCGCTCCGGCGCGCCCTGGCATCGCGTCGAACGATTACAGCATATCGTGAATTGGTTTGAGAAATACCTGCAAGATAAACCAATCAAGCTTTACGAGGTGGAATAGATATTACTGGAATTATAGCGATTTGCAGATGCGTGTGATCTGCGGTGGGGTAGAGCAGGTTAGCAACCTACTCGCTGGGCAGGTTGCTAACCCACTGTCAAGCTTGGTCGCACACACTTGAAAACCCTTATAAGAGCACTGACTTGCCAACAGGCGTAAGAGTAGCGACTTCAGTCAGGTTTTACGACAATTAGGGTACACCTTAGCGCATCCCGAAAAACTTGCCGACCGCCTCCCTGGGCGTGTTACTGCATATTACTGGTTGACTCGGTGCTAACCGCTTTCTCTCCCTGTGTAATCCTTGTCATTACCCAAATCTTTGCGCACATAGCCCGCGCAGGCGGGCAGCAGCATAAAGCCTGGGGTGAAGGCGGAGCCGCAACTCCAGGAAAGCGTCAAAAGGCATTCCCAAGCCCACGCGCGTGGGCGACAGACCTTGATAGATGGTTGGCTCACCTTTCCGGGCATCCTTTTCATAAGGCGAGCCTGGCGCAATTTTTGGTCTGACAGCAAGTTGCTTGTTTTTCTGGAATGGCACAGACATTCGTACTATCTACCGACACGTCAGAGGTCTCGCTTCCTCTGTCCATGCAAAATCCCCTGCAAAGCTTGGGAAATTGAGATGCTTGAGCGTGAATTAGCCACAGCCCTTGGGAGCTACTGTCGCCCGACGGCAGTGGTCGCGGAATCAGAAGTAGTGCCGATGGGCGAAGAGAAGGTAAGCGGTCCCCCTGCTCATCTCTCTCCCCAATAAATATCCCTTCGGCAGAACAATCCGACGCAAAAACTTACAACCACTGGCTGAGACCAGCTTGGTTTCGTATGGCGTAATTCGCTCACCCGACTGTCCATACTTAATGCCTGGTTGCCGGGCAAGAAATAAGGAAACCCATTATGATCCCTCACACCAAAAAGATTATTCTCGCCTTCAGTCTGTTGCTGACTGTGAGTCTCGTTGCTCACCTCACCGGTTGGAGCGCGAAGGCAATGGAACAAACCCACACCCTTGGTCTAGGACTTACAAAGCTAATTTCGCGTACTTCCAACGCGACACGCTCGGTGCCAGAATCAAAAAGTAATGGCGCGCTCCAGGCGACAGCAAAAGCAGCGCCGCTGGTACCCGCCTTGTTCGCCGCTACCATCACGGTTGATAGCACGGCGCAGGAAGTCACGCTGGCTAATCCCACGGGGACAGTCAATGGCAATTGCACGCTGGGTGAGGCCATCCTGGCGGCGAATACGGGGATGATCGTAGACACTTGTAATCCAACGGGTGGCACACCTTACACAATCGTGCTGGACGGGACAGCAACTTACACGCTGACTGCGGTACACAACAATTTTTACGGCCCGAACGGGCTGCCACCGATCAGCAGCACGATCACGATTCAGGGCAATGGCGCAACGATTGAGCGTAGCACCGCGGGCGGTACGCCCAACTTTCGGTTCTTCTATGTCTCTGGCGATGGGGCTGACACATATAATCCGACCGGCGATCTAACGCTCCAGAATGTCACGCTGAAGAATGGTAAAGAAGTGGGCGGCGCGGGCGGCACTAGCACAGCAAACGCGGGCGGCGGCGGTGGTGGTGCAGGCTTGGGAGGTGCGATTTTCAATCGGGGCGGACTCCATGTCATCAATAGCACACTCACTGGTAATAGCGCACAGGGCGGTAAAGGTGGAGACCGAACCAGCAATACCGGAAATGGTGGTGGTGGCGGCGGCGGCATCAGTGGCAAAGGTGGAAACAGTATGAGTGACGCTGCTGGTGGTGGCGGCGGCTTTGCGGGCAATGGCGGCGATGTGGCGACTGGAAGCACGGGCGGCGGCGGCGGCGGCGGCATCAGTGGCAACGGCGGTAGCGTTGGTGCGTCAGCCAGCGGTGGCGGCGGCGGCGGTGGCTTTCGGGGTAATGGGGGCAACGTTGGTATATCAGCTACTGGCGGCGGCGGCGGCGGCGGCATCAGTGGCAACGGCGGTAGCGTTGGTGCGTCAGCCAGCGGCGGCGGCGGCGGCGGCGCGATAGGCAATGGTGGCAATGTAGATACATCAGGCACCGGCGGCGGCGGCGGCGGCGGAAGAGTGGGGAAAGGCGGTAATGGTAATTCCAGTGGGGGCGGTGGAGGCGGTGGGGGAGACACCAATGATGGCAACAACCCAGTTGGAGGTACAGGTGGTGCCGGTGGTACCGCTAATGGTGGTTCGGGGGGTAATAGCGTTTCTACCAATGGCGCTAATGGCGGCGCGGGCGGCGGCGGCGGCGGCGGCGGCAGTCAAAGAAGTGGTGGCACTGGCGGCAGTGATGGCGGCGGCGGCGGCGGCGGCAACTTTGGCGTTGGTGGCGCTGGCAGCACTAATGGAGGTGGTGGTGGCGGCGGGGATAATAGAGATGCTGGACTGGCTGGCAGCAACAGCGGCGGCGGCGGCGGCGGCAACTTTGGTTTCGGTAAAGCTGGCAACATTGGCGGTGGTGGTGGCGGCGGCGGTAATAACCGCGATGGTGGTAGTGGCGGTTTTGGCGGTGGTGGCGCTGGCGGTGGTAACTTTGGTTTTGGCGCTGCCGGCGGTATTGGTGGTGGCGGTGGCGGTGGCGGTAATAACCGCGATGGCGGTGGTAGTAGCTCTAGTTTCGGCGGCGGCGGTGGCGGCGGCGGCAACTTTGGCTTCGGTGGGGCTGGCGGTTTTGGCGGCGGCGGCGGCGGCGGCGGCGTACAAAGAACTGGTGGCGCTAGCGCCTTTGGCGGCGGCAGTGGTGGTGGCAGTAGCAATCTACCAGGTGGCGGCGGTGGCGGCGCAGCCTTGGGCGGTGCAATTTACAGCGAAGGCGCGACCCTCGAAATCCGCAACAGCACGATCTCTGGCAACACAGCGACTGGCGGTGCGGGTGGAGTAGGAACAGCATCAGCGCAAAATGGTGCGGCTGGAAAAGGATTTGGCGGCGGCGTATTTGTCCGCAATGATTCGGTTGCTACTGTCAACGTCACAATCAACAACGTCACGCTCAATAACAACACGGTGACAAACGGCGATAGGACAGCCGGATCAGGCGGCAGTCTCTACATCCTCAGAGATGGCTTGGTTGGTACATACAATGTCAAATTGAGCAACACCATTCTGGCCAACACTCCCAATTCAGCTACAAGCTGCTTCCTGAACAATGCACGCGGCATGACAACGACGACGGGCAGCACGAACAATCTCATTACGGCCAATGCGACCGCAGCGAACGCCTGTCCGGGAGTGACACAAACGATGGATCCGATGCTGGGAGCACTGCAAGACAATGCGCCCGGCAACACCGAAACACACGCCATTACCAATACCAGTACGGCTTATAACAATGGCGATAACATGACCTGTGAGATGACGGATCAGCGTGGCGTTATGCGTCCACAAAACACGACCTGCGACATTGGCGCTTATGAGGTCTTTGCAGCCCCTGATCTGACGCTTACCAAAACGGATAACGGAGCCAGCTTTGCTATCGGCTCCACAGGCACGTACGACATCACTGTGAGCAATGCAATGGGCGCAGGTGCCACGACAGGCACCATCACCGTGACGGACACCTTGCCTGCAAACCTCACGCTCAATAGTTCCAGCATGATGGGCTGGACTTGCATGGGCACCAATACGGCTAATGTCAGTTGCACGCACAACGGCCCACTGGCTGGGGGCGCAAGCTTGCCCACCCTCACCCTCACGGTCAATGTTGGCGCGGGCACACCCACCGGCACTGATAGCATTACTAATACAGCAAGTGTCTCGACGCCAGGGGAAACGACGATAAACAATAACTCCGGCAGCGATATGACGACGGTCGTCAATGCCCCTGATCTGACGCTTACCAAAACGGATAACGGAGCCAGCTTTGCTATCGGCTCCACAGGCACGTACGACATCACTGTGAGCAATGCAATGGGCGCAGGTGCCACGACAGGCACCATCACCGTGACGGACACCTTGCCTGCAAACCTCACGCTCAATAGTTCCAGCATGATGGGCTGGACTTGCATGGGCACCAATACGGCTAATGTCAGTTGCACGCACAACGGCCCACTGGCTGGGGGCGCAAGCTTGCCCACCCTCACCCTCACGGTCAATGTTGGCGCGGGCACACCCACCGGCACTGATAGCATTACTAATACGGCGATGGTTGCGACCATGGGCGAAGTCAATACGGCCAATAACAGTGGCATGGACAGCACTACGGTATTAGATAAAACTCAACTGGATGTCAAAGTCGGCGACCCGCTTGTTTGTCTCGCGCCGGGCGGACTAGTTGGAGTTACCGTCACGATCCCCAATCCAAACGGATTCGCAGTGAATGCTGATTTCACGGCAACCTTACCTGCAAACTTGAACGGGTTGCCAGGCACCGGATTGGCCTCAATTAATCAGGCAGGCTTGAACATCACTGCCGGCACTGTCACTTGGACTGGCTCAATCCCAGCCAATCAAACCGTAATTATTACTTATAAGGCACAACTTGCCGCGAGTACGCCTGCCATCGCAGAGATATGTATTGACTCCGAAGTCACCTTCAATAATGTTCTGGCAGCCACAGTGCGGGAATGCAAAACACTGGGTTGTCCGGCTGGCCCCGTCAATGTTGCCGTCAGCGACCAGAAACCAGGTTCGTTGCTCGTGTTCCCCTACTACGTCTCGAAAGCAGCAGAGCAGAAAGACACGCGCCTGACCATCAGCAACATCGGCGAGAAAGCTGCGACTGTGCATCTGTTCTTCATTGACGGCGCAAGCTGTCAGCAAGCCGATCAGTTCCTCTGCCTAACCCCCAATGCCAGCTTCTCCTTCAAAGCATCCGAGTACGACCCGGATGCCACGGGCTGGTTGCTCGCGGTCGCAGTAGATGCGCAAGGTCGTCCCATTCAATACAACGGCCTGATCGGCAATGCCTTCGTCAACGATGGCAGCTATGTGGACAACTACGGGGCCGAAGCCTTCTGGGCGCGCTCGCCGCTGGTAGCCACGCTCAACAACGATACGGCCACGCTCTTCTTTGACAACCAGAGCTATGATGCGGTGCCGAACCAGTTTGCTATCGAACTGCAAAGCCCGGTGGATGCCGCAGGCCAGCGCGTAGTGACAGTCGGTTTACAAGGCGATCTAACGACCAGCAAGTTGACCGGGGCAGCGCAAATCGGCACTGGCCAAGTCATCAATGGGAACGAGAAACCCTTTGGCAGTTTCAGTGCGTGGTTGCTGGGCAGTTGTCAGGCAAACGCGACGATACTCACGACGAGTCCGCGTGTGCCCAATGGCATGCACGGGATGATTCCCAGCGGCCAGGTCGGCACGATGAAGCTCAACATCGGCGCGGGCGTGGGCTTGTTACTGACACCGCGCACGGCGACGTGGAAAGGGATACGGACGTTGCATAAAACGGCCTTAACGACGACGACACTGACGATTCCGGTCGTGATCCCGGTGTGCTAATAGCTTCTTGAACGACCCTGCCCCTGAAGAACTGTTTGGCTTGTCTATGAGCCTGATTGTTTCTTCAGGGGCTTTCTACCTCTCAACATATAGCGTTTTGGGATTGCTTGTTCAGGATTCTGAATTGCCACTAGCTTCAGCTAGTGGATCAATAATCTCACAGAGGCTTCAGCCGAATTTCAGAAAAGCCGTCTTCCGATGCGGTTTTGCTAAAGCTATTCGGAAAAATTCTTTTTCCAATTCGGCTGAAGCCTGGGAATGCAAGCTTTTCCTGCCACTAGCTGAAGCTAGTAGCAATTGATTTTCCCTGAACACTCAAGCCGAAACTGCTTTAAGTTACGCATCAAACACCATTGCCACGAAATTTCGGCTTGCTCGCCGTGCCTGTTGGGCATGAAAGCATCGTGCGGCGTATTTATAGCTCAGAGAAAAGTAAGGCCCGTGCCTGCCCGATTCGGGCACGGATTCTTTTGGTTTTGCCAGGCACGCGCGGAGAATCACGCAACGGCTGCGAAAAATGCCGCCGCCTGCGGGCCTAAACCATCCGAGACTTCAGGCTTGACGCGTATGGGCGACTCGCCTACACTGCCGCAGACAACTCAATTCCTCATCATTTCTGACGAGTTGGCGCTTCACTGGATTTAAATGGATTTCCCCCTATCCAATCCCCGCGACACTCCTTTTTGGAGCTGTTGGCTAATTGCACATTTCTGTCTTTGAGCGAGGAATTGTCCCCGTGTGCTGCTCCAGGATCATTCATCCTGACCGAATAGCCGACGACAACCCATTATTACTGACGGAGTTTTACTCATGAAATCATCTCGAAATCGTCTCACCCGATTGTTGCCTGCGATGCGTTTGCCTTTGCTTGCGATTATTCTTTTAGCAAGTTTGTTTGTTGGCCTCGGTGTCTGGGCAGCGGTCGAGACGAAATGGGCAATTCTCCCCAAGCGCACAGCCACGCCCGCTGCCGCATCACCCGCCGCCGCCAAGGCGCTGAACAAATCTGCCGCCAGACAAAGAATAGGGGGCAAAAGCCCTTGGTTGAATTTGCAAGCCGGGCACGAGCTTGCGATGCCTGACCTTACCGCGAGTAATTTGAAGGTTGAAGCTGCGTCCGGGGCGCTGTGCCCGTTGGCACTTGGCGGCGGCGGATTTTAACTTCGACGGGTACGACGATTTGATCACCGGTTAGGGGCGCGTGCGAAGGCGGGATGTTGACGTTGCATCGGGCCAACAAACAAGCCTTTGCGCCCACCGACGAGCAGGTTTTGGCGGGCATCAGACGTGGCGAGTTTCCCGCTTCGTTTGAAGCGAAGGCGGATGTTTTGCGCGTGCCGGTTGCGCCTGACTTTATGGTCTCGGGTAGATTCACCAAAGATTCGACACTTGATTTGGTGATCGCCTCACGCCAGAGAGACGCGCTTTATGTGCTGCGGTCAGACGGCAACGGCGGTTTTGAAACACCGCGAGAAATCCCAGTGGGCGGCGAAGTAACAGCGCTTGTTACCGATTCAATCAATGGCACAAAAGGATTAGCGGGCCTGGTGGTTGCCACGCGCACCAAAGATGGTTTTGAAGCTGTTTTGTTTGACGGCAGCGACGATCTTTTGGCCGCTACACCGCAGCGCCTTTCGCTTGCCAAAGCCGTCAGTTCGCTGGCCCTGGCCGCGCCCGACAGCGCGACGACGGAAAAAGATTTGTTTTTGTTAGCGGACGGCAAGATTTCGCAGATTGCCAATATCGGCAAATCATTCGTCAATCCGCAACCCATTGCGTTGCCGTTTCGCGCGAAAGATTTTGCGCTCGGCGAATTTATCCGCGACCGGCAGGGAAAAATGGAACTTGCGGTCTTATCCGAAGACGGCAATGTTTCGTATCTGACACGCGGCAAGCTCGACACACGCCCGTTCACGACCGAAGAAATTGTCGAGAACTGGAGACGAAACGGCGGACGCGGAAACAGCTCCCTGACAGTTAAAAGGACGACAAAAGCCCTGAAAGAACTTTCGGATCATTGGACGGTTGCCGAAAAGCATCAACTCGGCGTTTCTTCATTTGAGGGTACCGCGACGCGGTTTTTGCAAAAAGCACATATCACGGGCAATGAGACCGATGATTTGCTGGTCACGGATGCAAACAACAACAGCGTCCAGATTCTTTTCAAAGAACCGAACCGCGCTAAAACTTCGTTCACGGGCGAAACGAAATTTGAAAATATGGATTTCGCCGCGTCTCCGGCAGCGGTTTTGCCGATGCGTCTGAACGTCATGGGGCAACAAGGATTCGTCATTGTAGAGAGCGGAAAATTAGCCCCGACTCCGGTGATGTTTGTGCCGTTCGCGTCGTTTGCCGTTACCAAAACAGCCGACACCAACGACGGAACGTGCGATGCCGATTGCAGCCTTCGTGAAGCGATTGTTGCGGCCAACGCTGCGGCAGGCGCGGATATGATCACCTTCGCCATTAACGGAACGTTTCAATTAACGATCACCGGAGCAAACGAAAATGCCTCTGCAACCGGCGATCTGGATATAACGCAGGCCTTGACGATCACCGGAAACGGTACGGCAAATACGATTATTCAAGCCGGATCAAATGCGACCAACGGAATTGACAAAGTTTTTTCTGTCAACCCTTCCTTTACATTACCGTTTGCCACCAGCATCTCCAGTTTAACCATACGTTACGGACGCAATCCGTCTCTAATTGGCGGAGACGGTTTCGGCGGCGGTCTCGATTGGGACGGCACTGCCACCGG
>CAWCGF010000003.1:0-328021 GCA_963794955.1 uncultured Acidobacteriota bacterium
GTCGAAAGTACGCCCCCAATTCCGTCTCTGTGCGCCCTGCACTCACCGCTGCTCTTCGTAGTGCTTCCGCCACCCGATTGCGATTCGGTTGCGTGCGACTCGACAACACTTTCCCCCCGCTCTTCTTCGTCCCCGGACACACACTCAACCACGACGTGAAATGCTTCTCGCTCGGCCAGCGCGTCAGGTCGCGCCCTGTCTCCGCCAACATTCGCAACACCGTCTCCTCATTGAACCCTGGCAAGCGAAACAAATCCACCCCTACTTGCCGGTACATCTCCGCCCGCACCTCAAAGGCAAACTCCGCTTTCTTCTTCGTCCCGCCGCCGCCCGCAGGTGGCTCCGGCATTGGCTCTTGCGTCACCGGTGCCAGCGTGGCCAGATACGCCTCAATCGCCGTCTCGCACGCCGTAATCCTCGTCCGATACTCTTCGTACAACTCCACCGCTTGCTGGAGCGCAAACAAATGTTCCGCCCGGAAGTTTCCCACCAGACTCTGCATCATCACCTCCGCAGACGTGTGACAGCCCCCGTGCCGATTGTCTTCCACCAGCTTCTTGGGATCGCGCTCGCCCGCCAGGATCGCTTTGATGATACTCATCCCGGTCAAGCCTGTGATGTCTGTCACCACATTGTCGAGGCGCACATTCATCTGTTGCAGGGCCTTTTGCATGTGCTGAATGTGCTTGGCCGCGTACTCGACCAGCATCTGCCGTTGCCGCAGGTACGCCCGCAGTGGCAGGATTTCCTGCGCCGGACGAAACGCCCCTGCCAGCAGCCCCTAGCTGTGCAGTTGCCGCAGCCACTGGCAGTCCAGCAGATCGCTCTTGCGCCCCGAGACATTCTGCACCTTGCGCGCATCTACCAGCCGCACTTCCAGCCCTTTCTCCTCCAGCACTTCAAACAACGGAATCCAGTAGACCCCGGTTGACTCCAACGCCACGCGCTTCACCTGGCACTCTTGCAGCCACGCCGCTATCGCATACAGTCTGCCGTGAACACCCCCAAACTCGCGCACGCTTTCGGCACGACCTTCGGGCGACACCGCCACCCAATGACTCGTCGCGCCCACATCGATGGCGGCGGCTTGTGGGTCATAGGGCGTGAGCGGGCTTTCGGCGGCGAGGGGTTTCGCGGGACGAGTCGTTTTGCGGGTACGTTTCTTTGGCGTGGGGCGACGTTTCATGCGAGTTCTCCTTCGGGATTGAGTTGTCTCCACTCGCGGCAGCGCCAGGAGTTCATCTTTTTAGTAAGCTCCTGCACGGGATCAACCCCTTGCGAGATTGTCACCACTGTCATCAATACGGACTCCTGCGACCACACTCCGGTACGGGTTTTGGGATGACACCAATGCGCGCTCGGCCTTCGCGACTCCCCGCGAGCGAGGGCTTGAATTGTACGCCTGCGCGTGCAATCCCGAAAAGGGCGCGCCGCACTCAACCCGCGTTTCTGCTCGTCAACCGCCCCGCTTTGGGGGCTGGGGCATTCAGGTGCAATGAATGTTCGGTTTGCTTTTCGTCATGAAATCGGTTCAATTTTGATGACTCTCATTGCATATTTTGGCCCCAACAACCATTGCTGTAGCGACCATTAAACCACCCTGTCAATATTGCCTGATGTCCTTTCTTTTCTGCGAATGTCTCTCCTTGCAAAAGTTGGTCAAGCCAGTTTTGGGTTGTAGCATCAGCGATGAAAGCCGCATCAAATTTTAGGGCTGTCATATTGGCCTCGATGCCAAAGTCACAATCGAGATTATAGAGCTTATAGAACCTGTTTGCAGTTAGGCGAGTCTGCGCAAGATGAGCCGAATCGCGCAAATCCGAATCTTCGCCTCGCTCGTCCTGAGCAACCCTTCACAATTCTTCCACAACACCCGACATTGATTCACCCACGCATTTGTCCGCTCGACAATCCACCGCTTGGCGATCACCACAAAGCCCTGTTTGGCCGGGTTCGCCGCTTTCGCCTCCGCCCGTTGCTCCGGGCTGATTTTCTCCGCGATTTCAATCTTGAGGCAACTCAACAACTGGGCATCAATCTTTCTGATCCCCTCTTCCAAGTACGCCTGGTGATACCCGTGATCCAGCAACAGGGTCACGACGTGCCCTGCCGGTAAGGCCAGAAAATACTCTTTGTTTTCCCGCAGGATGGTCAACCAACCGTCGTCGTCGCTCGCATTGGCCGGTGTGCAATGGACGCGCGTAGGGATTGCCCAAGACATCCACTAACAAATGCCGTTTGATGCCGTTGCAGTTTTTGTACCAACAATATCCCTTGGTTTCTACCTCGGCGGTATCGGTGTTCTTGGCACACATCGAATCCCCGATCAGCAAACTCGGAAATTCGTTTTTTTTTTCTCGTTGACGCTCGCTTTTAGCCAAGGCCGCCAAGACCTTTTGCCACGTCCCGTCCAGTTGCCAGCGCCGAAACTGCGAGTACACGGTTGACCAGTTGGGAAAATCCGACGGCAAATCGCGCCATTGACACCCATTTTTCAGTTGATAGAAAATCGCGTTGACGAGGTGGTGGCGAGAGATGTCACCCTGATACGTTTTGCTTGTGGGTAACAACGCATCTATCAACTCGAATTGCGGCACGGTTAAATTCGTTGTATAAGCCATTCCTCCATTCAAACCCGGTTTTCATTAAACTGCAAACAGGTTCTATAGTATCTTTCGTTGTCTTGTTGTTCTGGAACAATTTTCTTGACGATTTCCCCTGCAATGGGTGCTTTGACCCGCACCAACTGCCCATCATAGCGTTCTGGATGATTGCCGAGTTCACAATAAGAAAGCGGCGCAGGTGCAAATAGTTTTTGCCTGATGTTCCAACCTGCTTTGTAGAAAGCGAAGGCGCTTAGCGAGATAAAAATAATGACTGCCAGAACAATACCTTCGCCAAAAAGATATTTGAAAAAGGGAGATGAAATAGCCAAAGAGACGAGTTCTTTAGTAGAGTTAGATTGACAAAACAAATTCCACGAAAAGAGGTCTCGTCTCCATGGACATAGTAGCATTACTGGCTTGTTTGCAACCACTCGTTGCAGCCGTGACGTTGCGACATTTGGCGCTGATTATCCCGGCACTGTTGACGATAACGGGGCGCGTGACGATGCTGGGGCTGGCGCGCTGGACGGAAAAAGGCGGCAGTTATCGCACGCTGCAACGTTTTTTTGCGACGGCGCTGCCCTGGACGGAAATGCTGGTGCAGTTTTTCCAGACGCATTTATGGCAGCGTGAGCACGAGTTTCTCTTGGCGGGCGATGCGACAACCGTGACCAAAGCGGGCGCGCAGACGCACGGAATCGGGCGTTTTTTTCGGGTTTGAGCGGGCAGGTGGTGCGTGGGTTAGAGTTTTTCGTCTTGTCGTTGGTGGATGTGACGCAGCGCAAAGCGTATCCGCTGGCGGTGCAGCAAACGGTGCGCAGTGAGGCCGAAAAACAAGCGATTCAGGAGCGGAAAAAGAAGCGCGCGCAGCGGTCAAAAAAGCCGAAGGGGAAGCCGCAAGGCCGCCCGAAGGGCAGTCGGAACAAGGATAAGAACGAAGTGAAGCTGTCGGACGAACTGGTGCGCATCAACGCGTTACTCGGCACCTTACTGAAGTTGTTGCGCGTGTTTGTGCGGGTCAAATATTTGGCGTTGGATGGTCATTACGGACATCAGCAGGCAGTCTTACTGGCGCAGCAAAATGACCTCCAGTTGATTTCCAAGTTGCGCAAAGATGCGGCGCTGTATGAGAAATACGAGGGAGAATATAGTGGCCGAGGGCCGAAACGGAAGTATGGCGCACGGCTCAATTATGAGCAGTTGCCGACGAAATACTTAAAAAAGAGTGAGACACAAGGCGACCTCTGTACGCAATATTATCAGGGTCTCTTTTTGCATCCGGAGTTTGGGCAGGCGCTCAATGCGGTGATCATCGTCAAGACGAACGTGAAAACGCACAAAGTGGGGCACGTCATCTTGTTTAGCAGCGCGGCGGAGTTGGGGTGGGAAAAGTTGGTGGAGTATTACAGTCTGCGCTTTCAGATCGAATTCAACTTTCGGGAGGCGAAACAACATTTCGGATTGGAAGATTTCATGAATACGACGGCGACGGGAGTAGAAAATGCGGCGAATCTCTCGTTTCTGCTGGTCAATGTGAGTGCCAAATTGCGCGCCGACAGCGAAGAAAAGGAAGTGGGAGTGCTGGACTTAAAAACGCGCTGGCGGGGGTGTAAATACGCGCTGGAAGCAATAAAAACGCTGCTGGAAAACCCGGAAACAATATTAAGTCCAGCGGCCATTGCGGAAGTCAAAACAAGAATCAGCCAATTAGGCCGTATTCACCGCACGAAAGCGGCGACTTCTTCGGCTTAATTGGCGAAGGTATTGCCAGAAAAGATATTTTTACAATGTACTTCTTCGAAGTCTTCTCAAAACTCTGAAAGGTGCTAAAACAAAAGCTTCAAGTAGTGTTTGATGAAATAGACTCGCATAAAAGCGCGATAAGCTTTTTGACTTTCTTCGAGGAAGCGATCCAAGCGACGGCAGTTGTTGATCCAGGCAAAGCTTCTTTCCACTTTCCAGCGCTGCCGACAATAGCGCTGCTCGTGTTTATCCTTTGGCGGTCGCCCCTTTGGCACGGCGACGTGATTCGCACGATAAGGCGCGTGGGGCACGATCCCGCGTTTCCGTAGTGCTTGTCTGAGCGGTTCGCTGTCATAACCTTTATCGAGTCCCAAGCGTTTTGGACGCCGCCGCCGCTTACCGATCTTGATACCGTCTATGGTGGCCAGGATTTGGCGTTGGTCGTGCCAGTTGGCTTTGCTCAAAGTGAAATTGAGCGGATTACCGTTGGCATCAATCACCGCGTGGCGTTTCAGGCCGCAAATACGGTGTTTTCCTGAATAACCTACTTGTTCTTTGCCCCTTTTTTTGACTTCACCACGCTGGCATCGTGGTAAGCATTATTCAGGTTGATCTTGCCCTTGCGGTAAGCAAGCTTGATCAGCTCGCGCACGATCTTTTGCCACACACGTCGCCGTTGGTACTCCAGCAAGTAGCGATGGCAAGTTTGCCACGAGGCTCCGATGTCGTGTGGCAGGTACTCCCAACTACAGCCCGTAGTCAGGACGTACAAAATCCCGTTGATGATTTCCCGCTCATCCACTCGGGGTCGCCCGGTTGCTGCCGGTGGTGGTAATAACGGTTTGATAAATTTCCAGTGGGCATCGTGCAAGTCTGACGGATAAGGTTCTCTTTGTGCCTCTTTCATTCGAGCATTTTCCGCCCAACTCGCGTTTTTGCGCGAGTGAAATAGGCGGTTTTGCTCAGAAATTCACGACTTTTTTGAGTTTTGAGAAGACTTCGTCATATAACTTTCCTGTCAAAGACATCTAGGGCATCGTAAGAAACCGAACAACTACGTTAACCGTGCCGCGCCTGTGGCATTGGCATTAACCACAGCCCTCGTTGGCGCGGCTACGGTTGAACGGATGTTCGGCTGTGCGTTAGATTTTGATGCCCAAGGTGAACAACACACAACTTTCAATTTCTTCGAGCGTCGCAGCACTAACTTCGCCCAACTTTTTCGTTAGTCTGGTTTTGTCCAACACTCGCAACTGATGACACAACGCCACCGATTCGCTCGACAAACCGCCTTCGCCTGCTGCCACTTGAACGCACGATGGCAAGGCGGCACGTCGTAAGTTCGTCGTGAACGGAATTGCTAAAACGGTTGTTGTGAAACGGTTGACAGCGTTAGTTTGCATCACCAACACGGGACGCTTGCCAGCCTGCTCTGAACCGCGAACAGGGTCGAGTTCCGCCAACCAAATTTCGCCGCGATTAACTGTCATTGCGCCGCGTCCTCACGCTCAAGGCTGGTCGCGTATTCGGCTAAACCAACTTCGGCAAGTTCACGGTCTTCGTCGGCAAACTCGGCATATAAAGCCTCAAGTTTAGCGTCGTCAAACTGTGAATCGTTTTTGCGACGTTCACGAAACTTGAGAAACTCCAAATACTCGGCAACCTGTCGCAATTGAGTTTCGGTTAAATCAGAAAGATTTGTTACGACTTTTTCTCTGGTAGAAATCATATGATGTTATTTTACAGCCCACCGCCAAAAATTGCATTTCAAATGGCGAAAAGTTAAAGGCAAAGGGAAACAGCCGAATGAGATGACGTGGGGCGAAACCGACACGCAAGCAAGAAGAAAGGCTGATAAGAAAGTAGCTGTTTCGCCCTCACGTCGATTGATTTGTTAGCTGGCCAGATAAAACCACGACCGTTTTTACCAAAGCACAGAACGGTCAAGGCTCTTAATTGTCGGACGACCTGTTAAAGCCATTGCCACTTCAAATTCGCTTCGCAAAATATTGACGACGCGGCTCACGCCTTCTGCGCCCGCCACGCCAAGCCCGTAACAACAAGAGCGACCGATCAAAACCGCGTTCGCTCCTAAAGCGAGAGCCTTCAAAACGTCCGTGCCGCGCCGAATGCCGCCGTCCATCAGAACGGGGACGCGCCCGGCAACTTTTTCGACGACCTGCGGCAGCGCGTCAATTGTTGCGGGCGTCGTGTCGAGGTCGCGCGCGCCGTGATTTGAAACCATAATGCCGGAAACGCCGTTTTTGACGGCGATGTCCGCGTCTTCCGGGTTGAGAATTCCTTTTAGCAGAATCGGGATGCGGGCAAACGAGCGCAGCCAATCGATATCTTTCCAGGTAATGGGTGTCGCTTGCAGCTGCGGCGACATCAGATACGGCACTTTCAAATCGGGCGGGAGTTTGAATCCGGCGCGCTGGGTGCGATTGCGGATGCCGGTGACGGGCAAATCAACTGTTACGCAAAGGGCGCGGCAGCCGGCGGCTTCGACGCGCTGAACAATGTCTTTAACAAAACCTCTATCCGGTTGGACGTAAAGCTGAAACCAGAGAGGCTGAGTCGCAGTGCGTGCTATTTCCTCAATGGGCGTCGTCGTATAACTGCTGACGACGTAAGTAGCAGCCGCCGCGCCCGCGCCACGCGCCGTAGCGAGTTCGCCTTCCGCGTGATACAAACGCTGGAGAGCCGTCGGCGCAAGTAAAATCGGAAACGGCAATTCCTGACCGAACAGTGTCACACGCGTATCCAGCTTTGACACATCAACCAGCACACGCGGTCGCAATCGAATTTTGTCAAGCGATTCTCGATTCCAGCGTAAGGTAAGCTCATCGGCTGCACCACTCGCCACATACTCGTAAGCCATCGGTGACATCTTTTTCCGTGCGCCTTCTTCAAAGTCCGACAGACTAATCATTCCGGCAGTTGTGTCCGCCGTAGTTTGCTGCGCTTCGGCGCGTAAAAGCCCGGCTTCAAGCGACAAAGCAGACGCGCCAGCCAAAGCACTAGCGGACAAAAGAAGTTCTCGGCGTGTGATAACCATTAAACAAACCTCCCAATTCAAAAAAAGAAGACGAAAGATACTGCGCCTCAAGATACCAAATCAACACAGAGCCTAACGAGCGCTCCTGCGAAACAAAATCAAGAGCAGCGGATTTCGTCCAAACCCCTGCTGGCGCGTGGGCCGGGCACGGCGCACGAGTCAATCCAACTTTGGCTTGTCATCCGTTCCCCAGCTTACACGCCACGGGCCACCGCGCGTAATTCGTAGCCTAGCGCCGCCGCCTGCTTCGTCAACTTTTGCACCACCCGCGCTTGCTGTTGCACTTCATACTGGGCCGCACTTTGCGGCTCGTATTCTCGCTGCTCCTTCACCATCACGTAATACAATTTCGCTAACTTGTGCGCCGTCGCCGTCACCGCTGCTGCCGGGCCTTTCTGCGCCCGCTTGCGTCGAAAGTACGCCCCCAATTCCGTCTCTGTGCGCCCTGCACTCACCGCTGCTCTTCGTAGTGCTTCCGCCGCCCGATTGCGATTCGGTTGCGTCCGGCTCGACAACACTTTCCCCCCGCTCTTTTTCGTTCCGGGACACACGCTCAACCACGACGTGAAATGCTTCTCGCTCGGCCACCGCGTCAGGTCGCGCCCCGTCTCGGACAACATTCGCAACACCGTCTCCTCATTGAACCCTGGCAAGCGAAACAAATCCACCCCTACTTGCCGGTACATCTCCGCCCGCACCTCAAAGGCAAACTCCGCTTTCTTCTTCGTCCCGCCGCCACCCGCAGGTGGCTCCGGCATTGGCTCTTGCGTCACCGGTGCCAGCGTGGCCAGATACGCCTCAATCGCCGTCTCGCACGCTGTAATCTTTGTCCGATACTCTTCGTACAATTCCACCGCTTGCTTGAGCGCAAACAGATGCTCGGCCCGGATAGTTCCCCACCAGACTTTGCATCATTACTGCCGCGCTCGTGTGGCAGCCCCCGTGCCGATTCTCTTCCACCAACTTCTTTGGGTCGCGTTCGCCCGCCAGGATCGCTTTGATGATGCGCATCCCGGTCAAGCCTGTGATGTCTGTCACTACGTTATCCAGCCGCACATTCATCTGTTGCAACGCCTTTTGCATATGCTGAAGATGCTTGGCCGCGTACTGCACCAGCATCTGGCGTTGGCGCAGGTAGGCCCGCAGTGGCAGGATTTCATTGGCCGGACGAAACGCCCCGGCGAGCAAGCCGTAGCTGTGCAGTTGCCGCAGCCATTGGCAATCCAGCAGATCGCTTTTGCGCCCCGAGACGTTCTTCACCTTGCGCGCATCCACCAGCCGCACTTCCAGTCCCTTTTCTTCCAGTACTTCAAAGAGTGGAATCCAATAGACTCCCGTGGATTCCAAGGCCACGCGTTTGACCCTGCATTGCTGCAGCCAAGCCGCTATCGCATACAAATCCGCCGTAAAGACCCCAAACTCGCGCACGCTTTCCGCACACGCTTCGGGCGACACCGCCACCCAATGACTCGTCGCGCCCACATCGATGGCGGCGGCTTGGGGGTCATAGGGCGTCAGCGGGCTTTCGGCAGCGATGGGTTTGGTGGCACGAGCAGGTTTACGAGCACGAGTTTTGGCGGGGCGACGTTTCATGGGAGTTCTCCTTCGGGATTGAGTTGTCCCCACTCGCGGCAGCGCAGGAGTTCATCTTTTTAGTAAGCTCCTGCACGGGATCAACCCCTTGCGAGATTGTCACCACTGTCATCATGACGGACTCCTGCGACCACACTCCGGTACGGGTTTGGGATGACACCAATGCGCGCTCGGCCTTCGCGACTGCCCGCGAGCGAGGCTTGAATTGTACGCCTGCGCGTGCAATCCCGAAAAGGGCGCGCCGCACTCACCCCGCGTTTCTGCTCGTCATCCGCCCCGCTTGGGGGGCTGGGGCATTCCGTAGAAGTAAACGAGGCGCGCTTGAGTAAGCGACGCACCAGAATACTGAACCACATTTCAATCTGATTGAGCCACGAGCAATGCTTGGGCGTGTAGACAAAGCGGATGCGATGTGTGACGTCGGCTAAAAACGCCGCCCGTGTCGGCAGGGATTGCAGAAGGCCGGATTTGCCCTTCTCGCCCAGGTCGTCCGTGTGACCAATCGCGGTCGCCACCCAACGCACGAGGGACTCCGATTGATGCGTATTGAGTTGATCCGTAATGAAAATCCATTGGTCATCCGGGGCCGTGGCGACAGTCTGTGCGATATGCGCCGCAAAATCTTGCTCCGTGCGCGTCGCCCCAATGGTGGGCGCGAGTTGCTTGCCGGTCGCCACTTCAAAGTTGGCCGTCAGGCATTGTGTGCCGTGGCGAATGTACTCGTATTCCTGGCGTTCTACCCGACCCGCTTTACGGCCTTCGCCTGGTTGCAGGGGCTGGCTGGGCGCCGCCCGTTCCAGCGCCTGCATCCCCGTCTTTTCGTCGGTGCTGACCAAGTGAATCCCCGCGGCGTGCAGCGTCGCTGCTTGTTGGTAAAGCTCGCACACGGTTTTGACTTGCGCGTCAAACTCGGCGGTGTGGCGTTGCGGGGCGTTCAGCCAATATTCAATCCGATGCGCTTTGAGATCGGCCTGATTTTAAAAAACGCTCGACACTGGAGGCCGAGATGCTCTCAACAATCTTGCGTTTGATGACTTCGTCCACCAATTCGGGGGGCGTCCAGTGACTGATGGGGCGCGCACTCTGGGCAGGCGCCTCGCACGAGACGGCAAGGATTTGCACGATCTGTTCCGCAGTGAACGTCGGTGGTGTGCCACTGCGCGGCAAATCGCGCAAGCCCGTCACCACCAGGGCGCGCAAATCTTCTGCGCTGCTCGCAGCGGCTTCGGCGCGGGTCAGTTGCGGCGTCCATTCGAGCCAGCGCGCGCGCCAAGCACGGACGGTGCCACGATCCAGCTTTTGCGTGCGGGTCAACTCGTGATTGCCAGCCCCGGCAGTCATCGCCAGCAGCAAGGACGCGCGCACGACCAGACGATATTCGGTGCTGCGTTGCCGCGCGATTTCTTCCAATATCTGCCGCACGCGGGCGGAAAGTGCGAGCGGCGGGGCGGTTTTATACGGCCTCTCTTGTTCCTCCTGTAAGGATGACTTCAGTCCGTCATTGTACCACCCTCATAATTGGGTGGAGAACTTTTAGGAAGCTCCACTAGCATTAGCAACGCCGCTGTCGCCAGTCCCCATTGCAAGGTCAGGTTGGGTATCGTGAGCAGATTGACTAAATTGCGCCACCAGGGAACCGATTCTGGGACGACGGGGCGAAGCTGTTCTGGCTGGGGCGGATGCTGCATGGCACTTTCTGACTGGATTGCGGCAGATTCAGCGGCGCGTGTTTGTATTCTGGTTGCGGCGAAGGTTTGGAGCGATTGTGCGAACTTTACTTTTTCACGGCGACGCGGCGAGGTCAGATAGCGCGCTTCAAATTGGGCGCGTTCCTGTCCGCTCAAAGTTCCCTGCACATACGCATCAATCAAATCGTTTTCAACTTCGCCTAATTGCGACGCGAACTCGTCGTCAATAATGCTGAGTTCGTCGAACTCTTCGACCTGCATTTCGGACAATCCGCCCAGCAGATATTGCATCAGCAAGTTGTTGTCATATTGCGGACTGTTCATACACTCCCCTACACGGATAAGACGAAAGCGAAAAAACGTCTCAGCCTGTTTTGCCCAAACATCTCAGTTGCATTCCTTGAGTCGTTCCCGAATGCGGTACGCTTGATTTCGTAGCACACTGTCTTTCACACCACGAGCAGCGGCGAGCGCCTTGCGATGGGCGATTTTCTCCCCTTGCTCGCCGTAGTAATAATCCACAATCAAATCGTCATCGCCCGTCGGTAATTTTTGTGAGCACTATTCCAAACAGGCCAGGCGTTTTTCTCTTTCTTGTGCTTCTTCTTCTAAACCGGCGATGGCCTGCGGGTCTACGAACGGTTGATTATGGGGCGGTAACTCGTCAATCCCCTCTAGATGTTCCGACAAAGTTTGTTGACAGGTGCATTTAATTTTTAGTGTCCGCAGATTGGTTTGGTAAATAAATCTGTGTAAGTGCAATGAACGGCGAATTCTTAAGCTGCAACCCAGAACCGCTTCACTACGGCCAAAGCGTCATTGGCTGTGTGGCAAACAAAAAAACAGCAGTTGGAAAAATTGAGAATTTATCGCGTAGGCTAAGTTCATCAGGATTATTCCTTCGCCACAGTTGCCTACTTTGACGAAGTGAGTGACTTACGCGAGCAGCTTCTTGAGCAGCACAATCTGTCCGGCGTGATACAAGTTGTGCTGAATGACGCCATGCAAATTGTAATAAGCTGAATACCCACTGGCGGTAGGCGGATCGTGTTCTTTGCCGAGTCGTCGCTTCAATTGTTCGTCGGTCATTGAGGCCAGCACGCTGAGCAAGCCTTGCTGCCGCTCCGCCAGCAGCGCCAAGGTTTGTTGCCATCCTGCTTCGCTGGCATCTGCGATGAGCGGCCAATCGCCGTCCACAGGCTCCGCCACCGGGCCATTTTCAATTCGTTCGCGCACAGCATCCATCCACGCCGTAATGTGCAACACCAGTTGGTGGATGCTGTGCGCATTAGGAATTGGGTGCGCGTTGGCTTGTGCCGCCGTGACATCGGATAGAATTTCAAGCAAGGATGGGCCGTGCCAGGCCTGTCCCTCATAAGCGCGTTTAAGTTGATCCGCAATTCGTTTGGTTTCTGGCATATCGTGATTTTTGAAATGTACAACAAACTTTCCAGTTTGTTGAGGTTTCCAAGAGCGATTCGTTCCAGCCGTCAGTCGCAAACGGGAAAGTTTGCTGCACGTCATTCAACTGACAACGGACGCTCCAATTTCAAGCGCACCAGGCTGCCGGCATCCAGGCGAACCTCTTTGCCTTTGCTGAATAAAACGCCAGCAATCATGCTGCCGCCCAGCACTGAGGCGGCGGCAACCGCGCTGCCGCCACTAATGCCTCTGATTCCCAATCCGGTTACGTTATCGCTGCGCCCCGACAAAATAATAATTGTCGCCGCCGCGCCGCCAATCCCCGCAGCAGTGCCCACATTTTTCAGCACATCGCCGCCGCCTTTGCCGCCTTTGAGTGTGCCTTCGCCATTGCCACTGATTTTTTCATCGCGCGTGAAATCCGATGCCGATTGTACAAGCGCTGTAAGCTTGCGTTGCAATCCATCTTCCAGCCGAATGCGATCAAAGCTCAGGTGGAGCATGCCGCCCTTAAGCGGACGTTTGGCAGGCTTGACGACCGTGACGCGCCCCACAACTTCGGTGCCAGCTTTAAGCAACGTAGCGCCTTCAACGATGACATCTTTTTTCACGGTTGCAATCACTTCGTCGCCCACTTCGCTCAGCTTGGAACTGACTGGCTCGCGCAGGCTGAGTTGAATCAGCGTGCCTTCCGGGATGACGACAGCTTTGGGTTGTTCAGGAGCAGAAGCCTGATTTGATGATTGTGCCGGAAGGTTCTGACCCAGCAGGGCGAAGAGGCAAAACCAGGCGAGCAATTGTTTTTTCATGAAACACCTCAGAGAGAAAGAAAACGTTGAATTGCCGGTAGCAAGTAACGAGAGTATAACTCTACCCTACAGCGTTCCGCTTCTGCAAAATTATGAATGACTTGATCGAAGGCGAAGACTTTTACTGGGAAGGGCCGTATCTGGTTTTTACTGCCGAATATCATTTGCGGAAAGGTGCGTGCTGCGGTTCTGGTTGCCGCCACTGTCCCTACGAACCACGTTGCACGAAGGGGACAACCACGCCTGCCACCGAATTTTATTCGGATGAAAAAATGACATCCAATGACCTGCATACCTCATAGTTAACAGCGCAGGGAATCTCCTGCCAGAGACACGATAACCCAGAACAACCTGATCGATAGAGAAACTGTCTGCCATCACCCACAACACAAAAACTCGGTGTATTGTCTTGAGGCGAAAAGAATGTACAGCAAACTTTCCAGTTTGCTGGTGTTTCCGTTAGGGATGCCTACGAAGTCAGCAGCAAACTGGAAAGTTTGCTGTACATTTTCTGAGAAACGCATCGCGTACCATCCTGGCAATGGCTGCCAACACGATTCAAGCGGGCGAACGCATCCGCAGTGAGCAAGAAAGACGGCTCTATTCTGGGCACGACGGGCAAGTTATTCGCGGATTGTCAAAGTTGATTCGGTAGTTTTCTTGCCTGCGGCAAAAGAAAGGACTAGCATTGCCTTCACTACCAATCATTCCTGTTCATTGAATCTCCCCAGGCAATTCACAAAGGAGACATGTATGGCAATCAACGAAGAGAAACTACATCAATTGTTAGGACGATTCGTCACCGATTTTGGCGCGGCATTCCATGCGGGCTTGGTGGTGATTGGCGAGAATCTGGGGCTGTACAAGGCATTGGCGGGCACGGAACCACTAACCGCTGCTGAGCTGGCGAAACGCACCAATACGCATGAACGTTATGTGCGCGAATGGCTGAATGCACAAGCCGCAGGCGGGTATGTCGAATACGACGCCGCAACCAATAGTTATTATCTTTCCGAGGAGCAAGCGTTTGCTTTAGCGGATGAAAAGAGTCCAGCCTATTTACCGGGCGCTTTTCTCGTCGCGGTTTCGGCCCTGCGCGCGGTGCCAAAAATGACAGAGAGATTTCGCACGGGAGAAGGGCTGGGCTGGCACGAACACGATCACGGGCTGTTTCGCGGGACGGAACTGTTCTTCCGCCCCGGCTATGCGGCTAACCTGACAAGTTCGTGGATTCCCTCGTTGGATGGCGTAGCAGCTAAATTACAAGCCGGAGCCAAAGTCGCGGATGTGGGCTGTGGCTTGGGCGCTTCGACGATTCTGATGGCAGAGGCGTATCCGAATTCTACTTTCGTAGGCTTCGACTATCACGCCCCTTCCATCGAAATGGCGCAAGCGCGCGCCGCGGAAGCAGGCGTTGCGGACAGAGTGAAGTTCGAGGTGGCTAAAGCCAAAGATTATCCGGGCAAGGGGTATGACTTTGTCGCCTTCTTTGATTGTTTGCATGATATGGGCGACCCCGTGGGTGCCGCGAGTCACGTGCGGGAATCGCTGGCGGCGGATGGCACGTGGATGGTGGTCGAGCCGTTTGCGAATGATCAAATCAGCGACAATCTAAATCCCGTCGGGCGGGCCTTCTATGCCGCCTCGACCTTGATCTGTACGCCTGCGTCTTTGTCGCAGGAAGTCGGATTGGCACTCGGCGCACAGGCTGGCGAAGCTCGCCTCCGTGAGGTTATTACTGCTGGCGGCTTCACCCACTTCCGCCGCGCGACTGAGACGCCTTTCAATTTGATCTTTGAGGCAAAACCGTAAGCACAACCAACTCACAACGGCAGAAAAATTCGTTTCTGGCCGCACTTGAAACTAGCACAAAATGGAGGAAGATCATGGCTCTGGGAATTTATTTCAGCCCACCATCAATGACGACTGCGCAATATGACGAATGCATCAAACAACTCGACGCGGCAGGCGCGGGTGCGCCCGCGGGGCGGCTCTATCACGTGAGCTTTACCTTTGACGAGAAGCTCCATGTGTTCGACGTTTGGGACTCGATGGAATCGTTCGAGCAATTCGGGCAAACGCTCATGCCGATTCTGGCCGGTATCGGCGCTGATGCTGGCCAACCCGCCATCAGCGAGGTTCACAACATCGTTAAGGGGTAAAGCGATGAAATCTTTTTGGGAACCAACGTCCCAACAGGAATTGCAACAACGCTTGGAACATCTCACCGCCGAGTGTCGCGGGCAGTGGGGCAAGATGACGATTGACCAAATGCTCTCGCATCTGGCGGATTCCTGCCGAATGGCTTTGGGGGAGTTGGCGACGGCACACAAGCCCGGCCCCTTTCATTTTGCCCCGCTGCGCAAAGTGGTGATTTACTGGTTGCCCTGGCCCAAAGGTGCGCCGACTGCGCCTGAATTGATCGCGCGCAAACCCACCAGCGTCGAAACAGAAAAGGCTGATTTGCGGGCGTTGTTGCAACGTTTGGCCGCGCAAGAGGAAACGCAAACCTGGCCTGCACATCCGGCGTTTGGTGTGCTTTCTCACAAGGATTGGGGCGTGCTGACCTATCGTCACGTAGATCACCACTTCAAGCAATTCGGCGTGTAGATAGTCTCTGGCCTCGTACGCTCGATGGTTAGCTATTCCAGTTCCACTGACAGGTGGTATACTCCGCGCCATTAAGCCAGACTCATTATTTATGAAGCCGGAGCAGTGGCAACAAGTCGAACAGCTTTACCACACCGCGTTGGAGCTTAAGCCCGAAGAGCGCGCCGCGTATTTGGAGCGAGCCTGCGCGGCGATGAGGCGCTGCGCCGTGAAGTCGAGGCGCGGCTCGTGGAGCAATCGCAGGCTGAGCAACCTACCCTTGAATTTGCCACCCAGGCCTTAGCCGAAGAGCAGCGCACGATGCAGATAGGGCAGCGCATCAGTCACTACCAACTTCTCTCACTCCTGGGCAAAGGCGGCATGGGCGAGGTGTATTTGGCACAGGATACCAACCTCAAACGTCAGGTCGCGCTCAAGCTGTTGCCCACGCAATTCACCGCCGCCGCTGAGCGAGTCCAACGCTTTGAGCAAGAGGCGCGTGCGCGTCCGCGCTCAATCATCCCAATATCCTCACCATTCACGAAATCGGCCAAACGGACGAGACGCACTTTATTGTCACCGAATATATTGACGGCCAGATGCTGCGCCAGCAGATGAAGGCTACGCCGCTGAGTCTGCCAGTCGCGCTGGATATTGCTATCCAGATTGCGAACGCGCTGGCAGCAGCGCACGCCGCCGGGATCGTGCATCGTGACATCAAGCCGGAAAATGTGATGGTGCGCAAAGATGGGATTGTGAAGGTGCTGGATTTCGGGCTGGCGAAACTAACAGAAGAGAGCGGGAGAAGGGGAGAAGGGGAGAAAGGGAGACGGGGAGAAGAGGACGCGACTTTGCCGTTATCTCCCCCATTCCCCAATTCCCCTTCTCCCCTTCTTTCCACTATGCCCGGCATCGTGATGGGAACGCCGCGTTACATGTCGCCGGAGCAGGCACGCGGGCAAAGGTGGATGCGCGGACGGACATTTTCAGTTTAGGCGTGATGCTCTATGAACTGATCGCGGGGCGCAGGCCGTTTGAAGGCGCGACGACAAGCGATGTGATGGCTGCGATCATCCGCGACGAGCCGCCGCCGCTCTCCGAGCATCTGCCCGATTGCCCGGCCACGCTCGCACAAATCGTCGAACCAGCTGTCTCGCCAAAACTCCTGCCCAACGGTATCAAACTGCGGCTGAACTCTCCGCCGCACTGAAAGCCGCGCGCGTGGCGATTGAAGCGCGCAGCCAGCCAACGACAGCAGAAGAGCAACCCCTGGTCACCTTGCAAAACACGGAAGAAGCGCCCAGTCAGCGGTGGCGCTGGGCCGCGCTTGGTGGCGCGGTTGCGCTCATCGTCCTGATCGTGTCGCTTTACGATTTTCGCAGCGGGCGCGACGCGGCAGAAGCAGCGATCAAAACGATTGCTGTGCTGCCGCCGCGACCGCTTCAGACAAATGGGCGGGATGAGGCGTTGGAGTTGGGGACAACCAGCATGCTCATCACGCGGCTCAGCAGCCTGCGGCAATTGATCGTGCGGTCCGAGAGCGCAGTGGCAAAATATGTGCGCCCTGAGCAAGACCCGCTCGCCGCAGGCCGGGAGCAAAAAGTTGATGCGGTGCTCGACAGTCGTTACCAACGCTCCGGCGACAAATTCAGATTCACACTGCGATTATTGCGCGTGATGGATGGCGCGACATTGTGGTCGGACACGCTCGATCAGCCGACGACGGATCTTTTCGCTATTCAGGATGCGCTTTCAGGCAAAGTCACCAGTGCGCTCAAATTGACGCTGAGCGATGCGGAAAAGGAGTTAATGGCAAAGCGTTATACCCGCAGCGCTGAAGCGTGGCAGCTTTATGTTACAGGCCGCCACTTACTACACCGCAACCACCCCTCGGATAACGAAAAAGCCATCACCTATTTTGAGCAGGCGATTACTCTGGATTCCACCTGTTCGCCCTCGCCCATACCATGTTGGGAAAATCCTATCTCATGAAGTATTGGAGTTTTTCGGTACAGGCATCCGCGCAGAAAGCGGAGACCGCTATCAAGCAGGCGCTCAAGCTTGACGATCAACTTGCTGAGGCTCACACCCACCTGGCAGAATACAAACACTATTATGAATGGGATTTCAAAGGTGCCGAGCAGGAGCATAAGCGCGCCCTTGACCTCAATCCCTCCTCGGCGGATGTGCATCATGGAAATGCGTTTTACCAGACATTTATGGGGCGCTTTGAGCAAGGCATCGCAGCGATCAGAAAAGCGGAAGAACTCGATCCGACTGATCAGTGGATCAGCCGGAATGTTGCTCAGGTGTTTTTCTTCGCGCGCCGTTATGACGAAGCGATTGCGCAGTCACAGCGGGCGATTGATCTGGCCCCCAACTCCGGATCTGCTTACAATTGGCTGATCAATGCTTACGAACTGAAGGGGGATGAGCAGCGAGCCTTTACAGCAAGCTTGAGGCGGGAGGAAATTGAGCAGGCTAGGTCGGATGAGATCGCCGAGATGAAAGCAGCCTTTGCCGCAAGCGGATTAACTGGTTACTGGAGAAGAAGGCTTGACCGCCTGCTGGGGCAGGAAAAGAGCAAATATGTCAGCCAACATGAGATAGCAGTGTGTTATGCGCGGCTGGGTGAAAAAGAACAGGCATTTGTGCGATTGGAAAAAGCGGTCGAGGCACGCAAGCTTCCCGCCGTCACGCTCAACGTAAGTCCTCACTGGGATCACTATCGTACTGACCCGCGCTTTGTGGCACTGCTGCGGCGGGTCGGCCTAATACAATGAAGTCGCTGTTCAATGCGCGCTCCAACGTGAGGCTGAGTGTTTTCTGCCAATACTCTTTCACCGCCAAAGCAACACCACTGACACTCCGGGATTAATTGCCACGGGATCAATTGCCACTAGCTAGTGGGAGGTCAGTGTTTGCCCCTCGGCTTTAGCCCAAGCCAGGAAAATAACCTACTTCCGAACTGCTTTAGCTGAAGCTCTTCGGAAGCGAACCTGGTTTTATGGTTCGGCTCAAGCCAGTTTTTTCCAGCTCTCCACCACTAGCTGAAGCTAGTGGCAATTGAGCCGCAGCAAGCCGTTCTAACTTATTTTTTGCCTGTTCCTTACCAATTCACTCGCATCGCCAATTGCCCAATGCGCGGGCCGCCAAAAAGCCCGGTGATCTGCGCGTAGCGCGACGTGTCAAAGGTGAGACTGGGCGTGGCGAAATTGGCGCGGTTGAAGAGATTGAAGAACTCCGCACGAAACTCCACATTGCCGCGTTCGGAAAAATAGGTGCGTTTAAGAACCCCGGCGTCCACATTCACGAAGGTTTGCCCGTTGAGTGCGTTGCGCGGGAAGTTGCCAAACGTCCCCGGCGCAGGTGCGGCCAGAATACCGTCTTTGAGCGGCGCATTTTGCAATGCGCCGTTCGCGTCCGTTGTGATGTTCAGCAATTGTGGATTGAAGTAAAAAACTCCCTGTGGTGTTTTATAGAGACCGGTGTTGCGTTTGTACTCTTCAAAACTCATCAGCAGGTTAGGCGCATTGAAGCCGGCTGTCTTGAACTGATTAAAGGTCAAGCGGTTGGAGACCGGCCACACCGGTGGGCCTGAATGAACGTTGACGATCCCCTGTACCTGCCAGCCTTCGAACGCCTTGCGCAAAAGGGTGGGGCCACCATTTAGGAAGCGGCGCTTAGTGCCGAAAGGCAACTCGTAAATGAAGTTGCTGGCGAAGGTGTGGGTGAGGTCGTAATTGGCGCGATGACGATCCAGCCGCAGGTTGCGCAGCGTGTAATAGCTCTCGGTGTCAGCCGAGTTCAGCGTGCCTTCGCTGTCGGTGATCGCTTTGCTGAAGGTGTAGTTGCTCTGCACCAGCAGACCGCGTGCGAAACGACGCCGTACTTCAACCTGTAGCGCGTGGTAATGCGAATACGAACCATTGCCGAGCACCTGCGCAAAGGCCGCGTTCGGGTTGGCGCGGAAGAAATTGGGTGCCAGCCTAGCGACATTGGGCACGTAAACCGGGCTGGACGCCAGCGTATTGGCCATCGTGCCGATATTGTTCAGATTTAGATTGTTGATGAAGTTCGCGTTGGTAAAACCCGAACCTGCCGCCAACCCGGCAAACAACGCGGCAAAAATGGGCAGCGGCGTCGTGCCCGCCGCGCCCGGCGCAAAGCTGGCCCCGCCATTGAGGGCCAGATTCTTCTGCGCGTTAAGAAGTCACCTTTCGCCAGCCATTGATTGCCACGTTCAAGGTAAGAAGCGGCGGAGGCGGCGCGGGAATTTTCCGTTCTCGTTTGTGCAGTGACGGTCAAGGTAAGAGCGACGAGCCAGAAGCTGACCTGGCAAAAGACTTTTTGGCTGAACATGATTTCTCCCCTGAAAAAGTAGCGCAACCTGCCGAGGTTACGTGGCTCACAACTAAAGGCAAGTAGCGTAAGCAGCGCAACCTCGGCAGGTTGCGCTGCTCTCATTGCGGAAATAAATGTGGGCAGGTTGCTGGCTGAGAATTGCTCCCAGCCAGCAGCCTGCCGTAAAATGAGCTGAACTAATAAGCAATCTTTCTTCGGCTCATTTATGTACGCGACGATATGCGGCGGGTGTTCCGCCGTCCTGTTGGGGGGGCGGGGGGCCCGCGGATTTTTCACACGTATTGCTCGCGCTGAGCAGCGATGATCGCTACTACGTGTGTTTAGCGTTCAATAATGTCGGCAGGTGCTGGCTAATTGCTCCTGGCCAGCCTACGTAAATGAGCTTGTCTGATGGCTCAATCCAGCGGACGATAGCCTCGGCAATCCGGCCTGTCTCAGGGGAACTCAGGGAACATCAGGGAAGTTTCATGGGCGTCTGCGCTATCTCATGGGAGTGCGGTTATGAGCACCAACGAAACTGTTACGATTTGACCTCGGGGCGCCCCAAGCAGCGAGACGGCGAAGGGCTGGAAGTTTGGAAAAGTTTAGAAAATTTTGGGGAATTTTGGGAGAGGGTATGAGCCATCAGCCAAAGCACTTATACGATTTCGGCCCATTTCAATTGAATGCTGTCGAGCGGCTCTTATTGCGGAACAGGGAACCGGTTCCATGAGTCCCAAAGCGTTTGATCTATTGCTGACACTGGTCGAGTATCACGGGCATCTGCTGGAAAAAGACGAATTGCTGCGGCAGGTCTGGCCGGATATGTTTGTCGAGGAGGCCAATCTTTCTTACAACATCTCGCTCATTCGCAAGGCGCTGGGCGAGGGCGAGAACGGGCAAAAATTTATCGAGACCGTGCCCCGGCATGGATACCGGTTTATTGCCGAGGTGCGAGAGTGTGCAGCCGAGGAGGCGAAGCCGGCGCAGGCAAGTGACCTGGCGATAGCGTCCACTCCTTTATCTCGTCGCGCCTCTCGTTCCTCACGTTGGGTTTTAGGCGCAAGCGTAGCGCTGCTCGTGTTGGCACTGGGGGGTTACTATTTCTGGAGCCAGCGCACCGTTGCGGCGCTGCCCATCACATCGCTGGCCATATTGCCGTTCAAGTCGTTACAGTCCGATAGCGGCGACGAATATCTGGGTCTGGGGCTGGCGGACACGCTGATTACCAAACTCGGCGGCCTGCGCCAACTGATCGTGCGTCCCACGAGTGCCGTGCGCAAATACACCAATGCGGAACAAGACCCGTTAGCCGCAGGCCGCGAGCAACAGGTACAAGCGGTGTTGGATGCTAACCTGCAACGCAAGGGCGACAAAGTGCGAGTGACGGCGCGGGAAAGGGGGCTGCTGAACGTGAGCGATGGCAAATCGCTCTGGACATATCAATGTGATGAGCAATATTGTGCGGATCTATTTCTGATGCAAGATATGATTGCTGAAAAAGTAGGGGCAGCCTTGACTGAGCGAATTGACGGGCGCAGAGAGCAAGCGGCTCCGAAAACATTACACCGAAAACCGAGAAGCCCACCTGCTTTATTTCAAAGGGCGCTACTTCGCGGAGAAGAGGACGAATGAGTCGTTGCAAATGGCCGAAAGCTACTACCGACAGGCGCTCGACTTAGACCCCACTTATGCGCTGGCCTGGGCCGGACTTTCTGAAATCTATTACTTGGGAATTGGTTCTCATTTAACGCCGGGAGACGCCAGAGCAAAGGCGGCGGCAGAAAAAGCCCTGGCGATTGATGAGACACTGAGCGAAGCCCACACTTCGCTGGGGAGGGTTTTATGGCAAGATGACTGGAACTGGGCCGAGGCCGAAAGAGAACTCAAGCGGGCGATTGAACTGGATTCTAACAACGCTTTTGCCCATCGAATCTATGCCCACTATTTAGGGTCAATGGGGCGTCATGACCAGGCTCTCTCAGAGAGAAAGCTCGTCCAGCAGCTTGATCCGCTCTCGCCGATCATCAATACGGAGCTGGGCTGGCAGTTGTATGTTACCGGATATATTGATCAGGCGGTGGCGCAATCTCGTAAGGCCCTGGAGATGGATTTGAATTTTGTCGAAGCCCATCATGCGCCTCAGTAGAGTGCTTGCCTTATCGGGCAGGTATGCAGAAGCCATCGCTGTGTCGGAAAAGGCGTTGTCTCTCTCCGACAGACATGAACTAACCACCAAACTGTCCCTCGGTTACGCTTATGCCTTGTGGGGCAAGCGGGAAGACGCGATGAAGAAAGTTGAGGAAGTGAAGGAATTGTCTCAACAGCGAAAGATATCGTCTGTCAACATAGCGCGTGTCTACACTGCTCTTGGAGAGAAAGATGAAGCCTTCGAGTGGCTGCGCAAAGGTTGTCAGGAGCGCGATAGATATATGGTTTTCCTGAGTGTCTGGCCGGAATTTAAGCCTCTGCGCAATGATCCACGCTTCGCCGAAATAGTTGGGTGCGTCGGACTGCCGCAGTGAAAGTGTGAGGTAGCGGCGTTCAGAGTTCACACTTCAGTGTGTTCCTGTGCGAACAGCACGCTGAAGCGTGAACTCTGAGCTTTTATTCAAGGCCGTTTTAGAAGACCAGCTTGATCGCCAATTGAATTTGGCGCGGGCCGTTCCCCTGGCTGCTCACGGTGCCGAAGGCACTGTTGTCAACCGTGCCGTTCGGGCCGCCGAAGCGGACGCGGTTGAAGGCATTGAAGAACTCGGCGCGGAATTGGACATTCCACTTGCCCTCGTTGAAGTAGTTATTCTTGAACAACGAGAGGTCGAAGTTCTTTTCCCCATCCATCCGCAGGTTCGGCATCACGCGCGGCGCATTGCCGAAGGTGAAGGCTGGCGTAAGCGAAAAGTCCGCCCGGTTGAACCACTGCGCCAGCCGCTCGGATTTGGTGCCTGCGCGGTAGGCGTCATTCCCATTCCAGGTTGGACGCGTGGAGGGATTGAAGATGCCCGCCGTATTCGCTCCCTGATTGATGATGATCGGCACGCCGCTTTGGAACGTGGCGATGCCGTTGAATTGCCAGCCACCCAGCACCCAATTTGCTGCCGGATGCCAGTCCTTGCCAAACCGCTTGCCAGCGCCAAACGGCAGGTCATAGACAAAGCTGCTGACGAAACGATGGGTGATGTCCTGCGTCCCGATGGAGCGTTCCGCCGCGCGGTTGTAGGCATCCTGCCGCGCACCTGCCTGCCCCAGAAAACCGACCGTTGTCGAAACGTCGTCAATCAGCTTGCTCCAGGTGTAAGCCAGGAGGAAGCTCATGCCGTTGGAGAAACGCTTATCGGCTTTCATCGTTCCGCCGTGATAGATCGAGAACCCGTAAGGCACACGGAAGGCGTTGATGCCAGTGTATTGCGGATAGGGTCTGAGCAATTGACCACGCGCGACTGTGGCAAAACGTAGCGATGAAGACGGATTGGTGATAATCCCGAAGAATGGATTCGGCACCTGATCCTGCAAGCGCGTCCCGAGGCTCATGAACGAGGCTGGCAATTGCGATTGCGTCAGGCCGCTCTCGCCGTTGAGCAAGCGTGTGCCTTTGCTGCCGATGTAAGCCACTTCAAACAAAATGTTGCCCGGCAGTTCGCGCTGCACGTTCAGGTTCCATTGCTGAACATACGGAGTGCCTGGATCAGGGATTACACCTTCGCCGATGCCCAGACCGATGTTGGTTGCCGCGCCGAGCGACGTGCCCGTCGGCAGATTGAACCCGCTCGGAAATGGATTGTCGAGGAAAGCGATGGGCGTCCGGCCATCCAGGCTAACGACCATCGAACTTGAATTGCGATAGCCGATCATCCCCGACGAACCGGTATGCCCAGCGGCTTGTAAACCGGAAGGGGCAAAATAGATACCATACGCCGCGCGAATAACCGTGCGATCCGTGATGTTGTAGGCGAAGCCGATGCGTGGCCCCCAGTTGTTCTTGTCGGTCGGCGCTTGTCGGCGATTGTCGGCATCCACGTAACGAATCGCGCCTCGCAAGGCTGCTTGCGTGAAGAATTCATTGGCAGGCACGCGGCTGGCAATGGGCGAGGTGGCGTTGAAATCAAAGATGCTATAGCGATTGAAACGTTCGGTGCGCGGGATGTCGAGATCGTAACGCAGCCCCAACGTGATCGTGAGCTTCGGTGAAAACTTCCAATTGTCTTCAAAATACCAGGCCCAATAGGGGTTCGACGAAGCTGGCCTGGGATCGTGACTGATATTGCCGCTGTTGGGAACACCGATCAGCAGCGAAGCAATGCCGAATCCCGCTGTGCCCGCGCCCTGGTTTGGATCGCGCTGCGTCCACAGCGGCTGGAAGCTGTACTGGCCTGAGGGCTGACCCAGTTGCAGGAAGTTGATCATCAGCTTGCGGTAATCCATTCCCATTTTGAGGGTATGGCGCGAGTAGGTCTTCGTCACATTCGCATTGAAGGTATGCGTGGTCTGGAAGATACCCAGATCGTTGAAGGTTTCCTGCCCTAGTGACGAAAGGCCATTGACATCGAAGCGCGGGAATTCCAGCGCATCCGCCACTGCCTTAATGGCAGGCGAGAAGCCGAGTTGCGTGAAATCGAACCCGGTCGAAAATGGGGTGCGCACTGAGGTCCGGCGATTCAATCCGTACCGTACATTGACGAACAGCGTGGGATTGACCGTGTACAAATTGTCCACGGCGATGCTGCGCGCGTTGCCATCGGTCGGCCCGGCGTTATTGGGCGTCGCAAGGTTGGCATAGTGATTGAACGGACGGTTTTGCGCTTTCATCAGCGCGGAAAAACGCACAAACGAACGCCAATTCGAGGTGAAATTGTGATCCACGCGCGAGTCAAGTCGGTTGTCACGACTGATATTGGTGCCCGATGCCGTGAAATTGTTCTGTTGCGTATTGACGTTAGTCGGGGCCGTATTGGGCAACGGCCAATATTGCATCAGGTTGCGCGCGATGGGATTGATGCGATTCGCGGGAATCATGTTATTCGGGAACGGATCGCGCGTGAAACGGCCCGGATTAGCGGGGTCCGCTCTGGTCGTCAGCGGATCGTAGATAATGATAGGCGCGCCGCTGGCATTCCTCAAGTTAGAGAAATTTCCTTGCCGCCACTCCGGCAACGGCACGGTGAAAGTGCCGACGCTTGCCGTGCCCTGCCGATTCCCCTCGTAATTGACGAAGAAGAAAGTGTTGTCCTTTCTGACCGGGCCACCGAAGTTGCCACCGAACTGATTGCGTTTGAAACTGCCCTTCTTTTGCCCGGCGCGATTGGTGAAGAAGTTGGTCGCATCCAGCGCGCTGTTGCGGTGGAATTCAAACAACGTCCAGTGCCAATTGTTCGTGCCGCTCTTGGTCACAAGGTTGATGACGCCGCCGCCA
The DNA here is from genome assembly GCA_963794955.1 of uncultured Acidobacteriota bacterium. Classification (GTDB taxonomy): domain Bacteria; phylum Acidobacteriota; class Blastocatellia; order RBC074; family RBC074; genus JAFDVL01. Next base: position 25,263 of record CAWCGF010000003.1, read on the forward strand.
AGACGACCGAATTCCGCGCTGACCGAATTGGTCTGCACACTGAATTCCTGCACTGCGTCCACGGAGGGCGTGTAGTTGAGATCGAGAATCGAAACGTTGTTTTCGGCATTCACGTTGGAGATGCCATCAATCGTGACTTCGCTGGTGGCGTTGCGTCCGCCGCTGATGAACGGTGACGACCCAGGGGCGGGAATTACACCCGGACTTAAGGTCGCCAGCGAGAACGGGTTGCGACCATTGAGCGGCAAATCCACGATGCGTTTTTGGTCAATCGTCTGGCTCACGGTGGAACTGGTCGTTTCAATCGCGGCTGCGCCTATCGCGGTGATGGTGACCGTTTCAGTCGTCGCACCGACCGTGAGCGTAACCTCCACTTCACGTACTTGCGCGACGTCCAATTTGACATCATCAATCGTGGCCGCTTTGAAGCCGGCTTTTCGCACGGTTACCCGGTACAGGCCCGGCTTCAGTTGTGGGATGATATAGGTACCATTGTCCCCCGTGACGGCATTCTGGGTTTCGTTGGTGGCGGTATTCACCACCGAGATTTCTGCGCCCGTCACGATGGCTCCCGCCGCATCCAGTGCGGTGCCACGAATCGTGCCGGTGAATTGCTGCGCCTGGACGGCGACACTTAGGCCCACCAGCAGCAAGAGCAGGTTGAGCAGGATAAGTCGTAAGCTTGGTGATTGTTTTGCCATGAGTCTCTCTCCTCTGAAAATGTAGGACAGGCGGCGTGCCTGTCCTGGCTTTTCATTGTTTCTGAAGTGTTAACAGGCGCGCCGCCTGTCCTGCATCGTCAACTCCTTAAAGTAGAGGTTGATTTAGCACTGGGGGTATCGACACTTTCCGCAGGACGGAAAAACGCCAAGGTTTTTGCCAATTATTTCGTGTTACTGCGTTGGTTCGTTATTGTTATTGGCTGTGCGCTTTCCCAGCCGCACTTGCTACTTTTCACCCAGCATTGCCTGCTAGTCACGAATTGGTCTAATATTTCTCTGCAAAGCTAGTTTCAGGTCTGCGTTAGCACGGGCAATGTAGCGATAATGCAGCAGACTGTCCTTTAGAGGCAGTAAATTTTCGGTAAACCTCCCGCTAAAGATTTGCTAAAGGCGCTTTATGACACCGGCAAAAGAGCATAGCTCCTCCACTTATGAGTTTGGCCCCTTCCTAATGGCGCTGGAGGAGCATCGCTTGTATCGGCAGGGCGAATTGGTGTTATTGCCGCCCAAGGAATTTGAATTGCTCTTATTGCTGGTGCAACATGCCGGGCAAGTGATGGGGCGAGAGCGCCTGATAAAATCGCTCTGGCCCAATACCATCGTCGAAGAAGCGAACCTCAACGTACATATCTCGGCTTTACGCAAGGCGCTGGCGACCAATTCCAGTGACAATCAGTACATTGAAACACTGCCGCGCCTGGGGTATCGGTTTCTTGCTCCTGTGAAAGCCACCCTTGCGGAGGCCAACGCCGCAACTTCGCCAGCTCCGGCTCTGCCCGAAGCGGAAAGTACAGAAACCCCGGAAGCCCCACGCGCGGAGGTTGCACCAGCAATCGTGAAGAGAGAGACTCCGGCTTGGTTTACGCGCTTGCGGTTGACCGCCGTGACCTTGCCGCTGTGGTTGCTGGCGGCGGCTTTGCTCGGCATCCTGGCGGTTTTGTTCTTCAAGCCATTTCAGGCGACTTCGGTGGAAAGCGGCGCAGATATGGCGGCGAATGTGCTGCCGGTAACGACTTATCCCGGACGCGAAACGCAGCCGGCATTTTCTCCTGACGGCAATCAAATCGCGTTTGTTTGGCGCGGCGAAAAAGACAACAACGCCAACTTATTTGTGCGTTTGGTGGACGGTGGCAATTGGGTGCAGGTGACGAATCACGCGGGCGATGAAGTGAATCCCGCCTGGTCACCGGATGGGCGGACGATTGCCTTTTATCGCAGCACGAGCGAAGGCGACGGCATTTACCTGGTGCCTGCGCTCGGCGGTGCGGAGCGCAAGTTAGCTGACATGTGGCCAGACCGTTTTGGTGTTGGATCGCATACCTGGTTGCACTGGTCGCCGTTGGGAAAATCATTGGTCATGAGCGACAAAGCTTCCGCGCAGGAACCATTCAGTCTGTATTTGCTGGCATCAGAAACCGGCGAAAAGCGACGGTTGACTACTCCCACTGCTTCGGTGGTCGGCGATGTCAGCCCCGTGTTTTCCCCTGATGGCAAGCAGGTCGCGTTTGTCCGTTTGATGAGTGTGGTGGCGGGGGAAATTTACCTTGTTTCGGTGGAGGGCGGTGAGCCGAAACGCCTGACGTTTAGCGGCGAAGGCATTAGCAGCTTGGCCTGGACGCCGGATGGCCGCGAACTTATTTTTTCTTCGCGCTATGGCGGGAAGACGCGGTTGTTACGGGTTTCCGTGGAGGGCGGCACACCGCAATGGATCGCCGCGAGCGGCAATGACGCCCTGTATCCCGCTTTTTCGCGCCAGGGCAATCGCCTGGCCTGGTCGCGCACAACCGACAATACGGATGTCTTTCGGCTGGCGTTAGCGGAAACAGATGCGGCGAACCGGCTGACCAATTTCATTTCTTCGACGGCCTACGAGATTAGCCCGCGCTACTCGCCCGATGGGAAGCGCATTGCCTTTGAGTCGAACCGGTCGGGCAGCAGCGAAATCTGGGTGTGTGGCAGCGAGGGCGATAACCCGATTTGCCTTACGTCGTTTCGTGGCCCGCTCGCCGGGTCACCGAGTTGGTCGCCCGATGGCAAATGGCTGGCGATTGATTGCCGCCCGGAAGGCAACGCCGACATTTATGTGGTGAGCAGTCAGGGCGGCACGCCACGCCGGTTGACCACTGATGCTGCCGAAGACATTGTGCCAAGCTGGTCGCAGGATGGGCGCTGGGTTTATTTTGCCTCGCTGCGTAGCGGTCGCCTGCAAGTTTGGAAAGCCCCGGCGGAAGGTGGCGACGCGGTGCAGGTCACCCAACAAGGCGGCTTTGATCCCGTAGAGTCACCCGATGGCCAATGGTTATATTTTACGCAGGATCGCGGCTCTTCGGCGATTTGGCGCATGCCGGTTAAGGGCGGCCAGGAAACCCTCGTCTATGATTTTCACGAACGGAATTATAGCCGGATGTGGCTTGTTACAGCGGCTGGCATTTATTTTGCCGTGCCTGCCTCGCCCACGCGCACCACGCTCAAATTATTCGACCCCGCCACCAGCAACGTCAAAGTCGTCGCGGAAATTGACAGCGCATTACGCAACGGCGTTTCCGGCCTGACGATGTCGCCCGATGGCAAATGGCTCCTCTTTCCCGTTCTCACCCAACGCGGCAGCGACTTGATGCTGATTGAAAATTTCCGCTAAGCGCCCTCACTATTACCAAACTTTTACATTCCCTTCTGCCGGAATATGGCATTATTTTCATTGTTTTGTTGCGCTAGTCCCCGTTTCTGAAATGCCAAATAAAGGCAAACAGACGAAGATGAAATCCCCTTGCTGAAATTTGCTGCAACCTTTAATTCTCACCGGGCGCGTGTGCTCGGATTCATTTGGCGGTGGTTCCGCTTACTAGCAAGCGCTCCCGTTTTGTGCGCTACTTGATGAAAGGTAAATGAATGTCAAAATCCAGTGGTCCAGCTTCCCCTCTCAAAGTGGTGACGTGGCGCGAGATGGTTAAGCCGTATATGTCGCCCGATCACAAAGGCAGTATCTGGCAAATCGTGAATTCCGTCGTGCCGCTGCTTGCCCTGTATTTTTTGATGTATCAAAGCCTCCACTATTCCTACTGGCTGACGCTGGCACTGGCCTTTCCGACCGCTGGGTTTACGATGCGAACTTTCATCATCATGCATGATTGTGGGCACGGCTCATTTTTCAAATCACCCAGGGCCAATCATTGGGTGGGGACGATCTGCGGCATTCTGGTTAACACACCGTATTTTCAATGGACGCGCGAACACGCCATCCACCACGCGACTTCCGGTGATTTGGATCGCCGTGGCGTCGGCGATGTCGTGACCTTGACGGTTAAGGAATATCTGGCGCGCACCAAATGGGGGCGGTTTGCTTATCGGTTATACCGCAACCCGCTCGTTACATTTGGCCTTGGCCCGCAATATATCTTTCTGTTCGATGTGCGCTTTGTGAGTAAGACTTCAGGGCAACGGGAACGGCGCGGCGTGTACCTGACCAATATCGCGCTCTTTACCATCTGGGGATCAATGATCTGGGCGATCGGACTCCCAGCTTTTTTGTTGGTTTGGGTACCCGTGCAAATCGTTGCTGGTGTAACCGGCGTCTGGCTGTTTTACGTGCAGCATCAGTACGAAGACACCTACTGGCAGCCCCATACGGATTGGGATTACCCCACCGCCGCCTTAATGGGCAGTTCATACTATAAGCTGCCACGTCTGATCCAGTGGTTCAGCGGCAATATCGGCTTTCATCACATCCATCACCTGTGCCCGAAAATCCCGAATTATAAACTCGAAGCCTGCCACAATGAGAATCCCTATTTTCAACAAGCGCCGACCTTGACGTTTTGGAAAAGCCTGCGCTGCATGAATCTGAAGCTGTGGGATGAAGACCAACAACGGATGATCCGATTTGGTGAGTTGAAGAAGCTCCGCGCGACGATGCCTGCACCTGTTTTGGCCGAATCTATGGCGGAATAAACGTGCGCCTCTGCTGCCGTAGCGCCGTGTCTGAAGCCTAAAACCTGTTCCCTGCAACCTGAATTCTGCTCAGAAATCTGGTTGCAGGGAACAGGTTTTAAGTTTTTGCGTGACACGTGCCGACAGTCGGCAGCCTTCAAGAAAAGGATTTTTCCGATTTCGCCCCAGCGAGACGTTTGATAGTAGCCCGGCAATTCATTGCCGGGTACAGAGGCGATGAACCTCGCGCCCCAGCGGAGACTGCTGAAAAAGTCCCAAAGCGGAGATTTCGACTACAAACCACACTTTCTTCTATCACGCTTTCTTACAGTTCAAGGTTGCTGCGCAGTTTAGCAATGTCACGTTGGGGCGGAGCGCCGAACAACTTCTTGTAGTCGCGGCTAAAGTACGATGGGTCTTCATAGCCCACACGGAACCCGGCGCTCGCGGCGTCCAGGTCTTCGCCCAGCATCAGACGGCGCGCCTCCTGGAGGCGTATTTGTTTCTGAAACTGCAAAGGACTCATCGCTGTGACGGATTTGAAGTGATGATGAAAACCGGAAACGCTCATGCCGAGTTCGTGCGCGATATTTTCAATTTTAAGCGGCGCATCGAAATGTTCCCGCAAGTGCCCGATGGCCTTGGAAATGCGCTGAGTGTCTCCCGCCGAAGATACGAGATGGCCGAGCCGCGCGCCTTGCCCTCCCGCCAAAAGCCGAAAAACAATCTCTCTGACGATGAGCGGCGCGAGAACCTTGCCTTCAACTGCTGCATCGAGCAGCCGGACTAATCTGACCACCGCGTCCAGCAGATTGGCGTCCAATGGGCTGACATCCATCGCCTTCAGGCTTGCGGTGCCTTTTTTCGGTTCGAGGCCGGATTCCATCATGACCGAGGCGACGAGAGCAGCATTCAGATTGAGCCGGAAACCAAGATATGGTCGTTCCTTTGATGCTTCTTCCACTCGAAAGGTGAGCGGCAAATCAACTGTGTAAATCAAGTAATGGCCCGGATCGTATTGGAACACTTCCTCACCTAACAGCGCTTGCTTGCGGCCCTGGGCGACACCGCAAAAGGCAGGCTGATAGAGGGAATGAATCGGTTCCGTCGGTTTGGAGGAACGAGCAAGGCGAAAGCTAGGAGAAATATCCAATGTTCCGTCTTCGGGTAGGGCTTGCGCAATTCGCTCAACCAGTTCTTCTCGGTTGCTTTGCGTCCTTTGCGCTTCACGTTTCGCTTCTTTTGGGTTCATAAGTTTATCTTAGCCGCTTTGATTTCTATCTGCACGTCGGCCGCAGCATTTTGCAGGATCGTACAATCATTCGCCAGTATCGTCTTACCGCCTTTTATCCCAGAGACGTTAGAATCAAACTCAATAATTAGGACGGAACTATGCAAAAACGAAAACTTGGAAACAGCAACTTGGAAATCTCAGCCCTCGGGCTTGGATGCATGGGAATGAGCTTTGGCTACGGCCCGGCGGGAGACAAACAGGAGATGATCGCGGTGATTCGCGCTGCCGTCGAAAGCGGCGTCACGTTCTTTGATACCGCTGAAGTCTACGGCCCGTTCACCAACGAAGAACTCGTCGGTGAAGCCCTCGCGTCCTTTCGTGAACAAGTTGTCATCGCCACCAAATTCGGATTCAAACCTGCTGCCGATGGCAGTGGGCGGTGGAGTGAGTTGGATAGCCGACCGGAACACATCAAAGAAGTTGCTGAAGCTTCGCTCAAGCGACTCAGGACGGACGTGATTGATCTGTTCTATCAACATCGGGTTGATCCGAACGTGCCCATTGAGGATGTCGCAGGAGCGGTGAAAGACCTGATCCAGGCAGGCAAGGTCAAGCACTTCGGACTTTCCGAAGCAGGCGCACAGACGATTCGCCGCGCGCACGCCGTTCAGCCCGTCACAGCACTTCAGAGCGAATACTCGCTGTGGTGGCGCGAACCGGAGGCGGAAATCCTGCCGACCCTCGAAGAACTCGGCATCGGTTTCGTGCCTTTCAGTCCGCTCGGCAAAGGCTTCCTGACAGGTAAGATTGACGAGAACACGACGTTCGACAGCACAGATTTCCGCAACATTGTTCCGCGCTTCACGCCAGAGGCGCGCAAAGCGAATCAGGCGATAGTGGATTTAATTGGCAAGGTCGCCGAGCGAAAGAAGGCGACACCCGCACAAATCGCGCTGGCCTGGGTTCTTGCTCAAAAGCCGTGGATCATACCGATTCCCGGCACCACGAAGCTGCACCGGTTGCAGGAAAATAATGGAGCCGTTGAAGTGGAGTTGACGCCGGACGACCTGCGCGAAATTGATAACGCTACCGCGCAGATAACGGTGCAGGGGGCGCGCTACCCGGAAGCGATGCAACGAATGGTTGGCCGTTAAGCCGGGGGGGGGCACTTCTCGGTGGGTCTGGCGCGTCTGGTGAAAAGGTTGTTATATGTCTCCGCAGCGCTGAAAGGAGCAACGCGATGGAACGCCAAATAATGTGGAGTCATTTAGAGACTCCAGGCATGGAACACTTTCGCATAACAATGCACGCAGACGTGATTGTGGCTGATGGCATTGTGCTGGGCTTAGAAAACGGCTCTGCCTTCCGCCTGCACTACGAGATTCGTTGTGACGCTCAATGGAGAGTGCGTCAGGTGCAGATCAACCTCTTGAACGACGGGCGCCGTTTAAGGCTATCGTCAAACGGCCAAGGGCTTTGGTTCGATGAGTCTGATAGGGTCAGATCCGAGTTTGACGGTTGCCTGGATGTAGATATTACGGCGACACCTTTTACGAACACACTGCCGATTCGGCGGCTCCCCTGGAAGCAAGGTGAATCGGCTGACATAAAAGTTGTCTATTTTAAAATCCCCGAAATGCAAGTAACGCTCGACGAGCAGCGCTACACCTTTGTGGGGGTTGACGGCGCGGGCAGCAGATACAGGTTCGAGCAAAGAAGCAGCGGGTTTACGGCTGAAGTATGGGTTGATGCTGATGGTTTAGTTGAACACTATCCCGAATTGTTCAGACGTGTGTGGGCGCGTTAGAAGTTCCTCCCGATGCTACCCTTAAAACAACCGCTTGATTCAAGAAAGAGCACAGAAATGCAGATGAAAATAAACAGTTCACAGCCTTCCCATCGCTTCAATAGCAGGTTAATGAAACTGTTCGCAACGTCGGTCATATCGCTTTTGCTGTTCGCTTCGGCGTCCGCCCAAACGAGTAGCCAGACCAATCGGGCAGGCGCCGCCGCAAAGAAAGGCGCGGCTACGAGCGCATCGGCGCAAAAGTCACAAAGCATCAGCATTACGCGCAACAGTTCGCCCTCCCTGCAGATGAGAGAGGCCGAAAACTTCACCGGTTCCGTCGGCGTCGAACCGCTCTTGGAAGCAACTGCCCCTTCGCGCCTGGCTGGCGGTCGCGTCACCTTTGCGCCGGGCGCGCGCACGGCGTGGCATTCTCATCCACTGGGACAGACTCTGATTGTGACGGCGGGCGCGGGCTGGGTGCAGCAGGAAGGCGGTGAGAAGCAGGCGATCAGGGTAGGGGATGTTGTATGGACACCGCCGGGCGTGAAGCACTGGCATGGCGCAACCGCCACCGACCGCCTGACACACATCGCCCTGACCGAACAACAGGCAGACGGCAAGCGGGTCGAATGGATGGAAAAAGTCAGCGATGCGCAATACAACGCGCCGGTTCGTGCTGCAAGGGCGACACCCGCGCCGGTGCGACTTTCAACTACAACGACAGACCGTCGGCAAGAGCCATCGGTGATTTTGCACCCAAGCTGGCAGAGATTACGGATGACATACTCTATGCCGATGTTTGGGAGCGTCCGCAGTTATCAAAGCGTGACCGCAGTCTGGTGACGGTCGCGGCGCTGATTGCAATGAACCGCCCCGACCAACTTCGTTCTCACTTCGCAAGAGCGCGAGAGAATGGCGTGACGCAGGAAGAAATCGTCGAGACCATTACGCAGATGGCGTTTTATGCGGGCTGGCCGAACGCGGTTACCGCGATTGCCGTAGCCAAAGAAGTCTTCCAGCAGAACTGACTTATAACAGCTACTTCAGCAGGGTAGCGGAGGAAATTTATGATTAAGCTGAAAGTAAATGGAAAGAACCAACAATTCGACGGCGACCCAGAAATGCCATTGCTCTGGGTGTTGCGCGACGAACTCGATCTCAAGGGAACTAAGTTCGGTTGCGGCATGGGCTTATGCGGCGCTTGCACTGTCCATCTGAATGGCAAGCCGGTACGCTCTTGCTCGACACCTGCGTCAGCCGCGACTAATGCCACGGTAACAACCATTGAAGGACTCTCGCCCGACGGTTCGCATCCGGTGCAGGTCGCCTGGCAGGAACTTGATGTGCCGCAATGCGGATATTGCCAGGCCGGACAAATGATGTCGGCATGCGCCTTGCTCGCCAAGACACCAAAGCCCACCGATGCACAAATTGACACGGCGATGAATGGCAATCTATGCCGTTGCGGCACGTATTTGCGTATACGCGCTGCGATTCATAAAGCCGCAGATTTAGCCGCTTCCAACAATACCCCTAAATCAGTTACCCGCACGGGCAATAAGGAGGATTAATGACCAGGACCAAAATCAATCGTCGCTCGTTTCTTCACGTAACCGCGCTGGCAGGCGGTGGCTTGATGCTGGGACTCTATCCAAAAGCTGCCACTGCATTGGCACAAGTGCCGCCACGCATGGCTCCCCTGGTTCCGGCGGATTTTATCCGTATTGCCCCTAGCGGCATCGTTACCATCACCGCGAAAAATACGGAGATCGGACAAAACGTTCTCAATACGCTGCCGATGCTGATTGCCGAAGAACTGGATGTGGATTGGAAGGATGTCAAAATCGTCCGCGCCGATGCCGATAACAAATATGGCCCGCAATTCACGGGCGGCAGTTCGGCTACGCCAATGAACTGGGAACCGATGCGGCAGGTGGGCGCAGCGGGACGGCAAATGCTGATTGCGGCCGCTGCGCAAACGTGGGGCATAGCGGCTACGGAATGTTCGACCGCATCAGGCCGCGTGCTGCATAAAGCCTCTAATCGTTCTGCTTCGTATGGCGAACTGGCGACAAAAGCCGCGACCATGCCTGTACCGGAGTTGCGCTCCGTCAAGCTCAAAGACCCGAAAGATTACAAAATCATCGGCACGTCCACGATCAGCGTGGAAACCAAAGACATCCTGACGGGCAAGCCGATTTTCGGGATTGATGTGAAAGTGCCGGGGATGCTTTACGCCGTGATGCAAAGAACCCCCGTATTGGGCGGCAAAGCCGTAAGCGCGAATCTGGACGCCATCAAAGCGCTGAAAGGCGTCAAGCATGCGTTCATCATCGAAGGCCGACCGCTCGCCAATGATTATCCCAATTACTTGTTCCAGGACGCGGGCTTTGAATCCGGCGTTGCCATCGTCGCAGACAGTTGGTGGGCCGCACAGTCGGCGCGTGAAAAACTCGAAGTCAAATGGGACGCGGGCAAATGGGGCACGCAGGACAGCGCCGAGAATGCCAAAAAAGCGCAGGAACTTTCGCAACAGACGCCGATGCGCACGCTGCGACAGGACGGCGAAGTTGAGGTCATTTTCAAACGCGAGGATGTCAAAGCCGTCGAAAGCAACTACGTCATTCCCTTCATCGCGCACGCCACGATGGAGCCGCAAAATTGCACGGCACATTTCAAAGACGGCAAGCTCGAAATCTGGTTTGCCGGACAAATACCGCAAACCGGGCGCACGATGGTGGCGCAATTGCTCAACCTGCCGGAAAAGGATGTGACAGTTCACAATGTGCGCGGTGGTGGCGGCTTCGGACGGCGAGCCTACAACGATCTGATGCTGGATGCCGCGTGGATTTCCAAACAGGTTGGCGCGCCCGTCAAGCTGGTCTGGTCACGCGAAGACGACATGCAGCACGATTACTATCGCTGCGGCGGCTTCCAGTTTATGAAAGGTGCAGTGGACAAAGACGGCAAGCTGGTCGCGTGGCACGATCATTTCGTCGGTTATGGCGAAGGCAATGCTTTTGCTCACGACGGCGGTTTTCAGGCCAACGAATTTCCCGCGCGTTTCGTACCGAACTTCCGCGTGCAATCTTCGGTGATGGGGTTGGGACTGAAAACCGGAGCTTTGCGCGCGCCGTATTCCAACTGCACCGCGTGGGTGATTCAATCGTTTATTGACGAACTCGCGCACGCCGCTGGCAAAGACCCGTTGCAATTCCGATTGAATATGCTCGCATCTACGCCATTGCCGTTAGGTCAGCGTGAGCAGGGACTGGATGCGGCTCGCATGACGGGCGTCATCAAACTGGTTGCTGAAAAATCGGGCTGGGGCAAACGCCAGTTGCCGAAAGGCACGGCAATGGGCGTGGCTTTCCATTTCAGTCATCGCGGATATTTTGCCGAAGTGGCCGAAGTCAGCGTGGCCGCGAACAAGAAAATCAAAGTGAATAAAGTCTGGGTCGCGGGCGACATCGGCAGCCACATCATCAATCCCAGCTCCGCCGAAACGCAGGCACAGGGCGCGGTCATAGATGGCCTGAGCGAAATGATTCAGGAAATCACGCTGAAAAATGGGGCCGTCGTGCAATCGAACTATCACCAGCATCCGATGTTGAGACTGTCGCAAGCGCCGCCAAACATCGAAGTCCATTTTCTGAAAACCAACAATCCGCCGACAGGCTTGGGCGAACCCGCGTTGCCGCCGATTCTGCCAGCCGTTTGCAACGCAATTTTCACAGCGACGGGCGAACGCATTCGCACGATGCCAATGACGAGGCAAGGTTTTAGCTTTGCGTAAAGGAGAAAACTTATGATTAAGCTGAAAGTAAACGGAAAGAACCAGCAATTTGACGGCGACCCGGATACGCCGCTGCTTTGGGTGTTGCGTGACGAACTCGATCTCAAAGGCACGAAGTTCGGTTGCGGCATGGGCTTATGCGGCGCTTGCACTGTGCATTTGAATGGACAACCGATGCGTTCGTGTTCGACGCCAGTTTCGGCGGCAGCGAATAAAGCTGTAACCACGATTGAAGGGCTTTCGCTCGACGGCTCGCATCCTGTGCAAGTCGCGTGGCAAGACCTCGACGTGCCGCAATGCGGATATTGTCAGGCCGGACAAATGATGTCGGCCTGTGCCTTGCTGGCGAAAACACCGAAACCAACGGATGCCGAAATAGATTTGGCGATGAATGGGAATCTGTGCCGCTGCGGAACGTATCTGCGCATCCGCGCGGCGATTCACAAAGCGGTGGACTTGACCGCATCAAACACTACACCTAAACCAGCCACCAAAACTCGTTTTGGTGTAAACTCGTTACCCGCCAAAGGCGGCAAAAAATAAGGTCGAAGATTTAGGAGAGATGACATGAAGTTTTTAGTTTCGTTTGCGTTACTTTGCACATTAGCTTTGCTGCCCATCACTGTAGGACGGACTGCTTCTGAAGCAGAATGGACACAATGGCGTGGCCCGCAGCGCAATGGGTTATCGAGTGAAACCGGCCTGCTCAAGCAATGGCCGGAGAAAGGCCCTGCTGTGATCTGGTCAGTCTCGAATCTTGGCGAAGGTTACGGCTCAGTGGCGATCAGAGGGGCTCGCGTTTACGTGCAGGGAACGAGCGGAGCAGCGGGCGAGGCCAAGAGCACTGTCTTCTGTTTGAACCGCGCCGATGGCAAAACCATCTGGTCAGTCGCGTTCGGCGCGAAAGTAGATCAGAACAGGGGCAACGGGCCACGCTCCACGCCGACGCTGGATGGCGACCGCATGTACGTGCTGACTGAGAACGGCGACCTGGCTTGTTTGCGCGAAAAAGACGGCTCAACCGTATGGAGCAAAAACATTCTGAAAGAGTACGCCGCAAACAATCCCAAATGGCTCATCAGCGAATCGCCGCTGATTGACGGCAATAAGTTAATCGTTTCGCCCGGCGGCAACGGCGCAGGCATTGTGGCGCTCGACAAAATGACGGGCAAGGAGATTTGGCGCGCGAAAGAGTTGAGCGCCGAGACGGGTTATGCCTCCTGCATCATCGCTGAAGTCGGCGGCGTGCGCAGCTATGTCAATTTCACCTCGAACGCTGCGGTCGGCGTGCGTGCCAGCGATGGCAAGCTGATGTGGAGCTACAACAAGGCTGCCAACAACGTCGCCAATTGCGCGACCCCGGTTTTTGCCGCCAACAAAGTCTTCTTCTCATCGGCTTATGGCACAGGAGGAGCCTTGCTCAATCTGAAGGCAGAGAATGGCGAGGTCAAAGCCGAAGAATCCTACTTCACGACAGAGATGATGAATCATCACGGCGGCATGGTGCTAGTGAATGGCTATCTCTACGGCTTCTCCAATATGATCCTGACTTGCATCGAATTCAACACGGGCAAGGTGATGTGGAAAGATCGCAGCGTCGGCAAAGGCTCAATCACGTATGCGGACGGAATGCTGTATCTGCTCGGCGAGAAACAGTTGGTCGGGCTGGCCGAAGCCAATTCCAATGCGTATGTCGAGAAAAGCCGCTTCCCCATCAATGACCGCGGCTGGGATAGCTGGGCGCATCCGGTAGTCATCGGAGGCAAGCTTTACATCCGCAATCAGAATGAACTGACTTGCTATAATGTGAAGGGAAAATGAGGGTAATTGTCCACCTCTTCGCTGCGTTAGCGACGGTTGAATTCAGGCGTCGCTGACGCGACGGGCATGTTTCGTTTGCTCACCGTGGGTTGAAACCCACGTCTAAGGTCAGCCGCCGCTCTGCGGCGAAGAATCCTGCCTAGTTACAAATAAGGAGGCCTTATGACAAAGACAACTCTCAATATTACCTGATGCAATCAACGGTCATGCCATTGGGGCTGAAAACCGGAGCCTTGCGCGCGCCGCGCTCCAACGTCTACTCGTGGGTCTATCAATCGTTCATTGACAAACTCGCGCACGCCGCAGGAAAAGACCCGGTGCAATTCCGCCTTGAGCTTTTGAGCAACGCGCCGCCCAAAGGCACGCAGGGCGTGATGGATGCCGAACGCATGATTGGCGTCGTCAAACTGGTTGCAGAAAAATCCGGTTGGGGCAAACGCACGTTGCCGAAAGGCACGGCGCTGGGCATCGGCTTCCATTACAGTCATCGCGGCTATTTTGCCGAAGTGGCCGAAGTCAGCGTGTCACGGCAAACAAGAAAGTCAAAGTGAATAAAGTCTGGGTGGCCGGAGACATCGGCAGCCACATCATCAACGTTGGCGCGTCGGAAAACCTGACACAAGGCGCAGTCGTGGATGGCATGAGCGAAATGTTGCAGGAGATTTCCTTGCGCAATGGCCGCGTCGTGCAAACGAATTATCATCAACATCCGCCGGTGAAGATGTCGCAAACGCCGCCTGTTGAAGTGCATTTCCTGAAATCCAACAATGCGCCGACCGGCCTGGGCGAACCCGCTTTGCCGCCGATTCTGCCCGCGATTGCGAACGCGGTCTTCACGGCCACAGGCGAACGCATTCGCACGATGCCGATGACGACGCAAGGGCTTTAGCTTTGCGTAAAAGCGAGAGGCGGGATCGCAGGCTGATGAACACTGCATCCCGCCTCTAAATGGCAAAGCCTGCTACTGAGTTTACCGCGGCTGGGATAAGTGCTCCTGGATGATCAGCCACTGCCCGCTTCTTTTCTCCCATACGATGGTGTGCCTGCTATCGAACTCAGCAGGGTCACCATCCTTTCGCTTTGCCGACAGGTGAACCGTCCATGTGGTCAGCGCCATGCTGCCCCATTGGACGACTCTCAGTGTATGATTTTCTCGAAACGGCAAGGCGACTCCATCTCGTCCGCACTCCTCTGCCTGACCTCCCTGATCAGTTTTTCGAGCGAAGCTTTCAAATCTCTGTTCAATACCAGGCATTGCTCGAAGTCTCGTTGCGCCTCTGCCTCTTTGCCTTGCTGCAAGAGCATCAGTCCTCGCTGCGCGTAGGCGTCAGCAAAGCGCGGGTTCAATGCAATGACTCGGCTGAAGCCCGCGATGGCTTGCTCCAGGTCTCCTGTGGCTTTCCAAACGAGGGCGCGGTTGAACCAGGCATCGGCAAAGCGCGCATCAATCACGATAGCCCGGTTGTAGTCGGCGAGCGCGCCAGCCAGGTCGCCTTTGAATTGCTGCGCTGCACCACGCAGGCTGTAGGCTTCAGCGAAACCGGGGTTGAGTTTGATCGCCTGGTTGAAATCGCTGATCGCGCCGTCCAGGTCGCGCTTGAGAAACCGGACTGCACCGCGATTGCAGTAAATCTCAGGGTGGCGCGGGTTAAGCCTGATTGCTTGATCGAAGTCGGCTAGGGTTCCGTCCAGGTCTCCTTGGTCGCGCTTGGCGAGGCCGCGATTGTTATAGGCCTCGGCGAGGCGGGGGGTGAGTTCAATCGCCTTGCTGTAGTCACCAATTGCGCCGACTAAGTCTCCGCGTTCCTGCCGCAGCGAGCCGCGACTTGCATAAGCTTGGGTAAAGCGAGGATCGAGTTGGATGGCGCGGTCAAGGTCGGCCAGCGCACCGTCGAGGTCTCTGCTACGATACCGGGCGACCGCGCGGTTCTGGTAGCCACTGGCAAAGCTCGGATCAGAGGCGATGGCGAGATCGAAATCGGCAATCGCCCGCTCCCACTCACCTCTGGCCAGCCATTGATTGCCGCGTTCGAGATAAGAGCTTGCCGTAGCCGCGCGAGAGTTTTGTGTTTGCGCTGTCGCCAATTGTGCTGACCAGCAAATCAAGATCTGAAAGGCGATGACGATCAACACGCGTCTTTTAAGACTCATAGGTACACCACGGGAATAGCCCGCTTGTTCAATCACCAATTGATGGAGAAGATTGCTTAGAGCAGGTTTGGGAATTAGCTCCGTAGAAGCGAAATGTTTCTAGATCGAGGTCGTATATCAGCCCGAATGTTGATGGAGTGGGGCGATTATGTCGTCAGACCCTCAGTGTCTTCCGGCGACAAGTTCGCGAGCGCCGGATGCCTGGTGAACGACCAGTTGACGTGGACGCCCCGCCACTGGCCGCCGGTTCGACGGTAAACCTGGGTCGAGTTCCACCGCGCTCCTTCTGTTTCCGAACCGTCGGCGGCGTGGACGTAATTGACAAGGTTGTAGGACAGCACAGCGAGGTTGCCGTCGGTGATCACTTGTGGGTTGAGGATCTCAGAGCGCGCAATCCGAACCTTTCCCGCCCAGAAAGTGCGGAAGTACGCTGCCACTGCCTGCCACCCGTCAAGGCGTGTGGCCGTGAGCGGGTCGAAGAAAGTCACATCCTCGGCGTAGTACCTGAGTTGACCTTCGATATCGCCCTTGTTCCAGCAGTCCAGCGCACTGCGTTCGAGCGAGAGAATGGTCTGGTGAATATCTGTGTTCGTATGCATGGTGTTCTCCTTTTGCCGCATTGGCTTGGATGCGGACTTGTTATTTCTTGGTCGCTGCGGCCTTGATGTCGTAGCTCCACAAGCAATCGGCGTCGCGGATGTACAACCGGCCATCGGCGATCACCGGGTAAGCCCAAGCCTTCTCTCCGGCGTTAGCCCGCTTCTGGGGCGGGTTCGGCGGCGTGAAGCGACCAAGCTCACGATATGCTTCCGGTGTGGCCTCAACCAGGGCCATCTCGCCGCTCTCCCCGTGCAGGTATAGCCGACCATCGGCATAACACACTGCGCCGGGGGCCACGCTCCGCTCAGACCACTTGACTTGGCCGGTCTTGAACTCAACGCACACGAGCGCATTCCCGCTGCTGCCGTAGAGGTATTCGCCGATGAGCACCGCGCCGCCGAGCATTCTGGGCAGCTTCATGCCGCGATAGACCTCCTCGGCCTTGGCAGCGCCCCCATTAGCCAGGATTCTTACCGCAGCACCGCCGAGGCGGTCATTGCCGCTATAGACCAGTCCCTCGCTGATGACAGGCGTCATGGCGCTCAGACCCATCTGCCCCGTCGTCTTGTCATACCGCCAGAGGAGCTTGCCGGTCTTGGCCTCGACCCCAAACAGGCCGTCACCCGTGTAGGCGACGTACTGCCGCACGCCACCCGCGTCAGCCACGACGATTGAGGCGTATCCGGCCCTGGCGCCGCCGGGGACCGCGCACTTCCACACCACGTCGCCGGTCTTCTTGTTCAGCGCCACGACGGTCGCCTGGGTGCCGCCGGGCGTGCAGACGAGCACCTCGCCGTCCACCAGTGGCGACTCCGCGTAGGCCCACGTTCCCGGCTGACCGCCGAAGTCGGCGCGGAGGCTCTTCCGCCAGCGCACCTTGCCGGTGGCGGTCTCCAGGCAGGCGAGGTCGCCATCGGAGCCGAGGGCGTAGAGCGCCGCCCCGTCCACGGTCGGCGTGGAGCGGGCGGCGGGATAGTTCGGCTGCTGGTCCGGGTTGCCGACCTTGCCAATCCGCGTGGCCCACAACGGGCTGCCATCCTTCGCGTCGCGGGCTGTGACGAACTCGTCCTCAAGCCCTTTATTGGCCAGCACGTAAACCCGGTCACTGGCGACCGACGGTGTGGAGTAGCCGCCGCCCAAGTCCTTCACCTGCCAAATCAGTTTCGGGCCGTCCTTCGGCCATTCCTTGAGCAGACCCGTCTCCTTGGAGTGGCCATCCCGGTTCAGCCCACGCCACTGCGGCCAGTCGTCGGCGCGCGCCCGCACCAGCGCCAGCAGGGGCACCAACACCACGAAGAGCCCCAGAGTTAGACGTAAATTGCTCATAATCGCTCCTCCTAAACATCGAAAGCCGATTGAAAATTGGTGCGCTCGATGAGCGCGCGTAACGAGGCGACGAAATCGGGTGAATCGTGGAACGGGTGGTTCCGGTGGATTGCGGCGTAGGCGTCGTAGAGCGCATTGAGATGCGCGGACCGTTTTTCCGCCACTTCGCGCACCTGAACCATGCGCTCGCGCGCGAACAGTAGATGCTGCGGATCGAGGTGGCCCAACTGGATGAATCCCTGCATCTTCTTCGCGCAGCGGCACGGGTTGGAGGCCTTCACCAGTCCGCACTTGCCCTGCATGAAGTTGTACAGGTCGCGCCGCGCGCGCGCGAGCTTCTGACGGAAGCTGTCGCGTGAAATGTCGAGCAACTCGGCTCCCACGCGGTCTGTTACGCCGAAGATCTCGCCAAGCACGTAGACGAGCCGCTGCTCGCGAGTCAGGCAGAGCAGCATGGCGGAGGTGCAGCCGATTTTCGCCTCCTCTATCAGCAATTGGGCATCGGGTCTCTGCGAATCGGGGGCAGCCAGATCGTCCTCCGGGGTGCTGTCGAGTTCGCGGCCATAATCCTCGAAGCTCATCGTCTTGGCCTCGGCACGGGCGCGCTTCATATTCAGCAGGTGGTTCACCACGAGCCGGTACAACCACGTTCGGAACTGGCACTCCCCCCGGAACGTTGAGAGCTTCGTGAGCAGCTTGATGAGAATCTCCTGCGTGGCGTCCTCGGCATCCTGCGGGAGGAATACCATCCGCAGGGCGATGTTGTAGATCCAGCGTTGATGCCGGGCGATAAGCAACTCAAGCGCCTCTTTGCTGCCCAATTGCACGCACTGGACGAGATATTGATCCTCGGCATCGGTTAGCGCCTCATCGGCGAGCGGATTCGGATGTGTCATCTCTTCTGTAGTCATAGCTTCTATAATATTAGACACCCGCGCACTGCCACTGTGACAGCGCGCCGAAAATATTTTTGGGATTGCTTATCGAACGATCACAACACCCGTTGGTGAAGATGTCGCAAACGCCACAGATTGAGGTGCATTTCCTAAAATCCAACAATGCGCCGACCGGCCTGGGCGAACCCGCTTTGCCGCCGATTCTGCCCGCGATTGCCAACGCGATCTTCACGGCCACGGGCGAACGCATTCGCACGATGCCGATGACGAAGCAAGGCTTCAGTTTCGCCTGAAAGTATTTTAGGTAACGAAGAATGGGAAGAGTTTCAGGTCAGCGTCAAGTATTCCTGAACGAACCGCACCGCCATCGATCCCTCGCCGACGGCTGACGCTACCCGATTCATCGCGCCGGCGCGAACGTCGCCAGCCGCGAACACGCCAGGCACGCTGGTTTCGAGGGCCAACGGCTCGCGGGGTTCCTTCCAGATGCGCGCGTACGCAGCGTCGGTTGACAGATCCCGGCCGGTCAGCACAAACCCATTGGGGGCGCGCAGCACTTGATCAGGAAGCCAGTCGCTTCGCGGCCTGGCGCCGATGAATATAAAGACCGCATCAACCTCCTCTATCTGGCTTGTTCCGTCGGCGAGCGACTTGAGCGCAACCCGTTCCACGTGGCCGTTTCCTTCGACACCTGCGACCTCCATGCAGGGTCGCATTCGAATGTTCGCAGTCTTTTCGATCTGGTCGATGAGGTATTGCGACATGCTGTCGCGCAAGGAATTGCGGCGGACTACAATCTGCACTTCTTTCGCGTAGCGCGACAGATAGATCGCACCCTGCCCCGCCGAGTTTCCCCCGCCGACGACCACAACGCACCGGCCAGCGAACACGGGCGCTTCCGTTGAGGCCGCGCCATAATAGACTCCCGCGCCCGTATGCTCTAAGACCCCAGGCGCCTGATGTTCGCGGTAGGCCATACCGGTCGCGGCCAGCATGGTGCGCGTGACGAGTTCACGGCCGTCGCTGAGAGTGAGGCGCTTGTATCCGGCTTCGACCGACACCGTGGTCACTTCGAGCGGCACCAGAAACTCTGCGCCAAGACGCTGCGCCTGTGCCAACGCGCGACGCGTCAACTCGCTACCGCTGACGCCAGCAGGAAACCCCAGGTAATTCTCAATCCGGGAACTGCTGCCCGCCTGACCGCCCGGGGCGTGCTGATCAAGCAGCAGCGTCCGCAACCCTTCTGATGCACCGTATACCGCTGCTGCGAGACCGGCAGGACCAGCACCAACAATCACCAGGTCGTACAGATCGAAAGCCGCCGTGCGCGGGCGGCCTAGACGCTCAGCTACCTGACGGGGCTCGGGGTTGCGGAGCACGGATCCATCCTCGAAGAACAGTACGGGAAGGTCGTCGGTGCCGACCCCCGCCGCGTCCAGCAGGACACGCGCGTCCTGGTTGCGTGCAATGTCGAGCCAGCGATAGGGGATGAGATTGCTTGCGAGGAAGTCTTTGATCGCGTGCGACCGAGGCGACCACTGGTGTCCGACCAGCCTCAGTCCCTTGGCTTCCGGAAGGTATTCGGCCTGCCAGGCGTCGAGCAGATCGTCCACCACCGGAAAGAGGCGTTCCTCCGGGGGATCCCACGGCTTTGAGAGGTAGTGATCGAGATGTGCTTCGTTAATGGCCTTGATGGCCGCGTCAATGTCCGAGTAGGCTGTGAGCAGCACGCGACGCGCCAGCGGGTAGACGTCAAGGCACCGGGCGAGCACTTCGGCGCCGTGAATGCCGGGCATTCTCTGATCGCTGATCACCATGGCCAACGAGTCACCGCGGGCCTTCAACTCGCGGATGGTGGTGAGAGCTTCTTCGCCCGACGACGCGCT
The DNA here is from genome assembly GCA_963794955.1 of uncultured Acidobacteriota bacterium. Lineage (GTDB taxonomy): Bacteria > Acidobacteriota > Blastocatellia > RBC074 > RBC074 > JAFDVL01. Next base: position 45,411 of record CAWCGF010000003.1, read on the forward strand.
GATGACCGTGTAGGATTCACGGTAGCGAGAACGAAGATCGCGGCGCACTGCAGCGAGTACTTGCGCATCATCGTCGACGACAAGGAGGATAGGTTTGTTCACTGTCGTCCTCCGGCTGCGTCCGTTTCCGCGAGCGGTAGCGAAACCCGAAACTCGGTTCGTCCCGGGCATGACTCGAATTCGATTTCGGCATCGTTGTGCATGATCAGGCGCCGGACGATATCGAGTCCCAGGCCTGTGCCGAGGCCAACCGGCTTGGTCGTGAAGAACGGGTCGAATATGCGTGCGCGAAGCTCCGCCGGAATGCCAGGGCCATTGTCGACCACGCACACCACGACGCGCTCCCGCTCGCGGTGTGCCGTTACATCGACGCGACCGGCGTCTGGCACCGCATCGAGGGCGTTGTCGATCAGATTTGCCCAGATCTGGTTGAGTTCTCCGACAAAGCCGCGAACACGTGGGAGATCGGGTTCTACGGTCACCGTAACGGTGATGGATTTTGCCCGCGCCTTTGATTTGAGCACAGTGGCCGTGTTGCCCAGATTCAACCTCAAGTCCACAGGCTCGGCCACCGCGGCCTGATCCATGTGTGTGAATCCCTTGATGGCCTGGACCAATCCGGAAATTCGCCTGGTGGCCTCCTGAATCTCGGCGGCCAGCCCACGAACCGAACACTCGGCTGCCGCCCACCGGAGCACCGTGTCGAGTGGTGGACCGTCAACCACCTCAGCAAGCCGATCAAGCGCCTCAAGCGTTACGGCAGTCTCGGCAAGCGGCTCTGCAATCGCCGCATCGAGGCCATGATCTCCGATCCAGTCAGCGATGGCGTCCTCGCGTTCGGCCTGCTGGAGCGGAGACAGCACGTTATGCGCAGGCGCAGCGAGGCAGGACGCTCGCACCGCGTCAATGGCGGCGAGTTCGGACTCTGTCAATCTGGTGGCACCCAGCGCTCGTGCCGCCCGATCAGCGTCCTCCAGGCGGTCATCGAGCAGCGCCGCGCTGCGTTCGATGGCGGCTGCGGGGTTGTTCAGCTCGTGGGCCAGCCCGGCCGATAGCTTCCCAAGCGAGACCATCTTTTCGTCGTGCAGGGCGCTCGATGTGAAAAGCCTCGCGCGATCGACCATCTTATGCACGAGGATCGACGTGATCTGATGACAACTGTGAATCATTGCGGTGAGGTCGTCACGATGGAGGGCCAGAATTACGGAAGGCTCAAGGGCGATATTATCCCCCGGAGGACTGACCAGCCGGGAGTAAGGGAGCAGACCTGTAACGTCCCCGGCCCACCACTCCATCACTTTGTTCCGCCCGGCTCCACGGTCAACGAAAATGGCGAAGTGCCCCGTCAGTATGACAAAGAGCCCCTCCACAAGCGCGCCCTTCGCGGTCAGCACCTCTCCCGCATTGAGATGCCGAACAGCTCCCATGTGAGGCCAACCAGGCGAGTTCTTCGCGCGGCGCTGATCCGAGCGTCTTGTGCTCGGTCAACTGATCGACGATATCTGTCTCTGTCATGTGCTTTCCTCGCTGAATTGATATAACGAATCCCGGCACGGACTCATGCTTCGGCAGATCATGCGCGCAGACGAAACCGTACTGCCGTCAGTCATGCGTCGGGCTGCCGATTTTCTGACAAAAGCAATCTGGAAATCTTACTTGCTCTCGTCTTGGCGAATGAAAATGCGAAATAATGCGAAAACCGATTCTAGCGTATGATGAGCTTCAGTCACAGGGAGAATGCAGCATGGTGTCGTAAAAGCGACCCTACGGCGAAGCGCTCCAAATGGCTCGGCTGTCCAGTCCCGTCAGGCGCGTCGGGATGATGCCTTGGGCTTTTTCGCGGTGGCTGTGCTGGATGCCAATCCGGTAGAGGAGGGCACATCGGGGGTAAAACGCGACCACCTCTAATAGGACAATATTGACACTTCCTGAAATTCAACAATATGTCCACAGGGCTCGGCGAACCCACCTTACCGCCACCGCTTTGCCGCCGATTCTGCCTGCCATTGCTAACACCGTTTTCACGGCGACGGGCGACCGCCTTCGCACGATGCTGATGACGAAGCAGGGCTTTAGTTTTGCGTAAGCCTGATCAGGGCAACATTACAATAAGTTTTACCAAAATTTTACCCCAGCAAAATGTGCGATTTTGCTGGGGTTTTCCACTATCACGTTATCACCAGAATGACAGAATATTCATTCTGGTGAATTCATCTGAAGGCATTTTTTCAAAACCGATTATGCTAAAAGCTATCTATGCATTACCACTGCGGCTGAGGTAAACACATCCTTGAGAAAGCCATTTATCATTTCTGAACTCTGAGGCGCGAAAAGGGCTTTTTATCACAAAGTCCTTGACGAACAAAAGAGAGTATTTTAAAAGTATTCCTGCTTCCGTAGCCGTAGCCTGGAATCAGGCAGGTTTTATGAAAATTAAAAATTAACGGCAACGTTCTTTGCACTCGCGCTATCGGCTACAGCCAACTCAACGGCACCGAAAAGAAGCCTTCGACCGCGGCGAACCGATCTTTATCTGTTCTGCGAAACATCCCCGACGGCAACTCTTAGAAAGAACGCAACCCGCATTTTGAGGTGCACTATGAAACGAGACTCAATATTATTCTTAAAGATTGTAAAATACGCTGCGATCACACTCAGTGTTTTGATGGTGGCAGGAATAGCTACATTAATGATTCTCTCTCGTGGGACAGGAGAAGACATAACAGGGATTGTAGCGCCGGCATTACTGATCACGCTACTTTCGAGCGTAGTCGCAATCGTTGCGACTGTTCTTCAAAAGCGCGTGCAAAAGGCCCTCGACAAAAAATCAGAAAGGCTTTTATGAAAACTAAAATATTATTCGCAACCTTACTGACATGGGGGGTGTTCGCCGTCGCGCATGCACAGACGCTGGACAAAGCCAAACTCGACCAGTTTTTTGACCGGCTTGCCGAAAAGAATAAAGCCATGGGGAGCCTCGTCATCGCCAAAGACGGCAAGGTTCTTTACACCCGCGCCATCGGCTACAGCCAGATCAATGGAACCGAAAAGAAGCCGTTGACGGCGACGAATAGATTCCGCATCGGTTCAATCACAAAAATGTTCACTGCCGCGATGATCTTGCAGCTTGTCGAGGAAGGAAAATTAAAGCTGACCGATACCCTCGACAAATTCTTCCCGCAGGTTCCAAACGCCAGGAAAATTACTATCGTGCAACTACTCTGGCATCGCAGCGGTATCCCGAACGTCAAGCGCGAGCAGAATGCTCAAGGCAACGTGCACACGATTCCAGTGACGAAGGATGAAATGCTCGCCCTGATCGTCAAAGCCACGCCCGATTTCGAACCGGACACAAGGCGTTCCTACAGCAACTCCGGCTATCAGCTTTTGGGTCTGATCCTTGAAAAGGTAACTGGCAAACCCTACGAGGAAGCCCTGCGGACGAGAATCACCGCAAAGATCGGGCTTGCGGATACGTACCTCGCGACCGGAAATATTGATGTGAGCAAAAACGAAGCGCTGACCTATATGAACTTCGGCGACGGGTGGAAACCGGTGTCCGAAACCCATCCCAGCATCCTCTTCAGCGCGGGCGCGATTGTTTCGACACCGAACGACCTGGCCAAATTCATCCAGGCGCTGTTTGACGCGCAAGTAGTGTCAAAGGCGAGTCTCGACTCAGATGAAAACGATCAGGGACGGCGAGGGATCGGGAATGGAGCCTTTCACGTTCGCCGGTAAGACCTTCTACGGGCATACGGGCGGTGCGGACAACTACGGAGCGTGGCTGATGTACCAGCCAGAAGAAAAGCTGGCTGTCGCCTACACGACGAATGCGAAGGTTTACCCGGTCGGCGAGATTATGAACGGCATTATGGACATCTACTACAATAAGCCATTTCAGATTCCCGCCTTCGAATCCATCGCTGTCAGCACGGAAGTGCTGGACAAATACGTCGGGGTTTATTCGACTCCCGAAGCTCCCGTGAAATTTACGATCACCAGACAAGGCGCGACGCTTTACGCGCAACCGCCCGGAGCGGGATCCGCCGTCCCACTTGAAGCAACGGCGCAGGATAAATTCAAACTCGATAATGGCACCGCTGCCGGCATCGTTTTTGAGTTCGACGCCGCGAAAAACCAGATGACTATCAAACGGAGCGGCGGGCAGCGGGTATTTACAAAGGAAAAATAACCGTCAGAAAAAGGCAGGGAGCCTGCCCAAGTAAATGAAAACATAGATAACAAGATCATGACCGTGAAGATTTAGCACTGAGGGAATGAAACATGTCGAAGCATACACAGACCTGGCTCGTGATAATCGCCCTTGGCCTTGGCCTGCTGCTCTCCGCGATCACGGGTGTTTGGATGTATATGAAGGCGACTCCGCCCCTGTACCCGAACGCGCAGGATGTGCCTTCTACGGCGGATTCGGCCCCGTTGCCAAAGTGGGGCGACGCCGTGAAACAGGGACAGCAAATCGCCCGTGCGGGTCTCACCGAGCACAGCCTGCCGGGGCTGTCAGTGGCGGTCGCTGTCGGTGGTGAGATCGTATGGGCCGAAGGCTTTGGCTGGGCGGATATTGATAACCGCGTCCCCGTCACGCCAGCTACGCGATTCAGGATCGGCACCGCCTCCACCGCGCTTACCTCTGCCGCAGCCGGACTGTTACTAGAGAAAGGCCGCTTAAAGCTCGACGACAAAATTCAGACGTATGTGCCTGCCTTCCCTCAGTATCAATGGCCCGTGACACTGCGCCAGTTGATGGGGCATACGGCGGGCGTCGCGCACGACGGCGGGGATGAAGGGCCACTGTTTTCGCAGCACTGCGAGCGACCAGTCGAAGCGTTGAAATATTTCAGTGGCTACGAACGTGAGCTGTTGTTTGAGCCGGGAACCGATTACCACTATTCGAGCTACGGCTGGATTACGGTGAGCGCAGCCATCGAAGCCGCCGCAGAGGAGCCATTCCTCGGATTCATGCGAAAGCAGGTCTTCGAGCCGCTGGGCATGCGCGACACGACAGCCGACTCCGCGAGGGAGCCAATCCCTAATCGGACGACTTGCTACTTTCCGAGGTTCGCGGCGAATCCCCGCTACGGCCTGCAACTGACGCGCCCACTCGACTATTCCTGCTACGCGGGCTCCAGCGTATTCCTGTCCACGCCGTCCGATCTGGTGCGCTTCGCGCTGGCGATCAACAGCGGCAAGCTCCTGCAACCTGCCACAGTGCAATTGCTCCAAACCTCACAGCGACTGATCTCGGGAGAGGAGACGGGGTACGGTCTTGGCTGGGACCTTGAGACTGTTGAAATGAAAGGTAAACAAACGGGACTGGTCGGCCACGACGGAGAGGTGCTGGGCGGGATGGTAGCGTCTTTCATGACGTTCCCTGAATACGGGATCGTCGTGTCCGTCGCGTCGAACATCTCTTATGCGGACACGTTCTCTCTTGCGGTGAAAATCGCGCAGGCCTTCGCAGACCAGGGGAGCAGTCCCGCACGCCAGTGATGCCCCAATCAGCACGTCAGCCTCGTTCAAGCAAGGTTCCCACAAGCTATGTCTATGGTTTTCTCTGGTTAGCGCAGTAAAGGCGTTTTGAAAGATCGCCAAGACTGATAGTATTTGAGGCATCAAGGGATTCGCAAACAATTGAATAATGCGTGACCGACAATGAATAGATACATACAGCACTTGAGACTTTTCTCTCTAAGACCTATTTGGGCGATGCGAGTGGTCGCAAGCGTCGCGGTGTGTTTATGCATACTTGCCGCAGCGAGCGGGGTCCCTTTGCGCGCCTACGCACAGCAGCCTGCACCGGCAAAACCAGTCGTCGTGCAACCGGGTGCGCCGGGGAAACGGACGCGGGTTCTTCCCCCGACGACGAAGGGCAAGCTGCCGCCCGTGTCCACAGCGGATGTGCAGTTTATGCAAGGCATGATTATGCATCACGCGCAAGCAGTGGAGATGACGGCGCTGATCGAATCGCACACCGAAAACAAGGATGTGAGATCGCTCGGCGCGCGCATCAGCCATTCGCAATCCGACGAGATCGCGTTTATGAAACGTTGGTTGGCGACGCGGGGCCAGCCCCTTTCAGATGCGACGCATGACATGCACCACATGAACCATAAAAATATGTCGCACGAGCTTATGCCCGGAATGCTTACCGCAGAACAGATGAAGTCACTCAGAAATGCCAAAGGCGAGGAGTTCGACCGCCTCTTTCTGACCGGAATGATTCAGCATCACGATGGCGCGTTGACGATGGTGAAAGATTTGTTTGCCACCGCAGGCGCAGGGCAGGATGCTGAATTGTTCAATTTCGCAACTGATGTAGACAGCGGCCAGCGCGCTGAAATTCGGATTATGCAAAACATGCTGGAGAAAAACTCTACCAAGGACAAATGATGATACATGTACCCACCACGGCTTTCCGTTTACTCGTAATCTCTCTTCTTTTGTCGCTGTGTTTTGCCGACAAACTACAAGCGCAAACGCCTCCTGCACAGGAACCCGCGAAGGCAACCGACCCGAAAACTGAGCAAAAGAAAGCACAGGATGACCCGTTTGCGCTGGAGCAAGCGCCGCCGCTTCCCGCTGGAATGACAGGCTCTGACGCCAACGATCCGCGCGCCAAATTGACACCGGGATTGTACGACGCTGGGGAAATCGCGAAGGGCTTGAAACATCTTATGCTTTTCAAAAAACCTGGCGCATTTCAACTCGGCTCGGATGATGCTGATAATCCAAAAGTGCAGAAGACCCTGGGCGCAATCGGTGTTGCCGATACGTCGAAGATGCCGAAGCCAGCCCAATTAGTGACTGCGCAATTGGCGTTTGCGAACTCTGACCTCGCGTTTCGTGGAAAATACCTGTTTCAGGGCAATTTTTATGGGGTCAATATCTTTGACATCTCCAATCCCGCGAAGACTAAACTGGTCACGTCTATGGTTTGTCCCGGTGGGCAAGGCGATGTGTCGGTTTACAAGAACCTGATGTTTATGTCGGTCGAGATGCCCAATGGCCGCCTCGATTGCAGCATTGAAGGCTTCCCGCCACCGCCGCCGCCGAAAGCAGGCGAAGAGAACAAGCCGACATTGCCCGCGCCAAGCAAAGAACGATTTCGCGGCGTAAGAATTTTTGATATTTCCGACATTCAGCGCCCCAAGCAAATCGCGGCAGTGCAAACCTGTCGCGGTTCGCACACGCATACGCTGGTCGTTGATCCGAAGGACAAGAACAACGTTTACATCTACGTTTCCGGCACCTCGTTCGTGCGCCAGGGCGAAGAGTTGCCTGGATGTTCCGCCGAAGCTCCAGAGAAAGACCCGAACACGTCGCTGTTTCGCATTGAAGTCATCAAAGTCCCGCTGGCTGCGCCGCAGAATGCCAAAGTCGTGTCCAGTCCCCGCGTGTTTATGGACCCTCGTACCGGAGCACTCAACGCCTTGAAGAGCGGAGCTTCGCACGGCACAGAGAAGCCCATTGACAGCGATCAGTGTCACGATATTACGGTGTATTCGGCGTTGGGTTTAGCCGCGGGTGCATGCTCCGGCAATGGCATCGTGCTGGACATCAAAGACCCCGTGAATCCCAAACGGATAGATGCCGTCAACGATCCGAACTATTCCTATTGGCACTCGGCTTCATTTTCCAATGATGGGACGAAGGTTGTGTTCACCGATGAGTGGGGCGGCGGACTGGGAGCGCGTTGCCGCCTCACCGATCCGAATGTTTGGGGCGCGAACGCGGTGTTTCGTTTGCGAGATAACAAGCTGAGCTTCGCCAGTTACTACAAGTTGCCCGCCGCACAGGGCGACACCGAAAATTGCGTAGCGCACAACGGCTCGCTCGTTCCCGTTCCCGGACGCGATATCAAAGTGCAAGCCTGGTATCAGGGCGGTATCTCCTTGATGGACTTTACCGACGCAGACAAGCCGATGGAGATTGCCTATTTCGACCGTGGCCCGATTGATCCAAAGATGCTCGTGCTGGGTGGCGAATGGTCGGCATACTGGTACAACGGTCATATCTACGCTTCGGAAATCGCGCGTGGGCTGGACGTTTTTGAACTCAGCCCCAGCGAGTTTCTGACGCAGAACGAAATTGATGCCGCGAAAACGGTGCGCGTGACTGAACTTAATGTGCAAAACCAGCAAAAGATCGTTTGGCCCGCCAAATTGGTCGTAGCCAAGGCATATCTCGATCAGTTGGAACGATCACAGGCATTGCCCGCCGATCAGATCACAGTCCATGCGCAGCGCAATTCAAACCGCAGAGAGTTCACGTCTGACCAAAGGACGCGCTAAACTCCAGAGCTTCGCGCGCTCGCTGAAAGAAAGCGCCCGAACGCCAAGAGTGCTGTAGACGGGAAGCGAATGCAGGCGCTGGCGGATGTTTTGCAACGGCCTGCAAAGTAAGCCATAGAATACGCCGAACTGATTTGAAAGAGAGGAGCGCCAGGAAAACGAAACTGTGTATAATAATACCGCTATGGAATATCACGTTTTTGTCGAACAACACGCGAATAATGGCTACGTCGCCGAGATCATCGGGCTTGCGAATAGCCAGGTAGTAGGCAAAACTGAAGAAGAAGCCATCACCAAAGCGAAAGAGACGTTGGCAGAGCGGCTCGCACACGGCAAGGTCGTCACAATCAAAATGGAACCGGAGACCCCGCCGGAAAACCATCCGATGCTGAAAGGTTTTGGCCGCTTCAAAGACGACCCTACGTTTGATGATTTGATGGAACGGATTGCCGAGTACCGACGCCAACTGGATGAAGAAGATGCTGCCGAATGAAGCTTTATCTGCTGGACACTGACCATTCGAGTCTGTATCAACGCGGTCACGCTGCAGTGCGGGCGCACATTCTTCATACCCCGCCAGTACAACTTGCGCTTTCAGTCATTACCGCCGAAGAGCTTTTACGCGGACGCCTGGCGCAGATCAGAGCCGCCAAAAGCGAGGCGGAACAAATCAGGGCTTGTTACTGGTTGGGCGAGACACTCGAACTATTGAAAGAGTTTACGATACTTCCTTACGACCAGCTTGCCAGTCAACAGTATCAAATGCTGCGGGAGCAAAAGCTGCGCGTAGGCTCGCAGGATTTGCGCATCGCTGCGGTTGCGCTGGCTACACAGGCAGCGCTGGTGACGGCCAATCACATACATTTCGCGCAAGTGAGCGGCTTAGTGCTCGAAGACTGGACGACTTGAATCAATCAGCGAATCAGCCATGCCTTTCACATGAAAACTCTTTGCAACGCCGTTTCCCGGCGTCGGGCGAACGCATTCACACAATGCCGATGACGAAGCAGGGCTTTCGCTTATGAGTAAGGACAATGAAAAAGATGCTAGTGATTTGGGGCCACTTCCTGGGGTGCCTCGCACTGATGAATTGGAACGCCTGAGTTATGTCGCTCTTGATTCAATATTGCCCCAAGATCAGTTTCTCCTTCGCGGAGAAATTAAAGACAAAGGCGTTGATGGCAGCATTGAACTATTGATTAACAGGCAAGCCACCAACCTGCGAGCGCAAATTCAACTTAAAAGTACGGATTCAGCCAATGCCAATCAGGATGGCTCGATTTCATACTCAATAGACACCAGCAACCTCAACTATCTTTTATATGGCGGTAATACTGCACTATATATTCTTTACATTGCCCCAAACAAAGAGTTGCGATTTGCTTGGGCAAGCGATGAGCGAAGGCGGCTAGATCAAGAAAATCCAGAATGGATGCAGCAAGGAACCGTTACCATTCGTTTTAGGGATTTATTGACACTTGAGACTACCAACCATATCCATCAGCGAATTTTGCGAGAGGGACGATTACATCGCGAAATCAATGACAACCTTTCGCGTGCCAGCTTGAACGAGCAAGTTACTGTCACTATCAACCCAGAAACTTTAGAGACCATTGACCCGGCAGAAACTAAAGAATTGATTTTGACTAGCGGCGTTACGATGGTTTCATCCGGCTATGGCTCTCTTGTTTTGCAAGCAATAGACACCTTACGTGCAAGCGATAAGCAATTACCCCGCATACTAACCATTAAAATTCACGCTCATTACACGCTTGGAGAGTATCAAGATGCGTTAGCCTGCATTGGCAAAGCGCTACTCCATCAAGATGAACTTGCGCCCGAAGATAGGCGATTGTTGATTGCGCTGCGAGATTCATGTCGTTACGAAACAGGCCAGATTGACTACACTGAATTTTCTCGACTTCTTGAAGAGGCTGAAGAGGAAGAAGATGATGATCTCTCATTTCCACGAAGGCTGAACCAATTACGCTATGCTTTACGGCATGAAGACGATCTCGTTGGGCGTCGCAACATGATTATGGAACTTCGCCTGATCGTTGGCGAAATGCAGGTGTCTACGAAAGTTTCCACGGCTACGAAACTTGATGCCAAACTTGCACTTCTTGAGGCTGAGGGGCATCTGCAAGCTCTGGATTCAACACAGCTATTATTTCAAATACACATTCGCGGCAAATTGGGAACTCTGACTACCGACAAAGTACAGGCGACCTTAGCAGCACTTACAACTGAGTTTGCACAATGGCATCAGATGTTTGACTCCTCAGTTCATGAAGCTCAAAGGCTAAAGAACCCATTGTTAATTGGAAAAGCCCTCAGCATTAGAGCTACGTTCAATTTTTTAGCATTTGTCATGACTCGTCGTAGTTTTCTGCTCTTGCTCGGTCAGGATGTTGATTTCCCGGCAGACGCCTTGCGAGCGATGATGGAAGAAGCAACTCAGACATTGGAAATCTTTAAACAGGCAGGACAATTGGAAGGTGAGTTACGTGCGCAACTTACATTAGCGGATTTGTTTTTACTCGGCAAACAGCCTGATGCAGCAAAGCGTCTAGCCAGTAGTGTATTACCCAAAGCGCAAGCAATGGATTACATTACCCTTCAAACTAGAGCAATGGAACATCTTTCTGGTGAAACACCTTTTCAGATGAGTGAGAAAGTCATCCTTGAGTCAGCAACTGTAGATATGGATGAGAAACTTGCTCACAACACGGATGAGGAATTGCTGAATTTTGCTCGTTCCTGCCTCCAAGCACTTGATCTGCCTCAAGAAAGATTACCGGTGGTTGAACGAGATATTCATTCTATGCGCACAATGGCTTCTGAACGATTGAACTGGTGTAAGCACATTGAGATCACTCAAGACCTTCGGCATACCGCTCATCCAGCGACTTGCTATCTTTCAGACCCTGAGCGATTCGGCCACTGCTTAAAGCACCAGTTCAAATCTGTCGTTGGACATACAGACACAGATACTGTCGTCTCAGCTTTCAAAAATACCTATTGTGAGAATTGTCAGGATCGAGAGGCAAAGAATGCTTGATTGGTCAGCTTGTCGGCAGTTTGGAATGTGCATAATGGGCAGACGTTTCAGGCAATCAAACACAAACCGGGAGCCTATCGAATGAAAGCTGTCATCTATGAAGCCTTTGGCGCACCGCCACAACTAAAGAATGTCCCTGATCCAACGCCGGAAGCACACGGCGTAGTCGTCAAAATCATGGCAACGGGAGTTTGCCGCAGCGACTGGCACGGCTGGGTCGGACATGACGCGGATATTCAGCCTCCCCACGTGCCCGGTCATGAATTGGCGGGCGTGGTCACAGCCGTTGGCAAGGATGTGACCAAGTGGAAAAGCGGGGATCGCGTTACGGTGCCGTTCGTGGGCGGCTGTGGGGCCTGCCCGCAGTGCGCAGATGGGAATCAGCAGGTGTGCGATCATCAGTTTCAACCCGGCTTCACCCACTGGGGATCATTTGCCGAGTATGTGTCCCTTCATTACGCCGACACGAATCTGGTGCGCTTGCCGGAGACGTTGGATTTCCCGGCGGCGGCGAGTCTGGGGTGCCGGTTTGTCACTTCCTTTCGCGCCGTCATAGATCAAGGCAGAGCCTCCGCCGGACAATGGGTAGCCGTGCACGGCTGCGGCGGTGTGGGTTTATCGGCGATTATGATTGCCAACGCGATAGGGGCGAACGTCGTGGCGATAGATATTTCCGAAGACGCGCTTCGATTGGCGAAGGCTTTGGGCGCGGTCGCTACTGTCAATGCGTCGCAAGTCGCCAATGTTGCCGAAGCCGTCATCGAAATTACCAACGGCGGCGCGCACGTTTCTTTAGACGCCCTCGGACATCCCACGATCTGTTTCAATTCCATCAGCAATCTGCGCAAACGCGGCAAGCACATTCAAGTCGGCCTGCTGCTGGCCGAGCAAAGTACGCCCGCCATTCCGATGAGCAAAGTCATTGCGCACGAATTGGAAATACTGGGCAGCCACGGCATGCAGGCTCATCGTTACGATGCCTTATTCACAATGATCGAAGCCGGGAAATTGAAGCCCGAAAAGCTCATTGGCAGGACGATCACGCTGGAACAGTCTATTGATGCGCTTGTGAATATGGACAAGTTCGAAGTTGCGGGCGTAACTGTGGTGACAGAGTTCTGAAGAGGAAAATTGCGAACGTGATTTTCACGGCGACGGGCGAACACATTCGGACGTTACCGACGACGAAGCAGGGGCTTCAGCTTCGCGTAAAAGCATTTTGCAACAAGGGCTATTTCGCCCTTCTCAATTTGCCTGTCTCAAACTACGAGGGGTTAATATCCGCCAGCGTTCATCGCAGCCGAGAACGCGCATTAGGTGAAATTTCTTGCCAATCGCTATCTTGCAACCTTTCCAGCAAGCATGACTTTTGCGTGAGGCTATTCAACTCAACCAACTTGCCACATGTTCCGCGACAAAATCATCGTCTGTCAGTTGCGGGTACTGTACATAAATTCGATCAATCTCTTCCATCTGTCCGGGCGAAAGGTCTTCGTGTGGGTCAAGGCACCAGCGGCCTGCGAGCAGGCCTTGTCGCCTTAGCACTTCGTGCAACCCGGCGATGCAGCCGGCAAAATTGTTTCGTGCGTCGAAGAGCACGGCATTGGCATCGGTGATTTCAGCGGAGCGCGCCAGCAATTCGCTCGCGTTTTGGCCGCCGTTTCGTTTGCATTCATGGACGGCTGCCAGCAACTCTACGGCACGTTTTGTCCATACTGCCCAATGGCCTAACAAGCCACCGGTGAAATGAACGGAGACAGGTTTGTCAGGTCTGGCAAAACGAAATTCGGTGAGCAAATCGGCTACGATGTTGTCGTCATTGCCCGTGTATAGCGCGACTTCATTGTGTCGCCCACTGTCGGCCAACGCGCGCGCGACATCCAGCGTTTGGTAGCGATTGAAGGGGGCGACTTTGATCGCTACGACGTTTTCGATGTCCAGGAAGGCGCGCCAGAAGTGATAGTCCAGCAACCGCCCGCCGACTGCTGGTTGCAAATAGAACCCGATGAGCGGCAACGCTTCGGCGATGTGACGACAATGGGCGATCAATTCTGTGTTGGAGGCTTCACGCAAGGCCGCGAGGCTGAGCAAGCCTGCGTCATAGCCGAGTTCGCGGGCGAAGGCAGCTTCCTGTACGGCTTGTGCCGTAGCTCCGCAAACGCCTGCGACTTTGATGAGGCGACGTTGCTGTTTGGCTTCAAACGCGCGCATCGTTTCCTGCGCGCGTTGCAGCACGGGTGCGAACAGGCCAAGCTGCGGATCACGAATCGCGAATTGTGTCGTATGCACGCCGACGGCGATGCCGCCTGCGCCTGCATCACAGTAATAGCGCGTCAACGCGACCTGTCTGCGTTCATCCAGCTTGCGTTCCGCGGTCAGGGCTAAAGGATGCGCAGGAATGACTACGCCGTGGAGGAGTTGTTGGTGAATTACAGGGTCCAGCATAAATAAAAAATCAAAAGGCAAATCTCAAAAGGCAAAAGGCAAAAGTGGGATTCGGAAGCAACGCTCTTTCTGAATTTCTTAAATTAAGTGCCGACCTGTTGCCTTTTGCCTTTTGCTTTCTTCAGTACTTCCCATCTGTGATTTCAAATTTCGTCGGCTTGTTCAGGCTCGCGCCACCGCTCTCAACCCAGTGCGCCACCGCTTCCATTAAAGTACCAAGCGGAACGGCTGGATAACCCAGCAACGAGTGACATAACGAAGCGTTATTGAGAAGCGCCGTCTCGCCTTCGTCCCCGTAAAAGAGAGCTTCGCAATTGAATCGGGCAGCAAAATACTGTGCCGCCCAACGCGTCGAAACGGTCTCTGGCCCGGTCACATTCAAAATGCGCGGCGGTGACTCGCACAATTCCAGGCTGCGCAGCGCATAAGAGTTGGCATCTCCCTGCCAGATCACATTGAAGGCCGCAATAGCCAGATTGATGGGGTGCCGCTCAAACACTTTGCGGGCGATGTCCACCAGTACACCATAGCGCAGATCAACCGCGTAGTTCAGTCGAAAGAGCAGACAGGGCGTGCTGTATTGGTGCGAGAAGAATTCAAAGATGCGCTCGCGCCCCAGACAGGAATTTGCGTATTCGCCGATGGGCGCGGGGGAATCCGATTCGACCGCCCCGCCGGAAGTCACTTTGACTGCCGGGTACACATTGCCAGTGGAGAAAGCGACGACGCGCGCGGCGCGAAACCGTTCCGCCGCCAGACCCGGCACGAACGTGTTGATGGCCCAGGTTAAATCGGTGCGTTCGGTCGAGCCAAATTTTCTGCCTGCTAAAAAGAAGACGTTCTCACAATCGGGAAGCTGTGCCAGTTGAGCGCGATCAAGCAAGTCAGCGGCAATCGTTTCGATACCAGCCTGCTCCAGTTCGAGGCGCGCAGTAGCTTCAGAAAAGCGCGAGACGGCAATGACACGACGATTGATGCCTGCCGCTTCGGTGGCTCGTTTGAGACGGCGTGCTAAGGACGGCCCCATTTTACCGCCAGCGCCGAGGATCATCACCTCGCCGGGCAAGCGCCGTAGCACATCAATGTCTTGCTCATTAGGTGTGGCGAGTGCCTCTTCCAATTGTGCTTCTGTTTCGATCTTCATAGGCGGATCATTGTGCCGCAATCGTCTGGTTGGGGGAAGTGGCTTACCCAAATTCCGGCCCCAAAATGCCAAATTGATTTTGCGGCAACCCCGGATAAGGGTTGGCGCGATAAAACATCCGAATGAACGGACGCTGTTCGCGGAAACCTGCGGATGCGAGCCACGCGCGCCATTCAGCAGAGTGTTCGGGAGCATCAATGACGAAAGGCTTGTGCGATTGTTGCTGTAAACAGGCAACAACCAATTGCTGGGCGATGAACGGATCGCGCGCCACAATTGGTCCCAAATGTTCATAGGCGAAGCCGTGTCGGCCAAAGGCATATCCCGCAATTTCGTTTTGCTGTGCGATTACCCAGGCATATTCCGGTGCGCCTGCGAACATCCATTCCAGTGTTACGCGACGGTCTGCGCCAAAGATTTCCCGATCCATCGCCGCGACACCGGGCAGGTCTTCGGCTTGCATCGGGCGCGCGGCGATTGTTTGCTGGAAGTAGTGCGGAGGAGCAGCCACGCGCTCCATTCGGCTCAGGCCATACTCATCCTGAAAACCAAGCTGGCAATAAAGCGGATGTCCGGCAGGCGTCGCGTCAAGCCGGGCCGACGGGATGTCTGACAAGAGTTCTAGCGCCTGCTGCAACAGTTGCGTTCCGATACCTTGCCCACGCGCGGCAGGATCAACCAGCACCATTCCAATCCAGGCAAAGCGATTTTCGTAGCGCACGGTTGTGACCGTCCCGACAACCTGATTTTCCAGCAGCGCCACACGGCAGCCTGAGGGATTCAGCTTTAGCAATAACTCCCAATCGCGGGATAGTTGATTCCACCGCGCGACACGGGTCAATTCCAGCCCACGCTGGATGTCGGCAGCGGTCATTATACGGAATTGGCTAGTCGGATTGATTTTCATGACGTTGTTGGTGTCTCCGCTAATGCTAGTCTGCGTCCCTGAAATGCGTTCACAAAGCCTGTGACATCGAAGGCCGTACTGACACTCGCGCGGCGCACCTCAAGCGGCAATTGCTCTTGAAACCGCCCCAGCTCAAACCAGCTTTCCATCTGCTTCCAGCGCCGCCGCAAACTGATGTTGACTTGCACGACGGTGAACTCCAATTGCGCGGTGGGAATGATGCCTTTGACGGCCAGGTACAAATCGTTGTAATCCTCGACGCGCACGCGATACAGCGTTTCCAGCACATCGCCCAAAATCAAGCCATAGGCGTCGCCCGCGCAATGAAACACCCAGGTGACGGGGATTGACTCATCTTCGGTCGTTTCGCTTTCCGTGACGATAGCCAACTCGCCGGGCTGCTTCGTTTGCGGAGCGCCGAGCGCCTGCGCCACAGCTTGCGCCAGCGCGGGCGTCATCGGACGCCACGACGAACGCAGATGCGGCGGGTGCGCAGCCTGGGCTTGCTTCGTCGTGCGTACCACCAATTTGCGCCCAGAGATGCGAGCCGATTGCCGCGCGTGTCCGCCGAACAAAAACGTGCTGCCGGGTTGTACGGCGCGTTCGATTTCGCCGAGCTTGCGTCCTGTCTCTTCGTCTACGACATCAATCGTACGGCGTGTGAAATCGGCCAGGTTAGTGTAAATCGCGCGTTGCTCAAATAACTCGTTCCAGGCTGCGCCGGGCTTGAGCAACCGTGCATCCGTAGCAGTGAAGTACTGCTTTACGATCAGATGTTCGATGATTTGATGGTAGTGCGATTTGGTGAGCAGCGGCGTGCCGTCCAATGCCGCAAACAATGCAAACGCGCTGTCAGGATCAAGCTCGCCGTACTTCGTTTGTTTGAGGTAGGAACAAAGCTGCTGCACGACAATGGAAGGGCGAAAGAAGTACCTTTGTGTTTCGGTTATTGCACCGGACTGCGCTGCCTCAACGAAAATCTGAAACAGCGCGCGTTCGGTTTCGTTGCGATGACAACAGACAACCGAAGTGCGCGCTGTGCGCCGATTGCCGCGTCCGATGCGTTGCAGGAAGGCGCTTAGATTGCCGGGCGCACCAATCAGCACAATCAAATCTACATCGCCGATGTCAATGCCGAGTTCGAGCGTCGAAGTCGCAAAGCACAACGCGACCTCGGATTGGGCAAACTGGGTTTCGGCATGGCGGCGCACTTTGGCATCAAGGCTCGCGTGATGCACAAAGACGCGGTCGCCGAACGGAGTGCCATCGCGCATCTCGAATGCCCACTGCTCGCATTCGGCGCGGCTCTGACAAAACGCGAGCACCTTTTTGACCCCGCGTGATTTGAGTTCGGTGAAGAGCAACTCCATCGTAAGAACGCTTTCGAGTGCGAGGAATTCCGCGTCTAGCGCGCGTTGTCCGGCGACTTGAATCACCAGCGGATCCTGGAAGTAGCGCGCGGCGACGGCTGCCGGGTCGTGGATCGTGGCCGAGAGCGCACAATATTGCATCGCTTCATTCGTGATGTCACTGCGCGTCATTGCATAGTGTTTCAGCCGCCGCAGCCGATTCAGCAAAATGCGCAATTGATCGCCGCGCACTGTACTGTCGAAGATGTGCAACTCATCAATCACAACGGCGCGAATGTCTTTGAGCAGGCGCGGATGATTGGCGAGCAACGAATCAAACGACTCCGGCGTCGTGATAAGCAACGCCGGCGGACGCGCAGAATTCAACGCCGCTTCGTCGCCCGTTTTGACTTGCACGCTGAGCGCAAGCTTTTCGAGCGGTTGTTGCAACCGCCGCGTCAAATCCCGCGCGAGCGCCCGCGTCGGCACAAGGTAGAGAATGGAAAGCTGGCGAAGAGGTTTGGGATTTTGTTTGAGATGTTCGAGGAGGGGAGCCAGCGCGGCTTCGGTTTTGCCGCTCGCGGTAGCAGAGACAAGCACGCAGTTGTGGCCTTCAAGCAGCGGTTCAATGGCTTGCGCTTGAATCTCGGTGAAGCGTCCGAACCGCGCAAACAGGGCATCCCACGTGTGCGGCAGTTGATCTTTGAGTTGCCGCTGCTGCGCGTGTTTGTCATTCATTGCTTTGGGCTTTGATGGCTTCGTCCAACCGTTTGCGCAAGGCAACCGTGTCCTGGATTTCGCTGAATTCCAGACAGAGTTCCTGCAACACGGCGACATCGTGGAGTTGCGCAATCTTTTTGCCGACCTTCGCGGTGGGAAAACGGCGCGCTACATGCTTGCGCAGCATGTCTTGCGCCAACTCAAGCTGCCCCTGTAGCGCGCCCTTTGTTGATGATGTCCTGGTACACCCAGGATTCTTGCATTAACTTCCATGATGGCCATACGGTTCCTCCCGACAAGGTCTAAAATGTCCTCTGCATTATACGCCACGCCGCTGAAGACGGAAAAGTATAAGCTCAGTTCGTTCCGCCGTTGCTCATCCTTAATTGCTATAATCCGTCTTGCGCCCGCTTCCAGGTCTTTGACGGTCGGATTCATCAACGGAACGAACGGCAGCAAATAGTCGCGGCGCAACTGGAGGACTTGTGAGGCTGAAATTTGGGAAAGCCGAATGATCCGAAATTGCACAGTGATTTGGACGTCTCCGGCATCAATACGCGCTGTCGTGCCGGGTTTTTAGGCAAGCCGCGATCTGTTAACAACAACACGAAACAATCGACCGGCAACCCGTACACCATCCATTCGCGCGCGCCGTAATCGGCCATGCGACTGGGCATCACGTTCTTCCACCAGCTCTCGGCCTCGACGTGGACGATGCGTGCGCCGCGTGCGGAGACCACCCGATAGGGTTGATCCGGTAACTTGGTGGAAATGCGCAATTCGCGTTCGAGCGGTGTGATCTCCGCCTTTTCGCCGGGCTGGAGTTCGCCAAGCAACAACAATAAAGCTTCGGCATCCTGCGATGCCAAAAGCTTGAACGCATCGTCATACGTTTTGGGTTTTTCACTCATGCCAATCGTCCGAGCATCACGCGCCGCAACTCGTTCACCGCCTGCGTGGCGCTGTAATCCTGATGCGCAAAGCACAAGTCATAAATCTCCGTCGCCAACCGAATCGTTTGCCGCAAATTGATGAGCCGTCCTTCCAAACATTCCAGCAAGCCCTGCGACACGTCCAGAAACTGCTCGCTGCGATCATAGCCGTATGCCTGCCGATGCAGCACGTATAACCGCGCCATCAAATCGTCCAACGCGGCGGCATTCAGACTCGCGGTCAACTGAATGATCTGATCGTCCCGCAACCAGCGCTGATAATCGAACGTGCTGGCCGAAGGCGTGACGGCGAACATCACGAGCAACTGGCTGCGATCTTGAAACCGAAACGGCGTCGCGTTGGTGTGATGTTGCAACTGCGCTTCGCCAAGCTTGCAGTCCGCCCGCGCGGCGAGCGCCGTGTACATCAACGCGCGAAAGAAATTGTCAGCACGTTCCTGCCCGCGCTCATTGAGCAAGCTGTAATGCTCGGATTCATCCAGCAATACTGCTAAGCCGGCATAGCCCGCCTGCTGTGCAATCCAACCCAAACCGCTCAGCAAATAGCAATACTGATCTGCCGCAGTCGTCATCATCGAAAGCGCGCGGATCGGAAACTCCTTTTGCTTCGCGGGCATCGCCTTGCGCACGGCGCTGATGTAAACCTTCTCGCCGGAAATCCAATCCAGCAGTTGATCTAACGCCTCGCCTGGCTTCTCGCGCAGCAGCGAATAGTTATACAGCGCCGCGCTGAATTCCGTGCCTTTGATCTTTTCCATCAGCGGCGCGTAGACATGCGCATCGCTCAGCACTCTGTCAAATAAGGGGATCAGCGTTCCTACATCACTCGAATCGGGATAGCGCAGGTTGCGAATCAGCGAGTTGTAAATGCGTTGCGGACGATTCGGCGGGACTTCGCGCAGGTCGAGACTGGTTTGCGCGACGAGGAAATTGCGCTCCAACGCTTCCTGTGCGGCCAGCTCGAAGAAGTGACTTTTGCCTTGCCCATATTCGCCGAGAATCACGCGCACATCGCCGCCGTGTTGCGCGACTCCATCAAACGCGCGATGCAAGCTGGCGCGTTCGGCGTCCAACCCCGCGCTCAATTCCTTGATCCGTTTGTGCGGAACAACACCGTAGCGCAAAGCTTCAATCGTGCGGCGCGCCAAGATACGTTGTTCCTGTTCGGGCGTGCGTGCAACTTCTACACGGGGCTGAATGATTGGACGCGGCGGCGCAGTCGTTTTGGCGGCTTCGATCACCGTCAGCATATTGACCTGCACGACGGCACGAATGCCGTTTTCGAAGCGCACGGTGGCATCACGGCCTGCGTTTCGTAATTCCAGGATTTGCCCGCGCAAAAAGACGGGATGAGTAACAATTGATCCGATCATATCAATACTCCCCACCTTGCGAACGTCCCAACTGTTCCGTCACGCCGCGCACGACGCTCTGCACATTGTCGGGTTCATAGATGCGTTCGCCGTCGGCTTTCTGCTCGGCCAACATATCAATCAGCGATTTGACGAAGTGACGGCGATGACTTGTGGACAACAACGAACCGCACGTGTCCGCGAGTTGCGCGATATTTTGCTTTTGCAATTCGTGGTTGAACGCAACGCTGTATGCCTGCTCGAACACCCCCAATAACTTTTCGCCGATCAAGCGCAACAACTCTTCGCCCGGATAGTCAAGTTGATCCAAACTGATTTGCACACTGAATGGATTCTTGCGCGAAAACTTCACTTTGGAACTGATGCGCTGGCTGAGGGCTTCGTACTGCGGCGCGATGTTCGTCACGAAATACGGCGGCACGGCATAAACAAACAACGTCGCTGGCAAGCTCTCGCCCGCACAGCGATCAATCACTTCGCGCAAATTGTCACACGCGACCTTTTCAGTTTTGGACGAACCGATGCTGACCATTCGGTCGCCTTCATCAAACAACAACACGAGTCCTGCATAGCCGAGTTCATGCACCATCTGCGACACGGAGCGCAGCATCTTGAAGGCGACGGAGCGATCAATGCGTTCGGTGATGCTGAAGGCGCGCACGTCTTTCAAAGCGACTGATTCGCCGCGCATCCACGCGCCGATGTTGCGTTTCGCATTCTCGTTTTCTTCTGCGACGGCTTTCAGATAAAAGTACACCGCATGCCGAAACGAGGGGCTTTCGATCTTGAAGCGCAGGATGGTGTCGAGCCACAACTCGATGCGTTTATCCAGGCCAATGCTCGTCATCATCGTCTCAATGCCAAGCATTTTCATGGTCGTAAAAAAGTGATTTTCCAGGAAAGCTTCAATGCCTTGCGTGTCGGCGACGTTGGGATCAGGACTGTGAAAAATCAGGTTGCTGATGACGGCTTGATAAACTTTCAGTTGATTGTCGTAGGGGCATTCTTTTGGACTGAGTTCGGTGCGACTGACGACGTAGCCGTTGTCCCACGCGATGTCGCGCAACCGGTACAAAAAGTGCGATTTGCCGCTGCCGTATTCGCCGACGACGAGTTTGAAGCTCGATCCGCCATCGTGCAGATAGCCCTTCAAATACTCGCTTTCGAGCGTGCCGAGCACCGAATCCATCCCGACCGTGTAGGCTTCCAACCCGCGCGTCGGCGGAATACCCGATTCGCCCAGCTTACGGATGATCTGCTGGGCTTCTTGTGGTGTGAGTTGCATAAATCTCCTTTGTCATTAGTCACTGGTCATTTGTCATTTGCAAGAACTCCGTGTGACGCTCAACCAATGACTAATGACCAGTGACTAATGACTATTTCGCAAAATACAAATCCTTGATGAATTGCCCTTCGTTCGCGCCCGTGGCGAGGAACATGGCTTTGGTGGAATCGGATGTCGTGTCAATGGTCGCGGTGCCGAGGTTCAAGCGATAGCCGTTGTGATCCAGCTTCTTGCTTTGGCGCAGTTGCAGCATGTCATAAGCGAAATGCGTTTTCGGATAATCTACAAAGCGGCCTTTATTGGGATCACGGCGAAACCCGAGTGGTTGTCGCACGATCACAAGCTCGCGGAAAACATCTACGATGCCTGTGCGAAAGCCCATCGGCTTGTCTTGCAGCTTGATGACACGGACATGGGCTTCAAACAATTCGGCGAGCAATTCCTGGTAGTCTACTTTGCGCTCGCAGATGTCCTTGCGGGCCTTTTGATATTCGCTCACGACTTTCTCGACATCCAGTTTGACCGCGCCTTTCGTCACCGGTTGCCGCGAAAACGTCATCGTCACTTGCTTCTTGCGCAGGTCAGGTCGGATGAGAAAAAGCTCGGCGATCAATGCGTCCGGCGGGCCGTCCAGCGTGATGCCGATGTCCTTGAAGGCGTCGCGCAAGTCGCGCGCGAAGGTGAATTCCAGTTCGGCCAGGTTTTCATCGGCCAGTGCGCGCACGTGCTTAACGAGCTTGTTGTAATGGCCCGGCAACGACAATTCTTCCGCAGGTTGTTCGAGCAGGGCAGTGGCTTCGTGCAAGGCGACGGCATTCTTATGCGCATCCTTGAGCGCGCGTTGGGCTTGATCGAGCGGTTTGATCAGGGCTTGACGCGATTTTACTTCTCCGGCGAGTTGGCGACGCACTTCGGCCAAGCCTGTGGTCAGGGCGAAAACGTCCGCTGATTCACTCATTTTGATTTCTCCTTAAGTTGATTCGTTCAATGAAAAAAAGCGGCTAAGTCTAAGCTGAAAATGGGCGAACACGCAAATCGAATCCCCTCGCCCCAGCACGGTTCACTCCTTGATTGAAAAACCCGCTCTCACGCGCTATGCTCTCTGCTTATTGCCTCGGTAATTATTGATTCTGTAGTTTTTATGTCATCAAGTCACATTCGCAATTTCTCCATTATCGCCCACATTGATCACGGCAAAACCACGCTTTCGGATCGCTTGCTCGAAGCCACGGGTGCGCTCGAAGCCCGCGAAATGTCGGAACAAGTTCTCGACGCCATGGATTTAGAGCGCGAGCGCGGCATCACCATCAAAGCCCATGCCGTTCGCCTCAGTTACAAGGCACAGGACGGCAAAGATTACATCCTCAACCTGATTGACACGCCGGGACACGTGGATTTTTCCTACGAGGTTTCGCGTTCGCTTTCGGCTTGTGAAGGTGCGTTGCTGGTTGTGGATGCTTCGCAGGGCGTCGAAGCGCAAACGCTTGCCAACACGTATCTGGCGATTGATAACAACCTCGAAATCATTCCCGTTATCAACAAAATTGACTTGCCTGGTGCTGAACCGGAAAAAGTCGTGGAGCAAATCGAACACGTTGTTGGCCTCGGCGTCCATAACGCGGTGCTGGCGTCGGCGAAAAATGGCATCGGTATTACCGACATTTTGGAAGCTATCGTGCGCGATGTCCCGCATCCCACCGGCGATATGGCCGCGCCGCTCAAAGCCTTGATCTTTGATTCGTGGTTCGATCCTTATCGCGGTGTCATCGTGATGGTGCGCATGATTGACGGCGTCTTAAGGCGTGGGATGAAGATTCGGTTGTGGGCCAAGGCACGACGCATGAAATTGAGGACTTAGGGGTGTTAACGCCGAAACCGCGTACGATTGAGCAACTGCAAGCGGGCGAAGTCGGTTTCCTGGTCGCCAATCTCAAAACTGTGGCGGACGTGAGCATCGGCGACACGGTGACGGAAGAGAAAAGACGGACAGCAGAACCCTTTCCCGGCTTCCAGGAAATCAAGCCGATGGTGTTTGCGGGTTTGTATCCGATTGAGCCAAATGCATACGAAGAATTGCGTGACGCGTTGGGAAAACTACGGCTCAACGATTCATCATTTTTCTTTGAGCCGGAAGTCTCCCTCGCTTTGGGTTTTGGCTTTCGCTGCGGTTTTCTGGGGCTGTTGCACATGGAAATCGTGCAGGAGCGGTTGGAGCGCGAATTCGATGTAGATTTGATTACTACGGCTCCCGGCGTACGCTATCGCGTGACCGACACAAAAGGCGATGTGATGGAAATTGACAATCCGTCGAAATGGCCCGCCGCCGGAAACATCGCCAGTATCGAAGAACCGATCATTCAGGCGATGATTATGACCAACGATGAATTCGTCGGCAATATTCTGGCCTTGCTGGATGAGAAGCGTGGCATTCAAAAAGGCTTCGATTACATCACGCCGACGCGCGTGCTGTTGACTTATGAATTGCCGCTCAACGAAATTGTGCTGGATTTTTATGATCGCCTGAAATCGGTCTCGAAAGGCTATGCTTCGTTGGATTATCATCTGGCGGGCTATCGGGCTTCCAGTTTAGTCAAGCTGGATGTGCTGGTCGCAGGCGAACCGGTAGACGCGTTGTCTCTCATCGTTCACAAAGAATTTGCCTATCAGCGCGGTCGGTCGTTGGTGGAGAAGATGCGTTCGCTGATTCCGCGCCAAATGTTTGAAGTCCCGATTCAAGCGGCGATAGGCGCGCACGTCATCGCGCGCGAAACCGTCAAAGCGATGGGCAAGAACGTGCTGGCCAAATGCTATGGCGGCGACATCTCGCGCAAACGCAAATTGCTCGAAAAGCAAAAAGAAGGTAAAAAGCGCATGAAACGCGTCGGCAAAGTGGAGATTCCGCAAGAGGCGTTTTTGGCCGTGCTAAAAGTAAATGAATAGGTGGTCGGTGGTTGGTGGCCGGTGGTCGGCGTTACAACCGGCCACCGGCCACCAGCCACCGACCACCAACAACTATGGTCATCCCAATTTTTCCGCTTACAGTTGTCCAATTTCCTGGGGTTATCACGCCGCTACACATCTTTGAGCCGCGCTATCGCAAGCTGATGAAAGACATCCTGCGGGGCGACAAGACGTTCGGTATTCTCTATCCTGGCGAAGGCAAGGAAGATGAAGCGCCGGAAATTGGTCGTGTCGGATGCAGCGTTGAAGTGATCGCGCACGAAGAGCAATCCGATGGTCGCTCGAACATTTTATGCGCGGGCAAAGATCGCTTTCGCCTTGACCACCTGATTGAAGGCGAGCCGTACTATCAGGCCGATGTAGACGTTTTTGAAGACGACATTACCTTTGATAGCTTGACGGACGTCACGACGCGCGCAAAAGAGTTGTTTTTACGCATCATCGCTGCGGGCAAGAAGTTGCGTGACCTCAGCGAAACCGAAGAAAATCAACTCCCTGATTTGCCGGATGATTCCATTGCGTTGTCCTTCATCATTGCCGCGAGTTTGGATGTGAGCCTGGAAGAAAAACAGCTTTGGTTGGAAATGACAAACACCAGTCGTCGCTTGAGTATCCTCAGCAATAATCTGAAAGAATTAGTCGAAACCTACGAATTGCGCGCACAGGTGCATAAAATTGCGCGGACGAATGGACGCGGGGGAAAAGCTCCAGACCTGACCTAAACAACTGGCACCGTACGAGGAGTGGTAGCGCTTACCGTAGCGTGCCTTCTGCAACCAACGAATCTATTTATGAATTGTCATGCCCCTTCGCTACAACGATGGCTGCTAGTCGTAGCTGCCCTTGCCCTGGCCTTGACCTTCCTTTCTTCCTGCCAACGCAAACGCGACATCGCCACGCTGCCCGGCATTTGGAACGGCACGATCTACCTGAAAAACCGCGACGAAGTACCGATCAAGGTTGAACTCAAAGTTGAAGGCCAGAAGGTCATCGGCTCCTTCCTCAATGGCGACGAGCGGGTGACTTCGACGAGCGGTTCGTTTGATGGCACGAAGCTCATGCTGAAGTTTGATTATTACGATGCAGAATTGGAAGCCAGTTTCGCACGTCGTGAATTGATTGGCGCTATCACGCGCACATGGCGTCAGACCAAGCTGGTGCGCGCACTCAAGCTGTGGAAAGGTGGCGAGCCGATGATTATTCCTGCGGCGGCGGAAGGCAAAGACGTGAGCGGCGCCTGGGAAATGAAAGTCGGTGAAGGCGAGCAACAAAAAACTTGGCGCTTACTGGTGCAACAAAAAGATGCCGCACTGACGGGCACGATCCTCACGCCATCAGGCGATTGGGGAACGATGACCGGGCAATTTGCTTACGGCAAACTACAGCTCGCACGATTCGATGTCATTAACGCCCATTTATTCCGTGCGGCGCTCAACGAACAAGGCCAGCTTGCCGGGATGGTAGATTTGGGGCAGGGCGATGCACCGCGCAAAGTGCTGGCGACGCGCGTTTCGAGTTCGGCTCCGCTGGCGACGCAAAACACGCGCGTGCATAATCCGCTGGAACCCTTCAAGTTCAGTGGGATTGATTTTACCGGTCAGACAATTACCTCTGACGATCCACGCTTTAAGAACAAAGTCCTCCTCATTGAAATCACCGGCACCTGGTGCCCGAATTGTTATGATGAAGC
The DNA here is from genome assembly GCA_963794955.1 of uncultured Acidobacteriota bacterium. Taxonomy (GTDB): domain Bacteria; phylum Acidobacteriota; class Blastocatellia; order RBC074; family RBC074; genus JAFDVL01. Next base: position 71,611 of record CAWCGF010000003.1, read on the forward strand.
GCCATTGCTGAAAGACTTATATGCCCGCTACCAGTCGCAAGGTTTGGAAGTGCTGGGCCTTTCGTTTGAATACACCGGCGACACCAAACGCGATCTGGAGCAAGTCAAAATCTTTGCGGGAAAACACGGCATTTCGTATCTAATGCTCTTGGGCGGCTCAACGGAAAACGATGATATTGCGAAAAAGCTGCCGCAACTAGTGGGCTTCGGCGCGTATCCGACGACGATCTTTCTTGGGCGCGATGGACGCGTGAAGAAAATTCACGCGGGCTTTGATGGCCCTGTGACGGGCGAACGGCATACGCGATTGAAGGCGGAGTTTGAGGAGACGGTGAAAGAGCTTTTGAAAAATTCCGAGTAGATTTCTTGCAACAAGTCCTGTCCTCTCTCCGTTCAAGCCTGCGGAGGTTATTTATGAAACTTGTTTTCAGCTTTTGCTTTTGTTCGTGTTGCTTTTTTCGGGCTGTCGCGCGATGGAGAAAACGTCAACTTCATTGTCAACCGCTAGTGCTTCGAATGAAGCGTTAGCCCCACCCGCTTCTGTATCTATCCCTCGGAATCAGCCAGGAGGGCGGCAAGCAGATATGACGGGGAATACGACACTCATTGCCCAAGCAACAACAGAAGAATATCGGCTAAATGAGCCGACCATGCACCGCCCCTACAGATCGCAAGATCATTCGCAACGCCGAATTCACCATCGAATCCAAGAACCCCACCGAAGATCAGCACAAAATTCAGGCGATTGCCGAATCGCTCGGCGGTTTCGTGGTCACGTCAGAATTCCAGCAAAGTTCAGCATACCTCAGCAAGGTCAATATCATCGTTCGTGTGCCATCAGCGCAATTCCAAGTGGCGACAGATAAGATTCGTGGCACTGGCAATCAGGTCTTGCGCGAAAAGATTTCCGGCCAGGATGTGACGGAAGAATATGTTGATCTGGAAGCGCAATTGCGGGCGAAGAAAGCCTTGGAAGCGCAATTCCTTGAAATCATGAAACAAGCAAAGAAGGTCGAAGACGCGCTTTCGGTACAGGAAAAACTTTCTGAAGTCCGCACCGAAATTGAGCGCGTCGAAGGGCGGCGGCGGTATCTGGAAAATCAAGCGGCCCTCTCTACGATCAATGTGACATTGCAAACGCCTGTGCCCTTGACGGTAGCCTCGCAAACCGGGTTTTGGGCGAGCATCAGAAGTTCCTTTGGGGATAGCGTAGATACGGCAGTCTCCATCTTCCTTGGCTTCATCCATTTTGTGATTGTGCTGTTGCCCGTGTTTATTTTGATTCTGCTGCCTGCCGGATTGCTCCTGCGCTATTTTTGGAAGCGGCTTGGCTGGCAGCGTTTCTTCAAAAAAGAAGCGGCAGTCCCGCAACCTGAAGGGGAGATTATTGAAGGCCTATAAATGCCGAACGGGCTGACTTGATCCTAGAATCAAGTCAGCCCGTGCTTTTTCGGTAGCTCGACAAACATTAGTTGTCTGTCGAGTCCTGCTCTCGGTTCCGCTTTTTAAGCAGCGCGGCACAGCCTGCCAGACCACTGCCAAGCAACAGTAAGGTGGCTGGCTCTGGTATGGGCGTCACCGGAATTTTCGCAATGAATTCCTGTGGGCTGGCCTTGCTGCAATCAACGGGGGTGTAGAAGCGGAAGCCTGAGAAATCGTAGTTACTGAGGTTTACTCCCCGCGCCACACTGATCCACTGCAAAGCTCCCGTCGTCGTGGGAGTGGTGGGCGTAAGAAGTCCCCAGATCGCATATTGAATATCGCCTGTCGCCGACGGATTGAGCACGAACTGATCAAAAAGCCAGGCGGCTTGTTGATATTTCGACAGCGCATTTGCCACGTTGGCAAACCGCGCATTACTCAAGTCTGTGAACGTACTGATGGTCGCTGTCCAGGTTTGACCAAGTGCAACGTGGTGCGCGAAATCATCGCAAACGATGGTGATCGGAGTGCCGTTGACAGTGCCAATGGCTGGGCCAACCGCATAGCCACCTTGCGCGGCTGAATTGACTGCGGTGAGTTGGAGCGTCACCGTGTTGGCTTGCGCAGTACGGGCCACGCCGAAGCTGGTGATGACAAGGACGGCAAGATAAAAAAGCTTTTTCATGAGTAATTCCAAAAATACTATCGCACCTTCGGGTTGTTGGGTTGTGCCGGGGCTACACAGCGGCAAAGGGGGCAGGGGGGGAACTTCATAATCTTTGTTTGTCCTGTAACGCTCGAACGCTGCTTTGATACTTCTAACCGACGGGCATTTCCATTTTTTATGCAAACAGCAGCGCGAACTCAATGCTGCCGGAACGAAGAGCAAGGTAACGTGGGGGCGTGGCGGATTTCTTGCTAAACGATGGTAATTCGACCACGTCCCTACATTTCTTGCTGCTGTCCAAAAGGGCAATAATCCAGCAAGCAACAACGATGGCATTGTGGGTTGCGCGGATGGCAAATGCTGCGTCCGTGATGAATCAGATTGATGTGCAGGGAAAGGTGTTTGTTCGGGGGAATTAGCGGCGCGAGGAGCTGATGCGCTTGCTCATCACTACACTTAAGTGGAAGCAGTTCCAGGCGGCGGGCAATGCGAAAGATGTGGGTGTCTATGGGGAAGACGGGCTGATGGCAAGCAAAGAGCAGGACACAGCGCGCTGTCTTGGGACCGACGCCTTTGAGGGAAGTTAGAAAAGCGATGGCTTCTGGGGCGGGAAGTTGGTGCAAGAAAGACAAGTCCAAGGCCCCGCAGCGAGCTTTGATTTCGTGCAGAATGTTTTTGATGACCACCGATTTAACGTTGGCGAGGCCGCCGGATTTGATGGCTTTGGCAATTGTGGCTGGACGCGCCCGCCGCACTTGCTCCCACTCAGGAAACCGTTTTTTCAGGCTGGCAAAGGCACGATGGCTGTTAATGTTGGAAGTAGACTGCGAAAGGATGGTGGCAATGAGTTCGTCGAGGGGATTAAGTTTTTCATCTGGGACAGGAAGGCCATAAACGGCTACAAGATTTTGGGCGATGTAGTGCAGTTGGGGGGTATCTTGATCCAAGGGAAAATATAAAATAGCAGTTATTGCGTGGCCCAACGCAGGGTAAATGAATGTGGCTTGCCATCCGCTTTATTGCCTTCGCCGACGCGCACAATGGTGGTGAAATTATTGGCGGCGGACGGTTGTTGAATGATGCGAATCGGTGCCGGCCCACTGGCAGCGACTAAGCGCACGCTCATCGGTGCTTCCGGCATGGCGGCGCTGAACGATCCTTTGGGTTCGCGCGGCATTTCGCCCATCACATGCTGAATGGTGGCGCTTGAGCCACGAATCACGACATCCTCTACGCCTTTGATAAGCCCACGCCAGGCAACGGTGCCCGCTCGTAAAGATTTCGTTTCCGGCGGCGTCATTGGCTCGACCTTTGGTTGTCGCGCTGCTTCTGTTTTCCGTTGTTCTTCTGCTTGCCGCTCCGCCTCTTCTTTCTCGCGTTGTTTCTGTCGTTCTTCGGCTAGTTTGCGAAACGCGGCTTCTTCTTCGTTTTGGAGCGCGGCAGTTTGCTGGCGACGCAGGCGCTCTGCTTCTTTGGCGGCCTCTTGTTTGGTCGTTTCTTCAGTAGTGCGTTGAGCGGTCAGTTCTGCGTTGCGTTGCTCAATGCGCTGCCGTTCTTCTTCAGCCCGCTTCGCTCCCTCGGCCAAATCGCGTTTCAGGGCTTCTTCCAACCGTTTGGCTTCGGCGGGATTGACCTGCGGAAACATGACGGGGCCGTTCGGCGTGCTCACGCCATTGGGAACTGTTTGGAACCCTTTGACGACCAGGCTATTCACCACTTTTTTGATTCCGGTGAGCGGTTTGATGACGTTTTCAGCACCGTCCTTTTCCATCTGGTTTTGCACCTCGCCAGTCAACGTTACGACGCCCTCTTTCACGTCCACTTTGTAGCGTGTGTTGGCTGCCGCAGGGTTATAGGCGGTCAGGATTTGTTTGATGTTGTCGGCCAATCCCTGATCGCTGGACGGAGTTGTCACCGCTAAAGATGTCTCTGTGCCAGGTGTAGTCGTAGCGGCTGGGGCGAAGGAAATGGAACGCAAACGTAGCTCTTCCTGCTTGTCGGCTGCCAGGCGCAATTCATCGTTCTTTTGCCGTTGCCAGATTAGATAGCCAACCAGGAGAAAGAACAGCAATAAAATTGCGGCAATCCACAACAGCCGCTTTTGCGCATCCGTCAAGAGCGGGAAGCGCCGTTTATCCCGCTCCTGGTCTTCGCGCGGAATGACGAGCATTTCCGTCTTCGCCCAGACCGGAGCCGCTTCTGCTGACGGATTGGCAATTTTTTGCTTTAAGTCTTTGATGGTTTGCTCAAAGGATTCGTCTTTGAGCGGGGTTGCCACGGCGGCAGCTTCCGGCTCTGCCTGGGGAGTTTTTGCTGGTGGCGGCAGCGCGGCCACTTTAATTGGGTCTGCTGGTTCGGTAATCACATGTGTTTCCCCATATTGATCCTCGTCATGTGCCGAGGCAAATAAATCCAGCGCCTCTTCTAACTGTGCCAACGATTCATCCAACGTTGGCGCAGAGGCTGTGCCGGAGTTTTCTCGTAGGTTTGGGTTCGTAGCCATCGTAATACCTCGTGAGGCTTAGGGCTAAGTTATCTTTCGTCGTAGTTCCAAATTTAAGGGTCGCAGCACTACTTCACTCATCCAGGCTTGCGACGGTTGCTCCAGCATCGTCAGGATTACGGAAGCAACCTCCTCCGCCAGGAGAGCATAACCGATTTCACGTTGTTTAGGGGGATTCGTTTCCACCATGCCGTCACGTTTGGCGGTCTGAGAGAAGTTGGTTGCTACTGATCCGGGGAGTAGTACCGCCACGCGGATATTATCATTTCGCACTTCCAGTGCAAGTGCTTCGGTAAAGCCGATGACCCCAAATTTCGCAGCGCAATAGGCGGCCATTTGCGCGATGCCATTGCGGCCTGCGCCTGAAGAAAGGTTGATGATTTGCCCTTCTCTTTGTTGCTTCATGGTTGGCAACACCGCCCGACAAGTCAGGAAGGTGCCGGTCAGATTGGTTTCCAAGACCGTGCGCCAGTCGGCCAATGAATATCCGTCCACAAGGCCATTTAAACTCAGTCCTGCGCTGTTGATGAGAATATCCATTCGACCAAAGTGCGCCTGTGTCGCAGCTATCGCACTTTCGACCTGTGCTTCGTCGCGCAGGTCACAGGCCAGCGCAAGAGCCTCTTTAGCACCCCGCGCCTGGGCTGCTATCCGCACTTCTTCAAGTCGTTCTTCGGAGCGCGCCAGCAGACTGAGACGCGCACCTCGCTCAGCTAATTTCAGCGCCGTCGCCGCTCCGATGCCGGAAGAAGCGCCGGTAATAATTACTACTGCATCATTCAACATAACTACTGCAAATGTTGGCGGAAAAAGGCCAGCATCCGTTGCCAGGCGTCCTGGGCGGCGATGGCGTTGTAAACCTCAGTACGAGTATTATTGAAGAACGCGTGATCGGCTCCCTCATAAATCTTTACTTCGCCGTCTTTGCCATATTGTTGGAAGGCCTCACGCAGTCGGTTCATCTTCTCCACCGTGATCCACTGATCTCGCTCGCCGCCAAAAAACAGCACGGGACAGTTGAGGTTAGCCAGACACGAGAGGTCATCCGGCATCCCATAAAACGGCACTGCTGCCTCAACTGGATAATGGCACGCGGTCAGCAACGTATAGACGCCGCCCATACAAAAGCCGGTGACCCCGACGCGAGTGATTTCGCTGGTTGCCCGCAAATGGTCGAGGACAGTTTTGAGCTTGGCCAAGGCCTGGGCCGGGTCAAGCTGCGACATCAACTGTCCTGCTTCGGCAGCATCTTTCGTGACCACCCCGTCATACAAGTCAACGGCAGCCGTCACGAAGCCTGCGCGCGCCAAACGCTCGGCAATGTCTTTGATATGCGCATTCAATCCCCACCATTCATGAATCAGGATGAGGGCCGGTGCTGGAGTTGGCGCAGCAGGGCGGGCTAGGTATCCTGGCGCTGTTTGGTTGTGAGCGGTAAAGGTTGTTTCGGACGTAATGATCGGTAGTTCCGTTGTCATAGCAATTTGGTAATGAACTGACCCCGCTTGATTATTTTGACCGCTGGGGCGTAGGATTTATCTCAGACGTGACATTATCTCCTTTGGACTGAAAAAATATACCGAGAAGTGGGGACTCGTGCAAGCGGCTTTCCAGCGAACGGGCGTTAATCTGAGTAGTAATTTATCCTGTCTGTCAGAGGCCGGAAGCCGCAATGGCTGCGCAGTGTGCCAGAATAGCTGGTGCACTGCAATAGAATATCCAAGCAGTGCAAAGGAGCGTAGGAATGTGGAAATATGCTTCATATTACCAATGGTGACAGCGCCGCGGACTTGATCCGAGATGCTGTTTTTTCGGGGCAGATTTTGGCCTGGCGGGATGTCTTGCACGAAGGGCCGGTGCCTGCCGGATTATCCCTTTCGCAATTAAGCGAGTTGCGCGCCGAGTTTATCGCCGCGCAAGGCTGGGGGGCTTTGCATACTATCAACGCGAGTTTTGCGGAGCGTGATGAAACGTTGATACGGTTTCGGGAACACGATGAAGTCGTTTTATGGTTTGAGCATGATTTGTACGATCAATTACAGTTAATTCAATTGCTGGCCTGGTTTTTTGGGCGCGAACGCGGGGCCACTCGCCTCAGCCTGATTTGTATTGGCGAGTATCCGGGGATTCATCCTTTTCACGGTCTCGGTCAACTCAATCCCAACCAGATGGCATCGTTATTTCCGGCGCGCCATGCCGTCGTGCCGAAAGAAATGAAAACCGGCCACCTGGCGTGGCAGGCCTTCACCTCTCCTGATCCTACGGAAATTGAAAGGCTCCTCACGCTGAACCTTGCCGCCCTGCCGTATTTGCGCGCTGCCTTGCTGCGACATTTGCAACAATTTCCTGCTACGAGAACCGGCCTCGCGCGGACGGAACAACAAATCCTGGCGGCGGTCGGGGCAGGCCAGACAACGCCCGGTGAGATTTTTCAATTCGATCAGGCGCAGGAAGAACACGTCTTTATGGGCGATTGGACGTTGTGGTGTTACGTAAAAGAGTTATGCGAAGTGAGTGAACCCTTGCTCGTGATGGAAAACGGCGCGCCGTTTGTCTTGCCGCTCGATACGGCTACCCCCGAATTCTGGACCCAAAAACTTACGCTGACAACAGCAGGAGATGCTGTGCTGGCAGGCGAAGCAGATCACCTGGCGCTCAATGGCATTGATCGTTGGTTGGGAGGCGTGCGCTTGCAGTACCCGGAAGCGATTTGGCGTTGGGATGGGTTTAAGCTAGTGCGGGGCTGAGCCAGGTTCTATGAGGGGAAGGAAGAGAAAGGAAGAAGGGGAGACAAAGATAAGGTGCCGATCTTATCTTTGTCTCCCTTTCTTCCTTTCTTATCATCTTGAATTACTGCACGGCTTGTTGCGCCAAAACTGCTGCGCCAAGGACGCCCGCTTCGGAGCCTAGTTGGCCCGCGACGATAGCGCAGTCAGAATACGCCTCCGCGAAGGAGCGGCGTTGCGCTTCGTCGGCAATTGCTGGAATCAGCAACGGACGGGCCGCCGAATTGCCGGCAATCACTACCAGCGAAAGGTTCAGCATATTGATCATATCCGCCACCGCCATGCCGATAAAATGACCGGTTCGCTGCATCATCAACAAAGCTAATTCATCGCCACCGCGTGCGGCTTCAATAATGTCGTCATACGTGAAATCTTTGTCGTGCTTTTCAAATTCGGAGAGCACCGAAGTCTTGTCGCGTTCGAGCCGGGTACAGGTACGCCGCACAATGTTGGGGGCGGAACACATCGTTTCCAAACATCCTCGGCTGCCACAGGAACATTCCAACCCTTCCGGGTCAACGTTCATATGTCCGATTTCGCCGGCATACCCGGATTTGCCGCGCCGCAGTTTTCCATCCAACACCAAACCAGCTCCGACGCCGTTGCCAATGCGAACATACAAGAAATCGCTGACGCCCTGTCCGACGCCAAATTTTAGCTCGGCAATCGTTGCCGCATTCGTGTTGTTCTCAAATAAAACGGGCACGCCAAAGGTTTCGGTGAATTCCCGGTGCAAATCAATGGCGGCCAGACTGGGTGTATTCGGTAGTCGCACAATTTGTTGGGTTGCGTGATTAACGAGACCCGGAAAGCCGACGCCGATAGCGGTGATGGGCGTGTCCTGTTCCGTGATGGTTTGTTTGGCGATGGTCAGCAGCCGATCCGCTAAGGCGCGACTATCAATGCTACTACGGGAAAAATGATGTAGTTCGCGCCGGAAATGCGACATCTTGCCCGTCGCATCTACGATTCCTGCGCGGATGTGGCGGCTGCTCAGGTCAATCCCAAGCACGAGCGGATTGGAAGGGGTTTCGCTGGTCATAATCTCTTTGAACCAGCGCGACTATAACAATGGCTGTTGGCGACTGTCAATTTTGTCATTGGTCATTGGTCATTGGGCTTTAGCCTGTTTCTATGGCCTGGCGCACGGCTAAGTTCGTTTCTGGGTGATTGTGGCCGAGGATGTGGACGGCAAAGGCCGCGTAGAAATTTGTATATTTAATGCCATCGGTATCCCTTAAGTGACCGCCTGAGAGAACAACTGTGGCTCAGTAAATTGTTTTGCGGAAACTCCGCAACCCTGTCAATACTGGCTGATTTAATTTTCAGTTAAGCTGAACTTAATACCGACGAAATCACCGCGCAAGCCTTGCTCATCTTGCCTGGAACACCTAAAATCCTGCGCATCAAGCAACGACAGTTCCATCAGATAAGCATAAAGTAACTACTGGAAAATAGGAGACAACCCATGAGAAAAATCCTAACGCCAGTTTCTGGCTGGTTTTTGGTTCTATCGCTTTTCGCTTTGGCGGTTTTCGCCCAAACCCAAATTACTACCGGTGTTATTCAAGGAATGGTAGCCGATCAGTCCGGCGCTGTGGTGCCGGGCGCGACGGTTGAGGTGAAAAACCTGGATACCAATCTGGCGAAATCTTTGGTTACAGAGGCAGACGGGCGCTTCGTCTTTTTGCAACTGCAACCCGGACGTTACAGCTTGACGGTGACAAAAGAAGGCTATGCCAGGCTGTTGCAGGAAAGCCTGCCGCTCTCGGTGGGGCAGACGATCAATTTGCCAGTGGCGATGAAAGTCTCCTCCATCCAGGAAACCATTACGATCACGGGCGCGCCCACGATAGACACTGTGAAGACTGAGTCCAGCACGACGCTGAATGATATGGCGGTGAGTCGCACGCCCGTCTTAGGGCGCAAGTTTGAAGACCTGTTGACGCTCACGCCAGGGGTCAGCATTACGCAAGGCCCGGATGGCGACGAAATCACATTCAATGGCCAGCGTGGCATCTTCAACAACATCAGTCTGGATGGCGGCGATTACAACAACGGCTTCTTCGGCGAGCAGGTCGGCGGGCAACGCGCGGCGATTGATATTTCGATGGAAGCGATCAAGGAATTTCAGGTGGTGGCGACCGGTGCCAGTGCGGAGTTCGGACGTAGCGCAGGCGGCATCGTCAACGTCATCACAAAATCCGGTACAAATGAACTGCGCGGCAGTCTCTTTTTCTTCAAGCGCCACGAGAACCTGACCTCGAATACGTCTAATGGCCAACCGCTCAAGGATTTTCACCGCGAGCAATTCGGGGGGACGATGGGCGGCCCGCTCGTGAAAGAAAAGTTGTTTCTGTTCGGTGTGTATGAAGGCATCACCGGCAATCTGACGCGCCCGAATTTGAGCGTTCCGCTTGGCACTCCCTGCGCGGTGCAAAACCCAACGGTGCAGGCCAACGAATCGCTCATCAACAGCAGCGCTGATTGCCAGCGCCTGGCCTTGCTGAATTTCTTCCGCACGTCACGCAACCAGGAAGAAGGCGCTCCGCTCAAGAAGCCGATCAATACTTCGGCGTTGCTTGGCAAACTGAATTGGCATCTTACTTCCGCGAACGAATTGGCTTTCTCCTACAACTTCAATCGCTCGCGCAAAGACAACGAAACCTTTGATGTGGCGACGTACGGCAATTCGGCTAACGGCACGGAAGGGCCGGGCGAAATCAACGTGTTTAATTTGAATCTGTTCAGCACGCTTTCGACGACCAGGCTGAATGAATTCCACTTTACGTTTTCGCGCGAAGACCGTCCGCGTTCGGCCAGCAATTCCAACATTCCCGCCGACACGGCGATGGGCTTCGGGCCGACGTTCCGCTTTGGCAATCCTTTTTTCCTGGGGCCGAGCATTGATGAGTTGTTTCAGCGCACACAAATCAAAGACAACTTCTCCATCGTCGCGGGCGGGCACACCGTCAAATTCGGCGGCGATTGGACGCACAGCAACAACGTGCAGGTCTTTCGCGGCTTCTTCAATGGACGCTTTATCTTCGATAGCGTCGCCGGGTTCTTGCGCTACGCGTCACCTGCTTCGGGGCCGGGCTTTGGGCCGCGCACCGCAGGCTGTTCCAACGGCACGTACGTGGATGTGTTGGCAAACTGTCCATCAGGCTCGACCAAGACCGGCGGGCCGCTGCTGCTGTATTTGCAGGGCGCAGCGCTGAACGGCCCGGCAACCGATGCGACGGGCGCTTCAGACATTGATAACGAAGAGTTTGCGCTCTTCCTGCAAGACAAATGGCAGATGCGGTCGGGCTTCACGTTGAGCTATGGATTACGTTGGGAAGCGCAGTATATGGCGACGCCTACGGTTGCGCCGTCGGCCACTGCATATGGTCGTTTCCTCAGCAATCCGCGCTTCCCCTCGGATGGGACGTTGCCCGATCAAACGAAGATGTTCCAACCACGCCTCGGCTTCGCGTGGGACATCGGCAACAAAGGCAAATCTGTGCTGCGCGCCAGTTCGGGCATTTATAACGCGCGGCAAAATATGCTCACGCAAGTTGGTTCGATCACCACGAACGGCGTCCAGCAACAAACGATTTTCCGCGACACGCCGCTGATCGGCACCTTGCTGGGCTTCGGAATTCCGCAGTCCGCCGTAGCGCCGACCTGGCCGAACCTGGTCACGCCGTCAGTGGTGGCTCCAGGCACGTTCCCGGATTTCACGGGCGTGCGCGTGTTCAGCCGCGATTACGCGAACCCGCGGGTTTACTCCACGAACGTTGCATTCGAGCAGCAGATCGCCCAAGACCTCGCGTTTTACGTGGATTTCACCCACGCGAAAGGCGTGCATTTGACGCGCTTCCTGAATATCAATCGCAATAACTTGTTTCGCCCGCAATTGGATGAAGTGATGGTGGCGAGTGCGGTTGGCAAGTCGCTCTATCGCGGCTTGACGGTGGGCATGCGCAAACGGTTCAGCAAGAACTATCAGTTCGAGTGGAATTACGTTTTCTCGAAAGACCTGGATGATGATTCCAACGAACGCGACCCGTTCACGGATCGTGCCTTCGACATCAACAATCTGAAGTTGGATTATGCGACCGCTGACCGCGACATCCGGCACAAGTTCAATTTCATTCTGAACGGCGAACTGCCGGGCGCAATTGAAGTCAACGCGCGGGTACAAGCGCGCAGCGCGCAGCCCCTTACGCCCGGTGTCCGCACGGCAACGAACCGCAACACCGCCCGTAAAGACAACGAATTCTTCTCGTTTGATTGGCGGGTTTCGCGTCCGATCCGCTTCGCCGAGCGGTTTGCGATCACCCCGACGATTGAGATGTTCAATACTTTCAATAACAAGAACCTCATCAACCCGCTGACCACGCCCGCGCTCTTCAACTTCGATGGCTTCCTGCGTCAAGGCGTCGGCGATCCGCGCCAATTACAGTTTGCGGTAAAGTTCTCGTTCTAGGGAATGGAGATGAAGTAAAAGAGGTAGTGGCGAAGCTCGGTGGGATGTATCAGTAGCGCGCGTGAGCAAGGGCCAGACTAGCAAGAGCAGCCCTTGCTCACGCGCGCTACTGACCCGGTGCTGCCTGACCCGCATCCTACTTGATTACTCACTACCAAAGGCGAGAGGGAGAGAAAGCGTGAGGCAGGAAAAGAGCCGCCCAGCCTTAGACTCGCTCTTTCCCCTTTTCGCGCTCTTTCTCTCCCTCGCTTCGTTTGATGTACCGAGCCGCCAGACTCGTGGTTTACTTCGGAAACAATTTCGGGTTCATCCCTGGAATCAACCTCAGCGCATTTTTGTAATACACCTTCTTCAGCACTTCATCCGGTAACTGAAACCCGTAGATGCGCCAGAACGCATGCCGCTTGCGGTAATATTCAATGTACTCATCGCGCGTTTCGTAGACGCGAAAGTAGGCGCGGTACTCGCTCACTTCGTAAATATCTTTGCCGAACAGAATGCGGTCTTGGTATTTGACGTGGAAATCGTAGGACGCATACGGCTGCCGTCCCAATTCCGCCAGCACCGCCGCGTTGTCCACATACACATTCGGATAGGTATCAAAAAGCTTGCCGAGCCGCGCCAGATCGTTGCCGTGATAGCCGAGATGCGCAAGAATGAAATTCGTCTTCGGGTTCTTAGCGATCATGTGATTGCGTTCGGTCATCAGCGTCTCAAACGTCGGATATTTTTCTGGCGGACGCGCCCGACCCGGAAACTGATTCAATTCCAACCAGCGTTCATTGAAACGATCAATCGGATCGAAGAAGACGTTCGGTTCGGCAATGTGAATCAGCACGGGAAGCTTCAGCTTCGCGCACATCGCCCACACCGGGTCCCAGTTTGGATCGTCCACTTTGACGCGCTCGCCGTTCTTGTACTTCAAATCCATCCCGAAGTTCTTGAAGACCTTCAGCCCCTGCGCGCCGTTTTGCACGTCCTCTTCTAACCGCTTCGCCTGCCGTTCGCCATAGCCCGGTTCGTTGATGTCGTTGAAAGTCATGTTCGCAAAGACAATAAAGCGATCCGGGTGACGCGTTTTCATCGCGGCGATCAATTGTTTTAAGCGGTCGCCCGTGCCGCCGCTCAGATTCACCATTACCTTCATATTCATCGAATTCATGTCCTGGACGAGCTTGTCCACGTATTCGGGCGTGAGATTGCCGTGATGGCTATGCACGTCTACGAAAGGAAACTTCGCGTGATCCACTTTGGTTTCTTTGGTGACGAGCGAAGATTTCGGTTCGTACTCTTCGGTCGTCAGCGTTTTGGTAGGCTGTTGACCACGCGGTTGCGCCTGAATGCCAGTGACCAGCAACAGCGAGAGTAAGGCAAATAAAAGTAAGTTTTTCATCGGTTTCGTTTTGACTCCTGAAGTTGTGAAAGCGCGCTGATTTTTACATGGCGCGAAAATTTATGCGAGAGCCGGGCGACCTTTCGTTAAGGTTGAGAGTTCACGCTTCAGCGTGCTTCTGGCGCAGCAGCACGCTGAAGCGTGAACTCTCGACGCTGCAAAAAAAATCTCAGCCCCCGTGATGGGGTTTTCCCACCGTTCTCGCGTTAGGCGGTGCAGGCAACGTCAGAGGCCGTCAACGCTGACGCTTCGCCCCTGAGCGTGCCGCGCAGAGTTTTCAAGCTAACACCGCAGTCCCTGTCACAAGGCTGACTCGTACAGCCTCTGGCCGAAGTGTGTCTGGACTGCGAGAGGAGTCGCCATGCGCCAGCCCATCACCTTCGCCGTCGTTTTCATCATCGCCTTCACCATCACCAGCACCGGACAACCACTGAGCAACGCCGCCACCCAACGCCAACAGTAAGCGAGCAGAATTACCAGAAGGAACAGAGGCCGCCAAAGCCGTCGCTCGTCTCGGCGATCTTTCGCGCTCCGCGCTGCGTGAACAGTTGAAGCAGATGCGGCAACTGAGCCTACTCGCCAGACGCAGTTGCTGGTGAACAAGATCATTGAGGCGCAACGCCTGCCAATCGTGTCCGGCAAAGCAGGTTGACCAACTCAAAGCCGGCGTTGCAACCCGTGCTCGCTTATCATCAGCGCAGCGCAGATGCCGATTATGTGTCTTCTCAGAACAACCGCAAGCGCACGTAGTTGATTGCGCTGGCCATCATCATCACGACTCGCATGATGGAAATTGCCAGCGCGGCGGAAATTCGCGGCATCGTCGCGCACGAACTCGCGCACGAATATGTCTGGAATGAACGCGCTAAGAGCGAAGGCGGCGAACAATGAGAAGCTGATGCGGGAATTCGAGCTTGTTCTGCGATGCCGTCGCGGTATTTACGCTGAAAGAGCTTGGCGATGATCCGGCGAGCTTATGCGCACATTTGGAAGCGATTGCGTCTTCATCGGCATTGCTGCGGGAACACCACCCGCCGCGAAGCGGATACGCATCCCTCGCTGGACACGCGCAAAAAGCTGAATCAGTTCCTGTGCCAACGGCTTGATTAAAATTTCGGGGGAATAGCTACAAAGTTGGATGAAGCTGGTTTGTGCGTGCTCGTCGTTCTCCACTGATATTGCTCGGGAACTTCATGAGCGGGGAGCAATTCTTTCCGCAGCGCGAGTCTGAACGCAGGCTATGAACTCCGGGAATCAATTGATTAAAGGACCTGTACGTGCGTGCTTGATTCGCCCTATCAAGCCAGGCCAGCGCCTGATCCTGCTCGCCAAGCACGGCGTATGTTCTGGCCATGTCAATCGTCAGGACTGGATATTGCTGCGCGAGCGGCTTCAGGTCATTGAGCAGCTTCACGCCACGTCGCTTCCCCGCTTCCGATACGCCCGGGCGAGGTAGCCTCTCGGTATTGGTTCGGGTGGTTTCAGTGACTCTATGACCTTGAATCTCGGCGAGTCCTTCTTCATCTGCGCTGGTAGACATAGGCGACACCAAGGTTAAGGCGCGACCAACTTATTCGGAGCCAGCACCAGCAGATCTTCGAACTGCTCTATGGCGCGGTCATATTCGTACGCCTCAGAGTAGCAGTTCCTAATTGATTTTGCTGTTCAGCGTTGCGATCGACTCCTGCGCTCGTTTCATCTCCTGCATTCGCTTTGGTATGATGCCTCTGCCCCGATAGGTGAAGGCCGATATCCATGGTAGATCTCGGCGTCCTTACCCAAATCGATGGCCGCTTGTGTCTCTGGCTCGGCTCCCGCCCCATCCCACTCCGATCTCCCACGGTAAACGCCGACGCGCCGTGAGCTTCGGCCAACGTCTCATCGAGCGCGAGCGAATGCCTTGCGCCGCAGCCCTGGCTTTGAGATAGAGCTGTAATCAGCTGTGACCAGGCTCGCGAGATAGTGATAAGAGCGGGCCAGCCCTGCATAGGCTTGGGCGTAGTCCGGGCGTATGTTGATCGGCTTGCTCGAAGTACGAAGCTTCTTGTACAACTCCTCAGCATCCCGATCAGACGTCGAACGCGCCTCGTTCCAGTAGAAGAGGCCGTTGTAGAGATGGCTTGGTAAGCTTCGGGTTGATCGGCGCGCGCTAGCAGCGAGTTTGTTCGGCAGGCGTAAGCTGATGAACCTCGCGCGCGATGGCTTGGGCGATTTCGCTTTGCAGGCTCAGCACGTCGCGCGAGTCTGATTATCCCAATTTCTCGACCACAGAGCCTCTTCATTCGCCGCGCGGACAGGTCGCACGCACACGCACGCGGTCGCCAAGACGCTGCGCCGTGCCTTCGATCACTGCATCCACATTCGACTCACGAGGCGATCTCGGCAACGACTTCTTTGTCCCCTTGTAGCGCATGCGCTAGAGTCCGGAGATAACGCGCAATGCACCGATCTTTGCTCGATCTCGCCAATCAAGGCATCCGTCATCCCGTCGGCAAAGTATTCTGCGCCGGATCGCCCGACAATTCTCCAGCAGCACGCCAGCGATTTCATTTGATCGGCTGCACGCGGGCGCGTCGCCGCCAGACAGAGACAATCAGCCAAGAGAATGGTGTCGTTGTCAGTCAAGGCGGGTTTGCGAGTGAGGTACAGGACGTAGCAACTGCGATGGAATAACAGCGACCATTGCGATGATGATTTTATGTTGTCCCACGAAAGCGCGAAGCTCTGGGAGCGCAGGCGGGACGCCTGCTGCGAGCGCGGGTACTGCTGCTCGCCCAGGTGGAGCGGGCATCGCTTCATCTTCAGCAGATTCCCTCACGACGCTGTTGGCATTGCTCGCGCTCGCCAACGGCAGGCGGGACGCCTGCGCTCCCAGCGTTCGCGCGGCAACGGTTCAGTGTTGTCACGACGCTGGGTTTCGGCAGCAACCTCCAACTCGCGTTGTAAGATCTTCTCAGAGTCAACTCAACAAGTTCCTGCGCTGATTTCATAGCGTTGTTCGCGGTCCTTCTCTAAACATTTGCGCACGATGCGTTCCAATTCCACAGGCACATCGTGATTGAACTGTGCCATCGCTTCCGGCTCCGCGTGCAGAATACGATCCAACGTCTCGACGGTGTTGGCTCCGGCAAACGGCAATTTCCCAGTCGCCATCTCATACAACACCACGCCCAAACTGAAAATATCGCGAGCGATGATCCACGTCACGCCCTAACGCCTGCTCAGGACTCATATACGGCACCGTGCCCATCACTACGCCCGATTGCGTTTTGGCCAGTGTGCTGATGTTACTGTCAATAGACTCCGGGCGCGTAATCTTAGCTAACCCAAAGTCCAGCACTTTCACCTGCCCGCGCGGTGGTGAGCATCACGTTCGCAGGCTTGATGTCGCGGTGCGTGATGCCTTTGCGGTGGGCTTCATCCAGCGCATCGGCAATCTGGCTGCCGATTTCAACCACTTCGTTGATGGCCAAAGGCTGCCCGTTGATTTTGGCCGCGAGCGTTTGGCCTTCGACATATTCCATCGCAATGAAACGCACATTATCCGCTTCACCAATTTCATAAATCGTCGCCACGTGCGGATGATTCAACGCGCTGGCGGCTTTGGCCTCGCTGACGAAGCGGCGCATTCGTTCGGCATCGGTCGCAACTTCGGCAGGCAATATTTTCAAGGCTACGGTGCGATCCAGCTTGGTATCACGCGCGCGATACACTTCGCCCATCCCGCCTTTGCCGAGCAGCCCGATGACTTGATAGTGACTGATGGTTTTGCCCGCTAATGAAGTCGGTTGACTCTCAACCAATAAGGGCGCAGCTATTTGATAGGCGGGCGCTTCGATCAACGTTGCGGCTTGTTCATCGGAGGCGAGCAGCAATTCGACTTCGCGGCGTAACCCTTCATCGCCCGCGCAGGCTTGTGCGAGGAACGCTGCACGTTCGCCGGGCGCAAGGTTGCAGGCGTCGTGAAAAATGACCTCAATTTGTTGCATGCGTTCTGGGGTCATGAACGGATTAGGCAACGAGGGTTTCTGGCATCGGCCAAGCTAAAAGCTTACTCAAGATCGCGGTGTTGACGCGCGCACGTTTAGTCGGATCAAATTGAACTTCAGAAAGAGAAACCGTACCCAACGAACGAACGACCAACGCGGGCAACTGTTCCCACGAACCTGCCAAATCAGCTTCGTTCAGCGCGGGGAGTTGATAAACTTGGTAGCTGTCCGGGTAATCATCAAGCTCGTCATCAAAAGGGCAATCAAATAGGTAGAGTTGCCCCTGATACTTTGTAACAAAGATGCGCGGGACATCGTAAAAATCCCGGTATTGAATCGTTGCCCATTGCATAGCAAACTCCTTTGAAAATAACCGCCGCTGCTCACTGAAGCCGATCCTGCTTGGGTACGGGATTGGGAAGTGGTTCAGAAAACGTCGAAGGCGAAGTACTTTCCATCACATTGACGTGACGCATGTTGATCTTACCACTTCTGGTTATCTCCGGTTGCAGCGTCACCGAACCGACCGCCGCCAGAATCGCGCCAATGGTCGTGAAACGAATAGTACCATGCGGCACATAAGCCGCCGCATCTTCCACCGTCTCGCCGACTGCACCGGAAAAGATTGTGCCGGGTGGCGGCAACGCACCCGCGCCGCCGCGCACACAATCACCAGATCAGTCAATTCAATTTGCTGTTCAGGCGTCATCGTTGCCCTCGGTTAGCATTCGATGCAGCCACGCTTTCGCTGCGCGCCATTCGCGTTGCACGGTGGGCGAAGAGATGGACAAGACTTCGGCGACTTCTTCCAGGCTCAGGCCACCGAAGAAGCGCAACTCTACGATGTGGCCTTTGCGCTCGTCCAGTTTGGTCAACCGCTCCAACGCTTCATGCACGGCGAGCAGTTCCGCCGCCTTTGCTTCGGTCACGGCCATCCCTTCGTCAAACGAAACCTGAATCGCCCCGCCACCGCGTTTGGCGTAGGCGTGACGGCGCGCGTGATCTACCAGGATGCGCCGCATCAATTGGGCGGCGATGCCAAAGAAATGGGCGCGGTTTTGCCACTGGACTTGGCGTTGATCTATCAATCGCAAATAGGCTTCGTTGACCAGCGCGGTCGGTTGCAACGTATGACCGGGGCTTTCGCGGCGCAGGTAATTGCGCGCCAATCGTCGCAGTTCGTCATTCACGAGCGACAGCAGGTGCTCAAGCGCAGCCTGATCGCCGTTGTTCCATTTGGCTAAGAGTTGTGTCACGTTGTGGTGCGAGAGTTATTGCGATCGCCCAAATGGAGTAGCGCAACCTAGCCGATGGTTGGTGGCTTCGATCAGTAATATATTAGCAAACACACCGCAACCTCGGCAGGTTCCGCTACAGTTTTCCAGTTCCGATCCAAATAATCCAGCAGCACGCTCGACATTACTTTGACGCCAATCACCAATGCTTCTTCGTCCGCATCGAATTCCGGCGTGTGAATCATGGCCGGTGATGCCTTTGCTCGTGTTGCCGACGCCGAGAAAGTAAAAGAAGCCGGGAATGACTTTTTGGAACAGCGAGAAATCTTCCGCGCCCATTTGCGGACGTGGCGTCGTGATGTTCGCTTCACCAAGGATGCGCTTCATTGTCGGCAACGTCGCTTCAACTAATTTGGGATCGTTATAGGTGACAGGATTGTTGCGCCCCCACGTCAATTCATAGCTCGCACCGTAGGCGGATGTGATGCCCTTCAGCGTTTGATTCATCATCGCAATGGAATTGGTGCGCACTTCTTCATTGAGCGTGCGCATCGTGCCTTCAATTTTCACTTCGTCGGCGATGATATTGAAGCGATTGCCGCCTTGAAAGCTGCCGATAGTGATGACCAAAGGCTCTTGCGTATTGATGCGGCGGCTGCGAATGGTTTGCAAGGCCAGGACTGCTTCGGAGGCAACGACGATGGTGTCAATGCCATCGTGCGGATACGCGCCGTGTACTTTCTTGCCGCGCACGGTCAGCATAAATTTATCTGACGAGGCCATCGCGGGGCCGACATTCACGCCGATTTGGCCGACTTGAATATTGGGCATTACGTGCAATCCAAAAATCGCCGAAGGCTTGGGATTTTCGAGCGCGCCTTCCGCGATCATCATTTTCGCCCCGCCATTTTCTCCTTCGGGCGGCCCTTCTTCGGCGGGCTGGAAAATGAATTTGATGGTGCCGTTAATGAGGTTGCGGTTTTGGCTCAGGATTTCCGCGACGCCGAGTTGCACGGTCATGTGAACGTCGTGCCCGCAGGCGTGCTTGACGCCGACGTTCTGTGATTTATAGGGCACGTCGAGCGTTTCCAAAATCGGGAGCGCATCCATATCCGCGCGCACGGCGACGACCGGGCCGGGCTTTGATCCTTTTAGCAGGCCCACAACGCCGTGCTTCCCCACCTGAGTTTTGACTTCATCAAAGCCAAATGAACGGAGCTTTTCCGCAATGTATTGCGAGGTTTTCTCTTCGCGATTGGAAAGCTCGGGATGCTGATGCAGATAGCGGCGCGTTTCGATGAGCTTGGCGCGCAAGGTCTCAGCCGCTTTAGCTAACTGTTCATCATTTGAGGTTGGAACAGATAGATTGGCCAGGGCGGTTATACCGGTCAAGTGAATGAGTAAAACAAAAGAAACGATTTTTTTTCGCATTGAACCCTCGATCCTGCTGACTAAACTGTGGAAACGTAAATTAATTGATGAAATGGTTATTTGAGCAAAACTTTTAGCTTCCTGCAATCACGATCACGACCTTCACTTAACAATCGCATCCACAATCGCATCCGTCACAGCAACTTTCGCAACAGCAATTACAGGAACCATCACAACAGCCTTCGCAACAAGGGTCACAGCAACTATCACAGTATTGAGATTTCTGATGTTTCTTTTGTCCAGAATTGATCTCCATTAGGGGCGAATGTGGTTTTAAGGCCGCAAGTATGGCCCCCGGTATCGCGCCCCAAAACATTAAATTTGCGCTTAAGCCCAAACAGTCCCGCCAGGTTTGGAGTGGTTGCGAGGGGGCCAGCAATACCACCACCAGAATTATGGCAAACATAAAAGGGGCATACAGGCGACTGACAAAGGTGCCTTTTGCTAATTCCGCATGCACCAATCTCCTGCTGGTTTGTAACGCATTTCGCCACCTCTCCCGCATTGTAATGGCCCTTCGGGCACAGCTCATCACCGGCAAATCTTTTTGCAGCTTTCGTTTTACATTCTGGCGCAAGCGATTGATAAATATGCTGGCTGTTGCAGGCTGAAGTGGTAACGTGGAAATCGTTGCGATAATTTGCTCCTGAATGAGCAGTAACGTTTGCCTCACTTGTTGTCGCACCCCGCCCGACAACTGAGGTTCTGTCATCTGATAAGCTGCTCGTATCGCGTTGAATTCTCTCGAGCGATAATCTTTCTCATAATCTTCAAAAGCATCAAGCAAGTAAATTAATCGTCCGAAAGCATAGCCAAGCTGATACGCGGATGCAGCAAGCGATGGACTCGCAAGCAATTGCACCCCGTGTCTGAAAAACAGAGCTGTAGCCTTTGCTGTCGGAACCGCTGCAAACTCCAGTGCCTCATGCGCTAACATCCGCGAGGATTTTGCGCGCAATATCTCTTCGCGTTGATCCTGTTCATCATTGAGCGTCTGCAATTCGCTCAGCGGAAATTTCCAGTCCAGTAATTTTTGGTGTGCCTTTTGAAATGGCGAACGTAAAAGCTTGAGCAAGAGTTGCCACCGTCTTTGCTGGGAATCCTTGCAATGATCAGCCAGCTTAAATTCTGTTAGGACAATGTTAGCTGTGGCCGCGTATTGTAGGGGGAACGGCATTTCCGCCTCGCCGGGCGACGTCGTAAGGCAGTTGTACGATAAATAAGGTCGTGCCCAATTAACGAGATCTGGTTGCGCCAACGCGATCAACATTTCCCCTAGGAAAACGGTATCGTGATTGAGCAAGGCCCTGGTTGGTTGGCCATACAACCAGCCCAAGGTTTTGCAGGTGCCACAATAGTTCAGCCGGTAATCAGTCTTCTGTTCAGCACTTAACTGACAGGTCCTGGCTTGCAGTAATCCATACATAGAATCTTTTCGTTAATAGCCGAGTGCAAGAGGGGCTAATTGTTTATAATCAGGATTTTCAAAATGAGCAAGTTGCGGACGGAAAATCCAGCGAACTCAGCCTCCGCCAATCTCAAAAGTTCTTGAAGTTTATTTCAGGAAAATCTCAAAACAACCTTAAGACTTTCCTTTGCCACTGCCTTTATTGTTTCGCTCGTAGTCGGGAATTCATTCCGGCATCACCAACCAAACGCTAAAGGAGGAAATCTCGTGAACACGAAAAAATCTTTCGTCAAACTATTTATCGTTGCAGCCCCAGTTATCGTCTTCGCCCTTGTCACTACCCTATTGTGGCAACTGAAGGCCGATGCGCAGAGCAAAAAAGAATTCAAAGGAGCTACGCAGGAAAACAATCGCCTGGTTCCCAAGCCCGGTCATCAACTCCGGCAGGCATCAGTTGGCCAGATTGAAGTCTTGAAGGAGGAAACGACAACGAGCAGCGGCCCCACACCGCGGCGCGTCACGAAGCTCATTAAAGTGAATGGCATCAATGTCAGTTGTGTCTGCGGCGGCACGACTTCCACCACGAACTGTTCGACCCTCGTGACCAGCGGTGGCGCATCCTGCAAGGCGAAAAATAATGGATGCAGCAAATGCGAAATGATCGCGACCGAAAACTAACCCCGCTCGCAACGCTGACAAGGAGAAACATTATGTTGGATCGAACCACAGGAAATCAGTTACGCCTACACCGCTTCCTTATCCTGGCCGTGCTCATAGGAATCAGTCTCTGGTCTCCAGGTCCGGTTTTGGGCCAAGTCGAGTTAGCGGGCAGTTGTCCTGCTGCCTGCGGTATTAAGATTCGCATCACGAATGCAGTCATCAATGAGGCGAATGATGGGGTGCTGGTCAAAGTGGATTGGACGATGGACCCGCCCAAACCGGAACTCAAATTGACCTCGTTGCAGATCGTCGCGAAGGTGAATTTAGGGATAGACAATGTCGAGAACCGCGTCACCGTTGGGGTTGATAAACGTACCGCTACGATCAAGCTTTCCCGCAACTTTGAATTCGATTTCAAGGATGTCAAGACACTGCACACGGAAGTCATTGCCTTCGCCAATCCGCTCCCGCCGATTCCAGTAAATACGACGGATCGAAGAATCGTGGGAGAAGGCAATGATTCTGCTGTCGAGGTCGCATGGAATAGCCCTGGCCCTTTGCCCTGCACCGCTGCCAATTTTGTGCTTGAGGTTTCCGCCATCAATGAAAAAGGCGACAAACTGACCGGCTTGCTCAATGCGGGGCTGACGGCGCGCAAAGCTAAAGTTGACTTAAAAGGGGCGCTCAATAAGAAGGGATTACGGACGCCCGAAGCCAGTGTCAAGGTCGTCCATAACGCGCTGGGCTGTGTCGAATTGCAAAACTTTTCGCCCACTCTTGTCACCCCGGCGATTGGAGCAGGGGTTGGTTCGACTGGCCCGGATACAGCCAAAGTGACCATCAAGAATTTTTCTTTGTTTGCTGACAGCGGTCGCGTGTTTACCGATTTGCGCTGGGATGTGTTTGAACCGACAAACTTCAAAGTCACGCAATTCGATCTTAAATTGGAAGTCGAAAAAGCCAATGGGCAAATTCAGACGCAGAACGCCTTAGCCTTGAGCAATCAACGCAGCTTTAACGGCGGCGAGGGTATCGGAGTGGAGAATGAAGTGCGCAAGGTCACGGTTACGGTCAAGGCTACTCTGAGAGATAATGCAAACACGGCGGTGCTAACGCGGGAAGACAAACGATCCGCCACCTTCAGCCCGAAGCCCGCACCAAAGCCTGTCCTCCCGGATAATACGCCCGTGCAATTGGACATTACGAATCTGAAAATCTCCAGCGCGTCCAATCTTCATCGGGTCGCAAGCGGCTGGCAACTCCAGCTTCCTGCCGGTGTCACCGTGACAAACTTTTTGGTTGAGGCAACTGTGGCAGGCACGCAGAACAAAATTCAGCGTAGCGCCGTTATCGCGGGCAACGCTCGCCAGGGCGAAGTACGTTTCAGCTTTACCGAAGTGGGAAATCAGATCAAAGGCGCACAGGTAAAAGTCACCGCCAATCTCAAGCGCGCCAATGGCAGCACGTTCCAGCAAACGGCGACACGCAACAGTAATTAAGCTGCTTTGAGAATTTGATTGATTGCTGCGACGAGTTTGGCGGCGTCGTTGTTCTCCGCCTCGTTGCGATAAGCGGCCATCACGACATCAGAGAAGAGCACTTGCAAGTCGCGTTCAATTTCGCTGGTCGGATATAAGCGCGCATTCAATTGCACTTTGCTCATATCAATCGCCAGTCCCAGCGCGCTGGCTTTGAGGGGCGAAAGCTGAAAGTAGAGCGCCCCGACAAAGCCGCGTATCTCTGTTGCTTCGGTCAGGGGCAATCCCGAAGGCATTTTTACCGGACGCTCATTGATTGCGGTAGGAACTGTACCCAGTCCGCCTTGCGAAGCAATGAGCGTCGCAATGACATGCGGAACTTTGCGCGTGCCGCTGCTGAATGTGCCGAGCAATTGTAGTTTACCGTTTTCCAGCCGTGCTGATTGCGGCGCAAACGTGAATTTATGTTTGCTCTTGCTGGTTTCAAATTCGCCCGTAAACGCTTTGTCACGTTGCAGCGCAAAGATGGAGTACAGTTTGGCGGATGGTTTGGGGCCAGGCGCTGTTCTCGCTGAGGCTTGCTTATCTTCTGGTACGAACATTGATTTCTCCGGGTAAGAACTATTAGCCGTTAGCCCGTAGCGATTAGCCAAGAAATTTTTCGGGCCAATCGCTACAGGCTAAAAATCACAAATTCCCGCGCTTCATTTCATCCGCGATGTAATCACAGGCGCGCATCGTCAAGGCCATAATCGTGATCGTTGGGTTCTGATTCGCTGCGCCAACAAAGGCTGCGCCATCCGTTACGAAGACGTTTTTGACATCGTGCGTTTGATTCCATTTGTTCAGCACGGCAGTCTTTTTATCGTTGCCCATCCGTGCGGTGCCGAGTTCGTGAATAATCTTGCCGGGGGCGGTCATTTGGCCGCCGACCGAAATGATTTCGGCTCCGGCGGCTTTCAGTGTTTCCTCAATACATCCAGCGGCGTCCTTCGCCATTTCGCGTTCGTTGTCGGAATGCTGAATGTGAATTTTCAGCACGGGAATGCCCCAGGCGTCTACGGTTCCGCCAGGATCAATTTCGACGAAGTTTTCAAAGCGCGACAGCATATTGGCGCGCGTCGTCATATACACTGGCGCAGTGCTCCATTTGCGCACCGTTTCTTTGAATTGTTTGCCGAAGCCGGGGAAGCGGCCTGCATCTGGGTTTCTTCCCATGCCGGAACTGCACTCAAAGCCATAGCCGCGCAAGAATTTCGGATGTTTCGTTTTGGCGTCGAGATTGCGAAAGCGCGGTACAAATAAGCCGGCGGCCTTGCCGTCCTCATTTACTGGCTCGCGGCCTGCCAGCGTGTGAAAGACACCCTGACCACTGATCCCGCCAAAATGGTCAACCAGATAGTGACCAAGCACCCCGGAAGAGTTGCCCAAGCCATGAGGATGTTGCCGCGATTTTGAGTTGAGCAGGAGCCGCGTAGATTCCAGCGTCGAACCCGCGACGATGATGACTTTGCCTTGAAATTCCAGCTCCTGAAACGTCACGCGATCCACGACTGCGACGCCTTTGGCATTGCCTGTTTTGGGGTCTACGTTGATGTGGCGCACTACTGAATTGGGACGCAACGTCATCTTGCCTGTCGCAGCGGCAACCGGCAACGTCGCTGAAACCGAACTGAACATTGCGCCGACATCACAGCCGTCACCGCAATGGCCGCAGTAATGACAAACGGCGCGATTGTATTTCTTATGGATTGGCTTGGCTGCCGTCAGCATCGAAACGCGTGACGTGATGCCGGGACGACCTAATTTCTCAGAGCCTTTTTTCAGCAGATGTTCGCCACAGGTCAGCTTCATCGGCGGCAGATATTTGCCGTTCGGCTGATACCACAAATTATCCAGGTTGCCGCTGACGCCGACGAACTCTTCGACTTTGTCGTAGTACGGTTCGATTTCTTGGTAATCAATCGGCCAATCCACATCGAAGCCGTCGTGCGTCGCGGCTTTGAAATCCAGATCGGAATAGCGCCACGACAATCGTCCCCAGTGCAGCGTCTTGCCGCCGACGATGCGCGCGCGCACCCAGAGGAATGGCTTACCGGGTTCGGTCGTGTACGGGTTCTCGGAATCCTTGACGTAAAAGTGACGGCTAAAATGGCCTGCTGTATCTTCCATCCATTGCTCTTTGGCCTTCCAGCCGGGCGGGCCAAGGCCGCGATACATATCTTCGTACGGCCACGTGTGCATGGAGAAGTCGCGCGCCGGGTTGACGGGCGGGCCGGCTTCCAGAACTAAGACTTCCATCCCTTTTTCCGTCAACTCTTTGGCCGCCATGCCGCCGGAAGCGCCGGAGCCGATGATAATGGCGTCATAGCGTTTTTGATTTCTCGTAGTCTGAACTTGGAACACGGTTCCCTCCCAAAATATTGCCGCGTTAGTGACGATTGACCCTGAATTCGGATAGCGGCGGGAATGCTCTGTGAAGACGAGAGGCAAACTAGCACAAGGTTGAGACACGATCAAGAGAAGGGAACTATGAGGAGGAGAACCAAATGAACAGCAAACCGGAAGTTTGCTGTTGACCCGCAAGACGGCTCGCAAGTGAAGCCCACCGCAAACGGGAAAGTTTGCTGCACATTTTTCGAGAGGGGATTCTGGATTTGGCCAAGCATTCATTATGTCGAAATTGTGTGACGTCGGTTCTATGGCTAGAGCCGCAACTTCTCTTCTTGCCACCAAAACTTCGCTTTGATGAAAGGCCGAAAATATGCGTTACCTTGGTTTCTTACTGCTCCTGCTTCCCTTTACGCTGTTGGCCCAAACGCCGATTTCGCCCAGCACGGCCTCAACGGACAATCAACTTACCAGCGAGACCGAACAACGAAAGGCGGTGACAAAGCCTTTCGAGCCAAGCTCCGTCACCGAGAAAAAGGTCTTTGATAAAAAGTTCTATGCGCTGATGATCGGCCTGCAAGCCAGCACCGTACTAGACATCGAAAGCTCCTATTACGCGTTGCAAAACTGTCCGCGCGGGTTCACCTGCCGCGAAGGAAATCCAGTGTTACGGCCTTTTGTGAGTGCCGGACGTCCGGCTGTCTATGCCTTCACCACCGCGACGAACGCCCTCGCCGTTTTGAGCAGCCATAAACTGCGGAAAAAAGGCAGCCGTTACTGGTGGGTTCCGATGACGGTCTATACAGGAATTCACGCCTTCTGCGCGGTCAGAAACTATCAGACGGCGCGACGGTAATAATCAGCCTACTCTGAGTATGCAATAAACAGTTGCGTGGTCATTGGTCATTTGTTATCGCGGTAGCACGGCCTGTGCCCTAACTAATGACTGATGACCAATGACTAATTGTAAATAACAAGAGCAATCACACTACAACATTTTTGCTACCTTGCTCCTCTCCTCCTTTCCTCCGCCCGATCTGCCACCGGGCTTATGACGCAATTGATAAACTTTATGGCCGAAGCCGCCGCTTGCGAACCACCCACCCAGAACGGTAAGATGTAACTGCCTAGAGATAGGCCAGCATCGAATGCACCGCGCTGTGGAGCCAAGCGGCCCCCGGCGCATAGATGAACATGAAAAAGCCGATCAGGGTCGAAATTACCGGACGAAACTCTTTCTGGCAAAATGCTGTGAAAGTCGAATGGGAGCATCAATACCCGGATCGCCAATGGATTGCCCAGGGCGACAGGTTTTATGTCATCGAAGCCGAGTGGCTTTTGGATGTACAACGCGTCGCCCATCAATGTTTTGCTACGGCTGTCGTCGCGCCGGAAGATGTGGGAAAGCGAAAGCTCTTTCGTCAGCTTTTGGGGCGCGAAGACGACGAAGCATAAGCGCAGATTTCAAATCTCAAATTTCGAGGAGAGGAAGTATTTCATGAAAAAAACTGTGAAAGTAATCGCAGCAATGGCAGTTTTGGGCCTATTCCTGACGACGGCGTTTCGCACCGAAGCTTATCCGCCCTTTGTCCGTAAGGCCTCTGCGTTTGGTGCCAAAGATTGCCTGTTTTGCCATACCGAACCAAACGGCGGCGAAGGTTGGAACGAACGGGGCAAATGGTTAATGACCGAAAAAGACAAGCGCAAAGCCGACTCAATTGATGTCGAATGGCTCGCTGAATTCAAGCCCGCAGACGCAACCGCAGCCACTGGTGAGAAGAAAGAAGGCGAAGGCGAGAAGAAAGAAGGCGAGAAGAAAGAAGGCGAGAAGAAGCCGGAAGACGCCAACAAGAGCACTGAATCAACGGACAAAGATAAAGACAAAGAACACGCCGACAAAGATAAAGACAAGGACAAGGACAAAGATAAAGACAAAGATAAAGACAAAAATAAGAAGAAAAACAACGGAAACAGCTAAGTCAGGCGTGGCTAGCCCCCCTTGCTAGCCCGTTGATTTTTCTGGTGGAGAGTAGAGAATGCCGAAACTTTCGATTCGAGACCTGGATTTAGCCGGGCAGCGCGTCTTCATTCGCGTGGATTTCAACGTTCCACTAGAAGGCGGGCAAGTTACTGATGACACGCGGATCACTGCCGCGATTCCGACGATCCAATTTGCCATAGATAAAGGCGCGAAGGTCATTTTGGCCTCGCACCTGGGACGCCCCAAAGGCGAGCGCAATTTGAAGTATTCGCTCAAACCTGTAGCCAATCGGTTGTCCCAATTGCTCGAACGCGATGTCCCCCTGGTCAGCGATTGTATTGGCAAGCCTGCCGAAACGGCGGTGGCGGCGATGAAGAATGGGGATGTTTTGCTGTTGGAAAACGTACGCTTTTACAAAGAGGAAGAAGCTAACGACGAGGGGTTTGCCGCCAGCTTGGCCAAGCTTTGTGACGTGTATGTGAACGATGCGTTTGGCACGGCGCATCGCGCCCACGCTTCGACGGAAGGTATTGCCCATCGAGTGTCACAGGCGGCGGCGGGCTTTTTGATGGAGAAGGAGTTGCGGTATTTGTACGGCGCGCTCGAAGCTCCGGCGCGTCCCTTTGTCGTAATTTTGGGCGGCGCGAAAGTCTCTGACAAAATCCAGGTCATTGCCAACCTGCTCAAATCCGCCGATGCGGTGTTAATTGGCGGGGCCATGGCCTACACGTTTTTCTTGTCGCGTGGCTTGGGCGTCGGCAAATCGCTGGTCGAGCCGGACAAAACCGACTTGGCCAAGCAACTAGAAGCCACGGCTAAAGAAACAGACGTGAACCTACAGTTGCCGAGCGATCACGTCATTGCCGCGAATCCCAATGATGGTGCTAATGCGAAGACGGTTAGCATTGATGCGACGCCTGCGGAGGCGATGGGCTTGGATATTGGCGTGGCCACGCAAACTGCGTATGCTGAAATCATCAAATCCGCCAAAACGGTGATTTGGAATGGCCCGATGGGGTTGTTTGAAAAAGTGCCTTTTGACCAAGGCACACGCGCCGTGGCGCACGCCGTCGCCGAAGCGACGGAAAAGAATGACGCCACTTCGATTATCGGCGGCGGTGACAGCGTAGCTGCGATTCACGAAGTTGGGCTGGCAGATCAGGTTTCGCACATCTCGACCGGCGGCGGCGCGACATTGGAATTGTTGGCGGGAGATGTGCTGCCAGGTGTCGCAGCACTGACAGAAAAATAATGCAAAAAGCAAATATCAAAAAACAAAAGGTCGGCACTTTCTTTTTTCTATCTCTTTTACATTAAAGCGGTGCAACCTTCCTTAATTTACTGTTGTCCTTTGCCTTTTGCTTTGTTTTGGTTTGTTTGCCCTAATTGATACTTTCTTGAGTTCATGAGATTTATCGGAAAGGATCAAGACAAACTATGAAAATGCAATATCGCTCTTTGTTAATTGGTAGCATGCTTTTGTTTGCCACCACTGTGCTAGCCCAGTCCGCGCGCCCGACACTCACCACCGAAGATGTAGTGAAATGGCGTGCGGCGCATCCTGACCGCGCAGAGCATTTCATCCCACAACAGGCGGCGGCAAAACCGACGCCGCCAGCCCAGACAGATGAAAAGTTTCTCGCAGCAGAGCGGGATTGGAATGCTCGCCTGGTACAAGCGCGCGAGCGCGTCCGCGACTTAGAACGGCGGGCAGACGAGGTTGATCTCGCTGCCACACAGTCGCGCAACAACATCTTTCACGCAGATGCGAATGCTTTAAATGCCACCAATGCGCGCGTGGCGGAGCTGAAGGGAAATGCGCGCGCTTATCGTGCCGAAGCGCGCGCCGCACAAGCGGCTGTTAATCAACTTTTGGATGAAGGCCGCGAATACGGATTCCAGATTCAAGCGATGTCGCCAACTTTGAAAAATGGCGAACCGAATATGGAGTATTACCGTGAGCGCTTTTTGGCCTTGCAACGTGAGCTACAGGATGCACAGGCACGCGCGGACGTGTTACAACAGCGCGTCAATCGCTTGCAAACCCAGATCAATTCGACGTTGAATTATCCTCCGTTGAGCGGGCGCGGCGGCATTCTGTTTTATCCCAACAATGGCGCAGCCGATGGCTTTTATCTGAATCGTTTGCGCGATGAATTGGGCGGTGTCGGTGGCGATTATCAGGCGACACAAGCACGCTTGGCAATTTTAACCGAGCAGATGATGGCCTTGCAGGAAGAAGGGCGGCGTGCCGGGTTGCCAGCGGGAATTTTTCGATAACTGAAGAGGAGAATCAAACCAACAATGCGGAAACCTGTTATTGCAGGGAACTGGAAAATGTTCAAAACCATCAGCGAAGCTGTCGCCACGGCGGTTGCGCTGAAACCATTGGTTTCAAACGCCAATCATTGCGAAGTCGTTATTGCCCCCGTCTTCACCGCGCTTAAGTCCGTCGCTGACCGACTGGAAGGCTCGAATGTGAAAGTCGCCGCGCAAGACCTTTCCGATCAACTCAAGCACGGCGCACACACGGGCGAAATCTGCGGCGATATGCTCAAAGACGCAGGTTGCAGCCACGTTATCATCGGCCATTCCGAGCGGCGCGCAATGTACGGCGACACCGATGCCTTCATCAATCGTAAGTTGCGGGCGGCGCTCCAGTTTGGCTTAACGCCGATTTTGTGTTGCGGCGAAACGCTGGACGAACGGGATGCCGGCCAAGCCGAGCAGGTCGTTAACGACCAATTGGTCAATGATTTGACAGGGCTGACCGCCGCCGAAGTGGCCAGGCTTGTCATCGCCTACGAGCCGGTCTGGGCCATCGGCACAGGGCGCACCGCCAGCCCTGAGCAAGCGCAACAAATGCACGCGTACCTGCGCTCCTGGCTCACCGAAAAATTCGGTGCCACATTGGCGGGCGGCTTGCGCATTTTGTATGGCGGCAGTGTGAAGCCTGAAAACATTGCGGAACTCATGACTGCGCCGGATATTGATGGCGCGTTGGTCGGGGGCGCGAGTTTAGAGGCCGAAAGTTTTGCCCGGATTGTGCACTACCACGGCTAAAATGACTTCGCGCTTGCGCCAGGCGGAAGCCGTAAGCTATCATTCGGATGCCTTTGATGTACCCGCAGTTAGTCACGTCCCTGCGACTACTGCCAGATGTTTTCCACAGGAGTAATCGCGCATGTCTATTCGCACCAAGCTAACCCTGATCACTATTTCCGGCTTGATCGCATTTTACGCCATTGTTGGTGGGATGTTGTCGGGTTCCTCGTTCGGACGTGTCGTAGCGAATCCCGGCCCGTATCCACAACTCCGGATTTTTGAGGAAGTCGTGCGGCATATCGTCAATGATTATGTCGAAAAGCCCGACCTCAACAAAGTTCGGGTTGGGGCGTTACGTGGTTTGACGGATGGACTTGATCCGTACAGCTCCTACTTGCTTCCGGCACAACTCAAAGACTATCAGTCGAACAAAGGCAAATATCCTGATATGACCGGATTGATGCTGGGTTCCGTTCAACGTTTTGCGTATGTTATTTCCGTCGTGCCGAATTCTCCGGCTGACAAAGCCGGGGTTCGTCCGCGCGATGTCATTGAGTATATTGACGGGCATGCGACGCAGGATATTGATTTGATTGATGCGAACGCCTTGCTTTCCGGCGCAGCGGGTACGACGGTTGAATTGACCTTTTTGCGCACGCGTACACGAGCTAATGAGAAGGTGAAAATCACGCGCGCTCCCGTCACATTGCCGAAACCGGAAATGCTATTGATGGAACAGCAAATCGGTCATATCAAAGTGCCTGTTTTGCAAGGTCAGGCAGAGGCCGTACAAGCCGCTCTCAAAGATGCGATTAAACGCGGTGCGACAAAGATTGTTTTAGATTTGCGTGGCTCGGCGGGCGATGATTTGCAAACGGGCGTGACGGTCGCCAATTACTTCCTCACCTCCGGTACAATTGCCAAAGTCGTCGGGCGCAAAGAAAAATTGCTCAACACTTACGAAGCCAAACCGGAAAATGCGATCACCGATTTGCCGTTGGCTGTGCTGATTGATAACACCACGGCGGGCGCGGCAGAAGTTGTTGCGGCAGCGATTTTGGATAACAAACGCGGAGAGGTCGTCGGTGAGCGAACTTTCGGCGTCGGCACCGCGCAGCAATTATTCCCGCTGGATGATGGCTCAGCCATGTTATTGACGACGTCACGCTATGCTTCGCCCAGCGGACGGTTCTTCTTCCCAGATGGCGTGTTGCCAGGGGTAGAAGTGAAGCGCCAGGATTTGGCGGCGTTCCTGCCGGATGATGCCGATACGGAACCATCGCCGACGCCTACGGCAAATGCGACTCCGACTCCGACGCCAGCGCCTGCACCTGTGGGGGCGACAAAACCAGCGGAGGATTTGATTCTGAAAAAAGCGATTGAAGTCCTGACGACAAACGCCAAAGCGAAAAAGAAAGCGTCGTAAGCTCGCCTCTAAACAATTCACTTCTTCGACTATGCGGTTCTGTCAAACAGAGCCGCATAGTTGTTTGTAATGAAGAGCGACCTGGCCAGGTTGCCCTACATTTTCGCTTCACACCACGTTTGCAATAACATAGCGACAACGCTTAGTGGCGTAGTTCGGCGTGAAGCTGGTCACTGCCGAAGCGTTTGCTCCGTCGAACCAGGCACAACTGCCGACTACGCACGACCGTCACGCTACGGATCAATATTCAGTAATCATTGGTCATAGGTCATTTGTTCTTCGCCACTCGGAGTGAGGAGCGGGTACCGCTGATAATGACCACTGACAAGCGACAAATTGCAAAGGCCCAATGACTATATCTGCTCAGGATCAAGGCCGAGTTCACGAAGTTTGGCGGCAAGGCGTTCGGCGCGCGCGGCTTCGTGTTCGGCGCGTCCCACTGCCTGCGCTGCCTGGATTTCGGCTTGTTGGCGTGCAATGGCTTCCTGTTGGCGCGCGGCGAATTCTTCGGGGGGGGTGCGCAAAAATTCGCCGGTCTGCGGATGGAAGAGCCGTAGCGTTTTGCCATCATTCACCAATTCCAACTCCAATTCCTGACTCGTAACGCGATTGCCTGTCACAACTTCTTCCACCAATTCCTGACCACGTAAGCGAAAGGCGCGCAACGGCGGTTTCAGTTTGTACTTAGGATCGAAGACAAAATACTCGCGTACGCCGAGCCAGGCATATAACTCCTTCTTCCAGCCAAAATCATCTTTGCGGGTTTTCCGCGACGAGATTTCCAACACCACCTGTGGCGCAGGCTCTTCCCAAAACTTATAGATGCGGCGCTCGTGTTTGGCCGCCCCACGCACCACGAACACATCAGGTGAGATGCTTTGGCGCGGATCCCCTTCGACGTAGTAACACATCAGATTGCCAGACACGTAGACTTCTGGTTCGGGCGCAAAGTAGATTTCGAGCATGGCAATCAAGTAACTCATCAGCTTGCGGTGTGCATCAGTTTCGCCCATAGGTTGTCCATCCGATTCGGGGTATTCGATGTACTTCAACAGGTCTTTTTGTCTGGCGCTCATAAGGTACCTCACCGTGCGCGCGAGCATAACATAGGACTGGGAAACGCAGCAAAGGCGCTTGGGTGGGGCGTTTGACCGTTCGACCTTCATCGCTTAAGATTTGTGTCAGCGTTAAGTGATACCAAATGCGCCTCCCCAGTCGTAAACAGGAGAATCTCAAATGATAAAAAAGCAGAAGTCTGTTTTGGTCTTGCTCCTTCTTGCAAGCATTGGCCTGGCTGTGGGCTATCTCGCCCTTTCCGCGTGGAAAAACGAAACACGCGAAGAACGATCTATCATCGAACGGGAACGCGAAGGCGGGCGTAACGCGCTGGATTCGTTTTATGCAGAGCGCGCCTATCCGTTGCAAACGATTCCTGCTCACGCCCGACAAAATGCGGTCGAGCAAGCCGACCGCGAAGAACGGCGTCTACGCAAAAGCCCCCGCTTCGCCAGTGAATTCGCCCGCATTGAAACCGACGATCAGGCGTGGACGCCACTCGGTCCCCAACCGCTCAATGTTCCTGTCGGTCTCCCTTTTGCAGGCGTTTATTCAGGACGTGTTACCGCTATTGCCCTCCACCCGCAATATGATGGCAGCAGCAACAAAACCGTTTATGTTGGGGGCGCACAAGGTGGTATTTGGCGTTCCAATGACAATGGACAAACCTGGACACCATTGATTGATAACCAACCTTCGCAAGCAATCGGTTCCATCGCCATTGATCCGACGAACCCTAATACCATTTATGTTGGTACGGGCGAAGGCAATCGGAGCGCGGATAGCTATTATGGCGCGGGGATACTAAAAAGCACTGATGGCGGGGCAACTTGGAGTGTGATTGTCGGCCCCATTTCCACGTTAGCGCCACAGAAACCTGTTTTTGCTAACGCGGCGATTCCCCGCATTGTGATTGATCCCCTTACTCCCAATATCATTTTTGCGGCAACCACTATTGGCAGCACAGCTTCGGCTTCTGAGGGCGTAGAAACCGTTGAGGGCAGCAAACAAAAAGGGGTTTGGAAATCAACCGATGGCGGCGCAACGTGGCGTAACGTTGATCCTGATGCTAGTGGTGGCGTGCAAAGCGCACATGACATCACGATTGATCCGCTCAATCACAACATTGTCTATGCCGCGATTCGTTCGCGCGGCATCTATCGCTCAAAAGCTGGCGGGGAACCGGGAACCTGGGAAAAACTGACAAATGGGGTGGCCAATGCGACGGGATCGAACCCGGAATTCTTTCGCTGTTCGGTTGCTGTCGGGCCGCCGATTGCCCCTGCGACAGCAACTACTCTCTATGCCTCTTTTGCGCAA
The DNA here is from genome assembly GCA_963794955.1 of uncultured Acidobacteriota bacterium. Lineage (GTDB taxonomy): Bacteria > Acidobacteriota > Blastocatellia > RBC074 > RBC074 > JAFDVL01. The sequence goes on from CAWCGF010000003.1 coordinate 106,276, forward strand.
GCAAGCAACAGCACGATTTTAGGTTTCTACAAATCAACAGATGGCGGGGACACCTGGGTACAAGTCACGACCCCACCCACAGAAGATTCGGAGCTACCGCAAGCTGGTTACAACATGGCGATTGCCATTGATCCTACCAATGCCAACAACGTTTACTATGGTGGGCAATTTAATTACGACTTGGGGGCAAACTGTGTCGTGCGGAGCAAAGATGGGGGCCAAACCTGGGCAGATATGAACGGCCTGACTTTACATCCTGATACGCATGTTGTCATCGTGGCGAAGAATAATCCCAACATCGTCTTTACGGGCAATGATGGTGGTATCTGGCGCACAGACGCAGCGCTTGGCAATACCATCAATTGGACTTCCTTGAATGCTGGCTTAAGTTTGACGCAGTTCCAATCAGTGGCGTTACATCCTACTGACGCGAACTATCTCATTGGCGGCACGCAGGACAACGGTACCAATCGGCATATAGGCACACTGAGTTGGACACAACTCCGAGGAAGCGATGGAGGGTTTTGTTTGATTGATCAGTCGAACCCGCAAGTGCTCTATCACACGATTTACAACAACACAGGGTTTCTTACTCCCCTCCGTTCGATCAATGGTGGGCAAACTTGGAGCAATATTGGTTGCCGCTCTTGTACTGCAGCTCAGGGACGTCTAAATCCTACGGATCGGGTCAGCTTTTATGCGCCCATGGCCTTGAACCAGGCTTTCACTGATAGTAATACAAGTAATGTCATTTATTTTGGCACCCATCGTCTATACCGTTCTGCCAATCGCGGAACAACATGGACGGGGTTAGGAGCCAGCACGGATGGCTTCGGGCAAGACCTGACGAAAGGCGCTGGCACCCTGACTACGATTGCCGCGCATCCGAAAGTGGACAATTCAACTTCGCCCGCCGTCGAAATTGTTTGGGTCGGCACGGCGGATGGTACGGTACAAGTGACGAGCAACGCGGGGTCGTTAGCTTCAGCTATTTTTACCAATGTCACAAAAGCGCCCTTGCCCAATCGCTTTGTGAGCGATATTGCCGCCGACAGTAATAATCCGAATCGGGCGGTCGTCGTCTATTCCGGCTTTGAGGCGAATACGCCGACGACGTTGGGACACGTCTTTCTCACGACAGATCGCGGCACGGCCTGGACGAATATCAGCGGCAATTTGCCCGATGTGCCGGTCACTTCCGTCGCGCTTGATCCCAACAATAATAGCCGCCTTTGGATTGGTACGGACATCGGCGTGTTTCAAACCACGGATGGCGGCGCGACGTGGCTGCACCTGACGAATGGCTTGCCGAAAGTCGCGGTGTTTATGCTGCGGTATCAAAACGCGACCGGGAATTTAGTCGCGGCGACGCACGGGCGCGGGATGTATCGGCTGCGCACGCTGACGACGGCGACTTCCGTGTCCGGTGCCAGTTATCTTGGCACGAATGTCGCGCAGGATTCGATTGTTTCGGTCTTTGGTGTCAATCTCTCGTCTTCGAGTACTGGCGCGCCCGCAACCAGTGCGCCCTTGCCAACTTCCTTGGCGGGCACTACGGTGACAGTGCGGGACAGTCAAGGCACAAATCGGTTAGCGCCTTTGTTCTTCGTCGGGCAGAATCAGATCAACTACCTGATTCCGAATGGCACGGCGACCGGCATGGCGACCGTGACGATTCGTAACGCGCTCGGCGAACAATCGGGTGGCACGATTAATATCACTGCGATCACGCCGGGCTTGTTTACCGGCAATGCCGATGGGGTCGGTGCCGCGGTCGGCAAAGCGATTCGCGTGCGCAATGGCGTGCAATCGCCGCGCGAAGAAATTGTTGCATTAGATACGGCGACGAGTCGTTATGTGACCAAACCGATTGATTTCAGTCCGACGACCGAAGATGTCTTCATAGAGTTGTATGGCACGGGCTGGCGCTATCGCAGCAGTCAGGCGAATGTCAGTGTCGAAATCGGCGGCGTAACGATCCCCGTGGAATATGCTGACGTCGCACCTGGTTTTTTTGGCCTCGATCAGGTTAATATCAAGCTTCCCGCCGGCCTCGACAATCGCGGTGAGGTTGATTTGACTGTGATTGTGGATGGCCAGAGAACGAAAACGTTGAAGATCAATATCAAGTAATACTCTACAGCAAACTGGCAAGTTTGTTGTTGCTTTCCCTGGCATATCGCCCATCAATACGTCAGCAAACTGGCAAGTTTGCTGTACATTTTTCGAGGAGCACCCGATGAAAAATATTATTTACGCTGTTGTCTTAGTTGGATTTGGTCTTGCCGTAGGCTTTGGGCTGGGGCGCGGAACGCCAAGCGAAGCCGCCGCCGCCGCCAAGAATCGAGTCTTTGAACTGCGCACCTATTACACGAACGAAGGCAAGCTGCCGGATTTGCAAGCGCGCTTTCGGGATCACACCACTAAGCTTTTCAAAAAGCATGGCATGACGAACGTCGGCTACTGGGTTCCGCAGGATGATCCGAAGAAATCAAACACGTTGATTTACATTATCTCGCACGAGAGCCGGGATGCGGCCAAGAAAAACTGGGATGACTTCCGCAATGATCCTGAATGGAAAAAGGTGGCTGCCGCTTCTGAAGTTAATGGCAAAATCGTCAGCAAAGTTGAATCCGTGTATATGGACGCGACCGATTACTCCCCCATGAAATAAAGCCGAAATGAACTTCGAACTTAAAAATCGAGTCGCCATGATCGCTGCCGCCAGCAAAGGCATTGGCAAAGCCTGTGCTTTGGCGCTGGCGGCGGAAGGTTGCAAGGTTTCGATCTGCGCGCGCAATTTGCTCGAACTGGATAAGGCGCGCGCGGACATCGCCCTGCGCGGAGACGTCCTGGCTGTTCCGGCAGACGTCTCTATTCCAGCCGATCTGGCGCATTGGTATATCCGCACGCTCGAACGTTTCAGCAAGGTAGATATTTTAGTGACCAACACCGGCGGGCCACCCGTGGCGCGGTTTATGGACTTGACCGACGAGCAATGGCATTCCGGGGTTGACTCTACTTTGATGAATGTCGTGCGCTTATCGCGGCTGGTGATTCCCGGTATGCAAGACCGCAAATGGGGACGCATCATTCATCTGACTTCGATGGTGGCGAAACAGCCCGTAGACGAGTTGACGATTTCCAGCACGTTGCGCTCCGGCTTATCCGGTTTGACCAAGACGATGGCGAATCAACTCGGCCCGGATAACATCACCGTGAATGCGGTGTTGATGGGCTTTTGCCTGACGGATCGCTTAACGCATTTAGCCGAGGTGCGGCACAAAGAGCAGGGCATTACACTCGAAGAATATTATGAGAAAGCGGCAGCGGATGTGCCCTTGCGTCGTTTTGGGCAGCCGCAGGAGGTGGGAGACACGGTGGCGTTTCTCGCTTCCGCACGAGCGAGTTATATTTCGGGAGTTTCTTTGCCGATTGATGGTGGCGTGATTCGGGCGTCGTTGTGAAGGATTATGCTGTTGGCGGGGTGGTGAGTTGAGTGACAAACGCTTGATGTTCGGGCGTGCCTAAGCCTTGTTGAAGCACGGTCAGCACACGCGCCAAATCGCCGTTGAGCATCGCATTGACATCCAGTTGCAGCCCCGGAAACACTTGGCTGCGAATGATTCCCTCGGCATCGGCTGCCACGCGCACATACGTTTCTTTTTCCAGGCGGAACCAATCAATCTCGCCGTCGTACACGCGCCAGACCACGTATTCCTGGACGCCGTTGCGACGATAGATTTTGAATTTGTCGTGCAAATCATACGAGGCGGTGCTGGCCGAGATTTCCACGATCAGTTCGGGCGAGCCTTCGATATAACCATCCTCGTCAATGTTAGAAAAGCCGCCATCCTTCGTTTCTAATCGCAGTAAGACATCGGGTTGCGGTTCGTTATCCGGGTCTAGGCGCACGGTGGCATTATCACTGCCGTCAATGCCTGGGGTGTTGGCAACATAGACACCCAACCAGGTGATGAAGTGAAAATGAGGTTTTCCATGATCTGTGTGGCGAACAGGGGATGGCATATACACGACTCCTTCGATCAATTCGGCTTTCTTCACGTTGGGCATTGCATGATAGCGGCGCTCAAACTCGCTGCGCGTCAGGCGGTCGCCGGTTTGCAGCGGAGGCAACTTGCGCAACTCAGGCCGGAAGGGATTGAGTGTGGTAACAGCTTCAGTGATTCCGATAGTCATAATGGCATTCTCCTTGTGGGCGCGTTGATTATAAACGCAAAACCACGTCTGCGCCAATTCTCGTAACTTAACTTTCACGCTTCCCGTCGTTATCGCTATGAACTTCTCCGAAACTTTTAAGCTGGCCCTGGATGCCATCTGGGCGCACAAATTACGCTCTGCGCTTACCCTGCTCGGCATGATTATCGGCGTGACGGCGGTGGTCGTCGTTGTTTCGTTGATTCAAGGCTTCAATCAATACGTCGAAGAAAAGATCGCGGGCATCGGGTCGAAAACGTTCACGATTCGCCGCTTCAACTTCGATGATTTCAAGAACACCGACGCGATTACCTTAGCCCAGCGGCGCAACAAAGAACTCACCTTTGAGGATTATGATTACGTTCGTTCCCGCGCGAAGTTGATTGGCAGCATTGGCGCGAAAGCGAACGCCTCTGGGGCGGATATTAAGCGTGGTGGTGACACCGTGGAAAGCGTGCGTGTAGATGGCACGACGCCGAATTGTGCCGAAATCGAAAACCTGGAGGTAGCCGAAGGCCGCTATTTTTCTGAACCTGAAAACGAAGCTGCCGCGAATGTCGTCTATCTGGGCGCGGATGTGGCCACCAAGCTCTTTCCGTTGATTTCCCCGATGGGTCAGGAAGTGTCTATCCGTGGCTTGCCGTATCGCGTGATTGGCGTCGCGGTAGCCAAGGGAACTGTCTTCGGCCAGCCGCAAGACAACTTTGCCACGATCCCGCTCCGCACCTATATCAAAGCCTTCGGCCCCGCCGTGCGGCAACGCAGTTTTTATATGATTGCGAATGCGGTGAACGACGATCAGTTTAATGATGCAGTCGAAGAAGCCCGGTACTTGATGCGGTCACGGCGACAATTGAGCGGCTCGGAAAAAGACAATTTTGGCATCGGCACACCGGACGCTATTCTGGGCTTACGCGATCGCCTTCTCGGCCCAATTTTTATTGTGGCGATTGCAGTGCCCGCGATTGCACTGGTGGTCGGCGGCATCGTGATTATGAATATCATGCTGGTCAGTGTTAGCGAGCGCACGAAAGAAATCGGCATTCGCAAAGCCTTGGGTGCGCGCCGTCTGGACATCCTCAAGCAGTTTTTGATCGAAGCCGTCGTGCTGTCCGCAATTGGCGGCACCATGGGCGTGCTGCTCGCCTGGGGCATCGGCAGGGTGATTACTGCCGTGTTTTTCCAAACCTATCTTTCGATTGCGGCGGTGATTACTGCCGTAGGTGTTTCCGGCGTGATTGGCGTGCTGTCCGGCGTCCTGCCTGCGCGCAAAGCCGCGACACTTGATCCGATTGACGCGTTGCGGGCGGATTGAGTTGAAGGACTCGCGCGAATTATTTCATAGGCCCCATACAATTTAGTAACTCGGTGAATCTGGCATCTGTCCGTATTGGGTCAAATGCGGGTTCGACATTGAGGTAAAGCAAGAAGCCGTGCCGTTCCTCAAAGGCTCGCTGCAACCATGCAAACGCTTGTTCCTTATCGTCCAGTGCGGCATAGATCACGGCCACAAAGCCCGGCTGTACATATTCACGATCCATCCGCTCCTGCATCTCCACAATGATCGCTTGGGCGTTGCTGGCATTGCCTGCCCGTGCGTGTGCGCAGGCGAGCGCGGAAAGAATCGAAATCATTCGCCCCGTCAAGGTGGCCGCCTGTTCGAGACCCGCAATCGCCTGTTGATATTTTCCGTGGGCAGTTTGCGCGAGCCCCAATAGTAATGAGGGAACGGGGAAATTCGGGATCAAGCTCAGCACCTCAGTAGCAGTAGCTTCCGCCTTCTCAAACTCGCGTGAATAATATTCCAGGATAATTTGTAGTGAGCGGATCAGTGGTGAAAGTGGAGAAAGTTGATTCGCCGCTTGTACATAGGCGGCGGCCTCAGCAAAGCGGCTCGTGGCAATGCAGAGAGTAGCTAACCAGAAGTATGCCATGTCTTCACTCGCATTCAACTCAATGGCTCGATGCAAGGATTGTTCCGCGTTCACCCAATCAAAGTCGTACGTCAATTGTATTAGCCCCAGCGAGGTATGTGCCTGGGCCAGGGTGTCATCCAATTCCAGCGCCTTCAACGCTGCCGCTTTCGCGGGCGGGATGGCTTGATGCGGCGAAAGATGACCCTGCCAACTCATAAGGACGTAATAGTCAGCCAGGCCACAATGCGCCAACGCAAAATCGGGATCGAGTGCAAGAGCTTGGTCAAAGTGTTTGCGCCCCAGGTTCAGGAAATCTACCGTTACTCCCGTCCAGAAATAACGACCAGCCATGTAGGCGTTATAGGCTTGCAGATTGGCAGTGTGATGGCTGAAAAGCTCCGTTCGTTTTTGCCGCGGTAACTGTGGTGTCAGCACTTCAATAACCTGTTCGATGATGGCGTCTTGAAGGGCAAAGATATTGTGCCTGTCCCCTTCCAAAACATCCGTGTATAGGGTTTGACCGGAGTCAATCGCCAGTAAGTGGATAGAGGCGCGAATTTGATTCCCGGCTTTTTGCAGACAGCCATCAAGCAGATACTTCACATCCAATGCACGGCCAATCACTAATTGATCATCTGCCAGAGTCTGATATTGCAGGACATTGCTGAGAGGCCGGACCGTAAGCGGCTTTAGCTTTCCCAATTTGGTAATCAGGGCATCGGTGATTCCCAGTCCCCAAAACGCTTCTTCTTCACCAAAGCCCAGCAGCTTAAAAGGCAGGACGGCGAGACCCTGGTGGTTTGCGGCAGAGGAGAAAATTGAATATCCATTCGCCTGGCTATCGGGATTAAAACGATAGCCCCGTTTCGGCAGCGTTTCAATATAACTCTGGCCATCCGCTCGCGCGCCCAGCACTTTTCGCAAGAGGGAAATATGCTTGTTCAGGTTGTTCTCGCTAACGATTACGTCAGGCCACAACTTCTCCAATAAATAATCTAGGGCGATGACTTGGTGGTCATGGGTCGCGAGCAGGATTAAGAGATCAATGGTTTTAGGCATCAACGTTACCTGCTTCCCATGACGCAGGAGAATGCGTTCCTTGAAATTTAATCGAAAGGGGCCAAATTCAATAAAATTTGCCATAACTGTGTGGATTCGCCAGGTTTATTGGGTGATTCAGAATTCAGAAAGAATTCAGATTTCCTTCAGGACAAAGCCCGGTCCTTGCTCTATTTTTATCATCGTGAATTTGGCTTGCTAAACAGGCTTCACAACTACAAATTTTAAGTCCTACACCGGTCTCTTGTCTTGGATGGAAAGCAAAAGTGTCGCCAGCGCAAGACTAGCATAGACACAAGAACGATTTAAGGGCATGAACTGCCTCTAATGTTTTTTCTGGTGAAATAGTTTGTTCAGGCGCAAACGCTTTTGCACAATTGCATTGCCACAATAGGAGAAAGTCATTTATTTCGCGGCGTCCTCCTTTCTCCTCTCAGCCAGCTAAAAGAAAGAATTGGCAACAATGTACGGCCTATGAGAACAATACAGTCAATATTTAATGCCACCTTCCTTCTTCTATTTATCGCCAACGCAGCCGCACAGGGGCAGCCTCAATCCGACGCACGATTGTCGAGTGGACAGCCTGTGCGCCGTGGCCCGCCGCGAATTACGAGTAATATGTCGAAACGCGAAGGCACAGTATTGCGGCAGAAGTCGAAGAAGCGAAATCAGAGGGATTCTGCTCGTCGGCGTGGATTGCAGCGTGCGGCTGTCAATAATGCCTGCCGTCGGGTTTTCGTCCCGGCCTTGGAGCAGGCGCAGAATTCGTCGTAATTCTTGATTCATGGCGGTAAAGACCTCAGCGCGAATCCAGTGCTGGGTTTGCTGGTAGACGACTGACCAGGGCGGTTAGATCGTGCGGCAGCAAGCGCCACGCTGCGCCCGGCACGATCTAACCAGCACAAGCCGTTGAAGACTTCGCGTAAGTCGTAGGTGCGTTGGGGCGCGTCTTCGGTCATTAGGGTTAAGTAGAGAGCGACAATCTCCCATTCGAGATCGTTGCAATCAGTGTCATATAGCGGTTTCCGAACAGACGAGTAGAGAGTATAAATGCTGAAATGCCTGTAAACATTGGCTCAATTTAGATAGCGTCTACTCATTCGCTCGGAAACCGCTATAAGCTTTTCGTTCCATTGGGAAACCGTACCAGAAAGCGGGGACGAAACGCCAGTGGCCTCACTTATCTACCTGATGTTGATAGACTTAAGTTAACAACAAGCTCTAAGCCAATATGCTCAATAATATAGAACAACAATTCATTTATGAGGACCCTAAAGTTAATGGTGATGCCATTTGGTCAGTAAGCCTTGTTGATTGTAAGGATGTACTTTTTGAGCAAGCAAAAGCCCTTGTAAAAAGTGTTTACGGACATCACTATGGCGCTCAAATAATTAGGCACCCCCCAAGCTATCTTACGCTATCGCGAAACTACTCCGTTAATGCTTGTTTGTCAGTCACTCCGGCTATATCTACTGAACTGTTTTCCGAAAGGTACATCGGAAAGCCAATGGACATTTTATTTCCAGAAATTAAGCGTTCGGAACTCGTCGAGATTGGAGCATTTTCTAGTCAAGGGGCAAACCAGGGAACCTTCTTAGCAAGAATTTCGCCTATTTTCATCGTTTTAGCACTGAAACTACCCCACTGCCTTATTACGGCAACTAGAGAGGTAGAAAGGGTTCTGCGCCGGGCCAAGATTGAGCTAAAAGAGATATGCGAAGCTGATCCTAAAGTTCTCACGAGCGAGGAGCGCGTTCAGTGGGGAAGATACTACGAACATAAACCTAAGGTATACCTAATTGATGGTAAGAGATCACTGATCAATAATCTCGACTACTTACTTGGAAAAGTATCTGTAACTGTAAAGGATGTTTATCTTGGTTTCTAAAATATCTACAATTCCATTAGGTTCTGTACTTTCATACTCTGCTGGAAGCAAGCATTCTGATCCCTATGCCTTCCGCGTTATCAAACCAGCGTCACCTTCATTTGAATTCATTATTCCATCGCTTCCCGCTCTTGGAGAGATATTTACTTCATCTGCCTCTCCCATCATTATTAATTCTTATCCAGCTACCATAAGCCTACCCGCAATCGGCTACCTGGTCGATACTTATTTAAGCCAAAGCATTGCTAAACGAGCACTCCTTTTGGCAAGAAGAGAAAACCGATCTGCGATTATCTTGGGACAACCACTTTTTATTGCGGACCTACTTTTGTCTTATTCAGCCACAGAATTACTGCCCGCATCTCTTTTGGTCGTTGCAGGTGGATATTACTTTCCAAGTTCACTCCAAGTGGCTCTAGAACATCATCTCCAAGATTTGGGAGTCCGCTTAATAGTACTGCATGCATATGGTATTGCAGAGGTTGATGCTGCATGCCTTTTAGGAATGTACAGGGCCGAAGATGGTGCAATCCAGTACTTTCCAAGAGGCAATGACATTCGAGCAAGCGTGGTTACGGGTGAATTGCTTCTGAGCAAGTACATGGCTGATGGAACAGTCGTGATCGAGATGTTCCCGACAGGAGACTCTGCTGAGACCCTATCCAACGGAGCACTTACAATTACTAATCCATCCCGACTTTCAGATAAAACGCGGGAGTACATGGAAGAATGGCACCTAAAGGAATGGCAGCGCCTCACCGGCTATATGTATGAGTCTCCTCAGGGGGTAATCCTACAACTGCGTAGGGGCTTCACCCCAACTTCTGACCGAGAGCTTCCCTTTTACCGATTTTGCGAGCTATCGGATATGAGTTGGTTATCAAAGCCTCAGTGGGATATGACCTGGGAGCTAGGGAGCAATAATTTGTGCTAAACAATTGAGGAGGTTCGATCCTTCGCGTCTTGAGCCTTTATTACCCATCAAGTCGCGGACCGACTCTTAGCAACTCATAAGAAAAGTTAATAACAGACGAACCACACATCAATAAATTTGAGGAAACAAGCTATGGCAATTCAGATTCGCTTGGTAACAAAGCCCGAAGAGAGGGAGGCCGTTTACCGTTTTCGCTATGAAGTCTATATCGAGGAGATGCAACGCCAACAACGATATGCGGATAAGGTCAACAGGATGATCAAGGAACCCCTAGACGACAAAGGCCATATACTCGCCGCTTTTGATGATGCTGCGAAGGTTGTTGGGACTTACAGGATTAACCTCTCGTCTAAATCTGAACTTGGCTATTATGAAGATATTTATCAAATGAATTGGGCCGGCCAATTTCACCCTTCACATACATCCATCTCAACAAAATTGATGGTTTCCCAACATTACAGAGGTTCTACTCTGCCAGTAAGAATTGCCATAGAAGCGTATCGGTGGGCTAGGCAACATCAAGTCGAATTTGATTTCATTGACTGTAATGATCATCTTTTTAGCTTCTTTATATATTTAGGTTATAGGGACTTCAGAGGGAAAATATTTCACCCGGAGTATGGCGAAGTTATTCCCATGATTCTCGTGCTTTCCGATGAAGCACATCTAGAAAGAGTACGGTCTCCATTTGCCAAGGTGATGAAAGATTACAAGCCTTGCGTTGAGGCAGTTCTACACACAAACGAACAATTATTAGGTCAACAGCTTCAACTTGCCTAAAACGAGAGGATTGAAATGAATTACTCCTTAGCCTCATTTGAAAATAAAAAATTTACGCTGGAAGATTTTCTTGTCCCGTTTAAGCCCGTGGCACAGGCATTTATGGCAAGCCAAGCAATAGTGCGTATTGCAAAAGGTGACATTACTCTTGCCCATTACAAGTCTGTGCTGCGTCAGATTTTTCACCATACAAGAGAAAATCCACAATTACAGGCTCTTGCGACGGTCCACTTCCGCGGCACCCAAAGAGAGATGATAAAAAGATTCTACCAACACGCCGCCAGTGAATATGGGCATGATCGGCTTGCACTGAATGATTTGAAAGTATTGGGAGAAGACACATCTAAAATTCCAACCGAACGACCGCTACCAGCTACATCGGCATTGCTTGCGTATGGCTTTTATCAAGTTCAGAACCTTAATCCGATAGGATATTTGGGCTACCTGTTTTTTCTGGAATTTCTTCCTACGCAACAAGGCAAGTTGATCATGAACAAACTGAGTGAGGCGGGTGTCCCTCAGGAGGCAATGTCATTTATCAAAGACCATTCCACGATTGATTTAGGCCACAACAAAATGATGGAAGCCTATATTTCATGTCTGGTGCAGAGAAAAGCCGATTTTGAAGCAGTTGTGTATGCAATGCGGGTTACCGGGAAGCTATACGCCGATATGATTCAAGGAGCATTCGAACAGGTTGATGCGCCTGAGGATTGGGGAATTTCATACGAGGAAGTTTGGTCATCTTTTTGAGATTAACAATTTGCTTACTTAACGAACCTTAATTGACAAACTAATGATCTAATTTTGAATAGTGTTATATGATTAGCTACAAAAACCTTATCAGAATTGCATCAACAGATGTTAATAACAAGCTCAAACATCCGTTCAACTGGAGCCGCACCAACGAGGGTTGTATGTGACTTCCACTGATCCTGGCGCGGCCCGATTAACTGGTTGTTAGGCATATTAGGACTATATATCATGTTTACTAGAACTGAAAATCTTTTGAGGGTATTTGAACGGGCTGAACCATTTATAACAAAGCTTCATCAAATGGAAGAGGAAGACTTAAGTCGTCACGGGTTTGGTAGCGGCTCAGATAGACCGCTGACGGCAGCTTGATGCGCCTGGAGATTGGGGAATTTATACGAGGAAGTTTGGTCATCTTTTTGAGAGCGAGTAAAGACAGTTAGGACATTCATTTTCTTAAACTTTAAAGTTTTTCTATTGATAACTTCTCAGATTTCCCCTTTAATCAATTGTCCTATACGACCCGTGTCGTAGTTGCCTCAAAGTGGAGAAAAACAACTATCCTTCCCAGATTATTCAGAGCAGGTTACCAACTAGGAAGGGACAGAGGAGTCCGTATTGATTTTGGGCAATGTAATTCGAACCATCTCCAAATGTATGAGAGATTAGGATATAGGCGATTCTGTAAAGGATTCTTTGCTTCAGATGTGGGTTATCAAATTCCTTTGGTTCTTGTGGCAGATGATATTGGACATCTTCGAAAAGTTCGATCAATTTTTACTCCTACTGCAGCAGAATATGAAAATTCATCTGAATCTGCAAAGTGGTTTGCTGAGCGTTTTCCCAAAGTAGATTATGAATGAGAATTTTCTTTTGCACAGAATAAATCGGTAATAAGTCCAAAATGAAAATACTAATCCTTCTCTCTTTTTTATCCTGCTTTGGAAGCTTTGTATGGGCGATGTTTTATTTTTTTAAGACCGTTTATAATTGCCCTTATGGTGTGAAAATAATCCAAATTGTAGGTTCAATTTGCTTGGTAAGCCATTTAGTAGCACTGATTTTCTCCGAGAGTTCATGTGCTAAAGGGTTTCTTAGCCTTGGTATTTATGCGCTATCTCTTGGGTTGTTTTGGAGTTGTATTTATACAAACAAGCATAACGCCCTTTTCATGCTTTTAGCATAGATATTCCTAAACATCTCGTACAAGGTGGTCCATACCGGATTATTCGCCATCCATTTTATGTCTCCTATTCTCTCGCTTGGATTGCAGGATATGTTGCGTCTGGTGTGCATATATTACTTCTTACGCTTATTGTGATGCTAACAATATATTACAGGGGAGCTTGCAAGGAAGAAGCAAAGTTTTTGGAAAGCTCGCTTCGGCAGAGCTACCTAAGCTATAAAGCTTCAACAGGAATGTTTTTCCCTCGCTTATTCCGATTAACTCGAAACAAACCTAGAGCCTGTAATTAATTTTGGTTTCCAAAACTATTGATTTTCCTAGCAAATTCACAATTCGTCATGGCGGCAACATACTTTTTGAGATATTCGAGTAAATTGTCAATTATAAAAAGCCTGCAAATTGCTGGTTTTATTGGTCATAACTTAATTACAGGCTCTAGCGCTACCGCGACTAAACCCGCTCCAGGCGAATATAAAGAGAGGTAAAGAACATATGTTTTCTGGCAGAAGAATCATTGTAACGGGAGCAAGTCGCGGAATCGGTCGTGAGGTCGCTATTGAGTGCGCGAAGAAAGGTGCCATTGTCGGGGCCTGCTACCTTCACTCTGAAGTTGAGGCTGAAACTTTGCGGGACTTATATCCAGAAAACATACGGTTGCTTCGCTTTGATATTCGCGATTGCGAGGCCACAAAACATGCCATCGATAGATTCGCGGAGGCAGAAGGCGGTGTTGAAGGATTGGTGAATAATGCAGGTATCGGAGGCAAACCATATCTTCTACTGCGTGGTTCGTATGAGCGGATACTCGACATCATTCAAGTCAATCTGGTGGGGCCAATAATGTGCACTAAGGCTGTAATACCTCACTTCTTGAAAAATAATGGTGGAACCATTGTCAACATAAGCTCTGTTTCTGCGACACGTCCTAGAAGTGGCATGATCCCATACGCGGCGTCGAAGGGAGGAGTAGAGTCCTTTACTTATGCCATCGCCAAAGAATACGGATCAAGGGGAATCCGGGCGAACGCGGTTCGCTTGGGTCCAGTTCGGACAAAAATGATCAATGATCTGTCGCATGAAGCACAAGAAGCGCTGCTGCAAGATACTCTTGTGAAAAACATTCCCGGTCCAGAGGGTATTGCAGGGTTTATTGTGACGCTACTCTCACCCGAGCAGTCCTCATACATAACGGGAAGTGTATTGACTGTAGATGGTGGCTTCCTCGTCAAGTAGGACGGATTTACGCTGCGAAGGAGAAAAAGAATGAGAATTGAAGTGCTAGGCCAAGATTGCTTTACCTCCTCAAAGTTGATTACGGAACTGCATCAATTGCTTGCCCCCAGTTTTGAAGAACCAGCCCTAGTGCTTCAAAGGGCTATGGAAAAAAGTTCACGGTTATATCTGGGTAAAGACGCCACGGGACGTGTTGTCAGTTTTTTCTTTTGCGATTTTGGATACTCATTTAATTGTGGCGGGCAGCCCTCTTCCGAGCCTGTATTTGGGGTTAAGTGGCACACTCCAGGAATTGAAAGCAATAGGAGCTGCTCTGCCCCTTTATAGTTTGTGTATTGCAGACGCCGCCGACTGGGAGGCTCGCACCGGAAAGAAACTCTGGATTTGGGGGGCCACTGCTAACACAGCAGTGTTGAGAGCCGTGTACAAGTACCTGTCCTCAATCAGTCCAAGGCTCGATGGCACGTACTCATCTGAGTCCAGAGTACTCGCACAAGCCCTTCGTGAGCATTTAAAAGCGCCGATGCTACCGTCTGATCACCCGTTTCTCCTTCGCCAAGCATTCAGTGACTATCGGCATACTGAAGCAGAGGCAAGACGCATACAACAGGCGAATCGCGAAGACTCATTTGTGCTTGTTCGCGAACTTGACATTCTCAATTGCAACTCTGTTCTCTTCGTATGTCAAACAGGAGTGAAGCTACCTCCGTTCCACACAAGAGCCCAGGTGAAGGTCGTACAGCCGGAGGGTTGTTTGACGACTCCTCACGACTGAGCATGGCAGCCTCGTCAATGATAAAACTTGTCGAGCAGTTGAAATCTCGTTGCTAACTGCTTGAAAAGCTTACAAAGTCTACAGCCAGAAGGGAAAGTAATATGCAGAACACGATTATGGAAAAGTACGAACAACTCATGAGTCCCGCTCGTCAGCGATTTGAGACGAGCTATGGTGTGGCCAGACTTCTTGAGGAAAATATAGAGCCGAAATATCTTGAACTATTTCTCGTGTATTTCTGTGCCATCGGCGCACAGATGACAGAGCCTGTTGAAGGATGGATTCGCAGAGCGGGTGAGAGTTGCTCAGCACTCGGCCTAAAGGAAATAGGCGACGCCCTGCAACGTCAGGCAAAATCAGAGGCCGGGCATGACTTATTGATGCTGGCAGATGTTAAGTCCTTAGTTCAGCGGTGGAACAACCGCAATGTTTGGCAGTTAGATTTGGAGCATTTCTTAAATCTATCGCAAACACCAGGTGTGGCCAAATATGTTGAAGTCCATGAAGATAATATTAATGGGACATCTCCATATGCACAAATAGCGATTGAGTATGAGATTGAAAATCTTACTTTACAATACGGCGAAAAACTCATTACACGGTGCATTCGTCTTTGTGGGAACGATGTGATTGCCTGCCTGACTTTTTTGACGAAACACATTGAGTTGGATAGTGGTCACACAAAGTACAATGCCCGAGAATTAGCCAAGGTGATTACAGAGAATCCGTCCTCTTTACAACCGATGGTCTCCGCTGGTTCTGCAGCGCTTGATGCCTATGGCCTTTTTATCTCAGACTGTCTTGGACATGCCAAGGATCATCTTACCCAACTTGCACAGTTAAAGAGTTGACGACGCAGTAGGAACGAAAGGGATAGGAACTCTCTGGCGGGCCTGACAACTCCAAGTATCTGCCAGGCAAAGGTTTACTAATCAAAACTTAGATTATGAAAATAGCCTGGAGAAACTTGATCCATAATCGTTTTCGTTTCACCGTAACGATTTTAGGGATTGCCTTTGCTATTTTTCTGATGATCTTTCAAGGCAGTTTATTGGCTGGATTCCTTCGTGCGTCATCGAAAGGCGTTGAAGCAACTGATTGTGATTTGTGGATTACGGCCCGTGGGGTACAGTGCTTTGAGTTCCCTACTCCTATTCCAAGTCGCTTTCGAGAGATCGCACTAGGTATCCCTGGTGTTTTCAAGGTTCATCGGATTGCCTTGGGACCTGCCATCTGGCAAAGACCAACAGGCATTGGGCAAACAATACTTATGATTGGCGCTGAGGCGGGTATAGGAAGTGCTTTTCCTATTCCATATCTACAAGCAACTTCAACTGCAACGATGCACGAATCTGTTCTAGTTGACGAAAGTAATGCCCAATTATTGGAAGTAGTAACTGTCCCGTTAGAGATTGAGATTAATCATCAACGCGCCTACACGAGAAAGGTCATTAGTGGGTTCGGCTCATTTATTGGTAGCCCTTATGTATTTACAACTTACGCAGATTCGGTGAAATATCTAAGGCTCAAATCCGAAGAAACCTCTTATTTGGTAATTAAAGTGCAAGAGGGCAGTAATATTAAAGAGGTTCAGTCCCAATTAAGACATAAACTCCCTGAGATTGATGTATGGACCAAAGATGAGTTTGCAAAACAGTCACAAAACTTCTGGGTAGCGCAAACAGGGGCAGGGGCTGCACTTATGACAGCGGCATTTTTAGGTTTTCTTGTTGGGTTAATGGTCGTTTCGCAAAATATCTACGCAATAACGATGGAAAACCTCGAAGAATTTGCAACGCTGAAAGCCCTTGGTGCAACTCCTTCATACATCAGACGATTAGTCCTAACACAGGCGCTGTTTTGTGGAGTTGTGGGTTCCATCATCGGCTTAACAACTGCTGTTCCAACCATTCGGTTAGCACGCAATTTTATTCCCTGGGCTTATACCCCAGTATGGCTGCCAATAAGTATGATTGGAGTCGGACTGGTGATGTGCGCCTTTGCTTCTACTATCTCTATTAGGCAAGTTTTGAAACTTGATCCTGCGAGGGTTTTTCGTGCATAACGATTATATATCTTTAGA
This sequence comes from uncultured Acidobacteriota bacterium, assembly GCA_963794955.1. Taxonomy (GTDB): domain Bacteria; phylum Acidobacteriota; class Blastocatellia; order RBC074; family RBC074; genus JAFDVL01. The sequence goes on from CAWCGF010000003.1 coordinate 123,101, forward strand.
ACAGGTTGGAGTGTCGTTCGGACGTGGCTCAGCACGCATTCATGCTCTAAGTGATATAACTTTACAGCTCGCGCCAGAGGGGTTGACCTTAGTGATTGGGCCATCAGGTAGTGGTAAAACAACCCTTTTATCTATGCTTGGCTGTCTGCTCAAACCCGACACTGGGTTCGTATCGCTACTAGGTAATCAACTTAATAAGTTATCCCAAAAAGAGCTTTGTCAGCTTCGTAATCACCAAATTGGTTATGTCTTTCAAGCGTTTCGGCTGTTTAAATCCCTGACTGCGTTGGAAAACGTTATGCTCTCGCTAGAATTAGCGGGGGTACCCCGCCGTGCCACGCGTACACGAGCAGCTGATGCGCTAGCAAGCATCGAACTGGGTAACAAACTCCACTTAAAACCAGATGAACTTAGTGGAGGTGAAAAACAACGAGTTGCCATTGCGCGAGCCTTAACCAAAAATCCACCCATAATTCTCGCTGATGAGCCAACAGCCTCTTTAGATGCAACATCAGGTTTACAGATCGCGGAAATGCTCCAACAAATAGCAGAGCGTGATCGTCGCGTTGTTATTGTAGTGAGTCACGATCCGCGCCTTAAGGCCTATGCAAAACGGATTATTCAAATTGAAGATGGACGCATAATTAGTGATAGCAGGAAGGAACAAGCCTTAGATGAGTGAAATGTATTTACTAATCAAACAGAAAAAACGGCGTTGGCTCTGGTATGGGGCCAGCCTGCTTGTCGTCCTTGCGTCGCTCTTGTTCATTCCACGAACACGGCAAGCGCAACAGATCGCCTCACCTGCTGACAATAGTGCGCCAGCAACACCGAAGCAGGAAATAACCTTGGCGTGTCCCGGTCGTATCGAGGCCGTTAGTGAAACGGTGCAGGTGGGTGCAGGCATTGACGGCTTATTGAAAGCGGTGCTGGTGCGCGAAGGCGAGCAAGTCCGAGCCGGGCAGGAGATAGCCATTATTGATTGCGCTGATTTGGAAGCTGAACGGCAAGCAGCCTTGGCTGCAGCAGAAAGCGCCCGCCAAACACGCGCTCGGCTATTGCGTGGCAGTCGTACAGAAGAGCGGCGCGTTGCTGCGAGTCAAACTATTGCAGCAGAAGCACGATTAATTCAAGCGCGGCAGTCGTTCGCAAGAACCGAAAAGCTGTTTCAATCAGGTGATATTTCCGCTGAAACTCATGAACGGATCGCCCGTGATTTGCGTGTCGCCGAAGCAGCGATGACCGCAGCTACCGATCAGGAAAAACTCATAAATGCCGAGCCGCTCCCGGAAGAACTCGCCAAAATCGAAGCCGATATTAAAGGAGCAGAAGAACGCATTCGTAACATTTCGGAACGGTTGAAGAAATGCTCCCTCAAATCGCCCATCGGTGGCAGCGTGTTGCGTGTGCATGTGAAGCCAGGCGAGATGGTCAGCACGGTTTATCCGCAACCGATCATGAGCATCGCCGATACTTCCGTCTGGCGTGTGCGGGCCGAGGTGGATGAGCGCGATTTGATGCGCATTCAAACCAGGCAGCCGGTTCTCATCCAATCAGATGCCTTCGCGGGCAATCAACTGCACGGCACGGTCGCCCAATTGGGCGCGACAATGGGGCGCAAGCAAGTTCGCACAGGCGATCCAGCCGAAAAGAGCGACCGCGATATATTGGAAGTGCTAATTGATCTATCGCCAACTGACAGCAAGTTTCTTGTGGTCGGTTTACGTGTTACTGTCCAATTCCTGGTGCCCGCTCCTCTGCAAAACGGACACAAGACAGTGATGAGCAACACGGTGCTTGCAATTCCTGTCATCACACCGGTTTGTTAGCGATTGTAAAAAAGAAAATGCGCCAAGCTGCGAGCGGTCGTTCTCGCAGCTTGGCGCATTGCTGAGCGCCTGGCTCCCCTATCAGGTGCTCAGCACAGATTGCGATCTTTTCTTAACTTACTGAATCGCAATCGTAACCTCATTGGCGCGGATCACATTGCCTTGTCCGTCGCTCACCTTCACCAGCAACGTGATGCTTTCGCCTGTAACCGCGTTATCCGGGATGCGGATATTCAATTGCTCGACTCCCACATACCTGGACTTTCCGGCGTATTCGACCTGCGCCTTCACGTCGCCAATCGTGACCTCGACATTTTCTGCCACGCCATTGCTGGAGTTGCCATCCGAATCCGGCGCGGCGCTGAAGCCCGTACCCCACAGCACCAGGTACAGCACCTCTCCGGCTTTGCGCACCAACGGAGCCGCTACGAATTTCTGCCGGTTTGCGTCGTAGCGCAGCAGCGGCTCTGTGACCTGTTCGCTATTGGCTTTGATGCGTGTTACGTAGCCCGCTGGAACGCCCTTGCCGTCAGCAGTGGCGGTGAACAAACTCGGTGCCGGGCCGGGCAGCGAGAGGGTGCCTTGTGCGACGACTTGATTGTCGCGCAGGACTTCGACTTTGGCTGTGCCAAATGCCGTGTTCTCAGGCACCTGGTAATTAACTTGCGTCGGCGAAACGAAGAACAGCGGAGCGGGTTTGCCATCCACCAACACCGTTATGTCGGCTAATGAGGTGGGCAGTGGCAGCGTCATTGCGATTTGCGTTTTGGTTGCCAGATTGCTGCCGAACGCAGCGATCAGCCCTTCCGCCGAACTTTCCTCCTGATAACCGCCCGCATTCAACGAAGTCAGGCGATTGATCGTTGTGAAGTTGCTGCTGCGTTTGAGTTCAATGGACACGGCGTCAATCGAACCATCGGCTTGCATTGCGCCCTTGACTTCGACCAGCGCACCGACGGCGATGTCCGCATATTCACGATGGAGGTCCGTGGTGCGGCTGACCCGTACCACGACGCGGTTATCCAGTTTCCAGTCGCCAACGAAGTTGCGCGTGTCGGGTAAGGCGCTGATCGTGCCAACAATCTCGACAAACGTTGCCCCGGTGTCGCCGGTCGTTGCGCCTTTGATGTCGATTTTGACGGCATCAATCGAGCCATCGTCTTTCATGTAACCTTTGATTTCCGCCAAGGCACCGACTGCTGCCAAGGGTGCGATTTGGTTCGATCTGGGTGCGCGTGAAGACGTGGATGGTTTTGTTGCCCACTGTCCAATCACCAAGAAAGCCACGGTTCGCTGGCAGGCTCTTGATCGTGTCGTAGAAGCGCACGAAAGCGATGGCCGCATCTCCTGTGTCCACATCCTTTTTGACTGTGATGGCCGTAGCATCAATTCCGCCATCAGAGCGGCGGTTGCCTTCCACTTCGACCAATGCGCGCAAGGCGATTTTGCCCTGTTCCTGATTGAGCTTGGTCTCCTGTGCGACGAACACTTTAGCTCCACGCACCGCCCATTCTCCGACAAAATTCTCGGTATTGGGCAACCGCAAAATCATGGTCACGAATTTAATATAACCACCCTGCGAGCTGTCACGGGTTTTGACCGCAATCTTGACCGCTTCCGAGATGCCATCCGCTTTGACGATGGCTACAACTTCGACGGTTACCCCAGCGGCAAACGCTGCCAATTCATTCCCAAATGCTGTTGTTGCCACGACATTCAATTTGATGCCGCCAACATTCCAGCCGCCAATTTGGCCCCTGGTTCCCGGCAGGCTTTTGATGATGCCGAAGAAGCGGCGATAGCCCGGCGTATCGCGGTCAGGATCAGGCGAACCAACAACAATCTTACTGGCATTTACAGAACGATCCATTTGCACAATGCCTTCGACCGCGACCTGCGAACCCACTTTGACTGGGCCGTAGGGATTGCTCAGGCGGGTCGTTCGGATGACGTGAACCGTACGCCCGCTGATTTTCCAATCGCCAATTTGATTGGTCGTGTTGGGCAGGCTTTCGACGGTGCCGCGAAACGCGACTTCGGTGGGTTCTGGTTGTGGGGTCGCAACGGTTTCGATTTCCAGTGCATTGAGCGATTTATCAGACTGGACTACGCCCACGACTTTGACCGTCACACCGATGGCCACTTCGCCGTTGGTCTGATTGATGCGGGTAGTTGTTGTGACGTGAACAACCCGACCACTGACTTTCCAATCGCCGACGCGTCCGCGTGTGTTTGGCAATTCTTCCACTTTGCCCAGTATCCTGGTATCAGGAGTCGTGTTCGCCTGGGTTTCGATTTTAACTGCATTGATGGAGCCGTTGCTTTGCAGCAATCCTTCCACCTTGACCGTCACGCCTACTGCGACCGGACTATTTTCCTGTTGGATTACCGTCGTGGCAGAGACGTGAATAATTCTGCCTCCTACTTTCCAGTCGCCGATGCGTCCGCGCGTGCTGGGAAGTTCTTCAACATTTCCCGTGACGCTTATTTCGCTACGGCTCGTGGTGCTGGGCGCGAGTTTGACTGTGAGATTTGTCGCACTGATCGTGCGGTCGCTGTTGACGGCGCCTTTGACCTCGATGTAGGCACCAATGGCGATGGGACTGTTGTTCCGTGTTGACGACCGTCTTGGCCGAAACGCGTATGGTGCGACCACCAACTGTCCAGTCGCCCAGGAAATTTGCTGTTGTCGGCAAGGCGCTGATCGTGCCGTTAAATTCCAGTTCACTGCTGGTGATCTGTGCCTGCGCGGGGGTGGGCAGCATCGGAACCAGTCCGATGAGTAATAGGAAAATGGCGAAAATTGCTTTCAGGGGTTGCCCCTGTGAAGATGTGTGTGGATTTTTCGTATTCATGTTTTACCTCTGGTTGTGTGGTTTGATTGCCGGTCAATGCGAGCGGGCACTCTCCCCTTTACTATACAACCGCTGTGCCGGAACTACGACCGCTTGGAAATCATTGTGTAAGTACTTGCGAAAAGACGCCATTACAGTTGAAGGCTCCGAGGCGATTTGGCAGCTTGTTGGTTAGCATTAGTGCGAACAAAGCTTCGCACTCTGTGTGCGCACGCGTGTGCATGTTCTGTTTGTGGAAAATAAGTGCTTACGATAGCAGCAAGTTAAGCTATAGTGCGAACTGCCGTTCGCGGTGCGAATCCTGCCTCACACCTTTTAGACTAGAGACAGATGATGCCTCCAACGGCGAAGCGTTGCCACCATTACGGTTAGCCGATGGGATGCCGTGTGCAATGCGAAAATAAAAGTTGGCACATTGGTTGCTATCTGCGTTGAAGGGGATGAATGGAAATTCATCCAGGTAGTATTCCTCACAAGGCAAGGGACAACATGAAACTTAGCAGATGGTTTTCTCACTCAATTCCTTACGTGCTCCTCACCGCCCTCTGTTGGGGCAACATTGTGTTGCCGGTCGCGCAAGCGCAAGATCACACCAGCCGCGAGCGTCGCTCCAGTGAGCAGCGCAGCCCACAAAGCCGTACAGCCGTCGAAGCAGAAGGGCGAAAACTTTCCGATGACCTGAAAGTCCGGCTCAGAGATGGTGCCTCAGCGCGCGTCAAAGTTGTGTTGCAATTCAACGGAACTCTCAGTTCCACGACACAATCGCTACTCAATCAGGCAGGGATTATTAGCCGGGACAAAGACCGCTTTGAGCGTCTGGCCGCCCGCACTGTAGAAGTTCCCAAAAGCGTGGTAACCCAGCTTGCAGCGCAAAGCGATGTCAATTTTCTTTCGTTGGATCAAGAAGTGCGCTCAATGGGGCATCTCTCGGCCACGACGGGCGCGGATGTTGCACGCGGCCTGAGTCGTGGCATCGTGAGCAGTGATCTGGATGGCACGGGGATCGGCATTGCCATTGTGGATTCCGGCATTGACCGCGCGCACCATTCTTTTCTGGATCGGCGTGGCAACCGTCGCCTTATCGGGGGGCTGGATTTTACGGATGTCGAGATCGCCAGGCCGGAAGCGGATTTTTATGGCCACGGCACGCATGTCGCTTCTGTGGCGGCAGGCAATGGCCTCATCGCTGCCAACGCTTATCTGGGCATCGCGCCGAATGCCCATTTGCTGAACCTGCGCGTGCTCGATGAGGAAGGGAAGGGCACCGTGACAAATGTGTTACGTGCCTTGGAATGGCTCTTGACCAATCACCGTGCGTACAACATTCGGGTCGTCAATCTGAGCTTGGGCGCGCCTGCGGTAGATTCTTACCGCAACGATCCGATTTGCCGTGCCGTGCGCAAATTAGTAGACGCAGGTGTCGTTGTCATCGCTGCCGCAGGCAATAACGGCAAGGATAAAGACGGCAATAAAGTGTATGGCTTGATTCACTCGCCGGGCAATGAACCCTCGGCGATCACCGTTGGGGCCACCAATACATTCGGCACGGATGCGCGCGCCGATGACAATGTGGCCAGCTTTAGCTCACGTGGCCCTACGCGCAGTTTTTGGACGGATGCCAACCAGATCAAGCACTACGACAACCTCATCAAACCCGACCTAATTGCCCCCGGCAACAAAGTGATTGCGGCACAAGCCGTGAATAATGTCCTCGTCAGGCAAAACCCGGAGCTGGATGCGAACGTGACCCGCGACAGCGCGCGCGAGATGATGACGATGAGTGGCACCTCTGTCGCGGCTCCCGTCGTGGCGGGCGCGGTGGCCTTAATGCTACAAGCCAATCCCACGCTCACGCCCAATTTGGTCAAAGCCATTTTGATGTACACCGCACAACCGCTCGTGGGCTTCAATCTGCTGGATCAAGGCGCAGGACAACTCAATCTCGAAGGGGCAACACGGTTGGCGAAATTGGTGCGGACGGATTTGAATGCTGCCACACCGCTCGGTTCTTCGTTGCTGACAAATACGAATAATCTGATTTTGCAATCTACGATCAGTGGCTTCAGCTTCCCCTGGGCGCGCGGCATTTTAGTAGATCATACATTTGCGACGGGCGATGATTTGCTGACGAAATGGCAAAAGACTTATAACCTGGGCGAGTTGCTGACGAGTGGCATCATCTTCAGCGACGGCATTATTTCCAGTGACCGCTCAGTTTGGACGAGTGGCATTATTTTTAGTGATAACATTTTCGTCAGCAACGGCCTGTCACTCGGAAACGGCAATTTTTTCAGTAGTGCGGGCATCATTTTTAGTGACGGTATTATCTTCAGCGACGGCATCATTTTTAGTGACGGTATTATCTTCAGCGATATCTTTGTGCAGGCGGAATCCGCGATGAAAAGTGGTGACGCGACGACAGCAATGGCGGTTGCGCTGGATGATGGAAAGGATAATACGGGTTATTGATTGGTCATTGGTTATTGGTCATTGGTTAGCGCGTATCCTAATGCTCGGCTAATGACTACTGACCAATGGCAAGTGACATTTCCTCATGAACAATCGTTCCCTCAAACCTCACTCTGAACTACCCAAACGCAAGACAAAATTAAGTCTGGTCAGTTTTCAACCACTCGCTGCAACTGCGGCGGAACGAAAGTTGGAAGTGGTTCGCCTGCTACTGGATCAAGGCCGCGCAAAAGAAGCGCAACAACAACTAGCCACCTTGCTTAAGCCCGGCAAAAACGTTCGCCATGGTGATTCGACGCTGGTCAATGCGCGTTGTGCGTTGTCGCTCTCGCTGGAAATGCAGGGGCGTTACCGGGAATCGCTCGAAGCTGTTGCCGCTTACGAAGCGAACGAAGCGCGTGAAGGGCTGGACGCCGAGGCCTTGGCGTGCGTACGTGTGCATCTGGGACTCGCCTATCAATACACGGGCGATCATCCGAAAGCCGTAGCGATTCTCAACACTGCCTTGCGCGAGGCGATAGAGAATCAATCCGATGCGCAATGCGGCAGTGTCTACGTTGCCCTCGCCCGCGTCTATCGCAGCATCAACGAATACACGATTGCGCGCGGTCACGCGAATCAGGCCTTGGAGCATTTTCGCGCGATTGGCGATTGGCGCGGAATGGCCGAAGCCTATTTCGGACTCGCCCTCGCCAATGTTTTTGCCGGCCAATGGGAAGCAGGGCTGGAAAACCTGGAGCAGGCGCGTTCGTTGATTGGCGAGCATCCCGCCACGTATTTGCTCGGCAAAATTCACACGAATATGGCCGGCGCATGCTGGTTCCTGAAGCGACCGCAAGAAGGCATCAGCTACCTGGAAAAGGCCGTAGATTATTACGACCGCACCGAACACAAAGCCAACGCAATGGATGGCTATAACAACCTGGGCGAAACGTTGATGCTGGTGGGCGAATGGGATCGTGCGCAAAAGGCGCTTGAACGTGCCCTTGCCTTGGCGCAGGAGATTGATAATCGCCCTGCGGCGGTGGCAGCGGTGCTGGATTCACTCGGCAAATTGCAAATGTTGCGTGGCAACTTATCCGAGGCGCAGGCATTGCTTGAGCAAGCCGTCGCTACTGCAACGAATCACGGCAATAAATGGTACGAAGGACAGGCAATTCGCACGCTGAGTCAATGTTTATTGGCCAATGGTGAGATTGCGTTGGCGTTGGAGAAGGCCCGGCAAGCCTTCACACTCGGCGAAAAGATTGGTGATCGGCAGGCCATTTGCGAGTCGCGGTTGTTGTTGGGCGAGGCCTTTCTATGCGAAGGACAACTAGATAAAAGCGCGGCAGAATTGCAGATCGTTTTTGCAGAAACGAAAGATTCCTCGGATGATTTAGCGATTGCTGGCAATGCCCATCGGTTGAATGGGATGCTGGCGTTGGCGCAGCAAGACAATGCGCGCGCGGTGAATTATTTCGGGCGCTGCATCTCGGTGTTTGAAATGCTCGGCGATGTGTATCGGTCGGCACGGGCGCATTATTGGCAAGGCCGTGCTTACGCGCAAACGCAACCGCAACGCGCGCGGGAGCATCTGCAGCAAGCCATCAGTGCTTTCCAAAAACTGGGCGCAACCTTGGCGCTGGCGGAGACGGAAGCCGCCCTGGCAGCGCTCAATCAAACTCCTGCCTTACGACAAGATGAAGTTGCTTCGCTGATTCAGATGCTCACGTTGCGCTTGTCAGAGGCGACGGCGTCCCGCGAATTATTGCTGCGCGAATTAGGCGCAGTGATTCGTGAAGAAACAGCGGCGCAGCAGCTTTTGATCTTTGAGCCAGCCGCGAATGCCAGTCAGAAAATTGTTGTGGCCAGTGGTTGGACAGAAGAGGAAAGTCATAATTTGCTGGCTGTCATTCATGAGGCGGCGGATGAAGATGAGCAGGAAATTGTGACACGCAAACTTGCTTTGACAATGATTCGGCTCAGCCCGACAAAAGCGGCGGCGGCGACGATCCTGCTTGCGCCACCTGATTCTGCGATTTTGCCGTTTGGGCTTTCGCTCGAATCCCTGTTGCGCGTCGTGGAATTGGGGCTGAACACCTGTGCCTTACACGAAAAAGTGGCGGACGGGTCGGATACACAAGTAGCTTCAGCGGCAGCCAAGCAAAGTCTGATGCCGGGCTTTATTCATTCGAGTCCGGCGATGTTGCGCCTGGTGGATGAAATCTACAAAATACGCTCTTCGGATGTGACGGCGCTGGTAACAGGCGAATCCGGCACGGGGAAGGAACTCGTTGCGCGGGCGATTCACGCGCATTCCTCACGCCGCGCCAAAGTGTTCGTGCCGTTCAATTGCACGGCGGTGCCAAAAGAGCTTTCAGACGCGTTTTTATTTGGCTACAAACGCGGCGCGTTTACCGGAGCGGTGGCGGATTCGGCAGGTGTGATTCGGGCGGCGACAGGCGGAACTTTGTTTTTGGATGAAGTCGGAGATTTACCGTTGGAGATTCAGCCCAAGCTGTTACGCTTTTTGCAGGAAGGCGAAATCCAACCGCTCGGCGAACAGCGTCCGATCAAAGTGGATGTGCGCGTGATTGCGGCGACGAATTCTGAGCTGGAAGAAATGGTAGCAGCGGGACGATTCCGCGAAGATTTATATTACCGGTTGAATGTGATTCGTTTGCGGGTTCCCCCCTTGCGCGAACGGCGTTCAGAGGTGCCGGCCATCGTGAATTACTACGTCAAACATTACTCCGACAAGTTCGGACGACGCGATATTCAAATCAGCCCACAAGCCTTGGATTTGCTGATGGTGTATGACTGGCCGGGCAATGTGCGACAACTCACCAATGAAATTCAGCGCCTCATCGCGCGCACCGAAGATGGCAGCTTGATTTCGCCCGAACTGCTTTCGCCTGAACTGCGCCGCAACAATGCCTTTGCTGCAACTTCCTCGTCGTTGACCACTGGCACAACCCTCTCTCCACAGTTCTGGGAAAACATGACGATGAACGATGCCGTGGAGCAGTTCAAGCAATATGTCCTGAGCGAAACCTTACGGAAAAACGGCGGCAACGTTTCGCGCACGGCGCGTGAATTGGGGATGACGCGGCGCGGCTTGCAATTGATGCTGGTGCGTTATCGGCTGAATAGTGTGGGATAAGGTTGCCCTCTCTTTCCTCTCTGCGCTTCCTTCAGTTACTATGGCAAGCGAAAGGCTCGCCCTATGAAACTTATTCGCAACGATATTTTTGAGAATCTCAAAATGGCGATGGACACCTTATGGTCGAATCGCCTGCGCTCGTTTTTGACCGTGATCGGCGTGGTGATTGGGGTCTGGACAGTGATGGCCATTGCTTCGATTATCAGCGGGATTGATTATGCGGTAACCAGTCAAATCGAATCTTTTGGGACGAACTCCATCTTTCTCTACAAGTTCGATCCGGGCGTTCGGATGGGACGTCCTTCGCGCGAAGAGCGAATGCGCAAGAACTTGACTTATGACGATGCCGTGGCGCTTTCTCAATTATCGGCTATCGAACTTGCAGTGCCGACGCTCAATGTTTCCAACGATTTTTTTGGACGAAGAATTTCCGTCAAAGGTGGCGGCAAGGAATCAAATGCTGTTGTGTTGCAAGGGACAACCGCCGATTACGAACGCGCCGGGATTTGGGTGCTGCAAGGCGGACGATTTTTCACCAAAGAGGAAAATGATCGGCGCGCAGAGGTTTGCGTCATTGGTGCCTCGGTCGCGGAAAATTTCTTTCCGTTTATGCCCTCGCTCGACAAAACAATTGAAATTGGCGGAACGGATTTTCGGGTAGTAGGTATCCTGGAAAAACGCGAGCAGCTTTTTGGGGGCGGCGATGGGCAAAACGATCAAAACAACGTCATCTTCATGCCCTTTGCCGTGGCGCATAAACTCAAACCACGCGCGGAAGACCTCTCCATTCTGGCGATTGCGAAGCCGGGGATGTTGCGCACTGGCATGGATCAAGTGACCGATCTGTTGCGCATTCGCCGCAAGGTTCCCTTTGGCGCGCCCAATAATTTTGGAGTTTCGACGGCGGATTCGATCATTGAAACTTTTCGCTCAATTACTTTGGGGGTGGCGATTGCTATGGTGGCGATCTCTTCGGTGGGTTTGATGGTCGGCGGCATCGGCGTGATGAATATTATGCTGGTCAGCGTCACCGAGCGCACCCGCGAAATTGGTATCCGCAAGGCGATTGGCGGGCGGCGGCGCGATATTATGTGGCAATTCCTGATTGAAGCGATGACGCTGACCGGAATGGGCGGGCTAATCGGCTTGCTGATTGGTTGGGCGACGACTTTGTTGATTCGGCTGATCGTGCCGTCTTATGTACCAGTTTGGGCACCGGTCGTGGGCTTAGTCTCTAGCGTTGGGATTGGTTTGATCTTCGGTTTATGGCCCGCCTGGAAAGCGGCGCGGCTTGATCCGATTGAGGCGCTGCGGTATGAGTAGTGATTGGACACAGAGCCTTTGTCATTGAGTGCCCCGTGTCCAATGATTACTGACTATCTCCCCAACACCGTTACCTTCGCAGTGAAAGAACCGTTATTATCTCTTAAATTCCCTTCATTCACGCTTAAAAACAAAACGCCGTCACGCTCCGCAACAAATTCCACCTGACCGCCGATGTGAATGAAATCGTCATTGTCATCGCCCACCACGGCGATTAAGGAACCAGTCGGACTGGTGAGAATCAGTCGCTTTGGATCCGTCAACGGAATCCCATTCGGACCGGCCATCCGATTGCTGCCGAGGTCAACCTGTCCGGTCGCCGAGATCGCAATCCGCTGTCCTTTTTTTACCCGGATTTCTGTACTCGTCCAATCTGCGGCAGCAGCCACGATGACAGCTTTTTCGATTGCTGCGGCCTCGCTTACTGTCGGTTTGGCAGGCGCAGGCGCATTGGAAAAGTTTGGCTGGTGGATCGGTTGAGAGGTTGGAGGAACTTCTCTCGCAACGGGTTCTTTGGCTATTAGCCGTTCACCATTTTCTGTCGAAGAAGAAGTTCCGGCGTTCGCCAGCTCGCCCGTGTCGAACTGAATGCTTTCAATATCTTCCACTGCAATTACCATCCGCGAAGATGTTCGTTTGCTGGCCGACCCCAAATCCAAGAGCACTGTAAATTCGCGGTCGTTGTACGTCGTCACTTGGCCTTTGATGACGCTGCCATTTTTCAATTTGATCGTGTCAGTCAAGGCCACCGTCGTGAAGAGGAATACGCAACCGAGCAGCAAGCAAGAGCGAAAAAGCGTTGTCTTCATATTCAATCTACCTTCCGAAAACGTTAGGGGAAACCACATATTTAGGGGAACGACCATAGCTTATCACAAGTGCTTGCGCATGCCACACCGAAGCGGCGCGAAGTTTATCGTGTGAAACAATTCTTGACGCTTTGAAGTGTGTTAAATATAATGCCCAAGCATTTTTGGCCCACAGATGACAATTAACGCGGTAGGAGGTAGTAATTTTGCACCGCATTCTTGCAATCGTGGCGCACTTGGCTCTTTTCAATTTGTTCGTGACCCTCTCAGTGGCGCAATCGCCACAACGTCAGCTTGAGCAAAATGAAGAAAAGCCTAACGCCAAAAATGTTGTTTCCCTCACGACCACAGACCTGCTGAATACACAGGATTTCGCTCCGCAAGTTATGGAACCTGCCAAGCGCAGCAGATTGGTAAATCCGGTTAAGGGGGCAAAAGATTCTGCCAGTTCTACGCCCTCGGAGATAAGTGCAGGGCGAGGGAAAAAAGGCTTGAAGGCAATCAGTGATAATCAGGATAGTACTGTTGCAGCAATGGCGGACGTGATGCGTCCTGCGGCGCTCTCCCCCACTACACTCAATGCTGAAGTGTCGGTTAATAGGCCGCCGCTTACGATTAGAACCGGCAATGTGAGCGTGGATGAATTAGTGAGGCAGTCGGCCCAACGTAATGGTGTAGATCAACGCTTGATTTTGGCCGTGATGCAGCAGGAATCCAGCTTCAATCCGCGGGCTCTTTCTTATAAAGGCGCACGTGGATTGATGCAATTAATGCCGGGCACAGCGAGTCGCTTTGGCGTGACAGATATTTATGATCCGGCCCAAAATATTGAAGGTGGGACGCGGTATTTAAGATTTTTACTCGACACCTTCAATGGTGATGTCGAGTTGGCTTTAGCGGGTTACAATGCCGGCGAGCACGCGGTGTACCGGTACGGCAATCGCATCCCACCGTACCGGGAAACACAGGATTATGTGCGCAAGATTTCCGCGCACTATACGCGGCTAACGAATGGAGAAACGGCGCGCCGTTCTGTCGTGCCAGTTGCGGCGACGACTACGAAGAAACCGGAAATAGGGTTTATTACCGTCGGCCCCACCATGACCCAGTATTAGGCATAAGTTTTCGATTTACCTCCCTCCTTCTCCTGCTTGATTCCCACGATGTGGTTACGCCGCGTCGTGGGATTTTTTTGCGAGCAATTAGCCCATAGCTTTTAGCCAGAAACGCAAGGCGTTGCTAAAAGCTATGGGCTAGTTGCTCTTCAGACCTAAAACTTCCGACCGCGATTGTTGTTGATTTTGAGGCGATGGTCATCACCGGTGATTTTGATAACTTTGCACATTTCGTGCAGGCGAGAACGCAAGCGAACGCCGACGCGATCCGTGAGCGTTTCTTCATTGGGTGAGGTGACTTCGTCAAGATAATTCGTCGTGAAGATGGTGAGCTTTTTGTCGTTGTAGCGTTTGTTGATAATCTGCGTCATCGTGTCGCGTACCCAATCGGTGGGCTTCGAGGCACCTAATTCATCCAGCACTAACACTTCGGCTTCGTAGACAGGGGCTAAAACCCGCAGTTCGGAATTTTGTGAAATGGGGTTGTAGCTATCCTGGATTTCCTTGAGCAAATCACGGAAATCATAAAACACACTGGCAATGCCTTTCCGCTGAATTAGCGAAGCGACGATAGCCGAGGCCAGATGCGTTTTGCCGACGCCACAAGGCCCAATAAAAAGTAAGCCAATTTCCAAATTGGGATATTCGTCCACTAATCCTTGGGACATTCCCAGCGCGGCTCTTTGTGAGGCTGCATGGGCTGAATTCGGATTGCCTTGGGGATAGTAATTATGAAACGAACAGCCTTCATAACGTTTGGGAATGCGCGCCGCTTCCAGCAATTGCGAACGCCGATCTGTTGAGCGACAACGGCACGGGCGTACACCTTTCCCTTCTACGGATTCCCAGCCCAGGCCACGGCAATATTCACAAGGCTTACGCTCTTCGGCAGGTTGTACTGGGGCGAGGTGAATATTCATCTGTTGTTGCATGGTTACTTGCGGTTTAGCGCGCTATAGCACCAGGATCGAGGCGGATTATAAGGAAGCCTCTGCGTCAATTCAAGGTGGCAGCGCGGCAAATAGAATGGTCTTGGCCAGAATAATTGGCGTGCCATGGATAAAGCATTCTGATTGCCGGAATTGCGCGTTTTCGTTAGAATCCAACTGCCTCGTTTTCCATTCATTGAGATGAAGGTTGTGTTTATGAAAGATCGTATTTTTTGCTTATTCCTCACTGCTTTATTTTCGACTCTGGTCAGTTCGATAGCAATTGCGCAGCAACGTCCAAGTCCTCAACCACAGACATCAGAAGTGGCCGTTTCGGCTACGACAGGCAAAGAAGCTGTTTGCGAAGGGGGCGCAGAAATTATTCCGAGTGGGCAGCAATCCTTTGCGCGCAAGCGATATGTCGCAATCAAACCAATTTCCAAAACAAAGTTGACGAAGTCTCGTGCCCGAAAATAAAAACTATGCCGGAAGATATTTATGAAGTTACGCGCACGCCTATTGATAAAGTCGCACTGGAACAACGCCTGCTGACCGGAGCCGCCGGAGCGATAGTAACCTTTGATGGCGTCGTGCGCGAACAAACCAAAGGCCGTCCGGTAGTGAGCTTGCAGTATGAAGCATATGAACCGATGGCAGTTAAAGAAATGCGCAAGGTAGGGGAAGAAATTCGCGTGCGGTGGCCCGCAGTCCTCCACATTGGTATCATTCATCGCTTTGGCGAACTCAGCATTACGGAATCAAGCATTGCTATCGTCATTACCTCACCACATCGCCGCATCGCCTTTGAAGCCTGTCATTATGCGATTGATCGTGTAAAGCAGACCGTCCCGATTTGGAAAAAAGAAATCTTTGCTGATGGCGAAGCCTGGGTCGAAGGTCAAAGACCGGGCGAAGGAGAGAAGGGGAGAACCGGAGAGTGAGGGAAAAGGAGACAGAGGGAATGAGCGACGGAGAAGCTTCTCTCCCACGCTCCATCGCTCTGTCTCTCTTCCTCCTGCTCACCCCCTTCTCTCCTTCGCCCGGTCTATGTTTTAACAGCCGGGGGGGATAAGGATTGGCATACGCAACTTCGTAGAAGTCGCGTTTATCAGGCGATGCAAATTATGCCCCTGATTAAAGCCTTGGCCCGTAGTTTGTGCATTGGGATTGAGGTTGATCATTGCTCCCAGGATCGCGCGCGCATCGCTGGCTCCGCCTTGCGGCGTATTATCTACTTTTTCAATCGTGAACAGTCTGATCCAGCCTGATGAACCAACGCCAATGACTTTTGACAATGGTGGTGCGGTACGAAGAAACGTGTCACTCAAAGTGGCGCGCAACTGGCAGCCGCTCGTGCGAATGTTGAAGCTGAAACTTTTCTCCACATCGTTGTAAAGCAATCCGCCTAGTATGCCAATCTCACTGACCTGTCCATCTAAACTGCCGCCGATGCGATTGAGTATCAGCAATGTATCGTTGTTATCTGCGCGACTGGGAAGATTATCCAAGGCCAGATCGTACGGCAGTCGTTCGTATCCCGCATCATCAAAAACCAAGTCCACCAAGGTTCCGCCTGAATCGGGAACTGGAACGGCGGCATTGGCTAGATTGACCAACACCAATGACTCGGCGGGAAGACTGGATTGATGCCCGCTGGCGAATTTTACATATTCTGTCCCGATCAGAAAGTCGAAGTCCCTGGGCATGCCTTGTGCTGTGACGGCGACGGCAATGGCGTATCCTGTAACCCCAGGGTCGTAGTCTGAGGACAAAAAGCTAAAGGTCTGGTTCCCTGTCAAACAGGTGAATGTATCGGCTACAGCGCAGGTACCACTATCCACAAAAAACCAATGCATGATCACCGGATCATTCGAGGTATTGGTGATGTTGAGACGGGTGTTTTGTTGTTCAGGGGAACCGACACTGGACGTATAGATGTTGTAGAAAAGGATCGAACCCTGTTTATTGCCATTGCCGCCTAGTGCTTGCGCCGTGATTGCCTCGGCGCTTAGCAACAGGCACGAGAGCGTAATGAGTATTTGGATCAAATGGCGTAATGTTTTCATAACTATGTTCCTCGATAATCGCTGTTGTGCGAAAAAATATCCCTGGAAGCACGAGTGCTCCCAGGGATTTCTAGCAGGGGAAATGAGAGCGATGGGCTTGATCTGAAAAGCGCGAGTAGCACCGCCTGTAAGGACTTGCCTAGAGGTGTTTCGTGGTGTGATAAGTGAATAGGCGCGCGCCAAAAAGCCCGTAGCTGCCACTGGCGCGCAAGGGAAAACGTCAACTATGTGCAATGTAGCAACTTGGATTTTTCGCAGACCTATGCCTGGACGAACCAGTGCCTCGCGTTTCTTCATGATAAGCCTCTGCTTACGTGGGGGCGTAGTTTGAGGTTAGTTGTTGAGGAAAATCACCCGCACAACGTGTACTCATTCCTGCGCGCAAGTGACCCGTGACAAGGAGGCGTAATACTTGCGCCAGGGAACCGAGGTAGCGTCAATGTACAACATCCAGTGAATCGTTAGTCGTCTGAATTGTAGTGAGCATCTTCTGAGGATTGCCGGAAACGAAAAGCCCTCACTACATATTGACGATTAGGAGTTATCCGTATTAGCAACGGCATAGTAACAGGCTGATAAAGCTTTTTCAACAGTGTTTATCGGAAAAATTGTAGGAAAGTTCACTGCGCTGCGATTCTGCGCAACAGTGGCTGAGAATCAAAGATGTTGTGCCAGCAACGTCAGGAAGGTTCCGACATCGGTGACGACGCCAACAGTTTGGGCTGAACCGCGATCAGAGAGCTTCGTAACTACCGCCGGGTTAATATCCACACACACCATCCGCACCCACGACGGCGTCATATTGCCAACGCCAATCGAATGCAGCATCGAGGAAAGGCAGATCACCATCTTGGCACCGACCAATTGTTCGGCATATTTTTCCTGGGCTTTGAGCAAATCCATTTCGGTGTCTGGCAGCGGCCCATCATCGCGGATTGAGCCTGCCAATACGAAGGGCACGCCGCGCTTGACGCATTCATACATTACGCCATGTTGCAGCATCCCGGCGGCAACCGCGCCCGCAATGGAACCGTGGCGATTGATGGCATTGATCGCGCGCATGTGATTTTTATGCCCTTCTTCCAGTGGGACGCCGTGTTCCAAATCCACGCCGAGCGAGGTTCCGTACAACGTATGCTCAATGTCATGCACGGCGATGGCATTGCCCGCGAGCAACGCATCCACATAGCCTTTGCGGATGATTTCGCTGAATGGTTTTGTCCCACCGGTATGAATGACAACTGGCCCGGCGACGAACACAATTCTGCCATTCTCCTGGGCTTTGACCTGCTTCATCAGTTCGGCGATTTTGCGTACAGCGGTTTCAGTGCGACGCTCCGACGAGATGTCATTCGCCATAAACGCGAAGCCGAGGCGGTCACGCTCTTTGAATTCCGGTTGAATCCTGACGCCGTGCGCGCCACACACAATCCTCTCGCCTTGCTGCACCTCGCGCAACTTGCGACATTCAGCGTACGCCTGGCCGTCTTTTTCCGAGAGTATAATCACCGCATCCATACGCTGCTTAGCCACTTCGAGCCATTGGTTTTGATAGCGCACAAACGTGCGGTGATTCGTCGTCGAATAAAAATCATCCGGCACCACACAATCCGCTTCTGCCGCGTGGGTGGTGACATTGGCGATCTCATCTTCGTAGCAGCCTAGCTCAATTAACTCTGCCAGGGTTTTTTCGAGGAGGTCTTGCGTCTCAGCATTGATGCGCATCTTAAGCCGTGAGATTTCCTCGTTCGTACGTCCGAGATGAAAATCCAGGACTTCATACGCCGCGCCGCATTCAATGACACGATCCATGATCTTGGAGAGAATTTGTGAATCAACTAAGTGACCTTCTGCTTGGACAATTTCAGAAAACATAAGCAACCATCAATAGAGTGTTCATAGTGAAAGGGCATACTGTAGGACATGCGCTGTGATCCTCCAACTGAAAATCTCCGCGTGCCTAATTTTTCCTCGGCATGGGGCGGCGATCAAAAAAAGTCAGCCTCCTACAACAGAAGGCTGACTGCCTCAAATTAGCGATGGCGCGCAACCTTACTTAATATTAACGCGCACGGTGTTAGCCACTTGACCGTCCACTGCCAAGACCACATCCACTTCACCGCGTCCCAACAAGGTGCGGGGCAACAAAATATTGACCTGATCCAGGCCAATATAATCGGTTTGGGTTCCGGCATAGACGACATTGACCACCACGCCGCCTACCGTCGCCTTAACCGCAGTGAGCGCCGTGCGAAAGCGCAGCCCTGTGCCATACAACACCAAATACACTTGATCTGTCACTGGTCCTAGATCAATCGGCAGACTAATGAATTTGTTTTGCATGGGATCGAAACGTACCATCTGCTCAAAGGTAGAAACCATGTTGCGCACGCGTTGTACCTGACCGGCGGCAATTCCTTTGCCACTGGCGTCGGCAGCAAAGATGCCGGGCATGACACGACCGATTTGCATAGTTCCGCTGGAGAAAGCGCCCGCGCTGTTATTGATCGTGATTGTAGCTGTCCCGGTCGTTGTGCCGGGGGGGATTTGATAATTGATCTGTGTTGGCGAGACAAAGAATAACGGCGCGAGGCGTTCTGTGCCTGCGCTGTCTTTAACGATGATACTGGTTCCGGCCAATGTGGTTGGGAGCGGCAACGAAGCTGCGGCCAGTGCTCCGCTGGCCAAATTGATGCCAAAGGCGGAAACAATCGCTTCGGTGGCAACGGGCGCTTCGGGTGCATAGCTGGCCGCCGAAACGCTCACAGCTTTGGCCGTATGGCGTGAGTAGGTGCGCAAAATGCGGGTGGTATGTCCGGCTTGATCACGGATTTCCACGGCGATGGTGAGGGGGCCTGTGAACAAATCAAGCGGTGTCGGCAAATCAATCACCACTGTATTGCCATTGCTGATCCTGGCGCTTGCGGCCAGATTAGTGCCCGCCGGGACATTGCCCACGGCGCGATCCAGCGTGACGGAAAGCGTAGCGGAATTGATGCCACTTTCCAAATCGTAAGCGCCAATCACCAGGCGCGAGAGGGTGCGCTCTTTCGTTGCTTGCTCGACCGAGGGCACAAGGGTTAATGTGGGGCGCAGATCATCTTCCAGATAACCCGCATACGTTTTCCAGCCCACAGAAAAGTTGATGGTGGTCAAATCAATCGGGCAGCCGAGGTCAATCCAACGCACAATTTTCAGGCGCTCATCCCACGTCATTGTGAGGCCCGAATTGGGCGGCGGCATTTGTTCGCCGGTGTAATCCAGGTCGCAATCGTAAAAGTTAAAGCCGGGCGGAATCGTTGCCGGATTGCTTGGATCGCTGGGCGAAGGACGATCCGCGTTAGTGCGTCCGTCCAACCTGCGCCCAAAAATCTTCCACGCCAATAAGCTCTGGCGCGCTTGTCCGGCGCGAATGTATTTCGTGACTTGTGGCCAATACCAATCGCCGAGCGGTGAGAACGAACGCGGCACCGGATTGGCCAGCGGGTCTTTGTGAATGGCTAAGGCGGCATACGTTGCCGGGTAATAGCCATCGGGAATTTGCTCGCTGGCGCGTCGCATTTCGACCAATTTGTTGTCCCCCAGATCAAGCCCGCCAGCGGGAATGGTGATGCCGTTCGACGAATGGCACGACGCGCATTTCGCCTGCAAAATTGGGCGAATGTCGCGGAAGTATTCGACGGTTGAGAATCGTTCAGAAGATTCGATGACGCCGGGATGCGCTGAGCCATCCACGCGCAGCAGCGGTGTCGTTTGCGACAAATCGCGGACTTGATAATCAGGCTTGGCGGCGGCGGTTTGGCTGAACTCCATGGCCGACTTGGCATGCGCGTGACAACCACCACAATTAATGCGCTTTTCGCCGGGCGGCAAGCTGTGCCACGTCTGCGCCGTATTCAGCACCAGGCCGTTGCGATCCAATGTTTGAAACGTGAACGGCGTGTCGGCGGGAATACGAGCTAGAAAGGAGGTGTCGGTATTGCCTTGCAGGTCAAGCACGCCTTCTTTGCGTACCGGGATTTCGCCGAGGATGCGAATGCGTTCATTGAAATTGGATGTGAAGCCGCGATAGTTGTCCGGGTAGCGCAAATCACTGGTAGGCTGCATTGCAATCAAGCGCACGGCGTAAATATCGTTGTCGGTGTAAACGCCTGCATCAGCACCTTGAAACGTCCAGTTGCGATTGCCGTTGTTCCAATGCTGAAAAAATGGGTCACCGTAAAATGGTCGCGTATCGCGCGAAATCAGTGATGACGAGCCAACGAGAGCGAGCGGCGTGCCTTCGGGCAAGCGGGCATCGTGCGTGCCATCATTGGCTAACTTCGGCAAATCAACCGGTGCGGCGACGCCATAAATTTGCTGATACGGCACGACGACGCGCGGCCAAAGCTCGTGATAACGCGGATCGTTTTTGATCAGCACTAATTCAGACGGCGCGTTCATCACTTGATCGCCACGCATGCGATAGATTCCGGCGTCGTAATATGGCTGGGTTAAGCCCAAACGGTTGTAATAAATCTTGTGATTGGCCGAACCGGGCGCGTAGGTCACGAGTAGTTCGTTATTCGGCCCGGCAGACGGTAAAGTAAATTTGCCGACGCGCGAAGCATTGCCGTTCGGACATGGGTCTTGCGACACCAGCGCACCGGGAAAGCAGGGGGCAGGATAATCATCTGCTGTCGTGAAAGGCGTGATACGCGTATAGCCGACGCGCTTCAACGGGATTTCTTCATCTGGCATTTTGTCATCAGGAATCGGCTGAAACAGCGGTGCCGTGCTGTTCGTGTTCACGGGGAAGCGATACAGTTCGCCAAAGCCGTTGTTGTTGAGGTTGTAGTACCGATTGACGACAATATCGCCATTGGATATTTGCGTCATAAAGTGATGCGCAATGTCGGCATCGCCAAAACCGGAAAACGTGTCGAAGTTCGTGCCATCCGGCCAAATTGACCAGAGCATAAAACTGCGATCATCGCGCGATCCCATATTTTCCCACGTCGAAAACACAATGCGCCCATCCTTCAGCACAAACGGGTGCATGGCCGAAGCCAGATTGAAATGCCCAATCGTGTGTGCGTTTTTGCCATCGCCATCCATGACCCAAAGCTGCATCGTGCGCAGCCCCGTATGGACTTTCGGCTTGTTCGGAATGTAGTTGTCGCGCGTCGAGGTATAGACCACGCGGCCATCGGGCAGAAACGCCGGGCCGGTATTGAAGACCCCGACTTCGGGGCAGTTTGATTGAAATTGCTTCGAGCAATCGTAAATCGCGCCGTTGCCCGTGTTCGGCGAAAACTCTTGATTTGTCAGTCGTGTAGTTTTGCGTGTGAGCAAATCAATGCGGTAAATGTCTGCGCCATCGCGTGAGAGTTGAATGGCACTGTAATCGGCGCGCCGTTGCGAATTAGAATTTCTGACGTTGGGGAAATACGCGAAAATAACTGACCGCCCGTCGAAGGACAGCGAAGGGTCCATCACCGCGCCATTCGCGCCCGCCGCGAATAAGACTTCTTCCGTGCCATTTGGGTGGAGCAGCATCAAGTCCGCGCCAGGTTCGGGCAGCAACGGCGTCAATGCTTCGGGCAAATAGTTAATCTGGTTGTCACCAGAGCGCAGCGCCCGCACATACACGATGTCATAATTCACGGGCGGCAAGGCTTGCGCCGATGTGGTGAAAGCTGTTTGGGGAAAAGAAGCAGGAAGAAAGAACAGCGCATTTGCTGCGCAGAAAAAGACCAAGAACAATTTTTTCAACATACAAATAATCTCTAACTCACCCAGCCGGCCCCTGGGGGGGAAATCTCGTTCAATTGACGCACCGCGATCTCAAGGAGAAATAAGTCGCTCTATAAAGTAGGTAAGCGGCGTGAAGGGGTACAGCACGGGCGATTACGGTTATTAGTTACATCACCGGTGCTGCAAAGCGGGGAGCTTGTAGGTACAACCCAGTTATGAAGACGCGGGGGATTGTGAAAGAGGCGAGAAACAGAGTCAAGCCGGATGACGGCTGTTTGTCGCCTCTTCACAATTTCCCGTGCGGACTAAGGATAATCATCGAAAGGACGCACGAACTGTATTGGCAATTTGTCCATCTACGCGCAGTTCCACGTCTACTTCGCCGCGCCCCGCCAGGCTGCGAGGCACAAGAAGGTTGACTTGATCCAGCCCGACAAAATTGCCTTGCGATCCGGCAAAGACCACACGAGCCGGAACGCCGCCAATCGTGGCCGAGATGTTCGACAAATCGCTGCGATAACGCACCCCGGTGGTATAAAGCATTAGATACACTTCATCCGTAGGTTGGCGGAGATCAATGGGAACCGCGACAATCTGCCCCTGGTTGACCGTAGCGGCTTGCTCATAGGCCGACACACCATTGCGCACGCGTTGTACGACTGCGGCGGCGATGCCTTTGCCATTGGCAGTGGCTGAAAATGATCCTGGCATTACGCTGGTAATAATGACCGTGCCTTTCGCTACGACCGCGCCATTGTGGCTCACCAACACTTCGGCCAGGCCATTCGCGGTTCCAGCAGGAATTTGATAATTGATCTGGGTGGGCGAAACGTAAAAGAGGGCTGAGAGGCGTTCTGCGCCCGCACTATCACGGACTTTTACGTTTGTGCCCGCCAGCGTGGTGGGTAAGGGGAGGGTTGTCGCGACTTGTGAGGCGGTCGAGAAGTTGGTGCCGAAGGCTGACACGATGGATTCACGCGCCACTTCAGCACCGCGATAGCTGGCCGCAGAAACCGTAGTGATGGGGTTAGGAGGACTTGCCAGAGAATTGACGAGGAGCGCGGCTGTGCCTGCTGCGAGGGTAACAGAATTTGTTGCTTGATAACTGATCGTTCCGGTAGGAACACCATCGGCGGGCAGATAGCCTCCACCAGTGGCTTGTGCCAGGTAATAGGTTTTGCCCAGATTCATTGTGCGCGTCGTATTCGTTGGGTTCACGATGACCATTCCATTGCTGTACGAACGGCGATATAAGCCAGTCGCCGAATCGCGCCACCCGTCTACGTTTACCGGTAAACTATCCGTGGGCGAGCCAATCGGAATATCATATTCAGGGAACCATTCCGGCTCTTGACCAAGCTCCAAATTGACGAAGGTGCGCGTGCCTTTGACGAGCAGATAATTCGCTATGTAAAAATTTCTCGCCGTTAAATCATTCGGACTGTCGAGGTAGCTTTGCGCAATGATGACTTTGTTCTGCCGCTCCAAATTCAGGATGCGATTCATCTGCAATTGCCAGTCAACCAGTTCAAGCAGTGTGTACTGATTCCATTTGGCAAAACCTTCGATCATTACGCCATCTGCTGGGCTGTAATCCGTCACATCACGGGTTGTCACCCAATGACCGGCATTTGGAATAATCAAATAGCGGCTGCCAAATTGTTGTTTGGTGGTGACCAGCCAGCGCCTGATTTTCTCTGACCACTGTTTTTCAAACGTCGCATCTACTGCCGGGAAGGCTGGATTGAACCGACCCAAATAATTTGGTACGGACAGCGAATCCATAAACACGCCATCGTCGTCATTCGCAGCGAGTTGGCGCGCCACTTCACCGAACCAATAACCGCGCCAGCCTGCATCATCGGTGTCCATCAAATAGGAACCCCAATCGCAGAAGAACACGCGATTCGATCCTGCATAATGATAAAACCAATTATTTTTTACGACCTGCTCGCCGGGATATTCCGGCACCCATTGATTGCCTTCGATCACGCTGATGATTTCGCCCATCGGTTGGCAATTGCCCTGCGGGATGCGGTAGCCCAGCGCTTGCCCCAGACGATAATGAAGTATCAAAAAATTAGGATTGTAGGACCGGAATTTATCCGCATACGAGCGTAGGATTTTTTGCGTCCCGTCATAGTGCGTGGCCGCAAATTTCATCTGTTGCTCGGTCATCGCGCGGGCAATCAATTGATCATTCCAAATGTGAATACCCTTCGTCGTATCCGGCACGGAACGCGGCGTAGACGATTGCGCAAACGTGGCGATGGGCATTGTCGTCAGGGAGTTAATCAGCAAAAACAAGCATAGATAGAATGAGCGACACGTAGACCGCTGCGGGAGAGAACAACGTTCGAAAATCATGAAACAAGACTCCTGGGATTTTGAGAGAAAACACAGAAGGCCTGCAGCGCCAATGTGAGGCGGGGGATGAGCCTTTACATGGGCAAGGAAGGTGAACGAGCAATGAGGCGAATCCACAAGTTCGCCTCACCGCTCAATCTGTAGCCATATCAAAGAGGAGGAAATTCGGCTGGGAAACGACTCCACACCAGTCCTGAAACTCTCTTCGGGGACCAATGGCCACAGTGGGGGATAAACCTTCAGTGCCAGTTACTTATTGTTGATGAGAGAGCGGTTCGACCTCGCATGCCAGAGGGGCTGGGAGGAGGCCGTTTGGTCGCCAAATGGTTGGGCCGTAATCTGAGCTGGTAGTAACGAAATAGACTGGGGGACAGTAAGAGTGTGAGAATCAACGTACTTTTCATAATTGGTTATCTTTCTGGAAAGCTCCATAGGTGTAGGTGAGAACCTTGCTTACACTTGCCAGTAGTAAATCCAGCAAATAAAACATACTAGAATTTCACTTTCCTGACTTGGCTCAATGAAAGCTGGGACCTGGTCGCAAAAGCCTAAACGAGGACTTTCGTTGAGCGCAAATGATTAAGCTTTCAGATCGGGTGTGAGAATGCAGGACATAGGGCTTACCCGGAAATGTTTGTTCGCAGTGTAGGATGTAAGTAAGCCTGGAAAGAACATCAAAACCCGATGTCGCTTGGGGATGACAGTAGTTGAGATTGCAACTAGGATGCCAAAAGTTGAATTGTTTTAAACCCACATAGTTACACAAGGCAGGATCAGGGCAGGGTGAAAAAAATACTCAGTTTTCTGGATTGCAATAGGAAAAATTTACCCGCTAAGGCAACGGTTAGATCGCTATTTTGCTCGCCAAAGCAGACGGCCTGCCACGATGGTAGCACTTGGAGCGCCCGTTAATTCCCATGTATCGAACGGCGTGTTGCGGCTCTTGGATTGGAAGTTGGCCGCCGCAATTTTAGTTTGTTGGTTTGGCGCAAAAATTGTGAGGTCGGCAATGGCACCGATTTGCAATGTGCCGCGCTCTAATTTGAAAATGCGCGCGGGGTTCGTGGCGAGCAATTCAATCATCCGCGTCAGCGAAATGACTTTGCGCTGCACCAAACGATCCAGTGTCAAACTCACGGCTGTTTCTAAGCCCACAATGCCATTGGCTGCTTGATCGAATTCGAGTGCCTTTTCGTTGGCGTGATGCGGCGCGTGATCGGTTGCAATGGCGTCAATCGTGCCGTCTGCCAAGCCTTCTAAACAAGCTTCGAGATCGGCTTGTGAGCGCAGCGGCGGCGCCATTTTGCAATTTGTGTCATAGCCGCGCTCATACACCGTAGCATCGGTCAGGGTGAAATGATGCGGCGTAATTTCGCACGTCACGGGCAAGCCGCGCTGTTTGGCCTGGCGCACGAAATCCACCGACCGGGCAGTGGAAATATGCGCAATGTGAATGCGCGCGCCCGTGATTTCAGCGAGTTGAATATCGCGCGAAACCTGCAAATCTTCCGCTGCGCCGCTCAAGCCTTTCAAACCGAGCCGCGCCGAATATACTCCTTCGTGCATTGCCCAACCCGGCGAGATGCAACAGTCTTCGCAGTGATCAATCACGGGCAAATCAAAGTCTTTGGCATATTCCAGCGCGCGCCGCATCATTTCCGCGCTGCAAACCGGCTTGCCGTCGTCGCTGATGCCGACAATGCCTGCCCGCTTCATTTCGCCGATTTCCGCGAGTTGCTCGCCTTTTGAGCCGTTGGTGATCGCGCCGATGGGAAAGACGTTGGCCAAATTCGCGGCTCTCGCTTTTTCCAGAATGAAGCTGGTGACCGCCGAATTGTCATT
Organism: uncultured Acidobacteriota bacterium; assembly: GCA_963794955.1. Lineage (GTDB taxonomy): Bacteria > Acidobacteriota > Blastocatellia > RBC074 > RBC074 > JAFDVL01. The sequence goes on from CAWCGF010000003.1 coordinate 149,586, forward strand.
GATTGGCTTCGTGTTCGGCATGCAGCAAACAGAAGTGAACCCCCCTGCTACCGCTGCACGCGCGCCCGTTTCAATCGTTTCCTTGTATTCCAACCCCGGCTCGCGCAAATGCACGTGCAGGTCAATAAAACCGGGCGCGACGATGAGGTCAGTTGCGTCAAAGACTTCGACGTCTTCGGTCTTGAGCGATGCGCTGATAGCTTCGATTTTGCCGTCACGAATGAGCAAGTCGCTTTTGGCTTCGAGCGCTTGCGAGGGGTCAATGATTGTGCCGTTGCGAATGAGTAATAAGGACATAAAATAACAATTAAGACTTTGCTCAAAACATCTCAATTCTGATGTGCGGCTCTATCCATATCCGAACGCCCATTGGAATTACTGACTCCCCGTCGTACCGACTTCCGAATACTTTTGCCGCGGCAAACTCAAGGTAATCAGGATTGTTAATATTTTTCACGCGTCTAGCTCCAGGACAATTCGTGACTCGCGCTTTAAAAACGGAAGCTTCAATGCCGTTGCGATAAAGGTCAACGTATAAATCACCAGCGTCTTGGAAGATTGTGATTTCCAACCGAAGATCATCTTTCTCAATTGTGAACGAGTGAGAGGTTTCGTACTCTTCGACTTCTGGAAGCACCCCTAGACACTCAATAAACTCGTACTGATCCCAAACTAGCACAGTTACTATCCTCTCAGCTTAATTGCTGCCTCAGGCCTTCCCTTACCTACAAAACTTATTCTCCTCCAGCCAGCAAATACAACACTGCCATGCGCACAGCAACGCCGTTGGCCACTTGATTGAGGATTACAGAATACGGCCCATCCACGACATCCGATTCGATTTCGACGCCGCGATTGATGGGGCCGGGATGCAAGACGATGGCGTCCGGCTTGGCTAATGACAGCCGCTTCAAGTTCAAGCCGTAATGAATCGAATATTCTTTGAGGCTGGGAAAGAAGCCGCCTGCCTGACGTTCCAGTTGAATGCGCAGCATCATCACGACATCGGCATCGGCAATCGCTTCGTTGACGTTGGGCGCGAATTGCACAGAGCCTTCGGTGTCGGCAAATTGTTTCTCAAAGCCGTGCGGCAAGAGCGTGTTCGGCCCGGCGAAATAAACGTGCGCGCCGAGTTTGCTAAGCAAGTAGGCATTGGAGCGTGCGACGCGGCTGTGCAGCACATCGCCGACGATGGCAACCTTCAATTCTGCAAGCTTGCTTTTGTTGTGGCGAATCGTGAGTGCGTCGAGCAAGGCTTGGGTTGGATGTTCGTGCGCGCCATCACCAGCATTGATGACAGCGGATTGCACATATTTCGCAATTTGATGCGGCGCGCCGGAAGACGAATGGCGAATGACAATCGCGTCAGGTGCCATGGCTTCCAGGTTCTGTGCCGTATCAATCAGCGTTTCGCCTTTGACCACGCTGGAGGTCGAAGCGGAAATGTTAATGGTGTCGGCAGACAACCGTTTGCCCGCGATTTCAAAGCTCGTGCGGGTGCGCGTCGAAGCCTCATAGAATAAGTTGATGATGGTCTTGCCGCGGAGCGTAGGCACCTTTTTGATGCGGCGCTGATTGATGTCCCGAAAGGTTTCGGCGGTGTCGAGGATTAAGTTGATTTCTTCGACTGAAAGTTCTTCGATTCCGAGGAGGTCTTTTCTTGTAAGAGGCATTTGGTCATTGGTCATTGGTCATTGGTCATTGGTCATTTATTTTTTCCCCTAAGAGGTTGCATCAACCTGAAAGCTTGTGTCCCAAACAAATGACAAGTGACAAGTAACCAATAACTATTTGGTTTCCACCACGACGACTTTTTCATCGTCATCAAATTCCGGCAACATGACTTTGATGATCTCGTGTTCCGTCGTGTAGACATACTTGCCGATATAATCTGCCTGAATCGGCAATTCGCGCCAACCGCGATCAACCAGCACAGCCAGTTGCACGCGATGCGGACGGCCAAAATCAATCAACTCATCCAAAGCCGCGCGCACGGTGCGGCCCGTGTAGAGCACATCGTCCACCAGGATAATCGTCTTGCCTGTGATGTTGGCGGGTAGTTGCGTGCTGTTGACGACGGGTTGTTCGGCGACCGTACTAAGATCATCACGATAGAGCGTGATGTCGAGCGTGCCGGTAGCGACTTCGACCTCATCCATCTCTCTGATTTTGGCGGCCAATTTTTCCGCCAACGGAACGCCGCGCCGATGAATCCCGACGAGCAATACGACCGATAAATCAGGGTTGTTTTCGACGATTTGCGAGGCCATCCGCGCCATCACGCGGTTCATATCGGCGGCGGTCATTACGACGGCTTTTTCTTTGAAGTCCATGGGTTCGCCTCAAAAATGTTTGGAAGGAAGCACGATGTCCTTCTGGTCCCCCCGAAAATGTTCCGAGTGCAATAATGCTTCTTCAACCTCGCCCAGGCTGGGCAGGACAGTTGTTAACGAGCCACAATTACTCAACGTATCCATCACGACAATTTCAATGCACACGTCAACACATTGATTGCAAATATACACTTGCGGGCCAGCGATGAGTTTCTCCACCTCATGCTTGTCTTTGCCGCAAAAGCTACAGCGCAAGGAGCCAGCGAGCGTGTCTTTATAGTATCCCATCTCCAATGACCTCCGGTTTTCAACTACCACTGATTGCTTCTTTAATGTGTGTGGCAGGCAATATAACACTGCTCACAATCGTTTCGCCAGTTCCGCCTGGAAGCGCAGAATCCGGCGCGCATTTGTCCCAAAATCGCCTTTACCGACACGGGAGCTCGAATGCACATACACGGTGCAATTCTCGCCGATGCCAGGTTTGATCGTAATCGTCACGTCATCCTTGAAGCGAAAGATCCGCGTCGTAGCGACCACCTCGATCTCGCCTGCCTCCCGATCTTCGCGCGTAATTTCCCAGCCAAACTCTTGCACCGTTGCCAATGTCGCATCGAACGCACGGTAGGCTGGCACCATGAAATGTTGCGGTTGCAACTCAGGATATTCTGGCGTCTCGCCCGTTTTGACATCATTAGTGCGCGGCCAGAGCAGGCTGGAAATCAACACGCCGCCCAGCAGCACTGCGAACAGTAGCCCACCCGTGAGAAGTATTTTCCTGGCGTTTCGCATGAAGAATTCGCATCTGCAACTAAGGTTGATGTGAAAGAGCCATCAAGATACACAATGCCGTGCTGATTGTAAAAGCTTCTCACCCTGCACGTAGTGGCAATTTGGGTGGGATGATTGAAAACTTACGAGCAATCCCGTTATCTTCAATGAGATCATGGTTGTTGGTTCTTTGGCTGCGAGTCATTATCTGTTGGCAGTGGCCTCGTACTGGCAATGGGCTTAGGCGTATTACACGTCGCTGGGCAGGCAGAAAGTATGCGCGTATCTATGCGCCCGCCATTCTTGTCTGATCTTCAAAGCGTCTGTTACACTGCCGGTTGCAACCCTAACCCATAAACTTCGGAGTCCAAGATATTGTCCAAAGAAAGTCTGTCCAGAGAAAAGGTTATTGATGCGATTGCTATAGTTGAGTGCAACGACTTGTTCGCCTCGATACCTCAAGATCAAGGCCGAAGCCGCCACTATGGCTTTTTGCGACTGCGCCTTGACCAACCGCAAACGATCCTGCCCGGTCAATTTGCGATGCTGAAAAAGCGCGGCATTTACGAACCGCTGCTGCGCCGCGCGATGGCGTATTATCGCGTCGAGTTGCACCGTGACAGCGTCAGCGTCGAATTCATTTATCAGATTCTGGGACGCGGCACCGATGCGCTTTCGACAATGCGTGTAGGCGATGAAGTGGACTACCTCGGCGCGCTCGGCAACACCTACGACATCGCTGCGGCACAAGGCAAGGAAGCCTTGTTGGTCGTAGGCGGCGTCGGTTCGGCGGCAGTGTTTATGCTGGCAGAAGAATTACGAAAAGAAAAAATCCCAACGCGGGTGTTCATTGGCGGTGCAAGCCGTGGCGATTTGCTGGGGCTGGACGATTTTGTGGAATTGCTGGGCAAAGAAAATATCTTCAGCGCCACGGTTGACGGCAGCGAAGGCGAAGCCGGTTTCGTGACGGCCCCACTCGAACGGCATTTGAAAGCGAATGCAGGCAAGTCAATGTTAATTTATTCCTGTGGCCCGGATGTGATGTTGCATCGCGTGGCGATGATTGCGGAAGCGCAGCATGTTCCCGCGCAACTTTCGCTTGAAGCGCCGATGGCTTGCGGCATTGGGATATGTGTGGGCTGTGCCGTTGCGGTCAAAGCCGATGTGCCGGAAGGCTTCATTTACAAAAAAGTCTGCACCGATGGCCCAATATTTTGGGGGCAGCATTTACACTGGTGATTTATGCGACGAAGGGAGTTTATTCAATCAACCGCGTTTTCGTTGGGCGGAGTAGCAGCGGCTTTCAGCTTCTCGCCAAAGCCGCAACCCGTCGTTATGACGGTGCGCGGGCCGATCAATCCCAATCGGCTCGGCACAACGCTGATGCACGAACATGTGATGGTTGATTTTGTTGGCGCGGATAAAGCCAGCAAAGAACGTTACAACAGCGCCGAAGTTTTCAGCGTCGCGCTGCCTTACTTGAAGAAGGTTGCTGCCCTTGGTTGCCAGACTTTGGTTGAATGCACTCCGTCGTACATCGGCAAAGATGCTACGCTGCTGAAAAAACTATCTGAAGCGGTTGGCCTCAACATCATCACTAATACGGGCTATTACGGTGCAGCGAATGACAAGTTTGTTCCCGCCCACGCCTACCAGGAAACCGCAGAACAACTGGCCGCCCGTTGGAGCAGGGAATTTGAGCAGGGCATTGAAGATACGGGCATCAAACCAGGCATTATCAAAATAGGAGTTGATGCCGGACCGTTGTCGGAGATTGATGCCAAGCTGGTCAAAGCCGCAGCCCTGACACATTTACAAACCGGGCTGACAATCGGTTCGCATACGGGCAACGGTGTTGCCGCGCTTCAGCAATTAGACTTGCTCGAAAGCCTTGGGATCAGCCCCCGTGCGTTTATCTGGATTCACGCCCAGAATGAAAAGGATCAAACAGTTCATCGGCGCGCCGCAGAACGCGGGTGCTGGGTGGAATTCGATGGCATCAATCCCAAAAGCGCGGCGCAACACGCCGAGTTCGTAATGAATCTGTCGACGCACGGCTATTTATCGCGCGTGTTGGTTTCAATGGATGCCGGCTGGTATCACGTGGGCGAACCGCAAGGCGGCAATTATCGCAGTTACGAAAGTTTATTCACAGACTTTTTACCGATCCTCAGAAAGCACTTAAGCACCCGCCAGATCAATCAATTGCTGAAGGAAAATCCACCAAAGGCCCTGAGCTTGGAGATCAAACGCGCAAAATGATGACTAACGCACTGTTAACAACTGAAATCGCAGGCGTGACCTTCCCGAATCCCGTTGGCACGGCCAGCGGTACGTGTGGGTATGGCCTGGACTTAAAAGAGTTGATTGATCTCAACAAGCTCGGCGCTGTATTTACGAAAGGTTTGTCCGCACAGCCAATGCGTGGCAACGCGCCGTGGCGCATCGTCGAAACGCACGGCGGCATGCTCAATGCCATCGGCTTGCAGAACATCGGCGCGAAAACGTTTGTCGAAGAGAAACTGCCGGAACTGCGGCAATACGCGACACGCATCATTCCCAATGTGTTCGGCTATTCGATTGACGAATACAGCGAGGCGATTCGCATTTTGGAAGACGGCGACGGTATTCACGCATACGAACTGAACATCTCCTGCCCGAATGTCAAAGAAGGCGGCAAATCGTTTGCAAATGATGCTTGCCAGGCGGCGGAAGTGACGGCGGCGGTCAAGAAAGCTTCGTCGCGCCCGGTGATCGTCAAGCTGTCGCCCAACGTGACAGACATCGCCGAAATCGCGCGGGCAGTGGAAGATGCCGGAGCCGATGCGCTCTCGCTCATCAACACGGCGGTTGGGATGTCCATTGATATTCATACCCGCAAGCCGCGTATTGCGAATGTAACGGGCGGCTTGTCCGGCCCCGCGATCAAACCGATTGCCGTGCGTTGTGTCTTTCAAGCCTATCGCGCGGTGAAGATACCGCTTATTGGCATTGGCGGCATTGCGACAACTGAAGACGCCTTGGAGTTCATCATAGCGGGCGCGCGATTGGTGCAAGTCGGCACGGCGAATTTTTATGATCCAAGTGCTTCGATGAAAATAATTGACGGTTTGGCCGAATATTGCCGACAACATAAACGACAAAACATCGGCGAACTGGTCGGCACGGTAGAGATATAAAATGCAAAGCAAAAGGCAAAGAGCAAAAGGCAAGTATCAAAAGGGCGGAAGATTATTTTTCGTTTTTGTCGGATTGGTCTATTTTCTTGGAATGTTAGGCACCAATGCGTTTGCGCAGGCGGCGACTAACATCTCTTGGGTACCGGAAAAACTTATCAACGGCGCGCCTTGCGTGTTTCACCACAAGCCTGCTGCGGCGCTTAAGTCTTTGAGCGGAAGTTTTTTGGGGAGGCGCGTTTTTTTTAGCTTCGATCAGACGAATGGGATTTGGTACGCTTTGGCGGGCATTGATTATGATACGAAACCAGGCAATTACGATTTAGCGCTCAACGGTGTTGCGGCAGATGGGCAGAAACTTTCCTTCGCGCAAAGCGTGCCGATTGCTAAAGGGTTTTACCGGACTTCGGCCTTGAGCGTGCCGAAAAAATATGTGGAGCCTGATCCGGCGGATGTCCCGCGCATTTTGCAGGAGCGCGATTTGAAAAATGAATTGTTCGGCAAAGTTTCTGCGACGCGGTTGTGGACAGGAAACTTTCTTACGCCTGCTGGCACGAACACTTCATCAGAATTCGGTTCGCAACGCACCTACAATGGCAAACGGCAAAGCGTGCATCAGGGGTTGGATTACAACGCCGCGACCGGCACGGCGATTCACGCGATCAATAGTGGCAAGGTGATTCTGGCGCGCGAGCTATATTTTGAAGGCAATTGCGTTGTCATAGATCACGGACAAGGTTTGCTTTCGCTGTACTTGCATCTGTCGCAATTCAAAGTTAAAGAAGGCGACACGGTGAACAAGCGCCAATTGATTGCGCTCAGCGGTAGCACCGGACGTGTCACTGGCCCGCATTTGCATTTAGCCGTGCGTTGGCAAGGAAGTTATGTGAATCCGGCCACCTTGTTGGGAATCAAACTGCCGTGATGGGATTATGCAAGTACGACTCGCCACAACCGATGATGCTGCCGCGATGGCCGACATTTACAATGAAGGCATCGCAGATCGCGTTGCTACGTTTGAGACGAAACCTAGAACGGAGGCAGAGGTGCGGGCGTGGTTTGATGGTGTGCATCCGCTGGTTGTAGTTGAAGACGCGAATCAGGTCATTGCCTTTGCCTCGACCTCGACATATCGCCCGCGTGGATGTTATGACGGCATCGCAGAAACTTCTGTTTATGTGGCGCGCGCTGCCAGAGGGCGCGGGGCAGGGAAGCTGGCGCTTCAGAAATTACTTGAACTTGCCGAAGAAGCTGGATACTGGAAATTGGTGTCCCGCATTTTTCCGGCGAACCAAAACAGCCGCAAGCTCGTTCGATCTCTTGGCTTTCGAGAAGTCGGAGTTTACGAGAAACACAGTCAATTAGACGGAATCTGGCGCGATGTCGTGATTGTCGAGCGACTGCTGCCAAAAAATCTGTAGCAAGAATCCATGAGTTCAATACAACCCATAATACCTGCAAAAGATCGCATCGTTGTTGCCTTGGATGTTGAAACGTCGGCCCAGGCCCTGGCGTTAGTCGAAAAGCTGCGCGGACTGGTTGGCATGTTCAAGATCGGGAAGCAGCTTTTTACTGCCGCCGGGCCGGACATCGTGCGGCAAGTCGTCGGACTGGGCGAAAAAGTTTTTCTTGATCTCAAATTTCACGATATTCCGAATACAGTGGCAAGCGCAGGGGTGGAAGCGGCGCGGCTTGGCGTCAGTATTTTTAATGTACATGCACTGGGCGGATCGGCTATGATGCGGGCGACGGTTGATGCCATTAACGCTGCCGCAGAGCGCGAGAATTTAGCCAAGCCATTGATTTTAGCGGTCACGATTTTGACAAGCCACGACCAGTTGTCCCTGCGCGAAATCGGTCTCGAACGATCCATCCAGGAACAGGTGCTTCGTTTGGCACAGCTTGCCGCTACTTCAGGAATTAACGGCGTGGTTGCTTCGCCGCTGGAAATTGCGCCACTCCGAGCTACTCTTGAAAATCCGAATTTTGTGATTTTGACGCCAGGCGTACGGCCTACAGGCGCGGTGCTGAACGATCAGAAACGCGTGATGACGCCGGGCGATGCCGTCAAGGCGGGCGCAGATTATCTGGTGATCGGACGGCCTATCACGGGGGCGGAGAACCCGGTAGCCGCCGCGCAAAAAATTAGCGAAGAAATCGAACAAGCCGTCGCCTGATGCGTGTAAGAACGGCATCGGTCGTACGTGCGACTTTCAGCAGCCCTTAATGACGGTCGCGTAACTTCTGAAAATAAAGAGAAAGCACTAATCTCATGATTGATAAAAAAGTTGTTCGCCTGGCTACGGGATTGCTGGTGCTCAGTTCGCTTAGTTGGATTTGTGCCACCCAGCCCAGCAAAACAGTTTTCGCCGCACTGTCCGCGCGTCCTGGCACACAACAGCCCACTGGCAAGTTAACGCCGCCGTCGAAAACAGAACCTGCCGTAACAACGGCAACTCCGCCGCTTTCCGCGCGTCCATTTCAAGTTGGCGAAAAATTGAGCTTCAATGTTTCCTGGGCCAACTTTGTTACTGCTGCTCGCCTGGAAATGGAAGTCACCGGGCAAGGCGCATTTTTCGGGCAGCAAGGCTATCAACTACGCACCCGGGTCGAAACCCTCGGTTATGTTCGTACGCTTTTCACCGAGGTTGATAACCAATACACGTCTTACATTGATGGCAAAACGATGTTGCCATATCGCGCCGACAATACCACTCGGCAAGGGAAAACCAACGAAGACCAGACCATCAGCCTTGACCAACAGCGGCGCATTGCGCGCTATGGCGACAGTTCTGAATTGGCGCTTTCGTCGGACACGTTTGATTTACCTTCGCTCGTCTATGCGCTGCGTTTAGGTGAACTGAAGGCGGAGAATAAACCGACGAAGTTTTCCGCTTTGTTTGGTAAGCATCTGGTAGACATCGAGGCACAATTCAAAGCGCGTGAGCGTATCAATACACAAGCCGGAAGTTACGACACGATTCGCATTGATCTCAAAGCACGCACTAAAGACAAAACCGAATATAACGTGCGTGTCTGGTTTTCTGACGATAAGCAGCGTTTGCCAGTGTTGATGGTGTCCAAGCTGCCGTTCGGCGAAGTCCGCGCCGAGCTAGCGCAAGTTAGTATCAACACGCAGCCCAAAGTGAATATGGTTGCGGTGGTGAATGCGCCGCCGGAAATTGCTTCGACCGATCCGCGCATTGTCCTGGGCGCAGCGGAGGACACGCTATCTGCCTTTGAGAACAGGCTGCCATTTACCGTCGGCGAACGGCTGAACTACGACGTTTCGTGGCTCAACCTGGGTTCGATTGGGAAGGTTAATCTGGCGATTCAGCGGCGCGGGAGTTTGGATAACAAAACAGTATTTGAAATGGTGGGAGAGCTTTCAACCTTTGGGGCAGCGCGCTCAATCATTGATTTGGATGATGCCTTCAAAAGTTATGCGCACGTTAATTCTTTAGTGCCGGTCAAGACCGAAACCAACATTCAGGAAGGGAAGCGCCGCAAACACATCATTGCGACGTACAAGGACAATTCCGTGCGATTGGATAACGGCACACATTTCAATGTGCAGCCTGGCACGTTGGATTTGGTGTCGCTGTTTTATTCGGTGCGTGCGGCGCAGTTGAAAGTCGGCTTCAATCAAACATTTTATTTTGTGGATGCGAATCACCGTCCCCGCGCGTTGACCATCAAAGGCATCAAACAAGAAAGCATCAATAGCGCAATTGGAGCACGCGATACGTTGCAACTGGATATTGTCAGTCAGGAAAATAATCAACTGATCGCGCAGGCATGGGTCACAAACGATGCGCGTCACCTGCCACTTTATATTGTTGTTCGCCTCAGCTTTGGCGAAATCCGCTTACATCTCAAAAACGCCGTTAACGGCAAGTAAAAAAAGAGAGGACAAAATAACACGATGGAATTACTTCTTCGTGTCAGCTTGTCCCCTCTTTTCGGACACGCAGGGGAGCGTAAGGGATAATTGCATTACTACCGCCAGCACCGGAATAATTGTTGCGCAAGCATTGGATCACATAATGCTTAAAGCTCGCGCTATCATGGGCGGTGGGCTTTTGTCGTAGTAGTTTCTTCTCTGTCGGTTATGTTACAAGACGGCTGCCGGCGGTCTTCCCTGTACGGGTATGGTGATGAATAGTAACTGCACTGTCACTATAAACATTTTGTTTTTTTCGTCAAGCCCCAAAATGTATAGCAAACTTTCCAGTTTGCTGCCAATTCCCGCCGCAGCTCGCTGATAAACACATCAGCAAACTGGAAGTTTGCTGTACATTTCAGAAGTTTGACTTGCTCATCTCTATCTGTCAGAGGCATACTCCGTTTTCTCTTATCTTTTATAATTTACCCGGAGAAACCTATGCAGAAACGACTTGTTTTGCTCTTCCTTGCTTTTACTTCTTTGTTGCAGGCTTGTAGTCCGCCGCCACAGACTGCAACAACCAGTCCTACGCCCGCTCCCCTACCAATGGCCAACATGCCGGCTGAACTCAAGCCTGCGCTTGATAGCCTCAGCGCGGACGAGCTGCTGCAACATATCAAGACACTGGCGTCGGACGAATACGAAGGTCGCGCACCGGGTACGAAAGGCGAAGAGCTAACGGCCAATTACCTCACTGAACAATTCAAGCAGCTTGGCCTCAAGCCTGGTAATCCTGATGGCACGTACATTCAGAAAGTCCCGCTCGTTGGTTACACGCCGGAACCCTCAGTCTCCTTCAACGTCGGCGGCAAGAAGTTGGATTTAGCGACGGAAGAGTATTTGATGATTGCTGGTCGTTACGTCCCGATGACCAAGATTGACAGCTCGGATGTTGTGTTCGTCGGCTATGGTGTCGTCGCGCCGGAATATGGTTGGGACGATTTCAAGGATGTGAACGTCAAAGGCAAAACGATTGTGATGTTGGTCAACGACCCCCAGGTTCCTGATCCGGGCGATGCGAAAAAACTGGATGACAAACTCTTCAAGGGCAAAGCGATGACGTATTACGGACGCTGGACGTACAAATACGAAATTGCGGCGGAGAAAGGCGCGGCGGCAGCGATCATAGTGCATGAAACCGCGACCGCAGGCTACCCGTTTGAAGCGTTGCAAAGCATTCGACAGGAAAACTTTGGCCTCAAAGGATCGCGACAAAATCGTGCCGCTGTCGAATCGTGGATCACGGTAGATGCCGCGAAAAAGCTGTTTGCTTCCGCCGGGCAAGACTACGATGCATTGAAAAAGGCGGCGCTCAGCAAAGACTTCAAACCCGTCACGCTCAATGCCAAAGCCAACTTCCAAATCAAAACCACGCTGCGCGAAGTAGATTCCAAAAACGTCATCGCCAAGCTCGAAGGCTCTGATCCGAAGCTCAAAGACGAATACGTGATTTACACCGCGCATTGGGATCACATGGGACGCAACGAAAAGTTGTCGGGCGATCAAATCTTCAATGGCGCGATTGATAACGCGTCAGGTGTGGCCTGTTTGCTCGAATGGGCAAAGGCGTTCACGAAACTCCCGACGCCGCCGCAGCGTTCGATTCTGTTTTTGGCTGTGACCGCCGAAGAGAAAGGCTTGCTCGGTGCCAAGTATTACGCCGAACATCCGTTGTATCCGCTCGACAAAACGCTGGCGAACATCAATATGGATGGCATCAATCAATGGGGGCGCACGAAAGACATCACGGTCGTCGGGCTAGGCAATTCGACGCTGGACGATGTGTTAGCCGAAGCCTGTAAGACGCAAAATCGCGTTATCGTGCCTGATTCTGAACCGGAGAAAGGCTACTTCTATCGCTCGGATCATTTTGAATTCGCCAAGCAAGGCGTGCCTGCGCTCGACCCGGATGGCGGGAATGATTACATTGGCAAGCCCGCGGACTACGGCCAGAAGACGCGGGATGAATACACCGAAAAGGACTACCACAAGGTTTCTGATGAAGTGAAACCAAATTGGGATTTGTCAGGCGCAGTCGAGGATTTGCAATTGCTGCTGCTGGTCGGCTACAACGTTGCCAACGGCAACAAATGGCCGGAATGGAAACCCGGCACTGAATTCAAAGCCAAACGCGAAGCGATGCTGAAGAAAGTAAAGTAACGCAAACTTGTCAGTTTGCATGGCCTCATAGACCGTCACTTTTGTCCTAACCGATTCGCCTCCAGAAGAGGCTTTCGGTTTTTCATGAGGATTGGGCCCATCAGCCATGCAAGCTGACAAATTGCGTTACGTGCCTAGAACCTCGTCCCCCTTGGCTGCGCCAGCATTACTTGCGTGGTGCCGCCTGTTTCATCTGCCCACATGGTAGCCAGATTTCCATTCCAATCTGTCACTGTAATAGCGAAGAAAAGCTGCACGCCAATGTTGTTCGAGGCATTGATGAACGACGAGAAATTCGCGCCGCCATCGGATGACGTAACAAAGATTACGTCTCGGCCTCCCGGAAAGATTAACCCTGGGCCTAAGCCACCCGCAGAAATCCCAATGTTGCCTCGGCGATCAACGCCGATGTTCGGCACGAAAGAACGGGTGCCAAGCGCCATCGTGCGGGTGACATTGCGGGCCGCAGAAAAGCTCGTGCCATTGTTGGTCGAACGGGAGAAGTAGATTTCCTGTTCATTGCGGGTGAGGTCGCGGCGCGAGAATGCGACGTTGATATTCCCCGCGCCATCTATCGCCAGGGAAGGGCTGTCGGCTACCACGTTCGTTGAAGTACTCAAAATGCCGGAGAGATTCAAGGGGGTCGAGAAGGTCGTTCCGTTGGTTGAGCGAGTAAAGAAAATATCTCTTTGCCCCGAACTATTAAACCCATCGAAGGCAATGCTGACGGCTCCGGCGGTATCAACCGCGATGCTCGGATTAATTCCTTGAATCGTGGTAGGTGATTTTGACGTGACATTGATGGGTGCCGAAATAGTGGCTCCGCCGTCGGTTGAGCGCAGAAAGAAGACTTGCGCCCCGGTCTCGACAGCCACGTTAATTGAACCATTCCTGCTGACAGCCAAATCATTGCTGATGAAGGCCACGCTGGTACTCGTATTTCGGGTCACGTTAATTGCTGCCGAAAAAGTTTGCCCACCATCGGTGGAGCGCCTCATAAAGATATTCTCCGGCACACCTGCCTCGCCCCAGCGAATCCAACTGATAGTGATATTTCCCGTGTCGTCCACGCCGATGCGGGCATCTTCTAATCTAATGTTAGGATTGCTTACGCTGGCAATCGGCGTCGTTTGCACCACGGAGCCCTTGCGGAAGCGGGTGTAGACCAAACCGCCGAAGGTGCCAAGCCCCCGCCGCGTATCAACTCCCGTCACTACGTGCAAATCGTTTTGCGCGTCAGGTGCAGCATCAGGAACGTAGTGCGATTCGCGCAAACTGGTGAGCGCTTGCGGCGCTTGTGCGAGTTCAAAAGGTGAAGACACATTCAACCGGATAGTCGTCCAATGCTCGACTCCCCCGATGGTCACTTTGGCGGTAATTGGGTAGGTGCCTGGCGCTGTATTGCTATTGGCTGTCACCCGCAGATTCAGCGTTTGCGCATCCGTCCGACTAAAGCTGTAACTTAACCCTTCCGTGCCCTCAACCGTGGAGACGGCTGCCGCCGTAGGATTGGCAGGCAAGGCGAACGCGCTATCGAACGCATCTATTTTCAGATGAAAGTCCGTAGCAAATCCGGCCTGTACGTTTTGTGCCGGTTCGAGCGGGAACAGGTTGAATTCTTCGTTGTTCGTGGCGGCATCTTCCGGTTTGATGATATGTGCGTAGACATCCGGGTTGAGGCCATTGCGTTCATCGCCCCAGCCCAGCACAAAACCATTATCGCCCGCGACGATTTGGTTGTAATCGCCGTGATAGCCGGCACGCGTGCCAAACGGCGTGGGGGCCAACAGCCAATTGCCAGGCGTAATGCGATGCCCTGGCGTGAAGCTACGCCCACCATCGTTCGAGGTGGTGATGTAAATGTCGTGCAGCACGTTGTTGATGGGGTCGTTGCGGCGATCATAGTACATCACGCCCAGCACACCATTCGACGTCACCGCTGCGGCAGGCATAAATTGATCGGTATCGAACGGATCATCTGCCGCAATAACGGGGGCGCTCCACGTCGCGCCGCCGTTGGTGGAGCGGACGACGACAACATCACTTTCATCGCGGCGCGCCACCAACGCGGTCGGCTTGACGTCGGTCGTGATGTACACCGTCCCGCGATATGGGCTATTGGAGGTGTCCACCGTAATGCTGGGGAAGGGGGGTAATTCAAAACTGCCGTTGTAATGTCGCCCAAAGCGCAGTGAATCATCCCTCAGTGCGGTCACAGGCGCGCTGAAAGTTTCTCCGCCATCCATGGACTTGATGACTGCGAGTCCTGGAATGCGACTGTCGAAATAGGTGACATAAAGTTCCCCATTCGGCCCCACTGCGGGCATCGAGCCTTGCGTGAATCCCGCCGCACTGTGCGCCACGCCAATCGCTTTAGGGGTGGCCCAGTTCTTCCCGCCATCCGTAGATTTGACAAAGTAAAGACTGGGTGTGACCTGATTGGAAAAGCGCGTCCAGGTGATGTAAATGCTGCCGCGAGCTGGGCTGTTGGAGTTGTCAACGGTCATCCATGGTTTGTCGTGACTGTTGCTGGGATTCGTGATGGTAGGAATCGCATTCACAGGCGTTGACCAGCGCGAACCGCCATCGGTAGATTTAGTGACCGCCAGGAACCAGTTCCCCAAACTATTGAAGCCCATTTGGAGAAAGTAAAACACGCCGCCCGGGCCAGCCGCCATCACTGGATCGCCAATCCCACTGCCAAAGGCTGCGATGGGCGGTACGGTTTGCTTCCAGGTTTTGCCGCCGTCCTTGGAATAACTGATACCCGATCCATAACCAGCGATGCTTGCATCGTTGTACCCGACCACGATGTTATTGCCTGCCGCCGCCACGCTCACCTCGCTCTGCAAGCCGGAACGAAGGTCAAAATCAGGATCATTGACTTGTACATTGCCGCTGCCTAAAACTCGTTCTGGTGCCGCTTCGAGTTTGGCTTTAGCCCCTTCCCGGTCATCTGTGGCTGCTTCTGCTCGGGCGGCTGACGAACTGCCTTTGGTGAAGAGGATGTCTTCCGTCAAGCCATACTTCCGTAACAGCATGGATTGTGCGTTGCCCGAAAGCTGATCAAAGGCTGGATCGTAGAGCAACCACAGATCACCGTCATTGCCATAGCCGGATTGCAGTGCCGGCACATCCTCGGCATTCGTGGTGCGCAGTAAATTGTTTGCATATTGGAGTGCCCTTTTCTGCACGGGCGTTGGTTCATCCGCTTGCCCATAGGCCACATTCGTGGCAACGGGCAAACTTAAGATGGGCGCGATAATCAATAGGTAGCTGAGTAAATAACGAGAGATCGTTTTCATATTTGACTCCTTCATTAAGATGGAAACGCAACTGGAATTTTGCGCTTCGAGAATTGCGGTGCGAGATCGCTGCCGGATGATCTCTTGCGAATGGAACGCAGGCACGATTTGCTTGCGTTGGCTGAAAGCACACGGTGTGAGTTATGGCTGAAGCGCATCGCCTATCAACAGCACGACGAGTTCGGCTGTCGGATGAGACCAATACCCACAGGAATGCAAGTACAACTCTTTTGATGAGGATGTCGTGAGGGGAGGAACCACTTGCATTGATTGCGCCAGGCACAGCCAAAATCCAGCGGGCGATTTTCGCCGGTAGACTTTCAATGCCACGATAGTTGTGGCCACAAACTCTCGTTGTTCCTGAAATAACACGGTCGGCTGACGCGCGTATAATAGTCCCGCGCTAACCACAATTCAAGGGAGGGCTGAGACGAATTGACAGGTTATTTGATAGTCAGTGTTTCACGCGCTTGCCGCACCAGACGTTCGGCTTCTGCTGCACTTGTGGCCAAGGCCGTGAGGTGTCCCATCTTCCGGCCTTTGCGCGGTGCAAGCTTGCCGTAAAGATGAACTTTGACGTTGGGAAACGCACAGGCTGCGGCCCAATTCGGTTCGCCCGCCTGCCACAAATCGCCCAGTAAATTTGCCATCGCTGCGGGGCACAATAATTCTGTCGAGCCAAGTGGCAAGCCGCATACTGCCCGCAGTTGTTGCTCGAATTGACTTGTCACGCAAGCATCAAAGGTGAAATGACCGGAATTATGTGGACGGGGCGCGGTTTCGTTGATGATCAATTGGCCTTCGCGCGTGAGGAAGAATTCAACGCACATCACGCCGACGACGTCCAACGCTTCCAGCACGCCGCGCGTAATCTCTACGGCTTCTTTCACTACTTCTGGCGCAATCGGAGCAGGCGCAACCGTAACGTCGAGGATGTGATTGGAATGCTCATTGGCGACTACGCCATAATGCACGAACGCCCCGTCTATACTCCGCGCGGCGACAACGGAGACTTCGCGCTCAAAATTGATAAAGGCTTCAAGAACGGCTTCGTGGTTGCCGACCGCATTGAGAGCCTCCTGCGCTTGTGCGGGCGAGGTGATTTTACTTTGGCCTTTGCCATCATAACCAAAGCCCGCTGTTTTCAGCACCGCCGGGCAGCCGATTTCTTCCAGCGCTACGAGCAAGTCTTCTAACGAATTGATGCGTTTGAAAGGCGCTACGGGAAAGCCGTTGTTGGCCAGGAAGGTCTTTTCGCGCAGCCGATGTTGCGCGGTGTGCAAAACGTGACCGCCCGGACGGACGGGCGCAAATTCAGAAGCCGCTTCGACCGCAGCAGAGGACACGTTTTCAAACTCAAACGTGACGACGCTGACGTTGCGGGCAAACGCGCGCACCGCGTCCAGATCATCGTACGAAGCAATAATTTCTTCGTCGGCAATTTGCCCGGTCGGCGTGTCCTGATCGGGCGAAAATGTATGCACGCGATAGCCCATGCGTCGCGCTGCAATAGCAAACATGCGACCGAGTTGGCCGCTCCCAAGAACGCCGATAGTGGAGCCGGGAAGAATCATAAAAACATGAAGCGGTAAGAAAAATCATCAACGGTTAGACTCGAATTTAATAGCGCCGCAGACATCTCAAGCACTGTTAATCGAGCATCTGGGCGACCAAATTCATTAAGCTTATAAAGTTGAATCGTTATAGTTGCTCTATATTGGTCTTCGGGTGTGGCTTGATAGTTAGGTTTCAATTCGCCTGTTAGGGCATCAAAGAAAAAGTAGCGGTTAAATTCGTATTCGATTTCATCCGGCTTAAGCAGCGCTTCATCAAATCTTTTGCCTTTCGCGCTTTGACACCTATCACAACAAGCAAAAAGATTTTCCCACTGATAGACCAAGCACGGGTATGATTCTTTCGGACGAAAGTGTTCGATCGTTTCTCTGATCTGCGAACGCATTGGACAACTATCACAAAAAGAGCAGTGCTTCTTGGTCATTACTAGCAATAACTCAATCAAGGGTGAATAAACCTTCTTACGCCATTGAAACTCATGTTTTGGGTTTTGCAATCTCTTCTGCTCATATTCTAGTCCCCAGTCTTCCCAGTTTTGAATAAGAACGGCTGGAGGCTCAGGGCGCTGGAGTTTCATCATAGCTCGTAGTTTGTGCCTTTGATTTTATTTATTTGCTTAATCTCAAGAGAAATGATGCTAAGTAATTCTTCGCTTTGCTGGGCCAATTTCTTGCCTCGTTGAATGAATTGTTTTTTATTAATAGGTTTGCCCCGTAAGATGTGGTCACGTTGTTGTTGGAATTTGTCTAGCTCATCTTGTGTCTCGCCGCCAAAAGACTTTTCAATATCAAATACCTCACGCAATACGGAACGATAACTTGCCGAAGATTTTGATTCAGTTACTTCGCCAAGATAGGCTTTCCCCTCTTTTATCTTTAGCTCATAGATTGCTGCGCCATCTACGGAATTAACAACAAATGGAGAATGGGTCGTAAGAAAGATTTGTGCACTGGGAAAAAGCTTTTGCACTGCTGGCAAAATTTTTCGCTGCCAAGCTGGATGTAAATGCACTTCAATCTCATCGAGAAATAGGATGAGATTGAGCGGCTCACCATATTCCCAGGGTACTAAATCTAACCTCATTAATAAATCGCCAATCCAGCTAATGGAGGAGCGTAAGCCATCAGGAAGCACATCGAAATCAAGTTCGGTATTGTTGGCAAGTAGAACTAACGTAAGCGGAGATGTTTTTAGAGCAAATTCAACTTTATAGCCTGCGATTTCAGAGATGGCAGTTTCTAATCTGGCAATCAAGGTGGCGAATTTTTCCGCTAGGGGCTGATTACGCTTTTCCTTCTCTAAAGCTCGCTTAGAAATATTATTAGCGATCCATTGATTAATAGTAAATGAACTGTTTGCTTCTTTAATAAAATCTAGCGCATCACTGAAAGGGCTGTATTTAATCTCTTGGATTGCATTTACATTTGCAGCTCGTATTAACCTATATCCAGAATATGCCGCAACAAAAAACTCAGTATGGGGGGGCCAGCTAGCACGCTGACGGTAAGCTTCAATTGAACTGTTGGAACTAAACTCGCTCAAGTCAATGGATCTTGTAAGCATTTGTGAGGTTTCCTCAACGGAGTCGTAAACATTTACTTTTACGTCAGCTCCTTCATCAAATACACTGCAAAGCTTAGGTTGTTTTCTCTCTACATCCAACTTTCGAAATCTTTTTATAAAAGCATTATTAGCGTTAGGATTTGTAAAGTCATCAGCCTTGCTGAAAATGCTAGCTAGGGCGTGCAGCACTGTGGTCTTCCCACTTCCATTAGGCCCCGTCAGAATATGAATTTCAGCCTTACCGCTTTCTTGTGGCTTAAATTCAAATTCAACCTCATCAAAGGGCCCAATATCTTTTAGGTAGAGTTTTCGTATGCGCATAAGCCAATCTAGCTAAGTGTATCACTTAAAACTTTATTCGTTTGTTCATGGCGAAATTGGTTTAGCTTTTCACGCAACTCAGGACGCGTGTTGGAAAGAATGGCTACGGCTAACAATGCCGCATTCGTCGCACCCGCTTGTCCGATAGCCACTGTGCCGACCGGAATTCCCGCGGGCATTTGCACGATAGACAAGAGCGAATCCAGCCCGCTCAAGGCTTTGCTTTGCACCGGAACACCGAGCACCGGCACGGGTGTTTGCGCCGCGACCATGCCGGGCAAATGAGCCGCGCCGCCTGCGCCGGCAATGATGACTTCGAGGCCGCGTGCTTCGGCTTGGGCGGCGAATTCGGCCAAGCGCAACGGCGTGCGATGCGCGGAAACGATTTTGCATTCGTGCGGCACATCGAATTTGGTCAGCATTTCTGACGCCAGCCTCATCGTTTCCCAATCGGATTTGCTGCCCATGATCACAGCGACGAGCGGGTTTTCAGTTTCGGTAGTCATCTGAAAGAAACAGGAGATTACGAAACAACGGAAAAAATCGAAACATCTCGGAAGATGGAAGGCAATCTACATATTTTCTGTTTATTCCATTTATTCCGAGATGTTCCGTAATCTCGTCTTTGATCTCTAAGCGGAATATCCAGCTTTGCCGTCGAAGTTGTACAGGTTTTCGGTCTTGATGTAATCAAGCCCTGCGCCCGACACGCGATTCAACAGGCTGGCGATTTGTTCGTGCTTGACGTTGCCTTCGCCCGTGAAGCGGCAGCGCCAGTGATCGGAGCAGAACGTTTCCGGCGAGCCATCCGGCCAGACTTTCGTGCCGCGATTGTTCAGCGTAGCGAGCTTCAATCCTTCGCCGCTGAGCGCAGAAAGAATCGTGCTCAAATCGTTGGCGGAACCCGCTGTCCAATCCAGGTACACGTCCACACCGACCAGTTCTTTTTTCTCCGGCGTCGGCGTGCTGATTTGACCGAGCTTCGATAAATCCGCCGCTTTGTATTCTGCCGCTTTGAGCGTTCTCAGGCTTTTGACCGAGACGCGCAACAACGGCTTCAGCGAATTCTTTGGTGCCGACTTTTTGTTTGCTCACGCCTTCGGTGTAAATGTCGTAGGTATGAATGCCGTCTTCGAGCGTCTTCATCCAGGCGTTGTGCGCAAGCGCGGCTACGTCGGGTTGTCCGATGTGAACAAGCATCAGGATTGCGCCGAGGAACAAGCCGGACGGGTTCGCCAAATTTTGCCCGGCACGCCGTGGAGCCGAGCCGTGAATGGCTTCAAACATCGCTACGTTTTCGCCGATGTTCGCGGAACCAGCGAGGCCAACCGAACCGGCGATTTGCGCGGCTACGTCAGAAAGTATGTCGCCATACAGATTCGGCATTACGACAACATCAAACGCTTCGGGCGTGTCGGCGAGCTTGGCTGCGCCGATGTCTACGATCCAGTGATCGGCTTCGATGTCTGGATATTCGGGCGCGATTTCATCAAACACGCGATGGAATAGGCCGTCGGTCTGTTTCATGATGTTGTCTTTCATGAAGCAGGTGACTTTCTTGCGGTTGTAATTGCGCGCGTACTCAAACGCATAACGCACGATCTTTTCGGAACCGGGACGCGAAATCAGCTTCAGGCACGCTTCGACTTGTTGCGTTTGGCGATACTCAATGCCCGCGTATGTGTCTTCTTCGTTTTCGCGGACGATGACAACATCCATGCCAGGATGTTTGGTATCAACGAAGGGATGATAGGCGACGCACGGGCGGATATTGGCGAATTGTCCGAACGTTTTGCGCACCGTTACGTTCAGTGATTTGTAGCCGCCACCTTGCGGAGTCGTGATCGGCGCTTTCAAAAACACTTTCGTGCGGCGCAGCGATTCGTACGCTTCCGGCGCAATGCCAGCGGTGTTGCCGGAAAGGTACACTTTCTCACCGATTTCAATGGTTTCAATGTCAATGCGCGCGCCTGCGGCCTGAATTATATGGAGCGTCGCCGCCATAATTTCCGGGCCGATGCCGTCGCCATGCGCTACGGTAATGGGTACGTTTGCCATAATGATTTTAGTAATCCCTTTCTCTCAAAAGTGAACAGTAAAGTGCAGTTGTTTGGAAATCCTGAAGGATTGCAAAGGCGAGATTTCACCACAAAGTCACGAATTGCACAAATGATTGGGCGGCGGCAGCATCGCTGACGTTCTATCGCACAATCGGTAGCGCAGCATTTGTGAGATTTTTCGGGTTCGCCACCGCATATTTTACAGTATGCACAGCACCTATAAGGTGAGAGTCGTTATGCTATAATCCGCCGCCACTATGGTTCGGATCTCTCCTTCGTCCCAGTTCTGCTTGCGGCAGAGCAACTTGTTACTCATCCTCATTTGGCTGGCACTGCCTGTCTGGGCGCAGTCATATCATTTCGATCATTGGACAACCGACAATGGCTTACCACAAAACACCATCCGTAATATCGTACAAACACGCGATGGATATTTATGGATGACAACTTTTGATGGCTTAGTACGTTTTGACGGCGTCCGCTTTACGGTATTCGGTCATGACAACACACCAGGTATCGTTAACAATCGCTTCTTTTTCATCCATGAAGGCTCCGACGGTACGATTTATGCGGGGTTCGAAATGAACGGAATAACGGTATATCGCAACGGGCGTTTCAAGTCCTACACGCCAGCGAATGGCTTTCCCGCCGGAGAGATTGGGGGGTTGTCAGAAGATGTCAATGGCGAAACACTTATCCGAGTCAACCGTGATCTACGCAGTCATTTCTATTATCTACGCAACGATCAGTTTATTCCGGCTCCACCCGAATATCAGTTCAGCTCCGATAAAAAATTTGCTGGGTCCAAGGGGCGTTTTTGGGTAGCAGATCGCAACGGCATCATCTTACAAGAAGGCGGCAAAACGTCTCGATATCCACTTCGTTTTCAGGCCAAATCCATTGATGCTGAGGTCAACTTATACGAAGACCGCGCGGGCGGTCTATGGATCGGCGATTTAGCTCAGCTTTATTATTTGCAGAATGGCCGTCTAACGCGTTACGGGGAAAAAGAGGGATTCCGCTCTAAGTTGTCAACCTCTGCTCACTCCCTGATCGCGACGGAGTCAATTCGTAATTTCTGTGAAGACGCCGAAGGAACTCTCTGGTTTATCTTAGGTTGGCACCGCCGAGAGGACAATCGGCTGGCTTACATGAAAGATGGTCGCGTGACAGTCTTCAGTCCAGAAGATGGCTTCCCCTTAACGGATATTGGAACAGTGGTCGCAGATCAGGAAGGTGCCGTCTGGGTTGGCACCTCCGTCGGGCTATTCAGAGTACGCAGGCAAATCATCACAGCGTATTCAACCGAACAAGGGTTAGCGGGCAAAGAAACGTATCCGCTCTTGCAACGGCGGAATGGGGACATTTTGATCGGGACAATGCAAGGCCTCAGTCGCTTCCGTGAGGGCAAATTCAAAACCATCCTGCCTGCCCCTCTGCCCCAATGGAATATAGGGGCAGCGCAAGCGTTATGGGAAGATGCCAACGATAATATTTGGCTGGGTGTACTCGGCGGTTTGGTGCGCTTCGAAAATGGAAAAATCAAAGAACAGCTATTATCCGGGTTCAGTACCACTAACGCTATTGTCCCGGATCACACCGGGAATCTTTGGGTCGGGGCGCAAAACGGTTTGTATCGTCTCGTCAATAATAAAATTGTCCAACATTACACAATCTCTGATGGGTTACCGAATGACGACATAAAAGTTATCCGTGAAACTCGCGATGGGACGCTTTGGATTGGCACCTATGGCGGATTGGCGCGGCTCAAAGATGGCGCCTTTACAAAGTGGGATATCGCTGATGGTTTGCCGAGTGACCGTATTCGTGCCTTGTACGAAGACGCTGATGGAGTGCTTTGGATCGGCACCTATGATGGCGGATTAAGTCGCTTTCATAATGGCAAAATTTTTAACTACACAACAGAAACGGGATTATTCAACAATGGTGTCTTTGCCATCTTGGAAGACCTGCACGGCAATTTTTGGATCAGTTGCAATCGTGGCATTTATCGCGTCAATCGCCATGAATTAAATGAGGTTGCTGCCGGAAAAAGCGCGCGCGTCAACAGCATCACGTATGACAAATCGGATGGCATGCTGAACGTAGAGTGTAACGGTGGACGCCAACCCTCTGCACTGATTGCTCGCGATGGAAAGTTTTGGTTCCCTACCCAAGATGGTGTAGTCGTGGTTGATCCATCAACAATTCCTGCTAATTCACTGCCGCCTCCCATCCAAATCGAAGCGGTTTCGATTGATCGGACAGTTCTCGGCCTGGATGTCTTGCAAACCATTTTGCGTGATCCTTCCGCCGCCATCACGATTCAGCCTGGCCAAACCACCCTTGACATCAGTTATACCGCACTGAGTCTAACCAAATCTGACCTTATTCGCTTTCGGTACAAACTGGCAGGATTAAGTGACGAATGGGAAGATGCCGGATCACGGCGCGTAGCTTATTTCTCTTATTTGCCGCCAGGGGATTACACCTTTCACGTCATCGCCGCCAATGCGGATGGGGTTTGGAATGAAATTGGCAAAACGTTAAAAATAAAAGTTATCCCTCCCGTCTATCGTCGTTGGTGGTTTTTGGCGCTGACCGCTGGCACAATCCTGGGATTGTTTATCTGGGGTTACAAATATCGCATCAAACAATTAGAGCGTGAACGCGACCTACACCAGAGATATGCCCGACAACTTGTGGATGCTCACGAAGGTGAACGCAAACGCATCGCGGTTGAATTACACGACGGTCTAAGTCAAAGCCTGGTCATTATTCGTCAACGTGCGACGATTTGCTTACAAGCAAAAGACGATCCGCTACGCCAACAAGAGCAACTGGAAGCCATTTCTGAGGCCGCCACTGCGGTCATTGATGAAGTGCGCGGAATCGTTTATGACCTTCGTCCGATACAGCTTGATTTGCTCGGCTTAACCAATTCACTGCACGAGTTACTTGATAAAATCAGTCGGACGCATCAGTTACCCATTGAGCGGGATTTGACAGAACTCGCAGAGCAGCTATCCCCGGAAATCGAAAATAATTTATACCGCATCGTGCAGGAAGCACTGAACAATATCGTACGTCATGCACACGCCACTCGTGCGAGTATTGCCTTACATCGTAATGAAGATAAACTACTGTTGACTATCGCAGATAATGGCTGTGGCTTTACTCTTGATACTTCACGCGATTTAATACGCAGTACAGGATTAGGTTTGACCAGCATGCGTGACCGCGTCCGTGTCCTGAATGGTGATTTACAAATTGAATCAAGCCCAAACAATGGAACAACTATAACGATACAAGTCCCGTTACTGAACCAACAGCCTCAAGCTATATGATAGAAGTACTGATTGCTGACGATCACCCGCTCTTGCGACAAGGATTACGTCAAACCCTCGAAGCCGATGACTTTCGCGTTATTGCTGAAGCCAGCGACGGACAAGAGGCGCTTGACTGGCTGGAGCAAAGACAACTATCCATCGCAATACTTGATGTAGACATGCCGAAGTTGAATGGGTTCGCCGTTGCACGCGCCATCCGCGAGCGCCAATGGGAGATGAAAATAGTTTTCCTCACGGTGCATCGTGAAAAGGCATATGTACAACAAGCACTCAAATTAGGGGCGAGCGGGTACGTGCTGAAAGACAGTGCGATCACCGATATTGCAACTTGCCTGCACACGATATTAGCAGGCGGAACATTTTTCAGCCCACTGCTAACCAAATACCTGAATGATGATTTCGCAGGGAGCGCACCAGTCGCACAACAAGATCTGTCACAGTTGACCGTCAGTGAGTTGCAAGTGCTGAGGTTGATCGCTGATTACAAGTCCACGCGGGAAGTTGCGGAAGTGCTATTTATCAGCCCCTCCACGGTTGAAACCCATCGCAAGAATATCTGCCGCAAACTCGGATTACGAGGCAGCCATGCCCTGATTAAGTTTGCGCTGACTCACCTTGACAAGCTGTCCTGATTCTCACTATAAAATTCTAAAATACCCAGTACTGGGTATTTACCCCAAAAAGCGTTTTCGATAGAGTGTCGTTGTCTTTTGATGTTCGTGAATCAGTAACAGCTTGCATTTTTTCTGTTACCGATTCACCTGGAAGATAAGTATGCTTTGGCACTGCCTCTTTTGCCAGGCGATCACTCGGATGGGCTTCACCACTACTACCCCATTCTTGAGTAACATCCAAATTAATACGTAAGAGCCTTTATGGTTTGCGTAAGGGACGCACCACCAAAAGCGCTCAGCACGACGACAGAGGTACTCGTCTGTCTGAGCATTTGTGACTAAGGTTCCTAAAACTTTAAGAGCGTAGATAACGGCTTCCATGGTCGTTATCACAAGGAAAATTTCGGCATGCAGTTCGTTCCGAATAAGCTGATTGTAGGTCAGACCTGGACGCTAGTTATAAGCGGACTGATTAGCCTGTTTTTCATCCCCGTCACGCAGGCTGGCAATAAACAGAGCAATGGATTGATAAAATTTGATTATGCAATAACAGAGGATGCCGACAGCTTATATCTTTCCGCTACGATTCATTCGGCGAATGCCAAGGCCTTTGCCACATCGGCGATGATTGAAATTCTCGTCCCCAACGGAACAGGCATTAAGGTGGCTGATGCGGCTCCTATTAATATTAATCCAAATGATGCGACAAGTAGCAAACTTGTCTGGAGCAGCAAGTTGCCAAAGGACACAAAGATTCCTGCCAATTCATTGGTGAAAATTACAACCAATGTGGCCACAGTTGCGACCATCGCGCTGAAATACCAAGCCGCCTGCCGCTGGAGCGAAATGGAAGCAGGGTGGAAGGGGGAATGGCGGCGGCGGTTTCAAGACCCCGATACTTTTGATGCGATTTGGACCACCGCAGGTCAAAAACCGATTACTGCTGAACTAATCATTACGCGTAATGGCAATCAAATCAGCGTCAGTAAAAAAGAAGCTTCAGACGGATCTAACTGTGAATACAGCGGTGTTATACGCAACGGTGGCAGGACCGTAAAAGGAACCTACACCTGCAAACAAGGGAATCTTGGGCGGGAAACTGAATGGACGGCAACGATTGGTGTTCACTGCCAATAAGAGCCAGGAGACATTTATGATTAAAAATATGATGGTTAGGATTTTCGCCGGATTAGTGGCGGTTTCATTATTAGGCGTTGTTTCGTTTGCCCAGACTCAGCATATTTTCTATCGCGGAACCGACGGCAACATTAACCACATTTGGTATGACGGCACTATCCATCGTGACCAATGGACAGTAGCCGCCAAAGCGCCCCTTACCGCAGGTGATCCGGCAACGAAGGCGATGGGACATTAACAGCAAAAATTCCGTAGCACCGAAAGAAGAAATCGTAAGGCCATTAGAGTAATTATTAGCTTGGCAGTTGCAATTACTGCTCACAACTTAACCTCACGGGTGCAGGCCGATCCCTACGATCTGCTCCGTTATACCAAAGGAAACCTCACAATGCTTACAGTATCAAAACCATTTATTACACGTGTGCTGGACCTCTTACTGCTGGCAGGGATCGTATCCGCAAGTTTCATCAGCAGTGACGCACGAGTCCGTCCCGCTTCATTGATAGCCAAATCTCCTCTGAGTCTCACCACAGCTCTTCCTTTAGAGGGTGATTGTGAGTGGAAAGAATCCGAACTGGGATGGACGGGGCAATGGGTTCGCTATGACTCAGACTGGAAGCAGGGGGTACACTTATATACTGCTAGTTGGACGAAAGATGGTCAGCAAGATGTTTATGCTGTCCTTACCATTACCATCACCGGGAGTTCAGTCAAAATCCATAGAGAAAATAAAGACCTTACCACCTGTGCTTATACCGGTACGTTAAGTGCTGACCGTAAGTCCGTCTCTGGCAACTATTCTTGTAGTAATAATGCAGGTCAGTCCTACAGTTGGTCTGCGACCATCAAGGGTGGCTGCTTTGAACTACCTCAAAAGCCAAAAAGACAACCAAAAAGTGAATGACAGTGATCCTGCCAGGATTACCTCCGATTTACTCTGAAAATAATAATTTCGCCCATAACCTGCATCACATTAGTGCAGAAATAGATAATAGGATGTTTAGAAATATGTGGAGACTCCAAGTTGTTCTCGTTGTCGCGCTGTTCATTCCATTGTTAGTACAGGCACAAACTCTTACGAATTTTCCTTCCGAATTTCGACAGATGTGCTTTACAAAAGATGACAATATTTACCTACAGGACTTGAAGGCGGGAACCACAAAGTTGATTCGCAAAGGCTCCGATCCGCATCTTTCTCCTTCGGGGAAATTCATTGCCTATACCGTTTATGCCAAGGGAAAGAATCCAAACGATCCTGACAGAACTATTCAGGTACTTAACCTGGAAACTAATCAGACACAAGGGTTCAAATCTCTCAATAAAGTTATTAGTTACGGGGCTGTTTGGTCGCCTAATGAAACACATCTGGCACTCAACATTTTTACCAATAATGCCTGGCAGGTCGGAATTTTAAATCCTGTGAGCGGCGAATTGCGAATTCTTACTCAGGGATTGCCGGGGATAAACGATGCGTTTCTGAGTTCGTGGTTGCCGGATAGCAAATCAATCGTGTGCGCTGACCTCTCTAATGTTTACGAAATTGATTTAGCCGGAAAGATACTACAAAAAATATCTTTAGATAAGCTGCCAAATAATATTGGCGGTATCTCAAGTGCTACCAAGTATTCACTCTCCAATAATAAAAGGTATCTGTTGTTTGATGTTGAAGACCCGGATATTCCTAGTTCTATTCACATTTACGACTTAGCTCAGAAAACATTTTCGCGTATCACCCCTCGAAAAGTAGTTGGTGGCGAACCGCAATGGCTACCAGGAGAAAAAGAAATTGTATTTACCAGCTTTAGGCAGGTAAACAAGCGTAAGGCTACTTTTGATGTTTACAAAATAATGATAGGTGCAACTGTACCTACCCTTCTCGCGCGGGATGCTTCTAGTATTTCATTTTCGCGGTAATGAACATTATCGCGGACTTGGTGAAGAGCAGAAACGGTTTTATCGTTTCTATTAAACTCTATCTTAACCTGTTTACTTCGTCAAGATAACTAGGTAATAAGCATACTTAGTTAGAAAACCATACTCCTGACAACTTATCACAAGAGGAACTATGAAAAAACTTATTTCACTTACTATTAGTTTGGCTGCTATCAGTTTACTTATCTATGCGCAATCTAGTTTTTGGCTGAAAATGCCAGGCAAAGCTACTGACATCAGCGTTGGAGCGAATGGCTCTGTCTGGGTTATTGGAGACGACACTCAGGCGGGAGGTTCCAGCATCTACCGCTGGGATAGTGTCAGTAACAAGTGGATTAAAATTGCCGGTAGCGCCCTTAGGCTTTCCGTTGATAGTGATGGTAATCCCTGGGTCGTCAATATGAATGGGAACATTTATCGCCTTAATAGCGGCAAGTGGGACAAACTTCCAGGTCTGGCCATGGATATTGGAGTCGGCGCGGACGACTCAATCTGGGTTATTGGCAAGGCGGCTCCTGCCTCAAATGGACAGGTATTTCGGTGGAACGGTGCGACCTGGGAGAAGACGGACGGACAAGGGACAGAAATAGCTGTGGCGAAAGATGGGACGCCGTGGGTCATCAATATGAATAGCGACATCTTCAAACGAGTAAACAATAAATGGGTTAAGGTTGGCAGTAATATGGTTGATGTCGGAACCGGCGCTGATGGTTCTGTTTTGGCCATTACTCAGGCTGAAGAAATCGTCAGGTGGAATGGGAACGGTTGGGATAAATTGCCGGGTAAGGCAATGAGAGTTGCGGCTGATCCTCGTGGCAACGCGTGGGTGACAACCACCAACTACGATATTTATTCCACACATCCAAAACACCAAAATTAGATAAAGGCGTTGATTAAGGCCTGATGTCAGGCCACTTTCTGTAAACAAAAAGTAAATAAATGATTTGGTTGCAATACCTTCATTATTTTGCAAATGTGGCCTGACATTATGTTACACCCCTTAGCTTATCAATAGGAGAAACTTGGCTATGTTACGATCCAGGAAACAAAGAAACTACATCTCTTTTACTACGCTAATCCTTCCCTTACAGATAGCCTTGCTAACACTGTTTCTGTGTACTGTCTTCACCTCCACGGCTTTAGCTGCAACCATCACTCCGCAATACGATACAAAACCAGAGTATCAGAAATATTGGACTCCTAATTTTAAGGCGCAGGTGAGCGATGCCTGCAATTTTTTGGGAGGGTACATTGGCAATAATATTACAGTTACGCTCACTGTAACTATTGGTTCTGCCTCTGAATTGAAGGCTGCTTTTGCAGATGGTGCGCCTAACTCGGCCTTGGAAAGCACCACGACAAAGTACATTGCTTCAACTGGCACAATCAGATTTAACCCGTCTTCTTTTGACGACACTGCCAAAGATTGGAAAGGAAATAATATCTCGCTGATGGTGCATGAGATATTTCATTGTCTGGGATTCAACTCTGGCATTACGGCCTTTGCGGCGAACATTGACCAAAATAATGCATTCAAGGGAGCTAATACCCAAAGAGTAAATGGGAATGCCCCTTACCCTCTCAATGGTGCGAGTGATAAGTCTCATTTCAAAAGAGAATTAACTCCACCGGTTGCCAATCAGGTAGTTACGGACAAAGTCGGAGTCGCCCCAAGAATGATGGCGGGTGGCGGCGGTACCCTTTCCATTGTTGACTTAGCAGTATTGGCAGACATTGGCTATGACATCCCTGTAGTCAATTCAGCAACGACCGCCACCTGTTTAGGCTTTAAGCTCAGCCCGTTGAACTCAGGAAAATATAATCAACTTCAATACAAGGCCACTACTTATGTTGCCGGAGGTTGTGGAAATGACGAAATCAATGGGAACAACTCAGCGGAGAGCATAATTTTACGCGGAGAAGGCGGCAACGACACGCTAATTTCCGGCAATAACCCTACCGTCATGATCGGCGATGATTTAGACGAATTAGCCAACGGAAAAGATGGAAGTGATCTTTATAAGATTGAGACTAATAAGGCGCACGTGATCGTGGGGTTAGGAGCAAAAGATAAAATTCAGATTTCATCCACATTAGTAGATCAAAACCAGGTAAATTCACTTACCGTCGCCGCACCCGATCAAACTCTCCCAACTTATTACTTTGGGGGCAAATCATTTTTCCCGCTAAAAGTAACTATCGGAAGTCTGACTCTATATTCCTATCACGTGCAGGAACCTCTCGATACAGTGAAGCAAAAGTTAATCAATAGTATTTCACTGTCGGGCGGCAGTTCCTCTTGCCGCTGGGATGAAGCAGAGTACAACTGGAAAGGTACCTGGATTCGACGTGGAAACACCAATACTTACGATGCGACCTGGACGTTAGCTGGACAAAACAATGTCACCGCCGTACTCACCATTACTCGTAATGGAAACGCCATCAGTATCAATAGAACAGGGAGTTCAGATGGGACGAATTGTCAATATACAGGAACCGTTGCAGCGGACGGCAAGACGATAACCGGGACATTTACTTGCACAAACAACAGCGGATACGTGGCCAATTGGATGGCAACCATTAACGCTGGTTGCAATTGATAATCCACGCAGGCACGAACTAAAAATCCGCGAGTTTAGGACAACTTATTCCGGCCCGTGTAGAGCACGAACTTTTACAAGTGAGAGATCCAAATGATTAAAGACATGGTTGCAGGATTATTTGCGGTTGTCTGGTTGGGCGTTGTTTCATTTGCCCAAAAACAGCACATTTTTTATCGCAGAACAGACGGACACCTTAACCATATTTGGACGTCTTCCGACATCAATCATGACCAATGGACGGTGGCGGCCAACGCGCCGCTGGCTACAGGCGACCCGACACCGATGCTGACGGGAAATTAAGATCATATTCCGAAGAACCGAAACACGAATTTGTAAGGCTATTAGTATCGTCAAGAGATTGACGGCTAATACGATAACTATTAAGCGAACCGTATGAAATATGACTAAATTCAACTTTTCAAAACCTGTCGCATTGCTTGTACTGCTAACGATTTCGTTGGCAGTACAAGCCCAAAACACCGCCATCTTTCCCGCCGAATTTCGGCTCATGTGTTTTTCCAAAGGCGACAATATTTACCTGCGCGATTTGAAGGCTGGAACGACCAAGCTGATTCGCAAAGGCGACGATCCTCATCTTTCACCGTCAGGAAGATTTCTTGTCTTCACCACATATGTAAAAGGCAAAAATCCCAACGATCCTGATCGCACTATTCAAGTCCTGAACCTGGAAACGAATCAAGTTCAAGGCTTCAAAGCCTTGAATGGATTTAATGCTTATGGAGCAATTTGGTCGCCGGATGAAACCAAACTCGCACTCCATATTCTGGGGAAAGACAATTGGCAGGTGGGCATTCTGACTCCTGTCAGCGGAGACTTACAAATCCTTACGCAAGGGCTGCCGGGGATTAAAGAAGGTTATCTCAGTTCATGGTTGTCAGATAGCAAATCTATCGTTTGTACTGACCTCTCATTTGTCTACGAAATAGAACTGACAGGAAAAGTTGCACAAAAGATATCGGTGCAGGATTGGCCGGAAAAGGTTAGCGGCATCTCAAGTGGTACGATGTTTTCCTTCTCCAGCGATAGACGGTATTTACTCTTTGACAGCGAATATCCTGATGTTCCCGGTTCAATTCATATCTATGACGTAACGCAGAAAAAGTTTACCAGTGTTACGCCGCCAAAATTTAACAGTATGTCGCCGCAATGGTTACCAGGCGAAAAAGAAATCATATTTACAAACTTCAAACAAATTAACGAGCGCAATCCGACGTATGATCTTTACAAGATTGCGCTTGGTCAAACTACGCCTACGCTGTTAATGCGTAACGTCACGGATGTTTCATTTTCTCGCTGAACAGGGCTGGCCTGAAGCAACATCAACTAAAAACTAATTCCTTGTGAGTCAATATGAAAAATAGACTATTCTTCTTATTAACAATTTTGCTTTCGCTTGCGATTACTTTCGCTGGCTGTAATCAGGCTGCCACGAATAGCAATGCCACAGCGAGTAATGCGAACCAACCTGCTTCCTCGCCTGCTGCGTCAACCACCAAAGTGCCTGACGCAGCCGCCGCCAAACCAACAGAAAGCACTACCGCTAAGCCCACAGAAAATGTCCCCGATGGAGAGTTCAATGGCGAGCCAAAATTTGAAGAAGAAAAAATTAAATTTCCACGCGGTGAAACAGATATTACCTTGGAGCAAACCCTTACTCCTGGTGTGCATAAAACCTTCCTCGCCAATGCGAAAAAAGGACAAATTATGTGGTTCAAGGTGACGGAAAGCAGCGGCAAAATCGGAATTGATTTCAATAAAGGACCAGTGAAGGTTGGCGAAGAAGTCAGACAAATACTGAATGCCTCAGGTGAGTGGGCAATCTATGTCAACAACCCAACCAACAAGCCGCTGAAATATTCGCTATGGGTTGGAATTGAATAGGCCGGCCTTATTTTCAGGTGGAGTCCTATCGCGGGATTTCACCATTAACCAACTTTGAGTGGCACAACAATACAAGTATTACCACTCCACTCATCAACCAATCGCAGGTAAAACAATAGGGGCAAAGATTATGAAAAAGACAATCCTTAAAGGTTTAGCCGTTTTGATGACAATGGCATTACTGACGCAAATTGCATTCCCTCAACATGAGCAACGTGTGACATTCCCTAATGGCATAATTGAAAGGAACTTCAAATTTAAGCTCGCCGCTAATGAAGGCATCAACTATGTCATCGCCCTGAAAAAGCAACAAGGTATTCACATCACTGTCACGACAACGAGTAAGAAGATAACCATTCAATTTGAACATCAAAAAATAAAGGCTGGACAGGATTTCTTTTCAGAAATCACGAAGAATGGAGACCACGCCATCATGCTATGGAATGAAGGAACGACTGCAGCCACGTTTGACATCAATATCGGTGTAGAAAAATAACTTATAAGCCTTATGTTGAGCCTAAAGATTAGGGCTATGAATTTTACTTAGATGAAAATGGGGCTTTCAAAATGCGATGGACGTAAGCAACGCCCCGCCTACGCTTTTGATAAATGGAAAAGGCGAGATTGTCTGGAGCAAAAGTGGTTACGCAGCCGGAGATGAAGACGTGCCTTTTGCAAACGTGAAAAAGATTAAGAACGGAGAAAAGCCGACGAACTAAAGCCAGTAATTACCTTTAGACATCAAGGTTCAAGCGATAAAAGAGAACTTATGCAGATCAAAACAAATCTAATGAGTAAGATATTAACTACTCTTGTAGTTGTCATAACACTAAATGTCATCGCACTAGCTCAAAATGCCAGGCGCATTGATTTTGCCAAAGAAGGCTCAAACGCGTTGGTGTGGGAACAAACAGTTGCCGCCAATAGCAGTAAATCGTTCGTCTTCTATGCGAAAAAAGGGCAAAAGCTAAGCTTGAGCATGATTGACGATACGAAACAAGGATCAATGGATTTGGGCAAAATCTCGATTGAACCGAATGCTGATCCATTTGAAATGGTTATTGAAGTTAGTAAAGATTATACGTTCAGCGTTTCCAACAACAGCAAGAAATCTACGAGTTTCCGCATTTTTATTACGTTGGAAGATGCTAAGTCGGCGGTCAAAACTTCAACCTCTGAAACAACCAGCCCAAACAGCGTAAGAGTTCAATTTGCCAGAGGTGAATCTTCGGTATCGTTGACAAAAACAATTGCGGCGAACGGTTCGATTGATTTTCTGATTAACGCCAAAAAGGGGCAGACGATGAGTTATACCGTTGGTTACGATTTTAAAGACAGCGATGTCGAAGCTTTTCTGACTGAACCAGGGTTGCAAGACATCTCGCTTCAGTCAGGGCCAAAAGAACCGAAAGAATTTCGTATTAAGAAAAGCGGCGACCATCGTCTTACAGTGAATAATACAACCAGAAAAAAAATAACCATTACGCTCTATCTGGATATTAACTAAATGAGCTAAACCGGAGACAATCAAATGAAGAAACTAATTACACTCACCATTAGTTTGGCTGTTATCAGCTTACTTGTTTATGCCCAACCTGCCTTTTGGCTGAGAATGCCGGGTAAAGCAACAGACATCAGCGTCGGCGCAAATGGTACAGTCTGGGTTATTGGAGACGACTCTCAGGCGGGCGGTTCCAGTATCTTTCGGTGGGATAAAGCAACCAGCAAGTGGATTAAAGTACCGGGTAGTGCTACCAGAATTTCCGTTGATAGTGATGGGAACCCCTGGGTCGTCAATACCAATGCAAATATTTTCCGCTTTAATAACGGCAAGTGGGACAAATTGCCGGGTCTGGCCATGGATATTGCGGTCGGCGCAGATGACTCAATCTGGGTGATTGGTAAGGCCTCTCCTGCCGCTAATGGATATGCGTTTCGGTGGAACGGAGCGACGTGGGAGAAGTCTGATGGTGTAGGCACGGAGATAGCAGTGGCAAAAGATGGGACTCCGTGGGTCATCAATATGAATCATGACATCTCCAGAAGAGTGAATAATAAATGGGTCAAGGTTGGCAGCGATATGGTTGATGTGGGAACCAGTGCTGATGGTTCTGTGTGGGCCACCACGCTGGCAGATGAAATCGTTAGGTGGAATGGAACTGGTTGGGAAAAAGTAGCGGGGAAAGCGATCCGCATTGCGCCTGACCCACAAGGCAATCCGTGGGCGATCAACGCCAGCTTTGATATTTTTTCCCCGCATCCGAAATACCAAAATTAGGATTCCGAGCTACTCACAACTAAGAGGAGGGCGGTAGCGACTGGATGGATAAGTTGAGGTTAACAAGTTGCTATCGCACCTCGTACTGTAACAGATTCCAACTAAGCCAATGTCACTCGGTTTGTCGCTTTCTCGCGCGCGCGATCAAAGTACATCACTTGTCCGCTGCGATAGGCGTCCACGCCGAGGCGAATCGCGACCATTGCCTTGTAGCCCAACTCCACATCGAAATGCACCGCTTCTTTGCCGCGTATGGCATTGATGAAATTGCCCTGATGGTCGGATGTCCAGGGTTTGCCTTGATATTCGCCTTTGCTATCAACTTCAACAATCAATTCGTCAACGTTGTATTTCTTCTTGAATTCCTCGCGGTACGGGCGTTCGGGCACAATGCGGAGTTTCGAGTTTTCCAGATACAACGTACCTTTTGTGCCGCGAATGAGTTGCGGCTGTCCTTGCGCAAAGCCAGTGGCATTAAGCATCGAAGAGCCGATCAGAATGGCGAATTTGCTGGGGAATTCAATCGAAGTAAAGTAGGTGTCAGGCACGTCGCGGACATCGCCGTCTACCGGCGAATAAATGCCGCCGCCTGCCATCACGCGCGTCGGAAATTCAGGACTGCCAATCGCAAACATAATTGGCGACAGACGATGATAGAACAGGTCCGTCGCAATGCCGCCCGAATAATCCCAATACTTGCGCCAGCGGAAGTAGCGATCTTTGTCGAACGGACGCTTTTTCGCATAACCGAGGAAGGCTTTCCAATCAATCGTCTTCTCGTTTGCTTCAGTGTCGGGATCAATTGTGTAGTAATTCCATTCTCCAATTGGCGTTTGACGAGCGTAGCTGGTCGAAGCCCACAAGACTTTGCCAATTGTCCCTTCGGCAATCACGTCGCGCGCTTTCCAATACTGCAAATCCGACAGATGCTGGCTGCCGACCTGAAGCTGCAATTTGGTTTCCGCGACCTTGCGCGATAGCTCGCGCGCTTCGTCAATCGTGTAGGTCATCGGTTTTTCAAGGTAGACGTGCTTGCTTTGATTGAGGGCTTCCATCGCGTGGCGTGTATGCCAATGATCCGGTGAGGCAATTACGACCGCGTCAATGTCTTTGCGCGCGCACAAGTCCTGATAGTTGTGATGAATGTTTTTGTCTTCGACACCGGTTTGTTTTTGCCCGCGTTGTTTGTGCTTGTCGTAAATATCGCAGATCGCCACGCATTGCACATCGCCCTGAGCATTCTGGCGCTTGAACAGGTTGTTAGTGTGTGCACCCATGCGTCCACCCATTCCGATGAAGCCGAAGTTGATGCGATCATTCGCGCCGATGACGCGACGTTTTGATGTATCAATGGTGGGCGCTTCGGTAGTGAATTCGGATTCGGCTTTGACAAGCGTGGAGCCTGCGGTTAACGCGGCAGCGCCGATGGTGGATTGCGAAATGAATTTACGGCGAGAAGATTTTTGAGACATAGCGATTCTCCCTGCGAAAGGTTTTTTACTCACAATTCAGAACAATTTTGCCGAATTGCCCGGCCTCTTCCATTCGTTCGTGCGACGCGGCGGCATCAGCGAGTGGAAAGACTTTGTCTACGACGGGTTTGGTGCTGCCGTCTTCGTAGAGCTTTAACATTGCGGCGAATTCTTCTTGTGTGCCCATTGTGGAGCCGCAAATATCCAACTGTTTCCAGAAGATGCGACGCAAATCTACAGTTTTTGGCAAGCCGGTAGTTGCTCCATACAGGGCAATGCGTCCGCCGGGTTTAATGATTTCGACGCATTTGGCCAGTGTTTCGCCACCTACACTGTCAATGACTACGTCTGGGCCGTCGCCGTCGGTCATCCCGACGACCATTTGCGCCCAATCCATGA
This sequence comes from uncultured Acidobacteriota bacterium, assembly GCA_963794955.1. Taxonomy (GTDB): domain Bacteria; phylum Acidobacteriota; class Blastocatellia; order RBC074; family RBC074; genus JAFDVL01. Next base: position 186,483 of record CAWCGF010000003.1, read on the forward strand.
GCTTATAATTCGCGCCACCATCTGCGCCGATTTCTTTGGCGCGTTCGATTTTCTCTTCACTGCCGGAGGTCACAAACACATTTGCGCCGAGCTTCTTGGCAATTTGTAGCGCGAATGCAGAAACGCCGCCGCCGATGCCTGTTACTAACACGTTATCGCCAGCTTTGACGCGGGCGCGAGTGACGACAGCACGATAAGCAGTGAGACCTGCAAGCGGGAGCGCCGCCGCTTCTTCCCACGTCAATCCGGTAGGCTTCGCGTGACAATACTCAAACGGCACTTTGACGAATTGCGCATAGGTTCCATCATCAGGCAAGCCAAGAATATGGAAAGACTTGTGCTGTACACGCGGATCATTGCCCCAACCCATGCCGGGATTAATAACAACGGCTTGGCCGAGCAACTCTTTCGGTGCTTCAGCGCCAAGGGCAGCCACTTCGCCCGCGCCGTCCGAGCCGAGGATAATGGGAAATTTTAAGCCTGCGTACATACCTTTGCGAATCCACACATCGCGGTGATTAAGCGCGGCAGCTTTAAGTTTGACGACGACTTCGCCCGGTTTTGGTTCGGGATCAGGCCAGTCTTCAAGCTTGAGATTTTCCGGGTCCCCTTTTTCGTGTAAGACGATTGCTTTCATGAAGTTTCTCCTCAAAAAATGTACAGCAAACGTGACAGTTTGCTGCTGCTTGCATAAATTGTAGATGCATCAGTCACCAGCAAACTGGAAAGTTTGCTGTACATTTTAATCTGTTAATGCTGCACGCAATGCTTCTGGCATTTCTGCTGGTTGCCCGTCTTTGGTGGCGACGACCGTCATCGTGCCTTCGGCGGCAAGTTCATTGTTTTCGTCAAAAAACTGATAGTCATAACGAATGGAACTGCGCCCTAGTTTGCCGACCGTAACGCGCAACGTAAATTCAGCGTCCAGTGCCAGCGTGCGTTTGAAGGTGCATTCGGCGTGGATGCGCGGGAAGCCATAGTCGCGTTGCTGGTACAAATGCGAATAACCGCGCGAGCGCAGCAATTCGGCTTCGCCCTCTTCAAAATAATCAAAATAACGCGGGAAGTTGATGCGAAACGCCGGGTCAGCATCCGCCCAACGAACGCGGCGCTTTAAGTCAATCGTCGGCATTTAGTTTTCCTTTTTCTTGAGCATCCCCGGCGAGTTCCATTTGAAAACGTGATAGATCGCTGGTGTATCCCCAACGTTGCGGATGCTGTGCAATTGATTCGCAGCCTGGAAAATGATCGAGCCGGGGCCGACGCGTTTCAGTTGCCCGTTCACCAGCGATTCGACGGTGCCTTCTTTGATAATGATGATTTCTTCGTCCGGGTGTTTGTGCGGTTCGTGCGGCGTTGCCCCCGGATTGAGCGTCGTGATATGGCACTCTAATTCGTCCAGTGTGGCGGTAGGCGCTTGGAAAACCTTGCGGGTGAAGCCAATTTTCGAGGGCTTCACTTCAAAGCTATTCCAATCAAAGATGGATGATCCCATCACCGTAGGAGCAGTGCGTGCGAAGGCGACGACGGCAAGGGTGGCCGTAATCGCGAGTAGGGCAACGATAAAGTCTCTTTTTTTGAGCATAAACAAACCTCGATAAAAGCACAGCACCTACGCTGCGCGTGGGTTGAGCGTGGTTTGGAAAGAGAGCAATTCCAAAAGAATGATCTTCGTTGCCAGACTCTAATCTATCCAGGTCATTCGCGCAACAGGCAGGATTATTTGGCTTTTTTGATCTCTTTCAGCAGGCGCTCGGCATGGTTGCGGGCAATGAGGGGGACACTTTCATCCAGCCTGAGGTCTTGCAACAAGGCGATAAAGCGTTCGGGATCAGCAATGCTTTTTGACTTCAACTCGCTATCGAGATAGCGCAATTGGGCGGGAGTTGAGATGGGATCACTCTGACGCACGGCTTCGATTTCGAAAATACGATTTTCCTGGGTGGCCAGATTGCGAAACAGGTTTGCCAATTTGCTCAGGGCTGAATTGTCAGTGTAGTTAAAGCTGACTTTGCGCTGCTTACCCTCTCGCGTGATTTCAATCGTGATGGTGCCGAGATGAGAGAAATCTTTCTTGTGTTGATAGCTTTCACTGCTGTTCAGAAAGTCGAGTTCGGCCAGTAAGGCGTTGATCTGCACGATTAGAGCGGAAGAGACAGCGAGCTTATTGATGGTTGGCTCCCGCAACTGCCCGTCCTCTTTTTTGCGGAAGCGAAACTCGCCTTTGCCATCCGCGCCGAATTCGATTTCGATCCACGGCACAGTGAACTTGTCATTCTCGAACAAATAATGAAATTTTGTTTCCCCAGAGGCTTCGGGTTTTGAAGAATTGGAGAAGATAAGCTGTGGTTGTGCTTGCAGTGGGAAAATGAATGCCAGGAGGAAGAGGGTGATAACCAAAAAACGCATAGGTTGATTTAACCACGGAGGACACGGAGAGCTTGCTGATCCAGCTTACTCTCCGTGTCCACTATGGCAATAATAAATTTAGTTGCTCGCAATTGATTTCTGATTTTTGGGGTCGAACTTTTGCTCAATAAATTTCTGCGCTACAGCTTGTGCGTTATCATAGTTGTTTCCGTTGCTAATCGCTTTGTTGTACTCGGCAATAGCACGCTCGCGCTGATCAATGGCATCCCACGCATTGCCGCGATAAATATAACACCAAACTTCAATCCAATCCGGTCGCAAGCTGCCATTCAAGGCCTGATCGAAGGAATCCAGCGCCTTTTGATAATTGCGCTGTAGCATACACAGAACGCCAAGATTATACCAAGCCCAGGAATTGCCACGATTGAGCTTGATGGCCGCGTTGAATTGCTGTTCGGCTTCCAGATATTCCTGTTCTTTGACGTGTTCGATGCCGCGCCGCACAACAACGGATTGCCGCAATTCTTCGGAACTGCGCATGATCTTGGAATCCGGGTCTATGATGACGTCGAGCGGTTTACTTTTCGTAATGATGTCAAAATCGGCAGAGGTACCCTTCATCACCAAAAGCTGTTTCTCCGCACCCGCCTCCGTTTTCAGCACAACTTCGACAGGCATTTCAAAAGCTTCGATTTCCTGCTTGACTGTGCCGGGCACGCGGAAGCCATCTTTCAAGCGCATCATTCGCCAATCGGCATGAAATTCCGGCACGCCCGTCGAATCTACCCATTGCCCGAAGAAGGAACGCAAATTCCGTCCGGCGGCGGTTGAGGCAATCGTCTCGAACTGGTCAATGCTCACATTTTTCCCCGCTTGTTGCGTGTAATAGTTTTTGAGAAACGCATCGAATTTCTGCTCGCCGAGTAATTGCCGCAGCATATTGAAAACCACTGCGCCTTTGTAATAAACCACGGAGCGATAGGCGGAAGTCTGATCGTCGAGTTGCTTTGGCGCGTTACGAATCGAAGCCGATTGCTCAAAGGCCAGGGCTTTTTCCAGTTCGGCCTGAATTGCCTGCTGGAATTGAGTTTCGTTTTCGGCATCACGGATATAGAGCAACCCGCTGTATTGCGCCAATCCTTGTGTTAACCACGCATCATCGAAGGATTTGATGCCAACCGTTTGCCCCCACCATTGATACGCTGTTTCGCGGGCAAGCAGTTCTTCATTGCCGGTGGAAAATGCTTTCGGGTTCAGGAACAAAATTCCAGCGCCAGAATAAGCTTCCAGCGTGTCTTCATCCGTTTCGGCAATAATGAGCCGATTGCCGTACGCGTAGCTGCCGAATTTCGAGGAGTAGTATTCCAGGCGCTTACCGACGACTTCGGCGACGCGGTCAGCATATTTTTCATCGCCGACTTTGGCATAAACTTCTACCGTCAATCCGCCGAAGTTGTACGGTTTGGCAATGTATTGGGCCGCCGCGAAATTGCCCGGCAAGACGGGTTTCGTGCTGATGAAAGAGAAGGCCGTTTTGTTATTCGGAACAGGCGTGCCGATGACCGGTTGCTCGCTGTAGCCGATAGCGGTGATGTCTTTCGGGACGGTGATTGTCACTTGATAGGTCGCACGATCTGCGGCGTATTCGTGAAAGGGAAACCAGCGCGCGGCATAAAACAGATATGATCCTTGATTCCCGACATACGCCAGGCGCGCGCTTTGCAGCGGGCCGCCTTGTGGCGATTCGAGCGCGCCTTCGTATTCAAACACAATTGTGATGGGCTGTTTCGCCGGAACGACCGAGCCAAGATCAACGCGCACGTTCATATTCTCGCGGTTATCTTGCACGAACTGCAATTCGGTCAACGACGCTGATGAGTTGGGCTGTGCCGTCGCCGATGCGGTACGATCTGACGTTGTTGGCGTAGCCGACTTCTGCCCCGCCTTGGTGCCTGGGCGCGTTAGCGTGGGCGGCGTCGTTACCTTGGGCGGCGTCACTGTTGTGGGGGCAGTTGTCAGTAGACCGGATTTCGGTGTTACTTTGGAGATGGTGAGTGAGCCGTTCATCTCGAACACGACCGAGCGCGTTTCCGTTTGTGGCACGAACGTTACTTCGGCCCGCGCCCGCAGCTTTTGCTCCGCAGGTAATAGTTCGGCGTCAATTTTATATCCCTGAACATCAATCTCGACTTGGCCTTTTTGTTGTGACAGCGCCACGCTAATCGTGAGAACGACCCCACATAGTGCAGAAACAAGCTTCTTCATAAAATCCTCTCAAATGTCTACCTTGAAAAAAATCGTGCTGACCGCCAGTAGCGGAGTATATCATTATTGGTGCCAACATGGTTGCTTACGTTATCATTGACCTTGTATACAGACCTTTATGGGCTTTCGACAGTTTCTGAAATTTTATCGCTACGCCTTCCATGGGGAAAATTATTTGCTGCTGGGACGCGTGATTCAGACTGCTTTCCTTGTGCGCCAACGCGTCCGTGAAAAAAACATTACTCCCAAACTGTCCGCTGTTTTACCTGTCATAGATACGTTTTACTTACAGCCGCAACCACATTGGCGGCTCTCAGATGCGAGAAAAGTCGCTTGGTTTGCCAACTTCGTTGTAAATTTTCCAGTGGGTTGGGGCCGTTGCCTGCAACGATCCTTAATTGTGTACCGGTTGCTGAATGGTTATGGTGAGCCGACGCGCCTTTGCATTGGCGTGCCCCGCCAGGACTCATTGGCTGATGGACATGTCTGGGTGCAGCGACTTTGCGATGGTGGTCTGGGATTTGCCGAATCGTTCGAGCCGCGCGACCACTACCAAATCATTTACACCTCACCCCGGCCCGAATAAAGCAAAAAGCAAATCGCACAAGGCAAAAATAGGATTCGGAAGCAAAGCCCCTTTCTGAGTTTCTTAAATACCTTCCGACCTTTTGCCTTTTGATATTTGCCTTTTGCTTTTTTAGTGACGGTTTTATCGCCGCTCTCTCATTGAATTGTTACATTCCTGCATAAACTAAGACCATCTTATTTTGTTCACGAGTGCCCCCAGGAATTGCACTTCTGAGGCTAGGAGCTTGCTATGAAGATCAGTGTCTTAATCTGTACCCGTAACCGTGCCGCCTCTTTGCGCGATACGCTGGAAGCGATTTTTGACCAGGCACCGGCGACGGGCTACGCCTACGAAGTTATTGTCGTGGATAATGGTTCAACGGATACCACCCGGGTCGTCATGGCAGAAGTTATTGCGAAGTTGCAAACGAAGCATTACGGGCACTTGCGGTATTGCCATGAATCGCGTCCCGGTCTCTCTTACGCACGCAACACCGCGCTGCGGGTGGCACAAGGGGACATTCTGGTTTTTACCGATGATGATATTCTTCCTGACTCCGGTTGGCTGAACGAAATCCACCGAGAGTTTGCGATTGACCCACATTTGTATTTGCTTGGCGGGCGCGTCCTGCTGGCGCATAGCGGTTTACAGCCAGTTGGCATCGTAACTGGCACACAAGCACAGACGGTGACCACGCCTGACGGCGCTAGTTTGGTGATCGGGGCGAATTTTGCTTTCCGGCGCGAAGTTTTGACGAAAATCGGTGGCTTTGACCCCAGGCTAGGCGCAGGTAGCTTTTTTGGTGGAGGCGAAGATGTTGATTTCATTTATCGTGCGATAAAAGCAGGGTACAAATTGCTATATGCGCCCAATGCGCTGGTTTATCACAATCATGACCGCACCAGCCACGAGCAAGCTTGCAAGTTGGAATACAACTATGGCCGCGGCGCTATCGCCTATTTCCTGAAGCACATTTTCAAAGGCGATTTGTACGCGGTGAAGGTTGCTTACTGGTCATTGCGCAAAAAGTGCGAATTCAGCCTTCGTCTGCAAGATGTGTCCGGTGAACTCGCGGATCGGTCGCGCGCCTATTTGCGCGGCGTGGCCGCTGCCTTGTTTCCTGCTTTAGTGAAAATGTGGTGAGGCGTCACACAACTCGTAGCACAATACATTTCAGATAATAAGTTTCTGGAACTGTTAGCAGAATAGGGTGATCGCGGCCTTGCGTGCGCTTTTCCACAATCTGAATCATCTTGCCTGCATCGTGTGCCGCGTCCTTCAGCATCTCCAAAAATAGCGCCTCATCCACGTGATACGAGCACGAGCAAGTAATTAGCACGCCGCCGCGATTCAGCAACCGAAGCGCGCGCAAATTGATTTCTTTATACCCGCGCAAGGCCGCTCCGATAGCGCCGCGATTTTTGGCAAAGGCGGGCGGGTCAAGCACGATAGTGTCAAAGCGTTCGCCCCGCGTGTCATATTCCGCGAGCTTGTCAAAAACATTGGCTTCGATGAACTCGACGTTTGCCAGGCGATTTAATTCCGCGTTGCGCACCGCGCGTTCGATGGCGGGAGCAGAAATGTCCAGCGCGGTGACGCTGTCGCAGCCTTTGGCCAAATGCAAGGCAAAAGAGCCGTGAAAGCTGAAACAGTCCAGCCCGCGACCGTGGGCATACCGCATCGCCGCCGCGCGGTTTTCGCGTTGATCCAAAAACGCGCCGGTCTTTTGCCCGCCGATCAAATCCACCCAATACTTGCTGCTGTTTTCCGTGATTTGGAATTCGGTTGCTGTGGGCGCGGAAGGCTTTTGATAAAGCACGCCGCTTTTCGTCGGCAAGCCTTCAAGCAGCCGCACTTTTACATCATTCCGCTCCACAATCAGGCGCGGAGCAAATAACTCAATCAATAACTCAACCCATAATTCTTTCAGCACATCCATCCCGCGCGAGAGCGTTTGCAGTGAAAACGCATCGCCATACCGATCAATAACCAGTCCCGGCAACCAGTCACCTTCGGCGTGAACCAGCCGATACGCTTCGGCTTTGCCTACGACTCGTTTGCGCCATTCATACGCGGCCAGCAATCGGTCGCGCCAGAACTCGCGCCAAGCTTCCGGAGTGGTTTTCGCTTCGGCAGCATCGGTTTTGGAAATGACGCGCAAGGTGATTTCGGATTCGGCTCCAAACTGTGCCCAGGCGACGAAACGATGGCGTTTGTCCACGACGCGCGTGATGGCACCGCTGTCGGCAACGTGCGGTGCTTGCAGCACATCGCTGCGAAAGACCCACAGATGCCCAGCGCGAATGCGGTCAACGCCTTTGGGCGAGATGATGGTTTCGGTTGTGACTTGACTCTGATTCATAATCGGTAAACTATGGCGCCTGAATTTATCACCCCGCATTCAGGGTTCACAACGCAATTTATGCTGCATACTGCTTATCTCAGTTTAAGCTCTAACGTCGGAGATCGCGCCGCCAATTTGCTGCGCGTGTTAGGCGGATTGGTCGTGGGAGACATCCGACTCAGCAGCGTGTCTTCGCTTTACGAAGTCGAATCGCTCAATGATGAACCCCGTGATTTGACGCTGGTTGTGGCGGTCACGGCGCCGCGCCTGGAGCCATTTGCCTTACTCAATTTCTGTTTAGCTACCGAAACACGCTTGAGCCGCAAAGGCATGCTTGAGCAGGGAATCCGTGCAGTAGATATTGATTTATTATTGCTGGAAGAACACGTCATTGATGAAATTCGTCACGGCGTAGATTTGATTTTGCCGCATCCCAGCTTACACATGCGACGTTCGGTTTTGTCGCCGCTCGCCGAAATCGCGCCGCATCTGAAGCACCCTTTGTTGGGGGAAACGATGTCCCATCTGTTGGGGGCGGTAGCGGATGGAACGGCGGTGCGAGTGTATCGAGGGTAGCTGTCATTGGCTACTGAGCATTTATCATTGGCTATTGATGAGGGGGATTTACAAAGTGTTTTTGTCGCGAATGACAAATGACAAATGATCAGTGGCCAATGACCAATCAAACATTAAATCGAAACAGCAGCACATCGCCGTCTTGCACGATATATTCTTTGCCTTCTGAGCGCATCAGGCCTTTTTCTTTCGCCACTTTTTCGCCGCGACACTCTAAGTAGTCGTTATAGGCAATCGTTTCTGCGCGAATAAAGCCGCGCTCGAAATCCGTATGAATGACGCCTGCCGCTTTCGGTGCCGTGTCGCCTTTGTGAATCGTCCAGGCACGTACTTCTTTCGGGCCAGCCGTAAAATACGTTTGCAAGCCCAGCAGCGAATACGCCGCGCGAATTAACCGATCCAGGCCTGCTGACTCAAGGCCGAGCGAAGCTAAAAACTCCAGGCGTTCTGCGGTGGAAAGTTCGGATAGCTCGGCTTCAATCTTCGCCGAAAACGGCACGACTTCGGCCATTTCGCCGGACGCTTGCACGGCTTCGCGCAGAGTTTTTAGATACTTTCCTTCTGCGCCGCTGAGTTCATCTTCGCTGACGTTTGCCGCGTACAGCACAGGCTTGGCCGTCAATAAAGACAAGGGCTTGAGCAACTCTTTCTGCTCCCTGGTCAGACCGGCTTCCCACAAACCTTTGCCCTCGCCTAAAAACTTCAATGCTTCTTCGAGCACCGGCAATTCGGCGATAGCTTCTTTGTCATTTGACTTCGCCGATTTGCGCGAACGATCAAGCCGTTTTTCGACCGAAGCCAAATCCGCCAACGCCAATTCGAGTTCAATTACCTCGCGGTCGCGTACTGGATCAATGCCGCCCATTACGTGAATCGTATCGGGATCGTCGAAGCAGCGCACCACATGCACGATGGCATCGGTTTCACGGATGTTGGCCAGGAATTTATTCCCCAAGCCTTCCCCGGTCGAAGCGCCTTTCACGAGTCCGGCGATGTCTACGAATTCAACGGCGGCGGGAATGACGTTCTGCGGCTTCACGATGTCGGCGAGTTGTTGCAAGCGCGCATCCGGCACTTCGACAATGCCGACGTTTGGCTCAACAGTACAAAAAGGATAATTTTCAGCTTGTGCCCCGGCTGCGGTGAGGGCATTAAAAAGGGTGGATTTGCCCACATTGGGCAATCCGACAATACCTGCTCGTAACACTTCGGTCAGTTCTCCTGAAATCGGAGGCAGCCCAATCATTTTGACGCAACTGCCTCGAATAAGCGGTAAATAGCACTCTACTTGAAGCCGCAACCAGTTGTCCACCTGCGTAAATTATTTTCTTGCACGGCTGTCACAGACTGCTTATGATTTCGCTCGTCTCAAACATCATTTGCTAACCACTCGCAAGTCGCCACAGTATCGAACCCCGCACCGTTTCTGAACATCATGACTAACGATCTCGCCGGTTTGGTTTGCCCGCATTGCAAACTGTATAACGAACTCAAGGAATTTAATTGTCGCCGGTGTCGCAAGTCGCTCAGCGCCACACGAGCCGAGGTTGTCGGCAGCGACTCCAACCTATTTACGCCGCGCCGTGTCCTGACACGCATTTCGCTCCTGGCAGGGTTTTTCCTGATCGCCTGGTATGCGTCGTTGCGGACGACCTCTGCTCCGCTCAATCTCGAGCAACGCCAAAGCGTCGAACACGCAATCAATGTTTTGCAGCAACGGGGTTTCACTACTGAAGCCTTTCTGTTGCGCCGGATGACGACCTATTGCGCAACCGATCACTGGTGGAATCAGCAGTTTGGCCATCCGCAAGCATACGCGGCCACGAATTTCCCCTTTGAAGTGATGACGTTGTACCCAGAGTTCTTCACCAAAACCACCGACGACACCGAACGGGCGATTATCTTGCTGCATGAAAGTTATCACCTGTGCGGGCGTGGCGAAGAGACTGCGTATGCGGGGGTGTGGCGCGAGAAAGAGCAACTTGGCTATACCGCCGCGCGCTACAACAAAACCCGCGTCTGGAGCAATATGCGAGATGATACGTTAACATACGCGCCGGAACTATTTACCTGTGGTGCAACGGGCAAAGAGGATTGTGTAACGACAGCGCAGGTAGGCTCATCAAGCGGCTCTGAGCTTGCTTCGGTACAACACTAACAAGAGCAGTGCAATGAGCGGCAAAATGATGATGACGCCCACGACGCCTAATTCTTTTTCGCCAATCCAGAAGGTCATAAACAAATTGAAGCCGAGAATGCCGAAATACAAACCTACGGGCGCAACAGCCTTGTATGGATAGTTGAGGATGCCTTTTGTGTCTGTGAACTTGAAAGTCTTTTCTACCCACGCAAAGACCCGCAAGATTACCGCGCAAACAAAAAACCAGCCTAAAAAATTGGCCAACGTGATGCCGAAATAACTTCCGCCATTCGGATAGTAATAAATCTTACCCAGAAACCAGCGATCTCCGCGCAATGCGACCGGGTCAATGATAATGTCCAGGTACATCATCAAGAACGCTGCCAACAGCGTGACTGCCCACGAATGCCGCAACGCTGACGGCGCATCTTTTTGCACATCACGCCAACTGACCTGCAACTTCGCCAGCAGCGTCACCGCCAACTCCCAACTGACATACGACAAAAATGTGAACGACAGCGAATCCATAAACGGCACGCCCGCAATCCACAACTCTTTGTCCGTCGTGGCCGGAATATAATAGTACAACCCAAACGGAAAGCCCGTCGCCGCTACCGCCGAACTCCATTCACAGAGAAAGGCAATAAGGAATGCGATGAGGGAGAAAATCAGCGTGCGCTTGTATCCGATGTGTGTGATCGCCAAAAACAGATAGCAAATAAAGAAAACAAAGACATAAGGCCGTAACGCAATTGTCCCCAGTAGTAATTCAAGCAATCTCATTGTTGATCGTCACCATCTTTTCTTTGCCCGCATTGTTTATCAACATCGGCGTTTCCTGTGTCTCCACCTGTTTGTGGCTGGCACAACTCTTGCCACTCTTTATGTTTTGTAACAGCAGGCAAGGGGACTGCGAATCTGCCGAAGCAGATGTGCATCATAGATATACAGAATCGTATGTTAAAGATGCAATCAGATGGATCGCTGTCACCACTTTCCTCACTATTAAAGGAGCGTTTTATGAATCCCAACGAAAGATACGAACAGCAATATGTTGTTAGCAATAACCCTTCTGAGCCTAATGAAATTGTAACTACTACAGTACAACAAGGGCCGCGCGAAGTGGGTCTTTCGACCTCCACTATTTTGGTTATTGCAGTGCTGGCAATCGTGGCTATCGGCACGGTCTTATACGTTGTAAATAGCAGAAATGAAAACGAAGCTGCTAATCGTGAAGCGGCCCTGGAAGCCAGCAAAATGCAAGCAGACGCACAGACCCGCGCCCAACAAGCCGCCGCCCAACAAGCTGCTGCCCAGCAATCGCAACCACCTGTGATCATTCAACAACCTGCTGCGTCGCAAGCGCCACCCGTAATTATTCAACAACCTGCTATCTCAACTACCGAGTCGAAAAATACGATTGATGATGCGACGATGCAGGAGTTGGCGCTAAAGCGCCTCACTGACGAAACAGACCTGGCTACCGTTACCGTGACAGTTCTGGATAGCAAAGCCAGGCTAATGGGAACCGTAGATTCGACAGAGCTGAAAATGAAGGCAGAAAGAGTTGTGAAGGCAGTGCGCGGTATTAAATCAGTAGAAAACAATATTACTGTTTCTCTGCAATGAGTTGTTTCATCAGTTTGCCAAGCGGGCATCTGCTTCTGACGGGTGCACCTCTATTTGATTTTGCAGGCTGCAATAAGCTTAGGGTTGATTATTTTGCTGCTTGAGAAATGCGCTATATCGCCCTAAAGCTGTTAGGGGGAATTGATTGCGATATTGGTGGTAGTTAATGTAGAAATGGCCCGGAAAGCCGGTTCCTGTGAACTCGGCTTCGGGCCAACTTCCTTCACTATTTATTGAGTTCAATAAATACTCAATGCCCCGCGTTACACTGACCGATTCATAATCGCCCGCAGCCATCAATCCCAACAAAGCCCACGCGGTTTGTGAGGCCGTGCTAGGGCCTTTGCCGCGTAGCTCTGGTCGTTTGTAAGATTCACACGTTTCGCCCCAGCCGCCGTCCGCATTCTGTCTTGACCGCAGCCATTGCGTCGCGCGTTTCACTTCATCGCACTTCATCGCAAAGCCTATAGATTGCCAACCGACCAACACCAGATAAGTCCCATAAACATAATTTACGCCCCAGCGCCCCCAGTATGCGCCATCGCGTTCCTGCAAATTCAAGAGGAACTGCATGGCTTGATTTACCTGCGCTGCTGACGCCAGCTTTTCGCCCCAGGCTTTTTGCAGGTGACCGAGCGCTTCCAGCACACGACTTGTCACGTCTGCCGTCGGCGGATCAATCATCGCCTTCAAATCGCCGTAGGGCATCTGATTCCACAACTCGTTCGTGTTATCCACATCAAATGCGCCCCAGCCACCAGCCTTGCATTGCATGGACATTACCCATTGCATCGCCGCGCGAATCGCCTCACGCTTATAAGTATCATTGTCGAGTTTGAGCGGCAGCAAGGCGAGGACTACGGCGGCAGTATCGTCTACGTCAGGGTAATAATCGTTGTGGAATTCAAACGCCCAGCCCGCTGGTTTGCCCGTGCGATTATAGACGGCCCAATCGCCATACTTGAAAATCTGTTTGCTGAGCAACCATTCGCCCGCTTGTTTCAATTTCGGATGTGAGGGCGAGAGACCGGAATCCAGCAGTGCGGTAATTGCGAGCGCGGTATCCCACGTTGGCGAAACACAAGGCTGCGTGCGGTAATACATCGCTTCACCGTCGGCAGCCGCGCCTTCCGCAATACCAAACCGCTCAATTGCTTCGAGACCGCGTTTGACATACGGATGATTATTGGAGTAACCAAGCGCATGAAACATCAAAAGGGAATTGAGCATTGCCGGAATAATGCCCGCCCAATCACCCGGATGATCCTGCCGTTCAATCACCCATCGCTCCGCTGCCGCAATGCCTTTTTGTCGGAGCGGAACCAGCCCAATTTTGTTGGCGAATTTTAGCACTTTGTCCGCGAGTAAAAAGCCAGCACCAACCCAGCGTCTTGTCGTTGTTTTTCAGCTTGTAATCCGCTTTCGCTTGTGAGCCTTCGACAAACAATTCATCGCATTTCACGCCGCGTTCATACACTGGTCGTTTGTCAATCACCACGAGCAGCGGCACCGTTGAAGACCGCGCCCAACTTGCCATCGAGTACACATTGAACGGAAACCACTTCGGCAAAAACATAAACCAGGGTGGCAGCGTCGGAATCCCCTCCCACGGAAACGCGCCAAACAGCGCCAGGTGAAGCTTCGTGAAGACACGTGTTTTGCTCACGCCACCGCGCGCCAATATGAACGCTCGCGCGTTGACCAAACGTTCATCATCCGGGTGGTAGCCCGCCAGCCGCAGCGCAAAATAGGCTTCCACCGAAGTGCTGATTTCACCGCCATCGCCAAAATACAATTCCCATCCGCCATGCTCACGTTGTTCGCGCAAGATGTAGCGCGCCGCTTGTTGAATCTGCGCATCCCGATCCGTGCCGAGAATGCGGTGGAGCATAATGAATTCAGCCGTCAACGTGACATTAGCTTCGAGTTCCGCCCACCAATACCCTTCGAGTTCCTGTTGCGCCAGCAAATATTCCTGCGCACGATGAATCGCAGCGGCGAGACGTGTGTGTGTGATTGTCTGTGTTGTTCGTTGAAGAATCTGCATCGTCTTACAGTAAAGTTCTAATTCGCAGAGGTGTCAGGAAAGAGAATACGGAACATACGGAAATAACGGAACAAATGGAAGTCGCTTTACCAAAATATATTTCCGTCCTTTTCGCTATTTCCGTATATTCCATCTTCTCAAAACTTCTCCCGCACGCGCAAATAACTCGCAAAGCGTGGCAATCCATTTTTCGTAAAACCGCGATAAATATACGTCACGAGCGTGCCAATCGCAGGCGGGTTCGCGCGCACGGCATCGGTAAACCCGGTGCCAATCTGAAAGCGTTTGCCGTCCGCCGTTTCGACTTTGAGCGCGCCCATCTTGCCTTCGTATTTGCCTTTGCCTGGGACGTAGCCAATCACCGTCGCTTCGTCATCTTCGAGCAATTTGAGTTTGAGCAGCGCATCATTGCGTCCAGTGATGTACGGCGCATCCGCGCGATGGAGCATTAACCCCTCGCCGCCCGCGCGCACCATTTCTTCGAGTTTGCGTTTGAGCGCCGCGTTGTCGGCCAGGCGGAATTGTTCGACCGCGACGAGTTGCGGGAAAGCTGCTTGTGCAACGATGCGTTTGATCTGATCGTACCGCTGCGCAAACGTCCCCGGCGCATCGGGCAATTCAAAGATCATATATTTGATTTGCCGCCAGTCCTCATCCTGCGGCGTCGTTTTGCGCACATACCCCGACAGCTTTTCAAACTGCCCGCGCGCAATCCAGAGTTCGCCGTCGAGAGGTTGTTTCGGCAACTTCGCCAGAAACCAAGCTGGTGCAGCGATTGAATTGCCCGCCCGCGAACGCAGTGCCTGCCCGTCCCATAATGCGCGTACGCCGTCATATTTTTCGCTGATGAGATACAGCGTCGGATCAATGTCGGCGTGGGCTACGTTAGCGAGCAAGGCGCGCAACGTGTCGGGTGCTTGTGCAGGAATGAAGGTCGCAGGTAATAGACAAAGGGTGAATATTATAAGGCGGGTCAATGGCCGCATGGGGGCTCCTGTAATATGCATAAAGGCTCGAGATAGTAATGATAGTGATCCGCAAACACCCTGGATATTAGGCCTGCTCAACTCGCCGCCAATTCTTCTTCCAATAACTGCCGTTCATACAGCTCAGCGTATTCGCCCTCCAGCCGCATTAATTCTTCGTGCGTGCCGCGCTCGACAATATGTCCGTGATCGAGCACGCAAATCAAATCAGCGTCTTTCACGGTGGAAATGCGATGCGCGACGATGAGCGAGGTGCGGCCTTGCATCACGCCGCGCAGTTCGGACAGTATCTTTTCTTCGGTGTAGGTGTCTACGGCAGAAAGCGCATCGTCTAAGATCAGGATTTTCGGTTCGCGCATGATCGCACGGGCGATAGCCGTGCGCTGCTTTTGTCCGCCGGAAAGCGTAATGCCGCGCTCGCCGACGAGCGTTTCATATTGCTTGGGAAAGGCATTGATGTCTTCGGCTAAACCGGCAATAGCGGCAGCGCGGGTGATTTGTGGAAGTTCTGCTTGCGCTACTCCGAACGCGATATTTTCGGCGAGTGTTTCGCTGAATAAAAACGTTTCCTGTGTGACATAGCCGACGCTCGCGCGTAAGCTTTGCAGCGGAATTTCCCGTATCGGCTGTCCGTCAATCAACACCATGCCCGGTGCCGCGTCGAGCAAGCGCGGCACCAAATTCATTAGCGTAGATTTGCCCGAACCCGTGCGCCCAATGAACGCGACAGTCTGCCCCGGTTCAATCACTAAATTGATGTTGCGCAATACTTCCGGTGTGCTTTCAGCATATTTAAAAGTAAGATTGCGAAACTCGATTTTGCCTCTCAACTGGCTCTTTCGCTCTTTCGCTCTTTCGCTCCGCCCCTCATTTTCTTCATCGCGGATCGCTGGTTCTACCCGCATAATTTCGTGCATCCGTTTCAAACTTGCCGTGCCACGTTGCACCAGATTGGTCACATAGCCCATCGCAATCAGCGGCCAGATCAATTGCTCCAGATACAAATTGAAGGCGGCAAATTGGCCGAGCGTCATGTTGCCCAGCGCGGTTTCCCGTCCGCCGTACCACAGAATCGCAGCGAAGCCGAGGCCAATCAGAAACTGCATCAGCGGGCGAAAGACGGCGGACAGCTTCACTAAATCCAAATTGCGATCCACATATTGCTGATTCAGCTTGTCGAAGTTTTTGATTTCGGCTTGCTCTTGCGCATATGCACGAATGACGCGAACGCCGTTCAGGTTTTCCTGCGCGCGTGCGGAAATGTCAGAGAAAAATTCCTGAATTTTTTCAAAGCGGACGTGGATTTGTTGCCCGAACCATTTCACGGTCAACGAGACAAGCGGCATCGTAATCAGCAAAATCAACGTCAGCTTCCAACTGATCGCGAACATAATTGGAATCACGATCAGGCAGCGAAACAACGTTTGTTCACCATACATAATCGCGGGGCCGACGATTTGGCGTACGGCTCCGAGGTCATTGGTCGCGCGTGCCATCAAATCTCCGGTGCGATTGTCCTGATAAAATTGCAGTGGCAGCTTTTGCAGATGCGCATAGAAATCGTTGCGCAGGTCGTATTCGATAAAACGCGACATGTTGATGAGCGTGCGCCGCTGGAAGTAGAGAAAGATACCGCTGATGAAACTTGCGGCGATAATCAAAAGCGCGTGCCGCATGATAATTTCGTAGGTCACGCCGCTGCTTTTTAAATCATCAATTGCCTGCCCGACTTGATTGGGGACGAAGACGCTGAAAGCGGTCGAGCACAGCACAAACAAAGTGCCTGCGAGCAAGCGCCCGATGTATTTCTTTTGATAGCTCAGCAACCACGCGTTGCCGGTTAGGTGTTTTGTATTGCTCATAACTTTAGCCACTGATTACACAGATTTTCACAGACTAGGAAAGAAAACTAGCCTCTACCAAGAGCAAAATGAATCTGTGTAATCGGTGGCTGAAAAAAATTATTTCTCTTTCAGCGATTTGGCCACCAAGCCAATGCCGCCGACCAATAGAATCAGCATCGTCAGCGTATTGAATAAATTCGTTGTAGCAAAGTACACGTTCAGGCTGGAAATGATGCCAACGAAAATGATGATGACACCCGCAAACGTCAACAGCCAGCCAATCTTTGATTTACCGCTGAAAAACAGCATCCCAACGCCGATCAACAAGGGGAACAACGACATGCCGAATCCGTTATAGCCCCAGACAGTCCAATAGCCTGTCGAGACGTTCACGTTGCGCATGAATAAATACCCGCCCGCAATCGCCATTGCCAGCCCCGCGAGGAAAGTGCCAATGCCGCCGGATGTGCCTCCTGCACCGCGCTTCTTTGATTGGAGCTGGTCATCAAACATGCTTTGATACGTTTCGTAATCCTGTTTTTCGCGTTCTTTGAATGGCATTGCTACTCCTTGGTTTGTATATCAACAGCGATGGGGCGCGAGGCGCATTCTAACTTGCCGTGCGCAGTCTTGTACAATAGGCTGCGATGCTTCAAATCGTGCCCCCGTTAGATTGAGAATTTTATGCCGAGAAAATTACAGAAAAATAAATCACAAAAACTATATGAAGCCGCCATTCAAGCGGAGGATAACCAGCAAATGGATGAAGCAGCACAGCTTTATCATGAAGCGATCAAGGCGGATAAGAATTCTCCTTTGCCACAATTCGGATTTGCCGCGTTGCTTCTGGAGCAAGAGAAGTACAAAGAGGCAATTAAAGTTTCCCGTTTATTTGTCAAACGATGGCCTTGGCCGTTGGCATATATGATTATCGGGAGAAGCCATTTAGACTTAGGGCAGTACGTTAAAGCTGAGCAAGCGTTTCAGCAATCCCTTGCATTTAAGCCAGAACCCGAAACTTGGTTTTTTCTAGGATTCACACTCATACGCTTGGGTCGTAACGATGAGGCTATAGATTGTTACCATCAGGCGCTCAAGCTTGATCCTGATTATGACGAAGCCCACTATAATCTCGGCTGCGAATATAAATTGCAAAACCAACTGACTCAGGCAGAAATACATTTACGAAAAGCCATTGAGATTGACCCAAAATACTCCATAGCCTACGCTGAACTTGGAATTGTTTTGAGTAAAAAAGGCGAGTTGAAAGAAGCAGCCAAACTCCTGCGAAAATCTATTCGGTTAGAACCCAATTACGGTTGGGCGCGGGTATATTTGGCGAACACCTTATGGCATCAAAGAAAGCTCAAAGCGGCGGACGAACAGTATCGAAAAGTGATTGAGATATGGCCTGAATTTTCCTTATCCTACTGGTGTTATGGCGGGTTTCTGGCTGATGAGCAACGCGATATTGCTTTAGCCGAAAGTCATTTGAGAAAAGCGGTTGAGCTTGACCCTCAAGATGAGGAGTCGAATTATTGGCTGGGAAAATGCCTACTGCGGTGGAATAGGCACAACGAAGCAAAAAAATATCTCGATATAGCCACTCGTTTAGGTCATCAGAAAGCGGCTGGTTTAGTAGCCGCCACATGGCCACCTCGCCCAAAAGCTATTGCCCCAGATGAAACTTCAATCTTGGCCTTGATTCATGAAGACTAGCATTTTCTTATTCTCTCAACTCGAAGCCGAAGCTGCTGCCTGTGTGATCTGCGAACGGATGCAGGAACGCAAAGCCGTGTTGAGCAAATTGAATGGCTCGCTCACGCCGCAAGTCATGTTTATCGCCGAAGCGCCGGGGCGGAATGGCGCAGATCGCACGCGGATTCCCTTTCATGGTGACGCTTCAGGCAACACATTTGAGAAATTGCTGGCCAGTATTAAGCTCACGCGCGCCGAGATTTTTATTACCAACACCGTGCTGTGCTCACCGCGCAAACCAAGCGGTGCCAACGATAAGCCCACGCGCGGCGAAATCCACAATTGCGCTAATTTCTTGCGCCGCACCATCGAAATCCTTAACCCACCGGTCATTGCTACGCTCGGCGCAGTTGCCTTGGCGGCGCTCAAGCTGATTGCGGCGCACGAATACAGGCTGAAAGACACGGCAGCGCAGGTATTAAATTGGAATGGTCATCGGCTTGTGCCGTTGTATCATCCGAGTCCGCAAGTGCTGATTACGGCACGACCATTCGAGCAGCAGTTACAGGATTTCCAGGCTCTTCGCAACGCTATCGAAGTTGATGAAAGCAGGCGACGTGTGCGACTGGGCTAACGAAATAACGAGTAGTGTGATGAAAAATCAGTTTCCCCAAGCCGTGCAAGTTGGTTTGATCGGCGCAGGCATTCAGGCCTCGCGCTCGCCGCACCTCCATGAAAGCGAAGCGCGTGCGGCAGGCTTCGCTTATTCGTACCACCTGTTTGACCTTGCACAACTCAACGTCGGTATTGCCGCTTTGCCGCAATTGCTCGCCAACCTGCAAACGCAAGGGTTCGCCGGAGTAAACATCACACATCCTTGTAAACAAGCTATTATTCCGCTGCTGGACGAATTGTCGCCCGACGCTGCCGCTATTGGCGCTGTCAATACCGTCGTCTTCGCCGCGGGCAAGCGCATTGGCCATAACACGGATTGTTCTGGCTTTGCTGAAAGCTTCCGGCGCGGTTTGGCTGATGTCGCACGCCGCCACGTTGTCCTGCTCGGCGCGGGCGGCGCGGGTGCTGCCGTCGCCACTGCTGCTTTGCAAAGCAGCGTCATCAGGTTACTGATTCACGATGTCGAGAGCCACCGCGCCACTGCCTTGGTCGAACGATTGCGCTCGTCGCTTTGGCGTTGCTCGCAGCGCGGGTGTTACTAATCTTGCTGCCGCCCTTGCCACTGCGGATGGCTTGCTCCAGGCCACACCCATCGGCATGCACGGACATCCCGGTTTGCCCTTGCCAATAGCCTTGCTACGGCCTGCGCATTGGGTCGCCGAGATCATTTACTTCCCACTCGAAACCGAATTGCTGAAGCAGGCACGCGCACTGGGTTGCCGCACGCTGGATGGTAGTGGGATGGCTGTCTTTCAGGCCGCGGAGGCCTTTCGCCTGTTCACCGGGGTAACGCCAGATCGCGAGCGGATGTTGCGTTGTTTTGCAGAAATGTAAGAACCGGATATTTATTCTTGGGTACCGCGAAATTCTTCTCAACGTTTTTCGTATCGCCCCAGTAGTTCTCTATGACAGAGCAAGATGGAGGTTAAAAGATGAGCAGCAACGTTGCCGACATCGCTCTTGTGATGGATCAATTTTCTCAGAGCAGTCGTCACAGTACACCGATTGAATCGTTGATTGAACGCGCGTGCAGCGGCGATGCCGTTGCCTTCGATCAATTAATGATGGCGTATCAGCAACGCGTGATGGCAACGGCATGGCGGATGCTCGGCAATATGGAAGACGCGCGTGATGCGGCGCAGGAAGTATTTTTGCGGCTCTACAAGCATTTGCACAAATACGACGCGCAACAGGATTTTTCCGGCTGGCTCTATCGTATCGTCATCAACGTTTGCCACGATGTTGCACGCAAACGCGGGAGTCGCCATTCCTCATTTGAGGCTGAGCAGGAAGCGGGACAATTGCCTGTATTGCTGAGCCGCGACAATTCCGAACGCGCGGCGATGCAGGCGGAAGAACAGGCAATTGTGATGAAAGCGCTATCAACTTTGACAGAAAAGGAACGCGCTGCATTGGTGTTGCGCGATTTGGAAGGCTTGCCGACCGAGGAAGTCGCGCGGATTTTAGGTTCGTCCGCGACGACCGTGCGTTCGCAAATCAGCACCGCGCGGACCAAGATCAAACAATACCGCGACCGCTTTTTGAAGGGAGGTCAGCGCAAATAATGAACTGTCAAACAACTGAACACCTCATTCCATTATTTATCGAAGCCGATTTGGATGCGGCAGAAATGCAGCAAGTGACGGCGCATTTAGCAACGTGCAATTCGTGTTGTCAGCTCGCGGCTGAATTTCAAACCAGTCAGTCGTTCTTGCACGCGGCGACGTTGCCTGTATTTGACGAAGCCGTGTTGGACGAAATGCGAAGTGCCGTGGTGCAGTGCGTCGCGCCGACAGGACAACCTACGTTCGTCGCCTGGTTACAACTGAGGTGGACGTGGAAACTTGCGTTTGCTGCGACTGCTGTGCTGTTACTGGTCAGTGGCATTGTGCTTTCCCGACGTGGCGCAGCACCGGATGCTGTTCAAGTAAAGAGCTATGCGAAAGAAGGCACTTCAAATGCACTCGCATTGAACGCAACTGACAAAGCACAAGAAAAAAACTCGCGTTTGGCTCCACCGAATTTTCAGCCCCGAACGAGGCGCAAGCATAAAGCCCCGCATGGAGTGAGCGAACGCAACCTTGGGAACGACGCGACAACTTTGCCAAGCAGCGCGATAGACCTTGATAATCAAATCGTTGCTGGCGCTATCGCCCCATCCGGGGCTAATGATTCCTCTGCTCTTCCTCCCAGGGGTGACACGCTGAGCTTTACTCTGCCAGCTGTTCCACTGGCTGAAACCGCAACTGCTGCTATGCTGACGAACTTGGAAAAATCACCACCCGAACCCGAAATGCTCAGGATGGAAATTCAGACGGCTGACCCGAATATCAAAATCATCTGGCTCACGCCCAAAGAGCCAATGCGGACGATTCCCGCCCCCCTTACTGAAGTCACCAAATAACGTAGGAGATAATCTATGAAAAGCAAAGCACTCTTATTGGTCTTAACATTACTGATCTCGTTCTCTATTCTGGCGCAAACAAACAACGAACCCGCCAAAGAAGACCCGAACAAGTTTCAAGTGAAGCTGTTTGAGGTCAAACATAAAAGCCCGAATGTCTTGGTGAATGCCATCGCCGCACTAGGCAGTGGGCGTCCTAACTCACGGATTGATCCGAACGATAATCTCAAAACGATTACGGTACGCGATCTGCCGGAAAACATTGCGGCTATCGAAGTGGCGCTCAAGCGATTGGATTTGCCTGACCCCGCGCCGGTCAGTATTCAAACGCAGATTTATTTGATTTCGGCTTCAGACGACGCCGCTGAGTCCGCGCCATTTCCAAAAGAACTTGAGCCTGTGGTTACACAACTCAAAGCCACGCTGAAATACAAGAATTACCGTTTTGAGAATACCTTCCTCAATCGCGTCAATGATGGTGGCAGCGTTGAATCGAGTGGAACTTGGCAGGCTTCACCGGGCAATCCTAGCCCAAAGTTTATGAATTTTAGTTTGCGACAGGTTCGGCTTGCGACAGACAATCAAGGCAAAGAAGCCATTCGCATTGGGAAATTCAATTTTGGCTTACGTGTACCTGTGCAGATGACATCGGGTAGTAATAGCAGCGTTCAGTATCAGGACGTTGGCATCAACACTGAACTAAGCTTAAGTGAAGGGGGATTGGCCGTGGTTGGAACCGCCAATATCGGAGTCGGTGATGGTGCAATGATCGTTGTCGTGAGCGCAAAGAAGGTGAAATAGCCACAACCAAATATTGGTTATTCAAAAGGGCGATCTACACGGGTCGCCCTTTTGCTTTGCACTCCCCGCTGTTGCTGCGCTATAACTTTCCCGCACAAACGTTTCCAACTCCAAAACCCGAAAGGTACGAGTAGAATGCTCAAAGCCGCATTGCTTACATTCCTGATTGCCACTGTGACCCTTGCGCAACGCCCCGAAGCGCGTCCTGAACCGATTCCGCTTTGGCCGCAGGGCGCGCCGCTGGCAAAAGGTTCTGCCGTCGCTGATATTCCTACGCTCTCGATCTACAAACCGGCGCAAAATCTGACGACGGGGGCGGCGATTGTGGTTTGTCCCGGCGGCGGGTATGGTGCGCTTGCTGATCACGAAGGGCACGACTATGCAAAGTTTTTGAATAGCATCGGCATCACCGCCGCTGTGCTGAAGTACCGCGTGGCACCGTACCAGCATCCGGCCCCAATGCTGGACGCGGCGCGGGCGATTCGTTATTTGCGATCAAAAGTGGACGAACTCAAACTTGATCCGAACCGCATTGGTATTATGGGTTCGTCGGCAGGCGGGCATCTGACGGCGACAATGGCAACGCATTTTGACGACGGCGATAAAAGTGCAAGCGATCCAATTGAGCGGGTCAGTTCGCGGCCTGATGTGGCGATTCTTTGCTATCCGGTGATTACGCTCACCAATGAAGCCTTTGTGCATAAAGGTTCGCGCAAAAATCTGTTGGGCGAAACACCGGATGCAAAGCTGGTGGAATTAATGTCGAACGAAAAGCAGGTGACGGCTAAGACACCGCCGACGTTTCTCTTTCATACGATGGATGATGCGAGCGTGCCGGTCGAAAACAGCATTCTGTTTGCCGAGGCGTTGCGCAAAAATAAAGTCCCCTACGAGATGCACATCTACGAACACGGCAGACACGGCGTCGGGTTAGCGCCGTATGACAACGCGCTCAACACCTGGCCGAAGCTTCTGGAAAATTGGCTGCGCGCGCGCGCCTTTATCAAGCAGCAATGACGCTGTCCATCGCAACTATGACATCTCTCCAGTCTAAGAATCCTGAAACCCCGGTTACGCCGACGACCCCGACGGAGTATGTCAACACGTTGGCGCATTACTATCGCGGGGAGATGGCGCGGATGCAAAGCTGGCGCGACCGTATTGATCGTACGACGAACTGGTCCATTACCGTAGTCGCCGCGTTGTTGTCGGTGTCGCTGTCTTCGCCGCAATCGCATCACGGCGTTTTGCTCTTCGGGATGGTGTTGGTGTACTTGTTGTTGGTGATTGAATCGCGGCGCTATCGGTTTTTTGATGTCTATCGCCGTCGCGTACGGTTGATGGAGCGCAATTATTACGGGACGATTTTTACCAAAGATAATTTCAGCGAATTCGATTGGATGGGCGAACTGGGACGCGACATTCGCAATCCGCAATTTTATGTAACGCTCTATCAGGCGATGTCGCGGCGGTTGCGTCGCAATTACATCTGGATTTTTTTGATTTTGCTGTTGGCGTGGACGCTAAAAACAACAGCTTCCCGCCTGCAACCGAATAGTGGTGAAACCGCGTTTATTCGCTCTACCACAGAACTTTTCAGCAATGCAGGGATTGGCTACATCAAAGGTTGGATTGTAATTTTGGGCGTTATTGCATTCTATAGCTGGCTGGGCTATGTGGTGGTGAAACACAAAAAAGCTGATGGCGAACTTTCTTACAGCCCCGTCCATTTTTAGTCCTGCGGTACGGGGACGTGACAGCGACCAGCGCCAGCGTAAAAGGGGCTGTCTGCCCCCAGGTGTTACGTGGCTAAGCAATTATTTTGAAGTAATGAAAGGAACTTATTTACTATGATCGAAGACCTCTTGAGCCTATTACCAAAAACGGAAATCAACCGCCGGAACTTTATGGTCACTTCGTTAACGACTGGGTTCGCGCTCGCGGTGCAACCCATCAATGCGCAGGATGTGATCACCACTGATACGAACGGCATCATCGCCGGCGAAGTCAAAATCTCGACGAATCTGGGCGAAATCCCAGCCTATCACGCGATGCCCGCCAAAGGGAAAAACTTCCCGACAGTGTTAGTTGTGCAGGAAATTTTCGGCGTGCATGAACACATCAAAGACGTGTGCCGCCGCTTTGCCAAACTCGGCCACTTAGCGATTGCCCCGGAAATGTACGCACGACAGGGCGATGTTTCCAAGCTGCAAATGCGCGACATCATGCCTGTTGTCGCCAAAGTACCGGACGCACAAGTGATGTCAGATTTGGACGCCGCCGTCATTTGGGCAGGCAAAAACAAAGGTAATACGCAGAAGCTGGGCATTACAGGCTTTTGTTGGGGCGGACGCATCGTGTGGCTCTATGCTGCGCATAATCCCAAGGTCAAGGCCGGCGTAGCATGGTATGGGCGTTTAGTTGGCGGACAACAAGCCGCGCCCTTGCAGCCGAAACATCCGATTGATATTGCCGCAACCCTGAAAGTGCCTGTGCTAGGGCTATACGCGGGGAAAGATGGCGGTATTCCGCTGGATTCGATTGAGAAAATGAAAGCGGAACTGGCAAAGGGCAAGAGCAAATCGGAATTTGTCATTTATCCAGAAGCGCAGCACGGCTTCCACGCTGATTATCGTCCGAGCTACAAGAAAGACGATGCGCAGGATGGCTGGAAGCGGTTGCAGGCTTGGTTCAAGAAACACGGAGCCGCTTGATTATGAGCTATGCCTTTCGCATTACCGGTAAGAAGAAAATCAAACTCAAGAATTTCGATCCTGACTACGACGCTGGGCTGACGCGCGCAGAGGTTGAAGCCAAAACGGCGGCGCTCTGCGACGAACTGCAGAAGCTGCAAGAGTTGCTGTATGCCGCCGGAGATCACAGCGTGCTCATCGTTTTGCAGGGCCGTGACACCAGCGGGAAAGACGGCACGATTCGCGTGGTGATGGGGCCGCTCAACTCGCTCGGTTGTAACGTCGCTTCCTTCAAAGTCCCGACCGCACACGAACAGGCGCACGATTTCTTATGGCGTGTACACAAAGAAACGCCGGGCCAGGGCGAAATCACGATCTTCAACCGCTCGCATTACGAAGACGTGCTGGTGGTGCGCGTCCATCATCTGATGCCAAAGAAGGTTTGGAAACCTCGTTACGAGCACATCAATCATTTCGAGCGGCTGTTAGTTGATGCCAACACCATTGTCCTGAAGTTTTACTTGCACATCAGCCAGGCCGAACAGGAGGAACGCTTGCTCGAACGAGAAAAAGATAAGACCAAAGCATGGAAGCTATCGGTCGGCGACTGGAAAGAACGCGAATTTTGGGACGATTATACGGCGGCGTATGAGGACGCGATCAACCGATGCAGCGCCAAACATGCGCCCTGGCATATCGTACCCGCGAACAAAAAATGGTTCCGTAACCTGGCGGTGGCGGAGGCTATCGTTGCCGCGCTCAAACCGTATAAGCAAGCGTGGCTGAAAAAGCTGGAAGCCATGGGCATAGCAGAGAAATCCTTAATTGAAGAATATCGGCGTAGCAAACACCTGGCTTAGGAAGAAACTATACTTCGGCGTGATTTGCCCGTCGGAGTTTTTCGGGCCTGGCGAGCGGAAACTTCCTCAAATCTCTCGCCTCCCAAAGAACGCCGTGGTGCGATTAAAGCGAAACATTCCCCCTCTTTGCCAACAAAACGTACTATCGTGGCAAGGCCCACAAATTGCTTTGCCTGAACACCGCTTCGTCGTTGCAGGGGAGGAACTGCCCGACAAGGCCGTCGTATTATGGCTTTTAAGATAAAGAATTGCCGCAGAAAGTCCCGGAGGGACGACCAGACATTAGCCCCGGATGCAATCCGGGGAACCCAGGCCAATCGCCCCACAAGCCCCGGCAGGGGCGACCGACGCCGCTTTTCTGGCGGGCGTCGGTCGCCCCTGCCGGGGCTGGGGAACTTGGCTGAACATCCCCAGGGTTGCACCCTGGGCTAATGTCTGCTCACCCCTCCGGGGTTCCGATCGGAAAATCATTTTCTTGACCGCATAGTTGAGTTGTAGTGCCTGGAATCTGCTCTGTACAATCGCGCTTGTGGCACTGTTGGAAACGGACTTGCAGGAGTTGATTGTCAGTTGCAAAGAGAGGAGAAATCTATGGATGATCTAAATTGGCCGCGCGCCAGTGCCTGGTTAGCCGGTGAACACATCGAAAATACCCTGGGCAAAGTTACTGTCATTGGTGCGCCTCTGCGACTTGGCTCAATCACGCCGGGCCGCTGTGATTTAGCACCAGAAGCGGGGCGCTCAATTCTGCATAAACTCAGTTGCTATGATCTTGAGTCGGACGCTGATTTACAGCAACTCGAAGCGCATGATCTCGGCGATTTGAATTTGGCGGGAGTGAAGTTGGAAGACGCGCTTATCCCGCTTTCGCAGGCAGTCAGAACCGCGCTCGAAACTTCTGAAGCGGTGCTGCTGCTGGGCGGCGACAATGGCGTCACGCGTCCCGGCGTGCATGGCGTTTCCAGCTTGCTCGATAATTGTGGGCTGCTGACCTTCGACGCGCATCTTGATTTGCGTGACACCAGCCACGGGTTGACGAATGGAAACCCCGTCCGCGCCTTGCTCGAAGACGGCTTACTTGGTAAGAACATTGTCCAAATCGGGCTGCAAGGTTTCGCCAATTCGCACGTCTACGCACAGGTTGCGCGTGAGGCCGGGATCACCGTTGTAACGATGAACCAGATTCGCGCGCGTGGCATTGAGGCGGTTGTAACAGATGCGTTGACTTACTTGTCGCAACGGGTCGAAATGATTTACGTGGATTTTGATATTGACGTGCTGGATCGTATCTTTGCTCCTGCCTGTCCCGGCTCGCGTCCCGGTGGGTTAACGCCGTGGGAATTGCGTCGCGCCGCGTTTTTGTGTGGGCAGCACCCACAAGTGCGCGCGATGGATATCGTCGAAGTTGATCCGACGCAGGATATTGCAGAAGTGACCGTGTTGGTGATGGGCGCATGCTTGTTGTCGTTTGCGGCTGGCGTGGTCAATCGTTTGAAAAAAATCTGATGCCTGAAACACTCGTAATTATTAACTGCTCCCAACTTGTCACCCTCGCTGGTGTGGCGCGTCCGCGTATTGGTGCAGAGATGCGTGAGCTTAGCATTATTAACAATGGCGCGATGTTGATTCGTGACGGACGCATCGCAAGCGTCGGCACGCGCGATGAAATTGAACCCTTAATCCCTCCCGCTTGCGAAATTATTGATGCGCAGCAGCGCGTCGTCTTGCCTGGCTTTGTGGACGCCCACACGCATCCTGTGTTTGCAGGCCATCGTGCGGATGAATTTGCGTTGCGGGCGAACGGGGCAAATTATCAGGAGATTGCGGCAGCGGGAGGCGGCATTCGCTCGACAGTGAGACGTACGCGCGCAGCCAGCGA
This sequence comes from uncultured Acidobacteriota bacterium, assembly GCA_963794955.1. Classification (GTDB taxonomy): domain Bacteria; phylum Acidobacteriota; class Blastocatellia; order RBC074; family RBC074; genus JAFDVL01. Next base: position 214,262 of record CAWCGF010000003.1, read on the forward strand.
AGATGAGTTGGTGCAAACCGGGAAGCGGTATGCCAATTGGTTTTTGCGCTCCGGCACGACGACGATTGAAGCGAAATCGGGTTACGGCTTGACGGTCGAAGATGAATTGAAAATGCTGCGGGCGATGCGGCGCTTGCAGGCGGAAACCGCGCTCGAATATGTACCCACATTTTTGGGCGCGCATGCCTTCCCGGATGAGTTTCAGGTGCGCCGTGATGAATATGTTAATTTGATCGTGCGGGAAATGCTGCCGCAAGTTGCTGCCGCGAATTTGGCGGATTACTGCGATGCGTTTTTTGAGCAGGGGTATTTTAACGAAGCACAGACGGTGCGTATCATGACTGCCGCCCGCGCGCACGGCTTGCAATTACGCTTGCACGCCGATCAGCTTTCGCTTTCCGGCGGGGCGCAGCTTGCCGCCAGACTTGGCGCTGTCACGGCGGATCATTTGGAACAGACGAATACTGCGGGCATTACCGCGCTCAAGCTGGCGCAGGTGCAACCTGTGTTATTGCCTGCTTCGGTGATGATGATGGGCGTGAAAAAATACCCGGCGGCGCGCGCTATGATTGATGCAGGGTTAGCCGTTGTGCTTGCGACAGATTTCAATCCCGGTTCTGCGCCAATGCCTTCGATGTTGCTGGCGCTGACGCTGGCTTCGGCGCAAATGAAAATGACTCCTGCCGAGGCGATTACAGCAGCCACAATCAATGCTGCCTACAGCCTGGGGCGCGGTACAGCGATTGGCTCATTAGAAGCTGGCAAGCGCGCCAATTTGGTGATTCACGATTGTGCCGACTGGCGGGAGCTTGCGTATTTTGCTGGAATCGAACATCCTGTAGCCGTTTTTATTGACGGTCGTTCCATAAAAACGCACGACTTTGGACAACCTATCACTTAACAATCTGTACCTTGCCAGTGAGCGATGTGGGCGTATTTCATTAACCAATCGCAGCAACACCGCGAGGGTTGCTGGTATTACTATCGGAGGAAAATATGAACATTGAGGGTTTATTAGGGCAGGTCTTGTCGGGAAATAATCTGAGCGCAATTAGCCAATCTATTGGCGCGGACGAGAGCACCACCAGTTCCGCGATTCAGGCGGCCTTACCGATGCTGGTGGGTGGTTTGGCGCGCAATGCTTCATCTGAAGGCGGTGCTTCAGCTTTGGCGGGAGCGTTAGATCGAGATCACGACGGTAGTGTGTTGGATGACATTGCTGGTTTCGTGATGGGCGGCGGTGCCCAGCAACGCAATGGCGCGGGCATTTTGGGACATGTCTTTGGCGGTCGTCAGGAAACGGTGCAGCAAACTGTGGGACAGGCAACCGGCTTAGACGCCGGTACTGTCGGGCAACTGCTCGTCACGTTGGCACCCTTGGTGATGAGCTATTTAGCCCGCCAGAAACAGGAACAGGGCTTGGATGCTGCCTCCTTAGCCGGAGCACTGGGACAGCAGCAACAACAACTGGAATCGCAACAATCGTCTATCATGGGAATGGTTTCAGCCGCTTTGGATTCCAACCGTGATGGTTCGGTCGTAGATGATGTGATGCGTCTAGCCGGTGGGTTTTTGAGCCGCCGGTAAAACCAAAGTAAATAACATTGGTACAGTACAAGGAGCGGTAGCGACTTGGTCAGTACATCACCTGCGCCATTCACCGAGTCGCTACCGCTCCTTGTACTGTACCACGGAGAACGCCAACGTGAATGCCGACAAACAAACGCGACGAGAGTTTATGAAAAAGACCGGATTGACTATCACCAGTGCTGCACTCAGTGCTTCCACGCCTGCACAAACTGTTGCCAAAACGGGCCTCAAATTGGGCTTCGATAACTTCTCCATTCGCGCCTTTGGCTGGAAAGCGCCACAGTTGATTGAGTATGCCATTGCCCAAAAAGTGGACGTGTTGTTGATGTCCGATTTGGATGTTTATGAAAGCTTGGAGGAAAAATATCTGAAGTCGCTCAAGGCCAAAGCCGATGCTGGCAAACTTGCCTTGCACGTCGGCACGGGCAGCATCAATCCGGGGTCACGCACGTTCGACAAAAAACGCTGGCAGAGCGGGGAAGAGCATATCTTGCAAACGATCAAAGTGGCCAAGCTGCTCGGCTCGCCTGTTGCCCGTTGTTATCAGGGCAATGCCGAGGATCGCAAAGCGCCCGGCGGCATCGAAGCGCGCATCGCCGAGATGGTCAAGGTTTGCAAAAACGTGCGCAGCCAGGCCGTAGATGCAGGCGTCAAGATCGCTATCGAAAACCACGCGGGCGATATGCAGGCGTGGGAATTGGCAATGCTGATCGAAGAGGCCGGCAAAGATTATGTCGGCGCGACGCTGGATTCCGGCAACGCGACGTGGACACTGGAAGACCCGCTGGAAAACCTGAAAATCCTCGGCAAATATGCAGTGACGACCGGCCTGCGTGACTCGGTAGTCTGGGAAAATGCGGACGGCGCAATTGCCCGCTGGGCGGCAATGGGCGATGGCGTCGTAGATTGGAAACAGTACGTGCAAGCGTTTCAGACGCTGGCACCGAACTGTGCCTTTGTTCTGGAAATCATCTCGGAATTTCAAAAGCCATTGCCATATTACAAAGACGATTTCTGGCCGCCATACGCCAAAGTGCGCCCGCGCGAATTTGCCAGGTATGTGCAGATGGCACGCCACGGCAAAGAACGCCCCGCGTATGTGATGCCCAAAGGCGAAGCAGGCAAAACGGAATTGCAGGCGTATCAGAAAAGCGAATTGGAAAAGAGTCTGAAATACTGCAAAGAAGTGTTGGGTGTGGGGATGAAAAGCTGAAAGGAGGGAAGGAGCGAAGAGCGAAAAAACGCGTAGCTTCCCTCTCTCTGTCTCTCTTTCGCGCTTATTCCGCTTGCTCAAAATACAAGCCTTGCTGATGTCCGCAACTGTCGCAATGTAACTGCGCAATCGTCAATCTCCTGCCATCATACAGCGCGGTTTCTTCCCGCAGCGGCTCCTCAGGCCGCAGAAATAATTGCCCACAATGACAACGATAGTTTTGTAGATGTTGCGCCAGACGGACGCTCGGCGAAAGTTTGACTGCGACTTCTGGCGCAGAACCGCGCGGTGGGAGGGGCTTGCTACTGGGCTTGGATTTTGTCGCTTGCCAAATGACCAGCGCGGCAACCGGAATCAATAGCACCGCCCCAATTAGCGCAAGTCCTACCACCGCCGCACCAACATTGGGGGGATTTTTCACCGTTCCTTTTTGCAAGCGAATCGAGGTGGCATTGAGCGCCTTGTCCAGCGTAGCCAGATAGGTTGCCATGCTTTTCGCGGCCACGTAATCCTGCAAGGTCACAAAGCGGTATTCCAAGCGCAGGACGTTCTTCGCAAAAACTTGTTGGTAATCAAGCTGGAGCGCTTCATCCGCGATCTTGTCGGAATCATCTTCCACCTGAAATCCTGGCGGTAGGTACACTTCCATTGTCTGGACGATATGCAGCGGAAACGCGAGACGCAACGGTTGCGTGCGTTGCGGGGTCTTTGGGCGACCGAGTTGCGAATAGATAGATTCGGGATGGATGTATTGCACGCCGTCGCGCCAGAACTCAGGGATGCGGTATTTTTCCGTGATCGTAATTGTGTTCTTGACCGGATCGTCCGCGACCTGTGGCTCCCCGTCGGCCATGACAGTAGGAAAGTCGTGGGCATAATAGTTCAGCCATTCTTTGGTTAATTCGGTAAGCGGATGCCCTGACAGATTGAACCGCATCGCATCGGCATCTTCGCCGCGATAAATGGTCACAACTTCCAACCGGGCCGGCGCGTCGAAGCTTTCGGCATGCAGCGTGTCGCGCACTTGCGTCAGCGGTTGATCGTATTGGTTGGACGGAATTTCCTGCAATCCCTGTAAACCATCTTGCAGCACTAAGGCCCGTTCGTATGGCGGGTTGTAAAGCTGCTTGAGTCCGCCGCGTTGCAGCGATGCCGTCGCATCAACCCAATAAAGCTGGCGGTTGAAAACGACCTGCGCAATCACGTGATCGAACACGTACGGCGAGGGCTGCGACTCATCCAGCATTCGTTTCGATGCTGTATGGACAAGCGCGGGCGCGGCTTCGATGTTGAGTGCGTGCAGAATAGTCGTCAACAACAGCACCTTGTCTTTGCAATCGCCGAAGCGTTTGGCAAACACCAAAGATGGATCGTGCGGCAAATGTGAATGCGGCCCCAACTCAATGCCAAGGTAGCGAATCTCATCCTGCACGAAGCGCAACGCCGCGATGAATTGTTCTTCCGGCGTAGCATACATTGCGCGCCATTGCGCGATTTGTTTTTGCAGCGCTGCCGACAACGGCGCTTTAACCTGATAGAGCGGAATCGCCCAGTTACGCACTTCCTCCCAACTGCCAAACTCGCTCAAATGGACATAGGGCGTCGGGAAAAACCAGCCGGGCGTGCTGTTTTCCTCTGTAATCGCCCCGATGTTGCTGCCTTCCCACACATATTCCTGCCACTCGGCCACGGCTTTGGTGACAGGTTGCGACGTGGTGTTTTGATTCTTGAGGTGTAAGGCGCGCGCCGTCGGGTACAGCAAGCGACGATGCAGTTTAGCGACGGGAACGGACGTTGCCAGCGTGATAGTTTTATCGAATTTGCCGCCTAAAATCGGGTTCTCGCCATTGATCGAATACGCGAAGTCCAGGATGTCTCCCACGCGCAGGTCATTGAGAATCACAATGGTTGTGAGCGTGCCATTGAAGATTTGCTCGTGGCGTTCCTCTTCGCGCGGGATGGTTTTGATTTCACTCGTCGCCAGCGCGTTGATGGTTTGTACGCCGCGTCGAATGTAGATGTAATGCAGCAGCAACTTTTGATACGACGGCTCGAAATCGAAATCCAACTGCGACACCTCCTCCAACCCCGCCGTTGTCACAACCTTTTTGGTGTGGTGATAGTAGCGTTCGACGCTTGCTCCCTGTACGCGCATTTGCAAATCCAGCAGTAGATAGGCAGTGCTGTAACCTGCTTCGGTAACATTGGGCGCGTAGGTTTGCGGCGCGATCCAACTGGGCGCAAGTGTTATGGTGTGCCTAGCTGCCGCCAGGGCATTGGAGAGAAAGGCTAGAAAAAAGAAAGGCAGAATAAGGCTAAGCTTGGAATACAAGTGCATGCTCGTCTCCACAGAAAATCTCAGGGCGGTCGCATCATAGCAAAACCCTGCTGCGGGGAAAGCTGAAAATGTGAGGAATTAAAATGGAACAGCTAGGTAAAGAATCCGAGACGCTGGACTTTTTGCTGCCTCGCTTTTACACTCATTCTCGCAAGCTTACCTCAAGTCGGCAAAATGAAGCTTGTCGAAAGATCAACACTCTACCAAGTCTTTCGCAAATTTCGCAGAATCAATAAAACTCAAAAACAAAGGCTAGACCGAAAAAGCACGCTGGCCTTGGATTGGAAAAGGTGACCTCATGCGCCCCGTTGTCTTACCCCTCATGCGCCATACTTGGCGTTGGTTTTTTGTGGCTCTTGGTTTTATCAGCTTTGCCTGGATAGGCGTTGCCTTGCTGTTTCCGCCGCCTGTACAAGGCCTTTCAGCAGGAATTGTCATCAGCCAGATATATGGCGGTGGCGGAAATACTGGGGCAACGTATAAAAACGACTTTGTCGAGCTTTGCAATCGCGGGCTGACGCCTGTGACGATGACCAATTGGTCCGTACAATATGCCACGGCAACCGGATCAACCTGGACCGTCGCTGGGCCACTCAATTTTACTTTGCAGCCGGGGCAATACTTTTTGATTCAATTAGCCGCAGGTGCTGGTGGCACCACGAGTTTACCCACGCCAGATTTTGCCGTGAGTAGTCCAAATCCAAGCGCAACCGCAGGCAAAATTGCACTGGTCAACACCACCACGATGTTGAGTGGCACTTGTCCCGCTAGCGCCAGCATCATTGATTTTGTTGGTTATGGCTCCTCGGCAGATTGCTCCGAGGCCACGCCCGCGGCTGCGCCCAGCAACACTACAGCCATCCTTCGCCAGGCTAATGGCTGCACCGAAACCGATAACAACGCCAGTGATTTTGCGATTGGTGCCGTCAATCCGCGTAACACCGCGTCGCCGCTCAATTCTTGCGGGGTTCCGACTACTCCCACTGGAACAGGGGCAGCTTCGCCTAATACCGTTACACCAGGGGGCACAACGCTCTTAACAGTTACTGTCACCCCAGGCACGAATCCGGTCAGCACAGGTCTTAGCGTATCAGGCGATTTGACCTCCATTGGCGGCGCGGCCTTACAAACCTTCTTTGACAACGGAACCAATGGGGACGTCACGGCCAGTGACAACATCTTCTCGTACCAGGCTATGGTTTCAGGCGGTACGACCACAGGCGCAAAGACCTTGAATATAAATATTGCCGATACCCAGGCGCGCACGGGGAGCACCACGATTTCCCTCATGGTGCAACCGCCGACTATGGTTCCCGGCGGTGTCGTCATCAGCCAGGTGTACGGCGGCGGCGGCAACAGTGGCGCGCCGTATACAAACGATTTCATTGAATTATTTAATCAAGGCATGGTGGCAGTGAATGTGAATGGCTGGTCCGTACAATATGCTTCTGCGACGAGTGCAAGCTGGTCAAAAACGAATCTTCCTAATATGACGATTCCACCCGGCGGGTACCTGTTAATTCAAGAGGCTTCGGGCGGTGCAAATGGCATTGTCCTTCCTACAGTTGATGCGACAGGAACGAGCGCAATGGCGACTAGCGGGGGCAAAGTTGCATTGGTAAATGACACGATAACTTTAAGCATTGCTTGTCCCACTGGTGCGAACATCGTTGATTTGGTGGGATACGGTTCGTCGGCAAATTGTTTTGAAACGGCAACAGCGGCTGCGCATAGCAACAGTAGCGCGACGTTACGCCAAGCCAATGGTTGCACCGAAGCCGATAACAATGCCGCAGATTTTGCGACGGGGGCACCGAATCCCCGCAACAGCGCTTCCTCCTTTTTTTCCTGTTTTACCGCACCAAATGTAACTGCGCACCCCAGCGATCAACTCGTCGCTCCAGGCGCAAGCGTCTCCTTCACCGCCGCCGCTTCCGGCACCGCGCCGCTCGACGTGCAATGGCAAGTCAGCACGGATGGCGGCGCGATGTGGAGCGATATTGCTGGAGCAACAACTACGACCCTGACGTTGCCTGCCGTGGCGTTGACCGATCATGGGAAGCGCTTTCGGGCGCACTTCATGAATACTCTGGGCATGGCGGATTCAACGGCTGCTTTGCTGACGGTACTGCCTGCCGAAGCCAAAATTCTCGATCCGCTCGGCTGCATCGGCGACGGCACGACGCTGCAGGTAAGAGCCGAAATCGTGAACACTTCCAACGTTGCGGTAGCTGGCATTTTTCGCGCGCAACTCGGCGCAAATCTGGTCACGCGCAATAGCTCTTGCGTCATCACAGGCAATGGCAGTTGCAGCTTCACCGGCGAAGATCGGGTGCGGTGGAGCGGCACGCTCCAGCCCAATGAACGAGTCGTAATCGAATATCAAGTCCAAGTTTTACCCGGTGTGGCGACCGGCACGAAGCTTTGCATTATGTCTACGTTTGAACTCAATGCTGGCCCCCTTGCCACCGTGCAGGCTTGCGCGCAAGTGAATTGCCCGCTTGTTCCCCATGAAGGCTTGCCGCCGGTCGGAGCCGCTGCGACCGCGCATACGCCTGGCTCGGTATTGTTCTTCAATTATTACACCTCGGATGTGACGCGCCCACAGCTTGAAAATACGCGCCTGAACCTCACCAACACGGATAGCGCGCGCGGTGTGGTCTTGCATTTGTTTTTCGTGGCTGCCGATGACTGTCGCGTCGCGGATACTTTCCTGTGCCTGACCGCGAATCAAACGACTTCGTTCCTGGCGTCGGACTACGATCCAGGCATGCAGGGCTTTCTCGTAGTGGTGGCAGTGGATGGGCAATCAGGTTGTCCGATCAATTTTAATCACCTGATAGGCAGCGAATTCATCAAGATGAGCAGCGGGCACGCTACCAATTTAGGCGCAATGGCAATTGCCGCTGTGCCCGGTGGCCCGATGGCGTGCGATCTAACGGACACGACTGCTCGGCTGGATTTTGATGGCAACGATTACAACCTCGTCCCACGCGTGTTGGCGGTGAATAACATTCAGAGTCCAGTGGATGGCAATTCGACTTTGCTGATTTTGAATCGCATTGGCGGGAATTTCAGCACGGGCACGGCGACCCGACTCAGCGATTTGCAAGGCTTGGTGTACGACGACAACGAAAGCGGTCACAGTTTTCAATTTGACCCCAGTGGTTGTCAGTACGTGCGGCGAATTTTCGATGGGGTGCCACGAATTTCCCCGCCGCTCACGAAAGTCATTCCGCGCGGTCATACGGGCTGGCTGCGATTGAACCACGTGGCGGATTCCGCGATGTTCGGCGCAGTCATTAACCTGAATCCGAATGGCTTCAGCCACGGTCATACACTACACGCGCTTTCGTATACGGATGCGAGTATCACCATTCCGCTCATTCCACCTGCCTGTCGGCTATAAACATCTGATTCGTGAAGTGAAGGGAGCTTTTTGTGACTTCATTCGCGCGGCAATGGCAAACCGCCCGCGTCGCGGTTACTATGGCGGCTGCAAAAATTGTCATTTTCGTTTGGATGTCGCTTGCTCGGTTGGTCTTGAGCAAAATCAAGTCAGTCATGAATTGCGTGGTAGCTATTTGGGATTAGGAATCAATGATAAAAACTCTGCTCCGCGAACTCACCTTTCCACTCATTGCTGTGATTGCCGCGTTCATTTTGGGCGGTATTATTATTCTGGCGATCCGAGATAATCCGATTGAAGTTTACAGCATCCTGCTCAACAGTGCGTTTGGCCTGTTCGATGCACGCGGCAATTTTACCTTTGATAATTGGGGCTACACGTTGTTTTATGCGACGCCGCTGATTTTTACGGGCTTGTCGGTAGCGTTGGCCATGCGCTGTGGTTTGCTCAATATTGGTGCCGAAGGACAGCTTTATATGGGCGCGTTTGCAGCGGCTTGGGTCGGGCTGACGTTCACGGGGTTGCCTGCGATATTGCTGGTGCCGTTGGCGATTCTGGCAGCCATGATTGCGGGTGGGACCTGGGGCGCAATCCCTGGCGTTTTGAAAGCGCGCTTCGGTTCGCACGAAGTCATCAACACGATTATGATGAACTTCATTGCGCTGGGACTGTTGAGCTACTTGGTACAATACCATTTCAAAGAGCCGTCGGATGCGATTATGGAAACGCACGAAATCGCGCCTGCCGGACGCTTTGCCCGTTTCTATACCTTGCTCGCGCCGTTCGGCATTCACTTCCCGTACCGTATTCCACTGAACGCCTCGTTTTTGCTGGCGATTCTGATGTGCTTTTTGGTGTGGGTGTTTTTGTGGAAGACGAAATGGGGCTACGAACTGCGGGCGGTGGGCGCGAATCCTGATGCGGCGGAGTACGCCGGGATCAGCGTGAAAAAACAAATTGTGCTGGCGATGGCGTTGTCGGGCGCGCTTGCGGGGTTGGTCGGCGTGAATGAGGTATTGGGCTATCGCTATCGCTACTATCACGACTTCGGCGCGAGTTATGGTTTCACCGGGATTGCGGTAGCGTTGCTCGGTCGCAATCATCCGTTTGGCGTCTTGCTTGCCGCAATCTTGTTTGGTGCGTTGATTCGTGGCGGTTTGTTCGTAGATATTTTCACCGAAAACGTCTCGAAAGATTTAGTGCAGGTCTTGCAGGCGATCATTATTTTGTTTGTCGCAATGGAATATATGTTTCGCGGCAAGCTGGAACGCCTGATTCCGCAATTAGCAGGGAAGTAGGGTTAACAAAGATTGCGGCTCCTTGCTTTGATTGACGAAACTCGCAACGTGTCTCGTGCGTCATAACAACTTACTCCTCTTACAAGTATATTTTTTCGCACTGCAACGCAATCCTTTTCCCGCTTGCAAGAGAGTCGAGTTCAAGAAATTCCCGCGAAACCCGCGACGGCAACGGCAGTGCAAGTGACTCTATGATATGCTTCGTGTGGTTTCGCCTTCTTCATTTTAAGCGGCCATAATTCAATTTTGGGAAGAAATTTCAGGAGACAGAATGACAGCAGAAACAATCCAAGCAGATGAATTACTTGATCGTTTAGTGCATGCGCGCAAACAACTCCTCAACGAAATCCGCAAGGCTGTGATCGGTCAGGACGAAGCCGTCGAGCAAGTCCTGATGTCACTTCTTGTCGGCGGCCATTCGATTCTAACCGGGGTGCCAGGACTCGCTAAAACCTTGCTCGTGCGCACGATTGCTAACGTGCTTGATCTTTCTTTCAAGCGCATCCAGTTTACGCCTGACCTGATGCCTGCTGATATTACCGGCACGGAAATTATTGAAGAAGATCGCGCAACGGGACACCGCGCGTTGCAATTTATCAAAGGCCCGGTATTCGCCAATATGGTGCTCGCGGACGAAATCAACCGCACGCCGCCCAAGACGCAGGCTGCGTTGCTCGAAGCTATGCAGGAAGGCAATGTCACTGTGCAGGGCAACACGTATCAATTGCCGAAGCCGTTTTATGTGTTGGCCACGCAAAACCCCATCGAAATGGAAGGCACGTATCCGCTGCCCGAAGCGCAGTTGGATCGTTTCATGTTCAATATCCGCGTTGGCTATTTGTCGGAAGCCGATGAAATCAAAGTCGTGCAGGCAACCACAATGCCACAGGATACAAAGTTCGAGCGGTTGATGTCTGCCGAAGAAATCATCGCCTTCCAGCGCCTCGTGCGACAGATTCCTGCCTCTGAATCCGTCGTTCGTTATGCGGTAAATCTGGCGGCTACGAGCCGCCCCGTGAATGGCAATACGCCGGACTTTGTAAAGAAGTACATTACGTGGGGGGCCTCCCTGCGCGCTTCACAATTTTTGGTTTTGGCCGGGAAAGCGCGTGCGATTATGAATGGTCGCTATAACGTGAGTTGCGACGACATCCGCGCCTCTGCCGCACCTGTTATGCGACATCGCATTCTGTTGAACTTCCAGGCTGAGTCGGAAAAATTGGATACCGATCAAATCATCAAACGCCTGATTGAGTATGTGCCGGAACCGAAGTCGGGACTGAACTAAACAAAGCAAAAGACAAATTGCAAAAGTTAAAAGGGCAGCACTTAACTTAAGTAATTGAGAAATGAATTCCTTCCGACTCTTCCTTTTGCGCTTTGCCTTTTGCGCTTCGCCTTTTGATTTCGGGAAACTTTATGTGGTGGAAAAAGAAAAAAGAACCGGGACTCACGCTCAATTCACAAGACACGGAACTGCTCAAGACGCCACATTCGGCCTCGCACAATCCGAATTCCTTTCTTGATCCTGAAGTGCTGGCGCGCGTCTCGTCACTCGAAATTCTGGCGCGTACCGTCGTCGAAGGGTTTATCTCTGGCTTACATCGTTCGCCTTTCACCGGCTTCTCGACGGAATTCGCCGAGTACCGGCAATATATGCCCGGTGACGATTTGCGGTACTTGGATTGGAAGCTGTTGGGGCGGACGGATCGCTATTACATCAAAAAATACCGCGCCGACACGAACACGCAGTTTCACTTGCTCGTGGATGCAAGTGGCTCAATGAAATATGCGTCAGGCGGCGTAAGCAAGCTGCAATATGCGAAGATGCTTGCGGCTTCGCTGGCTTATTTGGTCAACAAGCAAAACGATGCGGTGGGGTTACTGGCCTTCGATGATGCGGTACGTGTGCAAGTCCCCTCGCAAAATCGCACCGGCCATTTGCGTTCGATCTTTGGGCACTTGGAGCAATTAGCGCCGGGCCGGGAAACGCGCCTTTCGGCGATTTTGCACGAAGCTGCTGACCGCATTACGAAGCGCAGTTTTATCATTATCGTGTCAGATTTCTACGATGACGCCGATGCGATCAAAGAAGCCTTGCAGCACCTGAGTTTCAAGGGCAACAACGTCATTGCCTTCCAAGTTCTCGACCAAAACGAAATCGCCTTTGACTTCGATGAGCCGATCCTGCTGGAAGATTGCGAAACCGAAGAACAATTACACGTGATGCCGGATGTGTTGGCAGAAGGCTACCGCGAGACGTTTCAGCATCACCTGACACGCGTACGCGAAGCGGCGATCAACAATCGCGTCGAGTACGAATTGTTGACGACGAACAAGCCGTTGGATTATGCGCTGTTTTCGTTTTTGTCAAAGCGCGCAAGTTGAGTTCAGCAGAGCCTCGCATGAACACAAAAGTATTCCAATTCATCGCGATCACGATTTTAATAGGAAGCCTGAGTCTGCCAACTTTTAGTCAGAGTAAGAAAACTGTAGCCCCGCCCACGATTCCCAAACAACCCGCCGCCCTGGACGCCGAAGACTACGCCGTTTATTCCGTTTTGCTGCAATCACTTTATGGCAACGGCGCGAAACTCCTCGTGCTTGATAATTACGTGTCCGCTTGTGTTCCGGTAGGGAACAACACTGAGGGGGAAAAGGCGTGGCAGCAAAGCTTGAGTAGCTTGCCCGGCAAGATGCCGAAGCTGAGTCCGAAAACGGTTGCCGACTTCAAGCGCAAAACGCGGCAATGTCGCAACGTCGAAGCCAACTTCACCTTGCCTGCCAAGTACATTTTGCTGAGCAAACAGGAACGTAAGCAGGTCTTTTCTACTTCCGATACCAAGAAGGCGTGGGCGAACTTTTACCAAAAATATGCGGGGGCTTCCGGCTACATCAATTTGTCGAATATCGGCTTCAACGAAGATCGGACGCAGGCGCTGGTGGACACCTATCGCAAATGCGGGACACAATGCGGAGCCGAGAAAATGGTATTGTTGACGAAAGTAAACGGGAGTTGGAACGTAGCGGCGACACATAAAATCTGGGAATTTTAAGCAATGTCATTTCTAAATCCATTATTTCTCCTTGGTCTTGCTGCGGTGGCTGTGCCAATCATTGTGCATCTGGTGCGACGCACGCGCGCGAAAAAAATTGAATTTCCTTCGCTGATGTTTGTGCGTCAGGTGCCGCAGCGAACGATTCGGCGCAAGCGGCTTATCAATTGGCTGCTGCTTTTGTTGCGCTCGCTGGCTTTGCTCTGTCTTGTGCTGGCGTTTGCGCGTCCGTATTTTAGTGGCAGTGGTGCGGCGGAAGCTACGGGCCGGGAAAAGGCGACGATAATCCTCTTCGACAATTCGTTCAGCATGCGCTACGGCACACGCTTCGAGCAGGCGAAAACCAAAGCGCGTGCCCTCGTCAACGAAGCAGCGGGCAATGATCAGGTCGCGTTTGTGACGTTCGGGCAAGGCTATGAGGTGCTAAGTCGCTTTACGAATGACAAAGGCAAACTCCTTTCGCTTATTGACAGTGCGCAGGCCGGGCTGGGTTCGACGGCATATACGCAAGCCTTACGCGGAGCCGAAGAGTTGATGAAAGAAGCGACCACGAAGGACCGCCGCATTGTTTTGATTTCGGATTATCAGGCAGCGGGCTGGAATCAGGCGGACACGTCGTATCGCCTCAGCAATGATATTAAGCTAGTGACCAACGACGTGGGCGAAGCTGATGCGACGAACCTTGCTATTACCGACATCAACGCTCAGCCTGTAATTTATCAGCAGAAATATGCGGACAAACTGGCGGCTCGCCTCGCCAATTTTTCAGACGAAGCGCGTGACAATGTGCAGGTGGAATTTCAACTCAACGATCATACGGTGGAGAAGCGTCAGGTCAAAATCGCGGCGCGTGATTCGACGCTGGTGGAATTCACTGACTTCAACTTGAACGAAGGCGTGAATCGTGGCGTGATTGAAATTTCTGACACGAGTTTCCCTGTGGATAATCGCTTTTACTTCACGTTGCACCGCGAAGTGCAGGGGCAGGCGTTAGTCATTGAATCCGCCGGACGTGGGCGCAGCGAAAGTTTGTTTTTGCGCAACGCGTTGACGACAGGCGAAAACCTGCCCTTTGCTCTGACCATTAAGACGCCCGCTTCGGTGAATCCTGGTGATCTGCCTGGTTACAAAGTCATCATCCTCAACGATGTTGACAGCATCAATCCGGCGTTGGCAGAACAGCTACAATCCTACGTCGAAAAAGGCGGTGGCTTGATTATTGCTGCCGGGCGTCATGTGGATGCGGCTGGCTTCAACGAAGCGTTCAAGCAGATCACGCCTGCTACGATTGGCGAACCAGTGCAACCCAAAGGCGATTACGTCACCCTCAGCGACATCAGAACGGATCACCCGGTGTTTGAAGTCTTCCGGCAAAGCGGACGCTTCGCCGCCGCGCGCGTGTTTGGTTATCGGCGCGCGACGCCGCAGGAAAAAGCATCGGTACTGGCGCGTTTTGAAGATGGCACTCCGGCGTTGCTGGAATCTTCGTTCGGGCAAGGCAAAGTGCTGCTTTTCACTTCGACGTTGGATTCAAGCTGGAACGACCTGCCACTCACCCCGTTGTATTTGCCATTGATGCGACAGATGGCCCGCTATTTGGGGGAACGCGACCGGCAAGCGTGGCAATTAGTGGGGCAAACCTTCACGGCAATCCAAGCCAAAGACGGCGCGATTCCTGCGGTAGATTCGCCGAGCAACAATCGCATTACGGAACGCAATCAAACCGCGGCTGGTGATCTGCTCGTAAACGCCCGCGAAAACGGTTTCTATCGGTTGCGCTATGCGGCGGCGACAGATTTTGCTGCCGTAGATTTGGACGGCAAAGAGTCTGATTTGACCAAGCTGAATGGCGATGAGTTTGTCGCCGCCGTCACAGGTGCCGACCCGAAAGCCGATGCGGTTGCCGCTGGGCAAGGCAAGCTCACGAACGAGGAGCGCGAAGCCAAGCAGCGTGTGTGGTGGCCGTTGCTGATCGCGGCCCTGTTGCTGTTTGTGACCGAAGCCGTGCTGGCGCGGAGGACGAAGATGGCTCGAGTGATTGGTTGATCTATGAAGGTGTTGCGAACCATTCAGTTGATATTTGGATTACTTCTCTCAAGCTTTGGGGCGCTAGGATTTGCCGTCTGGACTTTAAGCTTTATTGATCCAGTCGGATCAAAAATGTCTGATGATGGCGATCCCTTTGGTACTCCGCCTGAACGCTGGAAGACACTGGTTGGAGTGGTGATCTGGGCGATCATTTCTGTCAGTGGTCTATTGATTTTCTGGATTGTGACAACAAAGGGAGGGCAAAGGAGGGACGAACATGAGTGATTTGGCTACATCTATGGCGTCTGAAAGATTTTTACGCGGCATAGGCCGAGAACGAAAAACTCGCGCAAATGGCACGAGAAATTGCCTAGCCCCGCACAAGTGGTAATTGTGATGGATGGAATTGATTGACTGGGTAAAGAAGCGCGTTGACAGTTATTCAGTCAGACGCCATTCTTATTGCGGAGGTAATTATGTCTATCTTAATCCGAAAGAAAACGGCCACAGCAATAAACCCGGAACAGGCTGAACGAGAGCAATTGATCATCGCGTTGGAAGAAACGACACCAGCAACCAAGCTGGGGCGAAGGTTGAAAACCTTGCGATTGAAGATGCTGCGTGAAGGGCAGAAGCTGCGGTCGTTAGATGAAATCAACCGGAGCTTGGGGAGAGCCAGCGATGCCGATCTTAACCTTCCTTGATGCCAACGTTTTGATCGCTGCTGCAACGGGACGATTTACCGTTTCAATGGACGCACAGGCGATCTTGAGTGATGCCAATCGGCTCTTTGCGTCTTCTCCTTTTGTTCGGCTTGAAACGATTCCGAAGGCGTTCTTTCATCGCAACACGGATGAGGTGAAATTTTACGAAGCATACTTTTCAGCCGTGAGTTCGTATGACGATGAATTAAATGAGTTGGGCGCTGAAGCTGAACGAGTCGGAAAACGATTTGGCTTGAATATGGGCGATGCATTGCACATTGCCGCAGCCTTGCGTTTACAGGCAGATGAATTTATTACCGCCGAACGTCCGACTTCACCTTTCAAAAATGTGGTCGGCGTGAAAGTTATTTCCATCTATCGCTGAGATTATTTGCAGGAGTCTTGCCTTGTACCTCTCACGTTTATTCATCAAAAATTATCGTTCGATCAAAGAACTTGACTTGACCTTTGCCAAAGGCAAGAACGTGCTCGTCGGCAGGAATAATGCGGGCAAGAGCAATGTCATCAAGGCAATTGACCTGGTATTGGGCGAATACTCACCGACCTACACAAAATCGGAGAACGTCACCGAAAGTGATTTCTATTCGTGGCACGACGATGTGGCAGGCCGCGAAGTTATTCAATCTGCCAGCGACATGTTCATCTGGTGCGAGTTGCGGCGTGATGTTGGCGAAATGCTGAACTACGACGAAATGTACAAGGCGAATTCGCTGGTGATTTACACCCGGCTCGAAGGCTGGACGGTAGACAACAAGCCGATCAAACAGGCTGCGCGCATCTCGCAGCACGCATTGCCTTACAGTTACGAACCCATCTTTGAACTCAACGAAGACAATGCCGACCGCGATTGGATTGTGACGCGCAAGCGGGAATTGCAGCCGCTCGAAAAACAATTCGACGACAAATATCATTACGCGTTTGCCTTCCGTGCGACCAAAGACGAATTCGGGCACATCAACAAAGATATGCGGTTCCTCTACCGCGAAGACGAGTTCAGCGATTGGGTCTTGGCCTTTCGCGCGCCGATTCGCAACGAGCTATTACAAAGCGCGATTATCCCCGCTTTTCGTGATCCCGGCTCGCAACTGCGGCTCAATAATTGGACGTGGTATGGACGTCTGATGCGGCATCTGACGGCGGGGCAGGAAGGCTCGACTGAATTGCAGTCCGCGATGGATCAGGTCAAATCCGTCGCCGACAAAATCTTTGCCGAAGCCAAAGAGCAAACGACGGCCAACACGCTTGATCTCGCTTTCCCGGACACCGAACTGCACTTTCAATTCAACACGGAAACGCGCGCCGACCTCTATAAAAGTGCGGCGTTGTACGTGGACGATGGCTACAAATCGCAGCTTGCCGACAAAGGCTCCGGCATTCAGAGCGCCGTTGTGATTGGCTTGTTTCAATATTACACGCGCGCTGTCAACACGGTGACGTCGGCGCTGCTTTGCATCGAAGAGCCGGAACTTTTCCTGCATCCCCACGCGCGCAAAGTCATCAGCAATCGGCTCGACAACTTTTTGGACGGCAACAAACATCAAGTGATTTTGTCCACACACAGCGAAGAGTTCATTCGCTCGCAAGCAGGCGATTTGCACGTCGTCCGCATTCGCAAAGATGCCAGCGGCACGCAGGCGACCAGTGTTAATTACCGTGCCTTCAGGCCATTGCTGCTGTGGGAAAAACAAAACGAATTGTTTTTTGCGGACAAGGTAATCGTCTGCGCGGGCTATCACGACTTCATCTTGAAAGCCGTCGCCGAAGAATTATTCCCCGGCCAGCTTGAAGAACAAAACATCTCCATCATCGCCGTCGGCGACAAACGCTATCTCAGTCAGGTTGTGCAGTTGATTTTGCAACTCGGCATCAAATGTTTTGTCTTCGCCGATTTTGAGTTTTTGTTGCGTGACGAAGCCGAAACTGCCACATACTATTCCGCCACGCCGCAAGAACATTTGCTGAGTTTGAGCGATGCGTTCTTCACGCAGGAATGCACTTTTGGTGCGACCGGAGCCAAAGCCAAACAGTTCATCGAAAAGCTTCGCTCGCAAATCAAAGAATTGGATGTGGTGGCCTTTTACACCGCCAAATCCGCCGCGCAAATTTCGCATCCGAACATCCAACAAGTCCTTGACCGCCTGCGCAGTAACGGCGTTGGCATCCTCAGCGGCGAACTCGAAAACCTGTCTAACGATTACGCGTTTCTGTCGCCCACGGACGGGCTTTCGCTGGCAAAGATTTACGCGCTGAATCAACGATTGATGAGTGGAGAAAAGATCAGCGAGTTGTTGCTGACGAGCGAATTGAGTGATTTCTTGCGGGTGGTCTTGGCGCGCTAATCCCCACATGATTTTTGGCTCACAATTTTCCTGACCTTACTATTGGCAGCCTATTTTCCTGGTGATATGGTTTGGCTCTCGAAACCGCTGTAAGCTGGGAACTCCATGAAAATTACAGACATTAAAGCAACCACCGTTACCGTTCCGCTCGAAGCCCCCTTGCGTCACGCCAACGGCTGTCATTGGGGGCGTTTCGTGCGCACTATCGTCGAAGTGGAAACCGACGAAGGGATCGTTGGCCTCGGCGAAATGGGGGGCGGCGGCGAATCAGCCGAAGCTATCTTTCGTGCGATGAAAGGCTATTTGCTCGGGCACGATCCGGCGCGACTGGAAGAAATGCGCTTCCTGATCGCCAACCCCACAGCGTCGCTTTACAACAATCGCACGCAGGTATTGGCTGCACTCGAATTCGCCTGCCTCGACATTCTGGGGCAAAAGTGGGGCGTGCCTGTTTACGACATTTTGGGCGGTCGTTTGAATGATCGTGTGCCGTTCGCGTCGTATCTGTTCTTTCGCTATCCGAATCCCAAAGATGGCAGCGGCGAATCGCGCACGGCGGAACAACTGGTCACGCTCGCCAAAGATTTGAAAGCGAAGTATGGCTTCACTTCGCACAAGCTGAAAGGCGGCGTGTTTGCGCCAGAATATGAATTAGAATGCTATCGTGCTGTGGCTGACGAATTAAAAGGCGACCGCTTCCGCTTTGATCCGAACGGCGCATTTTCGACTGAGACGGCGATTTGGTTTGGGCAGCAAATCGAAGACATTCGTAACGACTATCTCGAAGACCCGGTGTTCGGCTTGCACGGTATGCGACGGGTGCGCGAGAAAGTGCGGATGCCACTGGCTACGAATACGGTCGTCGTGAATTTCGAGCAACTTGCCGCGAACATTCTGAACACTGCGGTAGACGTGATTCTGCTCGACACGACCTTCTGGGGCGGCATTCGTCCATGCGTGAAAGCGGCGGGCATTTGCGAGACATTCCAGCTTGGCGTCGCCGTGCATTCATCAGGCGAACTGGGCATTCAACTGGCCACGATGCTGCATTTCGGAGCGGTGATTCCCAATCTCTCATTTGCCGCTGACGCGCATTATCACCATGTCGTTGACGACATCATCGTGGGCGGCAAATTGCAATACGAAAACGGTTCGCTTGCTGTGCCCACTGGGCCGGGCTTGGGCGTCAAGCTCGACCGCGACAAATTGGGCCAATACAGCGACCTGTACAAACGACTTGGCGGGTATCCTTATGATCAAGACCCGCTGCGACCGGGCTGGACGCCGACCGTGCCGAACAATCGGTGGGCGAATCCGAATGATGCGCGCCCCCCTGAGATAGGTTATTGATAAAAACAGCTCTTCCACTACGCCACAAGAAGAAGTACGAAGGATAGCGCGGCCCTATCTTTCGCCACGAATTTACGTTGACGCCCGATGGTGTATTGGCAACCTTGCGCGCAGAAGACACAACAGCATTCGGCGTCACGTGGTCGTTGCTGGATAATGACGGCGCACCGCTCAATCCAACACGCGGTCGTTGAAGCTGCGGTCAGTAAAATCCGCGTGGGCTTTACTGACGGGCGCGCGCAAGCGATAATCCTCCCCGACTATCGCAGGGCCATAGGCTCCGAAAAGAATAGTCGCGCGAGACACCACATAACTCGACGATAAAAACATCACATCTTTAGCTGGGATGCGTAGCAACAAAAAGTATTTTTAGTCGTTGGACGATGGAACTGTATTTCGTCTCCTGTGCTTAGAGACCCAGGCTTGCACTCTCTCGATCCAACTTTTCAATAACCTAGGAAAATTAGGAGACACCATGAATTATCCGAGACAAGTTATTTTCAAACTGACAGCCGCAATATTTTTACTCCTTTGTTTGGCCGGAGCGGTAGCGGCACAGGTTGCCACAGGCAGCATTCTCGGTTCGGTGCGTGACAATTCGGGCGCTGCCGTTAAAGGTGCGCGCGTTACCATCACTGAAATTGGGAAGAGCAATTCCTCCACGCTTACGACCGATGACGAAGGAGCGTACACCGCCCCGTTTCTGATTCCCGGAACCTATAACGTCGCGGTCGAAGCGCAAGGCTTCAAGAAAGGCGTGACCAATACGGTCGTCGTCCAGATTGACCAAAAAGCGCGCGTGGATTTTAGCCTGGAGGTCGGGCAACTGACCGAAGTGGTTGAGGTTTCTGCCGCCGTCACGCTCGTCAACACGGAATCCTCAGAAATCGGGCAGGTGATTGAAGAACGTTCGGTGAAAGAATTGCCACTCAACGGACGCAACTTCGCGCAACTGGTTTATCTGGTGCCGGGCGTCACGCCGGGGCAACAGGGCGAAAATCTGTCGGGCGCTTCGACGTTTAATCCGCGCGCGTCTTCCAACTTCAACTCCTTGGGACATCACGCCAACTCTAATGGTTGGCTGATTGACGGGATTGACAACAACGAATACACCTTTAATACCGTCATTGTGCAACCAACCGTCGAATCCGTGCGCGAATTCAAAGCCTTGACGGGAACCTTTTCGGCGGAGTTCGGACGCGGCGCAGGTGTCGTGGCAGTCTCCACGAAATCGGGTGGCAACGATTTTCATGGCGGATTGTTTGAGTTTTTGCGCAACGACAAAGTGGATGCGTTCCAACATCAATTCGTCAATCCGCGGCCCACGAAAAAGCCGACGTTTCGCCGCAATCAATTCGGCGGGTATTTGAGTGGCCCGGTGCTGTTCCCGCGTTTCGGCGAGGGTGGCCCGGCGCTGTACAACGGCAAGAACAAGAGTTTCTTCTTCTTCGATTATGCAGGCTTGCGCGAAATCCGCGGCAACACTTTCGTCAACAGCGTGCCGACCGCCCGATCACGCACCGGCGATTTTGGCGAATTTTTAGGCGCGAATCTCTGTACAAATTCAGCAGGCGCGGCAGGCGCGTGTACGGGCGCCTTCACCACGCCGCTCAATGTCACCAACCTTGCCGGGCAGACGATCCAAGCGCGGGTCGGGATGATGTTTGATCCGCTGACGACGCGGGCGAATCCGGCCTTCAATGCTGCCTCGCCGGTCAGTGCGGCGAATCCGCAAACGCTTCGTTCTGCCTTCACCAATAACATCATTCCAACGTCGCGCCTCAATCAAGTCGGACTAAACGTCGCCAGCATTTATCCGTTGCCGCAAAACAGCAGCTTGACCAACAACTACACCTCGGTCGTCAACCGCGATGTGAGCAGCAATGCGTTTACCTTCCGCTTTGATCACAGCTTCAGCGACCGCGACAAATTTTTTGCGCGCTATAGCCTGGAAAACTTTCGGCTCGACGCGCCGCAAGGACAGGCCAATTGTTGCCTGCCGACGCCGAGCTTTGCCGCCACTAGATTTGAGTTAGGGCCATTTGTAGCAGGCATTCAGAACACGACATTGCGCACGCAAGGGCTGGCGCTGAATCATACGCATACGTTCTCACCAACCGTCCTGCTGGAATTGCGTGCTGGTTTCGCTCGTACCAATCCGGTCACCGTGCCATCGGATTTTGGCAAAAACGCTTCCACCTCGCTCGGCATTCAGGGCATCAACATTTCGCAATTCACATCGGGTATTGCGAATATCAACATCAACGAACTGACCGGTCTTAGCGGTGGCCCGGCTTTCTTGCCTGTCAACCCGAAGCAAACCCATTACCAATTCACCAGCAATCTGTTTTACACGATGGGCAAGCAAACGCTGAAATTCGGCTATCACATGGTCATTCGCAAACCGGTGCCGTTTACGCAATCGAACACGCGTGGCGCTTTGAATATCGGCAACGAATATGTGCGCTTGCCGTTTTCGGCAGGAGCGGCAGTCAGTGGCACAGGCACGGGCTTGGCAACGTTGTTACTGGGTTATGTGAATAGTGGTTCGCGCGGCTTTTTGAATGAGAATTATTACCTGACGAACAAAGAGTTCGCGGGCTTCATTCAAGACGACATTAAAGTCACCAGCCGCCTAACGATCAACGCGGGATTGCGCTATGAGGTGTACACGCCGGACGTTGAAAACCGCAATCTGATCGTCAATTTCGACCCGGATAAATTACGTTTGATTTATGCCAACGAAGAGGGCTATTCGCGTTCGGCGGGCAAAAAGACAAACTATAAAAACTTCGGCCCGCGCCTGGGCTTTGCATACGACATTTTTGGCACCGCCAAGACGGTTTTGCGCGGCGGCTATGGCATCAGCTATTTCCCGGAACCGTATGCGGCGGGCAATCTGTTAGGGCAAAATATTCCGCTGTCCGTGTCACAGACGTTTGCCAACGATGTCACCCCGGCGAATTTCGCCACGGTGACGCAGATCAATCGCCCGTTCCCGACGCCCGTGCAATTCAAACCGACGACGACGGCGGCCCTCAATGCCGTCACGCCCTCTCCCTCCATCATCGGGCATGAGTTCTCGAACCTGACGCCGTATGCCCAATCCTACGGGCTGAACATTCAGCAATCGCTGACCCGTAGCATCGTCCTCGAAGTCGGCTACGCCGGCAGTCGTGGCATTCACATCCCGGTGTTCTACAACATCAATGAAGTGTTGCCGGGCGCAGGGACGCAAGCTTCGCGGCGCTTGATTCAATCGCTCAGCAACCTTCCCAGCATCAACATTGCGCAATACCGCAATTCATCGAGCTACAATGGCTTGCTGGTCAAAGCCAACAAGCGGTTCAGCGGTGGCTCGAACTTCCTGTTGAGTTACACCTATGGCAAATCGTTGGATTACGGCAGTTCGCCCGCCAGCGGCGGCGGTTCGGTCGGGAATCCCCAAACCTACACCAACATCAAAGCCGGGCGCGGCCCGTCGGGGTACGATGTGAAACATCGCGCCGTTTTCAGCAGCGTGTTTGAATCGCCCTTTGGCAGAGGCAAGAAATGGCTGACCGGTGGCCCGCTCTCGTATGTGTTGGGTGGTTGGCAAACGACCGGTATCGTGACAGCGACGACAGGCCGTCCATTCACCGTGTTTTTGCAGAACGGCGTTAACAACGGCGCGCCGAGTTGGCCAAATCGCATCGGCAGCGGCAAGCTCGACAATGCGACGACGGACAGATGGTTCAATATTGACGATTTTGTCGCACCCGCCCCGAACACCTACGGCAACAGTTCGCGCGGCACGCTCTATTCGCCGGGGCATTTCAATATAGATGGTTCGCTGGCGAAGTCGTTCAACTTCACTGAGAAGCTGCGCCTTCAGTTCCGCTTTGAGGCGTACAATCTGTTCAATACTCCGTATTTTGGCTTCCCGAACGCGAACATTGGGAACCCGAATGCGGGGCAGATTCGTTCGACCTTGTCCGACAATCGCAGCTTGCAAGGGGCCTTGAAACTTGAGTTCTGAGGCGCAATGCCACAAGTTATTTGCCGAGGCACATAAACTTTCTATTGGTATTTGACGGTGCAGGCTACTGCCTGGACAAATACCAATTTCAACTGTATAGGTCAGTATCGTGTGCGGTAGCGAGTGTTCCTAAGACTCTCAACCGCACACGATACTGATTTTTTTCTTTAGCAGCGAGGCTGCTCATCCCGACGCCAGGAGGTATTGCTTGAAGACACGTTTTATTTTCTCTTTGTTGCTTGCTTTGCTTTTGCTTGACCTGACCGCCACGGCTGGGGAACTGGTGCAACGGGTCAGATCAAAGCTCTCTGCGGGAGATTTGGCCAGCGGCATCGCGTACGTCGAGGATTACAAAAAGAAAACGGGCGTAGATGCCGAATATCTGGATGCCGTCGGCTGGCTGGCGCGCGGGGCAGAGATGCTGAATCAGCCCGATGCTGCCGCGCAGTACGTGGCCGAACTGCGCCGTGAAATCCGCGAAGAAAAAAAGGAATGGTTAGCTCCACTTGGTGCCGCCATCGAAGTTGAAGGCAAATTGAAGGTGCGACGCGAAGGGCGTAGCGCGGCGCTCCGCTTTCTAAACGACGAACTGGCGCGCGCGAAAAATATTGGCCTGCGCTCGCGCATCAACAAGAACATCAATCAGCTTTCGTTGGAAGGGCAGAGCGCGCCGCCGCTCAACACGACGGATTTTATCGGCCAGCAACCCTCCGCGCTCGCGGCGTACAAGGGCAAGCCGGTTCTCCTCTTCCTCTGGGCGAATTGGTGTGGCGATTGCAAAGCGCAGTCCGCCTCGCTCCTCAGCCTCTGGCAAAAATATCGCGCGCAGGGACTCGTCATTATTGCGCCCACGCGCTACTACGAAACCGAAAGCGAGAAAGCGATGACGCCAGCCGCCGAGAAAGCGCAAATCGAAAAGGTCTGGAAAGAGTCGTACGCCGGACTGGAAGAGGTTCCCATCGTGATTGACACTGAAACGATGGTGCGCTACGGCGTCTCCGGGACGCCTACGTTTGTCTTGATAGATCGCAAAGGCATCGTGCGCTTGTATGCGCCCACACGTCTGTCCGAAGCGGAACTTTCCCGCCGCATTGAGGCGATATTAGCCGAAAAAATGTAGGGCAAACTGGAAAATTTGCACTATTCACAACGAGATAACACTTGGGGAAACAGACGCAAACTGGAAAGTTTGCTCTACAAGGTAGCAATGGAAACTTCAAATCAATTCACTGCGCTGCTCAAGGCATTGCAGTTCGCTTCTATCAAGCATCGGGATCAGCGTCGCAAGGATGTGGAGGCTTCACCTTACATCAACCACCCCATTGAAGTGGCTGAGTTATTGGCACGGGTCGGGCAACTCACCGACTTGGTGGTGTTGCAAAGCGCCATTTTACACGACACCGTCGAAGACACGCTGACCACGCCGGAGGAGATTGAAGAACTTTTTGGCGCGGAAGTGCGGGGCGTAGTGGAAGAAGTGACAGATGATAAAAGCCTGCCGAAAGCCGCGCGCAAGCAACTCCAAATTGAACACGGGCCGCATCTCTCGCGCCGCGCCCAACTCGTGAAACTTGCCGATAAAATCTCGAATGTGCGTGGTGTCACCCAGACCCCACCAGCGGATTGGTCGGTCACGCGCCGCATCGAGTACTTAGCTTGGGCGGAAAGCGTTGTCGCTGGCCTGCGCGGTTGCAATGCGCCGCTGGAAGAACTGTTTGATCAACTCCTGCGGCAAGGACGAGCGGCGTTAGCCTCCGGGCAAGATTAGTATGGGCTTGAGCATGAGTCATTGGTCATTGGCCATTTGTTATCGCGGTGGTCGCCATTTGCACACAACCAATGACCAATGACCAGTGACTAATGACCAATGGAAAATAGCGATTACCCTGCAGAACTTTTGCCCCCGTGCTTAATTCTTGACAAACCTCTGACCGTACGTTAGTTTCCGCCCTGTCAAAACAGCCCTTATGCGGCGTAGATCAGAGTGACGAGAATCTTGCTCCCCTCACGTGAAATGCCGGACGCCTCGATACCCGGCGCAGTAGCAGTCAGGCAGAGGCCCATGCAAAGAATAGACAAATACGAAGTCCTTGAAGTCATCGGACGTGGTGCGATGGGGGCCGTTTATAAGGCGCTGCATCCGCAATTTAAGAAATACGTCGCGATCAAAGAAATCCTCGCCGATCTGGCCCAGCATCCCGAAATTCAACAACGCTTCGAGCGCGAAGCCGAACTGCTGGCGCATCTGCCCGCGCATCCGAACATCGTGATGGTGCGCGATGCTTTGGTGTGGCAAGGCAAGCTGTATCTGGTGATGGATTACATCGAAGGCGGTACGCTGGCTGATCTCGTCCGACAAGGGGGCGTGAAGCCTGACCGTGCAATGGCCTTGCTTGATCAAATTCTCTCCGGTCTCGAAGCGATTCACGCGCGCGGCATCATTCATCGGGATTTGAAAGCCAGCAATATTTTGCTGGGCAATGACGGCACGGCGTATCTCTCCGACTTTGGCATTGCGGAATCAGTGAAGCAATCGCAAGCCGGGGATGTGATGGCGACGGCAAAATGCGTGGCACCGGAAATGATTGAAGAGGCGCTGGGGCGGAATGCCCAGCCAGAGCAGGCGGATATTTACGCCGCCGGGATTTTGGCTTACGAAATGTTACTGGGCGAAACAAAGTTTCGACATGCTTTGCCCGCAATTTACAGTACAGGTGAGGCCAGTCAAATCGCGCGCAATTGGATTGCGTGGCATCCTGATTTGACGCGGCCTGCGCCGAATTTGCAGCGGATCGAGCCGAGCCTTCCGTCGGCATTGGCCACCATCGTCGAACGAATGATGGCGAAAGATGTCAGTGCACGGTATCGCAAAGCCAGTGAGGTCCGCCGCGATTTGGCCGCCATAAGCACCGCGAAACAGGGGAATATGGCAATGAATGAACCACAACGTCCGGCGGCAGATGATGCAACAGTGCCGCTGTCGCAACTTCGTAATACACAGGTTTCGCGCATGGGAAGTGCGCCACCTGCGCCACCTGCGCGCCAACCGCAGCCTGCTCCTATGGTGCGCGCCAGTCGTGTTCCGGCTTGGGCTTTGCCTGTTGCGGGAGCCGGATTGTTTGTCCTGCTGGCAGTTGGCTTGTGGGCGATGAACCGCAATCCGGGCTTCACTGTGGTTGTCAAAGGTATCGCACCGAACAGCGATTTGTACGTGAACGACATCCGGCGCGGCATCCCGACTATCGGTGCGACCCAGGCTGGAATCGCAGAAGGCGAGTTGCGTGTGGCGGGCTTGAAGGCGGGCGAATTGTACGCCTTACGGCTAGGCTGCGGCGAATTATTACGCGATAACCAGTCGCTTGGCAATAACAAGCTGACGGGTGAGGACGGGCAGGAAATCGTGTTGCAGGCACGATGCGGCGCGACGCCAGCAAAGGTTTCTGATCTGAAAGACGAAATCAATTTGCACGGGCCGATGCGGCTTATCAAAGCAAGCGCGTTTTGGATGGGCGATGACAGCGGCTCGGACAATGAGAAGCCCGGTCATAAAGTGGATTTGAATTACGATTACTACATTGACAAGTACGAAGTGACGAATCGTCAGTTTGCGGAGTTCTGTCAGGCTACGGGCAAGCAAATACCCAAGAATCCGTTTTGGGATACGAGCTACGCCGAGAAAAATCCCGATCAGCCCGTTGTAGGCGTGACGTGGGAAGAAGCGCAGGCCTACGCAAATTGGGCGGGCAAAGGATTGCCGACCGAACAGGAATGGGAAAAGGCAGCGTCATGGGACCCGAAAGCAACGGATGCCGATCCGAAATGGAAGCGGCGTTTCCCCTGGGGCAACACGCCGGGCAATAATGCCAACATTGGTTCTGCGCATGCGACCAATGTCGGACAGAAAGCGGCTAGCGCGAGTGCTTATGGGGTCGTAGATATGGCGGGCAATGTGGCGGAATGGGTGGCGGACAACTATCAAGCCTATCCGGGCAACCAAGTCGCCGATAGTAATTACGGCGCAACAAATCGCGTCGTACGCGGCGGACATTTCCGCAGTCCGAGCAATGAAATTCGTACTACGATTCGCGCTTATCATACGCCGATTTATTCGGATGCCGAGTTACAACAAGGCGCGTGGCTGGTGGGCTTCCGTTGTGCCGCGCGTGCCGATAGCCCAAAAGTGAAAGAGGTCTTGCAACAGAAATGAGCAACATCAATCTGCGTCAAATTGGCAAAGTCACTTGCCTTCTGGTGGTCATTGTCTTGAGTTGTTGGTCAAGCCAGACGATAGCCCAATCGCCTTCGTTGATGTGGGGCAAACCGGTGCAGGTGACGCGCGTCGAAAAGCCGCGTCGCACGCCATCGAAAGCGCGTCCGAAAGCGCGTCCGAAAGCGCCCGTCGTGCAAAGCGTCCCGCTGCTTTCGCTGCGCTGGAGCATCATGAAAGGCGCTTGGGCCGACGCGCCTGATACGTCCAAAAAGCCGACGGCGACCAATCCTGAAACCGCTTTCAAGGTGAAGGATCATTTGCAATTGGTGATGGAGGTCAATCAGGATGGATATTTATATCTGATTCAGGATTCCGATTTGGCGATAATCTTTCCCGATGCGCGCATCAACGGTGGCAAGAACTTCGTCAAGAAGGGGCAGAAGATCATCATCCCGTCGAATTGTGATAAAAAATACCGCGACGCGGAAGGCAATCCAATTGTGGATGCCAACGGCAATTGCTGGTTTAGAGTCGAGGCCAAAGACGATGACCTGACGTTGATTTTTAGCCGCGACCGCATTGACGATTTACCGAACTTCGCCGATGAAAGCGGAGCCATGACGGTGAAGAAAGAAGCCTTGGCCGCGCTCAAAAGCGGCACGAGCCAGCAGTTTAGTAAAACCAATCCTGATGCGGTGACGGTGCAATTCACGAACCTGAACAAAAAGGATAACGAAGAGTTGATCATCGAAACCAAAATCAAACATCAGTAAAGACCAGTGAGGAACGCTATGAAAACCAAAATGATCAATTGTCTTGTCATTGCTGTTTTGCTGACGGCGAATTTTTCCGCCTCCTCAGCGCAAGGCAAAAGCAAAAGTAAGCAGGAAGGGATGCGCGCGCGCGCTATGTTCGTCGGCAAAAAAGCCGACGGGCTGGAAGTGAAGTTGACAAACGAAAAAGGCGAGTTGATTGATCCCGGCAAATCGTTCAGGGGGGGCGAGCGCATTCGCGTCAGCTTCGAGAGCAATTTCAAAGGCTTTGTCTATTTTATCAACGTCACCCCCGGCGGTGTCACCAAGGTAATTTACAGTAGCGAAATTGAGGCCGATCAATCGTACGATTTGCCGAGCAAGCCCTACGCCATCGAATTTGACAAAGAGCCAGGCACCGAAATTCTGAAAGTGGTGCTTTCGTATGAGCGCATCAAGCCGTATGAGGAAGCACTGAAGAGCGCGGAGGGCGAATTAGGCAAATCTGCTTCCAGCGTCGCGGACGAGTTGGCCGACAATAATCCCAAGGCAGGGGGCAAGAAAGGTAGTGGCAAACCTCCCGGCGAAGCGGTTGGTATCGTCACTTCAAGTAACGCCTGCGGACGTGAACGCGGCTTGGTCTTAGCGTCCGGGCAGGAAGCGCGTTGCCGCAGCCTCGTCCTCGCGTCCGGCAATCAAGCCAAGAACGAAGGCTCCGTCGTGGCGATTTCCGATAAGCAAGGCACGAAATTGCAAACCGGCGAAGTGGCCGTGTTCGAGCTACGCCTGAAACACCTGTGAGGGGAGAAGGGGAGAAGGGAGATAAGATTCCTCTTCTCCTCTTCTCCCTTTCTCCCCCCTCTCCCTCTCCTTCTTTATAATTCACAAAGCGCCCCATCCTCATTCGGAGGCCGATTATGCTGACAGAAATATGCAAGTCCGACACGTTTCTCCCGCTGACCAAATGGGCTGTCGCGTTGCTGGTAGTTTTGTTTAGCACTGAGGCTTCTGCTCAGCAGAGCGAACTGCCGAACCGCACGGTTGCTTTCACCTCCGACGTTCGTGAGCAAATTAAAAAAGTGATTCCGGCAATCGGCCTCGTGCTGGTCAGAAATGTGGGCGATCCTGACCAAAAGCTGCGGCCCCGCGGCTCGGCTGTGATCGTTCGCAAAGACGGGCTGGTCGTCACGAACTTTCATGTCATCGCGCGCGACCGTTCGGTGAAGGTCTTCGATGACATCTATCTTAACCTGCCTTCGGAACCCGGAGCCGATGCCACCACTGCTTCGCGGCAATTTCGCCTCAAACCTGTCTTGACCAATCAAGACCGCGACTTGGCCTTGTTGCGCGTAATACCTGCCAAGCCAGATGATCCGCCGTTAGCCTTCCCCTTCATTGAAATCGGTGACACGCGGAGTGTGGAATTGCTCGACGATGTTTTCATCATTGGCTTCCCGGAAAAAGGCGGCACGACCGTGACCGTCAACCCCGGTGTTGTGGAAGGCAAAGACGCGCTGGATGATTGGATCAAAACCAATGGTCGTTTATTGCACGGCAATAGCGGCGGCGCGGCGGTGAATAGTACCGGCAAACTGATCGGCATCCCGACGCGTGTTGTCGTGGACAGCGATTCCGAAAAGACATACGGTTCGGTTGGCTATTTGCGTCCGGCGCATTTGGTCGCCGCCTTGATTTCCAAATATCAGGAAGCGGAAATGAACGCCGCGACACAAAAGACTGCGCCCTCCATTGCCGCGACGCCGAATGCGGCAACTCCGGCGGAGGTGAAAGCACCCAGCCTGCTTTCCGTTCACGGCATCGTGAAATCTACTTCCGGCCAGCCATTGGCAGGCGTGCGCGTTGGGTTGTTATTGGTTGGCAAAGAAGTCGCTGCCTCGAACCTGGTGACCTGGGGCGGATCAAATGCCGAAGGGAAATTCGTCCTGGAAAAACCGGTTGCGCCGGGGCGGTACAATTTGCGCGCGCGCGTCGTTGGCTATGACACCTATAGTTTTGATCTTGATCTTTCTTCTGCCAATGTTCCACTGATGATTGAACTGAAACCCAGTTCCAAAGAATAAGGATGTACGGCAAACTTTCCAGTTTGCTGTTGTATTCACTAGCGACTTGCACCGGAGACAGCAGCAAACTGGAAAGTTTGCTGTACATTTAAGGCCCCACGAATGTCACGCTTATTTCTTATTGCAATTCTGCTCACCTTGCCCTTCACGCTCAGTCCGTCTGCGCCTAAAAAAGAACTCAAAGCGGGTTTCGCCGCCATCACCATCACACCGTTTGGCAACAATCCCGCGTGGGATGGCACGGTTACAGACACGGGCGTGTGGGGCGAAAAGTTCACCGACACTAATAAAAACAGGCATTGGGATAAAGGCGAGCCGTTTGAAGATGACGAGGGAAATACGCAGATTGACGCTGGCTCGAAAGAAAAATACGACGGCATTTATCTCGCCGGCTTTGGTGACAATCGTCTTGCTACAGGCAAGCACGATGATTTGTGGGCACGCACGATGGTGCTGGATTATGGCTCAACGCGCATTGCCATTGTCTCTGTGGATTTGATTGGGTATTACTCGGATGGTTCTTACTACGGTATCAGCCAGGTAAAGAAGCTGCTTGACCCAAAACTAGGCATTCAAGAAATCCTCGTGGCTGCGACGCATAACCACGAAGCGCCCGATAGCATTGGGGCCTGGGGCGAGAATTTTATGAAGGATGGGAAGTATCCGAAATACTTGCGCTTTGTGGATCGGATGATTGCCCGAAGCATCGAAGATGCCGCGAAAAGTTTGCAACCTGCCAAATTCAAAATCGGCGTGACTGATCCGGTGCAAGTCTCCCAGCCTTGCCGGAATGCAGGTGCGCAATGGTGGGCGTCCGCCAAAATTCTTTGACGAAGAAATGCGCGTGATGCAATTCATCAGCAAGCAATCCAACCAGACAATTGGCACGCTCATCAACTGGAACACGCATCCTGAATCCATGGAAGACAAGAACCGGGAGATTTCCTCGGACTTTATTCATGCTGCGCGCGCAACCGTTGAGAAGAAATTCGGCGGCACGGCGCTGTACATTTCCGGTGCAATTGGCGCAGTTGAAATCGTGGGCGACTCGAATACAAAGCACACTGACCGCACCAAATTTGACGGCCAGGAATTTCCGCTCAAACCGAACAGCACCCGGCCTGTTTTTGCGTTCGAGCGCACGGAAGCTATTGGGCGCGACATCGGCAAAGCTGCCATTGAAGCGATTGATAAGGGCGAATGGAGTAAGAGCAATGAGTTGGAAGTGAAGAAAGCGGATTTGCACGTGCCGATGGACAATCAAGCGTATCTGATTTTGCTCAAACTCGGCGTATTGGATACGGTGATGAATCCAGATGTGACAGGCCAACCACAGTCACGGACGACGATTTATGCGATCAACTTGGGCGATGCACAGATCGTCACGACGCCGGGCGAACTGTTTCCTGAACTCTATTACGGCCTGGATAAATATCGCCGCAACGATTGCCCTGCTGCTGACACGGGCGCGCCGCTGGAGCCGAGCATTCGCGGCGCAATGACCAGGAAATATCGCTTTATGTTTGGGCTGTGTCCTGATGAGTTCGGCTA
Organism: uncultured Acidobacteriota bacterium; assembly: GCA_963794955.1. Classification (GTDB taxonomy): domain Bacteria; phylum Acidobacteriota; class Blastocatellia; order RBC074; family RBC074; genus JAFDVL01. The sequence continues at coordinate 246,220 of CAWCGF010000003.1, forward strand.
TATCGTTCCCGCGCACGATTTCCGCCGCGAGACGATTGATTTAAAAAATCCGCAGATCAAAAAATCGCCCGATGCGTGCAAGGCGCAAGGCGTGCCGGATCATTATCACGAAACGAATTCCTCTAGTTCTGTTCTCGCCCCCGCTTCGGCTTGTGTGACCGTCGCGCTGTTGACGGGCAAAATGCCGAGCGCTGCGGCTTGTAAGAATGTGGCGCAGTATTCGGAATATGTGAAGGGCTTGCCGACACGATAGCGCCTGCGTTTCCAGACGCTATCGCGTTATCTCACCTTCAGCACGACGAACGTCACATCGTCATCTTGCGGTTTGCCGTGCGCCCAATCATCGCCGCTTTGAACGAATTGTCGGATGATTTCAGCCGCTGATAAATTCACCGCATTTGCCAGAATCGCTTGCATCTGTTCGTAGCCGAGCATCTCGGCTGCGTCATTGAATCGTTCCGGCAATCCATCGCTCATCAACACTACCACATCGCCGGAAGCCAGCGTGAGTTCCTGTTCCTGGTAGGCGTAATTCGAGATGCTGCCGAGCGGCATGGCTTTGTGCAGGATTTCTTCGATCTGGTTTGTTGCTGCGCGATACAGCAGGATCGGAGGCATTCCGGCGGCGGCCAGCGTCAAGCGATAGTCGGTTACTTTGGCAATTGTCAGCGCCATAAACAGCCCACGCATATTCATCTTTTTGAGCGCACGCGAAAATCGTTGCAGCATCGCGGCAGGCGGTTCGGCACCACTTGTTTCATTGAAGAGGCTTTTCGTTGCCGTCACCATTGTGCCAGCTTTCAAGCCATGTCCCGTCGCATCGCCAATCGCAATCGTCAACGTGTTATCGTCCGCGACGTGAAAGTCGTAGTAGTCGCCACCCACTTCCGTCGCCGTTTTCATATATGCCGCGATTTCCAAATCGGGAAACTGCGGCACCTTCTTCGGCAGCATCGAAAGCTGCAATTGGCGCGCTTCTTCCAACTCTTTGGCGCGTTGTTCATTTTGCGCTTCGAGTTCGATTTTCTGTTCGATCAGGCGCGAGTTTTCCAGCGCCATCGCCGTTTGCCCTGCGACATTCATCAGCATTCGTTTGTCTTCGCGCGAGTACGGCAAATCGCCTGCGCGCGGCCCCAACGCCAACACGCCCAGCAATTCGTCTTTCGCCGCCAGCGGCAACACCAGATTCGTTTTCAATGCGCGCAACGTATCGAATTCCTGCTGTGCTGTGCCATCGCCGTTCGCCATCGCGGCAAGCTGTGTAGCGACGGGCGAATACGGATCGTCCCAATCAATTTCCGCCGGCTGAGCGGATTCCTGAATGCGCTGCACAACAAACGCATCATCGGGCAAATGTAATTCACGCGCGACGGCATGCGACAGCTTCTCGCGTTCGTGATAATCGCTCGACACCGCGCTGCTGAAATCGTGTCGTCCATTGCGCAAAAAGATCGTCACGTTCGCGGCATAAAGCGCCTGCTGAATGATTTTTGCCGAGAGTTCCAGCACCTGATTGACGTTGGTTGTCGTGCGCAGCGAACTCGTCAGTTCCGTCAAAATCTGCTGTGCATCGTACGCATCACGAAAGAAGCGGCGCTCAATCAGCGGATGCACTTTGCGATTGACGTATTGCAACCCCAGCACCATCAGCACCGTGCCGACAACGATGATGAGCGTGCGCGTGTTGCTCCCAAAGCGATCCAGCCAAACGCCGATGCGTCCGGCGAACAGGAAGCTGAGCAGCGCGAAGGCGAGCAAGGCTTCGATCAGGATGAAGCCACGTGAAGCGAGCAGATAGCGAACGCTGCGGCGAATGACAACGCTAATGTCGAGAACACGATGTTTTAGGATAGCGTAAGCCCAAGCTATGGGAATCCATAAAATCAATAACCAAGAGATGATAAATAAGCTCTCATAACACAGGCGGGGACATCACGGGGAGAGAAACTAGAACATAACAGATAAGTATAAGCGGAGTGGCAACGGTGATACTGACTATAATCCACTTGATTCGCTTTCGCTGTTGAAGCTCTGTAGTAACCCTGTAGTTACGAATCACAACAAGAATGATTGCGATGGAAACACAATGAAAAAGGTAAAGATAAGCGCATGAGAAATAGGGGCGTAGGTCTCATGAGGCTAAGAAATGGATACGGCATGTGTGTTCCTATGCCTATTGCATAAAGCGCCCATTTTATGATGTTCCAGAATCTACCTTTGCGGACACCTGGCGGAAAACGTAAGAAAAGATGAAAAAGTATCGGAAACGCAAGTGAATGGCCTCAAAAAGAATATTCAAGATAGTTCCAGATCAGCTTTTCCCTATCGTCGAAGAGAAGAGAAGGAAGGCTTAGCACAATTAATAATTGGTTCTGTCCGAAAAAATAAAAGGCCGCAAAAAAGAGTCGAACGATTAGAGTCGGAAGGCCGTAGTAAACCAGCCAGGATTGCTACAAGAAGGCAGCTAAGAGAAACTAATCCTATGGAAAAGACTCTCCGCAATTCGCGAGAAAAATATCGGTGACCGATGAAGGCTTAGACTCAATTCAATTTGTTGCCTTATTCCATTGCGTTCGACTTCTAACCAATAAGTTGTGCCAATAGGCATGAAGCGTCTAGCTTGGTTGAGATCATCCCGCGCAACGGGAACCTCATTGATTGCCAGAATACTATCACCTACTTGTAATTTGCCTTCTGCCGGGCCACCGGGATAAATGCGTGTAACTCGCAATTTGTCTATCCACTTCATACCCGGTCTTACTCCATCCCCAGATACTTGTAGACCATTGTCCCGGCGAACGCCCAGCTACACACGCCGATTACAGCGGCTACGACAACGACCCAGAAAAAGGGGTGTTTGTCTCGGAACTGATCGCGCAAGGTTCTCCGCATGATCGTTTCTCCTGATTGATTTGAACTGCTGTTGGCTGAGGCGCATTGTAGCACGCGCGGGGTAGAGAACAAGGGCGCGGTTAGGCTGCGGCGTATTCGGTATACGGTCTGACATACGGCGGCTGAAAGCCCAACACGATGTCGCTCTTTGGCACGCCTGCCTCTTCTAATTCAGCAGTGATGCCGTGCTCGATCCAATCTTCCTGCACCCAGATTTTTCCATTGATGATTTCCAAATGGGTGATGACAGTATGCACGCGCCGCCCGTTGTCCCAGCCTTCGCGCACCAACAGATAGCTATCCGACTGGCGATCAAAGACCGTCTTGTCGCGCAAGTCAGTATACCGTCGCAATTCTCCGACGTGTTGCGTCAGGAGTCGCTCGATGATGGTTCGATAGTGTTCCACTTGATCCATTGCACAACCTCCGTAGTTTGCGGGTCAAACACCAGCAAATTCACGTGCTCTGTTCGCAAAAACTCTATGACGTGCGGCAAGCTGATGTAGCTTTCATACACATCTTTCCGTATAGCCAAAAACAATTCGCGGTCAGGCTGCGTCCGGCGCAGCAGGTAGCGATACAGCACGATTTGCCCCATCGCATCTTCCAAATCTTCTGTCCGCGATCCGCGCAAAAAGCTTTTGACTTCAACCGCAATTTTACGCTCGTCTTTTTCTGCGGCAATGATCTTTTCTGCGCCGAGATCAACGTAAACCGGAGCGCTTCCCCACAGCAGCAACAGCGGATCGTCCGTGATCGTCCAGCCGTCTTTTTCGAGCGCGAGCCGAACGTGGGGATGGAACAGGTCTTTTGCTGGCATAGGCAAGTAGTATAGCGTTTTTCAGCAAGTCTATCGAATCTTCAGCACGACAAACGTCACGTCATCATCCGCCAACCGACTCTGCCCCCAATCATCTCCGGCTTGCACCAGGCGTGTCAGGATTTCTTGCGACGACAAATGCGCGGTGGCGACCAGCGTATGTTTCGCTTGATCGTAGCCGAGCATTTCGTTGGCTGGATTGAAGCGTTCGGGGAAGCCGTCGCTCATCAGCACAACAATGTCGCCGGGCTGAAGCGCGACGTCTTCCTGTTTGTACGTGTAATTCGTCAGGCAGCCGAGCGGCATGGCTTTGATGAAGATTTCTTCGATGTGACGCTGCAGAGGCGCGATAAATCAGGATGGGCGGCATCCCGGCAACCGTGATCGTGAGGCCGTGATTCTTGAGCCGCACGACGGTCAGCGCCATAAACAGCGAGCGCAGATTCATCTTCTTGAGCGCGTGCGAAAACCGCTTGAGCATGTCGGGCAAATCGTCACCGTTGCGCTAATTCGTGAAAGAGGCTTTTCGTTGCGGTCACGACGGTGCCAGCTTTCAACCCGTGTCCCGTTGCGTCGCCAATGGCTATCGTTAATGTGCCGTCATCGGCGACGTGAAAATCGTAGTAATCGCCGCCCACTTCCGTGGCCGTTTTCATGTACGCGGCGATTTCCAAGTCGGGCAATTGCGGCACGTTCTTCGGCAGCATCGAAAGCTGCAATTGGCGCGCTTCTTCCAACTCTTTGGCGCGTTGTTCGTTTTCTGCTTCGAGTTCTTCGCGGCGTCGCGCGTCTTCGATCATGCGTTCGATCAACCGCGTGTTTTCAAGCGCGAAGGACATCGGCGCGCTGACCGACAGCAGCAATCGTTTGTCTTCATTGGAGAAGGGCAGATCGCCCAAACGAGCGCCAAGCGAAATGATGCCAGACATTTCGTCTTTGCCTTTGAGCGGCAGGAGCAAGGCGGAGTTCAAGGCCTGCAAGGTTTCCGTTTCGGCTTCTGTCAATACGGAGACGTTTTCGACGAACACCGATTCACCTTCGCGTTCGACTTCCAACGGGTTGGCGGCTTCAAGCAAGCGGTTGGCAAGCTCGGTTTGTGATGTGAACTGATGCCCATTGACGCTTGTTGTGGAATGCGGGCTGCGCGGATCGTAATCGCACGAATAGGCGCAAGTGTATGCGCCTGTCGCTTCATCTTTCAGCAGGATCGTGACCCGCTCGGTTTGCAACGCCGCTTGGATTTTGGTGGCGACCAGTTGGGGCAACTGCTTACGGTCGGTCGTCGTGCGCAGCGATTCCGAAAGCTCAGACATGATCTGCTGGGCGTTGTACGATTGGCGGAAAAACTTGCGATCAATCAGCGGCGCTAGATAACGGTTGTGAATCGCGCGCGTGCCTTGCCAGACAGCAACGCTCACGATGCCGGACACGAGTCCAACGACCAGATGCGATGCCTGAAAGTACCTCATAATCATTCGCAGAACGACGGTCAGGACGAGGATGACGGTCAGGAATTCGAGAATGACCGCGCCGCGTGAGACCAATAAATACCGCACGCCGCGCCGAATAATCAGACTGATCGGAATGACTTTGTGGCGAATGATGGCGTAGGCGAACGACAGCGGAATCAGCGGCATCGTCACCACCATGCTGATTTCTATCCATTGATTCGCTTGTGGTATCCGCCTTTGCAAACCGAAGAATTCCCCGATAATGACCAGCAGTAATGTGAGAAACCCAATCCCGCTCCCAAACATAATGACGCGCAATCGTCGTCGCGCATCTACGCCGGCAACGCGATAATTCACGGCCAGGCAAAACAGCCCTGCGGCCAAATATGCCACTAACGTGGGCATCGGCAGGTGTAGGAAATGATGGGCATTGAGCCATTTGATGGGCGGTAAGCTGAAGTACCAGAGCCTCGGCAAATCGGGCAGTCTGGTGCCCGCAAAGAAAGGCAGCGCACCCAAATAAAACGGCCAGTACAGATACCGCTCCACTTTGGGCCAACGCTTCAGAATCGGTGAACGATCCGGAAAAATGAGGAAGAACTTTACGAGCAAGGGCAACGACCAGAGGCCGAGGATTTTGACAAAGGACACGACAAACTCTACCCCGCGCCCCAGCGCCATCAGGGGCATTGTCCACGTACTCAACAGCGTAAACGTGCCGAGCATCAAAGCTAAGTACCACGCTTGATCGTTGTCCGGTTTGAGCAGGAACACGAATAGCCCCGTCAGCAGAAAAATCAAATAAATCAGCAGGAAAACCTTTTGCCCCCAGTCCGGCTGCTGTGCGAGATTTTCCACCGTCACGAGCCGGAACGACAACTCCTGCCCGTTGCGTCGCACCGTCATCGTGTAATTCGTTCCCGGCGGCACGCGGCCTGCGAAGTTCATAATGCTGGGGTCTTGGCGCGGTGTGATGCCATTGATCGCCAGAAATTCATCGCCTGGCAGTAATACCGTAGCTGGGCCTTTGGGGTCGGTGCGTGTGACGAGGGGTGGTTTGTCAAATCCCTGTTGTTCTCCGCTCCATCCGTCATAGCTGCCGATGTGAAAGAAGACAAAGTACACCCGCACGCCGAAGTAAAAAAACAACAAGGCGAAAAAGAGGCTACCTAAAATGAGGCGACGTTTGTTCTTCACAAGAGAGGTAAGAGAGCGAGCGACTGCGTGAGTAAAATTGCAAGTCCTGATGCTCGCACTACGTTCTATTCCGATAATTTCTATTGCCGCCGCGCGGTACGACTCACACGCGGTGAAGCAGCAGACGTAGCCGCTCCATCTGCTTTCAGCAATCCCAATTCTTTCGCTGTGACCAATAAATTGGCGGCGATAGGCGCGGCAATCTTCGAGCCGTAGCCGCCGCCTTCGACCATCACGGCAAATGCAATCTGTGGATTGTTCACAGGCGCGAAACCGATAAACCATGAATCAATGCGGTTTTCTTTCTTGGTGCGCTCTTTGCCGCGCGAATCTTTGTAGGTGGCGGGCTGCCCTGTTTTAGGATCAATAACAGGCACTTCGCGTTGCGCGGTTCCGGTCTTGCCGCCAGCGGTGAGGCCTGCCTGTCGCACGGTGGTGCCGAATACGCCGGCTGCGGTGCCGCGTTCGACGACGCCGGCCATCATTTCGCGCAATCGCTTGGCGGTTTCGGCGGTCATCGCCTGGCTCAAGACCATTGGGGGCCGTCCCATTTCCAGCAGCGGACGCATCACGTTGCCTTGATTGTTGGCGGCAGCGGCGGCGACGAACGCCATCTGAAACGGCGTGAGTTGCACATAGCCTTGCCCGATAGATTCGAGTGCCAAGTCGTATTTGGAAATCTTGTTGCCATTTACAAATGTCGAATTCAGCGGTGCCAGCACATCGCTCAGAATTTTATTTTCGCTATTCCAAAGCCCGCGCGTCGCTCCCGTGCCAATCGAATCGCCGGGATTGCTATGGACTTTCAAGCCAAAGCGCGCCGCTGCCTCACCCATCCGTTGCCGTTCGACTTCGACGCCGAGTTGTGCGAAGTATTGATTGCACGATTTGACGTAGGCTTCTTCCATTGTGATGCTGCCGTGGACGTGGCCTTCGTCATCCTGAATGGGGCGACCTGAACCGGGCGGCGTCCAGCCTCCGCCCTGACAGACGAAGGGTTTATTTTCACTGACGCGGGCATCCAAGGCGGCGGCGGCAGTCAAGGTTTTCAAGGTCGAACCGGGCGGATAATATTCGTTCAGCGCGCGATTCAAGAGGGGGCGGTTTTTCAAATCGCGGCGAATCTCTTCCCACTTCACATCGTTGTTAATGTCATCCGGGTCAAAGCTCGGATTGCTGGCGATGGCCAACACTTCGCCCGTTTGCGGGTTAACCATCACGACCGCGCCTTTGTGGCCTTTGCTTTGGAGTTGCTCAAACGCCGCCTTTTGCAAATCGTAATCCATCGTCAGTTGCAGATCACGCCCGGCTTCGATCTTTGGTTCCTCCGATTCAAACGAAGCGGCAGCAACGATTTTCTCCCACCAACTCTTTTCCGGTTGTTTCGGCGGCGGTTGCGCGACGACGGCACGTTCCAATTCTGCATCACCACGCGCCAGCCCGCTGTAGCCGATGATGTGCGAAGCCGCTGCGCCGAGCGGATAGTCACGCATAATCTTGCTGTTAAGGTAGCGGTATTTAGCCAGGCATTTCCGGTAATCTTTGCTGCGATCAAAAATCCAGCCACGTAAATTGGACTCCGCATCGCGGCGATTGCGTTGGTCGCGGGTGTTTTTCAGATGCGCAAAATCTTTATTCTCACTGACCGGCCCGGCGGCGAACAAGCCCCAATACACGTGAAAGCCAAAGGCCGCGACGACCAAAATAGCGAACGCCCAGCGCACGTAGCGCAGGCGCTTACTGGTGAGACGTGGGCCAAAATCATCTGGCAAGCCGCTGGCGTCGCTGGCCGCTGGCTTGCGCGAAAAGCGCCAAGTGGAGAGCAGCAGCGACAACAATAGGAAGACAATGCCGCCGATAAAAATAAGGGTAGCGATGAAGGGAAAATTCATAGGGCACGATGATAAATCTCATTTTCCATTTGTGTTTTGAAATTTTCATTGAAAACGAGTAGGTGGGCAACGATGGCAAATGATGAATCACAAATGGAAAATGGTAAATGCTCTGGGCATAGTTATAAACGGGCCATGCAGCTTAACCTGCGCTGCATTCCAAGCGTAATTCGACATCGCCAAACCGTAACTGATCTCCGGCGCGCACAATCGTTTTGTCGCCCATCGCGATTTGCACGCCATTGACGAACGTGCCGTTGCTGCTGCCGAGATCGGTGATATAGAGCGTGCCGTTAGCGGCGAGCGTGAATGCGGCGTGGACGCTCGAAACTGTGGAGTCCTCGATCACCAGCGCATTGTCTTGACCGCGTCCCAAACTGATGCGTGTGCCGCTGACGGCCTTGGTGCGCAGCACAAATCGCTTGCTCTTGAGCAGGAGTTCGGTTTGTACAGCAGGCGCGGCGGGGGGGCCTTGTTCGGCCACTAGCTTGGAGGGGGCGTCGGAAAAGTTCGCCGTAATGGTCAGCTTGCGCGTGAACATGTCGTACGCGATTTTGACCTGTACGTCGCCGAGCGTCGTGTACCGGCGATTGTGAATATATTCGTAGACCGACAGTCGCAGTTCGCGTGCGAGAAAATCAATCCGTTTGTTGGTAAGTTGCTGATAGGTTTCGTAATCGTAGCGTAATTCAATCAAGTTCGGTGCGATCACCTTGTTGCCTTCATGCCGTAGCTTGTCGTCAATCGCGCGTTCGAGCGGCGGAATCAAGGCGGTGATGTCGGTGCGCGGTTGCGGATTCAGCGGACGCCGCAAGGCAAAATCCAAGGCTCCGCCGAGCCGCTCGAAAAACTTGCGCACACCGCCTTCAACGCGATTGGTAATGGCTTCATCTTTGGGGAGTTCGGAGTTGCTCATCGCAATGGCACTATACGAGAAAACAGCGGGAAAGTTTTCCCCTTGATTTATAACCTTCTTTGGCGTGCTGCTTCAAAGAGGATTGCCGCTGCCGCTGCCGCTACGTTCAGCGATTCCACGGGCGGCGCTAACGGCACGCGTAATTTAACATCGCAGGCCTCCAACAAACTGGCGCGCACGCCTTGCGCCTCATTGCCCAAAATCACCGCCGTTGGTTGCTGCCAATCATAATCACTATACACGAGAGAAGTACGCGCCGTCGTGACCGCGAGGGTAATTTTCGCAGCTTGGCAGCGATCAAGCAACTGCTGTGGCTCGACATCCGTGATGATCGGCAGACGAAACGCCGCGCCCATCGTGCTGCGCAGGGTTTTGGGGGCAAAGCAATCCACCGTTCCTTTTAGCGCCACCGCGCCTCGGACGCCTGCCGCTTCCGCTGTCCGCAGGATTGTGCCCACATTGCCGGGGTCTTGTACCGCATCCAGCACAACTAGCAAGTTAGCTTGCGGATGGATGACCGCTTCAAGCTCCCAGGTCGGGCGTGTGGCAATGAGGATGATGCCTTGCGGCGTAACGGTGTCGCTTACGACAGCGAAGGCTTCCGGCACGGTTTCGTACACGTGGCATTGGCGCTGCCATAATTCTTCAATGATGGCCGTTGTGCGTGGGGATGGATTAGGAGTGTGAAACGCAACCGTCAATGGCAAATTGGATTTCAGGCATTCCTCGCACAAGCGTTCGCCTTCGACAAAAATGGCCTCCGGTTCTTTGCCTTCGCGCACACGTCGGGCAAATTTGAGTTGGGGATTAACAGGACTGGTGATGAGCATATTCGATTGCGGATTTGGGATTGCGGATTGCGGAATCAGGTTTCAATTCGAAATCTGAAATCCGCAATCCGCAATTAAAAAAGGCAGGTGATCGTGTGACCACCTGCCTTGTGTTGAGGTCGTATTGCTACGACAAGTTATTAACGACGCTTTCTTGCAGGCTTCTTCGCGCGACGTACTGGAGCCGCCCGCTTCTCTGGGGTGACTTCACCCAAAGTCGCTGGCGCACCGTCTTGCGGCAGTGCTGAAGCATTGCCACCCGCCGGGAGGATCACCAGGCGGACTTGACGTCCATCCGTGGAGACGCCGCTCGGACGTACAGTAATGCGGTTAGCGTCAATCGCTGATCCGAGTCCACCATCCGCCAGGCGGTCGCGGATGTTCTTACCACGTTGCAAGTCAAGATCAGCAGGTTTTTCTTGCTCGCCACGATAAGAGTAGACGAACAATTGTGCCTGCGGGTCAGACTGCAACTGTCGAATCGCGTCTTGCAATACTGCCTTACAAGTATTATCAACGCGTGCGTTGTTCTTCTTGAAGGTGGTGCAAGAGGAGAGTTCAATTGGCTCAGGTACAGGCTTCACAACGTCAGCCGCCTTCGTTGTGACAGATGCTCTGCCGCTCGCTGAGCAATTGCCCATTGAACTGGAAGCCGTAACTGTCACTTCGATAGTCGAGCTATTCGCCACGCCTGTCGTGTCGAGACGTGCGCTTGTGCCGTTGCCAGTAATCGTGCCAGCCGAAGCCGTCCAGGTATAGGTCACGTTACCAAAGGCCGTGCCACCCGAAACACCGGAGGTTGAGAACGTTACTGCTTCACCCGGAGCCACATCGCTCGTCGAAGCCGGGGTAACGTCAAGTGAGCCACCGAAGCAAAGCAGGATGGGCGGGCAATTGGAAACACGTATGACTTTGGTATCATACGCCACGCAACCGCAGCCATCGTCCACTTCGCAAGTGACAGTGTATTCGCCCGCCGCTAAGCCTGCGGAGTCGAATGAGACATTCGGGCCTTCGCCCACAATGCGGCCACCAGTGGTCGTCCATTTATAGGTTAAGGTGTCCCCATCAGGGTCAGAAGCTCTGGCGCTCAACGCTACTGCATCGCCAATACAAACCGTGCTGGCATCCGCATGTACCAAGTCTCTGGTATTGTTGGTAACAGCGCCCACCGACAAAGCAATCGTCGGCGCGTTGTTGGGCAGAATCGCTGGTTCACGACTGTTGACGTGGCCAAACGATACCCCTGCGATAAAGCCATTCGGACTGCCTGTGTTCTTGTCTATTTCCGACATCCAGTTCAGATGTCGTTGATACGCGGCAGTGATTGACCACCAGCGTGTCGGAAAAATCCTGGCTCCGGCGATCAGATCAACCGGATTGTTGGTGATCAACATCGGCGTGCGGGAGCCAACATAACGCGTGGCATTGATCTCCGCCATAAATGCCAAATATTGGCTGAGCGGGAAATCTATGCCAATGCCAGAACGCCATTCGTTGGGTAGGTCAAGCGCGCGTTCGCTACGTCCAAATCCTTGAATGACACCCGCGCCACCCGCGAGCGGCCCCAACCGCATGTCTTGCGCACGCGGATCGCCACGTTTGATGAAGCCGCTGTTGGCACTTAAGTGAATGTGCTTGTGTAAGCGACCATCCAAGGCCAACGTTAACCCGTAATCGAAAGCGCCGGTCGAACGCCCACGCTCTAAGCCGGTATTAAGTTCACGTGTGGTCGGAATTTTAAAGGTTGGGATAAAGGCTAAACCGAACGCATTATTCGGAGCCGTCATGCGAATTTTCGCCCCAATAGTAATATCGCCCACGCCGGTACCTGTAAAGCGTGACAGGAACGGTGCGCTCGGCAGATAGTTGGGCGTGTGGCCCGCAAAAATGGCGGGTAAGATGCCGCCTACCGGAGCGCCTAAGCCGGGATATAAGGCTGTGTCGTTGCCGGTGGGTTGCGCCCTAAAGGGACCAAACGGTGCGCACGGGCCGGCAAAGCCGCCGTTGCCGCAGGGATCGCCCACGGTGATTCCCACCACGTTGGTGCCGGGACGAATAGTGACGCGACCCGGCGCTAACGTTTTCGTTCGCACGTCGGGCAGGTAATAGCCGCTGAGTAATTGCGGTTGTCCAGTGGTGATGACTTTCTGGGCTTCAAAATTGACGAAAACCTCAAAATAATCGTTGAAGCCAACCTGGAAATTGGCGGGATAGACCTGAAACCGTGCATCGCCTGCATCACGGTGATAGAAGTTTGCAAAAAAACCAAAGTTAAACTCGCCTCTTCTCAAGGTCTGCGCATCGTAGACGGTGAAAAGTCCGGTTCCGCCATTGACGGTAGGAGCCAGATTGCGAGGGTCGTCGTCCGAACGCGGGGTTTGTGCCATCGTACACATCGTGCTGAGCACCATCATCAGCAACAAACCCAAGCTTCTTCTCGCGCAACTCATAGTTGTCCTCCTGGAAGTGATTGATTGAATATCTGCATCCCGCTTCTTGACCTTAAAGTCGAGCGAGACCTGCACATTTGTTAACGCCCAAACCAAATAAATAATAGCTATTTTTCAATTTGCTCTGAAACGGTTTGGGGAAGTTCTTTACCGCACAAACTTTGCATCATCAAATTGTATGCCAGCTTGGCGGGTACTGCATTGCGGCTGGCTCTTGATTTGAAAGCTTCTCTCTTGCTTTTCAAGTTATCAATAAACTCTGTTTGTCTATGATAAGTCTGTGATAAAACTTTTCCGCGAGAATCTATACGATAGCCCGTGATGTGTCAACACTTTAATGTACTGAATGTTACCCCCAAAAACTTAAAGTCGCATCACACGAATTCGCAAGAAAAGGTAGTGACTTATCACAAATCTCCTCGTCCTATGGTTTAGCCGCCATCCAATTGTTGCCCACCCCAATATCTACAATGAGTGGAACATCCAGCGAAAAGGCTGTTTCCATCGCTTGCTTGATAACCTTCGCGGTGGCCTCGACTTCGTTTTGGGGCAACTCAAACACGAGTTCATCGTGAACTTGCAAAATCATTTTGGCGGCCAGCTTGGCACGGTCTAAGGCCTCGTCCGTTTTGAGCATGGCCAGCTTTACCACATCGCTGGCTGTCCCTTGCATGGGCATGTTGATGGCCTCGCGTTCGGCCCGCGCGCGCAGGTTGTGATTCTTGTTGCTGATGTCTGGCAACTTGCGCCAACGGCCAAACAACGAACGAACGACACCATTGGCAGCACGCACTTTCTCTGGCATTTCTTCCATATATTGCCGCACGCCTTTGAAGGTGCTGTAGTAATCTTCGATCACCTTCTTGGCTTCTGTTCGTGTAATTCCCACCCGTGGCGCTAAGCCGAAAGCCCCAACGGCATACGCAATCGCAAAATTCACGATCTTTGCCACCCGCCGCTTTTCTTTTAACTCAGCATCGGTCTGCGCCCCGAAAACCTTGCGGGCTGTGCGCGCGTGAATGTCTTCGCCATTGCGGAACGCGTCAAGCATTTCTTCGTCCTGGGTAATATGTGCCAGCAAACGCAATTCGATTTGTGAATAGTCGGCTGATAATAGTACACATCCTTCGGCTGGAATGAATGCTCGCCGTATGTGTCGTCCTAATTCCGTACGGATCGGAATGTTCTGTAAATTCGGGTTTTCACTACTCAGTCGCCCGGTGGCCGCAACTGTTTGGTTGAGCGTCGTGTGAATGCGTCCATCGCGCGGACTAATGAGCAGCGGCAGCGTGTCGGCATACGTGCTTTTGAGTTTCGCTACTTCACGGTACTCAATAATCAAGCGGGGCAATTCATATTTCTCCGCGAGTTCTTCAAGCACTTCACGGTTGGTTTGAATTTGACCGGTTTTGGTGCGCTTGGAAACTTCAAAATTCAATCCCTCGAAAACTTCTCCGAGTTGTTGCGGTGAACTGATATTGAAAGGCTTACCCGCCAGTTCGTAAATCTGCCCAGTCAAGCGGTCAAGCGATTGCTGTAGCTCAAGGGATAACTCCTGCAAGGCTTTTGGATCAACGCGAAAGCCTGCCTGTTCCATCTTGAACAAAAGCGGTACGAGTGGTAATTCGATCTCGTCATACACTTTCCTCAGTTCCGCTTCCTCCAGTTTTGCCGCACAAACATTAGCTATTTGTCCGGTCAAATCAGCAGCCTGCAACGTGGCTTCGGTCAAGTCCGCAGGCTTCGTCAACTCCCGGCCCAGATATTCACGGGCCAGTTGCCATAAATCATAATTAGCGCGTTCGGGTTCTAACAAATATGCCTGCAATTCTGTATCGTCTGCCACTGCTTCCAACGAGAGACCCTGAAGCTGTGCTACCGCAAGAGCTTGTTTTAGCCCATGCACAGCCTTTTCGATCAGACCATTATCGAGTAAATCTTTGAGCACCTGTAACACTGCCCCCAGATGCTCGCTTGCCGACAAATCAAGATATTCTGCCGTGCCAGGTGCTGCCGAAAATGCTATACCTGCAAGTTGCGGGCCATCCGTTTGCTCTGCCAGTTCCAGTAGATTTTCCGCGCGCGTGGTTTTGTTAACTGGCTTGACGGCAAAAGCGAAGGCAAACCGATCTTTGGCCAGCAGGGAATTGGCCAGTTTTTGGAATTCCTCTACGGATTTGAGTTGCCGATACAACTGAGTAGTTGGTGCGGCAGTGGAAACCACGCCGCCTGGTTTTGCGGCATCCGCAAATTCGCGTGCCAGTTGATTGAATTCCAATTCGTTGAAGAGTTGATACGCCGCCGCCCGATCCGGTTCTTCTGTAATCAGGGAGTTCAAATCAAGGGTAACGGGCGCGTTGGTTTCAATGCAGGCGAGTTGTCGCGAGAGCCGAATTAAATCAGCATTATCGCGCAAGGATTCACGATAGGTCTTTTTCTTCACCTCTTCCCAGCCTGCCAACGCGGCTTCGATGGAGCCGAATTGTTCGATCAGGCTAATCGCACCCTTTTCACCGATGCCGGGCGCGCCGGGAATATTGTCGGACGCATCGCCCATCAATCCTATCCAGTCTATGACCTGATCAGGGCGCACGCCGAGCCGCGCTTTGACGGCCTCCTCGTCGTACCAGGTTTCCCCGGTTTTGTCTTCTCTGAGAATTACGATGTCAGAATCGCGCACAAGTTGGCAGAGGTCTTTGTCGCTCGAAACGATCACCGCTTGCAACCCCGCATCCGCCGCCTGATGCGCGAGCGTGCCCATCAAATCGTCCGCCTCAAAGCCCGGCAGCTTCACAATCGGCACGCGATACGCCGCACACACGCGATCAATCCACGCGAGTTGTGGTACCAGGTCTTCCGGCATTTCGGTGCGATTGGCTTTGTAATGCTCATATTGATCGTGACGAAATGTTTTTTCTTTGGAATCCAGCACGACGCCGATGTAATCCGGCTTGTGTTGCGTGAGTAGCTTTCTCAGCATCATAGCAAAGCCAAACACGGCATTCGTTGCCATCCCGCGCGACGTCGAAAGCCCGCGAATAGCATAGTACGAACGAAAAATGTTCGACATCCCGTCAATCAGAAAGAGGCGTTTTTTTTCAGGCATGCGGGCGATTATGGGCGAGTTAAGCAAGGCGTGCAACTGTTCGGGGTAAGATTCAGGATGACAGGTTTTGCTGCCCGTAATAGCCAATTCATTTGCGCTGGCTTTGCTCTCGCTACTGGGCAAATGAATTGGCTACTATGTGAACAGTTCTTATAACAGCCCACTCCCCCACGGCCCCCAAATGGCGACCGTTAGCGCGTGTTCCCGCTCTTCCGACGCCACGGGAATCAGCACCGGGCTTTTGTAGGGCTGGGTGGTGCGAACCGTGCCGCGCCCGTACAGATTCACGAACATCGTTTGCCCATCAGGGCTGAAGCAGGCTCCGGCGAACTCCAGGGTGTTATGCAAATTGCGCGCGAAATCGAAGAGTTCGCCACTCGGCGAGATACCACGCAAATATTGCGCGCCGCCGTTATCTTCGCAAATGATGATCCCGCCCCGCGGACTCAGCGCCATATTATCTGGCGCATCCAACCGATCTGCACTGTCCGACTCAAAAAGTAGCGTGAGCGTTTCAGCCCTGGGATCATAGACCCAAATCTGCCCAAACCCCCAATTCCCGCCATTGGTCGAATCAAAATAAAGTCTCCCCGCTGCCTCCCAGATACCTTCCAGCCGACGGAAGCGCGCGCCACCTGCGTCAAACCCTTGTTTGAAGACTGCCGACGCCGTGACCCCGTTTACCGTCGCCGTTGGCGGTAACGGATCGGGATTCGGAATATTGACCCAACTGGTACTCAACGAAACGCCGACGGTTTGATTGATAGCGGTTTCATAGCCATTGGCTGCGGTAACCTTGAGCATCTGAAGCTGGCCTGTGGTCTGCGCCAGATGGCCTGGCTGCGTTGGCCTTTGATCTGGGACAAACCGATAGAGGCCAGACACGTCTCCCTGGTCTTCAGTCAGATAAACAATGCCCGTCGCCGGGTCTACAGCGGCAGCTTCGTGCGCAAAGCGTCCCAAACGAGTCAGTGGCACGGGCGTGGTCAGTTGTCCAGGTAGTGCTGTGGAGGACACCTCAAACACATATCCATGATTCTTTTCTGCGCCAGTCGCTGCCGCCGCCTCCAGCGTTTCTTCGCCGGAAAGCCAGGTCCCCCAAGGGGTCGGGCCACCCGCGCAATTACGAACCGTTCCCACCAGACTCCAGAATTCCCGTACCACTCGCCGCCGCCGTGGATTGTATTCGAGGTTCGTGCATCCACCGCCCGCGAAAGCATCATATGCAAAGTCGCGTGGGCCGTAATGGGTCAGGAGTCGTCCGTTCAAAATTCCGGCGCTCGTTGAGGTGCTGTTGTCAGGGCGAGGCCGCAGACGACTCGGCGGGTCGCTATCTTCATGGTTGCGCACCAGCGCGATGTTCCCGTTTCGTAAGGGAAAGGCCGCCATTCCATCCATGGCTTTGGGTACCGGGTAGCCATCCGTCATTTCCTCTCCTTCGCGGCTGATGATGGAATACCGAAAGCCGCGCGGCAATTCCAACTCTGGCCCCGCCGGGATGAGGCGGCCATAGCCACTTCTGCCCCAAAGATCATGGTCGGCACGCGCTGAGCGGGCTATCAGCCCGGCAAAGAGACCGCCAGATAAGAGTGTGCTGCCCGCCGTGACGGAGGCGGAACGCGCAAAGAATTGACGCCGATTGAGCTTGTCCAGGATGCCTGGCTCTTCTGTCGGTGAACCTACAGGCAGCCCAGCTTTTAGAACCTCGTTCTTGTTTGATTTCATCACTTTCTCCTTAAGGTGTTGCGTTGATGGATTGGCCCCCGACGGATTCTCTCTTCACTGAAAAGAACTTCCGTGCAGACCCGTAAACGGACTTTGTGTTCAATAAGAAGCCAAGCGGAACCGATAATCTTTTATCCTCGCCAGTGCCCTTTCTGATAGCTCAATCCGAAAAGATTTAGGATCAGATGAGCGGCGGAAACCCTGCTAACACCATCGCCTTATTTCATTGTTATAAGAGGTATTTGAGAGAAAATTAGTTATTTATACTTTGTGCGTCCTAATCTCACAGGCACACGCTACTTATAAGTCAGGAATCCAATCTGATGCAAGGCAGAAGCTAGAAACGGATAGGTTTTCTTAGTAGCTGCCAAAGCCACGCCGCATTCTTCCTTCTCAATAGTGCTTTGTCCAATTGAATGCAGGCGCAAAACTACTGCCTGAAGAGTTGACTAGCAGCGTTATCATTCCCCTACAAACAAGGGAGAGGGGACAACCGATAAGTGCGAATGTGCTGGGTCACACGACCTTAATTTGAGATGAATCTTTTATGCCAAAATTGGTTGGATGACATTACCGCCGAAATCCGTCAGGCGTTCATCGCGCCCATTATGCTTGAACGTCAGCTTCCATTGATCCAAGCCGAGCAAGTGCAAAATCGTCGCGTTGATGTCACGCGGGTGATAACGCTCCCCCACGCATTTGAAGCCGAGTTCATCGGTTTGCCCGATGACTTGTCCGCCTTTGACGCCGCCGCCTGCCATCCACATCGAAAAGCCTTCGGGGTTGTGATCGCGGCCTTTGCCGTTTTCGGAAACGGGCGTGCGTCCGAATTCCGTGCCCCACACGACGAGCGTCGAATCCAGCATTCCACGACTCTTCAAATCTTTCAGCAAACCGGCAATCGGTTGATCCGTCCACAAACTCATCTTGTCATGATTTTCTTTGATGAGGTCATGCGCGTCCCATTGCGTGCTGACGGGGCCGCCGCCGGAAAAGAGCAATACATTGCGCACGCCGCGTTCCACCAAGCGTCGCGCGAGTAAACAGCGCGTCCCAAACTCGCGCGTATGCGGACTGTCGAGGCCGTAAAGCTTCTTCGTCGCTTCGGATTCTTTGCTGACATCCACCGCTTCCGGCGCGTGTTGTTGCATCCGAAACGCCAGTTCATATGAAGCAATGCGTGCCGCCATCTCGCTATCTTCTGCTGCCTGATTCATCTCGTTCATTTTGCGCAAGTAATTGAGCAGATGACGCTGCTGCTTACTGTTGCTGTGTGGCGGCGGAGCCAGATGCAGAATCGGCGTCTTGCCATTGCGCAATTGCGTGCCTTGATACAGCGTCGGCAAGTAACCATTGTCCCACATTGGCGACCCGCCTTCGGGCAAGCCTTCCGGCTGCGTCAGCACGCAATAGGCCGGCAAGTTCTGGCTTTCCGTGCCAAGCCCATACGTGACCCAACTGCCGAGCGAAGGATGCCCGGCCAGCACGCGACTCGTCAGCATTTGATACATCGCAGGCGCATGCACGGCACTTTCGGTGTAGCACGACCGCAGCACCGCGATGTCATCAATGCACGAAGCGATATGCGGAAACAGTTCCGAAACTTCAATGCCAGCTTGTCCATACTTTTTGAATTTCCACTGACTGCCGAGCAGCGGTGTGCCCTGCTTGACGAATTGACCTTTGACTTCGCCGAAGGATTTGGGCAATTGCTGTCCGTGCATTTGGTCGAGCACCGGCTTCGGGTCAAACGTTTCCATCTGGCTTGGGCCTCCGACCATAAACAAATAAATCACCGCTTTGGCTTTAGCAGCGAAATGCGGCGGTTTGGGCGCAAGCGGGCTATTCGATTGCGGAGTTTGGCGTTTGGCTTGCGGATTGGCAGCGGCTTCCTGCAGAAGCAAGGCCGACAAGGCGAGTGCGCCGAAACCGTTGGCGGATTGGGTTAGAAATTCACGACGATTGCTGGCAATGGGAATATGGGGAACCCGTTTCATAAAGCCTCTCTTTACCTCATGCGTTTTGCGAATGCCGAAAGCGCTGCTGAAGAGGCGTCATGTCATGAGTTCAAGCTTTAGCTTGCTACCCGCCGTACGCCTCTCGACGCTAAAACCAAGCTGAAGCTTGAACTCTTGACGCCTGTTTTTCAAGGTGTTCGCGTCGTTCAGCGCATTCACTTTGCTTTTAAAATAACCAACGTCAAATCATCATCCAGCTTCCGCCCCTCTGCCCATACGTCTGCTTCCGCTAACAACCGCTCAATGATTTCTTCCGGCGTCATCTGCGCACAAGCCTGTAAACATTGCTCGACACGCTCTTCGCCGAACATTTCATCCGCCGGATTGAACAATTCCGTCAAGCCATCGCTGAGCATTACCAACACATCACCCGGCTGCATCTCCGTTGTCCTTTTGCGGTAGCGATGGCTCGTCACGCTGCCCAGCGGTAAGCCGGTCAGGTTGAAGCGCTACAACATCATCCTGATGAATGATGAACTCTTCCAGGGCTGGCTTGACACGCTCTGCCTGGTTCGACACAATCACGACTTTTGCGATAAATGACAAAGGACAGATGACCAATGATCGTAATGAAATTTGGTGGCACTTCGGTTGAAGATGCCACTGCGATGCGCCGCTTGGTTTCGATTGTGCGGCAACAGCTTGAACGCCAGCCTATCGTCGTTGTGTCCGCGATGGCGCGGGTGACGAATGGGTTGCTGGATTGTGCGCGGTTGACTGCCGAAGGCAAAGACGCGGAGGTGCAGCCGAAGCTTGATGAAATTACGGCGCGGCATTATGCGGCAGCGGACGACTTGGCGTTGCCGGAGGAGCGGCAGGCATTGCGCGATATGTTGCAAACGCAATTTGCCGAACTGCTGCGCACGTTGGATGCCATTCGGCAACACGGCAGTCATCACGCCGGCGCTCTCTGACGGCGTTTCGGCGCAGGGCGAGTTGCTGTCTTCGTTGCTGGTCGCGGCGGCGTTTCGTGCCGATGGCATCAGCAGCGAACGCATTGATATTCGCCCTGCAATGCGGACAACCGATGATTTCATGCGCGCGGCGATTGAATTTGACGTTGCCGATCCGCTATTGCACGAAGCGTTCACGACACAGGTCAAGGCGGGGCGCGTGCCTGTTACACAGGGCTTCATCGGCTCGACTGCGGACGGGCGCACGACGACGATTGGGCGCGGCGGTTCGGACTATTCGGCTTCGATCATTGGCGCGGCAGTGAATGCGAGGGCGATTGAAATCTGGACGGATGTGGACGGGATGATGACGACCGATCCGCGCATCGTGCCGGAAGCCGCAAAGATCAAAACGATTTCGTTTGCGGAAGCGTCAGAGCTGGCGTATTTCGGCGCGAAGGTGTTGCATCCATCAACACTGCGCCCGGCGATGGTCAAGAACATTCCTGTGTATATTTGCAATTCGCGGCGACCGCACGTGCAGGGAACAGCGATTCTGTCTCACGCGCCTGCGTCCAAATCTCCGATCAAAGCCATTGCCTTCAAGCGCGGCATCACAGTGGTGAATGTGGATTCGGTGCGCATGCTAATGGCACACGGCTTTTTGGCGCGGCTCTTTGAAGTCTTCAATCGGCACGAAACAGCAGTGGATATGGTGGCGACCTCGGAAGTGAGCGTTTCGATGACACTGGATGATACGCGCCATCTGGATGCTATTATTGCTGACTTGCGGGCGTTCGGCGAAGTGACAGTCGAACGGGATCGCGCGTTGATTTGTCTGGTCGGTGAGCAGATGAAGTTTACGCCGGGGCTGGCTTCGCGTATCTTTACGCCGTTGCAGGACATCAACATCTCGATGATTTCGCACGGCGCATCCGCCATCAACGCGAGCTTTGTGATCGAAAGTACGTTGGTGGACGAAGCGGTCAAGCGACTACATCAGGAATTTTTTAGCGAATTGGATGAAGAAACGTTTGAGAAAGTGAGCGATTAAAAATGCGATTAACTGAAATGGCATCGTGCGCGGGTTGAGCGGCGAAGCTCACGCCTGGCGTACTCGCTCAAGTTTTGAGCGGATTACCAAAGCAACCGCATAACCCAAACCTGTTGGTAGGCTTCGAGCACGCCGATGACGCCGGAGTGTATCTGCTGCGCGATGATTTGGCGCTGGTGCAGACGCTCGATTTCTTCACGCCGATTGTGGATGACCCATTTGATTACGGGCGCATCGCGGCGCTGAATTCGATCAATGATGTGTGGGCAATGGGCGGCACGCCGATCACGGCGATGGCGATCACCTGCTTTCCGCGCAAGGGCGTAGATTTTGCGATCCTCGGCGAAATCATGCGCGGCGGCTTGTCTGTGCTGATGGAAAATAATGTTGCCTTGATCGGTGGTCACAGCGTGGACAATGCTGACATTATGTTTGGCTATTCGGTGACAGGCGTGATTGATCCAAAGCAAATCGCAACCAATAGCGGCGCGCGTCCGGGCGATGTCTTGATCCTGACGAAGCCGATTGGCACCGGCGTGATTTCGACGGCAATTAAGTTTGAAAAATGCAGCGCGGAAGTGGCTGAAGCCTCTATCAAAACGATGCTCACACCTGCGCGCGAAGCGGCTGCCGCCATGCGGGACTTTGGAGTGAAGGCCGCCACCGACATCACTGGATTTGGCTTGCTCGGTCACGCGTGGGAAGTGGCAAAGGCAAGTAATGTCACATTTGAAATTGACTCTGCCAAAATCCCGCTGCTACCAAGTGCGCTGGAATTAGCGACAGCCGGAATGCTCACGCGCGGAGACCGCGTCAATCGGGAGTACGTTGGCGAGGATGTGGCGATTGATGCGGCAGTTAATGAACCAATGCAGAGCTTACTCTATGATCCGCAGACAGCGGGCGGCTTGTTGATTTGTATTGCGGAAAATCGGGCGGCTGACTTGCTGAGGGTTTTGCATCACAATTACCCGCAAGCCGCGATCATTGGACATGTGGTCGAATCTCAAATCCAAGCGTTATCTATCCTGTAATAAAAAACGCGCATTACGATTGAGCGTAATGCGCGTCCTTTCTTCTCAGCTATCCTCTGCGTTACTTCCGCCGAATATCACGATCAATCATACCGTCGCGGATGAAAATCTCGCGGTGCGCATGCTCGGCGATTTCGGGTTCGTGCGTGACCAGGATGATCGTGTTGCCTTGATCGTGCAGATGTTCGAGCAAGGCCATGATTTCAACCGACGTTTTGGAGTCGAGGTTGCCGGTCGGCTCATCCGCCAGGATGATCGAAGGGCTGTTAACGAGCGCGCGGGCAATCGCGACGCGTTGGCGTTGGCCGCCGGACAGTTCATTCGGGCGATGGGTCATGCGATGACCGAGTTCGACAGATTCCAACGCTTTCTTCGCCATCTCGATGCGTTTGGCGGAAGGGGTGCCGTTGTAAATCAACGGCAACTCGACGTTATGCAGTGCGGTGGCGCGCGGCAACAGGTTGAAGGTTTGAAACACAAAGCCGATTTCCTTGTTGCGGATGCGGGCGAGTTCGTCATCGTCCATTTCCGACACCAGCTTGCCATTCAGCCAATATTCACCCTGGCTCGGCGTATCCAGACAGCCGATCATATTCATCAACGTAGATTTGCCGGAACCGGATGGGCCGATGATCGCCAGATATTCGCCTCGCTTTACCTCAAAGGAAACGCCCCGCAGCGCGTGAATTTCCTCTTCGCCCATCACGTATGTTTTCCATAAATTCACGGTGCGGATCATGGAATCCACACCGACACTATTTTTTGCGGGGCGCGCGGGAGAAGCGGTCGTTATTTGTGTATCAGTCAGCATAGGATTCATTGTTATTTGTCCTTGGTCATTTGTCCCTGGTCATTCGTCAAAAGCCGGATTGACTTGCAAATGACCAAGGACAAATAACCAGGGACGAATAATGATTAGCTTTTCGTTGCCTCACCGCTCGGCTTTTTGTTTTTGTCTTCGAGCTTGATCACAGTGTTATTTTTGAGCGTACGCAGTTGGCGATAAGGGCCGGTAATCAACACCTCACTGCCGCTCAAACCGCTCTTGACTTCAATGTCGTTTTCGCCAGTGATGCCGGTTTCCACAGGGGTAAAGACGGCTTTGTTCTCCTTGACCAGAAATACGCCTTTGACAGTTTTCTTTTTCTCAATGGGCGCGTTGCCAGTGGTTGGCGTAGGGGTTGGCTTGGCTTCCTTGCCCGCTTTGCCTTCCTGGTCAAGTTGCACGGGATCACGTTCGACTAAGGCTTGCAGCGGAATGGCGATTACGTTTTCGCGCTTGTCGGTGAAAATCGTCGCGGTGGCCGACATGCCGGGACGCAGGCGCTCGCGGTTTTCTGGCGAGAGGTTAGATAGACGGATGACGATTTTGAATTCCTTCGCTTCCTGGGTGCCGGAGTTGGCGGTTTGCGAAATGTTCTGCCCGGATTTCGTGACCGCCGAAGCCGCTTTTTCTTTTACTTCACCTTCCAGTTCTTTTTCGCCGAGCGCGTCCACTTTGACGGTGGCGCGTTGCCCGACCTGCACATTGGCGATGTCGGTTTCGTCCACGCGAACTTCAACGTTGATGGTGGACATATCGGCAATGATAACGAGCGGCGTGGATTGGAAATTAGCCGTCGCGAAGGTGCCTACATCAACCGGTTTGTTGGCGATGACGCCTTCGATGGAAGCGAATTGGACGGTCTTGCTCAGGAAGTCAGCGGAACTGCGTAAATTGGCTCGTTGTTGTGCTACGCGGGCTTGGGCTGACCGCAGCGAGGCTTGCGCTTGATTGACACGTAATTGCGCATCTTTGATTTGGGATTCCACCTGCGCCACGCGCGCTTTGGCCGCATTGACGGAAGCGGTTGCGGAATCGTAGCGCGCTTTGGCCGTATCAAAGGTGGAGCGGGTTTCAATGCCAGCCTCTACCAATTCGGTGCGGCGTTTGAGTTCGATTTCGGCATTGGCTTGATCCACTTTCGCGCGATCTAAATCTGCCTGCGCACTGTTGAGGGAAGCTTGGGCCGTGATAATGGCATTTTCAGCCACGTTGATGGTCGCGTTTTGATTTTGTACATCTGCCTCGCTGGCGCGCACGGCGGCTTCTTGAATGGAAACCGACGATTCCTGCTGCGTCGGATCAAGGCGCACAATCTTCTGGCCTTTTTTCACCAAATCGCCTTCTTTGACATACGTGTCGGTGACGCGCCCGCTGACTTCAGCCGTCAGGTTGATAAGCTGGATGGGACGGACTTCACCATTCGCAGTGACTTTGGATTCCAGCAGATTGCGTTTTTCGACTTTAGCGGTTTGCACTTCGGGGGCATCAGTACGGCGTGCATAGATGCTGGCGATGATGGTGCCAGCGATGGCAAGGATGACAATCGAGGCAATAATAATCTTTTTTCTTTTCGAGACAGCCATGAATAACTCCAATAAATATTGTGGTGAGACAGCCTAACAGATGCGGTATACGAAGACCAAGAATCCCGTGTTCCAAAAAAATGAAGTGCGTAGTAGAGGGCATTCTAGTGGCCGAACTCGTTTCAGACAAGCCGTAGTTTACGGCAATCGAAGCTGGGCTAGAATTTGAGTTGCCAACGCCTCGGGCGAGGCTTCGGCGGTGACGGGCACGCGCATTTGGGCTTGCTGGTAAAGCGGGCTTCTTTGCTGATAACGCAGGTTGGCTTCCTCTCTGGTCGGAGCCAATGGGCGCACTACCGTATCGCTTTGAATGCGTTGCCAGCATAATTCAAAAGGCGCATCCAGCCAGATTGAAATGCCCGTCAGCGCGACCACCTCGCGGTTGACAGCTTGCGTAAAAGCGCCGCCACCGAGTGCAATCACGACTGCTTTGCCCCGTGCCGCCTGTTGCAAGCATTCGGTTTCAAGTTGGCGGAAATAGGGTTCGCCTTCCTGCCGGACAATTTCGGCAATCGGTTTGCCTGCGCGGTTGATAATCTCTTCGTCCAAATCTATGAACGGGGACTTCAGTTGAGCGGCGAGTGCGCGTCCGACCGTTGTTTTGCCAGAGGCCATGAAGCCAAGGAGGAAGAGATGGCGGATGGCGGACTGCGGACTGCGGATTATTTGATCCATAACTTGGCAACGGGAAAGGGAACAATTGGGGAAAGCAACCAGGCCATAAATCAATCCGCAGTCCGCCATCCGCAATTCGCAATTAACTGATAGAATTCTGGCAAAGACACTGACGCCGCCTCAGCGTCATTCATTTCTGTTTCGCCTTCCGCAATCAAGCCCGCTACCGCGAAGGCCATCGCAATGCGGTGATCGCCGTATGATTCTACGCTCGCCCCGCGCAGCTTTTGCGGCCCGGCGATGCGCAAGCCGTCTTCGTACTCTTCGACGACAATGCCCATTCGTTGCAGGTTATCCACAATCGAACGGATGCGATCACTTTCCTTCACGCGCAACTCTTGGGCTTCGCGGATAGTGAGCGAGCCATGGAGTTGCGTGGCCACGACGGCCAGAATCGGGATTTCGTCAATCAGGTTGGCCACGACAGCTCCGCTTAATTCCAAATCTCCCTTGAGTTCGCTGGAGCGTACGACGAAATCGGCGACCGGTTCGCCGTGTTCCAGTCGTTCATCGGCAATCGTGATCTGTGCGCCGAGTAATTGCAGCACATTGAGCAGTGCATTGCGTGAAGGGTTGACGCCGATATGTCGAATGCGCAACTCGGCATCGGGCGCAATCAAGGCCGCAGCAATGAAAAAGGCAGCGGAGGACAAATCGCCTGCGACTGTATATTCGCCCAGCGCCTCCAACCGCGATCCGCCGGAAAGGGAAATTGCCGTCCCCGCTTCCGTCGGGCGCAGCAGGACAGGGACGCCGCATTCGCGCAGCATAATTTCGGTGTGGTTACGCGTGGGCGTGGTTTCAATGACCGTGGTTTCGCCCGCAGCAAACAGCCCCGCCAGCAGGACACAGGATTTTACTTGCGCGCTGGCGACGGGAGGCGTGTAGGTGATGGCTTGCAAATTGCCGCCCGTGATTTGCAGGGGGGCAAAATTACTATCCCGGGCTGCGATGTTGGCACCGAGTAATCGTAAAGGCTCAATTACACGTTTCATCGGACGGCGTTGAATGCTTTCGTCGCCGGTGATTTCGGTCATGAACTTTTGCCCGGCCAGAATCCCGGACAGCAGTCGAATCGTCGTGCCGGAATTGCCGACATCCAGAATTTTTGTCGGCGCTTGCAAGCCGCTCAAACCGACGCCTTCGATGGTGATCAACTCTGGTGTCCGCGTGATTGGCACGCCTAATGCCGCCAGGCAATCGAGTGTGCTTTGACAATCGCGAGCGGAAGAATAATTGCGGATATTGCTGGTCCCCAGCCCGATGGCAGCGAACATCGCGCTGCGGTGCGAAATGGATTTGTCACCGGGTAAATGGAAGTCACCGCGTAGTTTGGTAACGGGCATAATAATGGTTTTAGAAAAGTTTTGATTCGTCATGAGAAAACACGCTGTCCTTGACACTCCTAAAATAGCTGTGTTACATCCGAAACTGTTGAGAGCAATTGAACTCAACTAATCTTAAAGTAAGCTTACCGACAAAGGAACAGCCCGCTTATGATGCAGGCCGAAAAAGTGGTCGCAATAACCATCGCCAGCACACTTGAGTTGATTGACATCATCACGCTCACCGCCGATCACTTCGCCAAGCTTTCGGGCTTTGACGAAGAAGAACTCTATCGCATCAATCTGGCCGTGCGCGAATCGGTGGCCAATGCCATCGAACATGGCAATAAATATAATGCTGAGAAAAACGTCGAAGTGCGCTTTCGCCTAACCGATGCGCTGCTCAGTGTTTCCATTCGCGATCACGGCGCGGGCTTTGATCCTGCGGCTTTACCTGACCCGCTTGATCCAGAAAACCTGCTCAATCCGGCGGGACGCGGCATTTTGTACATGCGGTCGTTTATGGATGAAGTGGATTTGATCCGCCATCCTGAAGGCGGGATGCAAATCACGATGGTCAAAAATCGCCCCGCGTCAGCCTCACCGCCACCTGCTCCGCCAGCGGGCAAGGGAACTTAAAATGCAGTTGGACATTCGTGAACGCAAACTGGGCCAGATTATCATCCTTGACCTGACAGGGAAAATCACGATTGGGGACGGCAGCAATAAACTGCGCGATGAAGTCAATCGCCTGCTCGAAGCGGGCGAACGCGAAATCATCCTCAATTTTGAAAGCACGACCTATTTGGACAGCTCTGGTATCGGCGAACTCATTTCCCGCCATACCACCACGAAAAACCAGGGCGGCCATCTCAAACTGCTCAAACTGCCCAAGAAAATCCGTGACCTGCTGCTCGTGACCAAATTGCTCGGCGTGTTCGAGACGTTTGAGAATGAGCAGGACGCTGTGCTGAGTTTTGGGATTCTAGGCGTCGTGCCATCACGAAATGATTAACTGGCACGCCCTGCTGCTCATTTATCCACGCCTTGAAGTTCGCTTGCCGGGTGGTTGGTTCCGGCGACGCCTTTTTAATCACCAACTTTCTGAAGCTGAAATACAGGACGCGCTGCGTTCCTTCGCTTGCTTCCCCCTCTTGGCGCAGGAATGTTCGCTAGGGGAGATCACGCTCAGTGCTACGGTGCAGCGGATCGCGCGCCCCCTGGATTCATTGACCACGATGGGCGCGGGAATTTATTGGCCTTCGCCCAGCGACACGAAGCCGGAGCTGGATGAACTGCTCCTGCCGGGAACGTTTGATTCCGTTTTTGTGTTGTGGCCGCAACAGAATCTCCAAACCGGTGAACTAATTCCTTCCGGCGGTTGGGGCTTAGGGCTGGGTGCCAGCGATTGGTCAAAGGGAGCCACGTACGCGACAGTTGCCAATACGCGCACAGAGGTTTGGGAGCGACCTGTGATAGGCGAAGTCTGGTTGCATGAATGGTTGCACGGCGTGTGTCACCACTTTGCCCAGCAAGGTTTCGTGATGCCGGACGGCGATGCCGATGGCGGCGGACGTCACGGCTATGTGCAATCGGACACGACGGGTTGGCTGGCATATTACCGCGATCTGATGAGCGGCAAGGTGCTTTCAGGCGGAGTGGAAACCGGAATTCCAATCGAAGCCTGGCGGCTCGCTTCAATTCCCCGCAAGCTCAACCTTGCTTAATTTGGTTCCGCGATTTCGGAAACAGTTTTGGAACGCGGGCTTTCGTTGCCCGCATTGTCTACGGCAGCAATTTGATAAAAATAGCGTTTGCCAATTTGCACTTGCCGGTCGCTGAAGGTAATGGTCGTGAGCGGGCGTGGGGTGATTTTACTCCAGGTTTTCTCGTCATCAGAACGGTAGAGGTGATAGCCAATCACATCCGGCTCAGGATTTGCGGGCCAGAACAGGCTGATCAAACCACCACGAGACGCGATGGTGATAGATGTCGGCGCTGTCGGCGGGAACGTATCTTTCGGTGTTACTGTGAGCGGCAAGCTTTCATTGCTTTCAATCATTTCGCTGGCTGGCGCGCCTGGGCGCGGCAGGGAAAGCGCCCGCACGAGATATTCGTAAGTCGCCCCGAATTGAAATTGCTTTTCGACATAATGCGTTTCCTTGAGCGGTGCTTGATTGACCTTTGTGAGTTCTTTTCCCTCGCGACGATACAGGTTATAGCCGGAAATATTGGCAGGCGTCGAACCGTTCAAGTTGGCGGCGGGTGGCTGCCAGATAATTTCAACCTGGGTTTGCGTGACCTTGGCATTCAGCCCCAACGGCGGTTCGGCTACGGTGCTGAGCGGTGTGAGCGACGCGTAATTTGACAAATCCGCAGGCCGATCATCCAAATTGATAAGGCGCACTGCATACCGATAGCGCGTCTGGTCATTCGCCACTTTGAAGTCAAGCGGGTCAACATAATTGACGATAGAAGTTTGGGTAGGAAGCTGGGCCTCTCCCAGGGACGCGATCAACGCCGCTTGGATTAAATAATCGTCAGCAGTAAGTCCCTGTGGCGCAGTGTCAGGTTCGATCAGGCGATAGATGTCTACGCGTTTGAGTTTATCAGTGCGCGTTTGTTTGGCGACCGGAAAGCTGAGCAGAATACTTGTGCCTTGTTGTGTTGCGGCGAGTTCATTGACGATGAGCGGCGCTTTGGGAATCGGCGGCAGCGGATCGCCGACTTTGCCACATGCGGTGAACAGCAAAAAGCAAACGGCACCCAGTCCAAATCGCCACTTCACAGTTCAGTTTCTCCTTCTGCCGGTGGCGGAAAGATGACGCGGCAATAAATGGTCGCCAGGTTGATGGTGAGTCCAGCAGATTGAAAGGTTACTTCTTGCTCCGGTTCAGTGAACACCTCGCCTTGCCATACGTCGCCCGCTTTTTCGTGGCGGTGCGCTTGTTTTTCCTCCCACGCCAAATACTCTTTCGGCCTTAAATAGTCATCTGCACTTGAATAAATCAAGTGTGCTGGCAATCCCATAACTAATTCTCACAAAATATACCGGCTCAGGTCTTCGTTCTTCACAATATCGGTGAGCGTGGCATCCACGTATTTGGCATCAATCGTTTGATTTTTCTCCGTCAAATCCGATCCCTCAAAAGAAATTTCATCCAGCACTTTTTCGAGGATTGTGTGCAAGCGACGCGCGCCGATGTCTTCAGTGGTTTCATTGACGCGAAACGCGAATTGGGCGATGGCATCAATGGCCTCCGAGGTGAAATCCAGGTTGATGCCTTCGGTATCCATCAAGGCGCGGTACTGTTTGAGCAACGCGTTTTTCGGTTCCGTCAGAATGCGCTTGAAGTCTTCGATGGTGAGTGGTTGCAACTCCACGCGAATCGGGAAGCGGCCTTGCAACTCAGGTATCAAATCCGACGGTTTGGCGACGTGAAAGGCTCCGGCGGCAATGAACAGGATGTGATCAGTGCGCACCATACCGTATTTTGTGTTGACGGTTGTGCCTTCGACAATCGGCAAGATGTCGCGTTGCACACCTTCGCGCGAAACGTCCGGCCCATGCCCGCCTTCGCGTCCGGCGATTTTGTCAATTTCGTCCAGGAAGATGATGCCGTGTGATTCAACACGCTCCAGCGCGATGCGGGCGACCGTGTCCATATCCACCAGTTTCGATTCTTCTTCGGCGATCAGGTATTCCATCGCCTCGTCCACGCGCATTTTGCGTTTCTTCGTGCGACTGCCAAAAACGCCGGGCATCATTTCCTTGATGTTGATGTCCATCTCCTCAATGCCTTGATTGCTGATAATTTCAAACGACGGGAAGCTTTTGTCACGTACTTCGAGTTCGACAATGCGCGAGTCGAGCCGACCTTCGCGCAATTGTTGTCGTAGCTTTTCACGCGTCCGGTTTTGGGCTTCGACCATCGCGGATTCGCTATCATCAATCTGGTCTATATTGGTTGCCCTGGTGGTTGGCAGCAACAAGTCGAGCAAGGCGTTCTTCGGCGTTTTGCTCCGCCTTATCCGCGATTTCCTCCGCTTTTTCCTCCCGCACCAGCTCAATCGAAATCTCCACTAAGTCGCGGATCATGGATTCGACATCGCGCCCGACGTAGCCGACTTCCGTGAATTTGGAGGCTTCGACTTTGAGAAACGGCGAAGAGGAAAGCCGGGCCAGCCGCCGCGCAATTTCCGTTTTCCCGATGCCCGTGGAGCCGATCATAATGATGTTCTTCGGCATCACATCCTGCGCCATATCCGGCGGGAGTTTTTGCCGCCGAATGCGATTGCGCAGAGCTACTGCGACCGCACGTTTGGCTGCATTTTGACCGACGACATGCTTATCAAGTTCGGTGACGATCTGGCGTGGCGTAAGTTCGTCCAGCTTCAAGTCTTCTTCAATTTCGCCTGAAAGGTAAATAACCATATTCGATTGCGGATTGCGGTTTGTGGATTGCGGATTGGGCGGAACTTCTTGCTTCCGCAATCCACAAACCGCAATCCGCAATCCCTTAGATTTCCTCAATCACTAAATTCAAATTGCTGTAAATACAAATTTGTCCGGCGATCTGCATGGCTTCTTCGGCAATTTGCCGCGCTGACATGTCTGTGTGTTTGATCAACGCGCGTGAAGCAGATAAGGCATACGGGCCGCCCGAACCAATCGCCGCAATGCCGTCGTCCGGTTCGATGACATCTCCTGTCCCCGAAATAATTAACGTCGAGGTTCCATCCGCGACCAGCAACAGGGCTTCCAGGCTGCGCATCGTTTTATCCGTGCGCCAATCTTTGGCCAATTCGACGGCGGCGCGATTCAGTTGCCCGTGATATTGCTCCAGCTTCGTCTCGAAACGCTGGAATAGGGCAAAGGCATCGGCAGTTGCGCCCGCAAAGCCCGCAATGACTTTTTCGTTATGGAGTCGCCGCACTTTGCGGGCGGTAGACTTCATGACGGTATCGCCCATGGTGACCTGCCCATCGCCGGCAATCACGGCTTTGCCATCGCGTCTGACCGCTAAAATTGTTGTGCTGCGAATCTTGGATTGGGATTTCATTGGAAAAGGCATACCGCGCACTATAGCGATGCGAATTAAGCCTTGTCAAGAAAGTGCTTTGCTACGCTCAAAACCATTCTTTGACATCATTCCGCGAACACCCTAAACTCAGCGTTTATTTTGCCCCCAGCGACGCGAGCTATTTGCTCGCAGGAGGAACTCAAGTTATGGCACGTCCTTTAATTGGCATTACTTCGCGCCTTGATCTCGCCGAGCAGACATTTTATTTGCGTCGGTATTATGCCGAAGCGATCACCGCCGCAGGGGGCGATCCGATTTATATCCCGCTTATCCCCGACCAAGCGTATTTGCTCTCGTTGGCCGCGCGGTTGGATGGACTGATGCTGTCCGGCAGCAATAGCGACATTGATCCGGTGCATTACGGCGAAGAGCCGCATTTGTATCTGGGCGCTGTTGTGGAAGAGCGCGACAAGACGGATTTACTTTTGCTGGAAATCGCGGAAGCCCGGAATCTGCCTGTGTTGGCGATTTGCTACGGCGCGCAGGCGTTAGCCGTTTCGCGGGGCGGGTCATTGATACAGGATTTGCCGGCTGAGCGCTCAGGCATTTTTAAGCACGATCAGGGCGCTCCCTACTCGCGGCCTTCGCATAAAATCAAAATCGCGGCGGAATCCATTCTGGCGGGATTGGCGGGTGGCGAGACCGTACGCGTCAATTCCAGTCATCATCAGGCGATCCGAGAACCGGGGCGAGATTTACACGTCGTCGCGCGCGCCTTCGATGGTGTAATTGAAGGCATAGAGGATACGCGCCCCAATCGTTTTGTGTTGGGCACGCAATGGCATCCCGAATTAGGCTGGGAGACAGCTGATCTATCGAAGGCGATTTTCCAGCGATTCGTCGCAGAAGCCACCCAGCGCAAGCTATGAAGTCTGAGAGTAAAACCATCATTATTCTACTGTCGGTGGGGCACTTGGTATTGGATTCCTATTCCAGTTTCCTGGTGCCCATCCTGCCCTTACTGGCTCTTAAGCTGGGGCTTTCTCCGGCTCAGGCGGGCTGGCTGATTCCGGTGATGATGATTTCTTCGTCCCTGATGCAGCCGGTGTACGGCATTATTGCGGATCGCTATTCCAAGCGCGCCTTTACTGTGCTTGGCCCGTTGCTCGCGGCAGTGTTTATTTCCAGCATTGGTTTGGCGACGAGCCTGCCCATGTTGCTCGCGCTGGTCATTGCTGGCGGCATCGGCATTGGTGCCTTCCACCCGCAAAGCGCGGCTTTGGCACATCGCGCGGTGATGGAATGGAAGCCGGAGCGGCAAGGCACAGTGATGTCGGTTTTCTCGTCCTCCGGAACAGTCGGCTATGCGCTAGGCCCGCTGATTATTTCAAGCTGCGTCGCGTGGTACGGTCTGGAGCATAGTTATTACACGATGGGCTTCGGCCTCATCGCGTCGGTGCTGTTATGGCGGTATTGCCCCGTGCTGGAACCGAAACAGCGCGCTGCCGATGCTCCGCCTTTGAGCCAGTTGCTTAAAGCGGCCTGGGCACCGCTAACCATACTTTATTTCGCCGTTGTGTTGCGTTCGGCAGCTTCCGTCAGTATTCAAAGCTACCTGCCATTTTGGTTGCAGGAACACGGGCTGGCTTTGCAACAAAGCAGCCTTATCATCACCGGGTTTATTTTTTTCGGCGGCATTGGCGGGTTCTTTGGCGGAGCGCTGGCAGATCGCTTTGGGGCGCGTCGGGTTTCGATGGTTTCAGTGCTTATTGCCGCGCCCGTTTTGCTGGCCGGCTTCTTTGCTTCGGGCTGGCTGAGTTATACGCTGATTATGTTTGGTGGACTGTGCCTGAACCTGCCCTTACCGATTTCCGTGGTGATGGCACAGCGGCTCGTACCCGGCGGCGCGAGCACCGTTTCCGCTTTGGTGATGGGCTTTGCCTGGGGCTTAGGTGCCCTGATGACGCCGATTACGGGTATGCTCAGTGAACCATTAGGTCTGACCAAGGCATTATTGCTCGTCGCTCTTTGGCCGCTCGCCTCTGCCGTTTTGTTCTGGCGCTTTCCGAAGGATGAAGTCGTGGCGCGACAAGCCGTTGAAGCCGCTCCTCAAGAAGCCTTTGCTTCCGGCGATTGATTCTTTTCAAATTTCAACTTTTAAATCTCAGATTCCCTATGGCATTTTGGAACCGTAAAAAAAGCAGTGATTTTATTTCTCTTAACCTCAGTGGCCCTCCCGATCCTGAATCGGAGCCGCAACCTGAACCCAAACCCGCGCCGCCTCCCGCGCCAGTCGTAGCCGCGCCCAACCCTGTTCCCACCGAAGCGACCAAGCCAGAGCCGATTGTTCCCGCGCCTGTACCTGCGCCTCCCGTGGTTATTGCTCCCGCTCTCTCTGCCCCTGAGCCGGTGAGCGAAGAGGAAGAGCGAAAAGGCTTTTTAGCGCGCTTCAAGACTGCCGTCGCCAAGACGCGCGAGAACCTGACCGAGCGCATCGAAGACGTCTTCAAAGGCAAAAAGCAAATTGATGCCGACACGCTGGATCAACTGGAAGAGATTTTGATTGGCGCTGACATCGGCGTACAAACCACGATGACTATCATCGCCGACGTACGCAAACAGGTGGATCGCCAAACGCTCAAAGAAGTAGACGAACTGAAACGTGTCATCAAACAGCACCTGGTTGATATTTTAGAGAAGGCGACGAGATCGAACGGTATCGCTTCTGAAACCGCGATTCCCGCCGACGTGCAGCCGTACGTGATGATGGTCGTCGGCGTCAATGGCGTCGGCAAAACCACGACGATTGGCAAACTCGCGCAACGCATCAAAGCCGAGGGCAACGACGTAATGATTTGCGCCGCCGATACCTTCCGCGCCGCTGCTTCTGATCAACTAGCGATTTGGGCGGATCGTGCGGGAGTCCCCTTGATCCAGCAAAAGCAGGGCACTGATCCGGCGGCAGTGTTGTTTGATTCGCTCAAAGCCGCCAAGGCGCGCAACGCCGACGTCTTAATCGTAGACACTGCGGGACGCCTGCACAACAAACAAAACCTGATGGCCGAACTGGAGAAGATGAAACGCGTCGCCCAAAAAGAAGTCCCGCACGCGCCGCACGAAGTCTTGCTGGTCGTGGACGCCGTCACCGGGCAAAACGGCTTGAGCCAGGCGCGCGAGTTTATGAAAGCTGCGCCTGTGACTGGCTTGGTGCTGACGAAGCTTGACGGCACCGCAAAAGGCGGCATTGCCGTGGCGATTGCCAAAGAATTGAATTTACCGATTCGCTATTGTGGCATTGGCGAGAAGGCAGAGGATTTGATCGTGTTCGATGCGCAGGCGTATGTGGATGGGTTGTTTGAGTGATACTATAGAATCGTGTGAGGTAGAAAGGTTTGCCATGACAGTACAAGAAATTATCACTGCAATTCCGCGCCTGAGCTATAGAGAGCAGATTTCAGTTTTAGAAGTAATTACCAACTCACTGAAAGCGGAAGCGCGTCCGTTGACAGAGACTCGCCCATATCGAGGGGCTTCTGTGGCGGAAGTCCGAGGGATTATCAAATTCCCCAACGGTCATATTCCTGACGACAAAGAAATTGACGAATTGCGATTGCAGGCGCTCACCGAAAAATATCTGTCATGAAAGCGTTGCTTGATACCAATGTTGTGCTTGATCTTTTTCTCAATCGCCAACCGTTTGTGAACGACGCGGCGACGATTTGGCAGGCAAACGCCAATCGGCAGATTGAGGTGTTTGTTACATCTGTTACTTTGCCAACGATTTACTATATTACGCGCAAGGTTGCTGATCACGCCGCCGCGCGCCACGCGGTTCAATTATTGCTTGCCTCAGTAGGAATTGTTGGCGTTAATTATGGGGTGTTGGCGAACGCCGAAATCTTGCCTTTGAAGGATTATGAGGATGCTATTCAAGTTGCAGCGGCACAAGCCCAGCAATTGGACGCGATTGTTACGCGCGATCTAAGCGATTACCAAAATTCACCGCTGCAAGTTTATTCCCCGGCAGATTTTATTGCTCTCATCCGCTAAGCCAATCAATGACCGATCTCGAATTCATCCAACAAACTCTCCAACTCGCTGCCCAGGGCAAAGGTCTCGTCAGCCCCAACCCGCTCGTTGGTTCGCTGGTGGTCAAGGATGGGCGCGTTGTGGGGCAGGGCTTTCATCGTTATGCGGAACTCAAACACGCAGAAGTGTGGGCGCTCGAAGAGGCGGGTGCGAAGGCGAATGGCGCGACGATTTATGTGAATCTCGAACCTTGCTCGCACACGGGCAATGGCAAGCGCACCGCGCCTTGCGTCGAAGCGATTATTAAGGCCGGCATTCGGCGCGTGGTCGCTTCGATGGTAGACCCGAATCCAAAAGTGAATGGACGTGGCTTTGAACTGTTGCGCGCGGCGGGGATTCAGGTGGCGACGGGATTACTGGAACGCGAGGCGCAACGGCTCAATGAAAAATACGCGAAAATGGTCAAGACGGGTTTGCCTTTTGTGCATTTGAAAACGGCGAGTTCGTTGGATGGCCGCATTGCTACGCGGTCGGGGGACTCGAAGTGGATCACGGGCGAACAGGCGCGCACGGCTTCGCAGGCGTTGCGGCACGAGTACGATGCGATTTTAGTGGGCATCAATACGGCGCTCAATGATGATCCGTTGCTGACAGATCGCACGGGCTTGCCGCGTAATCGTCCGCTGATACGTGTCGTGCTGGATGCGGGGCTGCGGCTCTCGCCTAAGTCGCAATTGGTGCAAACGGCGCGGAACTTTCCCTTGCTCGTGTTTGCTGCGCCGCACGACATTCTCGATAGCATGGGCTTTCCGATTTATACCGAATGGGGCAACACGCAGGAAGAGCGGAAAAAGGTTTTGCAGGACTTGGGCGTGAAAATTGTCCAAATTCCCGTAGATGGTGCGCAGCTCAAATTGCCACACGTGCTAAGCGAACTGGGGCGGTTGGTCGTCACCAGCGTGTTAGTGGAAGGGGGCGCGGAAATTGCCGGTTCCTTTGTCGAGGCGCGCCTGGTGGACAAGCTAACGTTTTTTCTCGCGCCCAAGATCATTGGCGGTCGTGAAGCGAAATCTGCGATTGCCGGGGACGGAATCGAAAATATCAACGATGCGCTGAACCTGCGTGATTTGAAGCTCGTTCCGCGTGGGTCGGATTTGGAAATCACCGGCTATCCAGCTTGAAAAACTGCTGACGCCCCAACTATGCGTGCCAAAAAAAGCCTCGGACAAAACTTTCTTGTCGGCTCACACTATCCTAACCGCATCGTGGCCGCAGTCGCGCCACAACCCAACGAAACCATCATCGAAATTGGGCCAGGACATGGCGCGTTGACGGAATTGTTGGTTGCGACGGAAGCCAATATCGTCGCGATTGAACTCGACAGCGATTTGCTTCCCGAATTGGCCGCAGGTTTTGCCGCCGCCGCCAATTTTCGGCTGGTGGCTGCTGACGCACTGGAAGTCCATTTCTGCGAACTGCTCCAGCCTGGGACGACTGCGCGTGTCGTCGCTAACTTGCCGTATTACATTTCGACGCCGGTTTTGCAGCGATTGATTGAGCAACGCGCTTGCATTCGTGAGATGACGTTGATGTTGCAACGCGAAGTTGTGGAGCGGATTCTGGCGAAACCGGGTGGGAAAGAGTACGGCTATTTTTCGGCGTTCGTGCAATTTTACTGCGAAGCGCAGAAGTTGTTTGATGTGCCGCCGGGCGCATTTCGCCCGATCCCGAAAGTGCATTCGAGCATCGTGCGCTTGCGAATGCGCGCTACGCCTGCGGCCAAAGTGTCCGATGAGGCTTTCTTTATCGAACTGCTCAAGGCATTATTTGCGCAACGACGCAAAACGATTTGGAATAATTTACGCGCTGCCAAAGGACGATTCAATTGGCAAGATGAGCAGCTTAGGTCGGCGCTCGGAGCCGCAAACATTGATTCGCAACGACGCGCGGAAACGCTTTCGCTGGAAGAAACGGCAAGCTTGGCTGATTGCTTGGGGGTTACTTGAAAGGTGAACGCTCATTTGGATTTGTTTTCGCTGGCAGCTTTGCCCGTGACATAGCCAACTAGCCCCGTGACAATAGAGGTCAATAAGCCCAACGCCAGTTTTCCTTCATCGTTCGCCAAGCCTTTGCTGAGAATGACCCAAGTGCAAAGGCCAACCACGATGAGTAGGATCAGGGCGGTCAACTTGTAAACAAGCCATTCTTTCTGGCGTAGGTGCGTGGCACTGGCTTCTTCGATGCGAAGCCGCGCTGATTTTTCGAGTTCGTCTTCGGCAGTAGCGAGAGAAAGCTTAACATTTTGCTTGTTGGCAAGCTCATTCAAGTTGAAATTTTCGTGAGACATCAGTTGAGTTATGATTCAACTACAACCCGACAATCTCTGTAGCAAGCGATTGATCTTTTTCAGCGATCCCAAATTTCTTGCCCTGTCGTTTGGCATCAATTGCTACTTGCATCAGAACAATGCCTTTGCGTAGCACGTCACTTTTGGTACCCCCGATGCTGCTGGCAAGACTTTCGAGTAAGGCATTCGCTTCCGGCGAGATGTCGAGACTGAGTCGAATTTTCCCCTTTTCTCCTAAGCTTGATGGTGAAGACATATACATCCTTTCTGCAATCAAAGAATGCTGATTGCACGTAGATATTACGCAGATGTTCAGTGAAAATACAACACGGAAAACTATGAAACGCCGCGAATTTCTCTCTCGAACCGCAATGGTTGGCAGCGGGCTTATGCTTGCACCTTCGATTATTACGGCTGACAGCCTGCGTCCACAAATCCCGTGCGGCGTGCAAAGTGGGGACATCACTAACAACAGCGCGATGATTTGGAGTCGCAGCGACCGAGCAGCACGCCTGATGGTGGAATATGCGACGACGGAATCGTTCACGAACTCGCAAAAAATCAGCGGCCCGGCAGCGCTCGAAAACAGCGACTTCACGGCGCGCTTGGATTTACAAAACCTGCCTGCCGGGCAGCGCATTTTCTATCGCGTGAGTTTTCAGGACTTGGGCAACAGCAAAGTGTTCAGCGAACCTGTAACAGGCTCCTTTCGCACCGCGCCCCCGCCCGCCCGCGATGTTTCGTTCGTCTGGGGCGGCGATGTGTGTGGGCAAGGCTGGGGCATCAATCCTGATTTTGGCGGCATGAAAATCTATGACGCAATGCACCGAATGCAACCGGATTTCTTCATTCATTCCGGCGATACAATTTATGCTGACGGCGTGATTTTGCCGGAGGTGAAACTGGATAACGGCACGATTTGGAAAAACCTGACGACCCCCGAAAAATCCAAAGTCGCCGAAACGCTCGACGAATTTCGCGGCGCGCATCGTTACAACTTGCTGGATGAAAACTTCTGTCGCTTCAATGCCGAAGTGCCAATGCTGGCGCAGTGGGACGATCACGAAGTGCGCAACAATTGGTATCCTGGTCAAATCCTGGATGATCCGAAATATTCGGTGAAAAGTATTGATCTGTTGGCAGCACGTGGGCGGCGCGCGTGGCTGGATTACATGCCGATGCGCTTTGATCCGCTTGATCCTGAGCGGGTTTATCGGGCGTACCATTACGGCCCGCTCGTGGATGTGGTGATGTTGGATGAACGCAGCTATCGCGGTCGTAATACGCCGAACAATCAATCTGCGCCGAACGACGACACAAAATTCCTTGGCAGCGCACAGCTTGAATGGATCAAGCAACGATTGCTGCATTCAAAGGCCACGTGGAAAGTGATTGCCAGCGATATGCCGATTGGCATTATCGTGAAGGATGGCCGAACCGATTACGAATCGTTTGCGAACGGCAACGGCCCCGCGCTCGGACGCGAATTAGAACTGGCGGAATTGCTGCGTTTCATCAAGCAGCGCAAGATCAAAAACGTCGTGTGGATTACGGCGGATGTGCATTATTGCGCGGCGCATTACTACCATCCGGCGAAAGCGCAATTCACCGACTTCGCCCCGTTTTGGGAATTCGTCGCCGGGCCGCTGAATGCGGGTACGTTTGGCCCCGGCGAGATGGACAACACGTTTGGCCCGGAAGTGAAATTCGTTGGTATTCCCAAGGGCATGAAAGCCAATCGCTCACCGCAAGATGGCTTCCAGTTTTTCGGCGCGATTAAAATTGACGGCAAAACCAAAGCAATGACGGTCAGCTTGCACAACATTGAAGGTAAGAAGTTGTACTCCATAGACCTCCCGAACAACTAAAAGGAATTCTTATGACCACAGCAACCAAATCCGTTCGTGAACAAGTCTCCGAAGCCGAATGGCAAGCGCGTGTTGAGTTGGCCGCGCTGTATCGCCTGACCGCGTTGTACAAATGGGATGATCTGGTCTTTACGCATATTTCGATGCGCGTGCCGGGGCCAGAACATCATTTTCTGATCAATCCGTATGGTTTTCTGTTTGAAGAAATCACCGCATCCAGTTTGGTGAAAATTGATTTGCACGGCAACAAGGTGATGGATTCGCCGCACCCGATCAATCCCGCCGGATTTACGATTCACAGTGCTGTCCACGAAGCACGCGAAGATGCTCACTGTGTCTATCACACGCACACGCTGTCGGGCGTAGCCGTCTCGGCACAAAAAAACGGCTTGTTGCCAATCTCGCAGTTTTCCTTGTTTCCGTTATCGTCGCTCGGCTATCACAACTACGAAGGCGTGGCGCTGAACGAAGACGAAAAGCCGCGGTTAGTCGCTGCTCTCGGCACCAACCGCGTGTTGATTTTGCGCAATCACGGTTTACTGACCGTCGGGCGTAATGCCGCCGAAGCCTTCCTGGCGATGTACATTCTGGAAGCCGCCTGTCGCACACAAATAATGGCGCAGGCGGGCGGTGAATTGACCATAATCGCCGAACCGATTTTGCGCGGCATTCAGGCGCAATCTGCGCAGGTGACAAAAGGTTTGGGCGGCGACCTGGTATGGCCTGCATTGTTACGCAAGCTGGATCGCACGGACTCTTCGTACAAAGAATAGCTGTGGCAAGCTGATTAGGCAGAAAAATATCGGTTACGAAAACACCCGTGGGACTGTTCATCCCGTAGCTGGGGGTTCCCCCTTGATTCGCTGACGCGAGAGCTTGTCCAAATCGAATTCAACGCCGTGGCCCGGTCGGTCAGGCGCGAGCGTATAGCCATCCGCAAACTTCATTGGATGTTTCAGGTATTTTTCCAACCCGAAGCCGTGCGCTTCGAGATAGGAGGCATTGGGAATCGCCGCCAGCAAATGCACGTGCAAATCGTGTACGCCGTGCGTCGTGACGGGGCGATTGTGTGCTTCAGCCAGATGCGCGACTTTCAGCCAGGGCGTAATGCCACCGAGGTTAGTGATGTCGGGTTCGGGAAAGGCAATGCCCGCGTCTCCGATCATCTTTTGAAACTCATAAATTGTGTGTAGGTTTTCGCCTGAAGCAACGGCCACGCGGCCTTCGCGTTCGATGCGGCGATTGCCCGTGATGTCGTCGGGGATCGTCGGCTCTTCCAGCCAATAGACATCGTATTCAGCAAAGGCGTGCGAAGCGCGGATGGCTTTCTCAACACTCCAAGCCATGTTGGCGTCAGTCATCAACACGATGTCGGGGCCGACATATTCACGCATTGCCGCGACGCGCTGAATGTCTTCAGCCAGGTTTTCGCGCCCGACTTTCATCTTGATCGCACGAAAGCCGCGTTCGAGATTTTGCTGTGTCTGCTGCCGCAATTCATCGAGCGGCATTTGCAAATCAATGCCTCCGGCATACACCTTCACGCGGGGATCGTGTCCACCGAGGAAGCGCCAGAGCGGTTCGTCAGCAGCGCGCGCCTTGAGGTCCCAGAGCGCAATGTCTACGGCGGCGAGGGCGAATGTGACGAGTCCGCCGCGACCCACGTAATGCAGATGCCACCACATTTGTTTCCAGAGTTGTTCGATACGGCGCGGGTCTGCGCCGATGAGCAGCGGCGTGAGTTCTTTGGTGATGAGCGAATGAATCGCGGCTGCGCCTGCGCCTACGGTGTAAGTGTAACCGAGTCCGGTTGCGCCGCTATCCGTTATGATGCGACAGGTCACAAGTTCGAAATGCGGCATTTTTCCGTGCGTCGAATCAGTCAGCACAAGGGGCAGCGGGATGACATAATGTCCTGTCTCAATAGCTGTAATTTTCATTTGATCAATCATCGCGCGTCTGTCTCTTGCCCGACAACTCTGGGAAGAAACGTTATAGACCTCAAGCAAATCAAAGCAACGCCACCAGGGCTGGGTGCGCCACCCTTATTTGCTTGAGGTCTATAGCTCGCTCAACGAACTACCAATCCACCACCGATCCATCATCCGGGTCATAAGATTCCTGATTTTTCCAATCGTGACCAAGCTTGTCTTTCATGGCTTCTTCGTCAAGCTCAATGCCCAGCCCCGGCCCGGTCGGCAAATCAAGATAGCCATCACGAACCTTGAACGGATTCTTGATGTAGCCTTCGCCTAAACTTACTTGCTCTTGGCACAGGAAGTTCGGAATCGAAGCGGCAATCTGCAAGCCCGCCGCCAATGAAATCGGGCCAAGCGGATTGTGCGGCGCAATCGAGGCGTAATAAGCCTCGGCCATTTTGGCAATTGCATGAACTTCGCTGATGCCGCCGGCGTGGCACAGGTCGGGTTGCAGGATGATGGCGGCGCGCTTTTCAAGAATTTCGCGGAAGCCCCATTTGGTAAAGATGCGTTCGCCCGTCGCAATCGGAATATGCGTCGTTTTGGCTAACTCGGCCATGCCGTCTACGTCTTGGCAGTTGATGACTTCTTCGTAAAAGAAGGGCTGAAACTGTTCGAGTTCTTTCATTAAAATTTTGGCTGTGCCGGGCGGGACAGCGCCGTGAAAATCAATACCGAGATCCCCGTCTTTGCCGACCAGGGCTTTCAATTCGCCGAATTTGGCGGCGGCGTTTTCGATCCAGGCGCGGTTCTCGACTTGGCGAGCGTTGCGATTGTTGAGCTTGGCCGGGCCGGTCTTGAAGGCTGTGAACCCTTGCGCCCGTTTTTCTTTGACCAGTTCAGGTGTGCCCGCGTGCGCATAGACGCGGATGCGCTGACGTGTGGGGCCGCCGAGCAATTCATAAACCGGAACGCCCAGCAGTTTGCCTTTAATGTCCCAGAGCGCCTGGTCAATGCCGCTCAGCGCCGAAGTCAGGATTGGCCCACCGCGATAAAAGGCGTGACGATAAATCGCCTGCCAGTGCTGTTGCACGGCGCGCGGGTCTTTGCCGATCAGATAGGACTCGGTCTCCTTGATGGCTGCGGCGCAGGT
This sequence comes from uncultured Acidobacteriota bacterium, assembly GCA_963794955.1. Taxonomy (GTDB): domain Bacteria; phylum Acidobacteriota; class Blastocatellia; order RBC074; family RBC074; genus JAFDVL01. The sequence continues at coordinate 289,250 of CAWCGF010000003.1, forward strand.
CAGCGCGCGGCCTTCGGTAACGGGTTCACCCAGTCCGACGACGCCAACGTTGGTGTGAATTTTCAGGAAAAGCCAGCGCGGCTTAACCAGAAAGGTTTCCAGTCTGGTGATCTTGACGCTTTCGCGCACTGTGGGGCGTGCTGGTTGCTGTGCGATTTCAGGGACGGGCGCACGCGGTGCGATAATCTCTTCCGCATGCGCTTCCGTATTGGCAGCGGCATTCATCGCGCCGAGTCCCAGCGTCGCCGCCGCAGTGTTTTTGAGCAACGAGCGGCGTTGCAGGTCGGTGCTGTCTTTCTCTTTTTTTTCTTGCATAATTTGTCCTTGTTGGTAAGTCAGAGAGAGTATGGAATACACGGAAAGAACAGAACAAACGGAAATTTTCTTCAACATCTTTCGGTTTGTTCCGTCATTCCGCGTGTTCCGCGTTTTCAAAAGACCAGTTTCAAGCCGAATTGAATCTGGCGCGGCGTCCCGACGATGCCCGTGATGGTTCCGGCATTGCTGGCCCCGATGGCCGCATTCGGCAAATCGAATTGCGTATGGTTGAAGAGATTGAAAAATTCCGTGCGGAATTGCAGCTTCAATTTTTCAACGAGGCGGAATTCTTTGAAGACCGAAAAGTCGAAGTTTACGCGTCCCGGCCCGTACAGAATATTACGACCTGAATTGCCATAAGTGAATTGCGCTGGTGTCGTAAAAGCCGCTGTATCAAACCAACGATCTACGGTTCCATTCGACAACGTGCCATTGCCGATGCGATTGGGACGGCTGCCCGTGCCGGTATTGAGCGGCGATGAATTGGCCGTCGGCGTGAAAGGCAACCCGGTTTGGAAGGTGTTGATGCCGTTGATTTGCCAGCCGCCCAGCACGTAATCCACTGGGCCACCCCCGCTGAGCCACTTCTGGCCTTTGCCGAAGGGCAGTGAGTAATTCCAGGCGATGGTCAGACGATGGCGAATGTCGAACGGCGAATTGCCGCGATCTGCCCGGCGATTGAGCGGGTCTTGCGGCAACGGGCCGTCAGCGCCGCCGCCAAAGCTCTGCCCCACCGTATCAATCGAATGCCCCCATGTGTAAGAGAGCAAACCGCTCAACCCATGCGTCAACCGTTTCTCGGCGCTGAATTGAAAGGCGTGATACGCGGCGAGTCCGTCCGACACCGCCCAGGTCACGTCGGCCAGCGTTGGCCGCACGGCGAAAAACGGCCTGCGATTGTTGACCGCGCCCGCGCCCGGCACCGCTTGATTGAGGTTGTAGCTCGTGTCCAGATGACGACCCAGATTGCTGACGTAAGAAGCCTTCAGGAGCAGGGAAGACGGCAGTTCATGCTGCACCGTCAGGTTGAATTGCTGGGCATAACCGGGCTGATAGTTTGGATCAACACCAATGACACTGCCACTTGGGGTGTCAGCATTGGCGAGGTTTAGCGCCGGAATCGTTGGGAAGCCATCGCTCACGCGCCGCGTGACAAAAAAGTTGCTGGGCGAAAAACTGTAAATTGGCCCGAATGGCACGTGACGTTGCAAGCGCAGCGCATTGCCGCCGTGTCCCGCTGTGTTCCAGAAAATGCCCGCGCCACCGCGCACGACAGTCTTATCTCCAAGCTGATAGGCGAAGCCGAAGCGCGGCGCAAAACCTTTTTTGAAGGTATTGACGCCCGCGTATTTGTCTACGCCGTTGCGCCCCGCGACCAGCACCGTTGCCGTGCGCGGATCGAAGTTCGCCCAGCGATTTGCCACTTCGCTGTAAGGCGTATCAAGTTCGTAACGCAGGCCCAAGATTCAAGGTCAGCTTTTGTGTCACGCGCCAATCGTCCGCCACGTAGGCGCTGTATTCCGTCCCGCGAATGCCAACCCAAGCGAGCAGATAATCCTGTTCAATCAGGCTTGGCGCGCCTAACAGGAACGAGGCCATTGAGTTGCCGCCTGAATTATTAGCCGGATTGTTGGTGATGTTCGGTGAGAAGTTGAAACGACCGTTGCCGCGATTGGTTTGATATTCGGTCAGATGGCGGCGACGCACGTCAAGGCCGGTCTTGATCGTGTGCGCGCTACCCGTGAAGGTCAGGTTGCCCACATATTGATAGGTGTTTTCGCGCCGCAAAATCGGCAGCGAGCGGCTATGGCCGATGCCCGTGAAATTCGCCGGACTGAAAATCGGCAGCCCATTTTGCTGATCCTGCTGATTCGAATTCGGCACGCCGAGCTTGTTGCCGAGCTTATCGCCAGCTTCTACGTCAGCTTGGGTGAAATCAAGTTGGAAGCGCGCATAGCCAGCGCGCAAGTCCAGCAGGATACGCGGTGAAAACACATGCACCCAGTTGATAACCGCGTGATGCGCAAGCAGGGTCGAAGTACCCGCGAAGGTATCTTCGTTGCCGATGCCGACGGATTTGCCTACGCCGGGCAGGTTGACTGCCGGGAAGGTGAACGGATTAGTCGTCGCGGTTTTTGACCACGAATAGCGTGCGAAGAAGTTGTCACGCTCGCTTTGCGTGTGATCTACGCGCACATCGTATTGATCCCAATCCTGCCTGCGCGTCGGCGACGTGACCAGATTGTTAACCAGGCCCGAAGTCGTTGGCAGCGGATAAGCGTTAATCAATTTCGCCGTTACCGGGTCCCAGCGATTTTGCGGAATCAGATTGTTGGCGAACTGTTGGCGCGTGAAGGCAGTGCCATTCTGCACTGTGGTCGCCGGATCGAAGATGCCCGCTGTGATCTCGCTGAAATCGCCCTGTCGCATCTTCAGCGTCGGCACGGTGTTAACGAACACGCGCCCCAGCCGCTGCCGGAAGCCATCATAATCGCCAAAGAAAAACGTTTTGTTCTTGATGATCGGCCCGCCGAAGGCACCGCCAAATTGGTTCTGGCGGAACGGCGGTTTCTTTTGCCCGGCGCGATTCGAGAAAAAGTTATTGGCGTCGAGCGCATTGTTGCGCAGGAATTCATACCCTACGCCGTGAAAATCATTGCCGCCAGATTTCGTGACGACGTTGACCTGCCCACCGGGATTGCGGCCCTGTTCGGCGGAAAAGAGATTGGTCTGAATCTTAAATTCCTTGATGGCCTCGACCGCAGGGCGCACGACAATCGCCAGCGTCAGGCGGTCGTTGTTGTCTATGCCGTCATAGAGATAGTTATTCGAGCTTTCGCGGTTGCCATTGACGAACAACTCCGTACCGGGCCGCAAATCATCAGGCCGCGTGCCGCTCATAATCGTTCCACGCATGCCCGAACCCGCGCCGCTGACGCCCGGACTCAAAATTGCCAGTTGCACGAAGTTGCGCCCATTGAGCGGCAAGTCCTGCACCTGTCGTTCCTGAATCACGCTGCCAAGGACGGATGATTGACTTTCGAGTAATGGAGGCGCGCCGGTGATTTGCACGGTTTCGCCAACCGCGCCAACCTGCAACTCGAAATCTACCTGCGCGCGTTGATTGACCTGTAACTCGACGCCCGTGCGTTCAACTTTGCGAAAGCCCTGCGCTTCCACTGTCAGCGAATAGCCGCCTGGTTGCAATGCCGTGAAAACGTAATTGCCCGAATCATCGGTGACGACGCTGCGGCTCACGCCCATCGCCGTGTTGGTTAGTGTGACCTTGACGCCGCGCACGACCGCGCCGCTGTTGTCGCGCACTGTGCCGACCAAATCCGCCGTAGTGACTTGAGCGCTGGCCGTGACAGCCGAACACACAAGCAGAAAACTGAATACAAAGAATCGTAACGTTTGCCCATGTCTCATTAAATGCCTCCTTAAAATGTGGGGTGGGCTGCCAGCCCGCCCAAAGTGCAGACGCGTTGTCTGCTGCGTAAAACAGTAAGCCTTGCAGCTTGCCAAAGTGCTAGCAATAACCTCTTAACGTCCCATCCAGCCGCCATCTACTGTCAGTATCGTGCCGTTGACATAATTCGACGCCGACGAAGCCAGAAAGACGACCGCGCCGCTCAGGTCATCTGGTTCGCCCCATCGTCCGGCGGGGATGCGCGCGAGAATCGCGGTATTGCGTCCCGCATCCGTTTGTAACGCCACTGTATTGTCCGTCGCGATATAACCTGGCGCGATGGCATTGACCTGTACGCCTTGCCCCGCCCATTCGTTGGCAAGCGCCATCGTAAGCTGCCCGATTGCGCCTTTGCTGGCGGCGTAACCGGGTACGGTAATGCCGCCCTGAAAGGTCAGCAGCGAGGCCGTGAAAATGATCTTGCCTGAGCCGCGCGCGACCATCTCTTTGCCCAGTTCGCGGCTCAACACAAATTGCGAATTGAGATTGATCTCCATCACCTTGTCCCAATATTCATCGGGGTATTCGGCGGCGGGCTTGCGCAAAATTGTGCCCGCGTTGTTGACCAGAATGTCTATCACCGGGAAATCGGCTTTGACCTGATGGATGAATGCATATACCGCCGTACGGTTGGCAAAATCACAAGTGTAGCCTTTGAATTTGCGGCCACGACTGATGACTTTGTTTTCTACGCCGCTTCCCGATGCTTCGAGCGATTGGCTGACACCGATGATGTCGGCTCCGGCTTCGGCGAGCGCAAGCGCCATCGCTTTGCCGATGCCGCGTTTGCAGCCGGTTACTAAAGCGGTTTTTCCGTCGAGTCTGAATAAATCTAAAATTCCCAAAATAAACCTTGCTTTGATCGCGCGCCAAAAACGCCACCTTGACGCCGCGTTGCGCCAAGCTGCCAATGTCGCGCGCATTTCCTCTTCATTGATCCTCAGGCGTCCGGCGATGATAGAGCTTGCGTCTGTGTGGGTAACTCCACTCCATCCGCGTGAACCGCTTGCGCATGCCGCTCTTGCTGTACGTCACTTGAAAGTTTTCATCACGAAGAATAGCGGGACACGCTGAACTCCTTTGGGTTAAATCTTAAGGCTATTTATTGCGTAACGGTTTCTGCCCTTTAAGAGCATCCGGGTCGAAGCGCAACAAATGCTGGATGAATTCTTCGGCCTTGCGAGTTTGACCCTGCGATTGCCAACTTGTGGCCAAATTGAGCGCCGCTTCACGCAGGCCGGGATTGCGGTTGAGCGCGTCCTGCCAGAGCGTCATTGCGCGGTTGAGATTCCCCCGCGAGGCGTGAATGCTGCCCGCGTTGACGGTGGCAATGACGCATTGCGGCACGCGTTCAGGCTCAGCCCGCAATGCCATTTCGTAAAGCTTGAGCGCCCGCTCCAAATCGCCCTGGGCCTGATAAAGAAAGGCAAGGCGCGTCAATAACTCGGCATCAGCAGTGTACGCAGGCAAAGCTTCCTGCAACAAACGCCGTGCCTCGTTGCGGTGCAAAGCCGCACCGCTCTGCAATGCGAGTTCGGCATAAGCCAGACCCAGACTACGAGCGTCCGACTCGAATCCGGCGAAGGCCATCAGGCGGCGATCAGCCGTTAGACCGCTAGCTGCATTCACAGGCGAGCGCGGCTCTCGTTGAATGCTGTGATTGGTCATCACGCCATGCCCGCCATCCACTGTCCCAGCTTTTGGCATATGACAACTGATGCAATCCGCCCTGGCAGTATGGCGTTCGTTCGCAGGCAGTGAAGCCGACTGGTGACATGTCAGGCATTTGCCGCGAAAGTAGGCCGTGCGCTCCTGCTCGGCAGGCACCGAATGCGGCTCGTGACAACTGAGGCACGACATGCGCCCTGCTGACTTTTGCCAGCAACTGCTCTCGGCCAAGTTTTCAACGTGACTGTTGACCTTTAATCCAGCTCCGGCCTGCTCGAAAACGAAGTAAGAAACATAATCCGACAGCCGTTCGCCTGGACGATAAAAAGCAAGGCGGCGGCGGGGCAGTTCGACACGTGCCGCGCCGGACAGATGGCATTGCGCACAAACTGAATCGCGTCGTGCCGCCTCGAGCGAGGCCGGGTTTACCATTTTGGCTTTGCCTGCTATGTGCAACGAACCGGGACCGTGACAGCGTTCGCAACTGATGCCTGCTTGTTTGAAAGGCGGCTCGGCATAACGATTCAGCGTGCCAAAAATTGGCTGCGCCTGCGAGGTGTGGCAGTACAGACAATTGGCATCAATCGGACGATTGAGCCGCAGTTCGCGGTCCGCTTCGTAACCCGGTGAAGCGTCCCATTTGTTGGCCTGCGCGTACCAGGTCACGGGAGCTTGAAAGAGAAAGCGGTCAAGCGCCAGCAGGAAGCTGCGTCCGGCAGCATTCGAGCCGATGAAGTAATGCAACTGCCGCCGTCCTTGCAACGCCGCCGCGCCGCTTCGTTGGTACTCCAGCCACACTGCGCCTTTGTCTTTGGTGATGCGATAACGCACACCGGAGGCTTGGTGGACGAACTCGCCCGTGGCCATTTCGTCTGTCACCACGCCGCTGCTTTGCGCCATTGGCGTTTGGGCGTAGCGGCGCGCGATAGCGGCATGGCATTTGGCACAGGCTTCGTTGCCAACATAAGTTGCCGGTTCGTCGGCCTTCATCACGCGCGCCTCGCTGAATTGCCCCGCCAAATACACGGCTAACAGCACGCAGCAAAGCAGAACAATTTTCAGCGAGTGAAGAAACGTCATATAGAAAACAGATCCATCATCGGCGCAGCGGTGGCGGCTCGGCACGGAATTTCGCCAGATGCTCCGCCGCCAATTCTTTCTGACCAGTTTTTGAAAAAGCCTTGGCCAGCAAAAAATGAATCTGTCGCGCGGTCGTGCCAACGCCCGGCAATGCTAATGCCTGTTGCCCGTGTTTGATGGCAGCGGCGTATGCTTGCCGCTCAAGCAGCAGGCGGCCTTTTTCATACTGCGCATCACGCGAATTGGCTTCTGCCAGTAGGGCGCGATCAATCAGCTTTTCACTCGCAGCGAATCTGCCAAGCGTGAACAGCAAACGGGCGTAAGCCACCAGCGTGTCGGCAAGGGCTGCGCCTCCGGCCATTTCCAGTTTCGATGCTTGCTCGTAACCAGCGATTGCCTCCTCTGTCCGCCCCAGTGCTTCATAAGTCAGCGCGAGATAGAAATGCGTTCGCGCCTCGGTGGGCTGCAACTGCCGCGCCTGTTCGAGCGCGGGCAAGGCGTGCTTGAAATCGTTTTCAACATAACGGCTGAAACCGAGCAGAAAATGAGCCGGCGCGTTATCCGGTTCGATCTCAATGACGCGCAGCAGGCAAGCAATGGCTACATCATATCGTTCAGCGGCCAGCGCCAGTCGCGCCTTGAGCGTGAGCGCGGCAGTGAGTTTCGGATTGAGTTTGAGCGCCTGCTCGACCGCCGCCAGCGATTGCTCAAGCTGTTGTTGCTGAAACAGCGCACTGGCTTTTTGATAGGCCTGCGCTGCGGCTTGTTCCCGCGATTCCTGCGCAGCGACACCACTAGCAAGGGCAAGAGAGCGATTAGCAAACGGATGCGAATTAGGCCGAAAGGCCGCGATCAATATTTTTTGCGCTGAAGGCGCAGCGGAAATTAGCCGCTGGTGGAGCGTCGCGCAACCACTGGAATCCGGCGCATAAGCCCCGTCAGGGGCCATAAACCGAAGCGTTGGGCCCGTGCCCCTGTTGGGGCGCAAATATCTCGCTGCCTGATCCGGTGGTGGAGCATAGCGCAACCAGCAGCTAATTTCCAATGTCCCTGTCGGGGCAAAGAATGGAAGAGATAGCACCCGGTTGAAAGCCGCAAGGCAAAGCGACAACAGAAACAACTGAGAGGCAGGTTGGAAGATCGCTGTCATTCGAGTTTTCCTCCCTGTTTCAAGCTGTAATACCTGTCCACCGCGATATTCTCAAAACGGTCAACGCGGCCTTGTTTTCCTGGCCAGCGCACTTCCAGCCAGTCAATTTTTTTCGCGGCTCCACCACCCAGCAATTCGCGTGGATCGTGTGACGAAAGGTAACTGCCGCCTGCTGTCTTCAAACGGCTGCGGCGCAGGCCTCCGACTGACCAGGTGAGGCGCGCGCCTACCGCTGCCCCAGGCAAATTCAGGCCGAGCCAGTGATTGCCTGCGCCATTGCGGTTTCGCAGCAACAAAGGAGCCGCGCCGTTGTTGGCGATGATGACATCGGGCGCGCCGTCGTTATTCAAATCACCGACCGCAAGACCACGCGCTGGATAGCTTTGCGTGAAGGCCGCGCCCGCCGCCGCGCCGAGGTTGACGAAATCACGACCACGCTTTTCAAAGAGCAAGATCGGTTCTTTGTGTTTGAGCGTTGTATTGATCGTTTCGATCAGATCGTCGGGATGACCGTTACATACGATCAAATCCTGGTCGCCATCCAGATCAAAATCGAAGAAGCGCAGGCCCCAACCGCTGTACATTTGTGTCGCCACTCCGATGCCGGTCGCACCTGCTTCGTCGCTGAAGGACAAAGCGCCGCGATTGCGGTAAAGCGAAAACCGCTCGTGATTGAAATTGGCGACAAACAAGTCTTCGTACCCGTCGCCATCATAATCAGCGGCGTCAACGCCCATCCCCGAACGCGCCACGCCGTCGGGGTTATAGGCTACGTCAGCCTCGAAGCCGATTTCCTTAAACGTTCCGTTGGTTTGATTGAGAAACAGAAAATTCGGTTCGGAATCGTTGGCGACAAACAGGTCGAGCCAGCCGTCGTTGTTGATGTCGGTCGCCACTGCGCCAAAGGTTTTGCCCGCGTATTTGCCGATGCCGGAGGCCGCACTGACATCAGTGAACGTTCCCTCGCCATTATTGCGATAAAGGCGGCTCGGCCAGGGATCATAAACGACCGGATGGCAGTAATGCCGCACGCCGTTTTGTTCACATTTGCGTTCGAGCGTTTGATTGAACTGCGCGAAATGACCGACAAACAAATCAAGCGTGCCGTTGCCATCGTAATCGAACCAGACCGCCGCCGTCCATAAGCCCGACGCCTCCAGCCTGGCTTTGCGCGTGACATCGCTAAACGTTCCATTGCCGTTATTGCGATACAACACATTCACGCCATAATTCGTCACCAGCAAATCAACCCAGCCATCGCCATCGTAATCTGCCGCTGCTGCGCCGAGGCCAAAATCACGCCCGCTGACTCCGGCCTTTTCTGTCACATCGGTGAAGGTGCCATCGTGATTGTTGCGATAGAGCGCGTTGCGCAGCTTCTCTTTTGGCTGAAAGAAATCGCACGGGCCGCTATTGGGAAAGTACAAATCCATCCAGCCGTCATTGTCGAAATCAAAAATCGCCACGCCCGGCCCCATGGATTCGGGCAGGTAACGTGTCGGCGAAAGCGCATTGTTGTGCACGAATGAAATACCGCTGCGCGAGGCCGGAACTTCCTCGAACAACGGCCTGCTTTCGCTGTGCCCGAACAGCAACGCCAGCATGAGTAATAAGGTCTGACTTACAAGCATTATTGGTAGTAATGAGAAGCTGGCGGCGTGGGATCAGAGGGTATCTGGTCCCACGCCGCCAATACGTCAGAACCGCAGGCGCAAGGCGATTTGCCCACTGCGCGGCGCGCTGGCCGTCGTGCCGGGGTCAATGCGCCCGAAACCGGAAATAATGTTTCCGGCGGCGTCACGCCGCTGGGTCGCCAGCGCATTGCCGTTATCGGGGCCATTCAGCCGGACGCGATTGAGGATGTTGAAAAATTCGGCACGCAACTCGAAACTCATGCGTTCGCCGATTTTCGTGATCTTGCCAAAGCTCAGATTCTCGTCATACACCCGCGCGAAACGATAATCTGAGTAATAAGGCGCGGACTGACCGAACGTCCCCGGTGCCGGATCGGCCCACGCCGCCGGATTCAGCACGAAGTCCTTGCGCGGATCAATGCAACCACAATTCAGGTCTTTGGTGAAAAGCGGTTGCCCCTCCACACGATTGGCGTAGGTGCCGCGAAAGAGCAACTGAGCGAGATTATTCTGCCCGTTCGGCACCGGAATCGGTTCGCCGCTGCTATAGCGCAGAATGCCGCTGATGTTCCAACCCGCCAGCAATGTGCGTGTCAAGCCATTGCGATTGATGAAACCGAAGGCCGGCACTTCGTAACGGAAGTTCGTCACGAAGACATGCGGCTGGTCATTTGGCGAGAGCGCCTTCAGCGAGGCCCAGTTGAAGACATCGTTGACGCGTGTCGTCGCGCCTCCCTGTTCCACTACGGTCGCCAGGTTCTTCGAGAAAGTGTAAGCGATAGTGAAATCCAGTCCTTTCGAGAAGCGTTTCGTCACCTTCGCCTGCAACGAGTCGTACCAGACGTTGCCCAACGGCGCGAGGTCTACGTTCAGGGTGCCGAAGTGAGGGAAAGGACGCAGACTTTGCGCAACCGTCGCCGATAGCGGGAAGCCCGCATAAGGCGCAGCGCCGAACCCGCGTGATTTGGCCAGCGCCGAATCAAGCCGTGAAGTCAGCAACGTCCGGTCATCGGCCTTTGTCACATCCAGTCCACGCGCCCGCAACATCTCTGGCGTCACGGCGTTGAGGTTGAGCAAGCCGTTGGCTTCAAACCACACGCCGCGATTGCCGACATAGGCGACCTCTACCACCAGGTTTTTGCCGAGTTCACGTTGTAAATTGATCGCCCAATTGCTGATGCGGGGCGGACGACCTGCGTTCGCATCGAGGTGAGCGGGCGGTGAGTTCAATTGTCCGATTTGGGGGCGGATGCCGGGGTTCAAATTGACGGCGTATAAATCTGCCGTGTTATAAGTCAAGCCATTCTTGAATTGAAAAGCCGCGTCACCAAAGGCCGGTGTACTGAACGATTGTGCGTTGAAACCAAAGCCCAGTGCCTGGCCTGCGCCGAGGTAGCTGAACCCGCTCAATTGTCCGTAAGTAATGCCCCAACCCAGACGCAATACGGTTTTGGGATTGATTGACCAGGCCGCGCCCAAGCGCGGGCCGAACGCCCAGGGATAGGTTTCGGCAAAGTCACAGTTGCAACGGCCTGGGCCATTGCCGATATACCGCGTCGCGCCTTTCAGTCCGCCCGCCGCCGGATTCGGAATCGTCGGATCGAACATCGAAAGGCGATCATGCACTTCGTGCAGCGGGTTCTGGAAATCGTAGCGCAAGCCTAGATTTAGCGTCAGTCCAGAGCGAACTTTCCAGTCGTCCTGCACGAAAGCCGCCCAGGTCGCGCGGCGAAAGCCAACCGAGGTGGGATTGCTGATCGAAGCGTTATCCACCAGACCTAACAGGAAGCTGGCATAGTTTGACCCGATAGAACCGCCCCCGATATTCGTGGTGTTCAGATAGGGCAAACCTGTCTGCGCTCCGGCAAAAGCATAAGTGCCGAGCGCGCCCTGTTGAGCCAGGTTGTTGAAGGTGTCAATGCGGAATTCGCCGCCGAATTTGGTTGAATGGTTGCCGTGACTCCAGGTCATGTTTTCATAGACCGTCGGTTTGTCGGCGGTATACAACTGATAATTGGTTGGCCCGATATTATCCGCCGCTCCCAGATTAGTGATGCGTGGAAAGCCTGGCACAAGCGCGCCACGCAATCCCAGTTGCGTCACTGAATCATAGTCGGTGATCGGCGTGGTGTCAGGGTTGTAATACCGCTGATAACCGATGCCGAAGTGATTGAGCAACGTCGGGCGCAGGGTGTGGTCGTAGTTGATACGCACCGTCTTGCTGGTGATCGGTTGATCGCGCCGCGCCGAAATTGGATCGGGCAAGCCGTCCTGCCCGTTGTCCTTGCGCGTGCGCTGCATGCCGAAATAGACCGAAAGCTTCGCGTTGTCAGTGAAGTTGTGGTCTACCTTCCAACTATAAATCTGTTCGATGCGGCGATAGCTGAAGCGGCGCTCGAAATTGTTGTTGAGCAGGTTGGCGTATTGCGATTGCACCGCCGGGAATAGGCTTTGGACCTTGACCGCAACGGGATCGAAGCGCGCTGTCGGAATTTTGTTGCCGGGGAATTGATCACGTACCAACTGACCATTCACCAGGCGCGTCGTCGCCGGGTCATAAATCGCGCCTTCGAGAATGTCGCGTCCGAGCGTGTCTTTGCCGAGTACGCGCCCCGTCAGCAATTGGCTGAAGTCGCCGTTGCGATAGAGGTTGGTTGGGATGGTGCCGAAGCCATTGAAGCGATTATCGCGTTGATGATAGACCTCAGTCGAGAAGAAAAAGAAAGTACGATCTGCATCGTAACCAACTGGGCCAAACAGTTTCTTCGGCAATTTGATCGGGCCGCCGAACGTGCCGCCGAAGTCATGCTGGCGAATCTTGGTTTTCGTTTTTTTGCCCGTCGCGTCAATCGGGGCAAAGGTCGGCGCGGCATTGAGCGCTTCATTGTTCAGATAATCATAGACCGAGCCATGAAACGCTTTCGTCCCGGAGCGCGCGGTAAAGTTCAGCAAGCCGCCGCCGACTTGGCCGAATTCCGCCGAGAAGTTGCTCGATTGCACCGTGAACTCTTCAATGGCATCCAGCGTCGGCTGCAATTCATTGAACAGGCGCGGATCGAGCGCGCTGGTCGAATCCTGCCCTTCAAAGATCACGCGAAACGTGCCGCGCGGGCTGCCATTGACGCGCACACTGTTCCAGCCTGTGATCGAAGTGCCTGGCGCAAGCGAGAGAAACGACAGCGGGTTGCGCACGCCATTATTCGCAAAGTTCAGCGGCAACTGATTGACCTTGTCACCATTGAGCACCGTGCTTTGCTCGACCGATTCGGTGCGCAATAACGAAGCATCCGCCGTCACCGTGACCGTTTCGCTGGCTTCTCCGATTTCCAGCGTCACATCCACGCGCACAGATTGCGCTACCTGTACGGTGACGCCGGTGCGCAGGTAGGTGCGAAACCCTACTTTTTCAACCCGCAGGCTGTATAAACCTGCCGGAATCGAAGGGATTGTGAAATTGCCCGTATCAGTGCTTTGCGCATTGAACGTAACCCCCGAAGCAAGATTGGTGGCGACGACTGGCACACCAGGTATGACTGCGCCGCTCTGGTCAGCCACACTTCCGGTAATAGTTCCGCGGTCGCTTTGCGCCAAGGCTGTGGGAATGGAAAACAACATTGCCATCGCCAAGCCCAGCAGATGGATTCGTGATTTCATAAGGAGCCTCCTGTTTGTTCCTGGAAAATCGGCCTACCTGCGTCTATTCGACGAAAGGTTTGGCCAACGGATGTTGATTGATACGCCTTTGGGGGGCGTCGTCTTGTTTGGGTTAGGCTAGTAAATCCTTGATGACGTGACCATGCACATTCGTTAGTCGGCGTTCGAGGCCGTTGTGGTAATACGTCAGCCGGTCGTGATGCAGCCCCATCAGGTGCAGTATCGTCGCGTTGAAATCGTAAACCTCGACCGGATTGACCACCGCTTTTGCGCCGAACTCATCGCTCTCGCCGTAACTGAAAGCCTTCTTCACGCCTGCTCCGGCAAGGAAGCAAGTGAAAGCGTCGGGGTTGTGATCGCGCCCCGTACCGTTGCCTTGCAGAAAGGGCATGCGTCCGAACTCAGTGCACCACACCACCAGAGTATGTTCGAGTAGTCCCCGCTGTTGCAAGTCTGCAATCAATGCCGCCGCGCGAGGATACAATTTTTGGCGTATTCGCGTTTCAGTTCGGTTCCGGTATCAAGGCCGTATTCTTTGTGAATGGATTCCGGTTCGTTGGCAAGGTCCATCACTTTGGGAACTGACATCTGCATCTTGCCCGCTAGTTTATAACTTGCGATGCGAGCCGCAAGGTCAGCGTCGCTCGGCTGGCGGTTGAGCAGTAATTGAAAACAACGCTGCACCTGCGCCTGAAAATCAACTGGCGAGGTTTCCTGCACGGCACATTGCGCGAGCAGGTTGGCTTGCTCCACGACAAAGTCGCTGTTCATCAGATTGAGCGCCTGCAACGGCGTAGTGGAAACCAGACGCCGGGGGCGAACCTGACCGCAATCGGGGAAATCGAAGGCGGTGAAAATCTGGTCGTCCACGCGGCGCATCCGTTCCTGATACAGCATGCGCCGCCACGTTTGCGGGCCATGATTATCAACCACCTCCCACTGCGCATAGGTTTTTTTGACGTTGTGAATGCGGTAGCCGCGACCGCCAATCGTGAGGTCGAGTTTGCCAGAGGCTTGTAGGACAGCATCACGAATGACTTCGGCCTCGACGCGGCGCGGAGCAAAGCGCCACAGCAGCGTGTCCCCGGCGTCCGCTCGCAACCCGTCTTCGCGCGGCGCGCTGGATTGGCGGAAGGCGTCGGTCATCACGATGCGGCGGATGAGGTCTTTGACGCTCCACGACTTCGCGCCACTGTCCTGCGGTTTCACGAATTCGGCGGCGAGATAATCGAGCAATTCGGGATGGCTTGGCAGCGCACCGGCTGGCAGACCGGATGATCCGCCTTTGAGCAGCGCTCCCCGCTGATCCACGCGGAATCCTGATTGTTGCTTTCCCGTCCCGTGACACTTGCTGCATTTTTCTTCCAAGATTGGACGGATATGCTTCTCAAAATCAACTGTCTGCGTTGTCGTGAAGCTGGTGGCGGCAACCTCGCGCTGGCTGATTGCGGTCAATGCAAACGCGCACAACGCGCCCATAACGGTGATGAGTTTGAGATGTGATTGAATGACTTTCATAACCAAGCTTGTTTGCGATATTCCCTATTGAAGGTCACGCGCTAGTTGCGACAGACTTGCCCAATAACTGCCAATTTAGCATTGCTTAAATAGCCATACCGATTGATCCAGATGCCGTGCGGACTGGCGCGCCAGGCCGTCTGCAAGCGTTGGCGAAAATCCGCCAGCGGCCCATCGCCATGCGCGATGGCATAAACTGGCGTGGCACCACTTTCAGCCTGCGCCTGCTTGATCTTGCGAGCTTGGGCTTGCGCGCCGACCGGATGCGCTTCGTGGGGTTCGGGATAATGGTAAGCAGATAATTTGGCCAAACCTTGATCGTCGGCGATGTCAAGCAAACGCACCAGCACCCGCGCCAACAAGGTTTCGGATAACGCGGGATTCGCCCTTTGCAACGCATCGCCATAAAACCGTAGCATCAAGGGCCAGTGCATTGTGTAAAGCTTCACGCCAATGCCAACGCTGTGTTTCGCGACGCGTGCGTAATCCATTCCGCCCAATAACGAGAACGGCGGCGGAAAAGCGTTGGGCATCAGTTGCTTGCCCGCTTCGTCGAGTACCTTGCGGAAACCTGCCAGCAATTCGTCTGCGAGCATGGCTTTGAAACGCAATAAGTCGCCTAGCCCCGGATGCTCAACCAGATATTTCGACAAGTGATAACGCGCGCCGTCGCCTTCCAACCAGCGTTCCAAATCAGCATTCGTCAAGCCGCCGTGCAGCGTGCGGTAACATTCTGCCGCTTGCTCGCGCATTCGTTTGAAATCAATGCCCAATCGCTCGGCGGCTTGTTCGGCATGCACGCTGAAATCGAGAAACACATCGTCCAGCAGGTAAGGCGGGTATTCAGGCCAGTCCGTGCGAATGCCGTCAATTTCTGGATAAGCGTGGCACAAATCGCGCAAGAGCGCAGCGGTATAAGCGCGAATGTGCGGACTGGCGAGCGAGCCGTTATTGGCCATGCGTCGTGGGGGAATGCGTCCATCAGGCAAGCGCGCGCGGTCATCCTCTTGCGGCCCACCGAATTGCACCCGATAGCCGGGTGGAATCGCCGCCTGCACCTGCAAATAAACTTGCAAGCCAGCGGCTTTGGCGGCGCGCACAAATTCGCCCACGATCTGGCCGTCGCGTTTGGTCAATTCATTGGGCACTGAAGGTTGATAGCGCAAGCCAGCATAGAACTTGAGGTCAGGCGCGTAACTCGGTGCGGTGCGCACATACAGTTCGTGCCGTCCCCACAACGGACGATCCAGCAACCGCACCTTGCCCGCCCCCGCATCGTCAGGTGGTTCGCGACTGCCGCTGCGTTCATCGGCAAGTTCCATAACATAGGGCGAGGTCGTCACCGCATTGGCTCCGGCGCGCTTGAGGTTACGCAGGACACCGGCAATGCTTTCATTTTGAATGAACTCCGGCATCACCGTGATGCCGAGCAATCGCTTGGGCGCAGGCGGCAGGCCAAACGATGTGAATGCGCCCGCCGCGCTTACGTTAAGGAATTGGCGGCGTGTCAACCGTTCGTTGATGAATAGTGAATCTGTTGGCATAGATGTTATTTCTGAAAACAAAACTGAGGTACACACAACCATCTCTGATAGGCGCGTATGATCATTTAGTCGCAATGCAAATACTTAACGGTCAGTTTTTCCAGCGACTGTTCATCAATGGTGATGCCTAACCCAGGGTCTTGCGGAACAGCGATAAAGCCGTCCTGCTGGACAAAGGGCTGGGCGCACAGTGTTTCTCGAATGGCGTTGGGCGTGCGATCAAATTCCATGACCGGTTCCTGCAAAAAAGGTTCCGGTTGCCGTGCAGGTGGACACGGCGGAAGGATCGAAGCCAGATGCAGCGTCGCCGCAATCATCACTGGCGAACCCCAGACATGCGGGTAAACGCGAACACCAAAGGCGCTCGCCATATCGGCAATGCGCCGCATCTCGGTCAGTCCACCCGCATGCATAATGTCCGGTTGGGCAATATCAATGACGCGCTCTGCCAGAAAATCCCTGAAATCAAAGCGCGTGCGCAAACATTCCCCCCCGGCAATCGCCATGGGTAAAGCGGCTTTCACCTGCCGATACGCGGTCAGATCATTAGTGTTTACCGGCTCTTCAAACCAGCAAATATTCAAATCCGCCAGCGCCAGCCCCATCCTAATCGCTGTGGCGGCGTTGTAAGCCTGATTGGCATCCACGGCGAGGTAAACGTATGGGCCAATGGCCTCTCGTAGTGCCGTGACCCGTTTGATGTCCTCGGCAAAGGGCAATCCGCCCACCTTGGTTTTCATTCCCTTGAAGCCTTCGTCAACATACGCTCTGGCTTCGTCCAGTAAACGAGTCGGAAACTCGCCATCAGTGTAGTAAAGACCTGTGGCGTAGGCGACTATTTTATCGCGCACTCGGCCTCCCAACAGGTCTGAGACTGACAATCCGGTTGCTTTCCCTGCGAGGTCCCACAAGGCAATATCAATGGCGCTGAGCGCATTCCCGCCAAAACCGCCTGCCAGATTGCCGTTGTACAAGGCATGAAACATTTTCTCCCACAAGCCAATCCGGTTCATGGGATTCTGCCCAAACAGAAGCGGTGCAAATATTTCTTGTATGATGGCACTGGCCGCGCCGCCTGCGCCTTCTCCCCATCCCACCAGGCCGTTGTCAGTCGTGAGTTTGACTAAGCCGGTGCAGCGTTTATCTGTCCAGCCCTGCGACCAGCCAAAAGGAGGCGAAATGGCACTTTGTAAGTGAAAGATTTCAATGTTGGTGATTTTCATGGCGGAAAATTCGTTGCACTAAACAGAATGATGTAATTGTTCTCGTTATAACTTGAACGAGCATAAAGGCTCCTATATTTTGCCGTCAATCGAAAATACCGGAAGGGCCTTTCAGAAAAACTGAAAGCGAAGAGAAAGGGCAAACCACTATGTTATGTAATTCTCTACAGTCTGAAATCTGTGTCAATCCCGCTACCATTTTAGGCACAACATGATTTTGCTTAGTCTCGTCTAAGTTCTGTCCAGTCTTTGTCAAGCCTTTTTCTGGAAAAAGGCTTGACAGGAAATTGGCAGTGAGTTATATTGATTCTTGTGAGAGAAATTCAGGTGATACCGGGATGCAATTTAAGCTCAATGCGCTCAATACAACCAGCCCCGCCGAGTATTTTCGTGTTTATGCCGAAATCAAGGTTTCAAAGCGTAATACACACCAAGTGAAGCTGGCGCGCATTATTTTAGTGGAGATGGTTCAGCACAACGTAGGAAGACATGGTAGAGGATAACTCAGCAACACCCCAGGTAAGTAATCAAAGGCCGCTGGTCTTGCTGACCGGTGCCACGGGTTATGTGGGGGGGCGGTTATTGAAGAACCTGGAGGGTTCTGGCTACCGACTTCGTTGCTTGGCGCGTCGGCCCGAGGCGCTTCGCTCCAGAGTTGCCACCGCCACTGAAGTTGTCGCTGGCGACTTGCTCGACCCAGCCAGTCTTGGCGCTGCGTTGCAAGAGGTGCAGACGGCTTATTATCTCGTGCATTCGATGAGTACGGGCGGAAACTTTGAGGCTGAAGATCGTCGGGCAGCCCATAATTTTGGTACCGCAGCCCGCGCCGCAGGGGTTCAGCAGATCATTTATCTGGGTGGCTTGGGAGAAAGTGATGAATCGCTTTCTCCCCACCTGCGCAGCCGACACGAAGTCGGCCATATTTTGCGGGAATCCGGCGTTCCAGTCATAGAATTTCGGGCTTCGATAGTCATTGGTTCCGGCTCTCTCTCGTTCGAGATGATCCGGGCTTTGACGGAACGGCTGCCGATGATGATCGCTCCGCGCTGGGTGGCAACGCCCGCGCAGCCCATCGCCATTGAAGACCTGCTCGCGTATTTGATCGAGGCATTGAAATTGCCGCTCGGTCAAAACCAGACTTTTGAAATCGGCGGCACGGAACAAGCCTCTTACGGGGAAATCATGCAGGAATATGCCCGGCAACGCGGCTTGCGCCGCATCATCATTCCTGTGCCTGTTCTGACGCCACATCTCTCCAGCCTCTGGCTGGGATTGATTACTCCTATTTATGCGCGGATTGGGCGCAAGCTGATTGAAAGCTTGCGCCATCCAACCGTGGTGCGCGATCAGTCGGCGCTTGAAGTCTTTAGCGTTCGCCCGCGCGGGATTCAGCAGGCCATCGCCCGGGCTTTGCGCCACGAGGATCGGGAATATGCTGAGACACGCTGGTCAGATGCGCTCTCTTCAGGCCGCCGACCAGAGGTTTGGGGCGGTGTCCGGTTTGGTTCGCGGTTGGTGGATTCGCGTCGGGTGCAAGTCAACTGTGTCTCTGCGCAAGCATTCAGGCCAATTCAACGCATCGGTGGCCAAACCGGTTGGTACTATGGCGATTGGCTGTGGCGGATTCGAGGGTTTCTGGATCTGCTGGTAGGTGGTGTTGGACTGCGTCGCGGACGTCGTGATCCTGATTGGCTAAATACAGGAGAAACACTAGATTTTTGGCGCGTTGAAGAGTTTGAGCCGAACCATCTTTTACGGCTCGCAGCCGAAATGAAATTACCCGGCAGAGCTTGGCTGGAGTTTGAAGTAAAGCCTAATGAAATGGGCTCGACGATTCGCCAGACGGCTATTTTCGATCCGGTTGGGTTGGCAGGTCTGGCTTACTGGTATGCGCTTTACCCGCTCCACCAATTTGTATTTGCGGGAATGCTACGTGGCATTGTCGCCGCAGCCGGGCGCGATGAGGGGCAGCGCGGCAAAACATAAGAAGGCCAGAAACACGGAAGGCAGCGCGAAAGCGGTAATTGTTCGCCACTGTCTACCGATATAAACACTGTGCCAAACCGCAAAATCAAAGACAGTGCACCGCTCAGGTGTTGATATACGCAAGGGATTTTCATTTATGATTCAAGCCATTCAGTTTATCGCCTTCTTAATAGGTGTTGTGCTTTATCTGGTTATTGGGTGCGACGGAGGTGTTTAGACTTGGGGCCGCACTCTTCGGGGTTGGTAGTGTCAGCGGAGGCCACCCTTGTCACTGAAACCAGCGAGCAATCATCCGAGGTCGTGCCGACATCACAGCCGAAGGCTAAATAATTATTTTCAACTACAAATGCAAACTAACGAAAAAAGAGAATCAGAGACGGCACCGGTCATTGTGGTGCTAGGCGCGACGGGCGGCATTGGCTCAGAACTTTGTCGCCGCCTGGCTGCCCAAGGCACGCGGCTCTTAGCGGCTGGACGCGACCCGGAGAAGCTCGCGGCGCTTGCGGCTGAGACAGGAGCTCAGACTTTTACGCTCATTGGTGTGCAGTCCGAATCGGTGGAGGGGTGCATCAATCAGGCTAAAGAGACTTTTGGGCAGGTTGATGGAGTGGCCAATTGCATTGGCTCCCTCCTGCTCAAACCCGCTCATTTAACGACCGATGCAGAGTGGGCTGCGACGCTGGACATCAATCTTGGTTCGGCCTTTGCGACGGTGCGCGCTGCCGCCCGCGTCATGACTCGAACGGGCGGTTCCATCGTGCTGGTCTCGTCCGCTGCCGCGCGCATCGGTTTAGCCAATCATGAAGCCATCGCCGCCGCTAAAGCTGGAATCATCGGGCTGACCCTTTCCGCCGCTGCTTCGTATGCCGGGCGCGGCATCCGCGTCAATTGCGTCGCGCCGGGACTGGTGCGCACGCCACTGACAGCGCGCATCACCGGGAATGAAGCAGCGTTACAAGGTTCGCTGGCGATGCATGCGCTGGGACGAATTGGAGAACCTGCCGACGTGGCTTCAGCGATAGCGTGGATGCTTGATCCTGCCCAAAGCTGGGTTACCGGACAAGTGTTGGGCATTGATGGAGGCCTGTCCCGTGTGCGGCCACGATAAAGTCGCAACTGGGCATAAGATTGCTGGGGCACGCTCATCCAGAATGGCGGCTTAGGACATTGCCAATTTTTTATTCACAGGCTGGTTTGTCATGAACGACGACCAGGCTAACTATGAAACCTAAAACATTTTGGAGGAAAGAAGATGAACGACAAAAATACAGAAACGACCACCTGGCCGGATTTAGCGATTGGGCTTTACGATAAACTTACAGGCCGCGGGGCAGAAATTACCTATGAGTTTGAGAACTTTGAAGTGCTGGTTCCGAGCAACGCCGGAGCCAGTGCCGAGCACGCAAAGTGGCAAGTCAACGGTATCATGAAGCTGCGGACGCGGGATCAGGCCACTACGTAACCATGCCAAAGCCACTCGACCTTTATGCCCGCCTCAGTATCTCAATAGATGGAAACCAGACTTAACGTCCGAGCGGCTGACAATCTCATCACCATTGAGCTACCTGACCTACTGGTCGCACGTGCCCTATGCAAGACCTGGCGGTCTCGCCGCGAGCGGGAACGGTTTCTAGGCAAGGTGATGGCGATGTTAGCAGACCGTGATTGGCAGGTGGAAATCCGATTGAGCAACAGACAGGTTGCGAGGCTTGGCGTTGGGGTTCGACCAAGCCTTTCGGCCTGGCTACTAGGACTTAACCCGCTGGAACTCCACCCGATGCAGATACTGCGGGCGATAGCGAACCGTAATAACTAAGGCATCTGCGATTCATTAACTAACGAGGAGATACTTATGTTTAAAAAATCAGACTATTTGATATTAAGTGCCGCTTTTGTCTCGTTCCTTTTTTCCGTCTCGCTCTGGTTCGGATTCTTTGGGACACCGGATAAAGAGGCGGGCATTTTTGTGGGCATTTGGGTGCCTTCGATACTTGGAGTAGGGAATTACTTCAAGCTCGTGCTAGGGGGCAAATAGAATGTCCAATGTAACGATTTTTGCGGTAGGACTATTTGCTACCCTCCTACTCGGTAGCGGATTGATTTATACCATCATTGAATTGCGCGGCCTGTATAGTCAGGCAGAGAAACGTAAATGAAATAGCTAAATTGTAAACGAGCCTGCGACTCATGACTTTCAGCTATTAGGCTGTGTTTGTTACCGTAGAACGATTAGGATTCGGTTTGCCAAAGATTGGGAAAAGCTCTTCCATAAAGGCGCGGGTAGAAATAAGTTTATTGCCCAGGTTGAGCAACGACGGCAGCTATGAGTAATTTGGAGTACCCCATACGAGCCATTTCAAAGATGACCAGACTGAGCGTGGACGAGGCTGGGAGCGCCGTTATCAGGCAATTACGCCAGCGCGCCACGGGCACGGGCGAATGTACAGCGAAGGGAACGTCAAGCCGTTGACCTTGTTGCGCGAAGCTGTGGGCCGGGGGGCGCAATGTCCAGCGCGATCGTGCGCGAGATTAAAGCCACGTCGGCCATTTACCTGCAAGATTTCCAGGCGCTGGAGCAACATCTGATTCGCCTAAGGGCGCGGTTCTGATACGAACAAAAAGCCAGTTGCTTTTGCCGCTGCTCGGTCAGACTCGGCTAGCATCTTTCCCCTCTGCTTACGTCTGAAGCCACACATTTACAATCCCAACCATCACGCTTATCATCTACATAATTTCTGTTCCCCCATCCATTGAAGGAGAATTGATTTATGTTAAGAAACAGGCAACGCCTTATTTTCATGCTAAGCATCGCATTCATCCTTGCTACGCAAATATTCCCGGCGGCGGCACAAACAGCTACCAATACATTGCGTGTTGCTGGTTTGAAAGACAATGTCACCGTGCAGCGGGATGAGCGTGGCATTGCGCACATCGAAGCCAACAACGATCACGATTTATACTTGGCGCAAGGCTACGTCACGGCCAGTGATCGTTTGTGGCAAATGGATGTATTGCGACGAACTGCGCGGGGAGAGATGGCGGAAATCTTTGGCAAAGCTGTGTTGGAAGAAGACAAGCGACGGCGCACGTATGGCTTTGCGCGACTGTCTACACAGGCTGCTGCGAATATGACGAGCGAGATGAAAATGTTGCTGGAAGCGTATGCCAGCGGCGTTAATGCGTACATTGCTTCGTGTAATGACAAGACGTTGCCGCTAGAGTTTCGCATTCTGCAATACAAGCCGCGCCCGTGGCAGCCCGCCGATAGCCTCTCGATAGGCTTGATCATGCACGAAAGCCTGACCACTTCCTGGCAGGTGGATGTGATGCGCGCGGCGTTTGCCGACTTGCCCAAGGCCCAATACGAGCAACTCTTCAATGAATATTCCACAATGGATACGCCGGTAGTTGGTCACGACAACGTCAAGGCCAAAGCGAAAAAAGCTATCGCCAGCAAAGTCAAAGTCGGAACCGATTTATTAGCCTTGGCGCAGCAAGACGAAGCCGTCAAACAACGCTCGCTGGAACGCATTGGCTTGCACGCCGAAGACCTTGCCGCCAGCAACAACTGGGTCATCAGTGGCAAGAAAAGCGCGACAGGGAAACCGCTGCTTTCGAGCGATCCACATCTGGCGCTGACCGTGCCGCCGATTTGGTATCTCATCAATTTAAGTGCGCCGGGCGTGCGCGTGGCAGGCGTTTCGATCCCCGGTATTCACTGCGTCATCATTGGTCACAACGAACGCATCGCGTGGGGCATGACGAACATCGGGCCGGACGTGCAGGATTTGTACAAGGAAAAATTTGATACCGCCAATCCAAAGCGTTATCAAACGCCCCAGGGTTGGAAAGACGCCGAAGTGCGCACGGAGGAAATCAAAGTCCGTACCGTTCCCACCAAGCCCGAAACCGAAACCGTTACATTGGATGTGACGGTTACGCGCCACGGCCCCATCGTCTTGGAAAAGAACAACGAACGATTTGCCTTGCAATGGACAGCCTTGGACGCCACGCTTGATTGGGCGGGCAGCTTTCACCGCTTGAATCGTGCGCGCAACTGGAAGGAGTTCTGCGCCGCGCTCTCGACTTACGCCGGAGCGCCGCAAAATCACGTGTATGCGGACGTAGATGGGCACATCGGTTACTACGGCGCACGCTACATTCCCATTCGCAAGAATGGTGATGGCAGCGTACCGTACGATGGCGCGACGGATGATGGTAAATGGACGGGCTTCATTCCTTTCGAGAAAATGCCGCATGTGCTTGATCCGCCGTCAGGCTACATCGCCACCGCGAATGCGCGCATTGTCGGCAAAAACTATCCCTACTTCATTTCGCATTCGTGGGCGGGGCCGTATCGGCAAAAACGCATCAACGATTTGCTCAAACAAAATAAGAAATTCACGATTGACGATTTTCGTGCGATGCAGGGCGACGATTATGCCATTGGCGGGAAGAACTTTGCCGATGCGGTGCAGAAGCTGTTTGGCGACAATCGCGTTGCTTCCAAAGGCGGCGGGAATGACGGCGCGCCGCTTGGCACCGCGATGAGCGTGATGGCGGAATGGGATGGGCGTGCCACGCCTGATTCACGCGGCGCGGCGTTGGTACAGGAAATGCGCGCGGCATTTCTCAATCGAGTATTGACCGGGGCGCTCGGCGCAGAGCGTGCGCGGCAATACCGCTGGGGCAATCGGGAAACATTTATTGATTATTTGGTGACCGCCTGGCCGAAAGAATGGCTACCAAAAGAATTCGCTTCATGGAAAGAATTGTTGATCTCTTGCGAAGCCGATGCCCGCGCGAATCTAACAAAACAATTGGGCAGCGACGAAGCGAAATGGACGTTTGGTAATGCTGTGCAAATCAAATTCAATCATCCGCTGGTCATCGCACCGATGGTGGGCGCACAGTTCAAGATTGATTCGTTGCCGCAACGTGGGACAGGCGGCGGCGGCCTCGGCGCGACGGTGAACGTGGGACCGAACGTTTCGATGCGGTTGATTGCGGACACGTCGAATTGGGATAACACGCAGCATACAATTGCGACGGGGCAATCCAGCGATCCGAAAAGTCCGCATTATAAAGATCAAGTTAGCGATTGGTATAACGTGACGCCCCGCGTCTTTCCGTTCACCAAAGCCGCCGTACAGAAAGCGGCAAAGCAAACCATCATTTTGATACCTTAAGGAGGTTTTATGTCTCTTACCAACAGACTGCTGATGACATCATTCGGTTTGGCCTTCACACTGCTCTTGTCCATCAGCACTGCGCACGCGCAAGCCGAAAAATTCGATGGTAAGCCCACTTTCGCGGAAGGCGTAGACCTGGGTTATTACATCTGGCGTGATGGTGAAAAATGGTTGGTCCGTTGGACGACGATGGGCAAGATGCGGCATTTTGCCGGTGCGGTCACTGCCGAAGGAGGCGAGTTGAAATCGCTCAAGCGCATTGATGTCGAATCGGAGCGCCGCGTTTTGTATCCAGGCCGCGCGCCACGCGTCGCGGTTGGCCCGCGCGGTCGTGTGTACCGGCGCGGCGGGCGGGCACCTGTCATGGCTACCCGCGAACAGGATAAAATTGACAAGGACGGCGACCAGCGGATTGTTTTCAATGCGCGCACCAACGATGACTTGGATGGCTTTGACTTCAAAGTAGATAAGAAGGTCACGTCGTTGCGCTTTGTGTTGGAAATTGATGGCCAGGTTCGACCGCTATTGGTCGAGGTCGGCAAGAACAATACCAAACCTCCCACGGTTCCCTTTGTCGTCAAACTGACTCCCAGTGAAGAGAAGAAAAAGTAGCGATTCTCAGACTGAAAGCCCCGTTTATGTCTGACATCAACAACCCGCACGACAGCTTCTTCAAGGAGTTGCTATCACTACCGCAAAATGCGCGCGATTTTCTGCGCTATTATTTGCCGCCTGCTATCGTGGCGGAATTCGATCTGCGGCGGTTGGAGTTAATCCGCGACGCCTTTGTGGACGAATCATTGAAAGAGCATCTCGCCGATTTGCTCTATCGCGTAAAATTGAAACGCGGCGACGAGGCGTTTGTTTTCGTGCTGTTCGAGCATAAAAGCGCGCCGGACAGTTGGGTGGCGTTGCAAATTCTGCGCTATATCGTGCGGCTCTGGGAGCAACAGCAGGCAAGCGGCGCAAAGCAGTTGCCACCTGTTTACCCAATTGTGTTGTATCACGGACGCAGGCGTTGGCAGGTGGCGCGTAACCTCCGTTCGTTGGTGGCGATTGGTAATGATTCACCCATGCTGCAATTCGTGCCGGAATTCGAGTATTATCTGGTTGACCTGACGGTGTTGCGAGAGGAAGAGCTACAAGGTGCGCCATATTTGAAAGCGGGCCTGTTAGCCTTGAAATTGATTTTTGAGCGCGAGTTGGCGCAACGATTGCCAGAGATATTTAAAGCCATCAAGGCTGGGCCGAAGCGGCCTTTGCTGGTACATCTCAAGACGGTATCGAAGTATTTGTCAAAGGTCAAAAATGCGGTCGAACCAGCGCGCCTTAAGCAGGTGGTGCAGGAAGTATTTTCCGATCAAGGAGAAAAGTTTATGGCTGAATTTTTTCAAGAGTGGATTAATCAAGGACGAGAACAAGGCATTCAACAAGGCATTCAACAAGGCATTCAACAAGGCATTGTGCGTGGTCGGGTTGAGGGATTGACTTCACTAACACTAAGCTTGCTACAGCACCGACTTGGTCGTATTCCCAAAGTGACGAAAGAGCAGGTGAAGGAGCTTTCGGCCAGGCAACTCGAAGAATTAGGACTCGCGTTATTGGATTTCAACTCACGCGCCGATTTGGAGGATTGGCTCCGCCTTCACACGCACATCAACTAATTGCTTATGAACTTTCCACAAGAACTCAACGCACTTCTCACTCGCCGCCAACTCTTCGGCCTCGGTGCCAAAGGCATTGGCCTGGCGGCCTTGTCTTCGCTGCTCAAAAGCGATGGCTACGCGCAAAACGACACGACACGCGACACCAAAACTGGCGGCCTCACCGGCTTGCCGCATTTTGCACCAAAAGTGAAGCGGGTCATTTATCTGCATCAATCAGGCGGGCCGTCGCAACTCGATACCTTCGATTACAAACCGTCGCTCGAAAAATTGCACGGCACCGAATTGCCGGATTCGATTCGCAACGGGCAACGCATCACGGGCATGACTTCCGGGCAGAGTTCATTCCCTTGCGTCAAATCCATCTTCAAGTTTGCGCAGCACGGTCAATCAGGTACCTGGGTCAGCGAATTGTTGCCTTACACGTCGAAAATCATAGATGACATTAGCGTCATCAAAACGATGCACACCGATGCCGTCAATCACGATCCGGCGATCACCTTTATTCAAACCGGCTTTCAGCAACCGGGTCGTCCCGCCATGGGCGCGTGGGTAAGCTATGGCTTGGGCAGCGAGAATCAAAACCTGCCGAGTTACATCGTATTGCTTTCGACGGCGCACGCGATCAATACCGATCAGCCGCTGTTTTCGCGCCTGTGGTCGAGCGGCTTCCTGCCGTCAAATTATCAGGGCGTGCGGTTGCGTGGCGGCGCAACGCCTGTGCTCTACCTCAATAATCCGCCCGGCGTAGACAAAACCACACGTCGCCAAATGCTGGATGCGGTCGTCAAGCTCAATCAGATAAAGTCTGAAGCGTACGGCGATCCTGAAATCGAAACGCGCATCGCGCAATATGAAATGGCGTATCGCATGCAAACCAGCGTGCCCGATCTCATGGATTTATCAAAGGAATCCGAAAAGACGCTGGAAATGTACGGCCCCGAAGTGCGCAAGCCAGGCTCGTATGCCGCGAATTGCTTGCTCGCGCGACGCCTGGCCGAACGCGGCGTGCGCTTCATTCAACTCTATCATCGTGGTTGGGATCAGCACGGCGATTTGCCGCGCGATCTGGCGTTGCAATGTCGCGGCACCGATCAACCGACGGCGGCGCTCGTGCAGGATTTGAAGCAGCGTGGTTTGTTGGACGACACGCTCGTGATCTGGGGCGGGGAATTCGGGCGCACGGTCTATTGCCAGGGCAAGCTGATGGACACGAATTACGGGCGCGATCATCACGGACGCAACTTTGCGATGTGGATGGCGGGTGGTGGCGTCAAGAAAGGCTTCAGCCTGGGCGAAACCGATGATTACAGCTACAACATCGTGAGCGATCCGGTGGATGTCTACGACTTGCAAGCCACGATGTTGCACCTGCTCGGCATTGACCATAAGCGATTGACGTACAAGTTTCAGGGACGGCATTTCCGGCTGACGGATGTGCATGGCGAGATTGTGGAGAAGGTCTTAGCGTAGCTTATTAGAGGAACTAAACCTTATGTTAGATGAACTGGAAGAAGCTTCTGCTGAAGCGAAAATTGAGGAACACGAGATGCCCTCTTTTAATCATAGCTATATTTGCAATCGTTTATTGCAACAACTCTTCACCAACGACAAAATCGAAGCGTTGCCGGAACTGACTCTGAACATTGAAAAGGGGCTTACGCCTGACATCAGCATTTATCCGAAAGAACAAGTCGCGCCGGATTTTTTGAATGACTACGCCAAATATCCTGACGTACCGCTGCTCGCCATTGAAATTATTTCAGCAAGCCAAAACATTCAGGATTTGCTCGAAAAATCAAAGGTTCTCGTCAAACACAACGTGAAGGCTGTGTGGACGATTGAGCCGTTCACCAACACAATTTTTGTAACCACACCAAGCGGCATCCAAAAATTTCCCAGCCAGATCATTGAGAGCGAAGGCATCACAGTGGACTTCAAAAAAATCTTCGGCTGACCCTCAAAACGTCAATTGCCCGCCATCTACAACCAGCGCATGCCCGGTCACAAAGCTCGCATCGTCCGAGGCTAAGAAGGCGACGACAGCCGCCACTTCTTCCGGCGTGCCGAAGCGTGCCAGCGGGATTTTGTCTTTGAAATAGGCGCGTGCTAACTCCGGGTCTTTTTCGAGTACTGCGCGCGAAAGCTTCGTCGCAATCATGCCCGGTGCGGCGGCATTGACGCGGATGCCATACGGTGCCAGTTCAATCGCCGCCGTCATCGTCAAGCCTACGACGCCGAATTTGGAAGCGTTGTACGAAGCCAAGCCGACCTCCCCAACCAGGCCATTGGTCGAAGCCATATTCACAATCGCGCCTTTCGTGCCAGCGGCAACCATTGCCCGCGCGGCGATTTGCGTGCAGTAAAAGACGCCTTTCAGGTTGATGTCTATCGTGCGATTCCAGTTATCATCGTCGGCTTCGAGCAGCGGGGCGTGCAACCCAACGCCTGCAATATTGCAGCAAATATCCAAACGGCCAAACTGCTGTGAGCGTGGCTTCGACCATCGCTTCGACGTCCGTCCGCGTAGAGACATCTGTGCGCCAGGCCAGTGCCTGGCCATTGTTGATGCTGATTTCTGTGGTGACGTGTTCGACGTTTTCCGGCTGAATGTCGGCGATGGTGACGGCAGCGCCTTCGCGGGCTAAGCGTAAGGCAATGGCACGTCCGATTTCTCCGCCACCGCCTGTGACGATGGCAACTTTATTGGCAAAGCGCATAAAGGACTCCTTGTGTTAAGAAAAATAGGAGGCCTTATTGTTGAGGATTTGTTGTACGGTTGCAACGCCAGGAAAATGTAGTTTGAAAGGAAGCAATGCTTATGAAGGGACCAATTCTTGTCGTCGGACTCGCAACCTTCATCAGGCATACCGTCTGGTTGCGCCTGAAAAATTTGGAGGCACTACTGCAATGTATCTACCCCATACCAGCTTTTATGGGCTTTTGGTCGGTTGCCGCGTTATGACGCCGGAATCAATCGTCTTGCCGGTGCGCGAAATAACCTGGAAATGCATTTCATCCTGGAGGACTTCAATCAACATAAAATGCTGATCCTGATCAAAGGCTTTTTCCGTCAACTGGGAGGGCTTTACATCCCCTGGTCTTAGTTTACCGCCTGCGCCCGTAACGAAGTAATAAATTCCCTGTTG
Source organism: uncultured Acidobacteriota bacterium (assembly GCA_963794955.1). GTDB lineage: Bacteria > Acidobacteriota > Blastocatellia > RBC074 > RBC074 > JAFDVL01. The sequence continues at coordinate 318,499 of CAWCGF010000003.1, forward strand.
CGGTTTGATACGTTCATAGAAATGCTCGTGGCCAGTAAAGACGACCGCCACCCCATACTTCACAAACAATGGTTCCACCACTCTGCGTAACTCTTTATCTGACCCATGCTGTTTGCCGGAAGAGTACGGTGGATGATGAAAGAAACACACTTTCCAATCGGAGCCACTGTTTTTTAATTCCTCTTCTAACCACTTAAGCTGCGCCGGGGCCATATAGTTGCTATTCAAGGCAAAGAAGCGAATGTTCTCTTTCTTGAACGTGTAATACTCGTTCCCGTTCATATTGAAATCTTTGAAGAACCGCTGGTTCGCATTATCATGATTGCCCAGCGACGCATAAAACTTTACCCCGGCCTGCAACAGTTGTTGGTAAGGTTGCGTGAATTTGTTTTCATAGTCACGCGGGCTTTCGCCGCCATACATATTGTCGCCCGTCATTAAGACAATATCATACGGAAAGATTTGTCTGGCCTGCCACATGATCTCTGCCACCTGCTTTTGCGGTAACCCTCCTGTGCCCATATCGCCAAAAACTGCAAAATGCACCGAATCAGTTTTGTTAGGCAGTGTGATTTGTAAGGGTTCTTTAGCGGGCGCGTTTCCCTGACTTTGCACTCTTTCCCGCGCACAACTTAGCACGAGCAGGGCAATAACACAGAATGAAGCAGTTGCACGGTTCATAACTTCTCTCGCATCTTACTGGGCGGCAAGGCCTCCGTCATATAATCAATAATTAACTGGGCTTCCCGATCCACCAACAATAGGTTTGTACCGACCAGGCGGTAACGTAATTCCTGCGGTAAGAGCGGCAATTTCAACAAGAGAGTTGGTGGCATTTCCAGGCGTTCTTTGTTTTCGGGATAAGGATAGTTTACCCGCAACGGTACTCCTTGTGTTTGGGCCTCCGCGACATCCTTCTGTAAGGCTGCCAGCCGCTTCCCGCGAAATTCCTTTTTGATTACTTTGCGAATATGCGCGGCCACCTCCGCCATAAAAAGGTCTCCCTGTTGCGCATTCGCACGAGCGGTTCTGAGCCTTTCTTCAAGCGCGGTTTGATAGGCTTTGATTTCCGCCGGCTGGCTTTTTGCCTTCGGCTTAGCCAGCTTGCTAACCACCTGCCCTCGTAAATTCATATATTGTCTGGTGCGCTCATTAAATTCGTTTATTACCTGGTTACTGGAGGGCTTTACCTGCTGGGCTTGGATATAACTAAGTGGCATGAATAAAAGGAACACCAAACAGGATAAAGCCCCTCTCAGCATTAGTTTGTTATAAAGGTAAGAAGCCAGGTTATGAGCTTTCTGTATCATACCCTGATCAGGGCAAGTCCTATGCCAGCCCTTGCCGTAAACGTTAACTGCAAGCGAGAATTATGATTAGGTAGGAAGGACAAGCGAGGCTAAGCAATACGTGGCGTTCAGTTTCACAACAGCTTGTTCTAATTGACGACAGTCAGTTTATTCCAACTACGCGTAACTTGTCCGGCAAATAATCCAGCATTGGCGTTTCGCCAGCCCGGCGCGATGGCATTGCTAAAGGCCGAAGCGCGAGGCCGTTTTATGGATAAGTTTCACTTGTTATCCAATCTCCATTGAATTTGTCGTAACGCGCCGCACAACAATTTGACATCCTTGGCCGCCAATCCGAGCCGCAGCAGCCGTTGCCGCAGGTTGTTGGCCGTCGCCGCTTCGTTACTCGGCCAGACAAATTGTGCTTCGCGCAACACGTTCAGCAAGAGTTGCAAACTCACTTCGACTTCGCCTGCTGTCGCCCATTGCCCGGTCGCCAGCCCCGTGCGCAAAGGCGTTTCCGCGCGCGTCAGTTCGTAGCAACAGACGGCCACTGCCTGCCCCAAATTCATCGAAGGGCAATCCGGCGCGGTCGGAATGCTCATCGTGCGATGGCAATGCGCAAGGTCATCATTCGTCAGTCCATGCTTTTCGGAGCCGAAGACGAGCGCGAGGCGATGATCGGTTCCGGCGAGTTCCGCCTGCAAATCGCGTGGTGTATAAATCTTATGCTTGGTTGCCACGCGCGCGCGATCTGCGGTGCCGACGACGAACGTGCAATCCGCGACGGCTTCGGCGAGCGAAGCGCAGACGTGCGCATTCGTCAGCACATCTTCGGCATTGACCGCCGCGACCACTTCGTTCCAAGTCGGCACAAACGGCGCGACGACAGTCAGTTCCGTCAGCCCAAAGTTTTTCATGGCCCGCGCGGCAGCGCCAATGTTATTGGGATTGCGCGGACGAACAAGGACGAGTTTGAGATTAGGATGCGACATAGTGCTGAATATCACCGCGCTCAAATTATGCGAACCGCCTACCGATTGCAAACCGCCCGCACCTTAAGCGAATCCGAGGTCACTTGGGTAGCGTTAAGGTGACCAGGGCTTCCCTCGCGTCCGAGTTCCAGCAGTCGTTGACGGCACCAAAACACTGCGTCGGGCAACGGATCAGCACTGCGCGTCCGTCTTTGATGGCGCAGGCGATGACGACGTAAGCGGCACCTTTGCGCCTGCCTTATTAATTCCTCAGTCGGCAAGATAAACAGCCTGAAAATCGAGCCAAATAAATCAACAATTTAACTGAAATTCGTTGGTGATTGATCGTTTCACTTAGCGATCCGTTAATGATGGCTCGCAGCGTGATCCGTCATCGGGCTGGCTCACCCCGGCCGCCAACTTAACAATAAAAGGCTGTCGGGATAAATCCCTGCCCTAGGTGCTTCTCCAGCAAAGGGTATACGTATGAACCGAAAGAACTTGTGGGTATTGATAACCGTCGGAATAATTATTTTTGCCGGGCTTATGCAGATCCCTGTGAGTCAGGCGAAGAGATTTGATTTGGAGAAGAAAGGGGCCGCCTCAGCCCTCAGCGCCAGGAATTCCAGTAGCAAGATCACGGCCAATTCCACAATAGGAGCGGCATTTCAAGTCGTGGGACAGCCCGTCAGTTCATCGGCAGTCAGGTTTGCCGTTTCTCCTGCGCTTCGCGATCTGCCTCCGCCTGAACAGGCCAAGAAGGATAACGATGTCGTTGAAGTGAAGACAGTTCCGATGAAGACATTCAGGACTGAGAGCAGTGTTTCCGCCGTGCCCGATCCGGTCTTGCAGAGTTTGCTGCCGATGCTCAACATTGCGGCTCCCGGCCTGAGTTTCGACGGGGTGAGCAACCAGGATAACTTCAATCTGTTTGGATTCAGGGTTGCGCCGCCCGATACGGACGGAGATGTCGGACCGAATCACTACGTGCAAATCGTCAATCTCGCCTATCGAGTCTATGACAAAGCGGGCAATCCGCTGACACCATCTAGCAAGGTCAGCGACATTTTTTCAGCGCTCGGGCCGCCGTGCGGGGATCAAGACCATGGGGATCCGATCGTGCTCTACGATGAGCTGGCCGACCGCTGGCTGATCAGCCAATTCTGCACCGTCGCCGACCCATTCAATCATCAGGTGATCGCCATTTCGAAGACGGGTGATCCGACCGGGCAGTATTACCTCTACGATTTCATGATGCCGAACAACAAGTTCAACGACTATCCCAAGTTCGGCGTCTGGCCCGACGGATATTACATGACCGACAACCAGTTCAATCAGGCGGGAACGGCATTTCAGGGTGCCGGAGCCTTCGCGTTTGACCGGGCCAAAATGCTTGTGGGCGATCCCACCGCCAGCTTCATCTATTTCGATGTCGAGAACGGAAATCCCCAAATCGGCGGCATGCTGCCAGCGGATTTCGATGGGTTGAACCCGCCGCCAGCGGGGACGCCCAATTATTTCTCTTATTTCACGGCTGATGAGTTCGGCGATCCTGGGGATGCGTTGAGAATTTTTGAATTCCACGCCGATTTTGCAATGCCGGCCAATTCGACCTTTACTGAGCGGGCAGACAGTCCGCTTGCGGTCGCAGCATTCGATCCGCGCTCGCCGGGCGGGCGGGATGATATCGAGCAGCCGGCTCCGGCCACCAGCGATACTTATCTCGACTCCATCTCGGACCGGCTGATGTTCCGATTGCAGTATCGGAATTTCGGGACGCATGAATCACTGGTGGTCAATCACACGGTGAACGTCAGCGGAGTGGATCCGACGACTCCCGCAAATCATCAGGCCGGAGTCCGGTATTACGAGATCCGTCGCGCGCTGCCGGGCGGTAATTTTGCAGTACAGGAGCAGGCGACCTTTGCGCCGGATGCTGACAACCGCTGGATGGGCAGCGCGGCTATGGACCATCAGGGGAATCTGGCCATCGGTTACAGCGTCTCGAGCTTGACGACATTCCCCTCGATTCGATACGCGGGCAGGCTGGCGACCGATCCTCCGGGTGGATTGTTCCAAGGCGAAAACACGATGATCGCCGGGACTGGCGTTCAGACGAACACGGGATCGCGCTGGGGCGATTACAGCGCGCTCAGCGTCGACCCGAGCGATTCGTGCACATTCTGGTACACCACCGAGTACTACACCGCCGCCAGCCAGGCGTCCAGCTCAGTCGGCTGGCTAACGAAAATCGGAAAATTCCAGTTCAGCGGATGTACGCCGGTGGCACAGGGCACGCTCCAGGGCGTGGTCACGGACTGCATGACGGGATTGCCGGTGCAGAGTGCGATCGTCCAAGTGTCGAACGGCTTTTCCCAGGTCAGCGATGCCGCAGGAAACTATTCGAGAAAACTGGCACCAGGCAATTACACCGTGAGTGCCTCGATTCCCGGATACCTGCCGAGCGCCTCTACCCCCGCAGTCATCACCAATGGAGGTACGAGAACAGTCAATTTATGTGTGACCCCGATGCCAGTCGCAATGGCTGCTGGTTTCGGCAATCACAGCCGAGAGCTGCTCGCCAGCTTCGGGAGCGATTGATCCGGGTGAGACCGTAACGGTCGACCTGGCCCTGAAGAATATGGGGACTGCCAACAGCGCCAACCTGATTGCGACTCTGGTGCCGGGCGGCGGAGTGCTCGGCCCGGGAAGCATGCAATCATACGGCGTCCTGACAGCCGGCGGCCCGGCTGTCACCAGACCCTTCACCTTCACGGCCGATCCGTCGCTGCCCTGCGGCAGCACACTAACGGTGACGCTCAGTCTGCAGGACGGCTCATTCAATCTGGGAACGGTCATCTATACGTTCCTGGTCGGCATCGCTCAATCCATTCAGCCAGACGACGAACTACACCAGCGGCAATCTGAACAGTCCGATTCCGGACCTGGGCGTTTTGGACTCGACGATCAATGTGCCTGACACGGCGGCCATCAGCGATGTCAATGTGCGAGTCCGTTTGAATCACACCTTTGACGGCGATCTGGTCATCAGCCTCGTCCATCCTGACGGAACGGTGATCAATCTCTCGAACCGGCGTGGCGGCAGCGGAGACGGTTTCGGCAGCGGCTCGAACGACTGTTCGGGCACGCATACCGTCTTCGATGATCAGGCATCCACTGCAATTTCAGCGGGGGCTGCTCCGTTCGCAGGTTCATTCACACCCGACCAGCCTCTTTCAGGACTCAATGGGAAGTTGTCGGCTGGAAACTGGAAGCTCAGGATCAGCGACAACGCTGGTCTGGACATAGGAACCCTGTTTTGCTGGCAGCTTGAAATCTCGCGCCAGGTATTCGTCTGTTGTGGTGTGGCAGGGACACCGGCGGTCATCTCGGCGGGCTCCGCAGTGAGCAATGAAAGCTGCAGCGTGCCCAACGGTGCGGTCGATCCAGACGAGACGGTGACCGTCGATTTCGCCCTGAACAATGCCGGAAGCGGCGGAACGACGAACCTGGTCGCCACGCTGCTGCCCGGTGGTGGGGTGCTTGCCCCGAGTGGACCGCAAAACTACGGAGTGGTGCCCGCCGGAGGTCCGGCAGTCTCAAGACCGTTCACCTTCGTGGCCACCGGCAATTGCGGCGACACGATCACCGCGACACTGCAGTTGCAGGATGGAGCGATCAACCTGGGAACGATGAGCTTCCCGCTCAGGCTGGGCACGACGGTGTCCACTACATACGGGCCGTTCCTCAATTCGGCTTCCATCTCCATACCGGCAGGCGCTCCTACGACGACCTCAGGAGCAGCCTCTCCTTATCCATCGGATATAGCAGTGTCGGGCATTTTGGGTACGGTGAGCAAGGTGAAGGTGACGCTGAGCGGCATCAACCACACCTTCCCAAGTGACATCGACATCCTACTGGTGGGGCCTGCAGGGCAGAGGATCATCCTTATGTCGGATGTGGGGTCTGGTACAGATTTGGTCAATGTGACTCTGACCTTTGATGATGCCGGGCCGGCACTACCGATTCCGATCATTTCGGGGACATATCGCCCGACCAACAGCGGGACGGGAGATATTTTCCCGGCTCCGGCTCCGGCGGCACCATACGGTTCCGCGCTTTCAGATTTTAACGGGACCAATCCCAACGGCACGTGGAGCCTGTATGTGAACGATGATGCCGGAGGAGATAGCGGAAACATCGCCGGAGGCTGGAGCCTCAGTTTTGAGACCTCAGACCCGGTCTGCTGTCTCTCGGCCTGCCTGCTCACCTGCGCCCCCATCGTTCAGGCGAACGATCCGGGACAGTCTGGAGCGATCGTCAATTTCACCCTCCCGCCGGTCAGCGGTTCCTGCGGTGTGGTGACGAGCAGTATCCCTTCAGGGTCTTTCTTCCCCATTGGGACGACGCCCGTCACTGTCACGGCTACGCGACAGGACGGCAGCACGACCAGTTGTCAATTTCCAGTTACGGTGCTACCGGTTTCGGTGACCTTGCAGGATCCGGCGATCTGCCTCGGCGCGGGCGGTCTGGTCGGCGTCACCGCAACCATCACCAATAATAGCGCGGTTGCAGTCAACGCCAACTTCATGGCGACCCTGCCGACGACTTTGAACGGTTTGCCCGGCACCGGACTGGCTTCGCTGAATCAAGCCGGACTCAATGTCACGGCTTCGGCGGTCACCTGGATGGGAATGATTCCTGCCAATACCACCGTCATCATTACCTACAAAACCCAGCTCGCGGCGGGCACGCCAGCCAATATGCCGATCTGTATTAACTCCGACGTCATCTTCAACAATGGCCCCAAAGCTACGGTGCAGGCCTGCGCGACGCTCAACTGCCCGGCCGGCCCGGTTAATGTGGCAGTGAGTGATCAGAAAGCGGGCGCGCTACTGGTGTTCCCCTATTACACCTCGCAGGCTGCTACACATTCGGACACACGGCTCACCTTTAGCAATGTGGGCGACAAAACGGCGACGCTTCATGTCTTCTTCATTGATGGGACGACGTGCCAGCAATCTGATTCGTTCTTGTGCCTGACGCCTAATGCCAGTTTCTCCTTCAAAGCCTCGGAATACGATGCCGAGACGACAGGGTGGATACTGGCGGTCGCGGTAGATGCACAAGGCCGCCCCACCCAATACAATGGGCTGATCGGCAATGCGTTTGTGCGCGACGGGGAGTACGTTGGCAACTATGGCGCAGAGAGTTTTCGGGCCAATTCGCCGCTGCTGGCGAGCATCAATAACGATACGGCGACGCTATTCTTTGATGGCGCAAGTTATGACGCGATGCCGAATCAATTTGCAGTGGAGATTCAAAGCGCGGCGGATGCGGCAGGACAGCGCGTTGTAACGGTGGGCTTGCAGGGCGACCTCTCACAAAGCCAGGTAAGGGGCGCCGCACAAGTGGGCATAGGAAGAGTAATCAATGGGAATGAAAATCCCTCTGGCAGTTTCATCGGGTGGTTGCAGGGCGGCTGTCAGGCCCAAGCCTTAATTAGCCAGACAAGCCCGCGCGTGCCAAGTGGGATGAATAAGATGGTTCCGAGTGGGCAGTCAGGAACAATGCTGTTCAATATTGGCGCGGGCGTTGGCATAGTGATGACACCGCGTAGCGCGCCCTGGAAAGGCATTCGCACCTTGCACAAAACGGGACTGACGGCGACGACCCTGACCATTCCGTTGCTGGTGCCGGTGTGTTAAGACGGAGCGGGAAGCGAATACCGCAGCAGGTTTAGTCGCTGCCCTTGGGTCGCCAGACCGTGCGAATAACTTCGCAACTACGTGGCGCGCGCTTCCTGATAATGAATGGCGGGACTTGACCGTTTTCTGGTCTCCGGTAACACTCGCCCACGGTAACACCAGCTTTCCTCACAATTCCGGCAGGCATCTTTTTTTGAAGGCTGTGGCTGCTTACCCCTCCGACATTTCGCACGCGGTTCTCGCATTCGTTGCGGCGCGCCTCGCAGGCAACCTGGAAAGGGTGACGCATTACGTCTTTCCTGTATTTGATCGTCCAATGGGGGCGGCGTCAGCCCTGCTCGCACGCCGTACCAGATTATTACCGATTGGCTTGATTTCAAGTGCCTTCCCTCACTTGCACTCGTCCCACTACCATTCTGGCGCTTACCCTCGGACTCATCGCGCTTACCCTCAGTTTCGCTGGTTGGCGCGCCCAGGCTGAACGCGGGTTGTTGGGCCGTAAAGGTGCTCTGGGCGGCAAGCAACCAGCGCGTCCGGCCAGCCCCGTGCGCGAGGCCATTGCGCGCAAGCTAAAAACGCAGGACAAGGTGAAAGTCGAACTCTTCGTCATTAGCCAATGTCCTTTTGGCGTGCGGGCCGAAGAAGCGATGGCTCCGGTGCTGGACGAATTTGGCGCACAGGTGGATTTCCAATTGCGCTTCATCGCCGCACCAGCGGGCGACAGCTTTACAAGTTTGCACGGACAGTCGGAAGTGGAAGAAGACATCCGTCAGGCCGTCATGGCTGAGCAGTTCCCGCAGCAATATTTTGATTATGTCGTGGCGCGCGCCGTGAATTACCAAAGCAGCGAGTGGCAACCAGTGGCAGCGGCAGCCGGGATTGATGTGAACAAGGTCGAACGTCTGGCCCGCAGCGAAGACGCCAAACGGCTGTTTACCCGGAATATCCGCCGCGCCTATGAACTGCGCATTGACGCCTCGCCCACGATTTTATTGGATGGGGAGAAATTTCACGGGAAAGTGCTCCCCCCGAGCTTGCCGCTGGCGAAGGTTGTGCAATCACCTACCCTGCAACGGGAACCACAGGTTTTCCCAACGATAATGTAGTTCCGGCCAATCAATTGGTGACGATAATTTGCTCACCAACCACTCTCCAGCGGCCACCATAAAGGTGCCAACGACAGTGGTTATAGCTCCGGCTTTCTGGAAGAATCTCGTCGGAAAACCCACAATGCCGTGGCTTTTGTCATCCCTGTTGATCCTGCTCGTCGTCGCTCTGCCCCTGCGGATCGCGGCACAGACGAAGAGTCGAGCCTCCGCTCGCCCGGACGAAGAAGCCCCCGATTACAGTCCCGGCCCTCGCTACAAAATCCAGATCGCTGGCCGGGCATTATCTTTGCACTGGCTGGCCACCGGGACATGCGGGCTGGTGCTCGTCTCCGCGCTGGCCGTGCTGGCCTTCTCCTCCGACGTTTGGGTTCGGCACAACCCGCTGCCGCAAGGCAACACGCTGCGCTCGATGAGTTGTCCGTCAAACACAATGTGCAAGGCTG
>CAWCGF010000004.1:0-157554 GCA_963794955.1 uncultured Acidobacteriota bacterium
TAGCAAAGAAAACTGCTAACACCTCATTAACCGTGCCGCGCCTCTCCCTTCAAACCCACCGGCTACGGAAAGCGGCTACGGTTACAGTAGGCGAGGGAATCGCTTCCCCCGCCCCTGCTGCAAAACCGTGCATGCTACTTTCATAACACACGGCTCCTCAATCGTGCAGTACCGGACACGCATACCGACGGCGCTCCTGCGACGTTTTCCGAATGTGGCAGTAGCGGTGTAACAATTGGAAGTTCGACCTTTTATCGCCACCGTCTTCACGGCGCGCGACAAGGTGGTCTATCTCCATTACAGCACCCGCTTTGAAGTAACCACCGCACTGCGGACATTTCCCCTGCTGTTGTTTCAGCAAGCGCGCCACTCTCGGCGCGACTCCGGGATGATGCCCGCGTCTGCTGCTCCAATAAACCTCGTCACCATCGAACGGGCTGCGTTTGCCTTGTACCTTGACGTGCCGTTTGATCGGTGTCTCGGCGTGGTCGCGCAGCCGTTTGCCGCCCTTGCGTGGTACGAAATCCAAGCGCCCTCCCTCGCGGTGAAAGTACTTGTTGTACCCCGCCTTGAGCGACTTCTGCGGATGGCGATACCTGATCCAAGCTCGCAGTTGTTGCCGCAACTCGCAGTCCAATTTGCCGAACGTCTCCTTGCTACAGACCGTCGAGAAGTAGTTACTCCACCCCCGAATAACAGGATTGAGCGCATCAATAAATCGCTCCTGACTGTCGTTTCGCTGGCGGCGAATAACTTCCACTACCTGGCGACGGTGACGCTCGATGGACTTCCGGCTCGGTTTGATGATCGTCTTGTAACCGCGCTTTGACATCTTCACCCAATACTGCCGGATGTTGAAGCCTAGAAAATCGAATCCCGCTTCGCCTTCCGTTACTTCCAAGGTATGCGTGATCCGCGTCTTGCTCGGTTTCAATTCCAATCCCATCCCGCTCAGTTGCGCGGCGATCAACGCCTGACATTGCTCGATTACTTGACGGTCAGGATGTAACACAACCAGGTCGGGTAGGCCGCTGGCGAGGTGACATCTGTTTGAGTGTTCCTTTTCCGTCGGCCCCCCACCGAACCAGGCGTACGCTTTTCAGAGTACCTGGCTCTCCAGTGTTTTCTTGTTCGCGGTTGCCCTTCGTTGGCTCATCCGACCCGTGTGAATGTCGCTATGACATTGGCGGCACACGACGAGGGTTTTGCGCTGTCGTGCGGCCATCACTTGTACCCAGAACGGTGGGGTTGCCTGGCCTTTCCGCCCCAGGTCTTTGAGCTTCCGAATATGATGCACCTGAATGTTCTCCTGTGACCCGCACAACTCACACGTTGACGCCAAGAGCCGTCGTTCGAGTTCCGTGCGCGGGCCACAAATGAACTTTGGTGCCTCATTGAGAACTGCTTTCCGATTTCGTGCCAAGGAAATCCCGCCCCATCGCGCCATTAACGGTAGACGTCCGTTGTTACGTTCGACCTTGATTTCCAGCCCCACGCGGGGGCCTTGGTCGGTTTGTATCATGGCTCGATAACGACGGTAGATTTCTCTCACACTGAGTTGTAACTTCAGCGCCAAGGTCTGCACCAAAGAACATTCCATACTCCATCGCAGGCGATTGAGTTGGTACAAGTTCAGTGCGAGACGGTAGTACTCCACAAGCCCCCGATACTCCTGCTGGTAGTGCGCCACGATACTGAAGGCCGAATCGTGGGCCAGTTCCGGTCGGTGGATCGGCTTGCCGTGCTGGCGGTAACGCTGACTTTTTGCCTGGATTACCTCTAACGGTACTTGCAGCGCAATCTGTCCATTGATACTGCGATGACCACGGCGGTCGAGTTTGTGGTTGTTTTTGAGTACCGTGATTTCGTAGCCGAGAAAGCGCGCCCGTTCTGTGTGTGCGTGCGTGATCAGGGTTTTGGCCGTCGAGAGTTCCAGTTTGAGTTCCTCTCGTAAGAACAATCCGATTTCACGCTTGATTTCTTCGGCTTCGCACCGCGGGCCGCTAAATCCGAGCAGCCAATCGTCGGCGTAGCGCAAATAGCGGAGTCGGCGATAATTGGCATCGGTCGGATCAAGGGAAGGATGCTGTTGCATCGCACGACGCAGCAGCCGGGCCTCTTTATACCGCCCGGCTTGCTCCAAAAGCTTGGCTTGCTTCTGAAGCCGTTGCCAGGGCGGATTGATGCGACGTCGGTTCCCACGGTTATATCTTGGCACGAGCACCTGCTCGACAAACTGATCAAGTTTGCTCAAGTAGATATTGGACAGGATGGGACTGACCACTGCGCCCTGCGGACTACCGCTGAGCGTCGCGTAGTAACGCCATTCTTCCAGATACCCCGCCTTGAGCAGGTTCTCCATCAAGCGGAGAAACCGATTATCGTGGATTTTCTCGCGTAGTGTTGCTAACAAGACTTGATGGTCTAAAGAATCAAAACAACGCGCAATATCGCCTTCCACGAACCATTTTGTCCCGACCCATTTATGGTAAATCTCCTGCAACGCCGTATGACAGCCGTGCTGTGGGCGGAAACCGTGGGACGCCGGACTGAATTGCGGTTCGTAATACGCTTCCAGCAGGAGGCGTATGACTTCTTGCAGCAACTTATCCGACCAGCACGGAATGCCCAACGGACGTTTCTTCTTGGAGTTCTTTTTCTCAAGATAAACGCGTCGGACGGGCTTCCAGCGGTATCGTTCAAAGCGTAAGGCCTGAATGATCTCGCCGATTTTCTCCCGCGACATTCCGTCCACAGTTTCTTTTGTCGTTCCGGGTGTCATCGCCCCGGCGTTGGCATAGATTCGACCATAAGCAAATAGGTACAAATCGGGATTGAACAGTTGTCGGTAAACGTCTTCCAAGGGCAGTCCTCGCTGCCCGCGTTCATGAATGATTCCCAAGACAGTTGCGGCGTTTCGCATCTCGCGTACCTCGCTGTTTGAGTTTCCGTAACACCTGTCGCCCTTCCCCTTGTAGTTGGCTTTCCCAACCGCTGAGTACTATGGCGACTCCGTCACCCTGGGACTCGCGTCCCGTAGGTGATCCCATATTCCCTCGACGTCAGACGTCACGAGCGCAACGTAGGTGGCTTGTCCGTCCCCTTGAATCAGATCGTTTCTGATCGTTCATCACGCGGAAGGTTTGGATGACGACGACTTTGCCATCCTATCGTGATGACTCCGCCTTAAGACGTTGTGGTCGGAGGATGTACGCTTTCATCCCTGGAGACTGAGCTTCAAACAATGCGGTCTTCACCATATTGCGCGGGTCTTGCAGCACAAGGTCATAAACGTCTTCTGACCCTTCCTGCGTTAACGGCATGCTATTGTTCCGTTTGGCTTTCACCAGTGGGTAAGCCGTTGACCCAAAGGTCTGTTCTTCCGAACCTCTCCTTTCTGTGAAAGGGATCTGACGCCGGGTGATATGGCGCACATCGTCCGCGTAACGTATCAGCGCCGGTTTGTTACGGCCCGGATACCTATGCTCGATCAGTTCTTCCAAACCGTGCAGCGCAATGTTGGCTAACAGCGGCGAGATCGTACCGCCTTGCGGTGTACCCGCCGCGGTCGGAAATAACTCGCCCTTGTCCACCACTCCGGCCTTCAGCCACGCCTTGATCTGGCGCGTGACTGCCGGATTGGCGTCAATCTTTCGCAACAATGTCGCGTGGTCAATGCGGTCGAAGCATTTGGCGATGTCCGCATCCAAAGCCCATTTCGGTTTTTGGTTGATTTGGACATAGATCGCTCCGACGGCATCCCAGGTACGTCCCGGACGAAAACCATAGCTGTTGGCTTCGAACTGCGCTTCCCATTCCGGTTCCAGGACTAACTTAACCAAACTCTGTTTGGCGCGGTCAGCGATGGTCGGAATGCCCAACGGTCGCGTTTCGTTCGTGCCCGGTTTGGGTATTTCCACCCGGCGCACGGCAGACGCTTCCTCCTCAAGTTGCAGTTCGTCAACCAGTTTCATCCGCTCGGTCGGGGTGAGGCTGGCTTTGCCATCCACACCCGGCGAACGTTTGCCCCGGTTATCTTGCGTCACCTGACGCACGGCCAGTAATCTGGCTGTTCGGGAACGTAACAAGAGTTTTTGAAGCCGGCGGACTTGCTTTCGATTACCACCTTCGGCGGCTCGATAGATGCGCTTTTGGAGCTTGTAGACCGTCCGTTCAGCCTGCGGCCACTTGACGCTCTCCCCTTTATACATCGGTCGCAATGCCGTGTTCATAACGTCTGCACTCCTACTCGTACCTCTATCTTCCACACGACTGTGCTCATGTCAGCTTATTCGTTTGGCTTTCCCAAAGGCTTTTGCTTCTTGAGCAATCCTGTTCCGCACGGCATCCGGTTGACACCTGCTCAAGTTACTCCGGGTTACTCTGAGTCAGCGCGGATGTTATTCCGTTTTACTCAGTGTTATCCGAAATGGCTCGTCACGAGAGAGCCGCGTCGGGGTTACCCCGTTCCTCAGTTCCGTTTGATGTGACGGGCAGGACCTCACTCTTCGCCGGGTTTATGTGGAGTGTCGCTGAGTCGGTTCCAGAAACGCTCAGCCCCTAGCCTTACCATTTTGGTCGTAGCCTGACTAATCCGCGTTGGCTACTTCATCCTAACGACGATTCAAGCGTGAGTTCAGCATAAAGTTTATCCATTCGCCACTGTGCTCGACGGGATTCCCGGTCGGATTCCGAGTGACCGCCTTTGCGCCCCGCATTTGGGATTGATGGTCAGTCGCTACCCAAGGGGCGATGCTTTCACCGTGACACTAACGGGGCAGGAATTTCACCTGCACGAAACTGAAGTTATCAAAGAAAAACCAGCGAGTAACCTATTTACTCGCCGACTGTTTCCCAACTCCCTTTCTCCCGGTCAGTTACCGTCTGAGTAATCAGTTGTAACTGAACGGTTTCAGGGAAACGGGTCGCACGTTGAATAGATGTTAGGCGCGGCACCGGAACATGACGCCTTCTCTTTACTCTTTCAACTTTTTCGGCTCTGAGTTTATTCGCTCCAGCACACCCGGCTGCTCACCTTCAAAATTCTGGTAACGCCGCAAGTCCTCATCAGTAAAATTGACAGCAAGTTGTAGATGATGGCAGTGAAGGCAACCGTAGGCGCGAATACTGCGAGTGCCAAACACGAACATACTTTTCCAGATGGGGACCGCTTCCAGCTTAAAGCCAGTCGAACTTCCGACCGAAGTATCCATCAGAGTACCTTCAACAAGCGCGACACTACCACATGCTACACACTTCATGCTCCAAATCCCCTTCAAGAAATAATAATTTTAGCCAGACGCTACGACGGCAATCCTAAGATTGTGCTTCCGAGACATTTATTTGTAAATGACGGGATAAGCGCCTAACATAAATTCGGCCAAAGTGAGATGTGATATTATCTCCCCTCTTCGCAAGTGCCGCCGGGAAAATGATTTTAGAAAACTTACTTTCCCCACGCGGTTCTTGTGAAGCAAGGCGCGATAAACGCCTCATCTGTTGGCAAGTACTTACCCTTAGCATCATTGGTTATTTGTGGGATCATCAATCCGGTAAAAGCTCTTTTTCCGTATTTTACTTATTACGCAACCACTCAAGGAGACTTCTTTCATGAGTACCCGACACTACACGCTTCCCATCGAACAAACCCAATGGCACATCCCCGGTTACGGAGCCGCGACGGTATTCAACTGGGAATACGACGAAGGCCGTGACAAGCTGTTGCAGCTTTACGAAAAGGGCAAGAACAATCAATGGAACGCGACAAACCGCATTGACTGGTCAATTCAGATTGACCCGGAAGACCCGCTGGGGTTCCCGGATGAGTACCTGCCTATCTTTGGCTCGAACGAATGGAACAAGCTGAATAGGCAAGAACGTGCCAACGTCAAGCATCATTACGAATCGTGGCGCTTTTCGCAGTTCCTGCACGGCGAACAGGGCGCGTTGATTTGCACCGCCAAGATCGTCCAAACAGTGCCGGATATTGATTCCAAGTTCTATGCCGCGACGCAGGTCATTGACGAAGCGCGTCATGTCGAAGTCTATTCGCGCTACCTACAAGAGAAGCTGCGACTGGCGTATCCGATCACCGGCCCCCTAAAAACATTAATCGAACAGGGCGTCAGCGATTCACGTTGGGACGTAACGTACCTGGCCATGCAGATCATCATCGAAGGGCTGGCGCTGGCCGCGTTCAACGTCATCCGCGATCTGGCAAAAGAGCCATTGGGGCGCGCGATCAACGCATACGTGATGCAGGACGAAGCGCGGCACGTCGCCTTCGGGCGCTTTGCGTTGCGCGATTACTATCCACAACTGAGCAGCCAGGAAATGGCCGAACGCGAAGACTTCGTGATCGAAGCCTGCTACCTGATGCGCGACCGCTTTCTGTCCGAAGAAGTATGGGAGCGATTGGGCTTGAATGTCGCGGAATGTGTTGAATTTCTGGATGCTTCACCCTTGATGCGCGAATTCCGGCGCATGCTCTTCACGCGCATTGTGCCAACCCTGAAGGACATTGGCCTATGGGGGCCACGCGTGCGCGAGACGTTTGTCAAAATGGAGGTCATGAGTTTTGCCGAAGCCAATCTGGATGACCTATTCCGCCACGACGAAGCGGTTGCGGTAGAATTTGATCGCTTGATGACCGGGCGTGAAAAAGACATCGCTGAGGTTACAGCGCAAATCTAGTCGCTATCTCAACACAATAAACACGAAGGGAAATCTCTATGCCACTACGCATCATTGCATTCGGGGCGCACCCGGATGATTGCGAATTAAAAGCCGGCGGCGTTGCGGCCAAATGGGCGGCCCAAGGCCACAAAGTCAAATTCGTCGCAACGACCAACGGCGACGCTGGGCATTTTGCAATGTCCGGCACAGCCTTAGCCAGTCGTCGCAAAGCCGAAGTACAGCGGTGCGCCGAAATCCTCGGCATCGAAACCGAAGTCCTCGATATTCACGACGGCGAATTGTTGCCGACGCTCGAAAATCGCCAGACTATTACGCGCCTGATTCGGGAATGGCGGGCGGACATCGTGCTGTGCCATCGCACGAATGACTATCATCCCGATCATCGCTACACAGGCGTGTTGGTTGAGGATTCCGCCGTGCTGGTCGTCGCCAAATTCTTTGTGCCCGACATCCCGGCGCTCAGCCAGAATCCGATCTTTTTGTATTACTCCGACAACTTCAAAAAGCCCTACCCATTTGATCCCGCCGTCATTGTTGGCATTGACGACGTGATTGATAAAAAGCGCGCGGCGATTGAGGCGATGCCTTCGCAATTTGCCGACCGGGATTCGTGGTTCGGACGCTACCTACCCAACCTGCCAGAGGAAGATGAAGCGCGCCGCGTATACATTCGTGAGTGGCTGATTGACCAGGATGCAGATGTGGCGAATGACTATCGGAATTTGCTGGTGCAACGCTACGGAGCGCAAGGCCAGACGATCAAGTATGCGGAAGCGTTTGAGCTTTGCCAGTACGGCGCGCAACCTTCGCCGCAGCAGTTGAACGAACTTTTCCCAAACTAAGGAATGGAAATTCAATAACGACGCCAGCGTCATGAACCACAGAGAACACGGAGCGCATGGAGTTTTTTTGACAGAATGGACAGGATTTGCCACCAGATTTACAAGCAACAGCCTGTCCATCCTGTTATAAATCCTATCCATCCTGTCTGGTATTTCTCTGTGCCCTCCGTGGTTTTGGCGTTCTTCTTCTGAAACCATTCATAAGGAAGGCGCATTGTTGCGATTAGATCAAAACAAACCGCTCAGCTTGGCACTGGGCGCAGGCGGCGCGCGCGGCTTTGCGCATATTGGCGCGCTGGAGGCGCTCGCCGAACGCGGCTTTTCCATTTCGGAAATCGTGGGTTCCAGCGCAGGTGCCATCATCGCGGCGTTTTATGCGGCGGTGGGCTTGAGTTTGCCGGAACTGCGCGAGTTTGGCTTGAATCTGACCTCACAGCATTTGTTCGCCTGGGCATTGCTGCGGCGCATGCCGGATGCCGTGCGCAAAAAATATGGCTATATCGCAGGCATCATTCCCGGTCATCTGGAACGCTTGGCCAAAGTGTCTGGGCGCGAATTGCAGCACGGGGTGGAGCGGCTGGGAATCGTTTGTTATGACGTGCGGCGGCGTGAGGAAGTGTTCTTTCACAACCTGCAAGCCGAATTCCCGCTCGAAGAAGCCGCGCGCGGTTCGGCTTCGATTCCTGGCTTTTTCCCGACGCGCCGTTGCGTGGTGGCAGGGCGCGAATACCGGCTGACTGATGGCGGCCTCATCAACAAATTGCCCGTTGACCACTTGTTCGCCGCGCCTTTCCAGCCCGTGCAAGTCTTAGCCGTTGACGTTTCCAATGTGCAACTACTGCGCGACGCCAACCGTGCCAAGATTGCGGCCTTGCGCCAACAATATCCTGACATTCCCATCGCCGTCATTACACCGGACTTATTGGGCAAAGGCACCATCATTTTCCGCAAAGAAGAATTGCAGGAAATTATTGAAGCCGGGAGGCAAAGCCTGAAGAACTCAGGGGCAGTTTAAGGCTGCTATTTTCGGTTGTCAGTGGAGGTAATGTTGCGCCTCTCCCAGGTACGGTTCGTTCTGCAACTCCTCCGCTGGAACCGTTTGAAATGAAACTACTGCCCAGCCATTCGCTTCCGCTTGTGCATGGTGGAAAACCTTGGGTGGAATCACAGTCCAGTTTTGCTTTGGGTCCCGTTCTGGTAATTGCAATGGCAGTACAATTTCTTGCAAATTTTCCATATCCCCAATTTGCAACCGTCCTTGTCCCCGCCACGTGCAGGTAATTTGCGTCGAGTTGGAATGCCTGTGTTTATCGCTTTCCCCATGGGAGGCAAAGGCAAAAACCCAGAGCGAAAATGTTGCATCGGCATGCGCCAATTCCAGCCGGGGCACAACCGCGCGATAGGCCATTTCCAAGCCTGCTTGAGTACGCAAATCGGCTTCGCATTCTGTCCAGGCTTGCTCAATGGCGGCAATATTTTCAGAGCGATTTACATATTGCTGCATCGTGTGGAGAAGTTGAGAAGATATGACCATGCGTTGTTTCCTTGTTTCCCGTGTACGGTTGAAGATCTGCCTTTTCTGCTTTGCCGACAAAGCTATCCAGTGATATTCAGATTCGATTCCATTTCCCAACCATCATAGCGGCGCAACCAAGCAAGTAAAGAGCCAATAGCAACGCTTTGCTACCCAGCCATCGAGATTTCCAGTGACTCACAGTCGGCATTTGATTACCCCACACACGCCGCTCGCAATTGCTTTGCGATTCTTGCGTTTGCTAAATCAAAAGCCGAAAAAGAAACGCAGCATGCCGCGAAGGTAAAAGCCGGAATTGCCAAGCTGGGCGTTGGCAAAGAAGCGCGCGTCACGCTCAAGCTGCGCGACAAAACGAACCTCTCCGGTTATATCAGCGAAGTGCAGGAAGAGACTTTTGTGGTCGCTGATTTGAGTACACGTGCGACGACAACGATAGCCTATCCCAATGTTACGCAGCTCAAAGGCAACAACTTATCTACGGGCGTGAAAATTGCGATTTGGGCAGGTGTCATCGCCGCTATTGGTGTTGTGTTGTACATCACAAAAGGCGCTTTCTGCGATGGCTGCTGATGACCGTATTTTGTTGTTCTTGTGCCAGCAATTTCTGCTTGCGTTCGATGCCCCAACGGTAGCCGCTGAGGTCGCCGTTTTCGCGTATGACGCGATGACAGGGGGTGACGAGTGCAACAGGATTAGTGGCACAGGCACGCGCAACGGCACGCGTGGCAGAAGGCTGTTCCAGGCGGCGCGCGATTTCACTGTAGGAAGCAGTCGCACCATAGGGAATGCGCCGCAACTCTTCCCAGACACGTTGTTGAAAAGCCGTGGCGCGCACATCGAGCGGTAAATCGAGATGTGGTTGCTGGCCGTTGAGATGTTGCAGAATGGCCTGCACGTGAGCTTGTAATGATGCGGCCTGGTTTGTGAATTCCGCTTGCGGATATTCAGCGCGCAAATCCTGCGTTAAAGTCTCATCGTCGTCGCCAAGTGTGACAGTGCAAATGCCAACTTCCGTTGCCGCCACCAGCAATTTTCCTAACGCACAATCCGTCGTTGTAAAACCGATCTTCATTCCCTTCCCGCCTTTGCGATACGTGGCGGGTGTCATGCCCAATTGACGCGCGGCTTTTTCATACAAGCGACTGCTTGAACCATATCCTGCTTCGTACAATGCGTCAGTTACCGCTTTGCCGTTGCGGACTTCGGCTTTGAAGCGATCCGCGCGCAAGACTTCGGCGTACTGGTGTGGCGTAATGCCCATCAGTTTTTTGAAGAGACGTTGTAAGTGCGATTCGCTGAGGTTGGTTTGCGCGCTGAGTTCCGCCAGACTGGCGTCTGCCTCTTCTGCAATCAGTTGGCAGAAGCGTTGCACCGTTTCCGCTTGCGGGTCTTGCATCCGCGTTGCGTCAGGCCGACAACGCAGGCAGGCGCGAAAGCCCGCTTGCTCGGCGGCTTCAGGCAGTGCAAAAAAACTCACGTTCTCGCGTTTCGGCTGGCGCGAGGCGCACGAAGGGCGACAGTACACGCCTGTTGAGCGCACGCCGTAATACAGTACGCCATCAAAATTGGCATCGCGCGTTTGTACCGCTTGCCAGCAGGTAGTTTCGTCAGTTGATATTCGTGAAATGTTCATCGTTTCAATCCTCCGACGGGAATAATACGTAGCCACTGGCGGAGAATCTATCCGATTTCTGCTGAGCAATTGCTGGCAGGCTTAATGAACGCTTTTCTCACTGCACCTTATTGGCAGTAGCAGATTTGCCCTGTAAGCTTACTTTTATTCCCGTCATGTCATTTTGCGCATTCACGACAAAGCGAAGCGGAATAGGAGTTATGAGGCCGAGGTGAAAGCCAGTAAATTCCGTGGCGGATTGGGGCAGGAACGTCATCCTCAGCACAGGCAATGAACCAATCACGATGTTGCCCAAATTCTCGCCTTCCCAACGCAAGCGGCGAATTTCAGTGCCGCGCGCGGTTTTACGCAACGCCCAGCCGTAGCCATAGCCACCACTGGAGTTCGTCGGCATGTGAAAGGTGAAAAGCTTCCTGGTGGCGGCTGGGGCAAGAATAACATTTTGACGTAACGCCTGTTCCCATTTGAAGAAATCACCCGCCACTGTGCTGAGGCCCCAGGCACCCCGTTTCTGCCAGTTCAAGGGCGTGTTTTGCGTGAGGCCGTGATCGGCGGCTCCATCGTAGGCGTGCGCCAGCCGCGCCGTGTTTTCGCATTGAAAACAGGTGGATTGCAAACCTGCGGGTTTGAAAATATTTTCCTGCAAGTAGCTTTCATAACTTTGCTTCGTCACGACTTCGATAAGCGCGGCCAGCAGGCCAAAGCCTGCGTTTGAGTATTGGTATTGCTTGCCTGGCTCAGCCTGGAGCCTGGCACTTAGCAGACATTGAACAAATTGCTCGCGCGTCATTTTGTCAGCCCCAGCACACTCGAACGGCAAGCCGGAAGAATGTGTGAGCAAGTGATGCAACGTAATCGCTCGTTTGTCGGTTGGCACATCGGGGAGGTATTTGGCGATGGAATCGGTGACTTTTAATTTTCCCTGGCTTTCCAGTTTCAGGATGGCCGTCGCCGTAAATTGTTTGGTGAGCGAAGCAATGTCGTAAATTGTTTCCGGTGTGTTGGGAAAGCGACGCTCTACATCCGCCCAACCATAGCCTTTATGCAACAATACCTGATTGTCTTTGGCCACGAGCACCGTGCCGGAAAAGCCATACGCCGCGAGCCGCGATAAATACTGCTCCAACTGTTCACCCAGATTGTTTGGGGAAGAGCGATTGGTTTGCGCGGTGAGTGGCAACGAGAGCCAACCAAGGCTCAAGCTAAGGAACACAATTCGGATGATAAGTGACACGCGCGATAAACTCCTGGCCTGTAGTATTTCAAAAACTTTCGCCTACCATCGCTTCCGACATCTGCCACAAGCGGGTGGCGGCGGCTTCGTCACGGATGTACGGCTGATAGCCGCTCATGCGTTTTTCGGGCGTAGCAGGTTCGGCTTCGTTGCAATCTTCGAGATACAAACCGCCGTGCCCTTCCAGTTCTGGCGCAGTCGCCGCCCACACCGACGTCGCCGCGCCGCCTGCGATAGATTTGAAGATTGGATGTGGCTTGCCGTCTTGGTCGAACCAGCCCATTGCGGTCATCTCTTCCTGCGTCAAATGTTGTTGCAAGCCTGTCATAATCCCGCCCGGATGTACCGCGTTGGCGGTCACGCCACAAAGATTGATACGGCGATTGAGTTCCAGGGCAAAGAGCGCATTGGCTGTTTTGGCCTGACCGTAGGCGAGCCATTTATCGTAGGCGCGCTGCTCAAAATGAATATCGTCAAAGTGAATCGGCGAAAGGCGATGACCGACCGAAGATAGCGCCACGACGCGCGACGGTGCAGCGGCTTTCAACTGCGGAATGAGCCGCCCTGTCAGTAAGAAATGCCCCAGATGATTAGTGGCAAATTGCGCCTCGTAACCTTGTGGCGAGCGCGTCAGCGGGCACGCCATAATCGCGGCATTATTGATGAGAATATGCAGCGGTTGGGCAACCGTATCGGTGAATTGCCGCACGCTGGCAAAGTCGGCCAGATCAAGCAACGCCACGCGGACGGCTTCATTGTTGGTCGTGGCACGAATCTCGGCGGCTACCTGCTCGCCCTTATCCAGATTGCGCACGGGCAGAAGTACGCTTGCGCCGGCAGCGGCCAAAGCGCGAGCGGTTTCGACGCCCAGGCCAGAAGAGGCCCCTGTCACAATCGCGTTTTTGCCGTGCAGGTCAATTCCCGCAATGACGTCCCTTGCGGTTGAGCTAAAGCCAAACTTTGATTTGATGCGATCTGTCATTGGTAAGTCCTTTGAGTTTATTGCTGCACTCACATTGCGCCTTTCTGTTGCAAGGCTGCGACCTCTTCCTTCGTAAAATCCCAAGCAGCCAATAGTTCGTCAAGCGGTTTTGTGTTGTGCTGAATTGTGGGTGTGGTACGGCTGAAGCGTGGCGCAGGCGCAGGCTGCGGGATACCGTCAAGCTCGACAAACGTTCCGCGCGCGGCATTGTGAGGATGGCGTGGCGCTTCGTCCAAATCAAGCACGGGCGCAAAGCAGACATCGCTGGCTTCCATCCGCGCGCACCATTCGTCGCGCGTTTTGGTTTTGAAGGCTTGGGTGAGTCGCTCTTTCAGTTCCGGCCAGCGGGCTTTGTTCATCTGCTCCTGAAAAGCCGGATCGTTAAGCTCCAACTTCTCAAATAGCAACGCGTAAAATTGCGGTTCGATGGAGCCGATAGAAACATACTTGCCGTCCGCGCATTCGTACGTGCCATAAAAATGCGCGCCACCATCAAGCATATTTGCGCCGCGTTCATTCGTCCAGGTACCCATTGCCTTCAATCCATAAATGATCGTCATCAACGTCGCCGAACCATCAGTCATCGCGGCGTCAATGACCTGGCCTTGGCCGGAAGCTTTGGCTTCCAGCAAGGCGCATACGATGCCGAATGCCAGCATCATTCCGCCACCACCAAAATCACCAACCAGATTCAGCGGCGGCACGGGCTTGCCACCAGGCTCGCCAATCGCGTGCAAGACGCCGCTCAAGCTAATGTAATTGATGTCGTGTCCGGCGGCCTGTGCCAGCGGCCCGGTCTGTCCCCAACCTGTCATGCGCCCGTAAACCAAACGCGGGTTGCGCGCCAAACACACGTCCGGGCCAAGCCCAAGCTTTTCCATCACGCCAGGGCGAAAGCCTTCAATCAGCGCATCCGCCTGTTCGATCAGGCGCAGCGTGGCTGCGATAGCAGCAGGCTCCTTGAGATCAATGCCAATCGAAGGACGCCCACGTAACAAGAGATTGAATTTACCGCGCGGGTCTTGTGCGCCTTTGCGCTCGACACGAATGATTTCGGCTCCCATATCCGCCAGCATCATCGCGCAAAATGGCCCTGGGCCAATGCCTGCGAGTTCGACAATACGGATGCCTGTCAGTGGCCCCATAAAAAGCTCCTCTTCCTTTGTCGTCGTCTGTGAACGAGATACTTTAGGCGATTGGCGCAGAAAAACAAGTTTGGTGGGGAAAATGACAACAAGTGCGATGCGAGGGTATTGGCAATTGCTGCAAAAACTCCGCTGGCACAGATCGTGAGCGGCCTGCATCAATTCGTGCCCTTCTCTTAACGCACTCCTGTGCGTACCTTAAGAGGGAGTTTGTTGTTTGTGTAAGAAAGTCTGCGGAGGCGGGCGGCGAGAATAATCTGGTGTGGGATTATGACTGCTTCCCGCTGTCGCGCACTGTGGATATGCACATCGCCAAACTACGGCAAAGACGAACGCAAATTGACCTATCTGAATCAGGCGTTGTGGCAGCAATTGCAATTGTCCGGTTGAGCAAGGCGAGCAGTGGTTTCGCGCGCTGAAGCATTTTGGTGTCACCACAGAAATTGTGATGTTCCCGCGCGAAAACCACAACCTCACGCGCACGGGCGAGCCGAAGCATTTGGTAGAGAGTCTGCACTGGCAGCTTTATTGGTTTGCGCGCTTTTTGGAGGGAAATGCCGCTGCCGTTCCCCCAAGTATGAAATGAAACATGTGGCGGAATAGCAGCCTTGCCAGCGCGCTATTCCGCCAACGCAATATCCCGGTTATTTCGTCTTGACCGGAGCTGCCGGTCGTTTCGGCCATATCGTCGGTTTGACCTTCATCTTGTTCATGACTTCAGTGACGGCGCGTTCCAGTTGCGGGTCTTTGCCTGCGATGACGGACTTCGGATCGTTTTCGACTTCGATGTCGGGATCAACGCCGTAGCCTTCGATGATCCATTCGCCTTTCGTATTCGCCAGCGCCGATTCTGGTACGCTCACCCTGCCGCCATCTATCAGCGGGCCACGATTCGAGATGCCGACTCACGCCGCCCCACGAACGTTTGCCGATCAATGGCCCCAGCCCGGCATCGCGGAACATATAAGGAAAGATATCGCCGTCTGACGAAGAGTTTTCATTCAGCAAACACGCCATCGGGCCAATAAACACGCCATCGGGATACGGATTGGCATCATCGCTCGTGCGCGAAAAATTCACGCCGAGCAGTTTGCGCCGCAACCGTTCAATCAACATCCGCGACACGTTGCCGCCGCCGTTTGCGCGGGCGTCAACGATCAAGCCTTCTTTGCGAAGCTGCGGGTAATACCACTTGATGAATTCGCGGATGCCGTTCGCGCCCATATCGGGGATGTGCAGATAACCGACTTTGCCGCCCGACAGTTTATCTACCATCGCCATCCGTGAGGTCACCCAATCCAGATAAATCAGGTTTTGCTCATCGGTGACGGGGCGGAACGAAACGACGCGTGCGCCGTCCATCGAAGGTTTGCTGTTCACGGTGAGTTGCACGGGCGCATCAGCTTTGTTGCGCAACAAACGATACGGATCGTCATCGGGCTTCAACTCAGTGCCGTTAATCGCCAGCACGTAATCCCCGACTTTCGCGTCTACGCCAATTTCCGTCAGCGGTGAACGATAGATGTCTTCTTCGTTTTGGCCCGCGAAAATCTTGGTGATTTTGTAGCGTCCGGCTTCCCGATCCAGGCCAAACCGCGCCCCTGGCAACGCAACACGCGGACGCGGCGGAAGCTGAAAGTCTCCGCCTTCGATGTACGCGTGTTGCACAGTTAACTCTGCAATCATTTCGCCAATGACGTAATTCAAGTCTGACCGATGCGCGACGTGTTGCAGCATTGGTTCATACTGTTTGCGCAATGCCTCCCAATCGTAGCCGTGCATGTTCGGGACATAAAACCAATCCCGATACCGCCGCCAAACTGCATGGAAAATCTGCGCCCATTCTTCGGCAGGCAGGCGATCTACGAACAGGTTCGCGGTCGAGACAGGCTTGCGCGTTTTGTCGCCCAACATCGTCGCATCAAACAAAGCAAAGCCGGGGCCTTGGCGCACGAGCAGTTTCGAGCCATCGGACGAAAACGAATAACCGCCGATGCCATCTGCCAATGTGAGTTCGCGGCGATCCTTAAGCGAATAAATTTTCAATGATGGCGGCGCATCGGCTTGGCGACCGTAGTAAAATGGCGGCGTCACCGCGTAGATTAAATGCCCAGCTTTGGCGACGAGACCCGCATAATTATTGGGTTCCAGCGGCACACGCGCCGCGCGCGATTCGATGCCGTCGAAGTCAATTACGAGATCAGTCGCAGGCTTGGGTTCCTCTTTTTTCGCGTCCGTCGTAATCGTGACTTCATCGCTTTCGGCGGGGAACGGATGCTTTACGTCTTTGCGCAGCGAGAGCACGAAAATGCCGCGATCTTTGTTTGTCGCAAAGTTGAACTCCGCCCCAGACACCAGCGGCGCAAATTCGCGCGTGCTGATGTAGTAGAGGTAATTGCCCTGCGGGTCCCACGCCGGATTCGATTCGTTGAAGGTTTCGCCCGTCACGCGCCGCAATTGCTTGTCCTTCGACGACCAGATGTAGATGGAAGATTGGCCATTGTCGTCGGCTAAGGTGAACGCCAGATAATTTCCCTTCGGCGACCAACGATAATCCTGCACTTGCCCGCGCTTGCTGTCGGCAACTTCGATGAGCTTTTTATCCGCAACGGTCAGCACAAACACCTTGCCGTCTTTGTCACCGAAGGAAATCAACTTGCCATCGGACGACCAATCAGGTGCGTAGCGCATTGCCTTGCCACCGGTCGTCAATTGTTCCGCAGGTTTCGATCCATCCTGCGTCACAACCCAGACTTCTTCTTCGCCGCTCTTGTCCGAGATGAACGCGATCTTGGAACCGTCGGGCGACCAAGATGGAAACTTGTCGTGCGCGCCGGAAGAATTCGTCAGATTGCGCACCGCGCCTTTCTCAATCGGAGCCGTGAAGATGTCGCCGCGCGCTTCAAACACAGCGCGTTCGCCTTTCGGGCTGAGGCCGGAACTGAAAATCAAATTGCCTGCAAACACGCGGCTCGGTCGGCGATTTAACCCATCATCCGGCACGGTGATCGCAAGCGGCGTGGTCTTCTTCGACTTCACATCGAGCAACTGCAACTCGCCGTTGAGTTCGTACACGATGCGACCTTGATTGTCAGACGAAGGCCAGCGCACGTCCCAGACTTTGTTCGTGGTCAACTGTGTCGTTGCGCCTTTGGCCGTGTCGTACGCATACAAATTGAAATGCCCGTCTCGATCCGAATCAAAATAAATCGTATTGCCAATCCACATTGGATCGCGGTCGGCGCGCGGACTGTCGGTAATACGCTTGGCGTCGTTTGTTTTCAAATCATAGATGAACAGATCGTTCGCCTGTCCGCCGCCATAACGTTTTTCGGTGCGGAAATCGCGTGCGCGTGGCGAATACACTATCCGCGCACCATCAGGCGAATAATCGCCTGCGCCGGATTCTGGCATCGGCAACGGCTCCGCTGCACCACCCGTCACGGCGACGGTGTAGAGATGCGTTTCGCCGAGCGTCCACGAATCTCGATGCCCGCGAAACAGCACCGCTTTGCCATCATTCGTCCAGCCATACACTTGATTGTCGTAGCCCCAACGCGGCGTGAATGGCCCGCGCGCCGGATAGTACGTCAATTGCTTCGGCTCGCCGCCCGTGGCCGGGACGAGATAGACCTGTTCATCGCCGTCGTATTGCCCCGTGAAAGCAATCCATTTGCCATCCGGCGAAAACTTCGCAAAGACTTCCATGCCAGGGTGCGCGGTCAAACGTGTAGCCATGCCACCGGAAGTCGTCGCAATCCATAAATCGCCGCCGTACGTGAACACGACTTTGTCGCCGTAAACATCAGGAAAGCGCAGCAACTTGGTTTGCGCGGGAGTTGCAACAGTGAGCAGCATGGTCAGTGCTGCGGCGAGGAAGAAGCTATAGATAAATCGTGGTCTCAACACAAAGATACCTCCATAAAAATTCAGCGAATAGTTAATAAGGGCGCTTCTCCGTCGCGGGGGCATCAAAGAAGCTGTTGAAGCGTGCGAGCGTGACGGCATTGCTTTCCGCTCTCATCTCGCCCGCTTGCAATATCTGCGCGAGGTCATTTGGCGCGCCATTACGCGATGCAAATTCGGTGTCGTCTAAAGCAAGGAGTGTCCTGCATACTTCGCTACAAATTTATTCTCTCTTTCCCTTGGATACTGGCACTTTCCTTGCGTACACAAAAAGCGGTGAAAACTTGTGAATGAGGTGAGGACATTAACGCCCTAATACGCTTGAAACGGAAACATAACTGTACGTCAAACCGACAGCCAACGTGAACTGTTTCCGTGCAGCTCTATAAATTAATTGTGTTACCCACCGATTTATATATCGCCCTAATAAATGGAGATAACTGTGAAGAGTGCCACCCCGCCCGTATCCGTTTTAGTCAATGATCAAGTGTTAATAGAACGTATTAAAGCACGCGACCAAGCCGCCATGAGTAGCTTGTATGATTCCTATGCCAAGCTTGTTTATATTCTTGCCTATCGCATTACTGGACAAGTAGAAGAAGCTGAAGACATTGTCATAGAAAGTTTCTGGCAAATTTGGCAACAAGCTCATCAGTATAATGCGGAGCGCGGTCAAGTACGCCACTGGATTATCGCCATTGCGCGCAGCCGCGCCCTTGACCGGATGCGGGCGCTACGTCGGATACCGCTGATGGAAACCGTCCTGGATTATAACACTGCCTGTGAATTGCAGGCTCTGGATAACCCAGAATACGAAACCTGGCAAATAGAACAATCGGCGCAGGTTCGTGCGGCCTTGCGAACACTACCGCAAAAACAAAGAGAAGTGTTAGAACTGGCTTATTACTTTGGCCTTACGCAAACCGAGATCGCAGCCTATTTGAGCGAGCCATTAGGCACGATCAAAACGCGCATCCGGCTCGCCATGCTGAAAATGCGCGAAGAACTGCTTTACCTGCAAAACACCTCGCATTTCTATACGCCTGTACATCGCACTTGTCTAAGGCGACAGGCTAAAGCGGTGTAGGAGCCTTTTCTTACAGAGGTCAAGAAAATGATTTTCCAATCAGAACCCCGAAGAGGTGAGAAGAAATTAGCTCAGGGTGCAACCCTGGGAAGTGCTGTTTTCTCGCCGTCCCAAAGGGACGTTCTTCGGAATTTATTTTTTGACTGTCCGCACAAGGCGCAAGCCCAACGAGTAATAGTGATTGCTCGGCAGGTCGAAGCCGCGCATGGCGGTTCGACAATCATGGACACTGCTATACCAACTCCCGCCGCGATACACCCGGTACGAGGCGGCTCCCGGCCCTAGCGGATCAGTTGCCGGGCTGGACTTATAGTAATTAGGATCGTACCAATCCTGCACCCATTCCCATACGTTACCGTGCATATCATACAGTCCCCAGGCATTGGGTTGCTTCTGCCCCACAGGCTGCGTCCGCCCGGTAGAGTTGTCTCTGTACCATGCCAGCGCCTCCAGCTTGTCCGGCTCACCTTCCTGGCCCGCGCGGCACGCATATTCCCATTCCGCCTCAGTCGGCAGGCGATATTCGTGCTGGCGGTCACGGGTATTGAGGGCTTGCAGAAATTGTAGCACCTCATCCCACGAAACATTTTCCACTGGCAGAGTGGAGCCTTTGAAGTGACTGGGGTTCACAACGGCGGGGACGCTTCCAGGTTTGGCGTGCGCCTCCGGCGGTCGTCTCATCACGGCCTCCCATTGCGCTTGTGTTACCTCGAATTTTCCCATTTCAAAACTTTGACGGATACGGACCCGATGCACGGGCTTTTCGTCATCATTGCCCTTGCTTGTTCCCATGAGAAATTCGCCAGCGGGGATGGACACAAAGCCGCTGCCATCCAGCAAAGCTCCAAGTCCAAATGATTTCTCTTCCTGCTGACTGGACTCAACAATCTGCGGCTGTGCGATTAGGCCCGTAGCAATCAGCCCCGCGACCAACGCCAAACGGCGGCAGTGGGAGACAGTCTTTTTTTGTCCAGGTAGTAGCATAATGTTGATACCTCCGAGTGTGAAAACCTAATCATATTTTGTCTTTAGACATTTGGTTTGCGGTTTGCCCAAGGCTTCGCTTTTTCAAGCTGTCCGGCCAGGCGAAACAACGTCGCTTCATCGCCAAAGCGTCCTGAAAACATTACGCCGACCGGCAATCCATCCGCTGTCCAATGCAACGGCACTGACATCGAAGGCTGTCCCGTCACATTATACAGCGCGGTGTAGGGGCTGAATTCCGAAATCTCTTTGCCATAGCGGGCGGGATCATCCAGGCTCAACAAGCCTAGTTGGACAGGCGGTTTGGCCAAGGTGGGACTCAGGATCACGTCAAACTTTTCCTGCCACTTTGCCATCGTCAGTCCGACTTGATGCATGTTGGCGATGCTGCGCGAATATACGATGCTGCTGATATTTTTGCCCTGCTGATACATTGCCCACGTCGCAGGTTCGACATCGTTTTCCGTGACGGTATGGCCGAGCACACCCGCCGCATCTTCCAGCGCCCGCGCCATTGAAACGGTAATCACGTTCAAGAATGATTGGCGAAATAGCGCATTATCAATCGGCAGCGTAGCCTCTTCGACACGATGCCCCAACCGTTCGCACAGCTTGGCTGTCTCATCCGCAGCAGTTTTGCATTCGGGATCAATCGCTACACCGCCCGGCGGGGCGATGGCAAGCGCGATTCTTAACTTGCCGGGATCGGCACCAACTTCTTTCAGAAATGGACGCCCAGGCGGTGGACACCAATATGGCGCACCAAGTTCTGCACCCTGTGAAATGTCGAGCAACGCCGCGCTGTCCCGCACTGAAACTGTTACCGCGTGATGTGCCGAACAACCATTCCAGCCTTCCATCGCCGTCGGCCCCATCGGCACCCGCCCACGCGTGGGCTTCATCCCAAACAAGCCACAACATGACGCTGGAATGCGAATCGAACCACCGCCATCGCTCGCATGTCCCATTGGCAAGATACGGCTCGACACCGCCGCCGAAGCGCCGCCCGATGAACCACCGCTCGTTCGTTCCAGATTCCATGGGTTGCGCGTTTTGCCGTACACCACGGATTCCGTCGTCGTCGTCAGCCCCAGTTCTGGCGAAGTCGTTTTACCGAAAATCACCAGCCCCGCGTTTTTGTACCGCGCGACTAACGTGCTATCAGCTTTCGCCAGATTGTTCCTCCACACGCGACTGCCATACGACGTGACAGTTCCGGTCAAGTTCATCCCCAAATCTTTCAGCGCAAATGGCACGCCTTGGAATGGCCCGGCGGGCAAGCCCTGCTTAATCGCGGCTTCGGCTTTGTCGAAGAACAGCAAGGCGAACGCATTGAGCTTTGGATTCACCGCTTCGAGCCGTTGGCGCACGGCGTGCAGCAGCTCAAGGGGCGTGATTTGTTTCTTGCGGATGAGGTCGGCTAAACCGAGTCCGTCGTAGTTATCGTAGTCAATGGCGGCATTGGTGGTTGGATTCATAAGGGTGATTGCGGCTCCGGCCATTGCTCCTTGTTTGAGCAGGTCGCGGCGCGTGATAGGTTCGGATTGCATAACCTTTATTTATACGAGAAACGATACAAAACGCTTAGCCCGCGAAGCCGAGCGTCAGAATAAAGCCTAGGGTGCAGTGAAGCAAATGCAGCGCGTCCCCCTGAGAGTCTAATGTAATCAACGCCTCAAACCCTGCCAAGAGCAATAGCCTGTGGGACCAATATTTTTGTGTGTTTGTCACTTACTCCGGGACTTGCAGGATGGTGCGTGGAAAATCCCTTACCCTTTGCCAACCTTTGTCAGTCAATTCTATTGTACAAATAATTGTACAAATATCGGTAGCTCCTCGCCGATTCGTTGCCCGCCCATTAGGTACAGGTGATGCGAAGCTGACAACAATGCTAATGGAACCCAGCTAGCAGGGCGCTTGCGCGGTGAATTCGGTTTATACGATTTTCTCCTGAGGGTGGTTGTCTGTAGCGCCCGCAATTGTAGCGGCCATTTTTCGCTCTACCAATATTGAGGTATTTTTCTCTTCCGATATACTGCTGCGCGTTAATGACTGCGTGGCAATGCAATCCACGCGATGCCCTGAAACTAAGGCTCGGCAGGTTGCGCCACATTTTTCTGAGGAGGTTCCCATGAGTGAAGCCACAATGAACGTGCAAGAAGTACGACCGGGCGTGTTGCGAACGCCGGACGAGTGTTTTGCCAGCCTGCCCGCTTTTCCTTTTCAACCAAACTACCTCGAAGTTCATGGCTATCGGATTCATTACCTGGACGAAGGACCGCGTGAGGCCGCGCCCATCCTGTTGCTACACGGCGAGCCATCGTGGTGCTATCTCTATCGCAAGATGATTCCCGTGTTGGTGGCTGCCGGGCATCGCTGCCTTGCGCCTGATCTCGTTGGCTTTGGTCGTTCAGACAAACTGGCGGGGCGCAACGACTATTCCTATCAATTTCACGTGGAGGTGATGAAAGGGTTTGTGCGCTCGCTTAACCTGAACCACATCACGCTGTTCGGCCAGGATTGGGGCGGCTTGATCGGCTTGCGTATCTTAGCCGATAACCCGGATCGGTTTACGCGCCTGATTGTTGCGAACACCGACTTACCAACAGGTGATCACAAGCCTTCGGACGGCTTTCTACGTTGGAAAGAATATTCACAAACCGTCGAGAATTTTCATGTCGGTGGCATTGTGAAAGGTGGCTGCGTTACGCCGATGTCAGCGGAAACAGTTGCCGCCTACAACGCGCCGTTTCCGAGCGACGAATACAAAGCGGGCGCGCGCCAGTTCCCGACGTTGGTGCCGATCACGCCCGACGATCCGGCATCGGAGGCGAACCGCCAGGCGTGGAGCGTGCTGCAACAATGGCCGGGCAAAGTCTTGACCCTGTTCAGCGACAAAGACGCAGTGACAGCAGGGGGCGAACGACCGTTCCAAAAGTTAATGCCCGGCGCGCAAGGTGAACCGCACGAAACAATCACTGATGCGGGCCACTTTTTGCAGGAAGACAAAGGCGAAGAAATTGCCCGGAAAATGGTGGCGTGGTTACAATGAACGCAGCATCCAATCCCCTCAAATTAACCTTCCGCCCGGCACGCAGCGAAGAAGCCGGGCGGCTCGTCCGGTTAGTGAATTCCGCGTATCGCGGCGATTCCAGTCGGTTGGGCTGGACCACAGAAGCCGATTTGCTGGACGGGCAGCGAACGGATGAAGAGGAACTGCGCGCACTAATCCAAGCGGAAGATTCGCTGCTCCTGCTTTGTTTACAGGGCGATGAAGTGGTGGGTTCTGTCAGTTTGCAAAAGACCGACGATGCCGCTTATTTAGGAATGCTGGTCAGTCAACCGAAGTTGCAAGGCCAGGGCATCGGCAAGCAGTTGATCCAGGCAGCAGAGGCATTTGTGCAACAGGAATGGGGCCTCAGTAAAATGCAAATGACGGTCATCACCTTGCGGCGTGAATTGCTGGCGTTCTATGAACGGCGCGGCTATCGGCGCACGGGAATCAGGAAGTCCTTCCCCACCGCTGTGCGCGCTGGCATTCCACTGGTCGAAGGATTGGAGTTTGAGGTGCTGGAAAAAGAGTTACCGGGGAATGCCAGCGCGCACTAGAACTTCATTTGCTTGGCTGCCAGGTCTTTCATAATTTCTTCCGCCCCGCCGCCGATCATCACGACTTTCACCTCGCGGTAAATTCGTTCGACACGGGATGCGCGAATGTAGCCCATGCCACCCAGAATTTGCACGGCTTGATCGGCACAAAATTGCATCGTCTGGGTCGCAAAGTTTTTCAGCATCGAAGTTTGCGCGACTAATATGTTCGGCGCGCCAAGGTTATGTTCGACACGATATGTCAGGTCTTCGAGCGTGGCACGCGTCGCTTCAATCTTCATCGCCATATCTACCAACTTATGTCGAATGACCTGGCGTTCGACCAGTGGTTGCCCGAAGGTTTTGCGTTCGCGCGCCCACGCCAGCGCGTCTTCAAAACACACTTTCGCCAAGCCATACGCGTGCGCCGCCAAGCCCAGTCGCTCCGTATTAAAGTTCAGCATAATCGCGCGAAAGCCCTCATTTTCTGCGCCAATCAAATTGCTGACCGGAACGCGGCAATGATCAAAATGCAAATGCGCAGTGTCGGAACACCACCAACCCATTTTCTTCAGGGCTGTACGCGTAAACCCCGCCGTGGCGCGTTCGATTAGTAATAACGAAACACCGCCCGCGCTCTTATCCTGCTGATTGGTGCGTACTGCAACCGTGAAATAATCGGCGCGCATCCCCGAAGTGATAAACGTTTTTTCGCCGTTTACGACATAACAATCACCATCGCGAATAGCAGTTGTTTTCAAGCTGGCAACATCAGACCCACCCGCTGGTTCGGTAATCGCCAAAGCCGTAATTTGCTCGCCCGCCAGGATGCCCGGCAGCACGCGCGCTTTTAGTTCAGTGCTCCCGACTGCCAGAATCGGCGGCGCGGCGATGGAATGAGACAGTAGCGAAGCCATCAATCCGCCGCTGCCCGCGCGCGCGAGTTCTTCCGAAACAATGATCGAATAAAAGCCATCGGCTGGCGTGCCACCATATTCTTCGGGGTAACCCAGTCCGATCAAACCAAGCTCGGCGGCCTGGCGATA
Source organism: uncultured Acidobacteriota bacterium (assembly GCA_963794955.1). Taxonomy (GTDB): domain Bacteria; phylum Acidobacteriota; class Blastocatellia; order RBC074; family RBC074; genus JAFDVL01. Next base: position 24,678 of record CAWCGF010000004.1, read on the forward strand.
GAGGGCGCGCGGAAACTCTTCGGCTTCGTCCCATTCGTTGATGAACGGGATGATTTCGCGCGCAACGAAGGCGCGAACGGTGTGGCGGAATTGTTCGTGTTCAGAGGAGTAATAATGTTCGTTCGAGGGTATATTTATCATGTCATTTCGGACGCATCAGCATCCACGGAAATGAATCAGCGAGGGTCTTTACGAATACGCCTTTGCGGCGCGCCACATCATTGTTATTTTTTTATGGAGCCATAAATCAAGGCGAATGATCCGCGACTTGCTTTCCCTATTTATATCCGCTAGTTTTACTTCCGCACTTAATTGAGATCATTTGATCCCACGACATAGAGTCCAACAACCCAATAGGAGATTAGCCACTATGAAGCACCTGCTCCGCTGTACCTTCGCTATTCTGGTGTTATTGCTGGCGGCGGTGACCGCCTTTCCGCAAGCTTCCAGTTCGACTGCCGAATTAGGGGGACAAGTTACCGATCAATCCGAGGCGGCGATTCCCGGTGCGAAAGTTACGTTGACCGATCTCAGTAAAGGCATCATAAAAACGGCGACGACCGATGCTGCCGGGAATTTCGCGTTTCTCAATTTACTACCAGGCGCGTATGAATTAAAGGTCGAAGCTGCGAATTTCTCGACCAGTCGTGTGCGGATGGAATTGAACGTCGGACAACAGGCGAACCTGCCCATCAAACTAGCAGCGGGACGCATCGAAGCGACCATTGATGTCGTCGCAGGAACAGAAGTCGTTGAAACCGAACGCACGCAACAATCGTCCGTGATCGAATCTCGACAACTTCAGAACTTGCCCATCAATCGGCGCAACTTTCTGGATTATGCGTTGCTCACACCGGGCGTGACGAGCGCTGAAAACATCACCGATGCGGCGGATTATCGCGTCGCGCAAACGCCGCAATCCGGCTTGTCGTTTGGGGGCAACAACGGACGCGGCAATATGGTGCAAGTGGACGGCGCAGAAGCGATGAGTGCTTCCGGCGGCGTGCAAGCCACCGTCAGTCAGGAAGCCGTGCAGGAATTCCAGGTCGTGCGCAACAGCTACAGCGCCGAATTTGGTGGGGCGTCGGGCGGCGTCGTCAATATCGTTTCCAAGTCAGGCGGCAATGATATTCACGGCAGCCTCTTCGGACTTTTCCGCAATCAACGCTTCGACGCGCGCAATGCATTCGACTTTAACCCACAGGGCAAATCGCCCTTCAATCGTCAGCAATACGGTGGCTCGCTGGGCGGCCCGCTCCGAAAAGATAAGACCTTTGTCTTTGGCGCGGTGGAGAGATTGAGTCAGAAAAAAAATACCTTTATCAATTTGTTGACTGACCCCACATTGTTTCAAGTCAGCACGACAGCTTCCAATTCGATTGTGCGTCAACAAGCCCAGCTTTTTGATTTTGTCGCGAACAGTGCTGCCGCACCGGCGGCCTTGAAAACAGCCGCGGCACAATTGCGTGGCGCGTTGACCACCACCAACTATGCGCGCACCGTAAAATTGTTTACGGATGCCAGCGGTCAATTTCCCTTCACGGAAGCGCAAACACAATACTCCGCGCGCCTTGACCATAATTTCACGGAGCGCAGCAACGGTTATTTACGCGTCAATTTCACGAATAGTGATTTTGAGAATCAAGCCGCCGGTTCCTTGATCGCCGTCTCACGCGGACGGAAATTTGAAGGCTTCAATGGCGGGGTTGTGGCTTCGCATAACTATCAATTTGCCCCGACGCTTTTCAATGAATTAAAAGGGCAATTCAGCTACACGAAAACGGCGTTCCTACCCAATGATCCGATTGGCCCGGAGTTGAATATCGAAGGGTTTGGTCAATTCGGACGCCAAATCTTTTTGCCCTCGAACAATATTGAACGGCATTACGATATTTACGATAACCTTTCGCTGCTGGCAGGCAACCACACGATCAAATTTGGCATAGCGATGCTCTTCCAGCAATTAACGGCAGACAATCAAACCTTCTGGGGCGGGCGGTTTAATTTTGGCACGGCGATTCCGACCGCGAATTTGCTTGGTGCCACAGGGGCGGCGCAAGTAACGAATCCGCTCAATCAATTTGTCCTGACCGCGCCGGGCACACCGTATCGTGATGCGAATGGCAACGGGCTGGCGGATGTGTTTGAAGTCCCGATGACCGCGCTGCAATCGTTCAACTTGAATTTGCCCATCGTATATCAACAGGGCTTCGGCACGGCAGTCGTGAAACAATGGACGATTCGCAATTCGCTTTATGCCCAGGACACCTGGAAGCTCGCCCAGAACTTCACGTTCAATTACGGCCTGCGCTATTCCGTCAACAATGAGCCGTTAAGCATCCCGACCTACGGCGGCGATGTGCAACCACGCGCAGCGTTTTCCTGGGACCCGTTCAAGAACGGGAAGACGGTCATTCGCGGTGGCGCGGGCATTTTCACCGGCTTTCTTAACAATGCCATTGCGAACGTCACGACGGTTTTGGCCGGAACGAATGATCCACGTTCTATCCACCTTGTGCTCGCCACAGCAACCTCTGGCGCACTTGGTTTGCCCAGCTCGTTCACCGTGTATCAGACGCTCTTGAATCGTGGCGTGATTGGCACCCGACCGATTGCGTTGTCTGATGTGACTGCCGCGCCCATCAACCTCCGACCAGGGCCGGGCACCCCCTTGGAAGCGCGCTTTGGGTTAGGTCCGAATTATCGCAATCCAACTACCTATCAGGCGAGCCTGGGAGCGCAACATGATTTGGGCCAGGGCTTTTCTTTAGAGTTAACGTATCTGTTTGCGCGCGGCTTACATCTTTCCCGCAACCGCGACATCAATCAATTCAAGGCTTCGGGCGCACCTAGTCCGCTGAATCCATTAGGCGGCCCAACCTTCCAACGGTTTGTGGCCAGCAGCGACTTTCGCAATCCATTGCGGTTTCAAGACAACGTCTATGAAAACACGGCGAATTCGTTTTATCACGGCCTCACGGTGCAAGTGCAACGTCGCTTCTCCAATAACTTTAGCTTGAATACGCATTACACCTTCGCCAAATCCATTGACGAAGTAACGGATTACAACAGCGATTGGTCGGCGCAAAACCCCTTGAATATTGGGCTGGATCGTTCGTTGTCGGCCTTCGATCAACGGCATCGTTTGGTAGTGAGCGGCGTGTTGCAAAGCACGGCAAACAACCCTGTGTTGTCGAATTGGGTACTTTCGCCGATTTTCGTCGGGCAAAGCGGACGCCCTTTCAATTTGTTGTTAGGCTTTGATGCGAATGGCGATGGTCGTTCACAAAGCGACCGACCCGGTTTGGCAGGCCGTTATACAGGCCGAGGCGAACCGTTTTATAGCTTCGATTTGCGGCTGGCGCGCCGTTTCTTTGCGAACGATAGGCGCTATCTTGAACTAACGGTGGAGGGCTTTAATCTGGCCAACCGCACAAATCTGATTGGCGTGAACAACGTCCTGGGCGCGGCTTGTACGGATGCGAGCGGAGGGAACTTTACGCCGTGTAATGTTAGTGGAGCCGTGCCGCTCACGAATTATAATTTACGTGGCAGACGTGATCGGCAACCCACCGATCCCCTGGGCTTCACCTCCGCGTTTGATCCGCGCCAAATGCAATTTGGGCTGCGGTTCAATTTCTAACCATCGGCACAGCACGAGGAGTGATAGTGACCTAAGGCGCTGAACGCCGAGTCGCTATCGCTCCTCGTACCGTAATCTTCCCTTCAGCCCAGCACGCCGAGTTGTTGCATCATCCCTAATTGATCGAAAACCCCTCTCAATTCCGTCACCTTTCCCGCTGTGACTTGCATAATCACAATGGCGGAAACCACGATGGGTTTTCCCGTCGCCGGAATCCCCATAAAATCGCCCGTTTGTGTGCCATGCAAGGTAAAGCGAACGGCAACCTTTTCCTCCGTAGCGACAATATCTTCCACGGCATGCCTAATGTCAGGAAAAGCCGCATAGAATAGCGCCGCGAAATGCTGATGCCCAGCCAAATTCATGGCCGGATTTCCTCCGATGTGTGCCGTATATTCAGGCGCACAGAGCGCTTCGGCAGGGCCGCCTCGCAACCGATCCTGTTCAGCAAAGAACAACCGGCCTAGCGCGGCATTATTTGCTGCGGGCATAGAAATCCTCCTCACTTCGCTATCCTGCCAATGCAGCAGCTAACCCTTGTTGTAAATCCGTCTGATTCATCACCGGAATAAAATCTATCTCGGCATTCATCCCGGAAAACAGCGGCTCGGCAATTTGCGGAATCATTGAAACATCTTTCATGTCAAAAAACGCCAGCATCGTACGCTTGCCTTGCCATGCCATAAAGTAGACCGCTTCGGGCTGAAGTTGCCCCAACACCTTTTCCATGATTTGCGGGAAGGTGCCGTCGTGAATCGCTTTATTGCTGGCTTCGACATTCATCGAAGCTTTGAGCATCATTCGCATAGGGTTCTCCTAATAAAAGGTGGGTAAGAATCGCTTTTATCCCATGAGTTAACGCGATCAGGCGGTTTGCGCTTTCACAAACGCAGCGGCAATCGCGGCGGTGTCGGTGTATTCGTCAAAGCGTGCGATCTTGCCATCGCGCATGGTGAATACATGAACCCAATACGTTTCATATTCCCGCCCGGTGGTTTTGACGCGTCCGCCGTACTGCCCGATCACCACAACTTTGTCGCCTTGCGCAATGAATTCGCGCGGCTCGAACTTCAGCACATCTTCGGCTTCGACCAGTCCGGCAAAAAACTCTCCCGCGCCAGCCTGCCCATTGCGGGTGCCGGTATAAGCAACACCTGCGACCGGTGCCACCTGCCACACAACATCGCTGGTCAGTTCACTTAGCACGCCCGCGATATTGCCTTGGCCAAAGCATTCGTAGGCACGTTGAATAGTCTGAATATTTGCTTGTTCGCTCATAATGTTCTCCTTAAGGTTAGCTGGAAGTTATCAATTAGACCCGAACGGCTTCGATAATGCTGGCCGGGCCTGTGGTTGAGACAATGCGTGTAAAATTTCATCTGGAAAAGCGCCTAGCCCAGCCAGCGCGCGCAAAACTCAAGATAACGCACGTGGATGCAGGTTTGTCTGAGCAGCCAGTTCTGAAGCTGGGCGAAGTCATTCTGCAATGAGATCAACAAGGCCATATTCCGTTGCCACATAAATCATCCTCGCAATCCAATAACCGCCCAGCATCTGCAACATCTGGCCTGGCGCAAATGGAGCAGGCAATCCCGCAGGCGCTTGTCCCTCTCAGGGTTCTTGATTCTTTGTTTGAAATGCGAGCCTGTTGGCTCCCACCAGACATTACGGGAGGAAAAGGGGGTTGGATTTCGGAGGGAGAGAAAATTTTGTGGCCGCGAGCCGATAGCCAATACACATAACCATCGAAACCAACTTGACGCAAAGCAATTACAGGCGCATCATCGGTTCGTTCACGAATTATCAATATCAGCACTGATCAAAAAACGATTCTTTTGAAAAGCGAATTAATTGCTTTGGCTTTCCCCACTAACCGGATGGTTAGCTCCCCTGTTCTGGGAATTGAAATGGCGACCATTGGCTGATGGTCGCGTTTATGGGTTTTCACGTTACGGGCAAAGGCTAGGCAGCAGAACGCTGACACAGGTGATTTTGTTGCTCCCCAACACCGTCAACGTAAAAATGCGCTAAGGGCCGGATCATTTAATACAGCCAGGTCGTTCTTAGATACGTTTCAGGTTCTGTAAGCAATGACACACGCAACACCTAGCGTTGACAAACTCGCCACGGGTGAGAGTTCCAGCATGGCGCAAGCCTTTGCGGCAAAGATTCATCTTGAAACATCTGATCTGGGGCTATTTTTCATCATAGGCCACACCGGCTTGATTGATGAAGCAGTTAGAAGTGTCGGGGGGAATATCGTTTTCCGATTGCCCGGCAATCGGAAGCTGTTGGCGGTGCTCCGCACTGCCGCGTTCTACGAAATCCGACGACATCCTGAGGTAGCTTTGGTTGGGCCGATAGTCGTAGACCCGCAGCGATTTGCCAGGTTTGCCGCCCTGATTAACCTGGAGCAGGAACAACCAACCACTATTGCTGCGGAAAGCGAACCAAGCAGTAAAGGTGGCAAGAAAAAAGGGCAGCCCAAACCACGCCATACCAAACAAAGGAGGAAGAAATAATGCCAAGTGTAGGTCAAGAATTACTCGATGTTCCGTTGCCGGATATGGTAACAAAACTGGCGGTAGGAATTGCGGATGCGCAGCGCGCACTGGATGAAAATTCCATCGAAACAGCCAAGGCGCTCGCTGACACCACTATCCCTGTCGTGCCGTTCATCACACAAACGATTGCTGCGGACGGAACCGTTACCATCACGCAACCCGCTCCCATAGACATGTCGTTGCTTCAAATAGGGCTGAATCCGACGTTTTATCAGTTCTCTGAAGCTACAATTGAGGTCACGATGGACATCAAGACAACGACTTCGATTGAAACCAGTGTTAAGGTCGGGGTAAAGGCCAAGGTGGGGTTCGGGATGTGGAGCGCTTCAGCGCGGCTTGACGTAGCGCACAATCGCAAATTTGGTAAAGAGGTGCGCGGCACCAGTCGTCTTTTCACGAAGATGGTCCCCGTGCCGCCGCCGCCCCGAATCTTTCCTGAGTTGAGGATCGTAGATAACCGTCCTCCCCCAACGCCTTGATACGGAGGAATAATGCCGCCGAATAATGCTGTCAATCCGCAATTGATTGGAGCTTCTCGCGTCTTTCGACCGCCGGTGCTTGAACCGACGGTCCCGGTGCGAGAAACCCCTGATGTTTCCTTCGCCGATCTGGTGCGCCTGCTGGCCGAAGGGATCGCCGACGCTCAGACCAGTCTAAACCGCGCCTCCGCAGAGATGGTGGTGGAACTGGCCAACACGAAGATCAACATCGTACCACGCGTCACCGAGACAATTGATGAAGCGGGGAATGTGACGTTCGAGCAGGCTCCCACCCAGGAGGTCTCGCTTTTAGACATCGGGGTGACGCCCACCTTTTACCAGTTCTCGCAAGCCACGGTGGAGGTGGTGATGGATATCAAAATTGTCGAGAATGAGACGGAGTCAGGTGAAGGCAAACGTCGCTTCGGGCTGTTCGCCAATACAGCCAATGTCCGCTTCGAGCGAAAACTCAATCGTGAGGTGAAAACCTCTTCGAAGCTGACAGCCACGCTTGTCCCGGTTCCCATGCCTTTGCGACTGGAACCGGTGCGAAACATAAAAACCACCACACCGGGCTAAGGGAGATTGATAAATGGCCGACCAAAAAACTGACGCAGGTGCCACCGATATCGGCGCATTTTTCGAATCGGTAGGACGTTCTTTGGCAGAGGCGCAGGGAACACTCGCAAATGGCCTGACGGATATTCCCACAGGCATGGTGATCGCCGGAGCGGAACTGGAGCTAAAAGCTGCTGTGGAGTCTGCCGCGGGCGGCAAGCTTTCGCTCCAGACCATTTCGGTTCAGGATATTCGCCAGGGTGGCATTGATCCGAATTTGCTCTCGTCGGTTCGCCTTCAATTCGTTCCCACGGCTGGCGACTCACTGGCGCTGAGCGCCAATAAACCGACACGCAAGCCTGAGGATATTATTAAGGATTTTCGCGGGCGTAAGGATATTGTGGCTTTAGGCAGAATCCTGGGTGATCTGACTTTCGATGCCACCTATATCCCGGAGCGCAAACGCTGGATCGTGACGGCGAGAGACAACCATAACAATTTGCTCCGAGAGGCTCTCTTGTCCGACTAAACAAAGCTTAAGCGAGAGACATGAAACCACCGACCGAGAAAGAACTACGCAATCTTTCACTGCTTGAGAAACGGCTGGCCAAGGCGCAGGAAGAGAAAGCGACCTTAACGACGGAAAAGCGTGAATTAAAGCGGCATCTGACGGCTGCCGAAAAAAGAGTGCAAGAGGCAGAACTGCAGCGAAAAGCAGAGCAGGAAAGTCTGACCGCCGAAATCCTCAAGGCAGAGAACCAGGCGAAAGAAACTGAAAAGCAGGCGCTGGCGCAGGCTACTCAGGTCATGGCTTTACTGGCTGAAAATCGTCGGCTGGCAGAGAACCTTGATGCCAGCCTGGCAGATGCAGAAAAACTGCGGGAAGTGGCATTGAAATCCAGCGAAGAAACAAGATTAGCGAAAGCCGAGAGTGCGGCTGCGCTGAAGGCGAAAGAAAAGATTGAAGCTGCGCTGAAGCAGTCGGAGACCGAACGAATATCAGCGCAAAACCGGCTTACTGCCGCTGAAACGCAATTGAGAGAGAAGAAAATAGTCCCGATTTTACAATCCGAAGAAGTAGCGAAATTATTCGGAGAGTTGATAGAGAAAATACGCGGCGGTCTCGGTGGAGTCAGTGTGCGGGGCGGTGAGATAAAACTCAAAGTGGCATTCAGCGCCGCTGGAAATTTAAGAGGCTTTGTCGTCCCAACCCCACAAGCTGGCCCGGAGATTAAAGATAATCTTCACGAAATTATCATCCGGTTCGATCAGCCCTTGGTTACGGGATTGAAGACACAGTCAACTCCTCCCCCAAATGCCCCCATCCCTGCCCCGCCTTCTCAATCAGAGTCCCCTCCTAAGCGATCAGCTAAAAAGAAGAGTCCGTAACCACTGACCCTATTCATTATCAGAACTACTTGATACCTGCCGCCTGCTTGCCCGCTGTTTGCGCCTGCTTCTTCGCCGCGCCAACCATCTTTTCGACATCCGCTAACAGCTTTTTCGCGTCGTAAATGATGCCGTCTTTGATTGTGTAGTTGATGCCGCCGACGCGTTCGACTTGATTGGTTTGGTCATTGAGCTTGATCGCGCCGGTGCCGTACAACACTTTGAAATTCGCCAGCGGATTTTCGGGTACGATCACTAAATCAGCCAGCTTGCCTGGACGTAGCACACCGAATTCTATCGGCTTGTTTTGCTGCTGCGATAATAACTCTGCGCCGTTGAAGGTCGCCGAGCGAATTACTTCGAGCGGATGAAATCCTGCTTCCTGCAACAACTCGAATTCGCGGAGGTAATCAAAGCCGTAGAGCTTGTAAATGAAGCCCGAATCCGAACCCGTCGTCACGCGCCCGCCGCGATTTTTGAATTCATTGAGGAACGCCATCCACAATCGGTAATTATTCTTCCATTCGATCTCGTCCTGCGTTGTCCAATAAAACCAGTAGGAACCATGCGCTTCGCGGCTGGGCTGATAAAATTTCCAGAGCGATGGCAACGTGTATTTGTCATGCCACTCGGCACGCATCGCTCGCGTCAAATCGCGGCTTGCTTCATAAATCGTCATCGTCGGATCAATCGTGAAACCGAGCCTGACCAGTTCATCCATCACGTCATTCCACTTCTTGCTGCCCGGCGGCGCAGCCTGCTTCCACAAGCGCCCCGCTTGCCCAAAGCGATGTTGTTCGTCGTTGTAGTTGTAATCCAGCGGGAAGTCCTGCACCACACGATCAGCAAACAACGATTCCGGCAAACCGTACCAATGCTCCATCGAACCTAAGCCCATCCGCGCCGCTTGAATCACATTGGTTTGCACTACGCCAGTCTGCAGCATGTGCGTGGTCGTGCCGAGGCTGAGCTTCTTCGCTTCATCGGTCAACGCCGCAAAAATGGCTGGATCAAACAACTGCGCATTGCCGATGATCTTGAAACCATCCACGCCCTTTTGCTTCGCCCAGCGCACATATTCGCGCGCGGCTTCAGGCGAATTGATCGGCCCTTTGTCCCAACCAGAACCCGGCGTGACATAGACCAAAATGTGCGGTGCCACAATCTTGTTTCCGGCGCTGCGTTCGCGTTCTTTCAGCGTCCAATCTACGCCATTCATCGAACCTGGATCACGAATCGTCGTCACGCCGTGCGCCAGCCAGAGCTTGTAGACATATTCTGCTGGAGTGCCTTGCGCCGCACCGCCGATATGCGCGTGACAATCCACAAAGCCGGGCAGCACATACATCCCGCTGGCATCAATTTCTTTCGTGCCTTTTTGTGGTCGAGCGGCATCACGGATCGCCACTTTCGGATAGCCAACGCTGCGAATTTCGCGGATGCGATTGTTTTCGATCACGATGTCTACCGGGCCTTGCGGCGGCGCGCCTGTGCCATCAATGATCGTCGCACCCCGAATCACCAGCCGATCAAATGGGCCTTCGCCTTCGTCCGCACGACGATCCGGCGCAGGCGTGACAGATCGTTGCGGCTGTGCCTTCACAAAGGAATACACGGCTGCCAGCAGGAGCAAGGGCAACCAAAATGATGATTTTATTTTCATAAGCGAGTTTCCTCTCCAAATTGATATACTGCCCGCCACCATAGCACAAACTTTTAGGGTGGTAGTGGCTCAACCGAGGGAGTTGGGGCGGAAGCCCAACCGTGAGAAAGGGCACGTTTCCCGCGCTGTCTCTCTTCACCTTGAACCACTACCCTATTGCTCTTATTCATTTCATCCACTCATATTCCTGCTTGGCCTGCACCAGGAGTGGCAACTCCGGGGCAACTTCTTTCTAAAGTGTGAAGAACATTTCATCCAGCTTGTGTGTTGTCGCCGACTTGTCATTACCTTGCCGCGTTGATCAGCATTACATAAGTGTTTATGTCAGCGCGCGCAAAGACCAGCCGGCCATCCGTCGCCCACTTGAAGCCATAAATATATTCAGCCTTGAAATCAATGATCTGTGTAGCTGGGCTGCCATCTAGTGGTTGCCGCCAGAGCGTCATCCGACCCTCTATCACATTTTTGTATGTGATGGCTTTGCCATCGGGTGTCCAACGGCAACCGTAGGCCTCGTTAAAAGGTACCGATGCGGGCAGGGTGAAGGTTTTGACTACGGCGCCGTTGCCAGCGTCCATGATCGCCAGTTTCCACTTTGCGGTTTTATCCTCTCGATAAATGCAGGCAATCCATTTACTATCCGGCGAGAGATCGGCTGCCAAAGCTTCCGCCGGACGCTGGGTCAGTTGCTGCGGCTCTCCGCCGTCAAGCGAGACGCGCCAGAGCGTCGAATAGTCCGAGGTGTAAACCACCCAGCGACTATCGTGCGATATGCATGGACGCCAACCAGCCAGGTCGTTGAGCAGCAAAACATCATTACCGCTAGCCAGGTCCATCCGCCAGAGCGTGTGGTTTCGCGGATAGTCACTCGGACGTTTGCGTTTGAAACCGACACCGTAGACCAGATAGCGACCGTCAGGTGAGACGGCTGTCCCGCCGCCCACACCGCCACGACTTGTGAGTTGCCGGATATTGGTGCCGTCCGCTTCCATCACAAAGACATTTCTTTTGGCGGCGTCACCAGTGTCAGTCTCCGAATTTCCAACAAAAGTAATCCGGCCGTCAGGCGTCCAATTCGGGTTGTCAAAATCTGACGCGCCAGCAATGAGACGGCGTGCCTGACTTAGATCGCCGTTAGGTGAGGACCAAATACTTTTAGTCCAGTCAGACTTGATCGTGGCTAAGCTCTGACTGTCTGCCGCCAAACTGATGCCTTGATAATTGCTCGTGTCGTCCGAGACCGGGCGCACCTCGCCGCCTTCAGATTGGAGATGCCACAACCGACTGGCGTCCCCCCAACGTTTCGAGGCTGTCATCAAAAAGCCCCGACCAGATGACAACCAGGCGAGGTCTCGAATCCGGCTCCACTGCTGAGGCGGCAGGATTTGTCGCTCGCCACCATCCTCCAGCCGAACTATCCCTATGGCGTCAGTCCGAAGGTCCACCCCCCACCTTTCGATGAATGCGATTTCCCGCCCATCGGGTGACCACGCCGGACGGCCGAAAAAGTTGGCGGGCAAACGGCGCTCAGCCAATTTGCGCTCGCCACTACCGTCGGTGTTGATAATGACCAGCGTGTTTGTCTCCTGCTCGGTGCGCAGCAGTGCCAGCCGCTGCTGGTCAGGCGAGATTGACCAGGGGCCATTGATCTTGTCCAGCATTTTGGACACTACCCCACCCCATGCTGGGACACGATAAAGGCTGCCAGCGGCATCGTAGAAAAGATAATGACCATCGCGTGAAAACGCGAGATCGCCGAAAACCACCTTAGCTGGCGGCACGGTCTGAACGGCGCTCGAAGTGGCAATCTGCTTGACCCAAAGGCTCTGCTGGTTACCCTCTTTAAGTACATAGGCCACATACTGACCGTCGGGCGAAATAATAGTTTTGACAGGTTGACCTGTTCTTACGAGGACATTGACATTGATCGTTTGGAACGATGGCGGGCTGAACAGGGTAACGACGCGCCAAGAGAAGAGCATGGCCACAATGACCAGCACGGCGCTGGCGAGAGCTAATAGCAGCAGCTTCCAGGAGTGCCTTAGCCGCCGTAGGGCGCTTGCCAAAGTTGTGGCAGACGGTGCCGCGTGATTCGTAACCAATCTGCCAGCAACCTTAGGCGCAATGTCTTGTTCTCGAGGCGGGATTTCATCAGCTATCCGCTGCACCTCAGCCACAAAACGGTAGCCGCGCTTTGGCACCGTCTCAATAAACTTCAACCCATTCTCGCCATCGCCCAGCGCCTTGCGGATGTGTGAGATGTTATAGGTAAGATTTGACTCTTCGACGATCGTATCGGACCAGACCGTTTGGAATAATTCTTCTTTTTCCACCAGATGTCCGTGCCGCTCGACCAGTACAAGTAATAGGTCAAACGCTTTCGGCGTGAGTGAAATTGTAGCTCCATCACGCTGCAGCAAGCGTTCCTGCGCATCCAGGCGGAACGGGCCGAATTCATAGCATTGATGGCGGGATTGATTCATCAACAACTCAGTAACTCAGTGAAAGTTTTCCAGCCATGACGAGCCTGCTCCGACGGCAAGAGAGACCTGACTGGCAGGCTGTTCGATCAGCGAACTCTATACGATTATTCCGGTGCCGTCATCCCCACCAGCGCTCGCCTTCGGCCAGGTGCGCTTTAACTACGTCCGGGTTTAGTTCCACGCCGAGTCCGGGCTTCTCTGTCAGGCGGATAAAACCGTCTTGAATGTACGGCCCGTCAAGCGCGAGGACTTCGTCCATCCAACCGCCCTGCCCCGTGATCGTTTCGACGGCCAGAAAGTCGCGGATAGACCCCGCCCATTGGGCATTCGCCCAGGTCGCAAGCTGGCTGCCGGTGTTGTGGGTGGCCATTGGCAGCCCAAACACTTCGGCCATGTCGGCAATACGTTTGGTTTCCAGAAAGCCGCCCGAATTGCGCAGGTCGGGATGCAGAATGTCGCAGCCCTGATAAATGATGAAGTCCTTAAAGCCCTGCCTGCGCGCCAGATTTTCCCCGGTACAAATTGGCACCCGCGCGCTGGCGCACAGCCGCCGCCACGATTCGGAATAATCAACCGGCAGCGGGTCTTCTAACCACATTGGACGCATCGGCGCAACGGCCTCAGCGATCTGGATGGACGTGCGCAGATCGTATTCCCAGTGGCAGTGAACCATGAGGTCGTGCTCCCAGCCAATCGCCTCACGGCAGTTTGCAAACCCCTGCTCGATCTGCATCAGTTCTTTCGTTGTCAGCACACGGTTGGCGAGGTCGCGCGCTTTATCCGTCCGCGGGTCGGTGTGTGGGAAACCGAACTTGTGCGCGGTGAATCCGCGCGGGTCTTCCTTCACTTTCGCGGCCCATTCGCGGCAGGACGCCTTGTCCAGCATGTTGCGCGGGGCGGCGTGATCATAGATGCGCACCTTGTCGCGGAACCTGCCGCCGAGCAGCGTCGTCACCGGCACGCCGAGGACTTTGCCCGCCAGGTCCCACAGCGCCATTTCGATGCCGCTGGCAGCGCGTATCAGCGTGTGCGCCGAGCCGTCGGTGCGCGAGCCGCTGAGGTTGGTGCCACCCCTACCCAGTTGGGTATAGAGCGTGTCAATTTCCAGCGGGTCTTTGCCCACCAGCCAGGGTTTGAGCGCGTGGATTTGCTCCCTGACGCCGACGCCAGGGCTGCCGTAAGCCTCGCCGATTCCGGACAGACCGTCATCGGAAACAATTCTGACCAGGGTATAGGTGCGCGTCCCCTGGAGCATCATGGTCTGGACATCTCGAATCTTCAGGCGCTTTTTCTGGGGCGCGGCCAGGAGATGGTAGTGGTTTAGGAATGGAGTCAGGGCGGCGAGTTGTAGAAACTGCCGCCGGGACAGATCACCAACGTTCATATCTTTCCTCCTTTGTGGGGTTGTTTCGACGCCGTGATGATTATCACATCGTTGCTAAAATTGACACTAAAGCAGGGATTTTCGGGCCGCTACGGCCTTGACCTTCCCCGGAACTGCATCGTCGCGCCCTGCCATTTGCGCGTGCGCACGCAATGCGAAATGTGCGTTGCGATTTCATTGCTCAAGGCCGACGCGCCGCAGCAGCGCCCAAATATCGCGGGCCATCGCGGATGTTGTCCCATTCGGGTTGCCACTTTCAACGTAACGGCCTGGAAGGGGCAATCTTCAACCATCTTATCAGAGCCAGGCGAACGCCTCCTCCTTTTGTCCCAGATAGGCGTAGCGGCGGGCCAATTGAAACGGTTGAGTATAGCGGCGCTTTTCCTGCTCCAGCAGATTGTTAAGATCGCCACTGAAGATGCCTTTCAGTCCTTCTCGCGCAAAATCCGCTTTCACCCTGGCGATCTCGTCAGCTCCGGCACCACGGATTTCCAGTTGACTTTACGAGGGCGTCGAACGTTCTTTGCTCATCCTTCTTTTCCCGGTAAGAATTGAAGAGAAAGTCAGTACCCGTGCGCCCAATTCGGATACGGATCATCAAGCGGTGTGATTTACCTCAATAGCTTCGTGCGTAGCGTCCTTGTCCCGCGGGCGTAGTAAAGTATATGGGCCACTTCCGACTGATCCACCGATCGAGTCGGAGTCTAAAGGTCTTCCGCGTGGTTTCTGATCGCCGCGATGCCTTCTTCAAAGCGCCCCGTACGGTCGAGGTAAAAGGCATGCGCCGTGAGGACACATCGGCAGACATTAAGGGTCGAAGCTCAAGAGCGCGTTTGTTTCCTGCTCAGCCCCGTTGTGATCCCAGACCCATAGCTGTAGTTTGTAGGTTGCCCCCAGGTCAGGCATGTGCTTCGGCCTGCTGATCGTCGAGCTTGAGCGCCTGATTGTAAGCCGCCAGTACTTTCGGGGGCATGTCACTGCCTTTCGTTGGGAAGGGGCCAATAATACGTCTGAGAGAAATGAGATTGCCCAGCATCGGCAGTGCGAGGGCGAACTGGGGGTCAAGGGCAATTGCTTGTTGCAAGTAGGTACTGGCTTTTCAACGTTGGATATTGCGCGTATGCACTAAGGTACGACTGCTTGGGCGTGAAAGCTGCGACGCCTGGCGCTTGTGTATACCTCTTTGCCATCAACGCCTTATCCGCATCATTCAGCCTCAGTCTGAGCGCACTGGTGACTTTGCCTGAACGCGCGCTCCTGGAGCCAGCAAAGGCATAAGTCGCTGACTGGTCGAGTCGTATCCGCCCACAGCCGTCTCGCCATCCGGCCACGCGCAGCAGCCGTAACGTGAATCTGAATTTGTCGCCAGAGCGTTGGTAACGGGTATCGAGCACCGCGTCCACCTTCTGCTCACGGCCTGCGGCCAGCGGGTCTTGATCGAGACTGGAATATCGTGCGACCGCATCCAGAGTTCAGTACGATAATCAGGACGGCCCCCGACTGCTAAGCCGGGTGATGAGCAGACTAGCGGTTCATTCCCGATCTGTTCGACGTAGTGTCTTCTTGTGCCCCGCGCATTCGATAGAAGCGATTTATCCGTCGGGCGAGAAGCGGTGGATTGCGGGCAGCGTCGTGAGGGCTATGGTCGTGGCGGCGCAACTCGGACCGCGTACGGACCGCGAAGAATAGTAAATACGCCACCATCAAGGCATGAGCGCAACAGCACCAAGCAAAGGAGGCACCGCCTTCGCCATCCTTGCAACTTCAAACTCCGTCTGATACGGGGAACTGGCGCGCGTTGGTCTTCTATTGTTTCTGCTGCGGGCCGCACTTCCCGCACTTCGGCAACGAAACGATAGCCGCGTTTGGCACGGTTTCAATATACTGCTCGTCCCTTCGTTCCATCGCCCAGTGCCTTGCGGATCAGTGCAATATTGGAAGAAAGATTCGATTCTTCGACAATCGTGTCCGGCCAGACCGCTTGGAATAATTCTTCTTTTTCGACTAGACCGTCCGTGCCGTTCAATCAGCGCCAGCAACAGGTCAAACGCTTTCGGTGTAAGGGAAATTGTGTACGCTGTCCCGCTCATAGCAGGCGTTCTTGAGTATCTAGCCGGAAGGAACCGAATTCGTATATCTCGTTTGTTTGCTGCCTCATACCCCTCTAGGAATTTTCCAGGAACGCGCTAGGAAATTTCTCGGCCTTTTCCCAGCAACTCTCACAGGATTCCGCGCCCACTTGTTCGCCTATCGTCCGCCTCGCAATGAATTGTTCGTTGTAGTCGTAGGCGGATCGTAGCAGTCCCGCCTTTCAAAGCAAACCCCAAATCGTCACTTTCAGCGCGCAGGCCAGACTTCCTGGCTGACCGGGATTCGTGTGTCTGCCGGGCGCTGAAGAAAGGCCGGAAGTCATGCGCACCCCCATTCTTCGCACCTGGATCATTCTTCTCAGCTTGTCGCTCCCACCATCGCCAAAGTACTCCGATGAAATCGAACTGGCGCTCACGGCTATCGGCACAGGCGCAGCGGTTGAACTAAAAGCCCGTCTCATCACCGACCGCATCACGGTTTTCAATGATGAAGCGCGTGCGCAGGCCATCGCCGCCTTGCCCGCTGCGATTCGTGACCATCGCGTGACGCAAGGCAAATTGCTGCGCCGCGTCGAACCCCTTCTTGGCCAGGTGTTACAGGTTGCACGAACGAACACGAGTCTCGCAACAACCCGCGTTGTTTTTATTCGATAGTGAATTCCCTACGGCGCAACTCTGGCGCGGCTGTGTGCTGCTGGTTTCCACGGGTCTGGCGGAGCCGCTGTATGATGGTGAGTTGGCGGGCATCTTCGCGCACGAACTCAGCCACGCGTATTTCGAGGATGAAATGGCCGCAGCGCAACGTCAGCAAGCTGCACAAGCGATGCGTATCGTCGAATTAAAATGCGATGCCGTCGCGATCCTGTCAGTGAAATTGCTGGGCTACAATCCGGCGCTGTACCTGAAAGGACTGCAACGAATTCAGGTCATCAACAAACAGAAAAGCCAGTCGAGCGGCCTCTTTCAATCGCACCCGGAATTGGTGGCGCGCGCCCAGTTTTCCGAACGCCTCATCAAATCGCTGGGTTGAGACAGCACAGCTCAACGGAAGTTCTCCATCAGCATGATGTCGCTGCCGCTCTGATCTAACTGCGAGTAAATCAGCCAGCGACCATCAGAAGAAGCGCTGATCCCTGTAATACCGCGCGGAATCGGTCTTTCCAGCGTTGCTACTTGCGTCACTCGACCTGTAACAAAGCTGAAGAATTCAATCAACGGGTGGTCGGGTGTTTCAGCCGTGATGAAATAGATGCCCTGCTCCACTACCGCCCAGTAGCGCCACAATCCCGCTTGGTGGTGAGCCAAGACCAGAGTTTCTTCGCCTCCCTCCACCGGAATACGCCAAATGCCGGGCAGGTCACGGCCTTTGGCGTAGTAGAAGAACTTCCCGTTAAAGGACTCGAAGCCTTCAAACCCGCCCTGCTTCGTTACCTGCGTCGCCGCTCCGCCAGCGACCGGCATCTTCCAAATCTGTAGACTTCCACTGCGATTCGAGCCGAAATAGATCCATTGCCCGTCACGCGACCAGCTTGGGCACGTATCTTCGGCAGGCTCTGTGGTGAGGCGCTGCGGCTTGCCACCGCTGGCGCTGACGACATAGATGTCCATATTCCCTTCTGCCAGCGAGTCAAAGGCTATGCGACGGCTGTCGGGAGACCAACGTGGTGTGCCCGTGTTGGTGTGGGTGAGGTTGGTCAAGGGGAACGTGTTGCTGCCGTCGCTATTACACACCCAGATCTCTGCGAACCCCGAGCGCTCAGAACCGAAGACGATTCTTGTGCCATCCGGGGAATATTGCGGGTTATCGTCCGTGAAGGTGGAGAAAATCAACCTGGCGGGCGCGGGGACTCTCTGCTTCAAGCCGGGCAGTTCCAAGCGCCAGATGTTACTGTCTAACGAGACGCGCGTGTATGCTACCCGGTTCCCCTGGCGGGGGATGGCCGGATCATTTAAGTAGCTGCCCACACTCCCTTCCACTTTCTCAGGAGTGCCGCCCGTGGCAGGAATTCTCCACAGTTCCTCCTGATAATTACCGCCACGAATCGAGGAGAACAGGATTTCGCGGCCATTTGTCGTCCAGGTTAGGCCGTGGGTACGTACTAGATCAAACGTGAGCTGCTTAAGTGCGCCTCCGGCAACTGGCACAAGATAGAGGTCTGATGCCGTGATGCTAATTGAGCGGGCGAAAGCGAGCGTTTTGCCGTCGGGAGAGAAGGCGGGGCTGTCATCGCCAACTGCTCCTTTAGGCGGTGCGGTCAGTCTATGCCTTTCTCCCGTCTCAACTGCGAGCAGGAAGATGCCGAATGACTCAGCCGCCACCGTCTTATCCGCGACTGCCAGGAATTTCCCATCCGGCGAGAAGCTCAAACTCTGCTTACTGAGTGGCCGATAGGGCCAAGCCTCACCGAGCTTGCGTTCCGCGCCGCCCAGCGCAGGAACAAGATAGATGCCGCTCGCTATACCTTCGCGCATGAAAGCGATATAGCGACCATCCGGTGACCAGACTGGGTTGAGGTCGGGGGCGGGATCGGTCGTCAACCGCAATGGCTCCCCGGCGTCAATCAGTTTGATGTAAATGTCAGGATTAGCTTCTTCTTGCGGGCCGTTCCAAGCGAAAGCAATCTGGTTGCCATCGGGCGAAAACGCAGGCTGGCTTTCGTTACCCGGAAAACTCGTAACGGGAACTATCTTCGACTCAGGGCCAGCGTTTTTGCTCGCAGAACGAGTGATGAATTTGTAGAGTCCAAAAGCCAGCCCGCCCAGCGCGATGACTAACACTGCCAGCGCCAGCAGAGCGCCTTTTCTGTGACCTTTGACGGGGCTGGTCAGAGGCTGTGGCTGCGCTTCTGGCTCAAAAAGATGCGCAGCCGCGTCGCGGATATCCGCCTGCTCCGCGCCTGCATTCCGTACTCCAGCCACAAAGCGGTAGCCGCGTTTGGGCACAGTTTCGATGTAACGCTGTCCATTCTCACCATCGCTCAGCGCCTTGCGGATGAGCGAAATGTTGTAGGTGAGATTCGCTTCCTCGACGAACGCATCCGGCCAGACAAGCTTCAGCAATTCCTCTTTTTCCACCAGATGTCCGTGCCGTTCGACCAGCACGAGCAACAAATCAAGCGCTTTCGGTGTCAGCGCAACGCCCGCGCCATCACGTTGCAGCAAGCGTTCGTGCTGATCCAATCGAAATGGCCCGAATTCGTATAAATGGTTGGTTTCGTGGCTCATACCCCCTCCCAAGAATTCTCAAAGAATCCGCAAAGAATTATCTAAACCGCTTCTCAGCATTCTCAAAGGACGGCGGGAAGACCTTCCGCGTATCGTCCGCTGCATAAGTGAGCCGAAGAACATTTGCTAATAGATCGGCTCATTCTATGGGAAGGCAGTCACTACAGCAAAGCCACTGCCTTCCCAACGAACAACAAAATTTTTGCCGTCATTGCCGACGGGAAAGGAAACGGCTATGTGGAAAGCTGTCGTGGTCGTCGTGTGTCTGGGACTCACGATGGAAGCGTTTGCCAATCCGCCGAAGCAATCCAAGTTGAGCGCCAAAGCGTTGCAGTTTTTCTCGCAGATAGAAGACACGAATTTCGATGCGTACCTGAAGCGCGTCCGTTTGCCCAAAGTCAACGCCGAGTTCAAGGCGCAAGTGCTCGCGCAACTCGCCACAGCCGACATCGTCAAGCCGTCCGAGAAAATGCAGGCCAAGCTGGCTGCGCTCACGCCGATTTTGCAATATCACGAACGCGCTGCGGTGCTGGAAATCAAAGTCATCCAGGCGCGCGAAGCCTTCGTCAGCTTCCAGGGGCGCAGCGTGCTGCTGATTTCCGAAAACATGCTGCGATTACTTTCTGTCGAAGAGTTGCAAGCCGTTGTCGCACACGAACTGGGGCATGAATATTTCTGGGGCGAATTGATGGAAGCGCGCCAACAAAAACAGCACGCAATGATGCGGGAAATTGAATTGCGCTGCGACGGCATTGCAGTGATCGCGCTGCAGCGGCTGGGGATTGAGGCAATAAAGATGACCGCAGCAATCACCAAAATCATCGCCTTCAATGCGCGCATTATTACCACCGACCCGCTCTATCATCCACTCCTTTCCGAACGCATAGATTTCATTCGCGCGATGAGTGAATTGGTGCAAGCGCGCGTAGCAGTCACATCCCACGCTTCGGCAAAATCTCAATTTACTGCTATCGATTCTTGCCCTCGGTCAGCAGCTTGCATGAGCGAAAGGTTGTTAGCCAACATCTGAACAGAAGAGGAACCGACTTATAACCAGGATTTGCGCGCTTGCTCATCCCGGCTCAGCGGAAGTTTTCCACCAGCATCAAATCTGAATCGTTGCGATCCGCCTGGGACCAGACGAACCATTTTCCGTCAGGAGAAACATCGAGCGGTGTCGCTACGAAGGTAGTGCGGTCGAGCTTTGTGACCACGCTCACCTTTTGCGTGTCGAACCGGAAGAATTTCAGCACCCAGCTCAAACGCGAGGCAGCGTCGCGCTCTTCGGCAACAAAATAGATGCCGTCGTTCGCCACATCCCAGCGATCCTGGGCGGAAAGGCCAGCAGTGAGGACGGCAATTTCTTCTCCGCCCTCGACGGGTACGCGCCAAACAGTCCGCTCCACTGGCCCCGCGTAATAGACAAACCGACCGTCCGGCGACTCAAAAGGAACCCCGCCACCGCCGCTGGGTAAGCTGGATCAGATTGCCTCCCGCCGCCGGGACCTTCCAAATCTGTCTTTTCCCGGTGTGGTCCGAAGCGAAGTAAATCCACTTGCCATCGTGTGACCAACTTGGCCTGTCCTGGTGTCCCGCTTCGGCGACCAGCGGGCGCGGCGCGCCTCCCTGAGCATCAACCACATAGATGTCGCTGTGTCCGTTGGGCCGGGCATCAAACACGATGCTGCGACCGTCGGGCGACCAGCGCGGGCTGCCCACAAACGGTTCCAGGAAAGCTAATTGATGCTGGTTCGTGCCGTCGCTCTCCGCGCCCCAGATCTGTTGCTTCCCGGTGCGGGTAGAAGCAAAGGCGAGGCGCTTGCCATCGGTGAAATTTGCGGGGCCGCCTCCAGATAAGTCGAGGAGATTAACTTGCGACGCTGCCAAGGCTCCCCTTCCCGTGCGGGACGATCATAGCGCCAGATGTTGGCATTACGCGTGCGGCGCACATAAATCAATCTGCGTCCGGTGGGCGAGATCACCGGCATGATCCCGCCATCCCCCAGAATGGGCAGCCGGCGTGGCTCGCCCCCTGCCACCGCAATCTTCCACAGACTGGGCGTAAAACCGACGGCCTCCGTTGAGCCATAGACAATTTCTTTGCCGTCGGGCACCCAGGTCAGGGAGAGGGAACCGCCCGGCGGAGGGACGAGGAGTCGTGGCTCGCCGCCACGGATCGGTGCCACGTAAATTGACGAAGCCAGGCCAGCCTGTGTGAGCCGCGCAAAAGCCACTGTTTCGCCGTCCGGGGAGACGGCCAGGGAGTAATCACCGTATGTTGGAGGCGACGTCAGGCGGCGCTTCTCGCCCGTTTCCACCGCGACGGTGAAGATGCCCTGGGTCCCGCCATCTAATTCCGAAAAAAATAAGGTTTTTCCATCGGGCGACCAGCCCAGCCTGGTGGGCCAAAATTCGTGACGCCTCAGAAATACGCCCTCTGCCACTTTTCGTTCCGTCCCACCGAGCGGCGGAACCAGATAAATGGCACTCTCGCCATTCACGCCTGTCGAGCGCATGAAGGCAATGTAACGCCCATCCGGAGACCAGGCCGGAGCCGTATCCTGGGCCGGGTCTGTCGTGAGCCGATGTGGGGAGCCAGCGCCGATTACCTGAATGTAAAGATCGAAGTTCTCGCCGGACTCGCCATTCCACGAAAACGCGACCTGATTGCCATCGGGCGAGAGGGTCGGCGTTGTTTCGCTGCCTTCCATGGTGGTGAGCGGGACGGCCTGCAGGGACGGCTCCGGCGGGAGTTCGCGGCGGCCCCTAAAAGCGACGATCAGCGCGACGATGACAGCGATTGATATTGCCAGCGTGACGAGCACAGCACGCGGGTGGCGTTTGCCCGACTGGATCAAATCGGTCGTGACCAGCGGCGGTTGCCACGCTGCTGCCGCAGTGGGATGAGCTACTGCTTCGTTGGTGATCCTGGCTGGTTCCGCTGCGGCTTGTTTGTCGGCGGAGGAACTGTGTTCGAGTTCCGCTTCCACCAGCAAATGCGTTTGCAATCTCTTTAAATCCGTCAGCAAATCTTTGGCTGACGCATAACGCTCGTCCACGGGCTTCGCCAATGCATGGTTGATGATTTGCTCGAGTTCGGCGGGCAGCTCTTTGACCAACTGCGTGAGTGGCGGCGGCGCTGTTTCCAGAATCGCCACGATGATGTGGCTGGCCGTTTCGCCCATAAACGGCGGTCGCCCGGCCAACATTTCATAGAGCACGACACCGAGACTAAAAATGTCTGTGCGGGCATCCACGCGCTGTCCGCGCGCCTGTTCCGGCGACATATATGCCACGGTTCCCATTACCGTGCCAGGAGCGGTTGATTGCGGGCTGTTTTGCTCCGCCTGCAATAGCGTTGCGGCCTCTTCATTGCGCATTCCGAAATCCGCATTCCGCATCGGAGTGAGTTTCGCCAACCCGAAATCCAGCACCTTCACCAGTCCATCCTCACGCCGCATAATGTTTTCGGGCTTGATGTCGCGGTGTATGATCCCAGCCTCGTGCGCGGCAGCCAGCGCCGCCGCCACCTGCAGGGCCAGATCAACCGTGGTGGTGAGTGAGAGCCGTCCGCCCCGCAACCGTTGCCGCAGCGTCTCGCCCTTGATGTATTCGGTGACGATGAAGTGGGTCTCGTCTGCACTGCCGATCTCGTGAACGGTGAGAATGTTGGGATGGTTAAGGGCAGAGGCGGCGCGCGCTTCCCGCTCAAACCGCTGCACTCTTTCAGCATTTGTGGTGAACTGCGCGGGCAGGAGCTTGATGGCTACCTGGCGTCCCAACAGCGTATCCCTGGCCAAATAGACTTCGCCCATCCCGCCTGCGCCCAGCAGGGAAAGAATCTGGTAGTGGCTGAGATGCTGCCCGATCACCCTTGCGCTCTGTTCTTCAGCCAGGTCCTGGGCGGCAATTTCCAAGGCCGGTTGCTCGATGAAAGTTTCAGCCGCCGACTGGTAGCCGAGCAGGGATTCGACTTCCCGCCGCAGTTCGTCATCGCCGGCGCAGGCCCGTTCCAGATACGCCACACGCGCTCTGGGTTCAAGCTCCTGCACGGCGCGATAATGCTCGCCCACTTTCTGATAGCGTTCAGGTGTCATAGCTCAGCCCTCCTCTCTCGACCCGGATTTGCTCAAGGCTCGCAGTAACCACACCTTGGCCATGCTCCAATCACTCCGCACAGTGCGGGGCGAAACGCCCAACACCTCGGCGATTTCATCCTCGGTCAAGCCGCCAAAGAAGCGCAATTCAACGACCTTGCTTTGGCGCGGATCAAGGCGGGACAGCG
Source organism: uncultured Acidobacteriota bacterium (assembly GCA_963794955.1). Lineage (GTDB taxonomy): Bacteria > Acidobacteriota > Blastocatellia > RBC074 > RBC074 > JAFDVL01. The sequence continues at coordinate 48,441 of CAWCGF010000004.1, forward strand.
TAGTCAGCGCATCATCCAGCGCCACGAAATCCGTGCTGCGCGCCTGCGTCACGGTCAGCGCCTCGTCCAAGGAGACCTGCTGTGCCTGACCGCCTCGTTTGAGCTTTTGCCGGGCACGTGCGAGGTCCACCAGGATGTGCCGCATGATTTGCGCTGATACCGCATAAAAATGCGCCCGATTTTGCCAGTGCGCATTCTTCACCTCGATCAATCGCAGGTAGGCTTCATTGATCAGGGCCGAGGTCTGCAGGGTATGGTCGGCCTGTTCGCGCCCCATAAAGCGTTTGGCGATCCGATGCAGTTCCGCATAGACGAGCGGGATCAATTGATCCAACGCCGCCTGGTCTCCCGAACTCCAGGCCAGCAGTAATTGTGTGACGTCTTTCTGTGCAGGGCTGGTCATGGCCTTCCCTCTGTTCACGATGATGGTTGAATGGCAGCAAGGTATCACATCTCCCGGTGAATCACTATCGACTGAGAAGGAAATATTTATGCGGGCGGCTGCCGCTTTTACGAGCCGAAATCGCTAAGTTAAGTGAGAGCAGCAAAAGCTCTTGGACAATGGCGCAACCGGCAGTTATCCAACTGGTTCCGCTGCATCAATGGCTGTGGATGGTGCATAAAAACCGCCATCTGCTTTGTAACTGAAGGAGAAAAAATGATTGCTCACCATCGAAACAAAATAGCCCTGGCCGTAGCCGTGATGGCGGGTGCCGCCTTGTTTTTCACCACCCTGGTCCGAGGACAGGGACAGGCAGACCTGGAACACATACAGGCACACCGAGGACAAAGACATGAAGCGCCCACGCTGGAAGGCACCTGGCGCGTTGACGTGTTCCCCACGGGGGCACCGGCCGGCACTGTCATTAAGGCGTTGCATACTTACGCGGGGGGCGGAGTGGCGGTTGAGTACAATAGCGCGAGTTCCTTCCCACGCTACGGAGTCTGGAAGCAGCTCGGTCGCCGGACTTACGCTTCATCCTGGGAGGCGCTCATTAACAATCCAAACCTGCCGCAGATCAAACGCGTGAGAATCCGTAATTTCATCCGGGTCGAACCTGGTGTTACCAGCTTCACGGGATACGGGCAGGTCATGTATTTCGACGCGAATGGCAACCAGATTAACAGCCCCAGCACTGGCCAACTGCTTGATTGCGCCACACTGCAAGCTACCAGGATGGAGGTTGAAATCCCCGCTCTTGCTTGCCGCGCCAATTGAAAATCAGCCACTGCTATACCGCGAACGGTCATAATCGGAACATTTTCAACGCCAAGGTTCAAAGGGGCAAAGGTTCAAAGAACAGCAATAGATTCAGGTATTCCTTTGTCACTTTGCCCCTTTGCGGTAAAACCCTGGTTCAGTTTATGCCCGTTCACGGTATACATAGCGAAAATAACCACAAGAAACCTGATTTACGGACCACGCACATCTTCCAAGGATGGTAAGAGTGTATCGTCCACCCCATAAATGAGCCGCAGCACAGCGGCTCATTCCAAGGGAAGGCAGCCACGACAGCAAAGCCACTGCCTTCCCTTTCCGCAACAACTTTTTTTGCAACCCACTGCGCATGACGAGGCAGGACGGTCCTGTCCCAGGCCGAAGTGTGTGCTGTGGCACGAAGGAGAAGCCATGGTGAGATATTTTGCCGCGCTCATTTTTCTCTTTATCAGCTTGACGATTTCTGTTCTGGGACAACCAGAAAAACCCAGGTTGTCGGAAACAAGTGCAAAGGCCCTGCGTTTTTTTGAGCGAATCGAAGAGCAGGATTTCAATGCGTACCTGAAACGCGTTCGGTTGCCCCGCGTTGAGGAAACGTTCAAAGCGCAAGTGCTAATGCATTTGCCGTCCGAAGAAGAACTCTCAATTTCCCCCGGAATGCAAAAAAAACTCACGGCCTTAGCGCCAGTTCTCAGCTATCACGAACGCCAAGCTGTAGTTGCCATCAAAGTCATTCGCCTCCGCCATATTTTTGTCGGCTTGCAGGGACGTGCCGTGCTTTTGATTTCAGATACGGCATTTCAATGGCTGACGACAGCCGAGCTTCAAGCCACGGTTGCGCACGAACTGGGACACGAGTATTTCTGGGGTGAACTGATGGAAGCGCGCCAGCAGAAGAATTACGAAATGATGCGCGAGATCGAACTGCGCGCTGATGGCATCGCTGTGATTACGCTCCGTCATTTGGGGCTGGATCCAACCAAATTAATTTCCAGTATTACGACCATCTACAGCTTCAATCAACGGATCACCAGCCTGGACAGACGCCCCTATCCTCTGCCAGATGAGCGCAGCAAGTTCATTCGCGTAATGAGCGAATTGGTAAAGGCGCGCGACGAGGTCAAGGCGATCCTTGCCCAAAAGTGAAATCGTAATTTCAGCGCTGAAGCTGTGCCCGCAGCCACTGCACCAATTTCTGTTTGTAGCCCATCCATTCGGGATGCCCTTCCCAGTTTTCCACGCCGTGCGGCGCGCCTTCGACGGTATGCGCCTCGTAATTGGCATTAAGGCTTTTGAGCCGTTGGGCAAAGGCTTCCTGCTGTTTGTATAAGCCATCTTTTGTGCCGCAAAGCAATAAGAGCGGCGGAATATCCTTTATGCGATCAGGATTGGGAACATAGGTTTCGAGGTTGTGCAAAGGGGAATAACGCCGCAGCATTAACCAGGCTTGATCGTTCAACTCTTGCAGTCCAAACAATCGTGCGTGCAAGGCGCGTGGGGAATGGGTGGTAACCATTGCTGCCAGATCATACACGCCATAAAACGATACGACTGCCGCGACATTCAATCCCGCTTCTTTTTCGGTTTGTGCATTGGTCGCCAGGTAAGAAACCATCTGCCCGCTCGCTGATTCGCCCAGTAGAGCAATACGACTCGGAGCAACGTTGAAGCGCTTCGCATTTGCCTGCACGTAACGGATGGCTGCCCGCAAATCATTCAATTGCTCCTGATGCCGAACATACGGAGTCAAACGATAATCAATCGAAAACCACGCGAAGCCCGCTTTGGCCAAGGGTTCAAAGAGCGGCGTGGCATAGGTAACTTTGTCGCCTGCTTCCCAACCGCCGCCGTGGGCGATGATGACGGCAGGGAATGGCCCGCGACCTTTGGGCACGTACGCGTCCAGCTTCAAACCATGTTGCGAACTGTACGTAATGTCTTTCTGCAAATTTGTTTTGTAAGGTCTGTGGCCATTGCGCGTGAGATTGAGTTTTTGCTTTAGCCAATCGAGCAGCTTGGCTTTATAGCTCCATTGCGCCGGCCACCAGTTTTCCGGGCGATGAATGGCGTTCGCAACGGCAATGAAATCGTTCGGCACACCTTCGCGGCGCAAGGCTTCGCCGTATTGGCTGGCTTGTTCTGGTGTTACTTCCTGATCGGCTGAGCCATGAATAAGCAAGGTGGCAGGCATCCCATTGCTTACCTTAGTTAGCTGCTCATATACGCCCCCGATCAGCACATTCGCTTGCACGCCCTTAGGTTTTTCCGCTGCCAGCAAGGCGGCCAACGTTGCGCCCGTGTCTTCGCCAAGCAGCGCGATGCGGTCAGGATCAATGCGGAACTCTTTGGCGTTACAGCGAATGAAATCAAGCGCCGCGCGCAGATCATCAAGCGAGTCTTTGTAATTGCTCGCCCCGTTCTTGCGATAATCAATCGCAAACCAGTTATAGCCCGCACCCGTCAGCAATTCGAGGAACTGCCCTGTAAAGGAAACACGACTCCCCGAAGTGAAGCCGCCGCCATGAATGACGATCACGGCGGGCCGCTCGTTGCCTCGTTTTTGCAAGTAAGCATCCAGCGCTAGTTCTTTGCCATCCACTTGCCTATACACGATGTCGCCCTTGGTGCCGGGGATGATGTAATTACCTTCGGGGTTGCGCACTTTGATAGACAGGCAATCGGCGAGCGCCTGTGCGGCAAACAGCACGAACAACAGATATGTGAGTGACGCGAAAAGTTTCATTAAATGATTCCTCGGTTTTACGTATTGCTTGTCAGGTCATGCGCCGCGTAGTGAGGAGGTGTCAAGAGTGCAAGCTTCAGCTTGTGTTTGTCTCGTCATCTCCGACGACGGATTGGTACGGATCAACAAACAGCCACATCACCACGCCGAACGCGAACACGCTTGCAGCGATATAAAACGGCAATGTCCACGAATGCAAACGATCTACGGCTTGCCCGACGACAATGGGCGAAAGCGTGCCACCGAGGTTGCCGATCATATTCATAAAGCCCGTCACTACGCCAGCATTCTTCCTACCTACATCTAAACACACCGACCACGAGGCGCTAAGTGTGATCATTTGAAAGAAGGCCGCCACCGCCAGCAATAATGCGGCGATAATGCGATTCGGCGTTAAGGCAACAGCAACCAAAGCCAGGCCGCTCACCGCGTATCCCACCATCCCCACACCGCGTCGTGCCAGGCGTAAATCGCGCACGGCCAGCTTGTCGGTCAACCAGCCGCCGAAGAGAAAGGCGATACCGCTCAAAATCCAGGGCAAGGCCGAAAACCAACGGGCATATTCGGTCGAAAAGCCGCGCGCCTTAATCAAGTAGGTCGGCAACCACGTCACATAAAAGTAAATGCCATAGCCAAAGGCAAAATACATCGCACAAATGGCGGCCATGTTTTTGCTGGTGAATAACAGCTTCCACGGCACGCGATGCGACGTCGTCAGCTTCGGTTTGTGGGCTTGCAGCAAGGCCAATTCTGCTTCATTGACGGATGGATGCTGGGCGGGATCATCCCGAAACCACCAGTACCAAATCGCGCACCAGAGAAACCCAACCAAGCCAACGATGACAAACGTCCAACGCCAGGTAACTTTGGCAATGAGCGGAAACAACAGTGGAGCCGCAATCGCCGAGCCTATTGCTTGCCCAAAAAAAGCCATGCTGATACCACGCCCCTGTTCCGACACGGGAAACCAGCGCGACACCGTACGGGCAATGTTGGGGTACGCGCCCGCTTCGCCCACGCCAAACAAAAAGCGAATCGTAAGCAATGACCAGAAGCCGACTGCGGCGCCGGTGACAATCGTGAACACCGTCCAGCAAGCGACGATGCGCGTCAACGTTTTGCGTGTGCCAATGGCGTCGCCTAACCAACCGCTCGGAATTTCAAAGACCGCGTAGGCGAAGGTGAAGGCACTGAAAATCCAGCCCATTTGTGCAGCCGTAAAGCCCAGGTCTTTCGTGATGGCAGGTGCAGCCACCGAAATGCAAAGACGATCAAAATAGGTAATCGCGGCGAGAAAGAAAATCAGCCAGAGAACGTTGCGGCGCGCGTGAGTTGGGGGCATAAGTAAGTTGAGATTGCAAAAGGTAGAGCAAACTTTCCCGTTTGCTCCGGTCGTAACAAAGTAGCGCTGGGGGAAACATAAGCAAACGGGAAAGTTTGCTCTACCTTTCAAACAGCGATGCAGCACACAAACTGATTTACCTTTTCTGTAGCCAGTGTTAGCATCCTGCCGTTTTTACTGAACCTTAGTCGAGATAGCAAGCGCTCCCCCATTGTTTGTAGCACATCGCGCCGCAGCGGTTGGCTTTTTTCATCCGTCCGCCACGACGACGCCTTTTCTTGCGGAGGACTTTATGGTCAATCAAGTTACGCTCATTCTGCCAGGTCGGAAAGAGGCTCAAGCGGTCGCTGAGCCGAATCCTTTTCTTGACATCAAAGTTATTGCGCAACATCGCGTGGATGCAACCGCACGCGGCGTGGCACAGCCGCCTGAAGGGGAGCGCGCCACCAATGCCGACGCTTCCGACATCGTCGAAATGGAGTTCGAGAATGGCGTGAAGCGATGGATGCCGATTGCCCGCTTGCCGCAAGAAGTACAACCAATGGTACAGCGTGGCCTGGCGCTGCCGAATGATGATCCTTCGGTAATTCGTGTGCCTGCTACGCTCGGTGCCATGGGCGAGACGCGCGGGCTGAAGGAGTTTGCGCTCAAAACAATCAAGGTGCTGGGTCTGCCTGCGCCAGAGGACTTTATCGCTGACCTTGAGGCGCTGCTGCCGACGAAGATACTGGCCAACAAGACGGCGCGGCTAGTGGCGCAATTAGTCGCGCTCAAATTTGATGGGGGGCGCTTGCCAGTGATTGGCACGACGGTAAAAGGCAAGCTTGCGCCCGGGCCGGGGCTATATCGCTTTCCCAATCCGCAACTCTTGAGCGAAAACGACCGCATTAACCAGACCAACGAATTGCCCGGCGGTTCGGACGCCTTTCTGCTCTTTTTGCACGGCACGTTTTCCAGCGCACCCGGCGCTTTTTTCGCGCTAGGGCCGACCGATGAATGGAAGAAGATGCAGAAGCGTTATGGCAATCGCATCATCGCCTTCAATCATCCGACGCTGAGCGTCAGCCCCATTGTCAACACGCTCGAACTGGCCAGGCTGCTGCCCGAAAAGGCCAAGCTCCATCTCGTCTCGCATTCGCGTGGCGGTCTGGTCGGCGAGTTGCTCGCGCTCCCCAAACGCGCGGGCAAAGAGTTGGACACGTTGGTGGTTCCCTTTGCTGAAGCCACGGACTTTCCCGCTGAGCGCCAAGAGGACGAAAAACTCTTGCGCGAATTAAGCGCGGTGTTAGCGCAGAAGCAATTCCAGGTGGAACGCTTTGTGCGCGTGGCGTGTCCGGCACGCGGGACGCTGCTGGCGTCTGACCGGCTGGATACTTACGTGAGCGCATTGCTCAACGCGCTAGGCTGGGGCGTCAACCTGACAGCCAATCCAGTGATCAAAACAGCGTATGATTTCACCAAGGCGTTTGTGCTGGCGTTGCTCAAATGCAAAGCCAGTCCGGCGGATTTACCGGGCTTGGAAGCACAGCGCCCGGTCGCTCCGCTCATTCACGTGTTGAATCGTCCAGGGTTGAAGACGACAGCAGATTTGTCAATCATCTCCGGCGACATCGAAGGCGAAGGACTGCTCGGCAATGTCGTCGCGGGCGTGAGCAATACGTTTTTCCTGCAACAGCACGATCTGGTCGTCAATACGGATTCAATGGATGGGGGGTTGGAACGCGCAACGGTGCGCAAGCTGTTTGATCAAGGGCCAACGGTGGCGCACTCCAACTACTTCATCAACCAGAAGACGCGCCAGGCGCTGTGGAACTGGCTAGATAAGCCGGAAGAGACTTCTGCAACTCCGGCGGCACGCGGGCTGCAACTTGATGCGACCCTCCCCCCGGCGGCGGCGCGCGGCACAGCCGCCGGGGAACGCCCTGTCGTCTTTCTGTTGCCAGGAATTATGGGCAGTCACTTGAAAGATGCGCGGGGACGGATTTGGCTCGATCCGCCCGCCTTGGCGATAGGTGGGATGGCGCGGCTGGGGATAGCGAATGGAAACATCGAAGCGGATGGCGTGATTGGAATGGCTTATCAGCGGCTGATTAATTACCTCAGCCCGTATTACGACATACAAATCTTTGCCTACGATTGGCGGCGTTCACTGAAAGATTCAGCACAGTTGCTGGCCACGCAAGTGCGCGCCCAATTGGAGCAACCAAAACGCCCAGTCTCTTTCCTGGCGCATTCAATGGGTGGGCTGGTCACGCGCGCCTTGATCGCTTATCACGGTGAGGTGTGGCAGCAGGTACGCGAACGCAAAGGGCGCTTGGTGATGTTGGGTACGCCCAATCAAGGTTCGTTTGCCATCCCGTGTATGCTGATCGGGCAGGAGCGTTTGTTGCGGTTGCTAGCGCTCTTTGATTTCAAACACAATCTGAAAGAATTGACGCAGTTGATCAGCAACTATCCCGGCCTGCTGGAAATGTTACCCGAAGAATATTTCCAGCCGGAGATGCTCCAGACTTTGAATCCGCTCAGCCTGCCCGCCGCCACCGCGCTCGCCGACGCCAAGGCTGTGCGCGAAGCGTTGCGGGCAGCGCCGGTCGAAGTGGAAAGCCTGCTTTATGTGGCGGGCGCGGCAGCTCAGACACCTTGCCGCATTGAATTGGAAAACGGCAAACCGGTGGTGATTGCGACACCACTCGGTGATGGGCGCGTAACGCATGAGTTGGGCAAATTAAATGGCATGCGCACCTGGTATGCAGATGCCGAACACGGCGATCTGGCCAATCACGACGCCACCTTTCCAGCCCTGCTTGATTTGCTCAAGGAAGGCACTACGAACAAGCTGGCAGACAAGCCGCGCGCCGCGCGTGGTACGGTTGTGGAAACCGTCTTACGGGAAGAGGATGCCGAACGCCAGCTTTTCCCCAAACCGGAAGAGATTGTTCATGCCGCATTGGGCAGTGCGCCAGTCAAGCGTGCGCGCGTGCGCCCGTTGCGCTTGACCGTCACCCACGGTGATCTGCGCTTCGCCAGCTATCCCGTAGCCGTCGGGCATTATCAGGGGGATGCGATCATCAGCGCCGAAGCCGTCCTGAACAAGCGACTCGATCAACGGCTCAAACAACGCTTTGACATCGGGCTTTATCCGGGGCCAACCGGCACGGCGGAAGTTATCCGTGTGCCGGGTAAAAACCCGCCCGGCGCGCTGATTATTGGGCTGGGCGAAGTGGGCGAAATCACGCCGGAGAAGGTGCGCAACGGAGTCGCGCGCGCGGCCTTGCGCCTTGCGCTGACGATTGTGGATGATTCATCAGTACCGAAAATAACCGCCAGAGATGGCTCGCAATGGCGCTCCGCCTCGTTCAGCACGTTGTTGCTGGGCACTTATGGGGGGCAGGCCTTGAGTATTGAAACTTCCGTCATCGCCATTGTGCAAGGAGCGATTCAAGCCAATCGTGAGCTACAAGCGCAGGGCTTGTGGCAGCGTGTGCGGGTGGAGGAGGTCGAGATCATTGAGTTATACGAGGACATGGCGTTGGAAGCAATGCGGATAGCCCAGACCTTGGTCAGTGATCCACCGCGTGACCTGTTTGGGGAGGAACGACTCAAACTCACGCACGACATCTTAATCAAACAGGAGGGCGGACGGTTTTATCGTCCCGCCAATCAACACGCGAACGGTTGGCCGCGTCGTGTGCAGATTACCGGACGCCAGAGCGACAACGGGGATGAATTACTGTCTGATTTACGCTTTCTGGCTTTGACCGACCGCACCAAAGACGACGAAGTCCTGGCCGCGATTCGCCGCCGCTTGCAAGGCGAAGCGGCCAGCGAGCCAAAGATCAAAGACCTGCAATTTCTGGCGCTCACAGATCGGGCGCGCGCCGAAGATACACTGCACGCGACACAGCGCAAGTTGGTAGATCAATTAGTCACTGCCGCTGTCAATTCGCCGACGTATGACGCGCGGCTCGGCACCACGTTGTTTGAACTGCTTATTCCCAATGCGCTCAAGGAACAGACTGACGCGCAATCCAATCTGGTGCTGGTGGTAGATAGCGACGCGGCGCAATATCCGTGGGAGTTATTGGCCGAACGCACGCGCACCGAACCGCAACCGCTCGCGGTGGAAAAGCGTTTGATCCGCCAGTTCAAGACCGCCAATTTTCGCCCCAATCCGCGCACGGCGCGTGATCAATACCTGCTGGTGATTGGCGACCCCTTGAATGATTTTTCCGAATTGCCCGGCGCACGGGACGAAGCCCGGATCGTGGCCGCCAAGCTGGGTCAATATTATGATGCCAGCCGCATCAAAACGCTGATCGGCCCGCAAGACGAAGCGACAGGCAGCGACAACGACGCAGTGGCGATCATTAACGAACTGTTTGCCCGCGAATATAACCTGATTCATCTGGCTGGGCACGGTGATTATCACCCCAATGATCCGACACAAAGCGGGATGGTATTGAACAACGGCTTGCGCTTGACAGCGGCGGAGTTGAAACAACTGCGCACGGTGCCTGAATTGGTCTTTATCAACTGCTGCCATCTCGGACGCATTGATCAGGAGAAGCCGCTATTACAGAAGCTCAGAGAGCCGCATCGCTTAGCGGCCAGCATTGCCGAAGAGTTGATCTGTCTGGGCGTTAAGGCAGTCGTGGCGGCGGGTTGGGCCGTCAATGATGCGGCAGCCCTGACGTTTGCGGAAGTCTTTTACGATCAGATGCTCAAAGGCTACGAGTTTGGCGAAGCGGTTTTGCGCGCGCGCCAACGCGTGCGCGAACAGCATCCCGGCGTCAATACCTGGGGCGCGTATCAATGCTATGGCAACCCCGGTTTTACGTTGATGCGGTCACAGGCGCGGATGCCCTGGATCGGGGGCCAGACGCCACAGTATTTCTCCAGCACCGAATACCGTGACCGCCTGCAACAACTCGCCTTTGCGGCGCGCACCGAAACGGAGCAGCGGAGCGTTTTGTTACAGGAAGTCGCCGAATTACGCCGCACACTCCCGCCGTCGCTGCTGGATGGCAGCATGTTGGGATTGTTCGGACAAACGTGCCGTGATTTGGGGGATTTCAAAACTGCCATTACGCACTACCGCGCGGCGCTGCTAGCGGAAGTCGCCACTGTCTCGTTGCAGGATGTCGAGCAATTGGCCAATCTGGAAAGCCGTTACGCACAACAAACCAGTGTGCCAGCCGATGCACAAGCGGTTCAGACAGATTGGGAACCGAATCGGTTATTGGCATCCAGCAACCAGCGGTTGGAAACCCTGCTCGCGTTTGGACCCACCAAGGAACGGCTTTCCTTACAAGCTGGCAATCACAAACGGCTCGCGCGGCTCACGTCAGGCGAAGCGCGCCGTACCCATCTCAAACAGGCGGCGGAATCTTATCAAGCCGCGCGTGACCTGGCGCTGAAGAGCACGAATATCGGGGAGTACTACTCTACACTCAATTGGATTGCTTGCGCGTTTCTCTCGGCTCCCCCGCGCCGCACCAAGGGTCAACCAGGCACGGACATCACCGCCTGGCTCGCGGCAATTGACGCAGCCAGGGATTCCGCTGAAAAAGAAAAGAAGACGCAGCCTTCTTTCTGGAACCAGGTCACGCCCGCAGATGCCGAACTGTTACAGCTTTTGGTGCAGGGCAAATTAACGGCCTCAAGCGTGTCCGCCGTCAGCCAACTATATTTAAAGGCCTTTGCTACCGGCGCGACGCAGAGCGAGAAAGCCTCGGTCTTCGATCACTTGGATTTTTTGATTGAGATGCTGACTACTTCCAGACAGAAGGAGCGTCAGGCGGCACTGCGTGCAGTGAAACGCATTCGGGCGCAATTAGCGGAATGACAATGTAGAGCAAACTTTCCCGTTTGCTCATGTTTCCCCAAGCGCTACCCCGGTGTGACCGGAGCAAACTGGGAAGTTTACGCTACATTTTTAGGCCATTTCTCCTGTGCCTTGAGGATGAGTTCGACGGCTTCGCGGAACGCGCCACGCCCGCCGCGTCGTTCCGTTATGTAATGCGCCGCCGCTTTGACTTCAGCCACGGCATCCGCAACGGCAATCGCAAGCCCGACGCGACGCAATAAAGTCAAATCGTGCAAGTCATCGCCGAGATAGGCGATTTGCTCATCGCTTAGATTTTCAGCCGCACGAATTTCTTCGTAGGCACCGAGCTTGGCATCGTTGCCTTGATACAAATAATCTACCTTGAGTTCACGCGCGCGCAGTTCCAAGGCAGTGGAGGCGCGCCCACTGATGATGCCGGTTTTGAAACCGGCTTGCCGCGCGAGTTTGAAGCCTAAACCATCGTGAATATGAAAGACTTTGGTTGTTTCGCCTGCGGCAGAATAAAGCAGGCTGCCATCGGTCAAGACCCCATCGCAATCGGTGAGGATCAATTGAATGCGGCGCGCACGAAGTTGGATTTCAGGCGGATTCATTAACGTTCTCGGCCAAGCTTACATCTTCGTAAAGCTCATCCATCGTCAACAGCAACGGCCCTGTCGGCAACGATTCAAGCAAGACCTTATCGTCCGCGCCGAGCACCGCAAACTGCCAACTACCAGTTTCATCTTTCCGGTACAACTCGACGCGCTTGTAATCTTGATACACAATGACGTATTCGCGCACCGATTCAATCATCCGATAGGCCGAAAGCTTTTCGCGCCGATCAATATTGGCCGTAGAAGGCGAAAGGACTTCGACTAACAGAAAAGGATTACTTTTGAAAAGGCTCTTGGCAACAAACCGCTCGCAGGTGGCCATCACGTCGGGATAATATAAATCATCGGTCTTCTCAACCTTTGCTTTCATATCGAAAATGAAAGCGCGACAGCCTGTACCTCGCAATCGAAGGCGAAGAATGGCAAAGATATTCCCGGCGATCACATTATGCGCTTCGCTGGAACCGGTCATTGCAAACATCTGTCCGCTCACCAATTCGTGGCGAACAGCACTTTTGGCTTCCATTTCGAGAAATTCTTCCGCAGAAATATGCAAAAATCTGGCTGGTAATGACATGACATTCCCCTCATTTCACATCGAAGATCGGCACTTCGCTAAGCTTTAATTTCCCCCCCGTGCGATTAAGGATATAGACGGCACGGCCTGCGCCTTCGCGGCCTACAATTTTTATTTTGACATTCACATCCACCGCCACGCGCGCGGCGTCCCACGCCTCAGCGCGCAGGATTTCCGTCGTCCACAATGAGGGCTTGCTACTCGTAACGCGTTTGACGAATTCGCGCAGATTGCCTTGCTCGACAAGCGGATTCACAGCGTCCGCCGAGCCTATCAATAACGCGTCATCAAGCTGTTTGAGAAAAGCTTTGACGTCATCAGGAAGCTTGACCGCATTCGCTCCCTGCTCGGCTTTGACCGTGCCATCGCGCGCGACCAGCGTCGTAGTTTGATCCAAGTCCGAAGCAGCAGCACGCCGAAAATAGGCGGCGGCTTCAGCGAACTTGTTGCTCTGTAAGGCGAGCTGTCCCAACCCAAGCTGTGACCAAGCGTAGGCCTGCAAGGGCAAAGGTTCGAATTTGAGCGTTTCCGCAAAGACTTTAGCGGCCTCGTCGTTTTTATTCGTGGCGAGCAACACGCGGCCCAACAAGGATTGCAAAATCGGGGCATTCGGTTCGACGCTCAGGACTTCTTTCAATTTTGCTTCGGCGGTGGCGTAGTCCTTTTTGGTAAATGCCAGCGACGCTTGTCCATAAATTTCCGCTGACGAGGGACGGCGTGGAAAGACATCATTGGCATAATCTTTTTGCGGATAGAGCTTGTCAGGGTCAACTTCAATGCGCGCGATTTTGGTGCCCGGCGGGAAAGTCACCGCACCGTATTCGCCGCCTTTGAGCGCGACAGTTTGTTTCAGTTTTTCGCCTGCTTCGGTGGTGGCGATGACATCCACGGCCAGCTCACCACTGCCAAAATTGACGAGGGTAGCTTCCACGCCGTTCGCGCCCGGCTGTGGTTGACCGACGGCGAAATCCGGTACAATCACGTTTTCAATCCATTGCGTAAAAATTCCCTGAATGTCGTTTTGCTGCGCGCCTGCCGCCGCGAGCACATCCGCCTTCACGCTGGTGCAACGCGCGACGCGACAAAGCGGCGACTTCCAATCCGTCAACGACAACACATCTACACGCTGACGGTCGAGCATGTTGCGCACCAACTGGTCAAAGGCTGGTTTGCCAATTTTCTTTTCCAGCAAACGCCACACGAGCGCGCCTTTGTTGTAGACGACGGTGGTGTAGCTGCGGTCATACGGGCTTTGCAGCAACAAGGCAGTATCGGAACCGCGTGCGACCGGCTCATACGCGCGCCGATACCGCTCCAGCGCGGCGGTCTGGTGGGCTTCGCCAAAGCGTGCGCCGAGATATTGGGCTACCAAATAAATCGCCAATCCGTCACGCATCATTCCTGCCCCACGCCCCCGCATCAAGACGCGCCCATCCACAAACGATTTGGCCGCAGCACCCGCCAGCAATTCAACAGTGCCGAGGTCAAGCACGTCGCGGCGCAAATAACTGTCGTCCAACACAACCGCGCCGGGTTCTGAAAACGTCAGTCCTTGTGTACCGGAAGCAATGATCCGAAACGTGCTGGATTGGGGGATGCCAAAATAATCGGTGTAGAAATTGACCACCTTGGTCGCTTCCTCGCCTAAGCGTTTGAGTTGTTGTTGGCCGTTTTCGTCCAAACCACGCGGCGCATAGATTTCGATCTTCGCCCCTTTCGCCGCTGCCACGGAAGTCGTTTCGTAATTGCCGATGAAGAAGAACGGTTGTGTGGCTAAGGTTTGCTCAAACGAATTATCGCTGAGGCGAGCGCCCGAAGAAATCACCTGGCCCGCCGGCGTTGTGACCGTGAGTTTGAAGGGCGCAGTATCAGCGCCGTGCTCGGCATACGGATTGTGATAAACCGGAAACCAAAAGCCATTGGGCAACGCGTAACTTTCGCTGGTGGAAACGTGCAAGGTCTGACTGCGATCCGTCGCAGCAATGGAGTATGTCAACTCCACATCGAACTCCGGTGCCGAGGCAAACGCTGTCGTGATGTCGGTCGCCACCGTAATCAACGGCAAGCGTAACGGCTCGCCCGTTCTGAATTGTGCGACAGCGCCATTCACCGCCATCGTGGAAACCTTGGCTTTGTTGTGCAGGAAGAAGGACAAGCGCGGCTTGCTGCCCGTGCCAAGCAAGACCTTGTCCGCCAGCTCCCGCCCGGACAAATTGACGAGGCGCATTTTGGCTTGCACTTCGACCGCGTGGGCGTCCAGATTGACGTTGGCTTTGACCTCGTAGCTTTTGATTTCAAATTCCTGTGCGAGTGCGGGCACAGTCAAGAACAGCAGGGCGAATACAAATAAGAATAGAATTTTCATAGCTGCTGAAAATAATCAGGGAATCTCGTGTAGAGCGCAAGTCTATCCAAATAATTTGTCCCGTAAAGAGACCTGAAGAACAATTTATCGTCTGCTCTTTTAGTCATCTTTACGGGACGGAGGAGTCACCGGTTGACCACAATCGCGAATTATTTCCGGGCTTTCGTAGCAGCCTTTTTGTTAGTAACCGCCGGAACCTTGGCAGCTTCAGCAGCAGCTTTTGCGGCGGCTTCAGCGGCAGCTTTCGCCGGGTCTTCCGTATTCGGTGGCAGCGGCTTGCGCGGCAATTTCTCATCGCGCATCGCAGCGTTGTACAGAAACGCGGCCATCACCACTGCCGCTTGTTTCATATCGTCCGGCTGAATGCGTTCGTACACATCCATATTTGAGTGATGGGTGCGTGTGTCGTATTCAATTTCGTCCTGAATAAATTGAAAACCGGGCAAGCCGACGCCATCGAAGGATAGGTGATCGGTGCCGCCTGTGTTGTTGATAGTAATTGTCGCAGCGCCTAAATCGCGGAATGGATCAAGCCAGGCGCGAAAAATCGGGCGCACGGCTTCGTTGCCCTGCAAATAGACACCACGAATCTTGCCCGTGCCGTTGTCGAGATTGAAATATGCCGAAAACTTCGCGTGAGCGGGCTTGAGGACGATGGGGCCTTGTGGCCCACGACCACCACCAAATTGCTGACCGCCTTGTTGTGCAGGTGGTTGTCCTGCTGGTACAGGTACAGCTTTGCGTTCGGCGAAGTGCTGATTGACATACGCGCGCGAGCCGAGCAAGCCTTGCTCCTCGCCACTCCACAAGGCAATGCGAATCGTACGACGCGGTTTGATGCCGAGGGACTGCAGGATACGCACGGCTTCCATGCCCACCGCACAGCCTGCGGCATTGTCGGTTGCGCCTGTGCCGCCGTGCCAGGAATCCAAGTGACCTCCGATCATCACGAGTTCATCTTTGAGATCAGCGCCGGGAATTTCGGCCACGGTATTGTAGGCATTTAAATCGTCTTCGTGATAACGCGCTTTGATGTCCACTTCCATTTTGACTTTGATGCCCTTTTGCAGCAGGCGCACCAGCCGTCCGTAATGTTCAATCCCCATCACGATGGAGGGGGTACCTGGCGTCGCCCCTTTTTCACGCGAAGTCCCCGCATCGGACTGAACAAAGATTGTTCCGCCATCGCCACGTGTGGAGGGATCAACCAATAATCCAATGCCTTCTGTGCGCAAAAACTCCGTGCGTTTGCGCGCGATTTCCATTTGTTCACGGAAGCGTTGGAACTGTTCTTGGCTGGGTGCTCCGGCTTGCGCGCGTGGGCCACCGCCACCAAAACCTGCTGCTGGGCTGGCATTCGCCAACGCCAGCAATTCTGCCTCATTGTAGCGAGTGCCGGGTGCCTTGAATAACGCCTCGACCGGGCGCATCGGTTGCGTTAACACTATTGCGCCTTTGAGCTTGCCGCGATACTTGTCAAAATCAGCATCGGTCTTTATCTCAAGCAACATGACCTCGCCGACAAGCGGGCCATTCGTGCTCGGTGTCCAGGCTTTGGGCAAAGCATTCAATGGAAAATACGTGGGTTCCAGCGCGTGTGCCGAGAACCGTTCAAGCGACCAGCCACGTCCGAATGGCCCCCAGGCTTCCAGATGCGCATTCGCCAAGCCCCATTCGGTGAGTTTAGCTTTCGTCCACTCATTAGCGGCTTTCATCTTGGGCGATCCCGTCAGTCGGGGGCCATGGACATCCGTCAGCCAGCTTAAGGTATCCATTACTTTGGAGTTCTCCATGCCCTCTTTACGGATTTTATTCATCATCTCCATGTCCACTTTTTCAGTCGTGGCGGGAGCGGGAACTTGGGCAGGGACGGCGAGGCTGAAAATTAACAGACCAATCAGCAGCGCCGTGATCTTTTGACGAAACATAATAACTTTTCTCCTGTGCGTGAAGATGTTCAGCAACAATTGTTTGAAGTACAGGACGGAAGTCTAAAGCCGAGCGGGAAAGAAGTCTAGGGGCGCGTTATTTGTTAATTTCTCTACTCTCTGGTAACGAGCCAAGGACAAAGGACAAAGGACAAATGGCAAATGGCGCTATTCAAACTCCGACAGATCAATCCCGGTCAAACGGCGGAGTTTTAAATATAGTCCTTTGCGTGTAATGCCTAATTCCTCACAGACCGCATTGCGGCGCCCACCGTGCCGTCGCATCGCATCCAGAATCAGTTGCGTTTCTACTTCATCCACAATTTCATTCAGCGAGCGTTCCCCGGGTTTGTAATGGATTTGCACTGGTTGGCCGGTGCTGAGCCGGAACGCAGAAACAGCCAGAGGTGGCGACTCGGCCTGCCAGTTGCGGCTGGAACTGCTCGCGGTGAGAGGCGGCGAAGGAGCGGCATGCAACAGCGAATCCGCGACCGCTGCCAACGCTTTGAGTTCCATCTCCGGCAGCCTGCGATTGCCCGCAATCATCGCGGAAAGATCGCGTTCCGTAATCATTTCGCCCGAATCTTTGTAAGCAATCAAGCGTTGCAACTCATTCACCAACTGACGCACATTGCCCGGCCAGTCATGCACCATCAGCAAGTCCACGGCATGGGGCGAAAGCGTGATGCCTTCTTTGAGCGATTGCTGGCTATAGACCTGGAGGAAATGCTCAATCAGCAAGGGGAGTTCTTCGCGCCGTTCGCGCAACGGTGGCAAGTGCAAACGAATAATATTCAGGCGGTAATAGAGGTCTTCCCGAAACCTGCCCTCCGCCACCAGTTTTTCCAAATCCGCATTGGTGGCAGCGACGACGCGCACATCTATGTGAGCGGGCGTAGTGTCGCCCAGGCGATGCACTTCGCCATCCTGCAAAAACCGTAATAGCTTAGGCTGCACATCCAGCGCCAGATCACCGATTTCGTCCAAAAATAAGGTGCCACCATTGGCGCTTTGAATCACGCCGACAGAATCTTCCACCGCGCCGGTAAACGCCCCCTTCTTGTGCCCGAAAAGTTGCGAGTTGACGACCTCCGGCGCAGCAATCGTGCAGTTAAAAGCGACGAAAGGCTTGTCACGCCGCACACTGAGGTTGTGAATCGTGCGTGCGACTACTTCTTTCCCCGTGCCGGATTCGCCGGTAATCAAAGCTGTGACGCGACTCCCACGAATCTTGTGAATATCCGCCAACAAGGCGCGCATCGGAGGACTGGCAAAAACAAACCCATCGGCAGTGATCTGTGCCTTGCTCCCCACTGCTTCAGAATCCGCTTCGACCGCAGTGCTTTCGTTACGCGCGGCCAATTCCAACCCGATTTCGGTCAGCCGCAGGAGCGGTTCAATCTTTTCGCGCTGGTACTGTCTGGTTCCACGCACACCGAACAGCACGACCAGGCGCGCGCCTTGACCGCGCAACTTATAAACCCCGCCTTTATGCAAGGCCGTACCTAAATCAGAGGTGGCCGTGCGCAAGCGCTCCTGCCAAAGGGTCTTGAGGCTTTCCGCTTCATTCGCATCGCCGTGGCTGATAGCGAGCGGCAAATATTGGCCGTTGCGTTCCTCGTACACAATTACCGGGGCACAGCCGATGACATCAGCCAAGACTGCCGCAAGTTCGTTCAGTAACAATTCCCGCGAAGATGTCGCCCGAATTAACCGCAAGACAACCGCATTACTGACGCTCGGTGGTGCCGACAACTGCACCTCATCCGACGGCACCGGCGTTTGGCGGCGGGCTTCCAGCGCCTCCAACGCTTGCTCAATTTGCCGCCGCAGCGGGATATTGCCAAGTCGTTGGCAGACGGTTTGCGCCCGGCGTAGTTCGTCGCGCGCGCGTCCATAATCGCCTATCGCCGTCAGCGTTTGACCAAGCTGATAACAGGCAGTCGTTTCGCGGTAGCGGTCGGCCACCATCGTAAAAATCGTGAGCGCCTGACCGAATTCATGGCGTGCTTCTTCGAAGTTTTCGGTGCGCTGCTGCAGCATGCCATTGACCGCCCGGAAATGTCCCACGAGCGAAATATTCGCGGACGCGTCAATTTCTTCGGCCACTTGATCCAACAATGTCTGGGCTGCCGCCACGTGGCCGAGTTCCACCTGGGTTTGCGCCAAATAGAGTTGCGCGGAATTCCGGCTGCGCTTGTCTTCAATGCGCTCGGCTAAGGCCAGTTGCTGCTCGAAGGCTTCGGTAGCGCGGTGATATAGCCCCTGCGCCAGGAAACAGCGGCCCAGCGTTTGGAGCGCCTGCACTTCACCGTATGGAAAATTCGCCGTTTGCAAATGAGCGAGCGACCGTTCCAGCAGACGTTCTGCTTCCGGCAACTGCCCCTGCAACATAGCCAACTCACCCAACGTGTCAAGCGCGGTGCCCTGCACGGCGCGGTTGTCCATTTCGCTCCCGACTTCGATGGCATAATGCAACATCTGTTGCGCGCGCTCCCACTCGCCGATGTTCGTCAGGACAAAACCCAGATTGCTGTAGGCATACGCCAGCAGCCGATTATTCTTGGCTTCTTTAAGATAGAAGACGGCTTTTTCGAGCGCCTCCACGCCCTCGGTCGCTTGTCGGTATTCTTGCAGCAGGATCAGATTGGACAGGTTGGTATAAATGCTGCCGAGCAACAGCGGCGCGCGCCGGTCTCCGATAATTTTGATCGCCTGCTCGAAGTTTTCGCGCGCGGCCCCCATCTCGCCTTCGTTGAGGTAGACGTTGCCGAGCAAAAAATAATTTTGCGCCAGCGCCGCCCACTGCCCCAGCGGACGATGATGCTGCAAGGCAATCCGCAAATGATCGCGTGCAAACTGGGCTTCGCCAATAGCGCGATAAATCCGCCCCAGCACCATGTGACACGCGCCGAGTTCTTCTACTTCATGGCTTTTTTCCGCCAGGGCCAGCGCCGATTTCAAATATGAAATGGCGCGCGGATGATCACCGATATATCCGTGCAGCGACCCCAGGCGCAACCACACTTGAAAGAGCGCCGCCGCACTGAGCCTGGCCCGCACCGCAGCCACTTCATATTCGGCAATTACGGCCAACGCTTCCCGATACCGCGCCAGATATTCGAGGGATTCGGCTAAGGCACAGCGCACTTGCGCGCGCGGATCATCCTTGAGCAGCGGACTCTGCACAGCCAGTTCCAGCGCCGCCACCGCTTCATCATGGCGAAACTCTTCGGCAGCACGTTGCCCAACTTCGATTAAGTCAACTAATCGTTGACGCGGATTTGTGGCTTCACTATTCACAACAATCTCTTTACACACTACAGCCAGCGATGTTGCTGAACCTTCGGCCTGCTCTACCCACGCTCAGTAAGCCCTTCCGACGCACACATGTACACACGGGGATTTGCCGGCTTGCTGTCAATTCTTGCGGTTAGTTCCGCAAACAACTGTTAAGGATGGATGGGCGTATTTTAAACAGAGGTGGGAGCGTGTTGCAAGAGGGAGGCATTTTCCAGGGGTCATTTATCCTTGGTCATTTGCCCTTGTCGTTGCTGGCACAGCCAATGACAAGGGCAAATGACCAAGGATAAATGGAAAATTATCGCGGTCGTGTGGTCGGAGCCGCCGTTGCTGGTGCAGGCGTAATCGCACCTCTGGCGGGCGGCAGGGGCGGCATTTCTTCTTTGCTGAAACGCGGTAACAATTCCTCGCGCATCGCCAGATGATAGATCGCCGAGGCAATCGCAATCGCTGATTTCTTGGCATCGTCCTCGATAATGCGTTCGTACGTGTCGAGGTTCGTATGCCACGTGGCAGATTGATATTCAATCGGGTCTTGCCGCACGCCAACGCCGGGTAAACCGGCCTGGCTGAAGGAAGTGTTATCGGAACCGCCTAAAGTACGGCTCTTTGATGCCGCAACCCCCATCACCCCCAAGTCTTCAAACGGCGCAGCAACTTGTCGCAAGATCACCGCTGCCTCCGCTGGGCCAAACACGCTAAAGCCGCGCGCCCGCCCTGTCCCACTGTCAATGTTGAAGTAGCCGCCGAACTTCGCAAATTCTGGTTTGGGATTTTCCGCCGAGCCGAAATGCTCTTTGACGTATGCTTGCGAACCGAGCAAGCCTTGCTCTTCGCCGCTCCACAACGCAACGCGAATCGTGCGACGAGGTTTAAGGCCGAGCGCTTTGAGAATGCGCGCGGCTTCCATCATGGTTGCGCAACCAATGGCATTGTCGGTCGCACCCGTGGCCGCATGCCACGAATCCAAATGCCCGCCGAGCATAATCACTTCATCGGCTTTATCCGAACCACGAATTTCGGCAATCGTGTTGTAGGAAGTTTTGCCTTCCGGGAAGCTGCGATTCACAATATTGAATTCCAATTCAACGGGCGTGTTATCACTCAGAATGCGCCAGATGCGCCCATAATCTTCGCTGCGCAAAATCACAGTCGGCACAACTTTAGTGAGATCGAAGCTGCGATTATTGAAAGCGCGAATCTGCCCGTGCGCACGTCCGCCATCATTGACTCGAACGACGACTTTGTTGTCGAGCAAAAACTTATCTACTTGCTCTGCCACTTGCGCGGTGCTGAGCCGATTGGGGTTGGGCTGTTCCTGGGCTTGCCCGCGCCGATTCTGGGGGCCAAAGGCGGGCGTATTGGGGTTGCTGAATTGCTCCCGGAGTTGTTTGTCATCTATGCGCGTGGGCGCAGGGTTAATGGTAACGGGCACGAAAATCGGTGGGCCAACCAGCACCATTTTACCTTTGACCTGCGCCTTCGTGCTGTCGAAATACGCTGTAAGTTCTGCTTGAGAAGGCCGCGCAGGGGGCGTGAATTGTACCGCCTGTGCCGTGACAGTGCCATTGGTGCCGGGCGTCCAGGCCAGCACTTCGCCAGTCAAAGTATCTTTGATCGGGGCATTGAGATAAGCCGAAAACCGTTCGTTGAGCCAACCTGGATGACCGAAGTCCCACGGCTCCAGATGCGCATTCTCAAAGCCCCAGCTTTGCATCTGTTTGACGGCCCACTTCGCCGCATTCTCGTGATTGGGCGACCCCGTCAAGCGCGGGCCATACACATCCGTAAAGTAATGCAGCGTGCGCATGATTTGCGAATTACTCATTCCCTCCTGTCGTATTTTCGCATTCACCTCAGTATCTATTTGCTCTGTTGCAGTGATTTGCGCAAAGGCACCTGTTATCAGTGTTACTTGTAATGCGATTGCAACGATAGACCGCAATAGTTTGTTCATGAGTTCTCCCCGCGATTCATAACCTTGTCTCTTTGATTTGACTGCCCTTTGACCATTGTAGACACCGCATCCGGCGCTGGCGCAACCGGCTTCGCTTGTGCCAGCGAAAGACATAGACGGCGGAGTTGTGAGGTTCGTTGCAGTCGTGTTGTCACGGCCTTCGCAGACATATCCACTTTCATGGCTCTTGCTCCTGTAAATTCTTGATATCCACCAAATCCTGCGCGCTGCCACGCAAAGATTTCAAGGCGATCATGCCTTCTCGTGAAACGACCTAAAGAAACCCATTTTCCCACTCTACTCGTTGCCGTGTGTCCCAAACACTTTGTGTCTGGGCTGCTTCAGTCAGAACATTTCTCATCGCGCCAGCGCATGATATTCAGGATTCGGCATCATCCCGGTCGCGTGTGCCATGCGATTAGTAAAGTTATACATCGCGGCAATTTCAATCACATCCCAGACTTCTTCGGTAGTGAGGCCGAAGCTTTTCAGATACTCAATATCAGCAGGTGAGCATTCACGCGGTGTGACGGTGAGCTTCACCGCATAATCCAGCACCGCCAGCATCTTCTGACTTACGTTCGCGCGTTTGTAATCCAGCGTAAGGCGGTCGCCTTGTATGGCATCGCCCAACGCTTCGCGTAACGCCGCGCCATGGGACACCAAACAATATAAGCAACCATTCGCCATCGAAACCGCCACCGCGATCATTTCGCGTTCGGCAGCATTCAGGTTTTCGGTCGGTTCGTGCAACTGCTTGTAGTGCCCAAACCATGCGCTCAGACGTTCTGGGCGAAAGCTCATCACGCGCAAGACATTCGGCACAAAGCCGAGTCGTTCCCGTGCCTTGCCGAAGAGCTTGCGCAGGTTCTCCGGCAATTCACTTTCGTCCGGCACGGGAAACCAACTGATGTTTTCTTTGTCGCTCATAGTTCGCTGAATTCCGGTTGATATTTTGCCACGCCCGCACAGTCGGACAAAGCGCCCGGCTGCAATTCCAGCGCCATAAACACCTCGTCGCGCACCTCATATTCGCTCTTGATGCAAAACCGACTCGCCGGGACAAAGCCGAAGCGCGGATAATACTCAGGATGCCCCAGCACAATCATCGCCCTGTAGCCTGCGTTGCGACAGGCTTCAATGCCCGCGTTGGTGAGCATCGTGCCGATGCCTTGCTTTTGATACCCCGGCAGCACGGCCAGCGGGGCAAGGCCGATGATCGTGGTCGTGTCAATCGTAGCTTCGCTGAACAAAATGTGGCCGACGATTTGGTCGTTCTCAACCGCCACGAGCGACACAGTGGTTTTGCCGTTGGTGCGTAACTTGTCCACGAGATTTGCTTCGTCAGGTTGCCCAAAGGCTTCCTCATTGACTGTGTGAATAGCGGAGATGTCAGCAGGTTGT
The DNA here is from genome assembly GCA_963794955.1 of uncultured Acidobacteriota bacterium. Classification (GTDB taxonomy): domain Bacteria; phylum Acidobacteriota; class Blastocatellia; order RBC074; family RBC074; genus JAFDVL01. Next base: position 71,723 of record CAWCGF010000004.1, read on the forward strand.
TCTGGGCGAATGAGTGGCATAATTACTCGTAGTGGCGAATTCATTCGCTTAGGACTTGTGAGCGAATGAATTCGCCACTACATAAACACTACTCAAAAAACGGAAATAACTTCATAATTTCCTCTTTGCCTGGCCTGCGTCCGTACTCGCAAATCTCAAAGGCTTCGGCGTATTGCACTTTCGCCGCGCGGTCTTTGCCATAGTATTCTTCAAGGTTCTTGCGGTATTTATTCGCAACGTCCTGCTGGCGATTCACAAAGCGAGCGCGCACCTCAGCCCAACGCTTCTTCACGAATTCCGGGTCTTTGTTCAGCAGCGATTCGTCGCCGTTCGCACCGCCTTCATAAAATTGCGACACCATACCGAGCAAGCCATCCAGCTTCTTTTCCATCACCGGGCCGATGTCTACGATGATGTCAGCGGAAAACGGATTCGGTTTGTCGAAGCGATCCGACGAATACAGGAAGATCGGATTTTTCGTCAGGTGCGGGACTTCGGGACAGAAGTTTGGCACCGTCACCATATACGCCGCATCCTGCACCAGCACGCCTGTGTAGCGATGATCAGGATGATAATCATTCGGGCGATGGCTAATGACGATGTCGGCTTTCCATTGGCGAATCAGGCGTGTGACCTTCTTGCGATTTTCCAGCGTCGGTTCTAGTTCGCCATCGTGATTATCCATCTGATCCACCGTGTAGCCCATTAACTTCGCGGCGCGTTCGACCTCAGCTTTGCGACGACGATACAATTGGCCCCCGGCTTCTTTCCAATGCCCAATGTCGCCATTGGTGCAAGAGACTAATTTCACTTCGTGGCCTTTCGCCGCCCATAACGCAGCCACGCCCGCCGCGCCGATTTCAGGATCGTCAGGATGCGCGCCAAAGACGATCACGCGCGCTTTGCCATCTTGGGCAAAGGAAGGCATTGCACTGAAAGTGAGCAACAAAAATGCTAAGAGAAAAATGGTTTTGATTTTCATAGATACCTCTAAATTATGTAAGGAGCGTGCCAATAAAAATCCGCTGGTTACACCAATCAACCGGATCAACAGGTGTTAGTGTACCAACTTTAGTTGGGCATTCCACTGACCCAGCTAAAATCTCAACGAAAGTTGGTACGCTAACACTTGCTTTGTTTACTGTACGCTGCCGTGGGGATCAATGACGAACTTCCGCGCAGCGCCTTTATCAAAATCGGCGTAGCCTTTGGCCGCTTCGTCCAAGGAAATCATTGTGACGTTGACGGCTTTGGCGACCTTGATTTTATTGTACAAAATCGCTTGCATCAGTTGCCGATTGTACTTCAGCACGGGCGTTTGCCCGGTAAAGAACGCGTGGCTCTTCGCCCACCCTAAGCCTAGCCGAATGCTCAAGCTGCCAATTTTCGCGGCCTCATCCACACCACCAGGATCGCCTGTAACGTACAGGCCAGGGATGCCCAGGCTACCGCCTGCGCGCGTGACTTCCATAATCGAATTCAGCACGGTGGCGGGACGTTCGACTTTCGCTTCGGCACCATGACCCCGCGCTTCAAACCCGACCGCATCCACTGCACAATCTACTTCCGGCACGCCGATGATTTGCTCAATTTGCTCGGCGAGCGATGAACTCTTGGATAAATCAATTGTCTCGCAGCCAAACGACTTGGCCTGTTTCAAGCGGGCAGGAATCATATCGCCGACAATCACGCAGGCCGCACCCAGCAGATGCGCCGAAGCTGCCGCAGCCAATCCCACCGGCCCTGCGCCGGCGATGTAGACCACCGTGCCGGGGCCGACGCCTGCCGTAACGCAGCCGTGATAGCCCGTCGGCAAAATGTCAGACAAGCACGTCAGGTCTTTGATTTTTTCCATCGCCTGCGCCGCATCCGGAAATTTCAGCAGGTTGAAATCCGCATACGGAATCATCACATATTCGGCTTGTCCACCAACCCAGCCGCCCATATCTACATAGCCGTACGCGCCGCCGGGACGGGCAGGATTCACCGTCAGGCAAATGCCCGTTTGTTGTCCGCGACAATTGCGGCACCGCCCGCACGCCACGTTGAATGGCACGGAGCAAATATCGCCGACTTGCAGGAATTCTACGTCACGGCCTTTTTCAACGACTTCACCCGTGATCTCGTGACCGAGAATCAATCCGGTCGGGGCCGTTGTGCGACCGCGCACCATATGCTGATCACTGCCGCAAATGTTAGTGGTCACAACTTTCAGGATTACTCCATGTTCGGCCTTGCCCTTTTTGTTGGGATTAACCAGTTTGGGATACGCAATGTTTTGTACTTCGACTTTGCCTGGCCCGAGATAGGCCACGCCGCGATTGGTTGCCATAGCTTTTTTCTCTCCTTAGTTGAATGGGATCGGATTCGCGGGGTACTTCTTAGCCAAGCCGCTGCCCCCGCGCCAGTGGCTTTTTCACTGTATTCTGCTCTTTCTGAAAATCTCGTGGAAATCGCGGAGAGTGTATTGACAACCCGCAAGAGAGACAAGAGCCAGCGTGAAAAAATGTACAGCAAACTTTCCCGTTTGCTGATAGTTCCCGCAAGGATATGCGCCGGCAAGCAACAGCAAACGGGAAAGTTTGCTGTACATTAATCGTGGCGCAAAGCTTTGATCGGATCAACGCGCGCGGCTTGCGAGGCGGGATATAGCGCCGCGAGCAAGGCAATCAACATCGCAAACAAAATCGCGCTGCCCCACAAATACCAGGGGATGGAAAAGAATTGAATGTACGTTGTGGCCGATTGCACGACATATTTGTTAACGATGGGGTTGGCAATGCTCGTGACCGCCCAGCCAATCAGCACGCCGAACAATCCGCCCATTAACCCGATCAGGCAAGCTTCAAAGAAGAAGATTTTCATGATCTCGGCGTCCGACCCACCAATCGCTTTCATAATGCCGATTTCGCGCGTCCGCTCGCGGATAGACATAATCATCGTATTGGAAATCCCGAACGAAGCGACCAGCAATGCGATGCCGCCAATCAACGCCAACGCGCCATTCACAAACAAAAATACGCGCTTGATTTCGTCGAGGTTCGGCAGCGGGAAGACATTGAAGCCGCGCTTTTTGATTTCAGCGTGAACCGCTTGTGTTTTGGTCGGATCAACCACTTGTACCGTAACCTGCCGATACCCGGAATCCCCGACCAGCGCCTCGCCCAATTGTGCCATCGTGTCCTGATTGGATTCGGCAAAGCGTTTGGCCTGCTCCACCGGTACCAGCAAACTGGCAGTGCCGCCGAACGGATTGAACATGCGTTGCTCGTTCGGCAGCACGCCTACAATTTTGAAAACGTGGCGATCAAATTTCTGGTCGAACTCGGTTATCGGAGTTTTGGTTTCCTGAGTTGGGGGATTCATCAGCGGAATCCCAAACACGCTGGAAGGCGCAGCTTCAGTCCCTTTCAGCGTCAGCAACGTGACTTCCTTGTCCATTAACTTTCGTGCCTCTGTCTCGCGCTCAGCATCACTTTTTTCAGGCTTTTCCATGGCCGCAAACGGGCCACGTCGTTCACGCCGTCGTGGTTGCGTAAACCCTTCGGCGAACCCTTCGGTCACGATGATTTCTTCGGCGTCATCATTGGTGAAGCCTTGTCCTGCCAAAAATTTCTTGAAGCCGGGGACGCGTTCAAGATTGGCCGCAGCGCCGCTCAGGTTGCGGCGGCGCGTACGATTTTCAAAGCGCAGGTAACAGGAAAACCCGACTTGTGGCACGGCAAATTTGACTCCTGGAATCTTTTCCAGTTCGGCGACCGTTTCGTCATTCAACAGGCGTCGTGGTTCTGGTGTCGCGCTGGGGCCAGGACTGACACTCGGCGCGGGAGTAGGCGAAGCTTGTTTGTCTTCTTCGTCATCAAACGGCGTGCGCGCTTCGTTCATTTCCAGCAACGCATCTACGTTCACCCCGGAAACAGTGATGGTCGTAAAAATCTCTAGCCGCGCGAGGGCGTTAGTGATGATGTTGTTTTGCAAACCCAGCCCAAAACTGACCATCGTGATAATTGCCGCCACGCCGACAATGACGCCCATCACCGTAAGTGCAGTGCGCAACTTCGCCTGACGAAGATTGCGTAAGGCAAGGGCGAGAAGGTCAGTTAGATTCATAGAAGATTATTCCGCTTGCAAAACGCCGCGCAAGGAAGTGCCGGGTTTGAAATCCCAAGAAGCTTTATACAGCAGATCAGCCACAACCCAGCCCTTGCTAGCACGTGTCAGCACCAGCGTATCCGACCAGCGAATCATCTTTTTCCCGTCGCGATAAAACAGATGAATCGGAACTTCGGCGCGCTTATCCTGCATCATAGGCGTTCCGATGTGGTAGCCGTGCGAGCCTTCAAACGAACTGGAAAACATATCACCTTCAATCCACGGCGGCTTTTCGTCGGGATGTTCTTTGATGAACTTCGTCTGTTTTTCCCGGGCGGCTTTGATGAGTTGTTGTAGGTCTTGGCTTAAGTACAGCGCGAGCAGCTTGGCTTGTTTTACATCCGGCAAACCGTTAATTTTCAGTTTGTGACAGATACGATAAAACTGAGTGGCGACCTCTTTGGGTGCTCGCGTGGCGGACGAATTGGCCTGTGCCACACTCACGAGCAAAAGCAAGGCCAGGGCAGATTTGAAGAAGCGCGTTGTCACTCGGCGAGTTTCCCATCTTTCAATTTGATAATGCGATCTGCAAACCGATTTGCTAATTCCTGATCGTGTGTGACCATCACGATGGTTTTGCCATCGCGTTGCATGGTCTTGAGCAATTCCAGCAACTCAGCCGCCCGTGCGCTATCCAAATTTCCCGTTGGCTCATCGGCTAATAAGACCTGCGGATCATTCGCCAAAGCGCGGGCGATGGAAACGCGTTGCTGCTCACCGCCGGATAGCTCCGCAGGCCGATGATCTACGCGCGCGTCTAAACCAACACGTGCAAGCAAGGCACGCGAATGTTCCTGGCGCTCCGATTGTTTCATACCGGCAAACGCGAGCGCGAGCGATACATTCTGACGCGCGGTCATTGTTGGAATCAAATTGAAGCTTTGAAAAATCATGCCAATGCTGCGCAGGCGATAGCGCGCCATTTCCCGCGACGAAAGCGGCGCAAGGCTTTTGCCGTTGAAGTAAATGTCCCCGCTCGTCGGGCGATCCAACCCGCCGAACAAATTCAGCAGCGTAGACTTGCCCGAACCACTCGTACCAAGAATTGCCACGAACTCGCCGGATTCAATCGTGACCGAAACACCTGCCAATGCATGCACCTCTTCGCTGCCCATTGGATATTCTTTGGTGACGTTAGCGGCTTCGAGGATGAGCATAAACGGTGGTTGGTAGCTGGTGGTCGGTGGTCGGTAGCCTTCGGTTTTCCACCGGCTACCGACGACTGACTACCATTCATCTTCTTAGCAGAACTCTGTTGCGTTAAAGAAGTAGCTTATCTCGATTTTCGCGTTCTCATCGGAGTCCGAACCGTGCGAAGCGTTCTCGCCCATGCTCGTGCCGAAGTCGCCGCGAATCGTCCCCTGCGGCGCTTTAGTGGCATCGGTAGGTCCCATCAGATCACGCCACGCCTGCATCGCGTTTTCTTTTTCGAGCGCCAACACAACGGTGGGGCCGCTGGTCATAAACTCGACTAGCTCGCCAAAGAAGGGGCGGTCTTTGTGAACAGCATAAAAGCCTTCGGCGATGGGTTTCGCCATGTGAATCAACTTCATCGCGCGAATCGTGAAGCCGTGGTCGGTGATGCGCTGAATGATGTTGCCAGCATTGCCTGCGCGCACTGCGTCAGGTTTGATCATTGCAAATGTCATGCTCATTGTGATTCGTACTCTCCTCAAGGATGTGATGTTGTCATCGGTCACTGGCCACTCGTCATGGGCTTTTACAGAGAGCGAAGCCCCAAGGCAAATGACCAGTGACCAATGACAAATAAATAGCCTCGCACCTGATTTCGGTGATGCGAGGCTTGGAAATGTAGTTCCCACGCTCACACTCGCGGGCTTTAGTATTCAAGGGGCACAGCGTGCGGTAGAAAACTCTACGATTGATGCTCAGGATGCGTGCATCCTTTGAACTCTTTCAGGTACGTGTTGCCTTTGTATTTCAACTCGTCGTGAATGCCAATTTTCGAGGTGTAATAGCCATCAATCGTCATGCCTTTAATGGCCCTGAAAAATTTCTCTTCCAGCGTTGTCGGCTTCATCTCGTTTTGGCTGATTTCCGTTAAAACTGCGACTTGCTTATCCTTCGCGGCTTTGACAAATGAGCCTGCGGCTTTAGCATCCATCGCGGCAAGGCCTTTTTTCCAAAGGTCTTTGGTTTCCGCTGGTGATTCGCTAATCATCAGGTCAATAAACGCCGGAACTTCTGCGGCTTTGGCACCGCCGGAACGCTCATCCGCCGGAATAATCAGTTCGGAAATTTCGCCAATGACCGCCAGTTCTGCGGCAGTAAAAAATTTCGGTTTCGCAGCGGTCTTCGCCTGCACAGTTTTTGCGGCAACAGCGTGATGCTCGTGCTGGGCGAGCGCCGGTTGCCCCAAAATGGGCAGGCTCGCGCCAACCCCAATACCCGTCGCAATTCCCTTCAGTGCGTCGCGGCGATTCAGCCCTTTCTTCTCTTCTGACATGGTTTTTACCTCGTAAATTTGTGGTGGAGAAACGTTCCTCAAAGACACCCTAATTATTGACCGCACTTCACAAAAGTCAAGCGGCTCGCTCTGGCTTGGGAGATTTCGCCGCTGTTGATAAGATGACAGCATGCTCGATTGTTCTCAAAAAATGGCGATCATCGGCGCAGGCCCCGTTGGCTTATGCGTCGCCAAAGCCTTACAGCAACACCAAATCCCTTACGACCAGCTTGAAGCGGATGATGATGTCGGTGGTAACTGGTATCACGGCGTCTACGCGACGGCGCATATCATCTCCTCGAAAAAAACGACGGAATACTCGGACTTTCCGATGCCGGACGAGTATCCCGATTTTCCGAGTCGGCAACAGATGATGGATTACCTGCGCGCCTATGCTGAACACTTCAACCTGCGCCCACAGATTCAATTCAACACCAAAGTCGTGATGTGTCGCCCGCTGGCCGATGGCAAATGGGAAGTCGAACTGGCCAATGGGGAAAAACGGGTGTACAAAGGCATTCTTGTTTGCAACGGGCATCACTGGGATCGGCGCTGGCCGAAATATCCCGGCGAGTTCTCAGGCAAATATCTCCACTCCAAAGATTACAAGCATCCGGCACAACTGGAAGGCAAACGTGTACTTGTTATCGGCGGTGGCAATTCGGCGTGTGACGTGGCCGCTGAAGCAGCGCGCGTTGGCAAAAGCTGTGCGATCAGCTTGCGGCGGGGTTACTGGTTTCTGCCGAAAACGATGTTCGGCGTGCCATTGGTCGAAGCCTTGCCGGGCTGGATGCCTGTGTTCATCCAACGTGCAATGCTGAAATTAGGGCTGCGCATCACCTTCGGCAAATACGAAAAATACGGCTTGCCCAAACCAAACCACCGCATCTTTGAAGCCCATCCAACCATCAACAGCGAATTGCTGCATTACGTCAAGCACGGGCGCATTACGCCGAAGCCCGACATCGCCAAGTTTGACGGACACAAAATCCATTTCGCAGACGGCAGCGTAGGAGAATATGACACTGTCATTTGCGCGACTGGATACAACGTCAGCTTTCCGTTCCTGCCGCCGGGCCTGGTTCCAGTCAAGCACGGGAATTTACTCAAAGCCTACGCGGGGATGTGCCTGCCAGATTACAAAAACCTCTACCTCATCGGCACGATGCAACCACGTTATGGTTTCGGGCCACTGGTTACGCGTGGCGGCGATTTGATTGCGATGACGATCCAGTTGCAAGACCAGATGGAATTGCCGATTGGCTTGGTGATGAAAGAAGCCGGGCAGAAATTACCCACTTCGCATTTGGTCAATCCGCATGCGGCGTTGCGTGAAATGTGGCTGGCGAAAAGGATGCTGCCGATGTTGCTCAAGAAAGAACGCAAGCTGCGGGCGAAAGTGAAACCGCAAGTAGATGTAAGCAAACTTGCAACGGCACAGGCTAACCCTGAGTTGCAGGTATACTAATATGAACATTGATCGCAACACTGTCGGAGTCATCACGGGCGCGGCTTCCGGCATCGGACGCGCCGTCGCCCTTCGCCTGGCCAAGCAAGGTGCGGCGCTCGCCATCAGCGATGTCAACGCCCAAGGCTTAGCCGAAACTGCCCAAGCCGCACGCGCTTTCGGCGTCAAAGTCACCGAGCATGTGTTGGACGTCGCCGACAAAGAAGCGATGCAAAACTTCGCGGCGGAAGTGCAAGCCCAACACGGTCGCGCTTCGATCCTGCTCAATAATGCGGGCGTGGCGATTCTGGGCACCACAGAAGAGCTTTCAATGGATGATTACGAATGGCTCTTGGGCATCAATTTGTTTGGGGTGATTTATGGCACGAAATGCTTCCTGCCGTTACTCAAGCGGCAACCGGAAGCCTACATTCTGAATGTATCCAGCATTTTCGGCATCATCGCCCCGACCGGACAATCGGCTTACTCAGCAGCAAAATTCGGCGTGCGCGGGTTTACCGAGTCGCTGCGCCACGAATTGAAAGACTCCAACGTGCGCGTCGCGACGATTCATCCGGGTGGCATCAAGACGAAGATTGCGGCGAGCGCGAAACTAGGCGCGGCGGCCAATCCGGCAGAGCATATTGACGTGGCTACCCGCTTTGATAACGTTGCCCAAACTACGCCGGAGCAAGCGGCAGAGCGCATCGTGCGCGGCATTCTGCGCGATGAAAAACGCATTTTGATAGGCGCGGATGCCAGGATTTTGGCCTTGTTACAACGACTAATCCCCGTCAATTACTGGCGCGTGATTGGCCCGTGGTTTGAGAAACAGTTGGGAATGAATTAAGCGCAGCGTGATGCGCGGCCCCTCCGCCTAACAAGTATTGTTTTACAGCACCAGCAACCCACCTCGCCTGGGACTTTAATTAAATAATTCTCTGCGAATCCCAACAAACTCGCTATAATACGCGCCGCGCAAGGCCAGAGTAGGAACTCAGTCAGGGTTTGCGTGTTCACCAAAAATCAGGAGTAGATTATGATGACCAGAACTTTGCTTCAGCCGTTTTTCGTGTTGCTGCTTTCGTGTCTCTTCCTCACCTCGCCGCGCGCGCAACAACCTTGTCAGCCCCCCACACCCGTCCTGCGGGAAAACATTTTCACGGAAGAGCAGGAGATGTTCTTAGGAGAAGCCATTGCCGAACATGTTCAGCGGGACTTTCGGGTGATTGCCGACCCGGAGTTGATCGGCTATTTGCAGCGCATCGGCGCACGCATCAGTCGGCATTTGCCGCCCAACCAACTGCGCTTTCAGTTTTTCCTCATTGATTCAGCAGATGCCAACGCGTTTGTGCTGCCTGGGGGCCGTATTTATGTTACACGCAAGCTGGTCGCCTTTGTCCAAAGTGAAGATGAATTGGCGGGCGTCCTCGCCCACGAAATGGGACACATGAGCGCGCGGCAGGGAGCCAGTGATATGACGCGGCTCTGGCGCGAAGTGCTGAAGGTCACGCAAGCCAATGACCGCGCGGATATTTTCGCCAAATATAATCAAATGGTAGACAATGCGGGGCGCAATCCGAAAGCCTTTGCCAAGCTCGACAACCATGAGGACAAAGACCAGATTGTCGCTGATCAAATTGGACTCTTTGCGATGGCAGGCGCAGGCTATAACCCGCTCGCCTTCAGCCAATTCTTTGATCGGTTAGCGGAAACGAAAGGGAAAACCGGCGGCTTCTTTTCCAATTTGTTTGGCGTCACCAGCCCTGATGCCAAACGGTTGCGCGAGATGATTCGCGCGCTCGGTTCGTTGCCGCCCGCGTGCATCGAAGCACGCGCCAGTGTCGCCACGGAGGAATTCAAACAATGGCAACAGGCGGTGATCAGCTACAGCGGCGCGGGCAAAAAAGCCGCGCTGCACGGCGTACTGGCCAGCGCCGTGTTGGAACCGGCGCTGCGCGGCGATGTGCTGCATTTGCGCTTCAGCCCGGACGGCAAATATTTGCTGGCACAGGACGACTCTGGTATCAACATTTTAACGCGCGAGCCGTTCAAGCTGTTGTTTCGCATCCCTGCGCCAGAGGCCAATAATGCGCATTTCACGCCGGATTCTGCGCAAATCATCTTCTACAATTCCGACCTGCGCGTGGAGACCTGGAGCATCGGCGAACAGAAAATGAAGGACGTGCATGAACTCTTCATCCGCAACAAATGCCTGCAAACGATGCTCTCGCCAGATGGCAAAGCATTGGCTTGTTTAGATGGCGATATGACGCTGAACCTGTATGAAGTGGCGACGGGCACGCCCATTTTCCAGAAGAAAAATTTCTATCAACCCAGTGGCTTGGACTTATTCGTCCGCCTGCTAAATCGGATGCTGAGCAGCCCTGAAGATGACAACGATAATGAGTTCGATTCGATCAACATGGGCTTTTCGCCCGATGGACATTATTTTGCCGCGGGGCAACGCTTTCTGGCCAGCACTACCATCGGCTATACCAACGACAATGCTGCCACCATTATTGATTTGCAAACCCGCGCGCCTTTGCCCATCAAAGGGCAATTAAAGAAACTGATTGCGGGGGGATTCACCTTTACCGCCCCGGATCGAATGATCGCGCGCCACAGTGAAGACCCGAAAAAGTCCGGCATATTCTCCTTTCCCAGCGGCGAGTTGATTGAACAATTCGAGCTTTTTCCCGGCAAGATTACCGCCCCGTCACGCGGCAATTACTTATTGGTTCGCCCCTTTGCCAAATATGCGGTCGGTGTCATGGATGTGGTCAAAAAAGTTGGCATTAAAGGCAATAAGAATTCGGCGTTTGATATTTATGGCGAGGTGTTTGTGTCCGAACGGATCAATGGCGAACTGGCACTTTATGGCATGGAAAAAAATGACATCCGGGCGGTGGTCACCTTGCCGCGCAATGAGTTCGGGCGACTGCGCGCGACGGATGTTTCGCCGGATTTCAAATGGCTGGCCGTTTCGGAAAGAACGCGCGGTGCGGTGTGGGATTTGAGCAAAGGAGAGCGGATGTTTTATGTACGCGGCTTTCGTGGCGCGCATTTTACGGGTACCTCGCTGTTTGCGGATTTTCCCAAATTTGAACCGGCCAATCGCCAGATCGCGCATTTGAGTATGCTCAATACGAACAACGCCACTTCGGTAGACGTAACCGAAGACCGGGCGCGACAGTACGGAGCGTATTTACTGGTAACAAAACCGGCGAAGAAAGAAGGCGGGTATTTCGAGAATGTCATTCTTGAAGCCCAGAACATAAGCGATCAGAAAACGCTCTGGTCAAAAGAATTTCCGAAAGAAGCGCCGCGCGTCTGGCTCGATGCCCGGCAGGATTCGCTGGCGCTTTCGTGGCCGGTTACCACCAAAACGGCACAGGCAGAAATCAAAAACGATGCAGCGTTGAAGCAAAAGCTCGGTAACCGGAAAGAGCAGGAAGGCGATTACTTCGTACAGGTGTATGATGCTCGTGCGGGCGAGTTGCGCGGCAAGCTGTTAATTGAAACTGGTAAAGGCTCCTTCCGCGTGGCGAATGTGTTTGCGGCCAATGATTACGTCGTAGTCAGCGACACGCAAAATCGAGTGCAGGTCTATTCGCTCTCATCCGGCGAACGCAAAGGCCAGGTCTTTGGCGGACGCGCGGCGGCAGCGCCGAAAACCAATTTGCTGTGTGTGGAAAACGAGCGCGGGCAATTGCTCATTTATGACCTGACAACGATGCAAAAGCGGGATGAGTTTAATTTCGCTGACGCCGTGGTCTTAACCAGATTCAGCGCGGATGGCAAGAAATTATTCGTGCTCACAGCCAGTCAAACCGCGTATGTGCTGGAAATGGCAGACACCCGCTAGGCAACAAGGTGGAAGCCCGACCGAGAGAGCGCGCACATTACTCGCTCTTACGCCCTCACGGTCGGGCAGTTACTCCGTTGCAGATAAATTTATGCCCAGTTGGCAAAGCCACTTGCTACAACTCTTCATACGCCTCCGCATCAAATCCCGCCCGCTAGGAAGCGAAGCGGAAATCGTTGCGTACGAGCGAAAACACTTTGGTGATCCACGTCTCGCGCAACGACTCACGCCGAAAGAAGTGAGCATCCGCCCCATCAACGAAAACGGGATCAAAGGCGAATGGGTTTGGTGGGAAGGGCAAACCGATAATCACGTCATTTTCTATTTGCACGGCGGTGGCTATATCGCCTGTTCGCCAGAACAGTATCGCCCGTTCACGGCGGAATTAGCCCGGCAAGCCAAAGCGCGCGTCTTTGCGCTGGCGTATCGCCTGGCCCCAGAGTATCGCTTTCCCGCTCCGGTTGAAGATGCCACCAACGCATATCGCTGGCTCTTGCAGCAAGGCGTTGATCCAAGCAAGTTGGTGATTGGCGGAGATTCGGCAGGCGGCGGATTGGCCGTAGCAACACTCGTCGCGCTGCGTGATGCGGGCCAATCATTGCCTGCCTTGGCGTTCTGTTTCTCGCCGTGGACTGATCTTGCTGGAACAGGCGCATCATACGTCATCAATGATCGCCGCGACCCGATGTTTTATGGCGCTTCAATCAAGGGGTCGGCGGAAGTTTACCTGCACGGAGCTTCGGCAACTGACCCGTTAGCCTCGCCACTCTATGCCGATTTGACGGGCTTGCCGCCGCTGCACGCCTTCGTGAGCAATACGGAAGTGCTGTTTGATGATGCGGTGGGATTAGTCGCAAAAGCCGAGCGATGCGGCGTCACAGCCAAATTACATATTGCAGACCGCCAGCCGCACGTCTGGCCCATTTTTGTGGGACTGATTCCCGAAGCGCCGCAGACGATTCGGGAAGTGGTGGGGTTGATTGACCGTCACGTCAAACTGAAAAGGCTTGGGCAGGTGATAAGTCCGTTTCCTGGTAGAGAGAAAATATCAGTTTAGCTATGGTGGCAAAATTTGCTGGGAGTGGGCGGCATTTTGCGGGCTGAGTTCTAATGCAACGTTAGGTGTTGCGTAAGGGGTGGAAGATTCGTTTCCCTATCTGACCAATAGAATACCGAATCGTGTTGATTGAGATTTCCTTGATTGTGTTGGCAGATTGCACCTGTTCGAGGCACAAAAGTGTGAATCCTGTCTGCCCTGTTTGGAAATCTCTTTGATCGTCAACGATTCCGTATTTTCCTATGACCGTGACGTGACTTGCGCCGTCATACCAAGTTTCGAATCCTGTATGAAAGGTAAGCGCCTTCTGTGTTGCATCACAAGTGATAAAATCTTTTCCGAAGCCTAGTGGCAGTGAATCTTTCCTGTCATGGTTGCTGGGGTCTTGTAGAAATGTATAGCCTGCATCGTGGTTAAAGATGGCCTCAACCCTAATAATTTGATTCGTGTATTTTTTAGGCGACAGCCTTAGTTCTGAAAAAGACACATTCAGCACCTTACGATTTTCCTCCTGACAAGCTTGACATGAAACTGTCCTTGACGCAGCGAAGCCAATAACGGCAAGTAAGCAAGTAGGCAAAACAATCAGTGACAGAAAGAGGATAAATATAGCTCGATGTTTTTTCATCACTTCTTTCGTTGCGTTGTTGCGAGAACAATAGACCCTTAACTACAAATAGGCTGTTTGAAAACTGCCATCTTTAAAGACAAGTCCGGCAAGATGCCGCCCATTCCCACCTAATCACTTCGCCATCAATCCCTGAATCTTCTTGACCAGCGCTTCACTGCTCTCCAAACCGCGCCAGTAATCTACGACTTTGCCTTCTGCATCAATGAACACATTCGTCGGCAGTCCGGTAATGCCAAAGGCTTGCGCGATAGCGGAGTCTTCCTTCTCGCCTTCAGGATCAATCAGCCAGGTGAATTTATGCGTGGGGTTTTTCTTCACGAAATTCGTTGCGTCCTCGCGCGTGTCGAGCATCGCTACGGCCAAGACCTGCAATTTGCCGTGCGACTCTTCGACCAGTTTGCTAAACGTTGGCATCTCTTTGATGCACGGACTGCACCACGTTGCCCAGAAACTGATGATGGTCGCCTTGCCTTTGAATTGTGAGAGCTTGAGCGCCTTTGCTTCCAGATCATGCACTGTCACATCAGGCACAGGCGCGCCCAGCAGCTTTTTCTCGACGGGAGCCGTCGCGGCTGGGCTTTGCGCGGCGGGCGAGAACACCGAAACGCTCAGCACGATAGCCAGCAAACTTGCGATCAGAGGTCTTAGGAAATGGGTTGAATAAATCATAACGGTTACGGGATTTTTTCAGCGGCAGGCAATTTCAAATAGACGGCCTGCAAGATATGTTTGGTTTGATTGTCCTGAAGAAATGCGACCAGTGACAACTTGTTCACGTCTATTTCATATTTCTTCTCGTCGAATTTGGTGGGCAGCGTGCGTCCGTTGAGTTCGTAATCTTCCAGATACGTTTTGATGGATGCCTCAATTTGGCGCACGTCAAAGGTATGCTCAAACGTCGGCGTGGCTGCCGCCTTTACGGCAAAACCTTCCGCCCGTTCACCCGCCATTGCGCGTACCACCATCGGATGAAAGCGAATGCCATTTGCACCCGTATAGCGTACTTCGTCTTCCACTAAGGCCAAATACAAGCGCAGATTTGATGAGGCGCTTCTGGCGCTCTCAACCGAGACTTTGACCTTCACGGTTGGCCCTTGCCGCACCGCACTGATGCGGATCGCGCCTTCTGAGAGGGCTTCCAACGCCTTGTCAAGCGCGGGCGTGAGCTTTGCAAAGCTTTCCTCGGCCTTTAGGCGACTGCCACCCAGTCCGCTTTGAAAAATGCCGTTGATGAAAGGAGCGGGAGCGGATTTGGCACCATAAAACTCCTTGCGTGCTTCAGTCGTCGGATTCGCCAGCGGATCAATGTCTGGGATATGTACGTGATACATCAACATTGTGAGTTCTTTGGTGGAATACCGCGCCAGTGCTGCTTCAAACGCCAAATCGCTGGCAACGCACGGACCACAGGTCGAACCGGTAAAAACTTCGGCAAGCACAACGCGATTCGTGCGCGTGGCAGTCGGTTTATAACGATCTGCTTTGGGCGATTGATAATCTTTGCGATATTTGGCATCCAGCCACGCTTCGAGATCGTTGGGCTTTGTCGGATGCACTTTGTGATAGGCGTCTTCGACTCGTTTGCGAGCAGGTTCGCGGCCTCGCCCTGACAAATAGACTTCAGCGAAATAATGCAACGCCGCTTTGTGATCGCCTTTGGCGGCGGTCAATTCGCCCATGCCCAGCAAGGCGCTCGGCATCAGGGAATCTGCCGCGAACGCCTCTTTCAAGAGGGCTTCGGCTTCTTTCAGCTTGCCGCGCTTGAGGTAAATACGACCCAGCGTCACCACGCGCGGTACGTTGGAAGCCACCGCCACGCGGCCTCCCACCGCGAGTTGTTGCATTTGCCCCAGATTTTTGCGGTCGCCGAGCTGAGCCACACTTTGTTGCGCAAATCGCTCGGCGTCTTCGAGCAGGATGCCTTTCTCCAGCAATAGGCCAGCAATCAAATTCGCCCAATTGCCACGCGTATTTTCGCTGGTCAGGGAGAGCAACCGATTCGCTTGCGCCAGGATTTGCTCTCGCGGCGGCGGCGTGGTTTCCAGCATTATTTCCAGCAGGCTACGGACGGCCAGCATGCGATAAGCGCCTTGCGAATGCTTGGCGAGATATGCTTCGAGCGCGGCGCTCTTTTGTTGCGGATCGGCAATCAGTAAGGCGGCGCGGTACGCTTTGTCTTCGGCGGATCGGTCGGCGGTTGGCTGCGCGACCGAAACATGGATGAGAGCGAAGATGCCTAATAAGGCGATGAGAACCTGATTCAGCATAGAACTCCTCTGGAAATGTAGCGCAAACTTTCCCGTTTGCTCATACCTTATCTGGGTATCGCTTGGGATGATGTAAGCAAACGGGAAAGTTTGCGCTACATTTACGCCAAGCGCTTCAAGCTAAATCTTACGTTGCCGTCAGCGCTTATGCAAAATATAGCGCAAAGTTTCCCAGTTGCTCCTGTTCGCCTTAGTGCCACTTCGTTATGACCGGAGCAAACGGGAAAGTTTGCGCTACATTCTCAGCCCAGAAAAAAAGAGGAGCCAGTGAACGATTCCGTTCGCTGGCTCCTCTTAATCGGTATTACGCGTTGGCTTAGAACACGAGCTTCGCCCGCAATTGAATCTGGCGACCGGTATAGTTGCCAAGATTGTAATTATTGAAGAATGTGTTGCCCGCCGTCGCGAACGCTGCTGTCAGCGCGCCGATGCCGGCAACGGTGCGCGGTTGCTGATTGAAGAGATCAACGAATTCTGCGCCGATGCGGAAATGCTGCCCCCCTTCGCCAAACCGGAAGAGCTTCGTCAGGTTCATGTCTGTCCGGCTAAACCCATTCGTGCGCAACGTGTTTCGTCCCGCCGTCGCGCGCGCGCCCAAGCCGGCCACGATGTATTGCGCGTTCGGATTGTTAGACACGTAGGCAACGGTGGCGTTATTTCCCATTGCCACAGGTAATCCCGCCGCATTGATCGGCGTGACACCGACTGAACTTCCGACGAATCCTGCCGGGTTGAAAATCGTGCGGTCACCAGCGTTATCACGATTGAAATTCGTGTCTACGCCGGACAGCACCGTGATCGGCTGACCGGATTGCGCCTGGAAAATTCCGTGCAGTTGCCAACCACCCAAGGCATACTGTACGACCTTGTTATCGCGACCTTCAAAATAAGACAGATCGTAGCTGAACGACGAGGCGAAGCGATGCGGCGTGTCGAGGGCAGAACGTGCGCGCTCCGCACGCAGGTTGAAGAAATCCTGCGGACGACGCGGATTGATCGCACTGCTGTTCAATTCCACGGTCGAATCATCAATCGTCGTGCTCCACGTGTATGCCATATTGAAAGAGAGACCTTGAGTGAACTGCCGCGTCAGGCTGACGGAAGCGGCATCGTATTGCGAAGCGCCGGCGAACTGATAGGAAGTCAGGTTCGTCGAGAATCCGTTGGCGGCTAACGGACGGGCATTCACGCCCGGCGTTGCGCGCACATCGCCCAAGGTTGGCAGTCCCGCTAGCTGACTCACATCCGGCGTGGTCAGGAAAGTTGGAATCACCATCGCGCTGTCCACCACAGCCGGAGCATTCAGGCGCGTTTGCACGGGCAAGTTACGACCACGCGTGCCGAGGTAGCGCACTTCCAGCACCGTTTTTGGCGCGAGTTCACGTTGATACGAGAGCGCCCAAGACAACGAAGTCGGCGACACTTGATCGGGAATAAAAGCGTTCGTCAAGGAGCGGGCTGAGGCCGCATCGGTCAACGGCATCAGTTGATTCGGGATGCCACCGGTCTGCAAAAACGGGCGCAGCGGATCAAGCCCGAACACCGAGTTGGCAAGCCCTGGGTTCAGCAGTTGCTGAAACTGAGGTGGCAGCGAAGTCAACACGAGGTTGTAGAAATTCTCGTAGTAACTAATGCCAAAATTACCACGCAATGCGCTTTGCCCACGCGTGCCCGTCAACCACTTGCCGATGCGGCTGTTCGCTTCCGGCGAATAAGCAAAGCCGACACGTGGTGCCCAATTGTTTTTGTCAGTGCGCGGCTTACGAAATTCGATTACGCCGGGCACACTGGCAATCGCATTGCGTTCCTGCACCGCCAAATCGCGCGGCAACGTCGAGTATTCGTAACGCACGCCCAAATTAAAGGTCAGATGCGGCTTCACTTTCCAATCGTCCTGCGCAAAGGCCGCATATTTGAATTGATTGCCGGTGAAACCGTCGCTGCCCGTGCTGCGGAACGATGAGTTAGGATTCGGTGATTGATCAAGCAGCAATTGGTCAAAGCTGGCGTAGTCGTAATAGCCCCGCGCGAATTGTAAAAACCGCTGCGTGAAAATCTGCCGACGTAGCTCGCCGCCGAACTTGAACGTATGTCTGCCGCGCAGCCAACTCAGCGAGTCAGCCAATTGATAACTGCTATTCGCGGGCGCGCCTTGCGGCAAGACCGTGTTTGGCCCCAGGTTGAGGTTCAAGTCGGTCACGACCAAGTTCGGAACATTGCTTACGCCCGTGTCTTTGAGCGGGTAGTTTTCCCCAATGCGGCGATACGCAATCCGCGCGTCATTCACAATCGTCGGGCTGAAAACACGCACCCATGTCGCGGAAAATAACCGACTGTCGTACGCCTGTAGGTTATTAAATTTGGCATTGCCGCCGCCCGGCTGTTCCGCGCGCCGACGCTCGAAGCTGAAACGATAGCGGAATTGATTTTTGTCGTTCGGCAGATGGTCAATGTTGGCTTGCATTAAGTGCTCACGCGCGCCTGCCGGAACGGACAACGACACATTGCCAAAGGGAATGTCAGGTGTGCCCAGCACGGTGCGGGTCGTGCTGGCAACCGGAGCCAGCGCCAAATTTTCTTGCAGCGCATTGACGACAAACGGGCTTGCACCGTTCAGCGTCGCGATCTGTTGCATGCCCGCTTGCGTGGGCGCGAGATAGGTTGAAGTCACCGCGCTTTGCTTGATGCGCTCGTATTGATAGGCACCAAAAAAGAATAGCTTGTCTTTGATCACCGGAAAGCCAATGGTGCCGCCGAAACGATGATCGCGAAAATAGGGACGCGTTGCTGCGCTCGAACGCGCATTCAAGCTTTCGTTCTGCATATAGCTGAACAACGAGCCGTGCGGCGTGTTCGTGCCTGACATTGTGATCGTATTGAATTGACCACCTGCTGTGGAACCGAACTCTGCATTGAAATTGTTGTTAATTAACGTGAATTCCTGGATCGCATCCAGGATGAGTTTGGTGGATGGTCCAGTGACGCTTGGATCGTCGTTGTTGACGCCATCAATATTGAAGCTGTTGCCACGTGGACGCACGCCGCCAATCGTGCCGCCTGCGCCGACCACGCCGGTCGAAGTGGCGACGACATTGGGCGAGAGCAACGCCAGCGTGTAGGGGTTGCCAAAGATCGGCAATTCAAGCGATTGTCGCGCATTGTAGCTGCTGGCCAATTGCGAGGTGTCCGTTTGGATTTGTGCGTCGGCAGCGGCGGTGATGTCTACCTGATCCGTCACATTGCCCGGGTCTAAGGTAAGAGCCATTGCTGATTCCTGATTGAGTGCAATCAGCAATTCGCCCTTCGTGGCCTTAAATCCATCTGCCGCCACCTTCACGGTATACGTGCCGACGGGCAAATTGGGGAAGTTGAACGCCCCGGCAGCGGTCGTGATTGTCGTTAAAGTTTGCCCTGTGGCATCATTCGTTAACGTGATCGTTGCGTTTGGAATGGCCGCCTTCGTCGCATCCGTTATGGTGCCACTCGCCCGTCCGCCGGTGGCTTGTGCCAAAGCGTCGGGAGCGACCAGGAAAAGAAATAAAAAGAGATAGAGGAAAGCTGGAAATTTCCACACTGGTTTCATAGATACCTCGTAGGTTTGGAAGCGTATGGGCCGCTCATGGCGCTTCAGAGTTAGGAAGGGTTGTCAGATATTCAACAGTTCGGAGCAGTTGGTGCTTTAACGGGTGGGGCACGAAAGCAAGGCGCTATTAGACCAGCACAACACTTCAGACACAAGTTAAAAAATTAGGCGGGTACAGCCAGGCGACGGCAAATTCCCAAGCAAGAATAGGTTACGCTCAGAGAGAATTTGCGCAAAACCAAAACTCAGCGTGAATTTTGCGCGCGAGCGCGGTGCGTTCTCGTTCTTTACAAACAGGCAAAACTATTTTTGAGGGACAACTGAGACGGATTGATTGGCGATTTTTCCCTCACACTTCATCGCGCTTATACTGCTCAATTAAGTAATCACTCGCACGCATCGCTAAGGCCAGAATGGTGAGCGTCGGGTTTACACAACCACTGGAAACAAAACAACTTCCATCCACCACAAACAAATTCTTAATGTCGTGTGCCTGGTTGAAGCTATTCAGGACAGAAGTTTTCGGATCATTGCCCATCCGGGCAGTACCGACTTCGTGAATGCTGTGGCCGGGTGGGTACATGTCAAGGTTTTCGCTAATCAATTCAATCTTCGCCGCCTCGAACATTTCGTGCGCGCATTCGATGGCATCGTTCGTCAGGTTTTGCTCGTTGTCGCCATACGCAATGTCAATCTTAAGCGACGGAATGCCCCACGCATCTTTCAAGTTCGGGTCAATCGCAACGTGATTTTCCTTGCGCGCAAGGACTTCACCAAACGCGCTCATCCGCACAAACGCGGGATGCAACGCACGCACTTCGGTTTTGAAATCTTTACCAAAACCCGCCGTCGTTTTTGCGTGACCGGGGAAGATGCCCGCGCCGCTGCCCGCTTGATAGCCAAACCGCCGCACATATTTTTGCTGCTTTGACGCCGTGTCCAAATTGCGGAATGCGGGAATGTACGTGCCTTGCGGACGCCCGTCTTCATTGACGATGTCGCTTCCCTTCATATTTTTCGCGAGGCCCGTGAAGCTCACGCCCCACGTATGATCGTGCAAATATTTGCCGAGCACGCCGCTGGAATTCGCCAAACCATTCGGCGTGTTGCGGGTGATTGAGTTCAGCAAAATGCGCGTGGATTCAAGCGTGGATGCGCCTAAAATCACTACCTTGCCGAGTGCCTCGTAATCTTTCTTCGAGGTGCGATCAATGAAGCGCACGCCTTTCGCTTTACCCGTTTTCGGATCAAGCAAAACTTCGCGCACCACCGCATCCGAACGCAGCGTGAGTTTACCCGTGTCATTCGCCGGAGCCAGCAAACCCGTTGGTGAATTGAACATCGCGCCGACATCACAGCCTCTGCCACACGTCCCGCAGTAATGACAAGCCGAACGATATTTGTTGTGCGAGAGCTTTTCGCTGATGACGCCTGCGCGCGTCGGGATCAACCGGCGTCCCGTTTTTTCGACACCGCGCTGCAAAATCTTTTCCCCGCACAGCATCGGCTGCGGCTTTTGAAAGATACCGTCGGGCAATTGCGGCAAGCCTTCGCGCGTGCCCATAATCCCGATCAAACGATCTACCTTGTCGTAATACGGCTTCAAATCGTCATACGAAATCGGCCAGTCATCACCGTAGCCATCGTGCGACGCGGCTTTGAAATCGAACTCGCTCAAACGTAGTGCCACACGCCCCCAGACAAGCGTACGCCCGCCGACTGCCCGCGCGCGCACCCAATCAAACGGCTTATCTTTCGGCGTCGAATACGGGTTTTCATCCAGCCGCGCGTATATGTGCGTCGTGTAGCCGTCGGCAAAACCGTATTTGTAATTGTGCGCATCACGCGGCGAGATGCGACCGCGATATTTTTCTTCATACGGCCATGCGTGCGTTTTGAAGTCGCTGTATAAATCCAGCCTCGGCCCAGCTTCAAGGACTAAGACATCCATTCCGGCTTTGGTCAACATATAGGCCGCCATCCCTCCGGCAGCGCCGGAACCAACAATAACGGCATCATATTTTTTTGAGATAGTCATGCATTCCTCTGCGAAGATACTCAGAGCTTAAGCTTCAGTTCCCTAATTAGGAAAGGCCAAGCAGCCGTTTAAGATTGCCGCCGAAAAGAGCTTGGGCTTGCTCTTTGCTGACACCAAGCTTGATGAGGGCATCAAGCTGGGCAATGAAAACATCCGAAACCCAGCCGCGCGGGAAAAATGAAGAGTCTGAGCCGAACAATAACCGTTCGTATCCGACGACGTGCAGGGCTTGCTTGAAGACAGTCGGCAAATCCGTAGGCGTCGTTTCGTAATTCATCCATTTGTTGCTGCTTGAAGTATCCAGGAAAACGTTTGGGCATAAATCCGCCAGCATCATCGCTTCCCGAAACATCCCCGCACCAAAATGCGGCACGATGAATTTGGCGTGCGGAAACTCCGCCGCAAGTTTATAAAGCTCCAGCGGGTTTCCATACCGCAGATCAAACTTGCTCGGCAAATCCAGCTTCTTGCGCACGCCGACCGACAGCGCGCCGCAATGCACAAGCACCGCCGTACCCGGGCGTTCGGCGGCTAAAGAGACAACCGCCCGGGCACCTTCGCTGACGGCCATAGAGAAATGAAACATTGCCGGGAAAAGACAGGCTACGCGCAGATGCAAATCATCAAACGCTCGTTTGGCGCGGGCTTCGGCATCGGGTTTGGTGGGATCAAGGATAAAGCTGCCGAGGATACGTGTGGGAAAGGCGGCAACGGCGGCAGCAATCGAATCTTCATCATTCGGCACGCTCGACATCATCAGCGCGGCAGCGATCTGGTGTTTATCCAACTCGTCTTGCCAAAGACCAGCGAAGACCGCTGGATCGCTCGGCGGCATCACCCAGCCGGTCATCTCGCCCGCGCGCGCCATCGGATCAGCAGCCTGACTCAGCAGCGGCGATTGACTGATGAGCGTGGCAAAAAAGTGCCGCGAAAAGAAATGCGTGTGCGCGTCGAGCACTTCGATGTCGCCCCAGGGAGTTGTCTTTTTCATTCCTGCATCATTGGCGATCCTCAGGTCGGCTGTAAAGCTAAGAAGGACGATTTTGCACACAACGCACCGTGTCGCGCGCGATTAATAATTCTTCATCCGTTGGGATCACATAAACAGCCAACCGCGCATCTTCAGCACTGATAAGTCCTTCCCGTCCGCCAACCATGTCGGCATTCCGCTCCGCGTCTATTTGCACGCCCAGCCACGCTAAGCCGGCACAAATTTGAGCACGTACTTCAGCAGAATTTTCACCAATGCCGCCCGCGAAAATAAGCGCATCGGTGCCGTTTAGCGCGGCCAGATAGGCACCAATGTATTTCTGTACGCGATAGCAAAAAAGCTGAATGGCCAGCAACGCGCGCCGATCTTTGTTGGTATACGCCTCATCCAGCAAATCACGCATATCGTGCGTCAGGCCGGAAATGCCGAGCAGACCGGATTGTTTATTGAGTAAGCTTTCGACCTCGTGCGGCGCGAGGCCTTCTTTGGTGGCAATAAAATCTATGATGGAAGGGTCTACATCCCCCGAACGGGTGCCCATTATCAAGCCTTCAAGCGGCGTCAAGCCCATTGATGTATCCAGCGAATTTCCGCCTTTAATCGCTGTCGCCGAACAGCCATTGCCGAGATGCAGCGTGATGATATTGACCGCCTCACGGGGCAAGTTCCGAAGCTGGCGATAGCGGTAGGCAATGTACCGATGCGAAGTGCCGTGAAAACCATACCGACGGATGCGATGGCGACGGTAAAGTTGATAGGGCAACGCATATAAATACGCGTGTTCGGGCAAAGTCTGATGAAACGCCGTGTCAAAAACAGCCACTTGCGGCAAGCCTGCTCCGAGCAGTTCGCGCACCGCCAGAATGCCTTTGATATTCGCGGGATTATGCAACGGCGCAAGGTCAAGGCAATCCTCAATGCCACGCAACACTTCATCCGTAATTAACGCCGAACTCATAAAGCGTTCCCCGCCATGCACGACGCGATGCCCAACCGCCTGAATATCCGTAATGCTGCGAATTTCGGTAATGCCGGATGCGGCTGAACACACCCAGCGAATGATGTGATCCACCGCTGCGCGAATATCGTGGAGGAGGGCGGTTGATCGTTGTGCGGCTTGTCCTTCAACCTGGAAGGACAACACGGCTTCGCCACCGATCCGTTCGATGACGCCACGCGCGATTTTTTTATCGGCGTTGTGGTCAATCTGCTCCAGGTCAGTGGCGATCAATTGAAATTTGATAGTTGAACTGCCGCAATTGAGGACGAGAATATTCATATGCAATGGCAATCTAATGCAAGGCGCTAATCAGCGCAACACTGCGCAAAGATTTGCATCTACCGCCGTCTTGGAGCGAGAAATTACGCGTGATGTAAAAGAATCCGCTTTTTCAGCGCGCAAACTCGGAGATGTGCAACAAGGTGGTGAACCAGGCATATTTGAGCGCCTGCTGGCAACAAGGCTGGGAGCAAGTGCGGTTGCCCTGCTCGCAAACGGCACCATCCGGCGTTTTAGTAGGATGGTTGCAAGGGCAGCTCGCAGCAACGCTACCGAGCGAAGTGATCCCTCATGAAAGGACGCTTGATTTCTCGTTGTTAGATTTGGCGCGTGTGTTAGCGCAATGAAGGAACTTTCGTACGAACCCAACCGCTATTTCCGCCGCGCGAAAAGTTGCGTTAAGTAAATGCGCCCTTTCGCATCCATCGCCACCCCAATACCCGTCTCAGTCAAATTCACATCCAGAATATTATGACGATGGCCGGGGCTTTCCAGCCAGCCTTTGACGGCTGTTCTTACCGGATCATTATAGCCATAATTCATGGCGAGGTTTTCGGCCAGGCGATTCCAATTCGTGATGCCATTGCGAGTAATGCGCGTGCGCAGACTATCGCCTTCCGGGCTGACGTGACCAAAATAATCGCGTGTGGCCATATCCTGACTGTGCGAACGCGCGACGGAATTAAGGTCCTTCGCCGCTGACAGGGGGGCCAGATGATTTTCTGCGCGAATGCGATTGATCGCTTGAAAGACTTGCTCTTCAATATCTGCGGCAGCAGCTAAACTAGGCACCGCCGCTGTGCTGGGCACATTAGCAGCAGCGAGGGGGAGAGTAATTAGGCTAGTTAGTAGCAATAGCACTGCCAAGCAGACAGAGGGGGATATCATACGATGCATCTCGTAGCTCCTGTCAGATTTTTGACGAAGGAATGATCGGGGACCGGGAGTCGCTAAATTTTCGGTATAGGCGCAAACCTATGTGTGCTTCAGTATTTTTTTAATTTTGATTGCTTAGAAACAAGGGTGATTTTGTAAGCTGACCGCTATTCAGCTACCGAATCGTGCGGGATTATGCCTGACTAAAAAAAATTTAGCAACCCCAAAGTCCCCGATTTGTTAGGATTTTTTTATGGCTATTGCGTGTTTTTAATTTTGTCCTTGAGGCGCGCAATTACACCGTCTTCGACTGAGTATTCCAACGCCACTTCCCAATTGCGCCGTGCCTCCTGAGGACGCCCCAAATCACGCAAGACATCGCCGAGATGTTCGTATACGTTGGCATTGCGGCGGGTATATAAAACAGCTTTTTCCAAATGCCCACGAGCTTCTTGTAAATGTCCCATCTTGTATCGTACCCATCCCAAGCTGTCGAGAAAGCTACCATTCAACGGCTCAATACTGACGGCCTTTTCAATCAGCGGCAAGGCTTCGCTGTAGCGCGCGTTACGCTCCGCGAGAAAATAGCCCAGGTTATTGAGCGCAGTGGCGTTATCAGGTTCGCGCTGCACCACCGTACGCAAAGTTTTTTCGGCTTCGAGGCGTTGGCCAGCGCGATCCTGAATAGAACTCAGTTGGATGAGCAAGTCGGTGTCATTCGGGTCTATTTCCAGCGCCTTGCGAATGGTGGCTTCGGCTTCTCTAAGCTGCCCGCTTTGCAGTTGAATGCTACTGAGGATCGTCAACACACTGCTATCTGTCTGCCCATCTAGCAGGGCGCGCAAGGCGGCCAGGCTTTCGTTGTAGTTTCTTAAATCGCCCAGAGTCAAGGCCTCTGTGAGCTTTAAAGAACGATCATTAGGAGAACGAGCGAGAGCTGCCCGCGTGGTGTCCAAGGCTTCGCGGTACTTTCCCTCTTCCCGCAACGAATCAATGAGCAAAGAAGAAATCATGGGGTTATTGTCGCCGAGCAACTGCTGCGCGCGCGCGAAGGTAGCTTGTGCCTTCTTTTTATCGCCTTGCCGATTGTAAGCACGCATCAACCGCGACACCACATTGATGAGTCGTTCAGTCAGCGCGGCATCCAGTTTCGGTTTGCTGGTCAGGTCGTTAAAAACTCCTTCGTAATAAGCGATGGCATCACTTGTGCGTCCGAGTTCTTCGTAGGTTTCCCCCAGTTCCAGATTGAGTTTTTGACGCTGGGCAGGTTCGACAGCATTGATTGCCTGTTTGAGCGTTTCTACGGCTTCTGCCCGTTTGCCGGAACGGCGCTGCGCAACCGCCAGCAGTTCTGCCACCCCAGGATTAGTGGGATCGGCTTTCAGCAACTCTCGCAGCTTCGTAATCGCTTCGGCATAGCGTCCAAGCCGGACGAGCGCGGCGCTATAGCCAATTTGCAACATGGCGCTATCCGTCTTACCCATCAAGCGGGCATAGGCTTGTAGCTCTTCTTCTCCGTTGTTCGAGAGGCGCAACATATTCATCAAATTGCGCAGGCTCACGTTCGACTCAGGATCCAGTTCAAAAGCACGACGCGCAGCTTCAATCGCCTGAGGATGCTTCCCTTGGTTCAGGTAAAGTTGTGAAAGCTGATACCACGCCTGGTCGGGTGAGAGTTCCACATTCATGACATTGCGATAGAAGGCTGTCTCTGCCGGCGCACCAATTGCCGTGAGTTTTTCCAGGGCTTTAATTTGACGGGCAATGTCATTTTTCATCTGGAACAAATCAGCCAGAAACCCCCACGCCTCGGCATTCCCCGGGTCAACGCGCGCGACTTCCTCATACGCGCGGATCGCACGATCAACCTGCGCGGGTCTGGCTGCGTCGTTTCTTTCAAAGCGCGCATTGACGATGTAAAGCCGCGCCAGCCATTTGTGCCCATTCAAACAATCAGGATCAAGGCGAATGGCTTCGCGGCACTCACGTTCGGCGGCAGCAGGCTGATTTGAATAAAAGTAAATTTCGCCCAAATCTGCATGCGGATCAGCCGCCCCTGGATCAAGCTGAATAATCTCTTTATAAATTGTAATCAGATCATTCCACCTCGGTTGCCGCACAGCTTTCATGCGTTGTGCCTCAAGATAGCGCAGATAGGCTTGTTTACGATTCTGTTTCGCCTCGGCGGACTCAGCCACAGGCGCTTGCTTCGCCGCCGCCGTAGAGAAGGCTTCACGCAAAGCCGTCGGCGTTTGTGCAACGGATGGATGCGCGGCATACGCGGTTGCGAATAAGGCCAGCAGGATTGCCCCCATGGATTGTTTGAAATGCGTCATCAAAATTCTCCTCGCAACCAAAATTGCCTTTTCAAAAGGTCGTAATTATTCGGTGTCCAGCAAACCAAGTCGTATTTGTTCATTCGTGGCAGCGGCTTTCTGGGGGTCAGGGCTACCGCTTTTTTCCTGCTCCATGACAGCTATGGCGCGCTCCCATTCGCTGCGCCGCGGAAAGCTATAAGCGATGAGCAAGAGCGCCGCAATCCCCAGCCGCCAACTATATTCTTTGTTGCCTGTCACCAGACTTGCTACTACGCCCAGAATCCCCACCACATCCCCAATCACAGCGCCGATGAGTGCGGCCATATACAATTGGCTCAACAATGAACCGATATTACGCCGCCCGGCTTTCCGCAATCGCACAGGCGCTAGCAAAAAGCGCCGCAGCAAAACTGTCACCAAAGCCGCAACCAGAACAATCCCAACAATGATGTAATGACTGTTCATCAGCCATTCATAATCTGTGCGCGGCATCGCCGGAGCGAACGCCCAACCTATCAGGACATACAAAAGCGTGCTGATCCCCAGCGCCACCACAATAAAGGCCGTAAGCCGGTAACGTGCGCTGAGAATAGATTGATTGGCACTGGAGATATAGTTCATCGCTTCTCCAAAATCAGATCGTCGGCGGTGTCGGGTTTGCCATCCGGGCCGAGAGAACTTAAGCGGTACTCCTGGCCAACGCTGCGATAAAGCAGCGGTTGCTCCCACAGGTCAAAGCGGATCGTCACGGGCAAATAACGCGGTGCAAGTTGATCGAGCAGTTGATTGAAATCCGTAGCGATCACATACCGCCCCTGGTCTTCTTTGTAAGCCGCCAATGCCTCCGCTATCTTTTGCAATAAGGCTTCGGTGCGGCGCATTTTCTCGCGTCGCATCGCTTCTGTGACCAACTCCACCGATTCCCAATGCTGATCGCCGAGTCGGATGTCAGCCACTTGCCATGTGCCATTTTCCTGCTTGAAGCGCACGGCTGTTTCAATTGTGGCTTCGACCACAGCATTGCCGCCGAGACCATTACTCACGGTTTTGATCCGCACCTGTTCCCGTGGTAATTCCGCTCCGCCCAGCTTCCGTAATAATTCGCGCGCGTGTTTGGCCGAAAGTTGGCCGTCCGCGCCAACGACGAGCAGAGCACTTAGAAGAACAAAGCTAAGAAATAAAAGGAAACGAGGATTCATACAACACAGCCTGGAAAATAAGCTTCTTCGGCGAAGCGTAGCGATGGTAGCAAAAGTCCCGCCGGAACGCGAGTGAGGAGGTAGAAGCGCAGGGCTATTCTTTCCAGCCACCTTTTCGATTTGACCATCCATAAAACTGTATAGTAGCATCGCCGCCGAATTGATCCCCTGCACAAGTAAAACAGCAGCTATTTTTCAGGTGTAAGACCGTGTCGCGCGGGGTAACAGAAGCGTTTATTGTCTGCTTCTGATCCCCCCAAGACTTTCGCTAACGATCCTTGAGCGAAGAGGAGAGTGTCCTGTGAGCTTACCGTTCCTGTTGGCTGGCCCCATTTTGCGTCGCGTTGAGCCGAGGCTGGTTTCCGTCTGGCTGGCGCTGAAAGAACCGGCGACCGTTAAGCTTTCTCTGTGGGAAGGCGGCAACATTAAGACTGGTGAAAAAGAGCCAATGGCAAGCGGCCCCGATCCAGCGGCAGCCACCATCCGCATCGGCGAAAGACTTCACTTGTTAGTTGTCAGCTTAGAATTATCGGAAGGCAAAAAGCTACAGCCCGATAAGACCTACTCTTACGATCTGACGATACAATCAGCGTCTGGCACACAAACACTAAAATCACTTGGTTTGCTTAAGACCGATCCGCCCAATGCCACGCCGAATGCAGCCAATGTAAAAAACCTCGCGCTTGGATTTGAAACCGATGTGCTGCCGACCTTCGCTTTGCCGCCCAGCAAACTGACAGACTTACAGATTGCGCACGGCTCCTGTCGCCGCTCCAATGCCAATTTGCCCGATGGCATGGCGTGGCTGGATGATCTGCTCACCCGCGATAACGCTTACCAAGACCCGCTCAAGCGCCCGCATCAACTCTTTCTGACCGGCGATCAAATCTATGCCGACGATGTCGCCATGGTACAGCTTGAACTGCTGGTTGATCTCGGCAAGGAACTCTTTGGCAAAGCCGATTCGAGTGGCAAGTTTCAGGGTATTGAGCAATTGCCCATCAAATTTGAATCCGGCACTGTAACGCTATTCGCCGCCGATCAAATCAATTTCCCGCCCCGGCAACGTCTCAAACTAATCGTAAATAATGCCCGCATGACCAGTCACGACGGACACAGCCATCTGATGTCGCTGGCCGAATTTTCCGCGATGTATCTGACTGTGTGGAGCAATGGCTGCTGGCCGGACACGTTTCCGCCGGTGGAGCGATTTCTGCCGCCGTTGGAATGGGTAAGCAAGATTCCGGCGAATCTAAAACCGCTGCTGGATACGCCTATCGAAGCAGACGACGCAGACGCGATTGCGCAACGTCGCAAGTCCTACCAAAGCGAGGTAGCAGCCTTAACTGAGTTTCGCCGCACGCTACCCAAAGTACGCCGTGCCTTGGCCAATATCCCTACTTACATGGTCTTTGACGATCACGAAATTACAGATGATTGGTATCTGAACCCCATCTGGCGCGACCGCGTGCTGACGAGTCCCTTGGGTAAAACCATCCTGCGTAACGGGCTGGTTTCTTATGCACTCTTTCAAGGGTGGGGCAATGATCCGCTCAAGTTCAAAACGGCTGAGCGCAAACAATTGCTTGATCAAACCGCGCTCCTCTTTCCGGCAAACGCAACGACGGGGCCGAATGAAACTGCCGGGAATGCCATAGACATTTTGCTTGGCTTCAATCAAAACACCGAGTTGGAAGGCGCGAATCCGCCTGTCAAATGGCATTACTCCATCGCAGGCGCAAAGCATTTAGTACTGGTGATGGACAATCGCACCCGCCGCAGCTATGTCTCGCGGGTAGGACCGCCGGGCAACGTTGCGGTCACGATTCAATCCGAACAGATTCCGCCCGGCCCCTTGCCCGACGGCAAAGAAGTTTTGTTCGTGATTCCTTCCTTGCCCGTGCTGGGGCCTTCGATGTTCGACGAATTGATCGCGCCGGCTTCTTATCGTGCCTACGACGTGATTGATTATGGTGACCTGCAAGGGAAGCCCGAAGACAAAACCCTCGGCACCAAAGGCATGGTCGGCACGAACCCTGATGCGATTGAAGCCTGGGCTTTCGATGCCAAAACCTGCGAAGCATTGCTCAGACGCGTAGCGCCTTATCGCAAGGTTATCTTTCTTTCCGGCGATGTGCATTACGCCGCCAGCAATGCGATGAGCTATTGGAAACGTGGCGTCGCCGAACCCGCGCGCTTTGTGCAGTTCATTTCCAGCGGACTGAAAAATGTGATGCCCGAATTTTTGCGTGTAATTGATCGCACGCTGGCCTTTGGGCAACGCCTGATTCGCGCAGAGTTCAAAGCCGACCGTTTGGGTTGGGATGTCAGCGCGTCCGAGCTATTCAAGTTTCCTGATGGGAGCACGCTTGTTCCCGCATTGAAGTCAAAATTGAAGCAGAGTCCTGTTTTAGTCCCAACGCAGATTTTGCC
Source organism: uncultured Acidobacteriota bacterium (assembly GCA_963794955.1). GTDB lineage: Bacteria > Acidobacteriota > Blastocatellia > RBC074 > RBC074 > JAFDVL01. The sequence continues at coordinate 102,329 of CAWCGF010000004.1, forward strand.
CGCCGGCACCACCATCAATCAGGCCAAATTGCCCGATTGGTCGTGGCGTACGGAAGTGCTGTTGGATAAGCGCCCGGACGCTCAGCGGCCTGAACCTGCGCGCCCCGATCCGCTAGATCGTAATAACCCGACCGCTGACGTGCAAGAGAATGTCGAAGGCTATCGCCGCGTGGCCAATCGCCATTTTCGACAGATGGAAAAGCTCGGCAATGCGCGGCAGGTGTTGTTCGCCAACAACCTTGGTGTCATACGTTTTGAAAAGCGGCCTGCCACGCCGGGCGGGCCAGAGATTCTCTTTGCCATACAAGACCTGTATGCGGTGCATGCCGATCCGGCCAGCCCGACGAACGAACCACCGACACCACAGATTTACACACAACACAGCACACCGCTTGAATCTGTTGGCGAGCAAAGGCCGGAAGATAAATTGAAGCCGGGAAGCTGAGTCGAAGAAAGCAAAAGGCAAAAGGACTATTCGGAAGCAAAACCATATCTGAATTTCTGAAATCAAGTGCCGCCCTTTTGCCTTTTGCTTTCAAACGAAGCCTTTTGATTTAAGGAGCCAATTTGATTTAAGGAGCCAAAATGAAGGATGTGATCGGTTGGTTCGCGGACTTTTTTGCCTGGGTCAAAGATAAAATGGCGTTTGAGGAAACGCGGCAGGCCTTGCTGAATGATCTGGGGTTGGACGCGCCTGCCACCACACCACAGCCGAACATTCCGCAATCCAATATTGATAGTATCAAAAGCTATCAGCAGGCGACCAATCCCGACAAACAAGCATTGACGACAGTGCTCTCTGATATTCGCGCCATCGTCACTTCGCTGGTTCAATTCTTCCTCTCGCTCAATCTCAGCCCGTCGCAAGCGGTCGAATTTACGCATCGCGCCTTGAACCTGCTCGCACTCAACTACTTTCGTTTGCGCGAGCCACACTATTTTTACTGGGCGCAATTGCTCGGCTTTATCGAAGACACCGGAACCCCGTTTCTCAGCGGCAAAGTCAGTTGGGATCGCATCGTAAGCCTTTGCACCGACGGCGTCTTGTATCTGCTGAAAACGCTAGTCGTCGCCCTCGATGACGAAGAGGAAGCACAAGACAGATCCGATTTCTATTTTGCCGCGATAGCGGGACTGTTGGCTTTTCTTTTCAAAGAAAACAATCGCTCACTTTATGGCTGGGATGCCGCGCCGGAATCGTCTTTGGTCAACGCCGACCAGATTTCCAAACGGATGCTGAGCACAGTATTCTTCAGCGAAGAAATAGACCCGGTCAATAACACTGTCACCAAGAAACAGATCAGCTCGTCGCTCTACTTTTTAACCACACCGCAAGGCGGGCCAGGATTATTTGTCACGCTTGGCGGCGGCGGCGAGCTGGCAGCGCCAATGGGCGACAAGTGGAAAGTGATCTTTAAGATGAGTTCGGGCGCGCTGGTGGATATGACGATTGGCGGTGAAAAAATCTTCACGATTCGCGGGCCTGCTGGCGGCCCGACGGACATCCGCACGAGCCTGGCGCTGCAATCGGTACCGGATGAAACCAATCGTTCGTTTGTGTTGCCGGATGATAGCGCGACACATATTGAAATCGGCAACATCGCGTTTTCTGTTGCCCTCAATTCTGCCGAAGCCGAAATTAAATTCTCGCTCAACGAATGCGCGCTGGTCATCGCCACCAAAGACAATGATGGCTTTCTGGCCTCGCTGCTGCCGAGTGAGGGCTTGCGACTGCCCTTTAATTTCGGCATCGGCGCAGGCAATAAACGTGGGCTATACACCGAAGGCAACATTCCGTTTTTATCCGGCAGATCAACTGGCGGATCACAACCCTTCCTCGCGCCCCATCATGCATTGCTTGCCAGCGCCGCTGGCTCAGAACCCGAACCACCTGTGCCTGTTGCTGGCGCGATTGGCAAGGGGTTTAGCGTTCCTATTGCGATTGGCAAATCCCTTGGCCCCGTCAATTTTCATACATTGTTGCTCAAGCTCGCAGCCAATGAATCCACGGCTGATCCATCTGATCTGGCAGCAGAAATGAGTGTCGCGCTCAGCCTGAAGCTCGGCCCCGTTTTCCTAAGCATTGATCGGCTCGGCTTTCAATTTAATTTGGCCTTTCCCGAAAGTGGCGGCAATCTGGTTTTTGCTGATTTATCGGTTGGGCCAGCCTTACCGCGCGGCGTTGCCGTGGTGGTCGAATCGGCAGCCGTCACGGGCGGAGGATTTCTGTTTCTCGATCAGGAGCGCGGGCAATATGCAGGCGTCGTGCAACTGACGTTTGAAAGCGGCTTGTCGGTCAAGGCCTTGGGTTTGATTGCGACGCGGTTGCCGGATGGCGCAAAGGGCTTTTCGCTGCTGATTATCATCACGGCTGAAGGCTTCGCGCCGATTCAGCTTGGCCTGGGATTCAAGCTCACGGGTATCGGCGGCCTGATTGCCATTAATCGCACGTTTGACGAAAACATCTTGCGCGATGGCATCAAAAATCGCACGCTCGACAGCGTGCTGTTCCCGCCCAATCCTGTACGCGATGCCCTGCAACTGCTCAGCACGCTCAACAAAGTCTTCCCGATTTCTAAAGGTCATCACTTGTTTGGCCCCGTCGTGCAAATCGAATGGGGCACGCCCACGCTCATTACGATGCAATTGGGTATTGTGCTGGAAATCGGCGCGCGGCTGCGCCTGTTGGTGATGGGACAGCTCGAAGCGATTCTGCCGAAGAAGGAAAACGACCTGCTACGCATCAAAATGGATGCCATCGGCATTCTGGATTTCGATCAGGGCACGGCGTCGCTGGATGCCGCGTTGTTCGATTCGCGGCTGCTGAAAAAGTTCGTGCTGACGGGCGGCATGGCAATGCGGTTAAAGTGGAAAGGCGCGCCGAACTTCGCGCTCGCCATTGGCGGTCTGCATCACGCTTTCAATCCGCCCGCAAATTTCCCCAAGCTGGATCGTATCGCTATTAACTTGAGCGCAGGCGACAATCCGCGCCTGACCTGCGAAGCCTATTTCGCCGTCACGTCGAACACCGTGCAATTCGGCGCAAACGCCAGCCTGTATGCGGCGGCGCACGGCTTCAGCATCGAAGGCAATATTGGCTTCGATGTGTTGATTCAACTCAACCCGTTTCACTTCCTGGCGGAATTTCACGCTTCGATTCAACTCAAACGCGGCTCGCGCAATTTATTCAAGGTTTCGGTGGAAGGCGCATTGGAAGGCCCGCGCCCCTTGCGCGTCAAAGGCAAAGCAACGTTTGAAATCTTCTGGTGCGACATCTCAATCAGCTTTAATAAAACCTTGGTCGAAGGCGAAGCGCCGCCGCCGCCGCCCGCGATCAATGCACTGAATGAATTGAAAAAGGCGCTGAGCGATGTGCGCAATTGGAGCGGTCAGCTTCCTGCGGGCGAGCGACAAATGGTCGCGCTGCGCGAAATCATTCGTGCAGGCGAAATCGCGGTTCACCCTTTGGGAAAAATTGCCGTCAAACAAACTGTCGCGCCCATTAACCTGACGCGCGATATTGAGAAGTTTGGCGACACCACGCCGAGCGGCCCGCGCCGCTTTACAATCACCAACGTGATGATGGGCGGTCAGCCACAAACGCCGACAAAACTCACTGACTTTTTTGCGCCTGCGCAATTCTTTGCAATGTCGGATGAGCAGAAAATTTCCAGCCCGGCGTTTGAAGTGATGGAAGCAGGATTGATGATCGGCTCCGATAGCTTTGCGTTCAGCAATGCAGATCGCCTGGACGCGCCTTTGGAGTACGAAACCTTTATTGTGGACACGCTTCCGCCGCCACCGCAACCGCAACCGTCACCGCCGAAATATGCCTTGAACGATGCGCGCTTATTCGAGCAGGCACGGTTTGGCGCTGCCGGTCTAAGCCGTGTGCGAACCAGCGGGACGGCAAAATATCAAAACATTAAGCGCGTCAACAAAGTCACATTGACGAAACCGGGCTGGGCGATTGCTTCCACCAATGATTTGTCGCTGCAACCGATTCCCGGCACCGAGGGCAGCAAGTCCTTGACGTATTCTGAAACGCAACAACTGCTAAGCCAATTCAAGCAACAGAATCCCGGCGCAGCCAAGCAACGGCAGGTCGTGCCGAGTTTTGAAGTTGGCGGATGAGGTGATCATGGACTTCAAGAAGATAGAACCACGAAGGGAAGGAGTGAGAGAGCGACAATACGATAATGGGCTAGGACTCTTCTCTCGATCCCTCTTTCTGTCTGTCTCTCCTTCGTGCTCTTCGTGTTCTTCGTAGTGAATTTCTTTTTCTGGAAAGCTATATGCCGAACGCAAATGTTATCTTTCTGCCGTGGGCGCGACAGGGCGCGGCGGCGAACATTCAGGCGACAGACACGCTGACCGCGAACCAATCCAGCCGCGTTGCCTTGCCCGTGCAGTTTCAACTGAATAACCAACCTGTGACGATGCCGGTGCGACTGTTTGGCTCCAGTGAAGTGACCAGCATTGATTCGCATCAGGTCGTTCGCACCGATCCGCGCAATGGCACAGTGGATTTCGAGCCGAATTATTTCGCGGCGATAGAATTTGATCGGCCTGATTTTCCGTGGCTGTTTACGCCTGCGAAAGCCGATGCCGAAGGACGCTTGCGCCCGTGGCTCTGCCTGATCGTAGTGAAAAAACAGACAGGCGTGACGCTGCGCACGGATCGTACGTTGCCACAGCCGGTGCTGGAAATTGTCTCGCCTGCAAAACCTGCCGATGAACTGCCTGACTTGTCGGAATCGTGGGCGTGGGCGCATACACAACTTGCCAGCCAGGTAAATGCTACGCCTGCCGAATTGACGGACATCCTAAACAAACGGCCTGAGCTGTCAGTCGCGCGGTTGCTCTGTCCACGCAGACTGCAACCATCAACAGAATATATCGCCTGTGTCGTTCCGGCCTTTGAGCTTGGACGCAAGGCAGGACTCAATTTACCGATCACGTCTGCGGAAGAAGCGAAACTTGATCCCGCGTGGTTGTCTGGCGCGCAGGCTCCGGCCAACGTCAAGCTGCCGGTGTATTTTCACTGGGAATTTCGCACTGCCGTTGAGGGAGATTTTGAATCGTTGGTGACGTTGCTGGAAGCGCGTGCGATTCCGCCCGAAGTCGGGAAACGCCCGATGGATATTAGTCATCCAGGCTTCCCCGCTCCAAATGGCGTAACGCTCGGCTTAGAGGGCGCGTTGCAACCGCTCAACGCGACGCCCACAGATTGGCCAGCGAATCAGCGGCAGGCATTTCAAGGCGAACTCAAAAAAATCATCAATGCTCCCGACCAGACGCCCACCGATGCGAACAGCACGCCGTTGCTCGCGCCGCCGCTTTACGGTCGCTGGTACGCGGCCCGCAATCAGGTGGGCATTCCCGTGCCAACGTGGCTGGACGATTTGAACCTTGATCCGCGCCATCGCGTGACCGCAGGCGTTGGCACGCAGGTCATTCAGGAACAGCAGGAACAGTTGATGGCTTCGGCGTGGGAGCAGTTGGGCGAAATCGAACGCGCTAATCAACGCCTGCGACAAGCGCAATTGAGCGTAGCGGTCAATGCTAGTTTGCACGTGCGCGTTTTCAGTCGCCTGTCGCAAGACGCGTTGTTTCAGGTGGTTGCTCCGGCACAGGCGCGCTTGGCGTGGCCGGAGGCTGCGGCACCGACTGTCAAAATGACTTTGCAACAACGCATCAATAATACTGCCGTGCCGATGCAGGCTGTCTCGTCCCCGCTTCGCCGATTAGCCCGCCCACGCGGTGTCATCAGTCGGCGCGTCGTCACCCAGGGCGGCGTTCGCACGGGCGCGCTGGTCAGCAAGCTGAATATTCAAATCATCGCCAAGACGCTGCCAAATCCAACTGGTTTGGTGACGTTCAATCAGGTCTCAGAAAGCGTCGCAAATCTTTCGCCGACCGTTCGTTATCAAAATGGAACGGAAAGGGCCGTCAGCCTAATGCGAGGCCGTCGGCTCTTTAGAATTCTGCCCGAAGGCGAACCGATGCCGAATGTCACAGCACGTATCGCCGGGCCTGACAGCGCGGACGCCGCCCGGTTTCGTCAGGCAGCGATTGCCCATCTGGCCAAAGTCAATCCGGGCAAAATCGGCTTTATCTTTGCTCAACGCGCTTCCCTGCCGACAACAAATGTTCAGACCGCCCTGCTGGGGCGACTCAATCCAGCACTAACGATCAAAGCGCGAACGCGCGCGTCTATCCCAAACATTGACAATCAGCCGCCACAGGTGGATCCGTTGGAGCCGATCATGGCAGCGCCTGAATTTCCGCAACCGATGTACGAGGCATTGCGCGACTTGTCACAGGATTTCATGTTGCCGGGGCTACAGTTCATTCCGCCGAACACCGTCACGTTGCTGAAAACCAATCCCACTTTTATCGAAGCTTTTTTGGTTGGACTCAACACGGAAATGGCGCGCGAATTATTGTGGCGCGACTTTCCGACCGATCAGCGCGGCACCTACTTCCGCCAGTTTTGGGATACAAGTGCAAGTGCAGTGCAACAATCGGACATTGGCCTTATTCACGGTTGGGGAACCAAACGACTTGGCAGCAATGTCATTAGTGGCGGCGTAGACAATCAGTTGGTCTTGTTGATTCGCGGCGAACTCTTGCGACGTTACCCAACGGCGGTGATTTATGCGGCCAAGGCGGTGATGAACAATGGCAGACGCGTGCCCGGCACCGAAGAACGTTATCCGCTCTTTCGCGGCACACTGCAACCGGACATAACATTCATTGGCTTCAATTTGCTGCGTGCTGAAGCCGTCGCCCATCCCGGCTGGTTCTTTGTGATTCAGGAACAACCGACGGAACCGCGCTTCGGCTTTGATGTTGGCACAGATTTCGGCGCAGCTTGGCATGTTTCCGTCAAGACTGCGCCGCCTGCTTCGTTAAGCATTCCGGCGAATGCACGCTGGGGCAAGAATTCCGCGCACATGGCCTTCATCACGCGACAACAGCCTGTGCGCATTGCGATTCACGCCACGAAAATGGTCTAAAGGAAAAAACAGAGCAAAAGGCGAAAGGCACGGAAATCAAAAGTTAAAAGGTCGGCACTTGATTTCAGAAATTCAGAAAAGGCTTTGCTTCCGAATCCCCCTTTTGCCTTTTGAGATTTGCTTTTTGATTTCTTACAAAGTCTATGTTCAATCATCGAATCTCGCCACCACCTGTGTTTGCCACTGTTCCGCCGCCAGAGATGAATGTGCAACTGATTGCCTCGGATCGGCCTTTGGCGTTGTTTCCCGTGCGATTGGAAACCCGTTTCTTTGCGCAACCGGATGGCAATTTTGAATTGCGGGTGCGCGTGTATCCCGATCAGATTCACCTCGATTCACACGAACCGGAATTGACGGCGCAGGAAAAACTCTGGGGCGAACATTTTTGGGAACACCTGTGGCGGGCGGGCAATGATGAAGAGGCGCGCAAACGGGCCTGGCAACAACTGGTCGAACGTTTTGACGCCAACCGTGCGGCGTGGATTGCGCGCATGCTGAAGCCGCTCAATTCTGAGGAGCGTCCGACAACGCCTGTTCCCGCCCATCAACCGTTGCCGAAGCCGATCCGCTTTCCTATCCCGGCGCTCAAACTAGATAACGAATCGTGGTCGCGGGCACCGCTCGCGCGTGCTTTGCCGGATCGCTGGGTCGCAGTTGCCTATTCGCGTGGCGTGCTCGTCACCACCATTTTCGGCAAAGATATTCCTGATCCACTAGCGGCTGGCCCCAATCCCAAAATCGAAGTTAATCTCCCCGATGATCAGCTTGCCCTAGACGATGGCATGAAATGGATGGTGGATTTCGATGAAGCCGAAAAGGTCGGGATGGGATTACGGCTCAAGCTCAGCAAGGATGTTGCCACTGCTGGTTTGGATTTGCTGTTGGTGCTGGGTGTCAAAACGAAAAGCAACGGCGAAGAATCTGCCAAACGCCTCAGCGATTTGTTCGACGCGCATCATTATACCGATGGCCTGGGCTTCGTGTTGCACGGCACACCTTCCAACAACACGGCGGAAGCCCCCTCCGGTTTCAGTTCCCGCGATCCCGGTCAGGAATTGAGTTATGCGGCGGAACAAAACACAATGGCGTTTCAACCAGGCGATGGATCAAACGGCGATTCATTGACCGCTGCGTTGGGGGTGCAACGCGACCTTGCCACAAAGTCGTTCGGCAACTTAGCCAACGCCAATGCCAAAGAACAACTCGAGGCGCGACAGATGAACACGGCGCTCTGGGCGGCGACCTGGGGTTATTACCTGCAACATCTGATCGGTATTGAAAACACGGGGCTGACGCTGGAGGATATTGGCTGGACGCGCGATCATTTCACCCAATTTGTGCGCGCTGCCGGGCCATTGCCCCTGCTCAGAATCGGCAAACAGCCTTACGGGATTTTACCCGTAACTTCGCTGGATAACTGGACGCCGAAAGCAGGCGAAGAAGCACAGCACGCGCGCGACCTGGCGTTGAAATCGTGGCTCATGAAATTGCGGGATCGCGTTTGGCGACCGAATCTGGCGGAAGTCCCGCGCCTGGGCCGTAGTGCTGACCCTGATCGTGATTTGGCGGAAGTGATGCGTACCGATGGCATGTCATCCAGCTATACCGTGCGCTCTTTAATGGGGCGACATTACCTGCAACATCTGTGGGCGTTTCTTGGCTTCGAGATGGATAATCCGCAATGGTGGGCGAAGCAGGAACAATTGACCGGCATCATGCTGCGGACGCTGGAAGCGAGGTTTACCCCGCGATTGGCGCGCGCGGCCTATGGACATCAGGTTTCGTTATTGAAATCACCGTTGGTGCAAGCGGGCGCAGTATCGGAAACAACGCCGCTCGCACCAAATTACATTCAGGTCTTACTCACCGCACAAAAGCTCAGCGACATTCAGACAGAACCTGCTGCTGCCATCAGCTTGTTACAAACTTTGCTGCGACATTCGATGCTGCTGGAGTTGGGGAATGCCGCAGCCCATATTCTCTTCAAAAATGGCACAGCACTGCCAATCCTTTTTAAGGATCAGGAACTTATAGACGTACAAGCGCAATCCAGCGAAATGCCAACCTATTCGTGGCAACTCAAGCGCGTTGTTCCGGCGGTCACAGGCACACTGACGCTCGGTGAACATTTACTAAAATTGAACTCGTTTCAGGACGCAAGCGTTGCCCCGCTCGGCGACTTTCGCAGCAGCCTGAAACACCTCTCCACGCTCAGCACGGGCCGGCTGGAGCGCTTGTTGGCAGGCACGCTCGACCTTTGCACGCATCGGCTGGATGCCTGGATCACATCGTTTGCAACGAAGCGATTGAGCATAATGCGCAAGGCCAACCCGACCGGGATTTCTTTTGGCGGTTACGGCTGGGTGGAGAACCTGAAGATTGCGCCAACACGACCTGTCGTGACGCCTCCGGTTGGCGAACAAGCTCCGATTGTGCAAGTGCCGGATGATCCGGGCTTTGTCCATACGCCTTCGCTCACGCAGGCTGCGACCGTGGCGCTGTTGCGCAATGGTCATCTGACGCATTCAACCCCGGCAGTACGCGATTTGCTGGCGCTTGATCTTTCCTCCGAACGGGTGCGGTTGGCCAAGTGGCTGCTGGATGGAGTGCGACAAGGGCAACCGCTCGGTGCGCTGCTCGGCTACCGCTTTGAGCGACGCTTGCACGAAGTAAAACTGGATCGCTTCATCAAGCCGTTCCGCGACCTTGCACCTCTCGTTGCAAAAAAGCTGGAGCAAACGGATTTGCCCGTCGAATCCATCGCAGCCAACAATGTCGTGGATGGCTTAAAGCTGCGCCAGCTTTGGAAAGAAAAAGGCGCGGCAATCTTCGCGGGTCGCCCCCTGCCACAGCCAACGATGGGCGCAGTCTTTCAAACCACGGTTGCGGAACTGAATGCGCTGGATGAGGCCGTAGATGCGGTCAGCGATGCCGTCGTCGCCGAAAGCGTCTATCAAGTTGTGCGTGGCAACACCGCGCGCGCCGCCAGCACAGTTGATGCTATCGCGCGCGGTGAAGCGCCTCCGCCGGAATTGGAAGTTGTAAAAACGCCGCGCAGCGGCATTGCGTTAACGCATCGCCTGGTGACGCTGTTCAGCGGTGACGCGCCGCCGACACCGGGCTGGTCAAATCCGGCAGCATCGCCACGCGCCAATGCGGATCGCCACCTGAACGCCTGGGCAGCACGCTTGCTCGGCTCCTCGGCAAAAGTTCGCTGTTTGGTCGAACGACTGGAACCAGAAACCGGTCGTGTACTGGAAACCAAAGAACTTAAGCTCAGTGAACTGGCGTTGGCTCCGCTCGATTTTGTTTATGCCATCGAGGGTGGTAGTGGCGGCCAGCAATCCGAAATCGAACAGCGAATCCTGTACACGATCACGCGCAAAGCAGGTGGATTTGCGCCTAATTCTTTACTGCGCCTGAATCCGCATCGGCAGTCCAACTGGGCCTTGACGGATTTGAGCTACAGCGAATTCATTGAACTGGTGCGAACCGCGCGTAAAACCATCACAAGTGCGCGGGCACTGGATGCCAGCGATTTGAACTTGCCGGAACGCAATCAAGCGATTGGCATCAACATCGCCGAGCTTGAAACACGTGCCAACCAAGCGGAACAATCTTTCAGACGCGCACATACAACGTTGCAAGCGCTACTTGTTACGCCGGACGCTGCCAACCTGGAAGCATTGCGGGCGGCATTGCTAAGCCTGGCGAGTTTCGGCATTGCGAGCACCGTACCGCTGTCGTATGTAGGAAACACGGCGGCGGACCGGGAGGTATTGTTGCTTCAAGCCCACTCGACGAGCAAAGAAACTACGCAACGCATCGAACAGTTGACGGCGCTCCGCAATGCCGCTAATGCGAACGCGACGATTGAAGACAAACGCAGCCTGCAACTGGAACGATTCCGCGTAATCTTTGGCAACGCCTTTGTCGTACTGCTGCGCTTTACGCCCGACAACGTAGCCGAACTTGGGCAAGCGTTTGCCGACAGCACCAAAGTGCAGGATAACGATCCGCTAGCAGTTTTCACGTGGTTTCAGCGGGCCGCGCGGGTGCGCGATGGCGTTGCCAAACTGGAGGCAACGCTGCGTTATGCGGAAGCTTTGCAGACCGGGGAGAAGCTAAAATTGAGCGTCGGGCAATTGCCATTTCAAGCCAATGATCGCTGGGTGGGCCTGCCGCTGAAAGATGGAAAGCCCATTTTGGGCGGGCGTCTTTCGCTGGTGGTGCAAGCAACCAACGCAATTAACTTTCAGCAACCGTTAGCCGGGTTGTTGCTGGATGACTGGGTTGAGATCATTCCGAATTCGAAGGAAACAACGGGCATTACGTTTCAATACAATCCGCCCAATGCCTTTGCGCCGCAATCCATTTTGCTGGCGGTGCCGCCTGTACCAGACAAAACGTGGACTGTCGGCGACTTGCTGCGCGTGCTACTTGAAACAATTGATCTAGCCAAACTGCGCGCGGTGGATGCCGAAGCACTAAATGAAATCGGGCATTACTTGCCTGCACTTTATTTCGGCTTCAATGCGAACGGTGACACTGTCTCGACCGATTTCACGAAGCTGACATAGAGGTAGAGCAAACTTTCCAGTTTGCGCAGGCTTTATCTGGGAGTCGCTTGGGGAGAACATGAGCAAACTGGAAAGTTTGCTCTACAAAGGAAAATCTTTATGCCTTCGATTACCAGTTGGACGCGTTTGGAACCGCATTGCCGCAACGCGGAAATGGACACCAGCGTACAAGCCAGAGTGTATGACCCGCTGTGGATGATGGCGCGGCAATGGCAGGTCGGCGAATTTCAAGGCGAAGATAGCGGCACGCCTGCGATGGCGCGGCTGCGCGCGGAATCTGCGCAGTTGACGCGCTACTATTCCGGCGCGATTGCCCCCAACACCAGAGCCAATGCGCCGCTGTACGATGGTAGCCGTGTGCCGCTCGAAACCTTAGTGGAGCGAGAAACGATTCGTCCCGCCAGCAACCAAATTGCCCCGCTGGAAAAGCTGCGCCTGGCGGCGGAATCGGGGCAACACTTCCTGCGCCTGCTGGAACAACAAACGCTCGCGCGCAATTACCGCGAAGCCTTCCTGCGCGTTTACCCCTTTCCTGCTCTGACAACCGAACAGCGCGCCACGCTCGACAGCGATAGCCGCAGCTTTCTGGAGTTGATGATGCCGCGTGTGCCTGACGGTCGGCGACTCGCTGCGGCCTTTCGTACTTCAGGGAACAGCAATATGGTGATTGATCCCGCACTGCAAATCGCGCCTGCTGATGTAGCCGAAGTCGAGAAAGCGGCGCGGCTCTGGCTGCAATGGCTCGAAACGCTGTTCAGCGAACCCGTTGCCGTTAATCCGTCGTGGCTGCCGGAACGGATGGAATATGGATTTTCGGTAGGAACGCGCCTGAGCGATGGCGAGCGCATCTTAACGGCGCAGGAATATTTTGACGGGTCGTTGGATTGGTTCGCCTTTGATGTCAATGCGGAAGTCACGCTTGGGGGCGCAGCCGACAAGGCTGTAACAGAAATCACGCGCACGACTATTCCGGCTCCGGTCAGCTTTCGCGGCGCGCCTGCGCTTCGCTTTTGGGAATTTGAAGATGCGCAAGTTGATTATAGCGCCATCCAAACCGGCCCGACGGATTTGCCGCATTTGCTGTTGATCGAATTCGCCAACAGCTACGGCAACGATTGGTTTGTAATTCCCGTTGAATTAGAAGTCGGCACACTTTGCCGCACGCGCTCACTGGTTGTCACGGATACCTTCGGCGTCCGCACGCTGATTAAGCCAAACAGTGAATCCGGCGCACCACATTCGCTCTGGCGCATGTATCAGAATTCATTTTTGCGCGGCAGCGGCATCACGTCACCTGCCTCGAATCAGTTTTTCCTGCCGCCGACTATCGTAAAAAATATCGAAGGCAAGCCTCTCGAAGAAGTTTTATTCCTGCGCGATGAAATGGCCAATCTGGCCTGGGGCGTTGAGCGCGTCACTGAAAGTCCGATGGAGCAACCGTTGAATAGCTATGAAGCCGAACAACAACGTGGAGCTGAAACGAATACAACCATTCCGCCCGCTTCCGAAGTTCCAGTGTACCGCTTGGCCACCACCGTCCCGAACTACTGGGTTCCGCTCATGCCGATGCAGATTGATGCAACCACACAAGCCATTCGGTTGGTACGCGGCGCAGTGCTCAAGCCCGATGGCTCGCAACAAATCGTCACGGCCAAAGGGCGCATTCTGAATCCCGACCCGCAACAGCGGCTGGCCATCTTTGAAGAAGAAGTGCCGCGTGAAGGTGTGCGGGTTACGCGCAATTATCAGATGACGCGGTGGCTGGATGGCTCGACCCATCTTTGGGTGGGAAGGCGCAAAGAAATCGGACGCGGCGAAGGCTCCAGCGGTTTACGCTTTGACACCGCCGAATGATAGCCAGAGGGAACCACTGGGCTTGGCTTTTAATGCTCCTTCGGGTGCCTGTCAAAGACCGGCTTCGCTCCGTCGTCGCAGACCCAGACAATGATGCAAGTGCGGTTGCGCAGTTTGCCGGGCGCACTTTCGCTTCGTTTCCAGTCTGCGGCGTTGAACTCCTCGCCGCACAGCAGGAACCATTTTTCGCCTTTTTCAGAAGCTTCCCATTGCAAGGTGAAAGTTTCCGTCGTCTACTCATCATTACGAACGCGGAGAATGATGTTCTTTTTGCCATGCTGGTAGGCAAGGACGCGCCCATGAAACAATGTCAGATGGTCGCGGGAGCATTTGCGCGAAGCGGGGAGCGCAAGCGTTGAGGCGAATCTCCGCTTTTATCCGTTGAATCCGCGCTGCACATCACACCAAAGATGAGACTAAAGGCAATTTTTTTCCGATGTGAACATTTTTTCTCGCCCCTTCCCCCTTACTAATCAAGGTTGATCCGTATAATCGCTACGCAACTTTTCAAAGGAGTCATTATGAAGATTGCAACAGAACTTTCCCGGCGAAGCACTAAATGCGAAAGACCGCTTGTTGCAAAGCGCCGCACCCAATCAGGCCACGCTCAGCGCCCAAGTAGAACCCGCCAGGAAAGGATTGGAACCAGACTCGCTGTTGGTCACCTGGGACATTGTTCTCACACGGGGCTAACGAGTAGAGGCTGCGGCTACGGAGTTCATATTATTGATGGCGGCTATTAAGCTGCATAACGGAGAAAATAACATGGCAAAACCAACAAAATTCGCGCACGTCGTCTATCAAACCCGACGCTTCGAGGAAATGCTGCACTGGTATCAATCCGTCTTCGAGGCAACCGTAGTCTATCAAAATCCAGCCCTCGCCTTTCTCACCTATGATGACGAACATCATCGGTTCGCGTTTATTAATCTGTCGGTCTTCAAACCCGACGGAGCAGACACGGGCGCGCGCGGCGATGTTGGCGTCAATCACACGGCGTATACCTACGCGCATCTGGGCGACCTGCTCGACACTTACGCGCGGCTCAAGCACGCGGGCCTCACACCCTATTGGCCGATTCATCACGGGATCACGCTTTCGCTCTACTATCGAGACCCGGACGGCAATCGCCTGGAGTTTCAGGTAGACGCCTGTCCGGTCGAAGAGGCCAATGCATATATGCGCAGCGACGCTTTTGCCGCGAACCCCGTCGGGGTCGAGATTGACCCGGAAGCATTGCTCGCACAGTACCGCAGTGGCGTGCCGGTGGAACAACTACTTATCAAACCGGAAGGGGCAATGTCGCCCATCCCAGCCGAACACGGCGTAGGCTGATACCTCGTTGCGCAAAGCAGCCAGGCTCACTGGCTGGTTGAGAGAAATTGGTGGTAATGAAAAGTGGCACGGACTGTAGCCCATGCCACTTTCTGAGGAAGAAACTACGAATGCGTAGAAAATTAAATCACACGAATCGCCTTCTCATGCTCGTCGCGATGTCGCTGTTCGGTATGGCGTCGGCGCTGGCGCAAAATCATTCTCAGCCACTAAACACTGCTATCCGCGACGGCGATCTGAAGCAAGTCAAAACCTTGCTTGCCAAAGGCGCTGCCATCAATGCGCCAGGATGCCAATGGCACGACGCCGTTGATGTATGCCGTCCTCAACGCTGGAGCTGATTGCGTGCAGCTCTTGCTGGACAAGGGAGCCGATCCCAACCTCAGCAATAAGGCCGGTGCCACCGCGCTGATGTGGGCCGTGAATGATTTGAAGAAAGTCCAATTGCTGCTCGCCAAAGGTGCGAATGTGAATGCGGTTAGCAAAGACGGGAAATCTCCGCTGCGGATCGCTGTCAACCTTCCCCATTCGCTGCCGGTGGTGAAGGCGCTGTTGGCGAAAGGAGCCAATGTCAACCAGGCGGATAAGCGCGAATTCACGCCACTGATCGCAGCAGGTTTCGCGGGGAATCTGGAAATCATTCAACTCCTGCTGGCCCACGGCGCAGACCCTAAGGCGAAAACCAAGGACGGTCTCACATACTTGCTCGCCACTACGTACAGCACGAATCTTGCGGCGGTGAAATGGGCCTTGGAACATGGCCTTGAGGTTAACAAGAAAGAAGACTTCCTGACCGAACCTGCCATCAGTGGTGCGCTCGACATCGTGCAATTGCTGCTCTCGAAAGGCGCAAATCCCAATGTCCCTGACAATTTTGGCTACACCCCGTTGATGCACGCCGTGCTGACCGAAAGCAGTTCGTTGGCGTTGGTCAGGCTGCTGCTGGAGCAGGGCGCAGACGCAAAAGTTAAAGCCAAAGATGGCCTAACAGCGTTGACTTTTGCCAAACGCAAGGGCTGGAGCGAAGTAGTCGCACTCCTGACCAAAACAGGCGCAACCGAATAATTCACCCAGAAAGGAATTCCGCAATGAAACGTTTTATTGCCTGCACCATTCTCGTCGTGCCAATGTTGTTCCTGCTGCGCCAATCCGCCGTCCCGCAAACAGAAGACGCGGTGACGCCGCGCGTTGTGGTCGCAAAAAGCCTGCCGCTGCTGCAAACGCTGGGCACGAAGTTCATCGAAGAAAGCGGTTGTGTCTCCTGTCATAACAATGCGCTTCCGGCCATGGCGGTCGCGCTTGCCCGCGCGCGTGGCTTCAAGATTAACGAGCAATCTGTGCAAACAGAAAATGCCAAAATCGCGGAACTTTGGGGGGCCAAACGGGAGCAATATTTACAAGGGCAAGGCGCTCCCGGCGGCATTGATACGGCCAGCTACATCCTGCTCGGAATGGCCGCCAATGGATTCGCGGCGAATGCCACGACCGATGCCGTCGTCCATTATTTAGCGGCACGGCAAACCAAAGCCGGGAATTGGGCGATCACGCTGCGCAGCCGTCCACCGCTCGAAGCCAGTCATTTCAACGCCACCGCGCTGTCCTTGCGTGCGCTGCAACTTTACGCGCCCAAAGGCCGCAGCACATCCGTCAAGGAACAGGTTGATAAGGCGCGTCAATGGCTCACCAAAGCAACGCCACAAACAACGGAAGACCGCGTATTTCATCTGTTTGGCTTGCATTGGAGCGGCGCAGACAAAGCGACGAAACAAAAGGCCGTCGCGCAATTGCTCGCCGAGCAACGCAGCGATGGCGGTTGGGCGCAATTGCCGACGATGGCAAGCGATGCCTTTGCCACGGGGCAATCGCTCGTTGCCCTGCATCGCGCAGGCGGCTTGCCGACTCACGCTGCGGCCTATCAACGCGGCGTGCAATATTTGCTCAAGACGCTGGAAACCCGATGGAACATGGCATGTCCAAAGCCGTTCGTTTCCCTTTCAAAAACAATTCGAGGGTGGCTTTCCCTACGGCAAAGATCAGTGGATTTCGGCAGCCGCAACAAGCTGGGCGGTGATGGCGCTGGCCTTGACGATAGACTCACCGCCCAGTGCTGCCACGCCCCTCACGTGGTAACACAGAATACACAGGAGAAAATTAATGAGTTCATATTGTCCTGAACTGAAAAGAATTCGCAAAATAATTGCCTCTTACCTTCTCTCGCGCCTGGCCGGTCTGGCGTGCGCGATGTTGCTGGCGTCGCCCGCAGCGCACGGCCAAAAACTATCCTGGCCGCAGTTTCGCGGGCCGGATGCGAATCCGGTAGGCGCGCACACCAAACTGGTTGATCGCTGGTCGAAGACAGAGAACGTTGAATGGTCGCAGGAGATTCCAGGGCGCGGCTGGTCATCGCCGATTGTGACAAGCGGCAAGGTTTATCTGACCACCGCCACGACCGAGGGCAAATCGAAGTCGCCCCAGATGGGGACGGAGTACAGCAACGAGTACGTCGCGGAGTTGATGAAACAGGGGCTCTCGCAGGAACAGGTGATGGAGCGAGTGAAGGCGCGAGACATGGAAATGCCGAATGAAGTGAAGCTCCATTACTTCCTCTATTGCCTGAACCTGAAGAGCGGCAAGGTGGAATGGCAGCAGGAGTTTTTCACGGGGCACCCTCCGGGCGGGCGTCATCGCAAGAACAGCTTTACGTCAGAAAGTCCCGTGACCGACGGCAAGTTCGTTTATGTCTATGTGGCGAATCTGGGGGTATGGGCGTTTGACCTGAAGGGCAAGCAGGTCTGGTCAACGCCGCTCGAAGCGAATCCGATCTATCTCGATTTCGGGACGGGCAGTTCGCCCGCGCTCATTGGGAACCTGCTGATAATCATGAGCGACAACGAGAAGCAGCAATACATCGCGGCCTTCGACAAACAGACGGGCAAGCAGGTCTGGCGCACGAATCGGGATGTGGGCGGCAAGGGGCGGCGGTCAGGGTGGACGACGCCTTTTGTTTGGCGACATGCGCTGCGCACCGAGGTTGTGGCGGTGGGGCCGGGCGAGGCGGTCAGTTACGACCTGACGGGGAAAGAATTGTGGCGCATGACGGGCATCTCGGACATACCGATTCCGATGCCCTTCGCTTATGACGGCCTGCTTTACATTAACGGCGGGCGGGGAGCCGCACTGTTCGCGCTTCGTCCCGGCGCTGCGGGCAATATTTCGCTCGGAAAAAATCAGACCTCGAACGAGTACGTCGTCTGGTCGCAGGCGCGCGGCGGGACTTATCTGCCGACACCAGTCACTTACGAAGGTGGAGTGTACGCGCTGACCGAGACGGGCATCCTCACCCGCTTTGACGCCAAGACTGGCAAGCAAACCTATAAGACACGCATTGACCCGGCGGCCACAGCGTTCACGACTTCGCCCTGGGCGTACAACGGCAAGCTGTTCTGCCTGAGCGAAGAAGGCCAGACGTTCGTCATCGCGGCGGGCGAGACGTTCAAGCTATTACACGTGAATGAACTGGACGAGATGGCGCAGGCGACGCCCGCCATCGTGGGCGAGCGATTGCTGGTACGCACGGAGACCCGGCTGTATTCAATTCGTCGCAAAAAATGAGTAGGCAAAGTAGCGCAACCAGCCATGGTTGCGCTGCCGTAAGCGCGACCTCTCCTTGCTAACAAAGAGCTTGGCGATGTTGCCCCGCAACCATGGCTGGTTGCGCTACTCTTACTGCGGCAATTCTTTTTCTTGCAAGCCAAGGCTCACTCGAAACGTATGAACGAATTACGACTATCACAAGAACAAGTACATAAGCGTTGGGTCAAGCTTTCTCACTGGATCGGAAGCGTGAGTTTCCTCGCGCTGGCCTTCACCGGTTTTGTGATTCTGATGGCGCACCCGCGACTGTACTGGGGCGAAGTGGGCAACGATCTGACACCCGCGCTGATTGAACTGCCCATCAGCCGCAACCATCAGCACAGCGGTTGGGAAAAGCGCGCGCCTTTCTTTCAGGAAGCCGCTTCGCCCGTTAGTGCAAGCCGAACCTTTGAGATTTTCAATCAGAATGGCTGGGGG
Source organism: uncultured Acidobacteriota bacterium (assembly GCA_963794955.1). Classification (GTDB taxonomy): domain Bacteria; phylum Acidobacteriota; class Blastocatellia; order RBC074; family RBC074; genus JAFDVL01. Next base: position 121,191 of record CAWCGF010000004.1, read on the forward strand.
CGGAGCCTGCATTTTCTGGCGGCGTGGTTCCTTGTGCTGACGGGCTTGATCTATTTACTGGCGGGGATTTTCTCTGGTCACTTTCGGCGTCATTTGGTGCCGCGACTGGCAGAACTCACGCCGCGCCAGTTCTGGCATGAGGTGAAAGAGCACGTGCGCTTGCGGATTCGCGCCGCGACGGGCGGGCCGCAGTATGGGCTGCTGCAAAAATGCGCTTATTTCACGGTCGTATTTATTGCGCTGCCCTTGATCGTCGTGACGGGGCTGACGATGTCGCCCGCGATTACCGCTGCGTACCCGTTTCTGTTACGCCTGTTCGGCGGGTTCCAATCCGCTCGCACCATTCACTTTTTTGCTTTCGTCGCGCTGATGCTGTTCCTGCTCGGACACGTAGCAATGGTCATTCAGTCGGGCTTCAAACGCCAGATGCGCGGCATGACTTTCGGGAAAATCCATGAAAATGAATAAGCTGATTACCCGTCGTGAAGCGCTGCTTGGAGGATTAACCGCCGCAAGCGGAATCCTGCTTTCAGGATGCTCAAAAAATCTACCGCCAACCTACGGCAATATTCTGCGTATGGGCGACGTCCTCACGTATAGTGCGCATCGCACCCTGCTGCCTGGACAGTCATTGGTGAAGGAATACAGCCATCAGGATATCTCATCATTCCCCGCGACGGGTACGACCAATCCCGGCGATCCTGCCAGGCATAAGCCAAGCGAGGTATACCGACAGTTGCAGAGCGGTGGGTTTGCCGATTGGCGACTATCCATCGAAGGACAGGTTGCCAGGCCGGGTTCGTTTTCACTCGCTGACCTCAAGCGACTCCCGGCGCGGACGCAGATCACCAGGCACACCTGCGAAGAAGGCTGGTCTGCCATTGGTGAATGGACAGGCGTGCCACTGAGCCGGGTGCTGGACGCCGTGGGGCTGCTGCCCAATGCTCGTTTCGTCAGTTTTTATTCCTACGATGACTGGGCTGACAGCATTGACTTGCTCGACGCCCTGCATCCGCAGACGCTGCTCGCCTACGGCATGAACGGACGTGAACTCTCCATCCCACACGGCGCGCCAGTGCGACTGCGAGTGGAAACACAAATGGGCTACAAGAGCATGAAGTATCTCCAACGCATTGTTGTTAGCAACGAGTTCGACGACGGTGGTGCAAAGGGAAATATACAGAACGGGTGGGCCTGGTACGTGGGCATTTGAAGGCACACGATCCGGGCGATGCCACTTCCACCCACCCCGGTATGATCACCAATGACAATTTCCTCGGAGAAAATCGAATGGTCGGAAAATTAAAGCAAATGAGTCTGTCTCTCCTGCTCGCCACAATCGTTATCGGTGGCCGCGCCGACGCGCAGTGGGCGCAGTTTCGCGGGCCTAACGGGTCGGGTGTTGATTTGTCTGCGGGGTATCCGGTCGAGTTTTCGCCAACCAAGAACGTAGCGTGGAAGGCAACGATACCTTATGGGCAGTCATCGCCCATCGTGGTAGGCACGCGGCTTTACGGCACTGCGAGCGAAGGCGAACGCTTGATTACTTTTTGCCTGGACACTCGCACAGGCCGTGAGCTGTGGCGGCGGGACGTGAAGCGCGAACGAGTGCAGGGCGCATATAAAGCCAACGATCCGGCGTCGCCTACCCCAACCGCCGACGCGAGCGGAGTCGTAGCTTTCTTCCCTGAATTGGGTTTGGTCTCGTACGACAACGGCGGGAAAGAGCGGTGGCGCTACGCCCTCGGCCCCTTCAAAAACTTCTATGGAATGTCAGGTTCGCCAATCATTGCCGGGGGCCTGGTCGTGCTGGTTTGCGATCAGGTGTCGGGGTCGTTTGTCATTGCGCTCGACCGATTGACCGGACGGCTGCGATGGAAGACTGACCGACCGGGAATGCCGATTGGCTGGTCAACACCGGTGGTCTTTCAACCGGATGCGACACGCACAGACTTGATCGTACTTGGCTCGACACGGCTTGACGCTTATGACCTCAAAACCGGCATCAACCGTTGGTGGCTGCCGCTGGGATCGTCTGGTTCACTTGGGACGCCGTTGATTGATGGCGATACGCTGATGATCTCTACGCTGGGCGGCAGTGAGCCGATGATACCGACCTTTGCCTCCGTGCTGGCGAAATATGACAAAGACAAAGACGAGCGTTTGTCATTGGAAGAGTTTCGCAATGATCCAGACCTCGGAGATCAGTTCGGCTGGATTGATGAAAACGACGACAAAATCATTCTGGCGGCGGAATGGGAGAAAGCGCGCGGCTACGGCCTGGGCGAATGGGGCGCGATTGCCGTGCGACCGGGCAACGCGCGTGGACAGCTTACGGCAAGCGCGGTTCGCTGGCGTGTGCAGCAAAATCTCCCGTACATTCCAACACCGCTGCTGTATCAAGGTGTGTATTACATGGTGAAAACCGGCGGCATCATCACCTCGCTCGATCCCGCAACCGGTCGCTTGCTGAAGCGGGGACGCAGTCCCAACGCGCTGGGCGATTATTACGCCTCACCTGTTGCTGCGGATGGCAAGGTGTTTCTTGCAAATACGGAAGGCAAAATTACCGTTCTCAAAGCGAGCGCGGAGTGGGAGGTGCTGGCCGTCAACGAAATGGGTGACGAGGTCAGTGCAACGCCTGCCCTGAGCAACGGGCGGGTTTATGTGCGGACACACAGCGCCCTATTCTGCTTCAGCGCCTCGCGGTAAGGGTGAAAAAAGCATCTGTTATGTTTGAAGCCAGAAAAAAAGGAGGCTAGTCATTATGGCCTCCAGTTCGCCAAGGCGAGGGAAAGCTAATTCCTGCGATTTTCAACCAATAATTTGGCCTCCCCTATGGGTTTTATAAATCTTCGACTTCCACATCCACTCATTCTCCTCCTCGGCACAGTCGGCGTGGCCGCCGCGCTGACGTGGATCATACCGGCAGGCGAGTATCAACGGCGACCGGACGCTGCGACCGGACGAGCGGTGGTTGTGGCGGGAACATATGCACGGGTGGAGGCCGCGCCGGTAGGACCCAAGGCCGCGCTGCTCGCAGTGCCACGCGGCATTATCGCGGGCGCGGACGTGATTATCACTATCCTGTTTGTCGGCGGTGCCTTCGCCCTGCTGGACCTGACGGGCGCACTCGCGCGGCTGGTGGGAACGCTCGTCGGGCGCACGCGGCGACCACGAACGGTTGTCATTAGCATCAGCCTCGCTTTCGCCGTGCTCGGAGCACTGGAGAACATGCACGAGGAAATCATTGCGCTCGTTCCGGTGCTCGTCGTGCTGAGTCGCGGTTTAGGCTTCGGCAGCATCACGGCGCTGGCGATGAGCCTCGGCTCTGCGGTGGTCGGCTCTGCGTTCGGCCCCACCAATCCATTTCAGACCGGCATCGCACTGCGCTTTGCGGAACTCCCGGCCCTGACCATCCCCGTGGTTCGCTTCGGACTCTTTGCCGGCGCGGTCACCGTGTGGATCGCGTGGACGCTCATGATGGCTGCGCGCGACGATGTGCGCCAGACGCAGTCACCACCGACCGCTGGGCGCGCGACGGGGCGTGACGTACTCCTGCTGGCGCTCGTCATCGTTCCATTCATTCCCTATGTCATCGGTGTCCTGCGCTTCGACTGGGGATTCAACGAACTCTCGGCGCTATTTCTCATCGCCGGATTCGCCGTCGGGCTTGCCTCCGGGCGCGATCTCACGGCGACCGCCAGGGACTTCATCAAAGGGATGGAAGTCATGCTTGGTGCAGCGCTCTTCGTGGGCATCGCCCGCGCGATCAGCATCGTGCTCACGGACGGGCGTGTGCTTGATACCATCGTTTATTCGTTGGTGATCCCGCTGGCGCACTTGCCTGGCAGCATGGCCGCGCTGATGATGATCCCCATGCACGCTGTGCTGCACGTGCCGGTGGTATCCGTGAGCGGCCAGGCGGTGCTTACGATGCCGATCATGGCTCCCCTTTCGGACCTCCTCGGAATTTCCCGGGATGCTGCGGTGATCGCGTTCCAGACGGGCGCGGGTCTGATGGACATGATCGTTCCCACCAATGGCGCGCTGCTCGCCATGCTGCTCGGTGCCGAGGTCAGCTACGGGCGGTGGCTGCGCTTTGCGGTTCCCGGCGCGCTGCTTGTGGCGATCATCGGAGCAATCGGGGTTATCTTAGCGGCATAACGAAAGTCCGGGAAACAGCCGCTTTTCATGTGCAAACTCGGAGGTGATTGGGACATCGGTGCCATTTCAACTCACCGGTAGTGCGCGACGAACTGACGCAACCCGCCATTGTGTTTGAAGGGGAATGGAAAATCATCAGAAAGGTATTTTACCTCCATCTCTGAAATCGTCATAGCTTTGCCAGCTCTGGCTGGATTTACGTGCAAGGAATGTCGTGTCCCCGGTAACAAAGGGGGAATTCTGATGGCTAATTAACAGATTGTTCGACACAATAGGGGAAATTTCGCGGAATGAAAACCTGGATTCGATGCATACGCTTTAGCCGTCGCGCCTGCTTCAGTACCTAATGGACTGATCACGAAATGCTTTCTTCGCGAAGTTGAGCGATGCGCCGAATCAGCGGCAGACACCATAACATGTAACTAACAATCCAAGGAGCATCATTAATGAACACGTTAACCCCATCTCGAATTATGGAAGTTGGCATGGCGTTCTGGCCGGCCAAGGTTCTGCTCTCGGCCATCGAGCTGGGACTCTTCACCGAGCTTGGCAACAAAGCCCTGACTGGACACGAACTACAGGAGGCGCTTCAGTTGCATCCGAGAGCCAATCCTGATTTCTTCGACACACTGGTGGCGCTACGCTTTCTCGAGCGTGACGGCGATGGCCCGGAAGCGCGCTATCGCAATACAGCGGAAACCGCATTGTTTCTTGATCGCAACAGCCCGCAATTCATGGGTGGTTTTCTGGAAATGGCGAACGCTCGACTTTATCCATATCTGGGGCGACCTTACCGAAGGTCTCCGCACTGGCAAACCACAGAACGAAATCAAACACACGGGTGCCCCCATGTTCGCGGAACTCTACAGCCGACCCGAGCGGCTGGAGCTATTTATGGATGCGATGAGCGGAATTTCTGCGGGCAATTTTCAGGCCTTTGCCGAGAAGTTCGATTTCTCTCGTTATCACACCCTCTGCGATGTGGGCGGTGCGACCGGGCAATTGTCAATGCTGGTGGCCCGGCAACATCCTCACCTGCAATGCACGTCATTAGACCTTCCTGCGGCTACCCTGATCGCGGAGCGAAAGATCGCCGCAGCAGGACTGGCGGATCGAGTTTCAGCGCAGTCGATTGATTTCTTTGCGGAACCGCTGCCGAAGGCCGATGTGATTACGATGGGCATGATTCTGCACGACTGGAATCTGGAGAAAAAGATGCATCTGATTCGCGCCGCCTACGATGCGCTCCCGCCGGGAGGCGCATTCGTCGTGATTGAGAATCTGATTGATGACGCGCGACGCGAGAACGCTTTCGGGCTGATGATGTCGCTCAACATGTTGATCGAATTCGGCGACGCGTTCGACTTCACTGCCGCTGATTTCTCGGGCTGGTGTCGCGAGGTCGGTTTCAGTAAAACAGACGTCCTTCACCTGGCAGGCCCTGCCAGTGCTGGCATCGCATATAAATAAATACGCCGTCAGCCGACAAACAAAGGAAAACCAGGTAATGACTTCCACCAAAGACGTACTAAAACACCATATGAAATGTTTTGGCGAAGGTGACCTTGAAGGCACGCTATCCGATTACACATCAGATGCCGTGCTATTCATGCCGGATGGCCCGCGCAAAGGCCCCGATGAGATGAGGCCTGTGTTTGAGGCAGTATTTGCGGAATTCGCCAAACCCGGCACAACGTTCAATCTGCAACAACTGTCGGTCGAGGGCGATTATGCTTACGTTCTGTGGACAGCAGATACGGCTGACAATCTGTATGAATTTAGCACGGACACCTTCGTCATCCGTGACGGCAAGATCGTAGCCCAATCATTCGCGGGCAAAATCACACCCAAAGGATGACCTCATATTGGCGAGATAAGCACAAGCGTGTTGAGGTTGCGTGGTCTCCCTGGTAGCCAGTTGAGCAGTAACACAATTTCAGCACGCTTGCGCGACTCTTTCCGAGAAAACCATCAATAAATCAACCATCTGAATTTAGAAAAAGGCAAGCTGGCAAAACTACCTTCATCACCAGTGCCACTGGCGGCATCGGCGAAGCGACCACAAAACTATTTCTGCAAGAGGGCGCGTGCGTCAGGCTTGTGAATCGTTCGGTGGACAAACTGAAAGAAACTCACATAATTGCCAACGCGCCGGGCCGATTTATAACCGGATGACGCGTTCGCTTGAATCGTAACTCGCTCCAGAAAACTCCGCTGCTATGAACGATGGCAGCAGCGCGCAGATTCCCCTGAAACGATATGGCCTGAACAAAGAGGTTGATCATCTGGAGCCAGACAATCCGGGCCTCAAAAGGTAGCCAATGCTTGACTTGAGATCGTGCGAGGGCACAAGGCGGCCCAATGGCGTTAGACAGCGCATGATCAAATCAAGCCAAACCAGTAATTGAGAAAGGATCAAATGTCAGACATGAAAGATAAAGTAGCCCTGATTACCGGGGCGAGTAGTGGGATCGGGCGAGCGACGGCTGAGGCCTTTGCCGCGAAAGGAGTCAAAGTTGTGCTCGCGGCGCGGCGCGAAGACGAATTGGCGGCGCTCGCGAAGGAAATTGAGGAGCGGGGAGGCAAGGCCAGCTTCGTGATTACAGATGTCTCGGTCGCGCAGGACGTGGAACGCATGGCGGCCCACACGATTGAGACCTTTGGACGTCTCGATTACGCCGTGAATAACGCGGGCATTGAGGGGCAGTTTACCAGCGTCATTGACCTGCTCGAAGAGGAATGGGATCGCGTTCTCGACATCAACCTGAAAGGCACTTTTCTGTGTTTGAAGTACGAGGCGCGTGCCATGCTGGTGGGAAATGTGGGCGGAGCGATTGTCAACGTCGGGTCGGTTAACTCTTTTCTGGGGTTCCCCACCGGCGCGGCCTATGTTTCGTCGAAACACGCTCTGATCGGACTGACGACAAGCGTATCCGCCGAGCTGGCATCGCAGGGGATCAGAGTCAACATCGTCTGCCCCGGAATCATTGATACGCCGATGCATCAGCGGGCGCGCGAATTTCTGGGCGACGCGATATACGACAACGTGCTGCAGCAGCGTGTTCATACCAAGCGCGCCGGACGGCCCGAAGAGATCGCTCAATCGGTTGTCTTCCTGTGCTCGGACGAGGCAAGTTACATCACAGGCACTACTCTGACACCCGATGGGGGCTTCACGCTGACGATCTAACCCGGACAGTCGGCAGATTTCAGGTTTGCCAGCCACTTTGCCTGGCGTTAAGCTGATGACCCAGCAAAAACATTTACCAGCAGGACACAACCAAAAGGGGTTTCCAATGAAAGCAAAACTCAACGCGAAGTATGTGGTCTTTTCTGTGATTGCGGTTATGACGGCGTATGTGCTGTATCACAACGAACGCTTTCTCATCGAACCGGAGAATTCCATCTGGCAACATTACGAGCCGTTCAAATGGTGGTTGTTGCCGCACGGTGTTTTCGGCGCGATTGTCATTCTGCTTGCGCCGCTACAATTCTCCGACCTTCATTGAAGGGCGGTTTGTTATGGGTATTACCGGATGGGAACAACTCGGCATAGAGATAGTGCAGGCAATCAGCTGGTCTTGTTTGGCTATGGCCATTCTCCTAGCGGATGTTGCCAACTATTGGACAGAAATCCGCGCCCTCTTTTCCGTCCATTCCAAATCAAAAGCGCCGACGAAACAGAACCTGCCTTGCACGTAATAAACACGGCAGGTTATTAACCTGCCCTACGTTTCTTCTGAGGAAAACAACATGGCAAAACCAACAAAATTCGCGCACGTCGTCTATCAAACCCGACGCTTCGAGGAAATGCTGCACTGGTATCAATCCGTCTTCGAGGCAACCGTAGTCTATCAAAATCCAGCCCTCGCCTTTCTCACCTATGATGACGAACATCATCGGTTCGCGTTTATTAATCTGTCGGTCTTCAAACCTGACGCAGCAGACACAGGCGCGCGCGGCGATGTTGGCGTCAATCACACGGCGTATACCTACGCGCATCTGGGCGACCTGCTCGACACTTACGCGCGGCTCAAGCACGCGGGCCTCACACCCTATTGGCCGATTCATCACGGGGTGACGCTTTCACTGTATTATCAGGACCCGGACGGCAATCGCCTGGAGTTTCAGGTAGACGCCTGTCCGGTCGAAGAGGCCAATGCGTATATGCGCAGCAACGCTTTTGCCGCGAACCCCGTCGGGGTCGAGATTGACCCGGAAGCATTGCTCGCACAGTACCGCAGTGGCGTGCCGGTGGAACAACTACTTATCAAACCGGAAGGGGCAATGTCGCCCATCCCAGCCGAACACGGCTTGTCCTGATTCTCAGGTATCAACTCTCACCCTTATGAAACAGACAACACAGTTGGTGCGCGGGATCGGTCGGGGGGATTTCGTCGCCCTGACCATCAACGCCATCATTGGGGCCGGCATCTTTGGCCTCCCGTCCAAAATCTATGGTTTGACGGGTGCCTGGAGTTTGCTCGCTTACCTGGTCTGCGCCTTGATCATTGTCCTCATGATCCTCTGTTTCGCCGAAGTGGGCAGCCGCTTCGATGAGACCGGGGGGCCATATCTGTACGCGCGGCAGGCCTTCGGGCCGGTCATCGGCTTTGAAATCGGATGGCTAAGCTGGCTGGCGCGACTGACGGCATTTGCGGCGCTCTGCAATCTGCTGATCGGCTATCTCGGTTTCTTCTGGCCTGCCGTCGCGGTGGGATGGACGCGGGCGGCAGTCATCACCGCAGTTGTCATTGCACTGATCATCGTCAACGTCATCGGCGTGCGCGAGGCGGCGCTCGCCAGCAACCTTTTCACTATTGGCAAGCTCGCACCGCTGTTGTTGTTTATTATCGCAGGCTTGTTCTTCCTCAGCCCGCAGCAATTCGCTGCGCCCGCAGCACCGAGTTATGGTGATTTTTCGACGGCAGTGTTGTTGCTGGTCTTTGCCTTCACTGGCTTTGAGATGGCGCTTATCCCCGCCGGCGAAATCCGCGATCCGCAGCGGCACATCGCGTTTGGCTTGCTGACAGCAATCAGTGTTGTGGTGCTGGTGTATCTGCTGATTCAGGTCGTCTGCATCGGTACGCTGCCGGGGCTGGCGAGTTCCGAGCGACCGCTGGTAGATGCGGGCAGGCGCTTTCTGGGTACGGCAGGCGCTTCGATCATTACAGTAGGCGCACTGATTTCTGTGGGCGGCACACTAAACACAATTATGCTGGCCGGGCCGCGACTGTTATTTGCGATGGCGGAGCAAGGACAGCTTCCGCGCATGCTGGCGACGACGCATCCGCGCTTTCGTACGCCGCACATTGCGATTCTGCTTTCAGCGGTGATTATGCTGGCGCTGACATTGCAGGGCACGTTCATTTCTGCTCTCACGATCAGCACGGTGATTCGGCTGCTGACCTACGGAGCGACGTGTTTGGCGCTGCCTGTGTTGCGACGCCAAAGGGGAACTGCACCCTTTCGTGCGCCTGCGGGTATGGTGGTGGCCGTCGTGGCGACGGCGCTTTCCGGGTGGTTGCTCTCCAACAGTTCGTGGTATGACGCGCTGGCAGCAGGTCTGGCAGCAGTGTTGGGATTGTTGATCTACTTTGCCTACCGCCTGATAAAGAAGCTCCCCCGCGCTGCCAGCAAATCCGATTCGGCCCACACCTCGTAGCGTTGGCCAAAAGTGTTAGCGTACCAGCCTTAGATTGGTCTTCGCCGGACGAGCGCAAAGCCCAGCTAAAGCTGGTATGCTAACAATTCTTATCCAAGCTTCTACTCATCCAAAAAGGAAACATTTATGAATCGTCGAGACTTCAATTTGCACCTACTGGCAGCTGTGCCTGCCCTCGCCTTGCCAGCGCAACCATCACAACTGCGTGTCAATGGCCAACGCGTCAATCAACACTTGTCTGAACTCGCGCAAATTGGCAGAACACCCGAAGGCGGCACACAGCGCGTCGCTTATACCGAGACTGATCTGCAAGGCCGCGAGTATGCGATGAAGCTGATGCGCGAGGCGAAGCTGGATAGCAGTATTGACGTGGCAGGCAACATTGTCGGGCGTCGCGCCGGTAGCAATCCTGCCTTGAAGCCATTGATGATCGGATCGCATATTGACTCTGTGCCTGCGGGCGGCAGTTATGACGGACAGGTCGGTTCGATGGGCGCAATCGAGGTCGCGCAAACGCTCACCGAAAATAACCTCCGTTTGCAGCACCCGCTGGAAGTCGTCCTGTTTCAAAATGAAGAAGGTGGCACCGTCGGCAGTGCGGCGCTCGCGCGCCTGCTGACGGAAAAAGACCTGAGTGTCATCACCAACAGCAAGAAGACGATCCGCGAGGGCATCAAATTCATCGGCGGCGATCCCGACAAACTGGCCAGTGCCGTGCGCAAGAAAGGCGACCTGGCAGGCTATCTGGAATTGCATATCGAACAAGGCGGCAGCTTGCATCAGGAGAAGATCAACATCGGCGTGGTTGAAGGCATTGTTGGCGTTTACTGGTGGGAGGTGACGGTTGATGGGGTAGCCAATCACGCTGGCACGACGCCAATGAATCAGCGGCACGACGCGTTGCTGGCGGCGGCAAAATACATTGATGCGGTCAACCGCATTGTCACTGCAATTCCGGGCCGGCAGGTGGGAACTGTCGGCAAGCTCCAGGCCTTCCCCGGCGCGTTTAATATCGTACCCGGCAAAGTCACGACCAGTTTGGGCTTGCGCGATCTGGATGCGGCAAAAGTGCAAATGATCTTCGCGAAGATTCAAGCCGAAGTGCGCCAGATTGAAACGGCTACGGGGACGAAGTTTGATTTCAAACAGGTCACCTCGTCCCAGCCCGCGCCCACCGATGCGCGTTTCCGCCGCGCCATTGATGAGTCAGCGCAGCAATTGGGCTTCACCACCAAGCTGCTGCCGAGTGGCGCAGGACACGATGCGCAGGAGATTGCGCACCTCTGTCCCATCGGTATGATCTTCGTTCCCAGCCGCGATGGCATTAGCCACAGTCCGCGCGAATTTTCTTCGCCGCAAGACATTACAAATGGCGCAAATGTGCTGCTGCACGCGTTGCTGAAACTGGATGGGATGAAGTTAAAATGAGTGCCGTCAGCCGACGGCATAGTTATTGCACTAATAAAATATAAGTGCATGCAATCGAAACAACAATCAACCAAGAGGAGAGCAAGAATGGAAAACACAAGACAAGAAGCAATCAACAAATTAAAGGATTTAATTGAAGGCATTGATTTTGCCATGCTAACAACCGTGAGCGGCAAGCAACTGCGTTCTCGCCCCATGTCCACCCAGCAATTTCAGGAAAATGGCGAAATCTGGTTTTTCACGAGCGATGAAACCCACAAGGTGGAGGAAATTCAACAGGACAACCGGGTCAATGTGGCGTACTCCAAGCCGAGCGATAATGCCTACGTGTCCGTTTCGGGCACTGCAACATTAGTAAAAGACCGGGCAAAGATTGAGGAATTATGGAATCCGATTCTCAAAGCGTGGTTTCCGAAAGGGCTGGAAGACCCGCATTTGGCTCTCCTGAAAATTTCAGTGGAAGATGCTGAATATTGGGATTCACCAAACTCAACCGTTGTTCAGCTCGTCGGTTTTGTAAAAGCGTTAGTAAGTGGGGAACAAGCAGATGGTGGCGAGCATGGAAAGGTCAGTTTTTAACTTTTCCTGAGATTTGCACTTTAGGTGAGAACAACAGACAAATGAGGTAATGAGTAGAATTACTAAAAAGCGAAGATAAATTATGACGACAACTAAATTATTCGATCTTTCAGGGAATGTAGCTTTAGTAACCGGCGGCAATGGCGGCATCGGTCGCAGCATTGCGCTTGGTCTGGCGGAAGCCGGAGCTTCGGTGGCGATCTTCGGACGCAACGAAGAAAAAAACCAAAAGACGCTTGCCGAATTAAAAGACACCGACGTTCCGGCAATGGCGTTGCAGGTTGACCTCACAAATCGTTCAGAATTAGAGCCGGCAATAAACAAAGTCGCAAGCGAACTGGGCAGTATCAATATTCTCGTTAACAACGCGGGCATCGTGTCTTTGAGCGGCGGAGTTTTAAATGAAACGGAAGCCGATTGGGACGGCGTGATTGAAACGCAGCTCAACGCCGTCTTTTTGCTCTCGAAACTCGCGGCAAAAACAATGGTCGAGAACAAGCGCGGCAAGATCATCAACGTCGGCAGTATGTATTCGTTTTTCGGCTCCGGTTTGATTCCTTCATACAGCGCGGCGAAAGGCGCGGTCATTCAGTTGACCAAATCAATGGCGATCGAGCTGGCACCACATAACATTCAAGTCAATGCGATCGCTCCCGGATGGTTTGAAACCGATATGACCGCGCCGGTCAAAACGATGCCGCTCAACGATGAAATTATTTCAAGAACGCCTGCCGGTCGTTGGGGACAAACCGAAGAACTAGCTGGAACAGTCGTCTATCTGGCTTCCAAAGCATCGGATTTTGTCACCGGCGAAACCATTCGCGTAGATGGCGGCTACGCTATCCGATAACAATTTAATCAACGTGAGTTCGATGTAAGGAATCCATCATAAGGGTTTCTGAAATCAATTTCCGATTAGTGTCTGACGGATGCTAAGCAAAACCAGCTAAGCCGTTGAGAATGAAGAATCCTTACATCGAACTCACGTTAATCAGGATAAAAGACTAATGAAAGCAGTCGAAAAATTAATCGAAACGCCCACGGCGCGGCGCGGAAAATTACTGAAAATTCTCGGCGTCGGTTTCGGCTTGGCGGTCGGCATCGGCGCGACGGTCGGGGTTGGAATTTTGCGAAATCCCGGCGGTGTCGCGGCGCAGCTCGGCACGCCGTGGTTGATTATGACGGCGTGGCTGCTCGGCGGCGTTTTTTGTCTGTTGGGAGCGAATCATCTGACCGAACTGGCGACGATGATTCCGAAAGCGGGCGGATTTTACGTTTATGCCGAAAGAGCTTTCGGACGCTACGGCGGTTTCGTCGTCGGGTGGAGCAGTTGGCTCAACGACACTTTGGGACTTTCCTTTGTCAGCGTCGTTTTCGGCGAATACGCCGCTCAACTTTTCGCGCCTGATCTTTACGGCGGCAGAATAATTTTCAGCGTTTCGATTCTGGTCATCATCACGACTTTGAATTTGATCGGAGTGCGTGCCGGAAGCGAAACTCAAAAGATAACGAGCTTTCTGAAAGCCGTCGCGCTCGTCGCGTTCGTCGCCGCCTGTTTCATCTTCGGCGGGCAGACTAATTTAGCGGAAGCGGCGCAAACCGTCGCCGCGCCAGTCTGCATTCGCATCGTCGCTCGTCGCTTTCATTTTGGCTTTCCAACTCATTCTCGGAACTTACGACGGCTGGTATATGCCGATTTATTTTTCCGAAGAAGACACCAATCCGCAGCAAAATCTACCGCGCTCAATCTTCGGCGGCATCGCCGTTATCAGCGCCATTTACCTGCTCGTCAATCTCGCTTTGCTATACGTTTTGCCGATGTCGCAGCTTGCCGGTTCAAAATTTGCGGGCGGAGACGCGATGAGCCTGATTTTCGGCGCAAGCGGCGGTCAAATTTTATTGATTCTCGCGCTGCTTTCGATTATCGCCATCATCAACGCTTTGATAATGGGAACTCCGCGCACGATGTTCGCTCTCGGACGCGAAGGACTTTTTATCAAGCAAGCCGCGCAGATCAATAAAGGCGGCACGCCCGTTGTCGCTATGCTCATCACGGCTTTGTGCGCCGTCGTCTTTTCGTCCGTCGGCACGTTCGAGATGCTGCTGGCAATCGGGCAGTTTTTCGCGCTCGTCATCGTGATTTTAATAATCGTTGCGTTTTTCAAACTGCGCCGCGTCGAACCCGACACGCCGCGCCCGTTTCGCGCCTGGTTTTACCCGTTCGCGCCCGCGCTGATGTTCGTTTTCGCGGTGCTTTTATTCTTCGGCTATATTTACGGCAATCCTTTCCCAAGCCTTTACGCGCTCGCGGTTTTAGCGTTGAGTTACCCGCTCTTTCTACTGGTAAAACAATCAAATGTGAATCAGGGGTGGAAAATGGCAGACAAGCAGGTCGAACGGGTAGAATGGTCGTACTATGGACATCCAACTCATTCAACTCTACGTGCTTGTCTGCACCGTGTACGATACGCGGCGTGCAACCTGTTTTCAACGTCTCAGTAACAATCCCGACACGGGCAAAATTACCGATCAGGAGCTGATTACGAATCTATTGGTTCGGTCATCTGCAAGGACATTTTGAAAAGAAAGCGATTCATCGCTACGTGCAAGCCCATTGGTTGCATTACTTTCCGAAGTTGCCCGGCGGATCAGACGTTTGTCGCGCGGCTCAATCAATTGGAGGCCAGTTTCCAAACCCTGGGCGCGTATCTGCAGGAGCAGTTGCCTGCGGTGCCGGCCCCGGAAGTGGATCAACTGCTCGATTCGTTGCCGCGTGATGCTCACCGCGCGGCGGGCACGCGTACACGGCGAAGGTGGCGCGCGAGATCGCTCCGATGTCGGCTCTTGCGCGAGCAAGAAACAATATTTTCATGGCGTGCGGCTGCACACTGTGGCGCAGCGGCGGGCGGGCAAGTTGCCCTGTCCGCAACAGATTTGGGTGCGCGAAGGCTCGTGCCACGATGTGCGCAGTGTCAAAGAGCAGGAACTTGCCTTGCCCACGACGACCTTAATCGCCGATACGGCGTATGCCGATAGCGAGTTCCGGGCGCAGTTGGCGGCACAAGGAACGACCTTGCATACGCCCCGTAAAAAGCCCAAAGGCAAAGAGTTAAGCTTGTTGGAGAAGCACCATAATCGGTGTGTGAGCCGCTTGCGTCAACCGATTGAAGGGCTTTTCAATTGGTTCCATGTCAAAACGGGGATTCAAGATGCAGGGACGGTGCGCTCGGAGGACGCCCTTCTGGTGCATTGCTTCGGGAAGTTGGCCTTGGCCTACTTTCTCTTCGTTTTCTACCCCTGATTCACATTACTCTTTGCGATGGCACGGGATGGCTTGTAGCGGCTGGGTGAAATCGGGCAGAAGAGCTACATGCCAGTGTGGGCAATCGTTGTGCAGGGCGTGTGGTCGAGCGTGCTGGCGCTGTCAGGTACCTTCGACCAGATCACGACCTATGCGATCTTTGCGATGGGGCTTTTCTATGGCGTAATGGTGAGTGCGGTCTTCGCCCTGCGCCGCACCATGCCCAAAGCTGAATGGCCTTACAAAACATGAGGCGATCCGTTTGTGCCGTTGCTTTTCACCCTGATTGCGGCTGAATACGATCCTGACAGCCCCATCGAATCAGTGCTTGGGTTGGGATTGGTGGCGCTTGGCCTGCCGCTTTGCTTTTACTTTAAGCAATCACCTGCATAAAACTGCGGCTCAAGACTTCCAGGCGGCGAGTCCCAGACAAAGCCAGCCGACCAGAAAAGCGGCCCCACCCAGCGGCGTGACAGCGCCCAACCACCGCATTCCGCTTAACGTTAGTAGGTACAGACTACCGGAAAAAAGGATCGTACCCAGAATGAAGCACCACCCGCTAATAGAGGCCAGCGAAGAGGATTGCTTTGTCATTATCCCGGCCACCGCCATGAGTCCGAATGCGTGATACATCTGGTAGCGCACTGCCACTTCAAAGGTGGCCAGCATCTCCGGCGTCAGACGGCCTTTCAAACCATGCGCGCCGAACGCTCCTGCCGCGACACCGATGAAAGCAGAAAAAGTCCCGATCAGAAAAAATATCCGTTCCATAATTGGGTCACTAATTAACGCCGCCTCGTGATCTTTGTCAATCGCGCGGGGTAATGCCAAAGTTTTTGACTTCAATCGTTTTGCTGCCTTTGTAACGCACTCTTGCAGCAGGGATCAGAGTTCCTTCCCCTTTGCCATTGTCGTCTAACTTAATTTCATCGCGCTTAAGCTTGAACTCTGAACGCCCGTTTTTAGGGTATCAATTTACTTTCAAGTGAACGTCGCTTGAACCAGCCGGTGAGACTAAAACGTTCGCGCGTCGCAGGCAAGACCTCGTGATAAATAGTGTCGCTGCGAAAGAGTACAAACGTTCCGGCGTGCGGATAAATATCAATGTGCTGCTCCCCCTCATACAATCGCAACGCGCCGCCATCGGCCTCGTCCCAGGTTGGATTCAGATACAACGAACACGAGATGAGGCGCTCATCTGCCGTGCTGAAGCGGTCGAGATGCTTTTGATAAAACGCACCCGGCGGATACACAGCATAGTGTGCTTCCAATTGCTGCACACCGACAAACAGTTGCGCATTGAGTTCCTGCCGCAACGTTTCCATCGCCGTTCGATATGCTGTTTGCGGTGCAGATAAGTTTGCTTCGTCAAGCCATAAAATGTGATCGCGGCGAATGTCGGCGCGGACTTGCAACGCGGCGGCGCGCCCGACGCCAGCGGCTTTGAACGCTGCGCCCGTCCACCGCGAGTTTGCCTCATGTGCGAGCGCCGCGATGGTGGATGGCGCGAGTAAGTTTGGGGTGACAGCCCAGCCCTGTTCGGCGAGATAGTCAAGGAGAGGCGAAGAGTTTTTCATGATTCAGAGTTTTTCTTCGAGGAGTCGTATGATCTTTGCCGATTTATAGTCAAGTGCCAAATCAAGCGGTGTTTTTTCATTATCATTTCGGGCGAAAATGTCAGCGCCGTTGTTGAGCAAGAGTTCAATGACATCTGTTGCCTCCTTACCTTGTAAGCCATCGTTTTGGATCGTGCCATCAATCGCCATATCAACTGCGATGTGTAAGCAGGTGAGGTTCTCAATGCCCCTTTTCTTCACGTCCGCGCCGGATCGCAAGAGTAAGTTGATGATCTGTGTATTTGAGCCTTCCGCCGCCTGCATCAACGGCGTCCAGCCCTTTGAGTCAGGCTCATTAGATGAAGCTCCAGCGAACAGTAATGAGGTCACTTCAACTAAGCTCGCTCGCCAGATTGCGTTATTCAGTTGGTCTTGAACAGAATCCATTTGATGCGTCTTACTATATCTCATTCAACCTTTCACTCCGAAATACCTTGGTCGTTACTCATTTGCCTGTCTGCAATTTCCCTGCTACTTTCCCCACGTTTTGCAACTCTTGAGGAATCGTTAATTTTCTATGTGCGACACAATGGTAGCCGTGGCGACGGCAACGGCAGATGGAGCCGTTTGGTTTGGCAAAAATAGTGACCGCGAACCCGGCGAAGCGCAACTCGTCGAACACCTACCTGCGCGCAATCACACGGCGGCCAACGTGCAATGCACCTACCTCGAAATCCCGCAGGCTAACCACACGTTTGAAGTCGTGCTGAGCCGTCCGTTTTGGATGTGGGGCGCAGAGATGGGCGCGAATGAACGCGGCGTGGTGATCGGCAACGAGGCCGTGTTCACGAAATTGCCGTATGCGAAACAAGGCTTGCTCGGCATGGATTTGCTGCGACTTGCGCTGGAACGAAGCGATTGCGCGCGCGCGGCGTTGCATCTCATCACCGATTTGCTGACACGACATGGTCAAGGCGGCGCATGTGGCTATCGCAACAAGAGATTTCGCTACCACAATTCGTTTCTCATCGCTGACCCACAGGAAGCCTGGGTGCTCGAAACTGCCGATAAACATTGGGTAGCGGAGCAGGTCAAAGGGATTCGCACGATTTCCAACGTCCTGACGATTGGCAAAGAATTTGATTTAGTTTCGCCGGATGCGTATGAATTTGCGCGCAGTCAGGGCTGGTGCCAATCAGCCACCGACTTTGATTTTGCGCGCTGTTTTGGTGACCCCAAACAAGCTCGCTTGAGTGGCGGCGAGTTGCGCCGCGCCTGCACCTGGCAACGACTTAGCGAAAATACAAATGGCGTGGGGCAAGCAGATTTCTTGGCGGTGCTGCGTGATCACAATGGCTTCACGCCACGACAAGGATGGAGGTTACAAATGCCATGTTCGCACGCCTCGTGGTGGCCGCGGCGACGGTCAGGGCAAACGACGGGTTCGATGGTTAGCCGCTTGCAGCCAACCGGTTCGCAGCATTATCTCACCGGCACTTCATCGCCTTGCCTGAGTGTTTTCAAGCCGGTGGTTTTGGGGCACGACAACAAACTCGGCCATGCTGAAAGGCTGTTTTGGCAGCACGAACGCTTGCATCGTTTGGTGCTGGGCGATTACGCGCGCCGTCGGGCGGTGTTTGAAGAAGCGCGCGTCTCGCTGCAAGCAGATATTTTATCTGGCAAAGTAGCAACCCCGTGGGAAACTCATCAGCAACAAATCCCTGTCTGGACAGAGCGTGTCGCCCGCCTCGCCAAAAGCCGCAAAGCTTACTCCTTTTTTGATCGTTATTGGGCCGAGCAGAACAAATTGGATCAGCAGTTTATTGATAACGCATACGAGTAAATTTATGACAAATCGGAAGAAAACGATCCTCGTGCTAACGGCGGTAATGGTTATCGCTATTCTGGGTACGGTGTTGAATTACCTGGGGTCGTACATTTTGGTCTTGACGGTTGGGCGGCCAGTTCGAGTTGAAGGAGAAGCGATGAAGCCAGCCCTAAACAATGGCGATAGAATTTTTGTAACTCCCAGGTTTGACAACCTAGAAAGAGGAGATGTAATCATTTTTTACTACCCGCGCGACACTACTAAAAGCTATATCAAGCGTATCATCGGGTTACCTGGTGAAGAGCTTGAAATCCGCGACCATAAAGTTTCTATCAATGGTAAACTTATTGAAGAACCATACATCAACCAATCCCCTCAGCTATACCCCAGAGATGTGTTGTCTCTGCGAATCCCCAATCAGCAGTATTTTGTCATGGGTGATAATCGAGACTTTTCATCTGACTCGCGCAACTTTGGGTCAATTCCGGGCCATTTGATTTATGGCAAGTACGTTTTTCGTTATTACACGGCTCCGCCAAAATGAGAATGAGAATTTCATTGCAAGCCGGGACACAATCACTTAACGCCAGTCGCTCCCGATTCAAACGAATGTTGATTTGGTGGCGATGGTTAGACGCCCAAGCTTGGCGCAACGGTCGCCGCTACTATTGGCATGTAATTGTTGCGTCATTGCTGGTCGGCATGTTGCTGATGCTGTGGGCGGCGTTGATTGAACCAAACCAATTAGTCGTTAGACCCTCGACGCTCGAAATCACTGGTTGGCCATCAGGTTTTGCGCAATGCAAAATTGTCGCACTGTCGGATTTGCATGTGGGCGCACCGCATATCACGCTCGACAAATTACAGCGTATTGTACAACTCACTAATGAACAACAGCCTGATTTGATCGTGTTGCTGGGGGATTACGTGATTCAGGGCGTGCTGGGCGGCACCTTCGTCGAGCCAGAATCCTTTGTCGAAGTGCTAAAGGATTTGCGCGCGCCGCTGGGCGTTTATGCTGTGCTGGGCAATCACGATTGGTGGTTTGGCGCGGGGCGCGTGACGCGGGCGTTTCAGCAAGCTGGCATTCGGGTACTCACAAATGAAGCGGTAGCCGTGACACGGAACGGGCAAACTTTATGGTTAGCGGGCTTAGGCGATTTCTTTTCGCACCGCGACGACATTGATAAAACGTTGCGTAGCGTTACGACTGCCGATCCAATCCTGGCGCTCACTCATACGCCGGACATTTTTCTCCAATTGCCACCGCAAGTCATTCTGACCTTGGCGGGACATACACACGGCGGGCAGGTGAATTTGCCCTTGCTGGGAAGACGCGTTGTGCCATCAGACTACGGCGAAAAATATGCGATTGGTTACGTGGAAGAAGGCACGCGACGGTTATTTGTCACGTCTGGCATTGGCACCAGTATCTTGCCGCTACGCTTTCGGGTGCCGCCGGAGATTGCGGTGCTAACGATTAAGGCGAAGGGGTGAAGATGGGGAGTGGGGGAGAAGAGGAGTTAAGTAACACAGCACCTGGAAAAATTGTTCCCCCACTCCCTCTCTCCTCTTCTCCCTCTCTTCTCCTTAAACCTTCTCTGTTTTACGTGTCAGCACTTCGGCAATGTCAAAGCGACGCGCAGCTAATAGATGGCCCTGCCGTTCCAGCAAGAGCGCATAGACAACCCAACTGGCAATCACAAAAAAGGCAAACAGCAAATAGAGCAGCAAGCGAATTTTGAGCCAGTAGGCAATCCCAATCGGCAACAACAATAATCCTATGACGCCGAACAACAGGATAAACTGCACGAGTAAATTGATGCCTGACCAGTTTTCTCGACGCCGGGCGGGCACGCCAAAATTGATGCGATAGGGGAAGTAAATCGAAACGTAATTCCCTACCGTGCTATAAATCGCGGTGGCGATCAGCAAGGAACAGACGGCAACATAGATTTTTTCCAGCGTTAAATTATGGTCGAGCAATTCTACGCCGAGCAAGACCAAGCTGATTTGCGTCATCACAAGCAACCAGATCGCAGCGTTTTTGCCCAGCAACAGGCGCGCCCATTTGATTGGTACGAGTAGGTAGAGGCGAAATCCCGCTGCATCATAAGCAAACAGCCCAACAAAGTATTGCAGGTTCATCGCAAAGACATACGCAATCCAGCCAGTGATCCACAGATTGCTATTATTGGCGCTCGCTCGCCCGGAGCGAAAAAAGAGTAAGGGGAAAACGAGCGAAGAAATAATCGTGAGATACGTCGCCGGGTTCCGCGAGAAGTACCGCAATTCCTTCGCTATGACAACTGCCACCTGATTAGGGAACAAGGGCAATTGCCAAGCCAGAAAGTTACTGGTGAGCGCCGCTTGATTGCCATTGGCAACCTTAGCCGAACTGCTGCTGGCCCGCGCGCTCGTGGCCAGACGGGTGAACAGTTTGTAGCCGAACATCCAAGCCAGGGTCGTCCAGACGCTACACACCACCACCAGGCGCCCATAAGCGGTCAGCATTTCGCCAGCGAGTAAATGGCGGAAGAAAAATGACCACACCCCAATCGGCGTCCAATCCACCACTGTCACAATGAGGTTATGGTAAGGCAGCAGCCATTGCATGAAGCCTCGCCCTTGCGCGGTGATGAAAAAGCGGGGCAGCAATTGCCCGCCGACCGTCATCATCCCGATAAGCAAGGCAAAGAGAATCTCCCGGCTCCGTTTGCGGCCTGAGAGTAACCAGGCAAACAACATACCGGTGCAAATAAAGAGCGCATTGACCCACAGCAAAGCCAGTAATAAAGCCAGCACGCCTCCAACGACTTGCTGACAGGCAAAGCCCAAGCCCAAGAGCATTCCGGCCATCGAAGGCAACACCATCAACATTGAAAACTCGCCCAAAGCGGAAATCAAATTCAGCAGATATAACTTGCTCAAGTGAATAGGGAACAGCGTAAATTTGGAAGGGTCGAAATGCGAAGAAGCGCCGGTAGATTGCGAAATGAGCATCAAGAACAGCAGCGTCGCTAAAACGGTTGTCATGCCACCGTTCATAATAGGATCGCGCGCCTGCTCAATAAAAAGTAAAAGGAGAAAGAGTCCAACGCCAATGCCCAAGCTTAACAGCGCAGGAATCACGAGCAGGAGCGCATTCAGAATATTGCGCGCGACTTCGCCCCGCGTGGTGAGAGAATTCCTGAAAATGGTATAGCGGAGCCAAAAAAGCGTGCGGAGTTGCGACATAAAAGGCCTTACCTGAAAGCAAAAGGCAAAAGGCAAAGATCAAAAGGCAAAAGTGGGAGGCGGAAGCAAAGCCATTGCTGAATTTCTGAATTCGAGTGCTGCCCTTGTAGCTTTTGCCTTTTGCTTTCCAGCACAGCTTTTAGCCAATCCACGACAGCGTGTCGGTCAGCGGTCTTTCACCGCCGACCATGTTGACAAAATAATCTTCAAGATTAGTGCCCGCCTGCGCCCGCAATTCGTCCAAGGGGCCAGCCACAATGAGTCGCCCGTGATTGATGATGGCAATGTCGGTACAAAGCCGTTCGACGATTTCCAGAATGTGAGAAGTCAAAAAGATGGTGACGCCGCGCTCGCGCATACGCTCCAGCAAATTTTTGATGACGCGCGCCGCCACAGCGTCCACCCCTTCAAACGGCTCGTCAAGAAACAGTACTTGGGGGTTGTGAATAAGCGCCGCCGCGAGGGAAATCTTTTTGCGCATGCCGTGGGAATATTCAATAATCAGGGCTTTCGGCTTGTCTTCCAATTCCATCACGCGCAGCAACTCCGCCGTGCGCTCAACAATCACCCGCCGCTCCAGTTCGTGCATCCGTCCGACAAAAGTCAGATATTCCGCGCCGGTAAGCCGATCAAATAAATTCAAATCTTCCGGGACGACACCGATCAGGCGCTTGACCGCAATCGGGTCTACGGCCAAATCGTGCGCCAGAATTTCAATTTGTCCTTGTGACGGTGCCAGCAGCCCCGTCACCATTTTAATCGTCGTGGATTTGCCCGCCCCATTCGGGCCGAGAAAACCCAAAAAGGAACCGCGGCGCACTTCCAGGTTAAGATTATTGACCGCGACAAAATCTCCGAAGCGGCGTGTCAAATGGCGGAGGGACAAAGCAAGGGGAACCGGCACTACGCTAGGAGCAGGTGTGGCAAAGGGGGTGACATCCGAAGGATTAACCATTTGTATGTTTGTTCCCAACGGGGCGCGTGGAGGAGGCGGTAGCGCTAGTGCGGGCGAGAGAGACGTCAAATCAACCTTTATTCCAAGTAGGCCAGATTAAGTTGCGCGGGCGCAAACTTAATCCAGCCTGACCGTGTGGTAAGTCTGAGCGGTGTGAGTTTGCTCCCTTATTTCCGGCCCTGCTTCAGCCCCGTAAGCTGAGTTAAAGGGGTCGTCTCTTCACAAGGGCACGCCTCCTTATGACAACTGTGGGTGCGGTTAGCGAGCATGCGCCGAGCGACCAACAGCAAACAACCGAGCAAAGCCAAGAGTAAAAAGAACTGCTCCCACATACTTAATGAACAGCGAGAGAACGCGCGCGGCTAGGCAGACACGGGCACTCTCGCCTCCCCCAGCTTACTGATAATGACTGGCATTGACTTCAATATAATTTTGCCACTGCTCTGGTACATCTTCGTCGCGAAAGATGGCTTCGACGGGGCAAGCCGGTTGGCAAGCGCCGCAATCAATACACTCATCCGGGTTGATATAAAGCATCTGACTAGGCTCAAATTCCGGTTCATCCTGACGCGGATGGATGCAATCCACAGGACAAACATCTACACAAGCCGTGTCCTTCGTACCAATACACGGTTCGCAAATTACATAGGTGGCCATTCTTTCTTTCTCCTTTACGTGCTTCTCAAGATAGTTTAAGTGCGCTAGTGCCTCGCCATTGTACTGAATCACCTGCCGATTGCAAGCAACGAGAAAACGCCTGGCAAGAAAAGTCTGAGCGCCGCGCTGACTGGCATCAGTTGGGCAGTAAGCGCCCTTTTTAAGTAGCGGCAGCTAATTAAAACCCACGTCCGAGCTACGCTTCAATCAAACGGTTTAATAACTGCTTGCCTCCCGAAAAGGCTCTGTTATACTGCGCCTTGTTGGTAGCTGATTTAATTATTCAGTACTCTAAAGTAATTTTCATGTGCCCTACTATTTGAGAAGTCTCCACGAGGTTTTATAGTTATCCTCGCCTACTTCTTGCCCTTCTACCAACAAACAGGTCCCTGCATATTACAGGATTTTCGACCCCACTTTAACGCGTCCTGTAAGGCTCATTTCACAGCGGTCTCTGACATCGTTTGAGTGGTCTACGAGCATTGCTCTTTTGTATTCACTGAGGTTTTATAGTTCAGACCTAGCGACTAGCTAAGGTAGTCATAGCAACATCAGGAATCCCGGCAACTCGTTTCTTGGTTACTACACACATTCCGCTCTAAACCTTCCCGAAGCAATTCTGGTCATGGGATAGTTCGCCAGTTTTGCCGTTGATCGCTGCTGAGTGCTAACAACTTGTCACGGCTAATCCATCCCCTTAGCCGTACTTAGACCAGGAACCAACGTTATGCTCCCTCACGCAAACAATCGAGTTCTCTGGGTAGACGATGACCCGGCACAGCTCATTATCGGGCAAGCCATTTTGGAAAAAGCCGGCTATCGTTTTCTGTCCGCGCGAGACGGACAGGAAGCCTTGAGAATCGTAGCAGAAACAAAACCTGATTTAATTTTACTGGATTATTCCCTGGGCGATATGACAGGCAAAGAAGTCTTTGATCTGCTTGTCATCCAACATGATCATATCCGTTCCGGCTGTCTGCCCGTCGCCATGTTGACGGGGCGAGGAGCCACCCCAACCGAACAGCGTGCGCTTTTTTCCCGGGGCTTGGCCGCGTATTTGCTCAAACCTTTCAGCGAACCAGAACTTCTCAATGTCATTGAGAACATGCTGCTCCTGAGCGAGGTGCGAACCACCAATCGCTCCCTTAATCAAGAACTCGAAGACACATATTCTTCCATCCTTCTCTCCTTGGCCTCGCTGCTTTCAGCAAAGGACAATTACACCGGAGAACATTCTGGGGCGGTCCTGAATTTTGTGGCGGAAATTGGATTGCGGCTCGGCTTGGGAGAAGATTCTGTCTATGATTTAAAGCTGGCCGCGCTGTTGCACGACATCGGCAAAATCGGCGTGCCGGAAGCCATTCTGCGCAAACCTTCCCGGTTGGAAGAGTGGGAAAAAGCCATTATGGATGAACATGTCGTGCGTGGCTATGAAGCATTGAAGAAGCTACCACGCCTCAAACGTGTCAGTGAATTTGTGCTGCGCCATCACGAATGGTGGGATGGGCGCGGTTATCCTGGCAAATTAGTCGGCGATCAAATTCCCCTCGAAGCGCGCATTATCGCTGTAGTGGACGCCTACGACGCCATGACGTCGGATCGTCCGTACCGGAAAGGGCTAAGCCAACAGATT
The DNA here is from genome assembly GCA_963794955.1 of uncultured Acidobacteriota bacterium. Taxonomy (GTDB): domain Bacteria; phylum Acidobacteriota; class Blastocatellia; order RBC074; family RBC074; genus JAFDVL01. Next base: position 146,197 of record CAWCGF010000004.1, read on the forward strand.
GCGCTTGGCCGCTTGCGGGAAGCCGCTGGCACCCAATTCGATCCGCAGGTAGTCGAATGTTTCGCTTCCTGCCTGGATGAAGGCCGATTGGGCGACCGCAATATCAATTTGCCTGAACTTTAATTTCCCCGCTGCTTGCGGCTAATTCCAGCGTCCTCAGCCTTTGCTACTCAGCAAATTACTGCAACTTAGTTATTTGTTTCATCGTTTAGGGCTTTTGGTTGACTGACCTACTGTTTGCTCCACGTCGCCAGACTGATTTTATGTATGCCTTAATCGAATCCCTTAAACTTGCGCTTGCCTCCTTACGCGCCAACAAACTGCGTAGTGTCCTAACATTAATTGGGGTAATTTTCGGGGTGATGACAGTCGTAGCAGTCGCTTCCGTCATCGAAGGCGCGAACCGTTATATTGCCGAGAAGATTGCCAATCAAGGGGCTAATACGCTCACCCTCCAAAAATTCGGCATCATTACCAGCTTTGAAGAATTTCTTGAGGCCAATCGCCGCAACAAAGACCTGACGCTTGATGATGTCAGCTATTTGCGTGAGCGCATGACGCTGGCGAGTTATATCGGCGCATCGGGCGGCTCCAATACAGAAGTCAAACACGGCAACGAAAAGATGCAAAGCATTGCCGTACGCGGCGTGACGGCTTCGATGGTGAATATTGACACGGTGCAAGCTGACCTTGGACGCTACATTGGCAACATAGATGAAGAGCGCAGTCGTTACGTCACAATGATTGGAACGGAAGTCGCAGACCGACTCTATAACCGGCGCGACGTAGTCGGGCAAGAAATTAAGATTGATGGCCTGCCCTTCGAAATCATTGGCGTTGCTAAAGAACAAGGCACTGTCTTCGGGCAATCGCAGGATGAGTTCGTGATGATCCCCGTCACGACTTACCAAAAAATTTGGGGCGCGCGCCGCAGCCTGACGATTTCGATCAAAGGTTCCGATACGGTTAACTTCGCGGATTTGCAGGATCAAGCACGCATGTCAATGCGCATCCGACACAAAGTCCCGTACAGTGAAAAAGACACGTTCGGCCTTATCACTGCCGATGCCATCAATGAGTTATTCCAAAGCTTAACCGGCACGATTGCCACCGTCGCGCTGTTAGTAACTTCAATCTCTTTGGTCGTGGGCGGCATCGTGATTATGAACATCATGCTGGTCGCGGTCACGGAACGAACGCGCGAAATTGGCATTCGCAAAAGCCTCGGCGCGCGCCGCAAAGACATCCTGATGCAGTTTTTGATTGAATCGGTCGTGCTGTCCGGGTGCGGCGGGCTGATTGGCTTGGGCATCGCCTATGGCATCAAATGGGCGCTGGTGCGCTTCACGCCTGTTCCGGCTTCAATGCCGCTTTGGGCCATTGCTTTGGCCTTGATCGTTTCGACGGGAACAGGAGCAATTTTCGGTATTTATCCGGCGTGGAAAGCGGCGCGTCTTGATCCGATTGTAGCGTTACGAGCAGAGTAAGATTTATGCAAACTCAACATTTTCGAGAACTGGTGACGCAAGCCATGAGCACGCTCTGGTCTCATAAATTCCGGTCGTTCCTGACCGTACTCGGCGTCGTCATTGGCACGGCCACCACGATTGCAGTCTCTTCCATCGTCAGCGGCATGGAGCAATCTTTCAAAGAGCAAATCGAACAGTTCGGAACAAACACGGCCTTCATCAGCCGCTTTCGTGGCGGCCCGCGCTTTGGCGATTTGACTGAAGAGGAACGCAAACGTAAACCGCTCACCTACGAAGACGCGCTTGCCGTCAGTCAATTGCCGTTAGTGGAAGCTTCTTCGCCTGTGCTGCGACCCAATTCGCTGCCTCCAGTCGTGAAATACCGTGAAAATCAAATCCAAACCTCCAATGTACGCGGCGTGTGGTCGGCCTACGCGCGAACGCGTGATGTGCAATTGGATACAGGCAGGTTTTTCACGGACACAGAAGACGAACATAAGCTCCCAGTGTGTGTGATCGGCTGGCAAGTCAAAGAGAAATTGTTTGCAGGGTACGATCCTCTAGGCAAAGAGATTTCGATTGGCTCGAAGATGTTCACCATTGTCGGCACCCTCACACAAAGCAAGCAAGGATTCGGCGGAGGCCCGAGCAATGACACGATTATCTACATCCCGTACAGCCTGATGCACACGATGTATCCGGGGCAGGAAGATAATTTCATTGTGGTGAGTGCAACAAGCGGCCAGTTAGACGCGATGATTGATCAAGTAACCGAATTACTCCGTCGTCGTCGCAATGTTCACGTGGCCGATCCCGACAGCTTCTCCGTCAACACCGCCAGCGGCATTATCGAATCTTTCGGCAGCATTATGAGCATGGTGGCGTTGGTCATCATCCCGATTACCAGCGTTGCGCTGTTAGTCGGCGGCATTGGGGTGATGAACATCATGCTGGTTTCGGTCACAGAGCGCACGAAAGAAATCGGCATCCGCCGTGCTATCGGCGCGCGCAAGCTCGACATCGTGACGCAGTTTTTGTTGGAAGCAATGGCGCTGACAGGGTTGGGCGGAATCGTCGGCATCGGCATCGGCTTTTTGGTGAGTTTTATTCTGAAAGCAGTCAAATTCCCGTCGGCAATTCCGATGGTTTGGGTGGGCATTGGCTTCGCTGTCTCGGTTAGCATCGGCTTAGTTTTCGGCATGTATCCAGCTATTAAAGCGGCGCGCCTTGATCCTATTGAGGCGTTGCGGTACGAATAAAATGGTGAACGCACAAAATTTATTTCACTTCTCTTCCCGTACGGCTTAATATTTTAGTGTCTTGTAATCACTAAGGAGAGTTTATTTATGTCAATTGCCATCCATCCCGCGATCACTGAACTTCCCGCGCATTTGCTGCACGACGACAAAGCACCGGATGCTTATCGTAATTACGAAGCGGCCACGCGCGACTGCGTCAAAGAACTGTATCGGCTCAATCATTCTCAACAAACGCTCGACTTTGTGCTGGCGAAAAAAGCGGAATATACAACGCTCAACCACGCTGAGATGAGCATTTGGGAAGCCGTGGACTTCCTGAACAATTTCGTAGATGACAGCGATCCTGATCTGGCCTTGCCGCAAGTTATTCACGCGCTGCAAACCGCCGAAGCGATCCGCCAGGACGGGCATCCGCGCTGGTTCATCCTGGCAGGCTTCATTCACGATCTCGGCAAAATGCTATGCAAGTGGGGGGAGCCGCAATGGGCGGTCGTCGGCGACACGAATCCGGTTGGCTGTGCCTTCTCTGACAAGATCGTCTATTCCGAGTTCTTTGCGAATAATCCCGACGCAACCAATCCGCAACTCAACACCAAGTACGGCATTTACGAACCGCATTGCGGCCTGGACAACGTGCATCTGTCGTGGGGACACGATGAATATTTGTATCACGTCGTCAAAGATTATTTGCCAGAAGAAGCGTTGTGGATGATTCGCTATCACTCGTGCTATGTCGTACATCAGGCAGGCGAATACACACATTTACTGAGCGAACGCGATCACGAAATGATGAAGTGGGTGAAAGCCTTCAATCCGTATGATCTCTATTCCAAGGTCGAAGAGACGCCGAATTTTGAAGATTACCGCGCATATTACGAAGAGTTGGTCGCCGAGTTTTTCCCGCCCAAACTGAAGTGGTAACCGCTGGAATTAGTATCCTGAAAATGCTTTTTCCGTTAGTTGGAATAATCGAAAGGGTCTTGCCCTTGACCACGAAGGACCGTTCCTTTGATATCGGACTTAAGGCTTCGATATTCCTCTGTTTCAGTTATATTGAAGTCGTGGAAGCCGGAAGTATTTTCCGTCCGATCAGCGTGCAGGCAGAAGGTTTCGTCGGTTATCTCCGAGCTTGAAAATTTATACCCCCAAATGGTCTTTCCCTGAGCTAGCGGGAGTCCCACAAGACCTTCACCTGCCAACTCGGCCAACGTACCAAATCGCTTCTTTTTTTCGCGAAATTGGAACTCAGCTTTGTAAAGATTTTCCAGCACGCCCAACGCGTTATTTTCATTCAAATGCGCCAGCCGCCTGGGCATTACGTCCAAAATTATAGGAGTCATCGCCGAACAAAATAAGGCAACAATGATCCCGATAGTCCAGATGCCAGCGCGGCGGCTTGTTGGCCGGGCCAGATAAATGAAAAGCGCGGCGACAATGACGGCTACCAGTACAGCTATTGCCCGCACTTGATACGTCCGGCTTTGCCAGGTTTGCTCGAACACAACGAAGAAAGTCAGGCTACTCATCGCACCTTACTCCTCAGAAGAATAGAAGCTCTTCCCCTGTCCTCTCGGCACGGTTCCTTTGACCTGCGCTTCGATGAAGCGAATCTCGCCGGATTCTGTCACGTGGAAATCTTTGTTTCCCATACCGTTTTTTATGCGGTCTGCGTGAATGCAAAAGGTTTCCGCAGAAATGTCTGTGTCAGAATATTTGTAGCCTCGCGTGCCTTCTTCAGTAAGATAATTTGGGCGTATCAATTTGGCGTCAACTAGTTCTTGCAGAAGCGCGTATTTGTTATTTTTCGCTTTAAAGTCACTTTGAGCTTTATGTATCTTTTGTAGAGAGGCGATTGCAGTCGAATGGTTTCCCGCTTTTAAAAAGTTATTAAGTTGCATTACCCCACGCGCACCAATTACACCTACTAGAAAAAGGATAGCACCTAATATAAACACCTGCGCTTTAGATCCAGTCCGCAAACGTTTCAGCGTGCGATAAAATATAGCAGCAATCAGTGTTAGCGGGATTAAGGTTAAGAGCATAGCAGCAGTCCATGGAAAATTCGATTTTTCCAGAGAATAGGTTTGCTCTGCCCAAATCACGAGGCGAACTTGGACAACAAAGAGAATGGCTAAGGACGCAAGTTGCAGTGCAATAATTGCTAATTTCAAAAGAACAGCTTTGGTTTTCATGTCATCGTCACACGATGGAGCAAAAGCAAAGTTCCGGCTAAGCTAAACTAATTTTCGTTGTGTCGCCCACTCCAACAATCTCCCGCTCAACACCGCACATCCGGCTTTCAGGTCAGCCACTTTCGCACAACCGCACAACATCATCGCTGCCCGCAATTCGGTAATCATGGCCTGCAAATACGCTTCGACGCCTGCTGCGCCGCCCGCGACATAAGCGCGCAGCACAGGCAACGCGACACCTGCGACTTGTGCCCCCAAAGCCAATGCTTTTGCTGCGTGCATTCCGGTGCGAATGCCACCCGACGCGATCAGCTTTAGCCCCAGCCCATGCAGTTCTAATACGCTTGCAGCGGTCGGCACACCCCAATCCCAAAATGCTTCGCCGAGATGTTGCAAGGCACGATTGCGGAGCGTTTCCACGCCTACCCACGACGTGCCACCCGCGCCGGAAACATCAATCCATTCGACTCCGGCAGCCACGAGTTTTTCGCCGGTTTCGCGCGCAAAGCCGCAGCCGGTTTCTTTGACAATAATAGGGACAGGTAATTCGTTAATGAGTCGTTTGATCGTAGCAAGCGAGCCGCGAAAATCACGGTCGCCTTGATGCTGCACAATTTCCATCGCCGTGTTCAGATGTACACAGAGCGCGTCGGCTTGAATGTCAGTCACCATTTTTTGCAGCGCCGCCGTGCTCATCTCGCGTGCCTGGGCAATGCCGATATTGCCGAACAGTAAGACGTTAGGCGCTTGTTCACGCACGCAAAACGTTTCGGTGACTTCCGGGTAATTCAGCATCACGCGTTGCGAGCCGACGCCAAAGCCAATGCCTAAACGATCCGCCACGGCGGCGACTTCTTTATTGAATCTGCCTGCGTCCGGTGTGCCGCCGGTCATTCCGGTGATGATGATGGGGTAATTCAACTGCTTGCCGACGACTTCAACGCGCAAGTCAATGTCGTCCAGTAAGGTTTCGGTCAGGGGTTGATGGACGAGTTCGACGTGTTCAAGCCACGTCGTCTTGTGCTTGAACTCAACATCTTGTTGGGCGCACAAATCGAAGTGGCTTTGTTTGCGTTGGATGATTTCGTTGGCTTGACTTTCTGGCATTGGAAAACATACTCCATACGTTTCAATCGGCGGGAATTATGGCACACAACATTGTATACTGCATTTTATGCCACGCATCGTAGCAATCAGTGATACGCACTCACGTCATAACCAGTTCGTCGATTTGCCGGAAGGCGACATCCTCATTCACGCCGGAGACGCCACCGTCCAGGGCAAGTTTGACGAAGTCGTTGAATTCAACCGCTGGCTCGGCACGTTGCCATACAAGCACAAAATCTTTGTCGCCGGCAATCACGATTTTCTCTTTGAGAAATCACCTGAGATGGCGCGCGCGTTGATGTCCAACGCATATTATCTGCAAGACTCATTCGTCGTCCTCGAAGGTTTGAAGATTTATGGTTCGCCCTGGCAACCCAGGTTTCACGACTGGGCCTTCAATCTGGATCGCGGCGAAAGAGATCGCGCGCAAATGGAAGCCAGATTCCTGAAGACACTGATGTACTGATTACCCACGGCCCACCGCACGGCATTCTCGATATGGTGTCTGAAGTATGGACGGGAAGAGCGGAGGCAGTGGGATGTGAAGAATTGCTGCCTGTTGTCCAGCGTATCAAGCCGCGCGCACATTTTTTTGGGCATATTCACGCGGGCTATGGGCAATTAACACAAGATGGCATTCACTTCGTCAATGCCTCCAACTGCAATGAGCAATACAAGCTTGTGCATCCGCCTATCGTCTTGGATTTATGATTTATGGCGACTTACGATGATTTAGTTTTTTCGCATCGGCTCTTCATGAAGGGCTATCCGTTCTCGCGTTACGCTTTTGATCCGGTGCCCTGCACACCGCTGCGCAAGCCATTGAATGAAGCGCGCATCGCGCTTGTCACTTCCGCTGGCGTACATTTGCCCGAACAGGAAAACTTCGATCATTCGATCAAAGGCGGTGATACGTCGTTCCGCGAAATCCCCAACACGGTCGAGACACAAACGCTCCGTGAAAGCCATCGCAGCCCCGGCTTCGATCACAGCGGCATTGCAGCGGATCGCAACCTCGCATTCCCACTGGATCGCTTTCGTGAACTGGCAACGCAAGGGGTGATTGGTGAATTGAATGCTCGGCATTTTAGTTTCATGGGTTCCATTGTGATGCCGCGCAAGTTGATTGATGAGACCTCGGTGCAAGTGGCTCAGATGTTGCGCGCGGATGAGGTAGACGCCGTGTTTCTGACGCCTGCCTGACCGATGTGTGTGCAAACCGTGGGTTTGCTTTCTGGCGCTATCGAACGCGAAAACATCAGTACGGTTGGCATCTCGCTGCTGCGCGAAATCACTTCGGTCATTCATCCGCCGCGCGCGTTGTTCGTGCCGTTTCCAATGGGCTTTCCGCTGGGCGCGCCGCACGATCCCGCGCTACAGCATCAAGTCATCCGCGCTGGGTTGGCGTTGCTGGAACGAACGGATGTGCCTGTCCTGGAAACTTTCACCGCATCAGAAAGGAAGAATGCTTAGATGATTTGTCGCGTTTGGTTGTTTTTGTTTTTGGCCTCCGTCTTTTCCCTCACCATCTTCTCGCAAACGCATCGCGTAGTCAGAATTACGGAAAAAGATGCCGTCAATCCAGGCGAAGTTTCCATCGCCATCAACCCCAAGAACCCGGACAACATCATCGGCGTCTCGTTTCAGTATGGAAGACCTGGGGCAAGCGTAAGCAATTGTCGTTATGTGACCACGGATGGCGGCAAGACTTGGACAACAGTCAGCGCGCAAAATTCCCGCAACTTGCGGCAAGGCGACGATGCCATTGCGTTCAGCAGCGAAGGCATCGCGTACCATTCGTATATGTCGTTCGATGGCATCCGTGTCAAACGTCCGCAACGCGCGTTCAGTGGCATTTGGGTGAGCGAGTCAAGAAATGGCGGCAGCGGCTGGACTGCCCCCGTAGCTGTGATTGACCACATCAATTCCGTCACGCCCTTTGAAGATAAGCCCTACATCGTGACGGACAATGTTTTCGGCTCCCCGTACAAAAACAATCTGTACCTGGCTTGGACGCGTTTTGATGTTTACGGCAGCAAAGACCCGCAACATCGCTCGCATATTTTCTTTTCAAGTTCGAGCGATGGCGGCAAGACGTTTGCCGCACCGTTTGAAGTGAGCGACACCACGGGCGATTGCGAAGACAGCGATAACACAATGGAAGGCGCGATTGCGGCGGCAGGACTGAAAGGCGAAGTCTATCTCGTCTGGGCGGGGCCAAAAGGTTTGTACTTCGATAAGTCCCTGGACGGCGGTGTGACCTTTGGCAAAGACAAAATCATTTCCGAGATGCCCGGCGGCTGGGACTTTGCCATGCCCGGACTCGACCGTGCAAACGGCATGCCCGTCACAAAAGTTGATACCAGTAATGGCCCTCAGCGCGGCACGATTTATGTGAACTGGGTAGACGCGCGCAACGGCGATCACGACGTATTTTTAATGTCCTCGCACGACGGCGGAAATACCTGGTCAACGCCGGTACGCGTCAATGATGACAAGCGAACCAACGGCAAAGATCAGTTCTTCACGTGGATGGCGATTGATCCGGTAGACGGTTCCATCAACATCACGTTTTATGACCGCCGCGATCTTGCAGGCACGAAAACCGGGATGACCTTGGCGCGCAGCATTGATGGGGGCAAAACCTTTGTCAATCACAAGATCAACATTGCACCGTTTGAATGTAACAAGTCCGTTTTTTTTGGCGATTACAGCGGGATTGATGCCTACGGCGGGCGTGTCGTGCCAATCTTTATGCATTTCATTGGCCAGCGCGAGTTGGCGGTGTCAGCGGCGATTTTTGATTTTAAGCTCGGGAACACAAGACCCCCTCAAGCAATGATCTTTAGCCCAGCCGATTTCCTGCTGTGAGCTATAATTCGTTCACGAATAAGGTGCACAATATCTGCGGGAAGGTTGTGCGGTTTGGCTTCGCGGGTTAAGCGACGGCGAAAGTAATCGTCTCCTGTTTTGAACTGCTCTCGCTGAATCCAATGTAAGAGACGTTTGCCATCCATGACGCGATGCGCAGTTTCGAGTTGATATAGTGACTGTTCGATCAACTCTTCTTTTTCGAACTATGAATTCTTCCGCATCAGCTTCTGAACATTGCAACTGTTTGGCAGCCTGCGTGAATTACAACGTCGACGGTCGGTCGTACCCAACGGGGAAATATTCGGGGTCTTACGCCTTGCGAGCTGTGACTTGTTTCAACAAACACCCAATTCGCCGCCATAATGCTTTTCAGCTTTCGGCATCGTTCCAAAAGCTGTGTCCGCCATCGCTTGTTCATTGCCAGTTCCTTGATGATTTCTGGATGGCGCACCCGTAGCACTTCCCGTAACGGTTTCGGTTCAAGCAAGTAGTTTTCCAGTCGCGTAGCGTCACAAGATGAATTGATGTGAGTCTTCAGTATACGAAGCTTCGACTTCTTCATCAGAACGGAAATCCCGATCAGTGACTCCATAAGCTCGTTTCTGCGTGCCTAGCGTGAGCAATTCATTCAGCCATTTGGTCAACGCGAAATGCCGCTGCAGTCGTAAAATTCAACTTCGACGCGCTCTTCTTCAAACCACTCGCGCAACACTTCGCGGTCGCCTTCGCCTTCGACCAGTACGACTATTCGGCTTCCAGCGTCGAACAAAATCCGCGTTAATTCAGGGGGCAATGATGAAATGGTTCGCATGGCTGTCGGATTAAAACGGAGTCAGTAAGCGCGTGTTTTCTTCACCAAAGATTTCGACAAACGCGGGCGCGTGCGTCGTGACGAGAAGTTGATAAGGGATTTCCTTTTGCAGAGTGAGGAGACCCTGCGCCAACCGATGTTGATACGCAGGGTGTAAGCTGTTTTCATATTTCGTCAATCATGACAATGTCCCCAGACTCAAGTCTTCGGCGTAGCTCAATCAAAATGATTAACAAATTTTGCTCGCCTGAGCTTAGCTCGTGGAGCTTATGTTCGTGACCGTCTTTGGTTTTAACTAAAACAGCCAATTCCTTGCGATTAACGTGAAATGTTTTTCCATCAAAATTAAGTTCATTAAGGAACTTGATAATACCTTGATATATTTCAGGTTCAGCGTAGTCAAGCCAAATCAAATAGCTATCAAGAGATCCGGGGAAATGTTTTATGGTTTCAAAACGATGGACAAACTGAAAAGCATATTCTTCTTTATTAATTTGAGTTCCTTCTACTGGCTCAATACTTCGGTAGTGTGGGAAATAGATGATTGAGGATAACGACAAAATTGGAGTTACAAAAGAAAGTCTTGACTGGCCGGGGCGTACTTCTCGAACAATCTCGCCCCCTCTTTTTAGCCCACGTACAAAATAAGAGCCCTCGCTTTCGTTACTATTCAGAAAAAATTTGACCTCTTTTTCTTTTTCTTCCCAAACGATACTAAAAGGCTCCCCATTTACAATAAAATCCCCTTTTGCATAATCTGCTCGACCCAGAATGGAGTTCTCGTTTTCTTTGCCTCCGATAGTTTCCCATAGCGAGGCAATCACCTCTAAGACCGTTGTCTTCCCGGTCCCATTCGCACCGCCAATCACACAAACAGGCAACGTCTTCCCGCTCGCATCAAAGAAAGCTATCTTGATGTCGTCAATCGGCCCGCAATTCTTGATTCTGACGGATCGTAATTCGAGGTTCATATTTTGCTTTCAACCTAAAGACTCAGCGGCGGCTCCTTAACCGGAAATTGAACACGGGCGTAAATCTCATTCAGAGGCAAGGAGCAGTCAATAGATTCAATAACCATGCTGTTCGCCAAATCAGATTCTTCTGCCAGCAACCAGAATTTACCGTGTCGCACATAATGTTCGATATGGACTTTGTCTTGTGCGATGAGCAGGTAATCGGTTAAGGACTCAAGCTGGCGATAGCTGAAAAATTTCTCGCCCCGATCATAAGCTTCGGTGCTGGGCGAAAGCACTTCGATAATGACTTTGGGATTGAGAATCACATCTTGAAATTGATCGTGAAAAATGAGTTCGCCACAAACTACCAACACATCAGGATAGCCAAAAATGTTAATGCCGGGCGTACGAACCTTCGTGTCCGAAGTGAACGTCTCGCAGATTTTCCCAACAAGCTGATTACCAATAATTCGATTGGCATCAGACTTGATCCGTCCGTGATTGGGGCTTTCGCCTGCCATCGCGAAGACATATCCGTTAATGTATTCGTGGCGAATATCAGAAGCTCGCTCCATTGCCAAATATTGCTCTGGCGTGTAGTAAACTTTCTCTTGTGGTAAAGCCATCAGAAGTTCCTCTCAATGATCTGATTATGACCACTGCTTAAAGGTGTCGTCAATCACTTCTTCA